>CAWGNY010000011.1:0-173516 GCA_963824025.1 Ilumatobacteraceae bacterium
ACACGTTGCCGGCTACTCGAGGTATCGGTGTTCGATGGCTTGGACGAGGGCCTCGCGAATGGCACCGATGTCCGTCTGATCGAGCGAGTGCTCGCTCTCGGCGAAGCTCGCGCATAACTCGTCGTCTCTGGTTGCTGCGTGGATCCACCGTGAGAAGTCCTTGTGTTCGAGGTGATGCTCGATCACGTCGTCTGCGCTCTGGCGAAGGATGTGGTGGAACTCGTACAGGCTGGTCGCTACGCGGCCGGTCGGATGGCCTCCTCTGGTTCGGAACTGGAAGTGCAGTGACGAGTCGAACGGGAGACGTGCGTACTTGTGCCAGTGCCGAACGTGTGAGGTTCGGCGAGTGCCGACGTTGAAACGTCGATCTTGGTCGGGTGGAGTGGTCGGCTCGATGGTGGAGTTTCCCTTCACCGAGCGACGCATCGGTGAGCATTGCTGCGATGTGTTGGGGCGTGCGGCCGGTTGCTTTGGCCATTCGGGCGACCTGCTCTGGTTCCAGACCAGGTGTCAGGATGACGACATCGACGTCGTCGGGTGAGACGCCGGTGATGTGTTCTGGTCGGTAGCTCACGAGACACACGCCCCGCTGGGATTGTTCGAACATCCTTGTGGCCGTCGGGTCGGAGTTGACGAGGCGGTGTGCCTCGTCGACGAAGATCCAATGAGGCAGTCCGTCGCGCTGCGCTCTCGCTCCATTGCCCCGGGGATGCGTTCGATGTAGGCGTCCTGCTGCTCAGGTGCGAGCAGCGACAGGTCGAGGACGACGCTCCCGAACCGGTGGCGGACCAGTCGGTGGACTTCATCGGGCCTCGGGAGCGGCTCGGGACCTCCGACGGAGAGCACCCCTCGAAGGTCGTCGAGGCCGAGATGGTCGCCCTCGATGTCGACCACCACGGCCGAGTAGCCGAGTTCGGTGACTTCCTCGGCCAGCAGCCCAGCGAGGTACGACTTGCCAGTCCGGTTCCGCCGGCGATGAGCACGTTGACCTGCGACGCCGGGATGATAACGGGGTCGCCGTTGCCTATCGTACCGATGACGACTTGCCCGAGCACGTCGAAACTGACCCGTCGCTCGCCGGTTAGCAGCGGGCCGCGCAGAAGTTCCACGACGCCACGTCCGTCGGCCTCGTCGAGCACCATGTCGGCGTGCTTCATGAGCGCTTCGACGGCGTTGGCGACTGCGACTCCGTACTCGCCGGCATCGAGAAGGCTTCGATCGTTTTCGGCGTCGCCGATCGTGATGGTGCTGTGGGGCGACACGCCCAGGTCACTGAGCGCTTCGAGGAGCCCTGAGCGCCTTTGGTGACCCCGGCAGGCAGCACCATCAGCGCCGATCGGTTCCTCAGGATCTGACAGTCGAGGCCAAGGCGGCCGATCTCTTCGAGAACGACCGCGATCGTGCGATGCATCACACGCCAGCAACACCTCTCCGGCACGCACGGGCACACGGCGGCGCAGCAGCGCATCCTCGAGAACGTCATCCACGGGGTCGGCGAGAAGCCGGCGACCATGTGGGCCGCTGATCAGCGCTCCGTTCTCAGCGACGATGGCGTCGAAATGCTCGTCGACGTCGGGGAACCCATGGCGAAGCTCACCAAGGATTCGACCGGTGACGAGCACGACCCGGATTCCCGTTCGCGGAGCTCGGCGATGGTCTCGAGCACGGCGTCGTCAGGACGTGAACCCTCGGTGAGGGTGCCGTCGAAGTCGGCAGCAACGGCACGGAAATACCCGCTCATGACGTCAGTTCCATCGCTGCCGGGGTACCTTGCGAAGTGCCGAGCGCGATGAGGACTCTTTCGGCCACTTTTCCATCAGGCTCGACTATCGCTTCTGTGACCGAATGCCTGCCGCGACGTACCGGGCCCATTCACACATCCAACCAGCACCCGTACCCACGCCATAGGGCCAATAGGCCTACCCCGAGACCGACCCCGGCGGCGTCCCGATGCAGAACAATCGGGCATTGCCCGGCAACAGAAGTTCACGCACGTGCACCTCAAAGGCGAAGCCGGTGTGGCCTCCACCGGCGTCACACTTCGCTCGAGCCCTTCGGCCGGCAACGCACCCGGGAACCGGCGAAGTGTGGGACCTTCGACTGGTGATCTGATAGCGCATAATCACGCTTCAACGAGCGTCTGCCACCTGCGCTCTGTCGGCACCTCGGCGCTCGCTCCACGCTCGAGAATGGTCGTCACGGCGAGCCGGGGATCACGAGTTTGGGGATGGAACCGGCTGTAATCCCTGCACCTTTGAACACGATGGCGCTTTCCGTCGGACCGCGCGAACTTGGAACGTGTCGGTTCGCGTTGTTGTCACTCGAGGATGACAGGCTCTGGTGGGACCTGAGGAGGTGCGATCGATGCGACCTTTCCCCGATAGCGACACGCCCGCTGCCCACACCCCCGATCCGACGGTGATGGTCTCGATGTTCGACGACCATCTCGTCATCTCCGCGCCCGCACAGCTCGATCTTGAGATGACGGAGGTTCTGGTGACCGCTGCAGCATCGGCTGTGGCCGCCGGGTTGACGGTGATGATTGACCTCGACCCCGATACGGCGAGTGACGATCTCATCGCACGCCGACCGCTGGGCGCTGCCACCGCGACCTGTCTCAACGGGGACGGCGGACCCATCAAGGTTGTCGGTGCCGGCTACGTCCGGCTCGCTGCCCGCGACGCCAACTGGACCATCGACTTGGCCCAGGGCCGACTTTGCCGTTCCGACGATGCGATCGAGCCGCGCGTTTACGGCTCAGGCCCCACGACTGGACCTCCGTCCAAGCCCTTTGGGTGACACGGACGTGTGTGACCGCGCTTAGCCGACGACGGAACGTATCTGTCGACAGCGGTCGGCGTGGACCACGCAGCATCGGCCCATGGGTCTTGCGCCCGCCTGACGAATTGGCTCGCCACCAACGCCTTGGAGGATGTCGTTGCGAAGCCCACGCCAGCGCTGAGTGGGCGTCCCTGAACCGTGCGTGTGGGTCGAGGCGATCGAAATCAGCCGTTGTTCGCTCAACCCAGCGCGGTGATCGCAGTTCGGATCTCGCTGCGTCATCGTCGACGTAGCCAACCGTGCGGTTCGATCAGGTCACCGTGGGCTCGTAGGTCCAGTCGGGGCGCTTGCGGGCTTGGGTGTCATCGAGGACGAATCGGTCGCCGACAAGGTCAACGATCTTCGTCAGCTCCAGCCCTCGCGCCGGACGCCGCGATTCGGGGTCGCGCATGTCGGACAACAGGCTCGTCACGACGCGTTGCTCCTGGGACGGCAAGAAGCAACGCGACGCATCGGTCACGCTGGCCAAGCATGCCGAGATGTCGCCGTACACGGCACCCTCGGTGACGTTGTCGAGACCCGACAACAACTCGGTGATCGCTTGACAACCGAGCTTGCACGCCGAGCACTGGCCACACGACTCGACGCCGAGGAAACGCGAGACGGCATGGGCCAACTCGGCGGGGTCGGTGCGGTCGTCGTAGACAATGAATCCGCCCGTCCCAAGACCGGCGCCGACCGATTCCATGTGTTCATAGGTGAGGGGCGTATCGATCAGTTCACCGCGCAGCACCGGATTCGAGATCCCCGACAGCACGTATTTGACGGCTCGACCATCCGCCATTCCACCGCCCGACTCCGCGATCACCGTCGCCAGGGGCGTCCCGAGTTCGAACTCGCCGACACCGTGACGCACCGTGTCACCCGACACCGTGCACACCATCGTGCCCGGCGACTCTGCCGTCCCGAAGCCCCGATACCACTCCCCACCGTTCACGACGATCGCCGGGACAGTCGACAACGTCTCGACGTTGTTGACCAGCGTCGGATTGGACCCTTCGGTGCTGGCGTCGGTGAGTGTTCTTCCTGCCGACCAACCCACCTGCGGATCCGTCGTGAACAACCCGTACAGATAGGGCGGGAACAGGCGGGTAGCGGCTCCTCGCCCTCGATCACTTCGAGGAGCGCCTTCTCCTCACCGAACAGATACTCATCGGGGCCACGAACCAGCTCGATCTGAACATCGTCGGCCCACCCGGCTGCAGCCATCTCCGCCGCCCCCACGCGACCACGTCGGCCTCGGACTCGAAGGACGACTTCAACACAACGAAAACCCGGCGAGCACCAACCGTGCGCGCCGCCACCAACAACCCCTCCAGCAGCAGATACGGGTTATGGCGCAACAACGCCCGATCCTTGAACGTCCCCGGCTCACCCTCGGCACCGTTGGCCACCACAAAACGCTCGCCGGCCTCCGCACCCCCAGCCACGATCGAGCGCCACTTCACCGCGGTCGAGAACCCCGCGCCTCGACGACCTCGTAGACCCGACGACTCGAGTTCATTGAGCACGTGCTCCGGCCCGGACCCGACCGCAATGCCCAGCGCAACCCCACCACCGCGTTCGACGTATTCCTCGAGCGAGGCGACCGGGGCTCCATCGAGCAGGATCATCCCAACGTCCCGAACAAGTAGTCGATGATCTCATCGGGCGAGACAAGTGGTTCCGAGACCCCATGGTCGTTGACACCTGGGACGGCCAACAAGCAGGCCGGGTCCGGACGGCGAAGTCGGCCCAACAACAATGGATCCTCGTTGCTCAAGACCTCCACCGTCATGACCAAGCACCCTAGGTCTTTTCGGAGCCCGCCGGTCCCGACTCGGCCAACCAACGCAGCTTGCTACCGAACCGGTGCCTCACCCCCGACCGGCCGCCAACGCGAAGTCACCGCCAGCAGAAGCAGTTTGATCGTCAACATCGGAACCGCCGCCCCGGAGATCCCCACTCGGCAATCGCGATCAAGAGCGTCCAGCGCCGTGCCGCATCATGCGCGATGCGGCTGCAGCGATAGCGGAACAGCCCCATAATCGCGCCTCCGTGAGAGTCGACGACCAGCGCGAGAACGGCACGTTCGATCGGTGCAGCCCGATCAGAACGTCGGCAATCGTCATCTCAGTTCGGGATCCCTCGCTGAGACACCTCGCACCCGTTCCAGCGTTCGCCAAGGATCGGTAAGCGGGGCACAATGGTCGCATGTCGTCCGACCAGCGCCCGATGTCCTCAGCCGGTCCGACGAGCCCCGTGCGGCTGACCGCCCAGGAGGGCCCCAACCACCCACCGCCCAGCGCCGCGCTCAACGAGCTCTATCGAGACTTCGAGGTCGAGATGCTGGTGCCACTCTGGACCGAGATCAGCGGGTTGATGCCCCACCAGCCAACCTCGCACGCCGTCCCTCACGTCTGGCGCTGGAAGCAGCTGTACGCGGCGGCCGCCAGGGCCGGTGAGCTGGTCAAGGTGGGCCGGGGTGGAGAGCGACGAGCGATAGCGCTCGCCAACCCCGGGCTGGGCGGGAGGCCGTACGCGACCCCGACTCTGTGGGCCGCCATCCAGTACCTGAATGGCGGCGAGAACGCGCCAGTTCATCGTCACAGCCAGCACGCGTTCCGGTTCGTGATCGAGGGCGAGGGCGTGTCGACCGTTGTCGACGGCGACGCCGTCACCATGCGAAGAGGCGACTTTCTTCCCCAGGCCGGCTGGCATTGGCACAGCCATATCAACGAGAGCGACAAGCCAATGGCATGGATCGACGGGCTCGACATCCCGTTCCAACGTTACGCCGACACCACGTTCTTCGAACCCGGCCCTGACACAGCCGACCACCCCGGCACGGTTCCCGAACGCTCGAGATCCGAACGCCTGTGGGCACACCCCGGCCTTCGCCCTCTGACACAACCCGGCGCCCATGGCGCAACACCACTGCTGAACTACCGGTGGGAACACACCGACGCTGCCCTCGCCGCCCAACTCGACCTCGAAGCCGAAGGGCACAACGCCACGGTGGAGCCAGGTCACGCCGCAATCCGCTACACCAACCCGACCAACGGCGGCGACGTACTGCCGACCATGCGAGCCGAGTTCCACCGCCTCGCCCCTGGCACCCGGACCACCCCATGCCGAGAGGTTGGCTCCGCTGTTTGCCAGGTCTTCGACGGCAGCGGCCGAGTCAATGTGGGCGGAAGTGGATGGGACCTCCAACGAGGCGACCTCTTCGTCGTCCCCTCCTGGACCGCCGTCTCGCTCGAAACGGACCACGGACTGGACCTGTTCCGATTCAGCGACACCCCAATTGTCGAAAACTTCGGCCTCACCGGCCGCCCATCGACCGACCCGAACAACGCTTCGAGCACCTCCATTGGTGACCCTCGGGACCGGTTCGAAGACGCTCGGTAATCGCGGTCTGAAACACAACCGGTCGCGCCGCACTTCCGGCGAAGTCGGTCAGGCCGAGACGCTGTTTCAGTAGCTCGTAATCACGCGGTCCCACGGCGGTCCCACCCGCTCCTGAACGGCACGTTCGCGAGCGGATACCCGCTCGAGATCGTGCAGCGTCACGAGTTGAGGTCCATCAGGCCAGGCAACGACGGTCGTGCCGGATCCGCTGCCGACCCTGTTCGTCTGTCCGTCTGGATAGGAGGGGTCGATTAGGTTTGACCTATGGAGGGGGTTCGGCCGTCGGGAACGGTGACGTTCCTGTTCACAGACATCGAGGGTTCGTCGCGCCTCTGGGAACAGCACCCGGACGAGATGAAGACCGCCTTGGCCCGCCACGACACGATTGTGCGAAACGTGATCGAAGCCCATGGCGGGTATGTGTTCGCGACCGGAGGAGATGGCTTCGCTGTGGCATTCGCGGTTGCCCAACACGCCTGCGACTCGGCGCTGGAGGTCCAGCGCCAGATCGGCGCGGCGTTCCAGGCCGGAGTCGAGCTGCGGGTGCGAATGGGCATCAACAGTGGAAGCGCCGACGAACGGGACGACGACTACTTCGGCCCTGTGGTGAATCAAGCTGCCCGCATCATGGACGCTGCCCACGGTGGACAAGTTCTTGCATCGGCGAGCGCGGCATCGATGTTCTCGGACTCCGCACACCTGATCCCGCTCGGAGAGCACCGGTTGCGTGGTATCGCCCGCAGAGTCCCACTCGTCCAGATCAACGAGACCTCGGACTCGACACGGTTCCCTCCGCCGCGGACGGACGGCCAGACGCAGGGCAACGTGCAGCTTCCGGTCTCGTCCTTCGTGGGGCGGGTGACCGAGCTTGACGGTCTCGCCGATCGCCTCTCGGAGCAACGACTGGTAACGGTCACCGGTGTGGGTGGAACCGGGAAGACGCGATTGGCAATCGAAACTGCCGACCGCCTGGCCGACAAATATCCCGACGGCGCATGGATCGCAGAGTTGGCCGAGGTGAACGACCCGGACGCGGTCGCTGACTATGTGGCCGCGGTCTTCGCGCTCAGGCCCCAACCCGGGGCGACCCCACAGTCACAGGTCGTTGATTGGCTTCGCGGCAGCCAGAGCCTGCTGATCCTCGACAACTGTGAGCATGTGATCAGCGCCGCTGCCGACCTGGCTCAGGCGATCACCAAGTCTTGCCCCGCAACTCGAGTGTTGGCGACGAGCCGAGAGCCGTTGTTGATCGAAGGCGAGAGTGTCTTTCCGCTTCCGTCGCTCCGAGTCGAGTCCGTCGGTGGTGAGCCGGCGCCCGCCGTGGAGCTCTTCGAGTCGAGGCTCGTAGCAGAGCGCGGGAGCTGGGATCCCTCGATGGGCACCCGCGAGCAGGTCCAGGAGCTGTGTCGTCGGCTGGACGGCATGCCGCTGGCCATCGAGCTTGCAGCCGCGCGGGCCAGGACGATGAGCGTGGCCGAGGTCCTGGACCGTCTCGACGCCCGATTCAAGCTCCTCACTGGCGGTCGGCGAGCATCCGTGGAACGGCACAAGACACTGCGCGCGACCGTTGACTGGTCATACCAACTCCTGAGCCCGACAGCGCAACTCGTATTCGACCGAGCTTCGGTGTTCGGTGGCCGCTTCGGTCTGAGGGACGCAACCACCATTTGCGAAGACGACACTCTCGACGAGATGGACGTCGTCGACGCGTTCGCCGACCTCGTCGACAAGTGCATGGTCGAAACTCAACCAGAGGTCACCGGCGGCGAGTATCGACTGTTGGAGACGATGCGGGCCTTCGGAGCTGAGAAGGCCGAGATGCGATCCGAGACTGTCGCCTTACGCAATCGACACGCAGCCCACTACGCAGCCGTCGTGGCAGAGCTGCAACTCCAGCTGATCGGCTCCCGCGAGCTCGAGGTGCGACGCCAAGCCGAACTGGCCGCGGCCGACCTTCGGGCGGCGCTCGATTGGGCCGCCGTGAGCCACGACGAATCGACTGTCCGTGCGATAAGTGGGGGACTCGTCTGGTTCTGCTTCTGCGGATGGCTGGACCCGCTTCGGTGGATCCAAGGCCTCGGCGGAACGCCGATTGCAGATGTGCACGGGATCGCTGAGGCCGTCGCCTTCGCGGAGATCGTCCTCGAAGGCGATCCTGCTCGTGCGGAAGGTCGGCTTGGTCAACGCAATGACCCGCTCGATCTCAACTTCCTCGGGCTCTTCACGCTGGTTGTGTGCTCCATCCTCGCTGGTCAGCCGGAGCGAGGCAGAGCCCCAGCCGAGAAGATGCTGACTCTCGGTACCGAGAGCGACGATCCCGCCGAGCGCGCCTTTGCGGCCTACGGTTTGGCCAACATCACAGCCATTCTCGGCGAACCCGATGAAGAGCTCGCCACACGTTTCCTCACCGCCGCAAGGAACGAAGAGTCGCGAACAGCTCAGTCCTACGCCCTCTCCACCGGTGCTCGCATGTTCATGGAAAGCGATCGAGACAAGGCAATCCACATGCTGGAAGCAGCACGCGACCTCGCAATGTCGGTCGACAGTGGTGACGCCCTCGGCAACGCACTCAACGTCCTACTCTCCCCCAACATCGACCGGTTGCCGCTCGACCGGGCCGCGGATGAGACGGCCATGACACTGGAACAGACGCGCGAACTGGGGAACGTCGCAGTCCAAAGAAGCGCACTGGGGCTCGCCCAGGTCGTGCTCCAACGACGAGACCAACTCGCGGTGGCAGCGCTCGTCAGCGGGCACCTCGAGGACAGACGCCAACCCATCAGCCCGGTCGAACAGGACCGGTACGACAACTCCGTCGGTCTCCTTGAGGCCGAGCTCGACCCCGAAATCCTCATCGAGCGACGTGAGACAGGTCGCTCGATGAGCACACGCGAGATCACCAGAGAGGTCGTTGCGGCACTCAGAACCGAACCGGTCTGAGCATCCGGCACATTTCCAAACAGAACAGCACCCGATATAGCGGGCTCCACTGCCCGACCAGCCGCACACCACCGGCGCACCGTAGGAGGTCAGGCTGCCGATCGGGTAGCGCATAATCAGCTCCTGGCGAGGGGCCACCGGCCGCTCAGGATCGGCACGTCGGTGCTCGGGCAGGCGCTCCAGAACGTGCAACGAGCGGCGACCTCGTCGATGCGATCTTCACTGCCGGGTCCCGGACGGGTCCGGTGCCGTTGCGGCACCGCGAACATCGAGCACTGCGCTCTTGGCCTGGCGTCGAGGTCGTCACGCTGCAGGTCGTGGCCCCAGCGTGACGAGCGCTTCGATCACGGTCTCAGCCATCTGGAGGATCGGCACGCGTGCGCCCGCTGCGACGAGTCCTTCGTAGCGTTGTCCGAGGCGATAGTGCAGTGCCCTCTTTGTGCGCTCGTAGATCGCTGCGTCGCGTGGAGCGAGGCTCACCGGACCCGCTGCTCCGATCGCTGCTGCAGCCACCTCGGCGGCACCGCCGTCGGCCAAGATGATGGCCGCGTACGAAGTCGAGCTCAGCAGATTTGCGGTCTCGTTGTGGCGGACGCATTTGCGAATAACATCCAGCGCAACCTCGCATGCGGCGCTGGGGTTCGTGCGGTAGACGAGCGGGATCGTTTCCCTTTTCAGGTTGATCTCAACGAGCACACACCCTGGGATCCGTTCTTCCACGACCTCGAGGCCTCGCTCGAAGTTCTCACGTGCATCGGTCGGGTCGTGTTCGGCCACCGTTCGCCCCTTGAGGTGATAGGCCATCGCCATCGCTGTCGGGATTTGTCGGTCCTCGGACCATCTGACGAACACGTCGGCCACCTTCGTTGCCCCCTCGACGTCGTTCGCCAGGAGAAGTGCATTCCCCCGCACCATGAGGCAGAATTGTTGCTCACCTGCGTCTCGGGCCAAGCCCTCCGCCGCACCAGCCGCCGCAACCGCGTCGTTTGGCCTTCCTGTGAGCAGGGCACCCAGGGCGCCAACACCGTGCGCCATGGCGCACGACGGATCAAGATCCACAGCATCGGCGGCCAAGGCGGTTGCCAGGACGAGGTCGTTGCCGAAGAAGAGGTTCCATACGGCCGACAACCATCGGTTGGTCGCTGCAACAGCAGGGTTCGAGAACTCGAAGTCGTGCAGCGCGCTCATCCAGGACTCCGGCCCTCCATTGTCGCCCCAGCTCATCGTCGGAACGAAGAGGTCTTCGGCGATGCGGACGGCGGTGCTGTAGTCGCGATGCACGGTTGCATAGTTCACGGCACTTCGGTAATCGGCCATTTGTGATCGAAGGATCGCAACGACGTCGTTCTCGCCTGGTCCCGCAGCGTCGGTGCGTGCTCGTGCGGCCTTGCGAGCCATCAGCTCCGTATGGCGACGTCCGACCAAGTCGACCTCGTCAGCGATGTCGAGCCGCTCGCGTCCATAGGCGCGGAGCGTCTCCAAGAACCGGTACTCGGGGTAGGCGTCGGTGCGCACCACGAGGGAGCGGTCGACAAGGCGTGCAAGAGCGTCGACGGTGGCGATTTCGTCGATGTCATCGTCGGACATGGCAACGGCGTCGGCGAGGGTGAAGGGCCCGGCGAACAGCGACATCGCGCAGAAGACGCTCCGCTCGACGTCGCCCAGCATTCTGTACGACCAGTCGATCGTGGCACCCAGTGTCGCGTGCCGCTCGATCGCTGTGCGGCGGCCTCCCGTGAGCAACCTGAATCGTTCATCGAGTCGGGCCGCGATGTCCTCGACGGACAAACCGCGAACGCGTGCTGCGGCAAGTTCGAGCGCAAGGGGCAGACCGTCGAGGCGATGACAAACGCTCGCAATCGCAATGTGATGGTCGCTCGGATCGAAGCTAGGAAGCTCTGCTCGGGCCCGGTCGATGAACAGCTTCTCCGCACCATGCGTCGTTCCCTGGTCGCCTGGTAGCGCCAATGGCGAGACCGGTCGCACATGTTCACCAGGCACCAGAAGGGCCTCGCGACTAGTTGCCAAGACCCTGACCGCATCAGTTGCGCCGGTCAATGCCTCCGCGAGGCGGGCAGCGGAACGCAAAACGTGTTCACAGTTGTCGAGAATCAGCAGCATCTCTCGTTGCTGACTCCAACCCAAGACAGACTCCGACGAGCTGACGTCCGGTGCTTGCCGGATACCAAGAGCACGCATGACCGCATCCGCGACTTCGTCATCGTGCCCGATCGAACCGAGTTCCACCAGCCACGTTCCATCGGACCAATGACCGGATTGGAGTGCCGATTCGACCGCCAAACGTGTCTTGCCGACACCTCCGACGCCGATCAGGGTGACAAGACGATGCTGACCAATTGCGTCGATCACCTCGCCCACCTCGCGGTCTCGACCCACAAACGATGTCAGCGCTGGCCTGAGGTTGCCTTCGAGGCGTCCGCCATCCACTGCCTTGCCGGGCGCTGGGACCACGCTGTCGTGCCAGCCCGTCGCGATCTTGGCGTCGAGGTCGACCAACTGGTCTCCAGGTTCGACACCGACCTCATCGATGAGACGCTGTCGATGCCCACGGAATTCTCGCGAGGCCTCGGTCTGGCGGCCCTGCGCCGCCAGGGCCCGCATCAGTAGCTCGACCGGCCTGTCGCGCACACGGTGCTGGGCTGCCTGGGCGGCCATCGCCGCAGCCGCTTCCGCGTAGCGTCCCAGTGCGATCAACACCTCCCCGCGATCCTCGATCGCCGAGCCACGAAGTTCCGCAAGTCGCGCTGCAGCGGGTAGCGCCCACTCGGTGTCGACGCAGTCCGCGTACGCCTCACCGCGCCACAATCGCAGCGCCGAATCGAGCGCAGCGAGTGCCTCGACGGGCGCCGCCTCGCGCGCCTCCTCCAGGAGGACTTCAAACCGGTCAGCATCCACATTGACGGAGCCGAGCGTGTAACCGTCGGGCTGCGTCACGATCACGTCCTGGTCAACAACGGTCCGGATCCGCGAGATCGCCGTGCGCAGGGCTCCAGGCGACATCCCGACCATGTACGCAAGGCGCTCCGACGCCACAACCTCTCCGCGAGCCACGACCAGCGCCGAGATGATCCGCCGCTGATTCGAACTCGTCACGTCCACACGAGCGCCATCGATGACGACCTGCAGCGAACCCAGTACCCCGACGTCCACGTGTACCCCCGATTCCCCTGACCCATTTGTACTCCAACCGCATGCCCCATGAACACAGGTCGACATCACAGTGCAGTTACCGGCCGCGTGATCGAAACGCGACATCGACGAAACCCGTCCCGTTCATCGTGAGTTGCATCAACCCCACACGGATCCCCACCGGATCCAACGAGAAGGAGCAGCCCATGACCGTGACCCTGCGTCACCCACACACCGACAACCACCACAACACATTCAGAAACATCGTCGTGGCACTCATCGCCGCCGCGGTCGTCGTGTTCGCAGTCCGATCCGTCACCAACACCCAGACCACCGCAACCACAACAGTCGCCGACCAAACTCGGCCAGCCATCGTCGACCCCACCGGACTCGGCGCCGCCCTCTCAGTCACCTACGACTCCGACCAAACTCGGCCAGCCATCGTCGACCCCACCGGACTCGGCGCCGCCCTCTCAGTCACCTACGACTCCGACCAAACTCGGCCAGCCATCGTTGACCCCACCGGACTCGGCGCCGCCCTCTCAGTCACCTACGACTCCGACCAAACTCGGCCAGCCATCGTTGACCCCACCGGACTCGGCGCCGCCCTCTCAGTCACTTACGACTCCTCGTCGCTTGACGGCTGACCGCGCAGAGCAACACTCGACGGGTGCGGCGAATACCCCGCCGCCGCCCCGGGGTACGCCCGCCCCTCCCCACAAGCATGATCTCGGTGAGCGACCAGCGACGGGATCCCGATTCCGTACGACCTCCGGCCGGTCCTATCCGGCGAGTAGCCGAGCCGCACGTCGCCCGCTCGCAGAGTCGCTACCGAAGCGACCACAGAGCACCCTGGAACCGGCGAAGTGTGGGATGTCCGACCGCTGCTCGGGTAGCGCATAATCACGCCTCGCGAGCGGCCGCAGCCCGCCCGCGATCGTCACGTCCGCGCTCGGCCAAGCGCTTGAGAATGTGCGTCGACGCGACGACCTTGAGAAGATTGTCGTCGTCCCGCTTCGCCTTCAGTCGAGCGTCGCGGGCGCCACGGGAAGTCCAGCGGCAGCGGCGCCGGCGTGGAGACGCTTGTCCCACACTGCAACGGTGACCTCTTGCGAACCGAGAGCGATGGCACTGGCGAGATGAACGGCGTCGGCTCCGCGCAGTCGGTGCAGGACAGCCAACTCGCCAGCCGCTCTCTCGACGTCGGGCGAGAGTTCGACTGGACGCATCGACGACCAGAAGATCTCCCATTCGCCTGCTGCAGCGGACACTTCGGATTCGGTGAGGTCGTGATTGCGGCCCGCTGCTGCGAGCGCTGCGCAGACATCTGGATACGCAAGCCGGCTCGACAACGCAGCGTCGCAAGCGTTCCACACGGCTGCTGCGACGTCGGATCCGGTCTCGTCAAGCACGAGTTTGACGAGCGCGCTCGAATCGAAATAGACGATCGCCACCTTCAGCTACGCTGCTCGCTGACGATGTCAGCCACGGGTCGCTTCGGCTTTGGCCGGGACCGACCGCCGGCGACCGGGCGGGACGATCGTGCGGGTCGACTGATCACGCCTTCGGCGGTCAGACGTTCGAGGACCGGAGTGGAGTTGAGCGCAACGATTCGGGCGACGGGCGTCCCCCGATCGGTGATGACGACGTCGTTGCCATCACGCGCAGCCTCGATCCACTGACCGAGGTGGGCTCGCAGTTCCGTCACGGCAACATCCATGCGGCAAAGTGTACATCAGTGAGAGATACGAAACGTACAGATCTTCGGCTTTACCCGCTCAGATCATCAACGCTGGTGCCGCACCGGGGCTGCGCGATATCGGCACCACTGCGGAGCGCTACGGCCGCTCGACCCACTCGATATCGCGATCACGGAGGGTGACCGACGGTGTGCCGTGTCAGGATTTGTTGCTCAGGTTCGGGTTTGAGTCCCGAAGGAGGACAGACCCGTGGCGAGACCATCGAAGAAGACAACAGAGGACAAGGTGCGCATCGTGCTGGCGGTGTTCCGCGGCGACTCGACCGCTGCAGAGGCGGGCCGCAAGAACGGCGTGTCGGAGCAGTCGATCCATAACTGGAAACGACTGTTCCTCGAATCGGGGCGCGCCGGCCTCGAGCAAGGCGCTCGGCGAGCGTCGAGTCGTGAGCATGAACTCGAAGCTGAGAACGAGGAACTGAAAGCCACGCTCGGCGAGGCGCATGTGCAGCTGCGGGTGTGGAAGAAGGGGGCGGAGTTCCTCCCCCTTCGAGGACCTCGAGATGATCCGCACCGATGCCCAGCTCAGTGTTTCGAGGTTCGCTGAGCTGATCGGGGTCCCACGCCGCACCTACACGTGGCGCCTGGCCCGTCATCGTGCCGGTGACCCGGTGCGCGGTCCGTGGCCGGCGCCGATCGTCGATCGGATCGAGCCGCTCGTGGAGAAGTACGCACAGGACTGGCCGGCGTGGGGACACCGCAAGGTGCATGCGATCATCCGCGTCGACGGTCACCGGGTCGGGTCAGCATCGTCGGTCGCTCGGGCAATGGGCCGGCGCGATCTGTTGCAGCCGGTCGCCTACCAGGCCGAGCGGCGCCAGCTCGCCAAAGCCCGCAAGGCCAGCTTCCTGGAGTCGCCGCCGACCCGACGGAACCGGCTCTGGCAAGCTGACTTCTCCCAGTTCGAGACCGCCACCGAGGGCACCTGGCAGCTCGGTGGGGTCGTCGACTACGTCGCCAAGGTTGCGCTCGCCTGCCCTGTCACCGCAACTCAGACCGCACCGGATCTCTGTGCTGCTTTCGATGCGGCGGAGCGTGCCGTCGAAGAGATGCTCGGCGTCTCGCTGTTCGAGGACTGCATCAACGCCGCCACCGGCGAGTTCGAGCCGGTCGTGATCGTCACCGACAACGGACCCGCAATGAAGTCCGTCGCGGGTCGCGAAGTGGTTCGCCGGCCGACCGCACTTCGAACACGTCCGCACCCGACACCGCTCACCGCACACCAACGGGGTCATCGAGCGCTGGTTCCAGTCGATCAAGTACGAGCGGCTCTACCGCCACGACATCGACACCTGCGCCGATCTTGTTCACCACGTCGATGACTTCATCGTCGAGTACAACACGATCCGACCCCACCAAGCAATCGGGCAAGACCGACCGATCGACCGCTACCAGGCCGACCCAACCACTCAACAAGAAATCATCCCGAACTGAGCAAGATCCTTGACACGGGACAGTAGTGCGAGTCCGTTGGGACGGTGGGTAAGGACCGGCCGCAGCGCTGTGTCGAGGGCGACATTTGTGGCATGTAGGTTTCGGCGATGCGCACGTCGATCGTTTCGCGAGGGTTCAACATCAGCTATCGAGCCGAGGGCGCTGGTACACCGCTGGTGTTGTTGTGTGGCTGGTCGAGGTGGGCAGACACCTGGTGGGATGCCGGGTACGGCGACCGTCTCGCCGAGGAGTACCGCGTGATTGCGATCGATCGTCTCGGCCACGGTGAAAGCGACAAGCCCCACGACGCTGCCGTCTACGAGCCGCGTCTGATCGTGTCGACATCGTCGCGGTGCTCGACGCCGAGCGCGTCGATTCTGCTCTGGTGTGGGGATTCTCGATGGGCGCGGATAACGCCGCAGCGCTCGCAATGCTCGAACCCGCGAGGGTCTGCACGCTGGTGTGCGGGGGCAACGCGCCGGTGCCGAGCCCCGCGGGCCGACGTGAGCAAGTGCTGTCCGCGGCGGAGTTCGTCAGCACCGTCGAGGGGATGGAGGCAGCGTCGCGCAGCGCGGGATTAACCGATGAGGAGGTTGTCGAGACCCTGGCCCACAACGACCCAGCAGCACTCTCGGCATCCATGGCGGGAACTGTTGATTGGGAACCGGCTGCTGTCGACGTGCAGGCACCGAGCCTGTGGTACAAGGGCTCTGACGACAACCCGTTCACGCCTGACGACCTCCAACTCGCCGACCGGCTTGGCGTCGAGACGCACCTGATCCCTGGCGCTGACCACCATGGTTCGTTCCTGCGCGCCGATGACGCGCTGGCCATCGTTCGACCGTTCCTCGAACAACACCGACCATCCGCAGCAGCCAGATAAGCCTCGGCGAACGCCTCGAAGCAGCGGAGACGAGCCGGCAAGGAGCCCCCGCAGCGGCTCTCCCAGAGGTGCCGCCGGAGGGCACGCATATCGCCTGAGGCTGAGCACCGTCCCAGCCGAGCAGTACGGCACTTCCACGAGCGGCTGCCCGCTCAGAATCGCGATCGACAAGTGACCTGGCGGATGCGATCTTCACTGCCGGATCCCTGACGGGTTTGCCGCCGCGACGACGCGAATATCGAGCGCTGCACTGGGGCGGAGCTCGGGTGGGTCGACCTGACGGTCCAACGCGAGTTGCCGTCCGCGCTACGGTCTTGCCCTGTTGTGGCGCCGTTGCCGTCGCTTGGCGGTGATTCAGGCGTGTCGGGGCGCCGAGTTCGATCGATCGGGGATCCGTTGTGAGCGAGAGCATTCGTCGGTATGTGCAGTCGGTCTATGGGCTCGATGCCGTCGTGCAGCGGACCCCGGACGACCTGTGGCAGAGCCCGTCGCCGTGCGAGGGGTGGGCCGCGATCGATGTCGTGATTCACAATGCGTGGGCCTTCAAGATGTTCGTCGGCATGGTGCACGGGAGGCCGGCGTCGGTGCCGCAACCTTCTGACGGCGGAGTTCCGGCGCCGAGCGACGACGGGTACGTGCTGGCTCCAGAGGTGATAGCGGCCTACGAAGCGCTCACGAGTGAGTACTCGTCCGATCCGATCGGCAAGTGGAACCACGGATCGCGACGAGCTGATCGCTGCGCTGGATGAGCCGGGTGCGGGTCGGGTTCAGACCCGAAGTCCGTGGGGCGAGACCAATGTCGACTCATGGCTCGCTTCGCGTTCTGGGATCCGTTGGTGCACACCTGGGACCTTGCCGAATCCGTCGACCAGCCAACGATCGTCGATGCGGGATTGTGCGAACTGGCACTCGTTGCTGCACGCGTGCATTTGATGCGAAACACGACCTGCGACGACCCGGCGTCGCAGACGCAGAACGTCCGGCTTCGAGATCGGATGCGTTGGGTCGCCTCTTGGAGTTCGCCGGACGAGACCCCGGATGGCGCGCCAGTCTCTGAATCGTCTTGCTTCTCCAGCGCCACCCCTCGACCGCGGCCTGCGAGCATCGCGTGTGTCCGGATGTCAACGAAGCGGTTGGGTGAGGTCTGCGAGGAGCGTCGGGATCTCATCCCACACGCTGAGGTGACCGTGTTCCGAAAATCCCACGACCGTCGCCTGGTCGATGAGTGAGGCGGTGTACTCGGACGACGCAATGTCGACGACGACGTCCTGCACACCGTGGTACAGCTGGGTGTTGACACGGATACCGGCGGGGTCGAACGACCAGGGCTGTGCCCGGACAACCGCGTCCTGCGCCAGACCGCCGACACCGTGACGGATGGATTCGTCGACGCCTCGTCTGAGGCGTTCGACCGTGGCTGGCCTGTCGAACAGCGCGGCATCGGGGGGTGACAGTCCTTCGGCCCCGAACGGAAAGCCCGATCCGTCAGCGCCGTACTGCGCCTCGAGATGCCCGACGTATGCCTGCTCGTCGCCACGCCTCAGAATGGACGCAGCTTCGGGCGACATTCGGGCCCAGTAGCCGTCCCAGGCGGGTGAGGTCAGACCTCCGACGCACCCCAGCCCAACGACACGATCGGGCAGCAAGGCAGCACACGCGATCGCATGGGGTCCGCCCGCCGACACGCCGACGACTGCGAACTCCTTGATGGCGAGGGCGTCGGCAAGGTCAGCTGTGTCACGAGCCGATTCAGTAAACGTCCGTCCGGGGTGCAGCGATGACTCCCCGATGCCGGGGCGATCCGCAGCAACGAGGCGCACCCCGATCTCGGAGAACAACGCGTCGAGGTGGACATGATCGAGCCGACATGAACCGGTGCCGTGGAAGTAGACAGCTGCAGGACCATCCGGACGTCCACAATCCGTGTAGGAGACCGTTCGCCCATCGGACAGCGTGAGCACCTCGTCCCGCATCGGCGCAAACTAACACGACGCCGAAATACGCTTGACCGACGCAGCGTTCCCGTCGTTTGGAGCGGCACTCGGTATCCGGCGAAGTCACGCCTCGAGACCGGCGAGGCCGCCCGATAATCACGGCGTTCGAGGACGGTCGACCCCGCTCGTATCGGCATCCCTGAAGAGTGTTGGTTTGTCAAGCAGGGATTTTCGGTGCTGGTGGTGGGTGTGTGGGCGCGTCGAAGTCGAACCCGTCCGATGCCGGGTTCGTGGGTGGGTGTTCGCCATGTTGGTGTTCGTGGCGGTGGTGCGGTCGACCGTCTCCAGATTGCTCGTCATGTGCGAGCGGCACGCCCTGTGGGGTGCTCAGCCATCCCTTCGCCCCGCACCCCATCTCGGTCGGGGTGGGGGCATGGAGCTATCGGGCCAAGGCCAGTTGCTGGGCTCAATCACATAGTCGGCTGTCCCTCGGTGGGAAGCCCTGCCGATACCGAGCACGCAGACACCTGACCGCGTCCGCCAGGGTCACGCAGCTTCTGTTGTCGGGTGCGCGATGTCGAGGCATCGCACCTCAAGATCGCGCATCCCGTAGAAGACAAGCGTGAGGAGCTTGCGGGCCGCCGCGACACGACCCTTGTTGACTCCGCGCCGCTGACCGACACGGACATAGATGTCATGGATCGGTTCGATCTTGTGATTTCTGGACACCGCCTCGACCGCTGCCCAGCGCACCAGCCGGGGTCCTTGTTTGGTGATCGCACCCCGATGCGCCTTCACGTCGGATTCACGGTGGCGTGGGGTCATGCCCGCCCACGACGAGATCTGGCGTGCGTTGTCGAACCGGGTCACGTCACCGATCTCAGCAACGAAGATCGCCGCGAACACCGGCCCGACCCCGTGGATCTGTTGGATCGTCTCATAGCCCGGATGGCCATTGAACAGCCCCGCGATCCGAGCGTCGAGACGCGCGATCTCGTGGTCATACGTCTTGATCAACCGGCGCAGTGATCGGAGCCGGTCCTCGAACGCTTCGGCCATGGTGGTCTGTCGAGCCAGTCCTTGCCGCCCGGGCCCCACAAATGGTTCGTCGGCGGGATCAACCCTTACCTTCACGATCGCCGCATGCACCTGCGTCTTCAGCCCGGCCCGGAGCAGCGAGAGCTTGCGTCGATAGCGGACCAGCGCACGTTACTCCCGGATCGGTACCGGCACGATCCACGCTTCGGGTCCATCCCCAGCAGTCCCCGAGCAGACGGGCATCGATCCGATCGGTCTTCACCCGCCGGTTCTCGAACGCCGCGGTCCCCAACGGATCGCCCAATGACGATCCCACCCGCTCGGTGATCGCATCGGCGCCCAATACCGGCCCCACTTGCCCTCGATCACCACCTCCGGAGCCGGACCGGCGTCACGGATCACCGCCGCGAGATTCTCCGGAGTGTGTCGATCTCTCGCGTCCAGAGCTCCTCGCCCTCCTCATCCAAAACACACGATCACCGACCTCTCGCCGGTGAAGATCAATTCCCACGTAATGTCCCGTGAGGGGACCTCCTCGCAATAGTGATGTCAAGCAAGCCCGAGTCTTACTCGGGCTCGCGAAGCGAGGCGGCCCCCTCGCTCTTCATGGCATCACTTCCGATCGCTTGGCCCCACTCAAGAACGCGCGTCGACGGTCGGAGCCACGGGGGGGGTGCGCTCGGCTCGGCTACTTGCATCGAAGTACGGTTTCGACCGTGCCACCTGAGTCGACTGGACGATGGCGTATCTCGGAGATGGAACTCTGGGATAGCGATGCCGTGGACTTGCTCGGCCCGGCGTACATCGAGATCAACGCTGACGGAACGGGTGCGTTCCGGTTCATTGCGGTTGAGGGGAACCTCGACTGCCGTTTCAACGAACTCGAAGAAGACAGAACTATCGAGTTCTCGTGGGACGGCGATGACGAGGGCGCCCCAGTCTCGGGACGCGGTTGGGCCAACTTCTCGCCGGACGGCTCACTGCATGGCCGACTCTTCTTCCACATGGGCGACGACTCGGCCTTCCGGGCAACCCGATAGCGGACCACTCCGCGAGACGCCAGACCCAGGCGTTTCATATCCGCGGCCGCCGTCGGACTGACCAGCACCATGGCGCGAGAATTGGTGGATGGTTGCGCAGGAGGACCCGGCATCGGAGAACCTCGACGTCTACGACACCAAGGCCGGCTGGTGGAACCCGGACTTCGGTGAACTCGACATGCCGGATGGGTGGGAGTTCTTGGCGTCTGGTGATGCGTTCGTCACCCGCCGGGTGAAAGCCACCGGCGCCTACTGGAGTGCATGGAAGCCGAAGAACCGGCGAGGCGGTCATCGCCGACGCCTCGGCCTGCTCGCACCCACAGCAGCAATCGACGCCGCTCGCAATGCCGCGGTCGAGTCAGCCGACCAGCGCGCCGCGGGCCCGCGCCGCCGGCAGCGCGTCATCGCGAACGCTTCGAGGCTGATTACCAGACCGAGCTACGCGATACGGTTCTGGCGTGGCTCGACTTCACCCCCGAGCACCACGACCTCGCAGCCCGCATCGCCGACGGCGCCGCCGCGCAAGCCACCGTTGTTGGCAGTGGACGGGTCGGTCGCACCAAAACGCTCAGCGTTGACGAGCGGGCCGCGCTTGCCGCCCGCGCCTACATCCGCCACCACCACACCGACTACCACGATCGACTTGACAACGCGAACGTGGGACTCGGTGACGACATCGATGACGACGACTACCGCGAGATCGAACGCGCCGCTCACGACGAGGTCGAAGCATTCCTCGATGCTCACCGCCGACACCAGTCCGACGGAGACGGCACGGTCTGATGATCTTCGGGTTGGCCCCGAAGTCGTCAACCGACATCGACAACCGGAACGCTGTGCGATGGCTTACATCGTGTCCAAACAGAACCGCTTCTACGTCGTCACCTACGACGGCCTCGACCCGACCACCGGCAAAGAACGACGCCGCTGGCACCTCGCCGGCGACTCCCGCGAAGACGCCGAAGCAATCGCCGCGAACCTCACCCGACGGACCGATCAGGTGCGCGACGGTGCACGCTCGGCTGCCACCGTGAACGGCTTCGTGAACGACACGCTGGATGCCCCAACGCGTCCATCACCTCCGACCGTCCACGGCGCATCGGTATCGGTGGATGATCGACAACTACATCTCCCCCACCATCGGCGACTTCCCCATCCGATCATTGCGAGCCGAGCACCTCAACCGGCTCTACACCGACCTTCTCGCAACCGGGAAACGCAACGGGACCGGCCTGGCACCCAAGACCGTGTACGACGTCCACGTCATCATGCGCGCCGCACTCAAACACGCGGCGCGCGCTCCATCTCGTCGAACACAACGTCGCCCTCGACGCCACCGCACCCCGGCCCACCGCTCGCGCCAAGCAAGGACCCGAAGCGTGGACGATCGACCAGCTCCGACACTTCCTCACAGCCACCCAACACCTCCGTCTCTACCCGGCGCTGCACCTCGCTGCGACCACCGGAATGCGACGCGGCGAACTCGCCGGACTGCGCTGGGGAGACTGGAACCGCAGTACCCATTCGATCTCGGTCGCCCGCGCACGACAATCCGTTGGCGGCCAAAGCGTCGAGGTCGCGTGCAAGACGAAGAACAGTCGACGCTGCATCGACCTCGACGCCGCACACCGAAACCGTCCTCGCCCACTGGAAACGACGCCAGCAACGAGACGGCCACCCCGTCGGCCTCGACGACGCAATCTTCACCAACGTCGAAGGGCTCCCGGTTCATCCCGAGTCGATCAGCCAATTGTTCAACCGCCAACTCGCACGGATCGATCTTCCGACGATCCGGTTTCACGATCTGCGCCACACCCACGCCACCCTGCTCGCGGACTCGAGCACACCGATCAAGGTCGTGTCCGAACGCCTCGGCCATGCGCATCCCGGCTTCACCATGGCCACCTACCAACACGTCATGCCCGGCATGGGCGCCACCGCCGCCCACGACTTCGGTCTCATGTTGTCGACGCAAAGTGACGCTCGACAGGGCTACCGGCGACACACCGCCAAACCTGCAGCCGGTAGAGGTCTACCGACCCAGATCCGCAAAACCCCAGCTCAACGAATCGCGACAACGACGGCCGGTAGATGACCCGGTAGAAACCAACCAGCTGGCGAAAAGGTCGAAGGCCCGGAACCTCAATGGTTCCGGGCCTTCCAATTGGTGGCGGGGGCAGGATTTGAACCTGCGACCTTCGGGTTATGAGCCCGACGAGCTACCGGACTGCTCCACCCCGCGGCGAACAGTGAGATCAAGATACGCCCATCGGAACGCGATGACAACCAGGGCGGTGATGCACGAGAACGCCAGCGGACTGCGTAGACCCTCAAGCCGGGACGGCGGTCACCCTGTCCCGAGCGACTTCACGCTGATCGGCTCGGCGAGCCCCTCGATCATCCGACGACCTGCGGGCTCGAGGTTGCATCGCACGGCGGGGTTCGCGAGCGGATCCGCCTCGTCAACAAGACACGACGCCAGGTTGACGACCGCGCCCGTGGTTGCGACCGCGCACCAACACGTGGCTGCGCGCGAGGCCACCGCGCGGCAGTACCTGATCGAGGTCATCTCCGAATCCCGCATCAGGATGCTCGGGGGAGGGCGCCGGTGAACGCGTCAGTCCAGGATCGCTGCCCACACGGTGCACTCAGCGATGTGAGACCGTCGCCTGCTTCACGACGTCGAGCAGTGCAGCCGCATTGGCCATCAGGTCGAAGCGACGCTCGGCGATCATCCGTGAACGGCGACCCATGCGCTGTCGCTGCGACTCGTCGTCGAGGAGGGCGCCCAACGCGTCCGCGAGATCCTCGGCGTGGCCCGGCCGGACGAGGAGTCCGTTGCCGCCTTGCTCCACGATCTCGGAGCTGGCGCCCACGTCACCGACCACCACGGGAAGCCCGACGGCCATGGCCTCGACCGTCGCGAGGCCGAAGCACTCGGCTCGCGTCGGCAACGCGAAGACGTCACTGTGTCGGTACAGATCGATCAGCCGGCTGCTGTTCGGTGTCAGATCGGTGTGGACGACGACGCCCGGTGTCGACTCGACGGCTTCGCCGGTGACGAGGTGCAGCTCGGTGTCGACCGGGCGAGTCGTGCGGAACCAGTCGACGAGCAGATCGCCTCCCTTTCGCACGAAGTCGCCTCCGACGAACAGGACACGGGTCGGACGCCCGACGGACTCCTCATCCGGTGCCGGCGCCCAGAGATCGAGGTCGACGCCGGGTGGGTTGACGACGACGCGGTCCGGGTCGATCCCGTAGTCGTCGACAGCGCCCGCCTTGGCCCACTCCGACCACACGATGAAGGTGTGCACGTCGCTCCAGAACCGCTGGGTCCTGGCGTCACGCAACTTCGCGGCGACACCGGCCGACGGCTGGCGCCCGTACGCCGGCATCGCTGCAAGCTGCCGATGCGTCGAGTCGAAGTCGATGAGCACGGGACATGTACGGAGCCGCCGCGGATAGAACGAGATCTCGCTCCAATTGGTCAGGAGTGCGTCGATCTGCGACCAACGCAAGCCGCGCACGAGATCGACCAGAGGTCGCAAGCCCTGGCCCGAACCCACGCGGTCGGTGACCCGTTCGATCCAGCCGCCAGGGACGTGGTCGCGGAGTTCGATCCACGTCGTCTGGACCGTCGGATCGGCCTCGGCGACCCGACGCATGTTCTGCGCGTGGGTTGCATGCCCGGCCGCCGACGTCATCGCGAAGCCCAATCGGTGGGTGGCGCCCATGCCGCCAGTGTCGCATTGCAACCGGCCACGACCATCACCGCGGTGACGCTCACCTCGTGGACTCACCGGCCGTGTAGGGGCGATCGCCACCGTCGCCACCGGGCCGGCGCTGGATCGGATGCCAGGAGACGCGATCATCGCCGGGCCGGCGGGTTAACGTGCCGCGCGATGACCACGACCGGCACAGAGGCCGCACTGGGCGGGAGCGAGAGCCGTGACCTCTCGGCAGGTCTCCTCGGCGCCTCGATCGCCGTGTGCGCCTGGTCGACCGGTACCGTGCTCGCCAAGGGCATCGAGATGGGCGGGCTCGCGATCGGCACCTACCGGTTCTGGATGTTCAGCCTCGCACTCATCGTGTGGATGCGTCTTCGCAAGCAATCGTTCACGCTCCACAGCATGCGAGCAACGGCGTTCGGCGGCCTCGCACTCGGTGCCGACATCGCACTGTTCTTCTCCGCCGTCAAGAACACCAGCATCGTCAACGCCACGATCATCGGCTCGCTCCAACCGATCCTCGTCGGTGTGGTCGCCGCCCGGTTCTTCGGCGAGAAGATCCGGGGCCGTGACGCGATCTGGTCGCTCGTGGCACTCGCGGGCGTCGTCGTCATCGTCACCACCTCGACCGCAGACGATGTCAGCAACATCAAGGGTGACCTGCTCGCCGTCGGCGCGATGTTGTCGTGGAGCGCGTACTTCATCGCGTCGAAGCAGTCGAAGGGTCGGGTCACCCCCACGGAGTTCACCGCCGGCACCGCCATGTGGACGGCGATCATCGTGACCCCACTCGGGTTCGCATTCGGCCAGGACATGTCGTGGCCGTCGTGGAAGAACTGGGCTCTGCTCGCCGCGATGGCCATCGGGTCGGGCATCATCGGCCACGTGCTGATGAACTGGTCGCTCGTGCGAATTCCGTTGTGGGTGGGCTCGACCTTCACGCTGCTGATCCCGGTGTTCTCGGCGATCATCGCGTGGATCTTCCTCGACGAGGCGATCGCGCTCCGCCAGGCGTTGGCGATGGGCGTCGTCATCGGGTCGCTCGCGGTGATCGTCCGCGGCCAGTCGACCGCTGCGAAGGCCGCAGCCGCCCACCGCGCCGTCCTCGACCCCGCCCAGCCGGGCGGCCCGGGGTGATGCTCGCGGTCTCCGGCGTCGAGGCCCTCGGGTACCTCGCCTCGGCGCTCGTCATTCTCAGCCTCACCATGCGATCCGTCGTCCGCCTGCGGATCATCTCCCTGTGCGGCTCGGTGGCGTTCGTCGTCTACGGGTTGCTGATCGAGTCGCCTCCGGTGGTCGTCACGAATGGGTGCATCGCGGTCATCAACCTGTGGTTCCTCCGCCAGGAGTTCTTCGTGGCAGCGACCAAACGCAGCGACCTCGGCGTCTCGGCGATCCGACCCGACTCGCCGTTCCTCACCGACTTCGTGGAGTACCACGCCGGTGACATCGGACGGTTCCAACCCGATTTCCACATGCCGCCCGGCCCCGACGTGATGAGCCTGCTGCTGACCCGCGACGGCCTCCCCGCCGGGTTGATCGTCGGGCGACGCGACGGCGACGAGCTCACGATCGACCTCGACTACGTGCTGCGCGAGCACCGCGACTCGCGGATCGGCAAGTGGGTGTTCGGACCGGGCGCCGAGGTGTTCCGCCGTGCAGGTCTGCGACGCCTCCGCTCAACGGCGACGACCGACGTCCACGGCAAGTACCTGCACCGGGTCGGCTTCACCCCGGCCCGCGACGATCCCACGCAGCTCGTTCTCGACCTCTGACGCGCCTGCCGCTCGCGACGGCGCGATCTCAGGCGAGAACCGGGACCGTCTTCATCGCCTCGGCGATCGCCTCGTCGGGGAGCTCGTAGTCGACCATCTCCCCCGACAAGTACTTCTCGTAGCTCGCGAGGTCGAGATGACCGTGACCGCACAGCGCGGTCAGGATGACCTTCTCCTCGCCGGACTCCCTGCACGCCAGCGCCTCGCGTACGGCCGCCGCGATCGCGTGCGTCGGTTCGGGCGCCGGCACGATGCCCTCGGCGCGGGCGAACTGGATCGCGCGTTCGAAGCACTCGCGCTGCGGGATCGCGATCGCCTCGACGAGACCCTCGTTGTAGACGTGCGAGACGAGCGGCGCCATCCCATGGTACCGCAGGCCCCCGGCGTGGATCGGTTCGGGGATGAAGGTGTGTCCGAGGGTGTGCATCTTCATCAACGGGGTCATCCCGGCCGTGTCACCGAAGTCGTAGCGGTACTCGCCCTTCGTCAACGTGGGACACGCTGCGGGCTCCACGCACCGGATGGTCGGGTTCATCTTGCCGGCCAGCTTCTCCCGGAGGAATGGGAACGCGAGCCCACCGAAGTTCGAGCCGCCACCGGTACAGCCCACGAGCAGGTCGGGGGTCTCGTCGACCTGCGCGAGCTGGAGGAGTGCCTCCTCGCCGATGATCGTCTGGTGCATCAGGACGTGGTTGAGCACCGATCCGAGCGCGTAGCGCGCATTCGGGTCGGCCACACACATCGCCACCGCCTCGGAGATCGCGACGCCGAGCGAACCCGGATGGTCGGGGTCCTCGGCCAGCAGCGAACGTCCGAACTCGGTCAGCTCGGACGGACTGGAATGCAGTGTCGCACCCCAGATCTCCATCATCGTCTTGCGGTACGGCTTCTGACGGTACGACGCGGCGACCTGCCAGATCTCGCATTCCATTCCGTACTGCGCGGTCGCGAACGCCAGAGCGCTGCCCCACTGCCCCGCACCGGTCTCGGTCGTCAGCTTGGTGATGCCCTCTTTGTGGTTGTAATAGGCCTGCGGCACCGACGTGTTCGGCTTGTGCGAGCCGGCCGGGCTGACGCCTTCGTACTTGTAGTAGATGCGTGCCGGCGTGTCGAGGACCTCCTCGAGCCGCTTCGCGCGGAACAGCGGGCTGGGCCGCCAGATCCTGTAGACGTCGAGCACCTCACCGGGGATGTCGACGTAGCGCTCGGTGGTGACCTCCTGCTCGATCAGCGCCATCGGGAACAGCGGTGCGAAGTCCTCGGGACCGGCGGGTTCGTGGGTCCCCGGATGCAGCGCGGGCGGTGGCGGCGTGGGGAGATCGGCGACGACGTTGTACCACTGCGTGGGCATCTCCGATTCGTCGAGGAGGATCTTCTTCGGTGTGTCGTGACCAGCCATCCAGCGAAGTTAGTGGAGTAGGTTTGGGGGCTCATCATGGGACTGTTCAACCGACGCGCCGAGACAAAACAGGAACTCGAAGCGCTCCGCGCCGAACTCAATTGGGTGCGGGCCCGCCTCGATGCGACCGAGGCAGAGAAGCAGCGATTGTCCGCATCTCTCGGACAACTCGGCTCCGAACAGGAGCGGCTCACGACGCACGTCGGCGCCGTCGAGCAACAGGTGGCGACCGTCGCCGGATCGATCACCCCGGCGATCGACAACGCGTTCGTCCAGGCCGCGTCGGCCGCCGACGTCGAACTGATCCAGATCGAGCTGGCACGCCTCAGCGGGCTTTCCTCACGCGTCCAGGAGATCCGAGACACGGTCGCCGCGCAACACGCCGCTGTCGCGAAGAACGGCGAGGCGACCACCGAACAACAGGCAGCCCTGACGGCGCGGCTCGACGAGCTGGCCCGCGCTCTCGCTCAACAGCAGCGACAGATCGCTGATGTGGCACTCGTCGCGACCGATGCCGCCGAGCGGACCGATGCCGCGATGCACGAGGTGCGTGCCGTCACGCGGGCCCCCACGGCGCCCGCCCGCGACATCGACGCCGAAGTGCGGGCGCAACTCGGTCTGCTCGCAGAGAAGGTCGGTGCGATCGACGCTCGCGTCAACCAGGTGAGCTTGGAGCTCACCAACCAGCTCACCGAACTGAGCGGCGATCTCGACCGCGTGGGCGATCGGGCCGATGCGGTCGAGATGATCGAGCAGTTGACCGCCCGGATCGAGGAGGTGACCGGCGGCCAACAACGCCTCGCCACCGAACAGGCCCGCTACGCGATCCAGTTCCGAGAAGACCTCGCCGAGCTCGCCGACCGCCTCCGGCGACCGGGCAGCGCTTGATCAGCCCCCGGCGGTCACCTCGTCGTCGGGCAGGGTCTCGTCGGGCACGGTGTCGTCCGTCGCCGCGGGGTCGTCGACCGTCTCCGACGTCTCCGCTGCGACGGGGACGTCGAGTCCGAGCCGTTCGACAGCCTCATTGATCAGCCCTTCGGCCTCCTGCACCTTCTGTTGATACAGGCCGAGGTCGCCATCGGCGAGTGCCGCATCGGCTTCGGCGAGGACCACGTCGAGGCGAACGAGCACCTCCTCCGCGTTCTCGTCGAGCACGACGACGTCCTCGTCGATCGGATCGGAAACGTCCTCACCCGTCGACGGCGTGCCCGTTCGATCGCCGACATCGGCATCGAACCCGCGGAACAGCTCGCTCAAGGCCTGACCGATCGTCGGAGCGAGCACGGACTGACGGTTGTAGGTGACGATCACCTCGCGGAACTCGGTCGCCTCCGGCACCTGCGGACTGTCGGTCTGCTGCGTCACGTAGTACGGACGGATGTAGATCAGCCCGTCGGCCACGGGAATGGCCTGCAGATCGCCGAAGCGGACGCGTGTCCCTCCGTCGCCCTGGTTGTCACGCGAGATCCGCAGCGAGATCTCCTCGGTCGACTCCGAACTCGACGCAACCCGCAACGGACCGTCCGGCAGCGACTCGCCGGCAGGCGGGACGACGACATACGTCGTCAGTTTGCCGTACGTCTCGGGGTCGGACGACGCCGTCATGTACGCCTGCAACTGAGTGCGCTGGTCCGCCGTCGAGAACTCGACGAACGGTCGGAAGATCACGAACTCCTCCTTCGTCGGCTCACCCGGTGCACTCGTGTCGAAGTACGTGTAGTACGGCGTGAACCGCCGCACGTTGGACTCGCTCGCAAAGGTCGTCGACGCCGCGGTTTCGGCGGTGACGCCGGTGTTGGTGGCCGTCCGCTCTCCCGGGAACTGGCCCGGCGCCTGGGCCACCGACCATGCTCCGTCGCGACGGAAGAAGTTCTCGGGCGCGATGCGGTACTTCGAGTACCGATCGGTCTGGACACGGAACAGGTCCTCGGGGTAGCGGAGGTGCTCGCGCAGGACGTCGGGCATCTCGTCGAACGGCGTGAACAGATCGGGGAAGGCCGACATCCACGCGTTGATGATGGGGTCGGCGTCGTCGACGACGTAGAGCGTGACCTCGCCGGTGTACGCGTCGACCACCGCCTTCACGCTGTTGCGGACGTAGTTGTCGTTGGGCGACAGGCCCGACTGTTCCGACAGCTGGACGTTGCCGACGCTCTCGGAGTACGGATACCGGCTGGTGGTCGTGTACGCGTCGACGACCCACTGAACGCCGCCGTCGACCTCGACGGGATACGGATCCGCGTCGTAGGACAGGAACGGTGCGAGCTTGTCCAACCGGTCGTTGACGTTGCGCACCCAGAGCATCTGGGAGTCGTTCCGGATCGCGCCGGAGGCGAGGATGTTGTACTCGAGGAATGCGAGGGCGAACGATGCCCGGCGGGGGAAGGAGTTCATCCGCACTCCGAGGTCACCCTCGTAGTCGCGCGGCTCGTCGCATGCGTTCTCGACCGATTCGGAGTTGCTGATCGCGTATCCGCCGATGCTCGGGCTGAAGTACAACTCGGGGCGTTCGAGCTCGGGGACGGTGTAGGCCGGGCGGCGATTGCCCTGCACCGAGCTCGCCGGTGCGACCACGAGGCCACATCCGTGTGTGTTGATGAGCCGGAGGCCCTGCCAGGTCGTGTTGGCGAGGCCGGCCTGATCGAGCTCGAGCGCCGCGACGAGCACCTGCTCGGGCCCGGACCTCTCCGTCGATGCCAACTCGTAGCGGTCGACGTCGAGGTCATCGATGGTCAAGCCGGCCTCGCGACCCTCGTCGAAGATGAAGCGGCTCAGCATCGCACCCGGGCTGAGGAGACGCGTGTTGTCCAATGCATCGAGGTCGCTCTCGACGTCGGAAGCGGAGAGGGCGCCGAAGGTGACGTCGCGAACCTCCACCTCGGCCAGCCCGTAGGCGAGGCGCGTCGCGTTGACGTTGCGTTCGATGTACTCCGCCTCCTTCGACTCCTGGTCGGGGTTGACGACCAGTCCCTGGACGATCGCCGGGTAGATCACACCGCCGACGATCGAGACGATCAGCCACAGTGCCGAGGCGATGATCGGCGCCCGGAACGAGCCGGTTCGGGCCACCGACAGGTACAGCACCGCGGTGAAGACCGCGATCAGGATCAGCAGCATGAGGGCGGGGAGCCGGGCCTGTACGACCGAATACGTCGCACCCTGCACGATGCCGGTCTGGGCATTCGTGAGTTCGAAACGGTCGAGCCAGTAGTCGCCGGCCTTCAGCAACGCGAGCAGCGCCAGGAGCACCGCGACGTGGGTCTTGGTTGCGGTGCTCACGGACGGCACGGGTGACACGAGCACGACCCCGCCGTTGAGAACGTGCGCAGCGATCGTCAACAACAACACGATGATGACCGCCGCGAACATCCAATCGAGCAGGAACGTCAGGAACGGCAACTCGAACACGTAGAAGCCGACATCACGACCGAACTGGGAATCCGAGGTGCCGAAGCTCTGCGAGTTCCGGAACAGCAGCCACTCCTGCCAGCGGGCGATCGCCGGCGTCGCGAGCAGGAGGGCGAACATCAACGCGACGCCGTAGCGGAGCAGGCGCAGGCGACGACCGAAGATCTCGTGGAATCGCTCGACATAGGGGTGCACGTTCGCGGGAAACGACTCGGGCGCCGTGCGGTCGGCCACGTACAGATTGACACCGGCGATGATCAGGAAGATCAGGAAGAACCCGAAGAAGAGCGTTGCCTTTGCGCCGATCGCACCCCAGAACACATCGTTGCGTCCCAACGAGTCGTGCCACAGGAAATCGACGTAGAAACGCGCAATCGCGCGCCCGAAGATGAGCACGAACAGGAAGAGACCGCCCAGAACGATCAGGATTCCACGGCCACTGACGCGGCGTCGTGGACGGTCGACCGGGAGGTCTTGAGAGCGCCGCATTGGCGCTGAGATTACCGGGCGGCCGGGACCAAGATGCAGCGGCACCCGGGATGTGCCGGGGTACACACGTGTCCGGTGGGGTACGCCTGCCCGGCCGGGACGGCCCCGGCGAGACGATTGTCGTCACAGTCGGGGCACACGTCGTGGTTCGGATCGGGCGTCCACTCCAACGGCGCACCGACGTCGACCGCGGCGAGGACACCGCGCCCGTGGGCCGAGCGGAACACGTCGTCGAGTTGCTCGTCGATGTGCTGCGTCTTCCATTCGCGGTAGACCGCGCGTACCCGTTTGGTGATCGCCTGATTGTCACCGTCGCCTTCCGCGATGCATCGATCGAGGCGGTCCCGGAGTGGAGACACCAACAACCGGGTCAGCGTTTCGTTCGCCTGCTGCACGGCCTGGCTCGCTGCGGCCTTGCGCAACCGCGGTGTCCGCCCGGCCATCGCGGTGAGCGCAGCTCCCGCGTTCGCTGCCTCGTGCAACTCCTCACCGATCACGGCCGTGTACCGCTCGGCGTGGTGACTGATCCACGGCAGCAACGCGTCCAGGTCACGAACGGGATCATTGCGGCGCAGCGCATCGAGGACCTCGTTCTGTTCGTCGGCCAGCACGCGCTTGAGCTTGCGAGCGCTCGCCACGATCAGCGGGGTGAGATCGGCGGCGCGCCGGTCGAACGGCGATGCCACGAGGACGTCGTCGGACCGGACATCGCCGTCGAGGTCGGCGGATGGAGAATCGTCGGTGACCGGCGCATCGTCGACGGCTGCGGCGCCGTCGGCCTCGATGCCGTCCTCGTCTGCGGGGTCCTCGGCGTCGGCGTGGGCGTCCTTGGTCGCCCGGATACGAGCGAACAGGTCGACCACGACGTCGTCGACCGACCCCGCGTCGGGATCGGCCGACTCGCCATGGGACTCGGTGGTGGCGTCGTCGGCCCCGGTCGCGTCGTCGGCCTCCACGCCGGCGTCGTCGACCCCGGTCGCGTCGTCGGCCTCCACGCCGGCATCGATCTCGACACCGGTCGCGTGCTCGCCGTCCACGCCGCCCTCAACCGTCGCGTCCGTCGGGCCGGCCTGGGTTGCGGTCGCGTCGTCCGGCGCCGGCTCGTCGGGCTCGGCCTCGTGGTCGAAGATCGTGTGGCCGGCATCATCGCCTGCCGTCGGGGCCTCCGCGTCGCGACCGGCAAGGTCGACAACCGCCGTGGCGGCGTCCGCGTCCTCGGTCGCACGCTCGGTGCGCGCGGCCGGCGCCATCGCCTCGCGCGCCACCATCACGGGCACGGGACCGGTCGAGGGCTGGAGGTTCACGTATTCGTCCGGTTCTCCGAGCGGCTGCATCTCGGCGACCACGTCGACCGCGACGAGCCGGGCCCGCTCGAAGGCCTGCATCAGACGGTCGCGCCCGTGCACGAGCTGCTCGATCTGCTCGCGCGCCAACTCCCTTCGGCGGGCCAACTCGCTCAACACGCGTTCGCGGTACGCCCGTGCCTCGTTGACCATCTCACGGCCCTGCTGTTTGGCCATCGACAACTCGGCCTCGGCATCGTTCGAAGCATCCGCGCGGCGCCGCGACGCCTCGATCTCGGCCTCCTCGCGCAGCCTGGTCGCCTCGTCGCTCGCCTCCATCAACATCTGCGCCGCCGCCTGTTCGGCCTTCTCGCGGATCTCGTGCGAACTCTCGCGCGCCGCGTTGAGGACCCGCGCCATCTCTTCGCCGAGCAACCGGGTGAGGGTCTCGTCGTCCATCCGCGCCGACGACAGGTCGGTGTTCGCCTGAGCGTCCTGCAACTCGCGCTCGAGGAAGCGCTCCCGCTCCTGCAGGCGCGTCAGCTCAGCCGACACCATTCGAAGGAAGTCGCGAACCTCGTTCTGATCGAAACCACGACGGCCGGTGGAGAAGGTGGCATCTGCGATCTGTGCCGGCGAGGCCGGGTCAGGTCGGGAAAACGACATGGCCATTCGCACGACGCTACGCGTCTCGGCCCCGGAGATGGTGGAGGGTCAGGCGGAAACGGGACGCCGGACGTTCCGGCGGGTTCGACCTCACACCGTGAGCGGATCACCGCCGAGGGTCTCCAACACGGCGAGTGCGTCGTCGAGAGTCGCGACCGGAATCAACACGACTTCGCCGTCGCCTGCGGCGTTCAGACACTCCCACCGGCACACCCCGTCGTCGGGGTTCTCCGGATCGGGTTCGGTGAGCTCGATCTGTTCGGCCGGGATCAGGAACACCTGGACCCCGTGCTGATGGACCGCGCTGATCTTCTGCTCCAACCCGCCGATCGGGCCGATCGATCCGTCGAGGCGGATCGTCCCCGTGACGGCGATGTCGCGCCCGCCCGTCAGATCGCCCTCCGTCAACTCGTCGATCAGCGCCAACGTGAACGCCGCTCCGGCCGACGGCCCGCCCACCGCTGCGGTGTCGATCGACACGTCGAACGGAAGTTCGACCGTTCGGGTGTCGAAGGGAACGAAGCCGACGATCGTCCGCTCCGGATCGCTCGGATCACTCGACAACTCGACCTCGACGGTCATCGTCCCCTCCTCAGCGCGCTCGATCTTCACCTCGATCACGTCGCCGGGTTCGGCACCCTCGAGCGCCGCCGTGAGGTCCTCGATGGTGGTGATCGGGACGCCGTCGACCTCCAGGATCGTGTCAGCGGGCTCGAGCACCTCGGCGGCCGGGAACTCCTCGGCACACGTGAACCCGTCCTCGGCCGTTTCACGGCACAGGATGTCCTGAACCACGACCGCACCGAGTTCGATCGTCGGTTCGTACCCCGCGGCGGTGAGCGCGACGAACTGCGCCTCCTGCGTCGCGGTACGCATCTGCTGGAGCGCGATCTCGCGGTTCTGGACCGGCGTGCGCCGACCGTTCTTTCCTTCTTCGGTGAGCAGGTCGACGACCGGATCCGCCGACCCGATCAACCAGGACAGCACCGACTGGTCGGGAGCCGACACGGTCACGAAGAAGAAGTCCCCGTCGGTGTCATGGATCTCCACCTCCTCCGGAAGGTCCCCGTAGACCACGCGATCGTTCACCGACTCGGCCGATGCGGGAGTGCGGGCATACGGGGCCGGCTCCTGTTCTCCCGTCCGCGGGTTCGCGGTGCGTGCGATCAGCTCCGACGGGATCAGCACACTCACCGACAGGATGACGAGCCCGAGCAGCGCGATGATGGCGATCGTCAAGGCCCACCACCTCTGGCGAGGTGCGACGAGTACCATGGGAGTTGTCGTGTCGGTCACTGATCTCACTACTGCTGCCGGATGGATGGCCGGGCTGGCAATTGTCGCCCTCATGTTCGCCGGCTGGCGCAAGACTGCCAGAGCCGTCCCCCGAACACCACGCGCCGAGCCGAAACTTCGTCGTCCGCGGGTTCCGATCGGGATCGCCGAGGCCACGGTTCCCCTGTACAAACCGCCGAACCTGATCCGCCGTGTACTCGCCGGAATCGCCGGCGCGGGGCTGGGGGTCGTGATCGGCATCGTCAGCGCGATCGTGATCGCGTTCGGGACCGCCTTCGTCGTCATCACGCTCACCGACCTCCTGAAGTCCTGAGGCGCGGTGGAGCCCTCCGCATCCGCACGCCGGCGCGCGATCGCAATCGCCGGTCACACCGGCGATGTCGGGGTCGCCCGGCAGGGAGTGTCAGACGGCGACGCGACCGTCCGCGAGGCTGCACTGGGCGCGCTCGAGCGCCTCGGCGCGCTCGATGACGACGTTCTCGCGTCGGGCCTCGCCGACGAGCACCCTTCGGTTCGACGGCGGGCGGTCGAGATCGCGGCGACGCATCCCGACATCGATCTGCTCGCCGCGCTCGGCGACGACGATCCCCGGGTGGTCGAGGTGGCTGCGTGGGCCTGTGGCGAACGAGAATCCAGCCGCGACGAGATCGTCGTCCGCCTGCTCGATCTCGCGACGAACGCCGCGGAACCGCTCGTTCGGGAGTCAGCGGTCGCGGCCCTCGGTGCCATCGGTGACGTCCGTGCGGTCGACGCGATCATCGCCGGCACCACCGACAAACCCGCCGTTCGTCGTCGAGCGGTTCTCGCACTCGCTCCGTTCCTGGGGGACGACGACGTCGGACGACGCGTCGATGCGGCCATCGACCGAGCACTCGAGGACCGCGACTGGCAGGTGCGACAGGCCGCCGAGGACCTCCGCCGCATCACGCAGGGCTGACCCGCCGCGAACATCCAGGCACATCGGGACGGATCCGCCGGAACTCGGGGGGTTCGGAGGGTGGACCGGGGCGGGCCCTCAGAGGGTGATGCGGTAGACGTTCGTCTCGTAGTGGCTGAATCCGATCCGCTGGTACAGGCGGTTCGCGGCCTCGCGCTTCGGCCGACTCGTGAGGCTCACGTTCTTCGCACCACGCCGACGGGCCTCGTCGACCGCAGCCTCGCTGAGCGCCCGCCCGATGCCGTGGCCGCGTGCTGCATCATCGACGACCACGTCCTCGATCCATGCCTTCATACCGGTCGGGATGCGGTAGAACGCGAGCGTGAGGCTCCCGACGATCACACCGTCGAGGCGTGCCAGGAACAGCACCGTGTCGGCGCCCTCGACGAGTTCGGCCAACAGCTCCGCGCCCGGCGGAGCCGACGACGCGGACAGTTGCGGGACCAGTCGCTCGAACACCGCCACGAGCTCGTCGTCGACCGTCGCTGCGATCTCGATCGTGGCCGCCCCGGCGGCTCGTTCGTCCACGGATGGGTCATCGTGTTGCATCGACCCCACGATACGCACCGATAGCGTGGCGACCGTGGGAACGGAGCATGTGCGATGGCTGGCAGAGCCAACACTCGATCGGCCCGTCCTCATCGCCGGGTTCACCGGCTGGAACGACGCCGGTGACGCCGCGTCGACGGCGCTGACCGCGATGGTCGAGTCCTGGAATGCCGATGTCCTCGCCGAGATCGATCCCGAGTCGTTCACCGACTTCGCCACCGTGCGACCTCAAGTTCGCCTCGATCAGGACCGCAATCGGTCGATCGTGTGGCCCACGGTCGGGGTCTGGTCGGCCTCGCTCCCGGGGACCGACGTGATCCTCGTTCTCGGCCCCGAACCCGCTCTGCGGTGGCGGCTGTTCTCCGAACAGATCACCGGGATCGCCGAGCGGTTCGGCGCCACCATGGCGATCTCCCTCGGTGCGTTGCTCGCCGACGTCCCCCACTCGCGACCGGTCCCGCTGATCGGCACCGCGTCCGACGACTCGCTGATCGAACGGTTCGAACTCCAGCGCTCGCAGTACGAAGGCCCCACCGGGATCGTCGGCGTGCTCCACGACGCTCTCCATCGGGCGGGACTGCCGACCGCGTCGCTGTGGGCCGCCGTGCCGGGCTACGCGTCCCAGGTCCCCTCGCCGAAGGCCGCGATGGCGTTGGTCGATCGAGCATGCTCGATGATCGGCACCCCGCCTCCGCTGTCGCGTCTGGCGTCCGGAGCCGCCGAATACGACGCTCGGGTCGCGGCCCTCATCGGCGACGACGACGACATGGTCGAGTACCTGTCGAGACTCGAACAGCTGGCCGACGAGAACGACGACACCGACGAGGACGACCTCAGTTCGGCAGCGCCGATCGACCCCGACGAGCTGATGAACGAAGTCGAACAGTTCCTCCGCGACCAAGACTGATTTGCGGCGTCCCGGCACCGGCAAATCGCGATTTGTCGGTGCCGTGACCGGGCAAATCGTGGTGCTAACGGCGCCAGACGTCGGGGCGGACCGGATCGAACGTGGCGTCGGTCGTGTCGCCATCGATCGCGGCGAACGCCATCGGCCCCCACCACTGAGCACCCGCGGTCGCATCGGGGAGTGCGTCGCGCGCGAACCAACCCACGTCACCCGTCTCCAGGGGGTGCGGCGTCAACTCTCCCCCGGTCGCCGTGCAGTGGAACAACAACATGTACATCCCGAAGCGACTGAAGCCCATGCGCTGGCCGTCGACCACGCCGAGGAGGCGTTGCGCCTCGCACTCGATTCCCGTCTCCTCGCTGACCTCCTTGACCGCGACCTCCGCGGGCGAGTAGCCGACGTCGGCCCATCCGGTCGGATACAGCCAGATGCCGGAGTCCTTGCGTTGCACCAGAAGGATCTCGCCGGCGTCGTTGCCAACGATTGCGCCGACGGCTGTCTTGGGCGTGACGTAGCCGGGCACCCCTTCGCCGATCGAGTCCATCCACTCGCCGACGAAGTGATCGATCTCGCGTTGCACCGCCGCAGCGTCGGCGTCGAATTCGGCTTCGAGCTCGCGCGCCGCCGCCTTGATGTCCGCCGCCACGTGGAGCACCTCCTCGTAACGCTCGCGTTCGTACAAGCTCTCGGTGAAGGCCATCCCGGTGCGGGCGATCGCCGCCAACGTCTCGCTCCAACGCGCCAGATCTCGAGCAGTCGCGGTCACGGGAGACAACCTACGACAGCGCGAGGTGCCACGTGCGGTCGGCACGGGCCGGCCCCAATGCCACGCCCGGACGGACCGGTGATCAGGCGACGGCGTGCAGGAGTGCCCTCTGGATCTCCTTGCGGTGCGGCGAACTGGTCACGAGGTCGCCGGTACTGGTTCGCACATAGAACGTGTCGACCACCTCGACGCCGATCGTCTGCACGGTCGCGTGTCGGATGTCGAGCCCGAGCTCACTGAGCGCCTTCGCGATCCGATGGAGGATGCCGATCTTGCTCACGGCGCGGACCTCGACCACCGTTGCGTTGCTCGAACCGCCCTCGATGAACTTCACCTTCGGAGGCCCCGGTGCGTCGGCCTGCAGCCGCCGGCGCCGGCGATAGGTCTGGGCACGTTCCGCGAGGCGCGCTTCGATGGCCAGCTCGTGCGCCAGGCCCTTGCGCAGGTCACTCTTCAAGGATCGCCAGGTGATCTCGCCGTTCGATGTCGCGATGCGGAACTGCGAGGCCGCCATGCCGCCTTCGTCGGAATGGGCGCGGGCGCTCAGTACGTCGAGCCCGTGCAGCGACAGGACCCCGGCGATCTGGCCGAACGTTCCGGGTTGGTCCGGATACACGACCGTGATCCGGTCCTCGTCGCGCGAGATGTCGATGTCACCGGCGGCCATCAGCGACAGGGTCTCGGCGTCGGGGAACAGCTGCCAGTTCACCTCGGACACGTCGCCCCCGCCGAGCACGATCCGCGTCCGGGCGACCAATTCGTCGACCAGCTCCTTCTTCCAGTTGCCCCACGCCGAGGGTCCGGTGGCCTTCGAATCGGCCTCGGTCAGCGCATGCAGGAGGTCGAGGCGTTCGACCGAGTGCACCAGCCCGGCGACGAGATCGATCGTCGCCGGGTCGGACAGGTCGCGTCGCATCGCGACGTCGGGCAGGAGCAGGTGCCACTCGACCAGCGCCACGAGCGTCTCGACGTCTCGGCGGTCGTAGCCGAGCCGCGGCGCGATGTGGCGAACGAGGTCCATGCCGACGTCGGTGTGATCGCCCGGGTACCCCTTGCCCAGGTCGTGGAAGAGCGCGCCGAGAACGAGCAGGTCGGGTCGCGAGACCTGCGTGACGAGTTCGGCGGCGTTTGCCGCCGCCTCCCACAGATGACGGTCGACGGTGAAGCGGTGGTATGCGTTGCGCTGTGGCTTGGAGCGCACCGGTTCCCACTCGGGCAGGAAGCGTGCGATCAGGTCGTGCTGGTCGAGCGCCTCGAGCACGCGGATCGCACGGTGCCCCTCGAGCAGCAACGCGACGAGTTCGGTTCGGGCGCCCACCGGCCAGTCGCCCGACCACGGCTCGACCTCGTCGCGCAGACGGTCCAGCGTCGCCCGACCGATCCGGCAATCGGAGCGTGCGGCGGCGACGGCTGCCTGCAGCGCGAGTGTCGGGTCGCGGCGGGGATCGGCGCCGTCGGTCAGCTCGATCTCGCCGTTGTGCAACACGACGCCCGGAGCGATCGCGCGATCGGCCTGCCGATCACGTTCGATCGCACGGTTCCAGTTCTCGTCGCACAACCAGGCAATGGTTCGGCCTGCTGCGGCCACATCGGCCATCATCGCGTCGGCATCGCTCCACCCACCGGTGGCGGCGATCGCATCCTGATCCTCGAGGCGCAGCACCTCACCGGCGCGTTCGGTCGTCAGGTGATGTGCGACGCGTGCCCTCAAGAGCACGTCGTAGCACCGGTCGAGGTCGGCGAGGTCCTGATCGATCGCCTCGAGTCCGCTCGCCATCGCCCACCAGACGGTCTGGACGTCACGCAGCCCACCGTGGCCGTTCTTGAGGTCCGGTTCCAGGCGGTAGGCGACGTCGGCCGACTCGGCCTGGCGCTCCATCATCCTGGCGCGCAGCGCCGTCAGATAGGTCCTGCGATGCGATTCCCACGACCGGCGCCCGCGTTCGGTGACCTCGGCGGCGATCTCCTCGTCACCCGCGAGGAACCGCGCCGACAGCAGCGCCGTCGCCGAGTCGAGGTCACCGTCGACCAGGTCGAGTTGCTCGTCGACGCGGCGCACCGCGTGGCCGAGTTTCACGCCTGCGTCCCACAGCGGATACCAGAGGGCACTCGCGATCGGTTCGATCTCGGACGACACCCGGCGCGGCTTGCTGTCGTGGACCAGGAGCAGGTCGAGGTCGCTGTAGGGCGCGAGCTCGCCCCGCCCGTACCCGCCGACGGCGAGAAGCGCGACGCGATTCCTGGTCGGGTGCGCCGCCACGGCGGCGTCGAACAACTCGACCACCCAGGCATCGGTGATCCGCGCCAGTGCGACGCAGTACTCGCGGCCACGGCGGGCACCGTCGGGAACGGCCTCTGCCGCGAGGGCGAGATGGGCGCGGCGGTCGTCGGGCGTCACTCGGCGAGATCGACGGAGAGCCCGAGAACGGCGAGACGAATGCGATCTTCGACCGAGGGGGCGTCGAGGTGGAGAGTGCCGGCCGGGGAGTCGATCCTCAGATCATACGCGTCGATGTCGACACCCGGGTCGTTCGCGCACGCCGGATCGCGGGTTTCCGACCGAGCCGAGGGCGGCCTCGCCCGTCCTGCCGATCGGCGGGTCGAACGGCACCGAAAGTCCGTCAGGTCGTGGCCGCCCGTGGTCGGCGCGCCACGGGCGTGTCACCGCTGACGACTTCAATCTCGTTGGTCGATCTCGCTACTCGGGCTCGACTGCGAAGGCTGCGGTTCGGACGGGGTCGTCGGCGGCACCGTGGGTTCGACGGTCGAAATCGACGGAGGGTCGTCGTTGTCGAAGGGTTGACGGACGACGGCGACGCCGACGAGGACGAGGATCACGGCGATGATCGAGCCGATCACGATGGCGCGTCGGACGCGCTCGGAGCGCTCGGCCCTCATGGCGGCGGACCCGAACGAGCGGGTGACCGTCCCGAGCGCTGCCCGTTGCGCCTCGACGCTCGTCCCGGTGATCGCCGGAGCGATGGCGGGCGGAAGGACCGTCCCCAGCGACAGCGCGACATGGATCAGGCGTCGGCTGTCCTCGGCACCCTGGCGTCGGACCCCGGTCGACGGGTCGACACCGCCCACGACACCACTCCCGAGGTGCGCCTCGACCAGACGCTGCTCGTTCGCCGACAACGACGACCGGATGTAGCCGTCGAGCAAGGCGATCAGCGCGACGGAATCGGCATCGAACTCACCCGCCTGCAGGTATTCCTGGAGGTACGCGTCGATCAGGCCGCGATCAGCCGTCGACACCAACGCCACCACCTCGTTGGCGCTGCGGCCGACGAGCGGCGACACCTCGGCCGCCGTCAGATGTTCGACGTGGGTGTGCCAGAGCACGGTCTGCCACGGTTCGGGGAGGCGAGCGAACGCGGCGGCCAGCAAACGATTGTCGTCGTCGATGCGATCGACGGCAGAATCGACCGACGCCGGGCCATAGGAGCCGCCCGTGACCGCGGCGATCGCCCGCGGACGAAACGCCCGTATCGCTTCCCGACCCTCGGCGGGCAGCTCCTCGCCGAGCATGGCTCGGAACTGGTCGAGTGCCTGCGCGACGTCGGGCCGGCCACGGCGACGGCGTTGCCGCAGAACGCTGCGAATCGACCGCTCGTGGCGCTCCATCAGCTCGCGCCAGGCCGCGTCGTCGCCCGATCGTGTCGCCTCGACGAGTTGGTGATCACTGGGGAGGGGTGGAATGTCGTTCATTCTGCTGCGACGTCGATCCTCCGGCACGCTGCGCGAACGATCTCGACGTACCTGTATCGGGTCGATGTGGCGCTTCATTGAGCACTCGGCACCCGATGTCCGAATCCACGGGGCCCCGCGCCCCCGGAGCGGGCCCCTGCACCGCCGCGATCGGGCGTGAGCAGGTACTGTTCGACGCATGCGGCGACGAGGCGACCAGCTCCGCATCCGTCGACCGATGCTGACGGTGGCCGCGGTGTCGACGATGCTCGCCGCGTGCACGGGAGGTGGAGCGTCCGAGCCGCCGGCGACCATCGCGACCACCACCACCGAGGTGACTCCCCCGCGCGTCGACGACGGCGTGCTGACCATCGGGGCGCTCATCCCCTCGGGCGAAACCGGGATCGACTCGGCGTTGCGGGCCTCGTTCGAACGAGCGATCGACACGATCAACGAAGCCGGAGGCGTACTCGGCAACGAGGTCGAATCCCTGATCGTGGACGAGGGACAGAGTGGGGCCACCGCGTCCCAGGCGATCGAGGACCTCGTCGCGGCCGGCGTGGATGCGATCATGGGCCCGACCTCGTCGAACACGGCTCTGGGCGCGCTCGACGTCGCCGTGGCCAACGGCATCGTCACGTGTTCGCCCACGGCCACCGCGATCGCCCTCGACGGCTTCCCCGACGACGGACTGTTCTTCCGCAGCATCGCCACCGACTCGCTGCAGGCGGTCGCCATCGCACGCGAAGCGCAGGTGACCGGTGCCGGCAGCGTGGTGATCTTCCACGTCGACGATGCCTATGGCCGGCCGTACTCCGCCGCCGTCGCCGACGCGATCGGCGACGACATCGAGGTCGAAACGATCGCAATCCCCGTCGACGACGACGACCTGACCGACGAACTCGACCGGCTGGCCGCCGTCGCGCCGCAGGTCGTCGTCTCGGTCGGCAGCGGCGAGGACACCGCGAGCCTGTTGCAGGCAATGGGTGAGCGTGAGGACCTGAGCGTGCCGTCGATCATCGTGAACGACGACGCCCGAAACGCCGCGAGTCGCCCGGTGATCGCCGGCCTCCCGTCGACGATCCGCAATCGCGTGGTGGTGATCGCGCCGCAGATCGTCCTCCGCGACGGTGCGCCGACGAGCGGCGACGAGCCGTTCGGCCCCCAGGTCACCGACTGTGTCAACCTGTTCGCGCTCTCGGCGATCCAGGGCAACTCGGATTCCCCCCAGGTGATCGCCGGACAGATGTCGTCGGTGTCCGACGGCGGGCCGATCTGCCGGGACTTCGCGACGTGTGCTCTCAGGCTCGCGGATGACGACGAGATCGACTACGACGGCCCGACGGGGATCACCGACCTCGGGCGCAACGGCGACCCGTCGCGTGCGTTCTTCGACCTTTTCCGGTTCGCCGCCGACGGCTCGGACATCTTCGAGCGTCCGATCGCGGTGTTGGCCTGACCGGACCGCGTCGCGTCAGATGATGTTCTCGATGAACTCGAGGTACCCGACGTAGAACGCGCCGAACTCGCCGTACAGGGCCGAGCCCTCGTCGAAGCGCATCGTGTACACGACCTCCTTGATCACGTTGGGGCTCTTCGCGAACAGCGTCACGCCCCACTCGTAGTCGTCGAGTCCGGTCGAGCCGGAGATCACCTGGGCGACCTTGCCGGCGAACTTCCGTCCACTCGAGCCGTGCTCCATCATCATCTCGTGGCGGCGCTCGTACGGCGTCGAGTACCAGTTCGCGTGCGCCTCGCGTTTCTTGCTCATCGGGTAGAAGCAGAACGCATTCAGGCCCTCGGGCGGGATGATCGGGTGGAGACGACCGCGAAGCATCTCCTCGGGCATGCCCTTCGCGTACTCACTGACCTCGGTGATCGAGACGTAGCTGTCGACCACGTCGATGCCGGCGTGACGCAACGACGTCTGCAGGTTTCTGAGCGTGCGCCAGTCGGCGCAGAGCGCCATGAAACAGATGTCGGCCTTGTGGCCGATCATCGCGGCCGTGATGACCTGGCAGTCGTCGGCCTCGGCAGCCTTGACGGCCGCGATCACCGCCTCCCGGTCGGTTCCCGGTGTCGGCTTGCCGAACAGGTGGACAACGCTGAGACCGTCTTCCATCAACATGCGTCCACACTACCGACGCACGTACCCGCCGCTTCCCTCTCCGGGGGCCGGCAGGCGTGCGGGGGCGTAGAGGTTGAAACCGTCACCGCGGACGAAGCCGGCGAGCACGAGGTTGGCACGGCGCGCTGCATCGACCGCCAGGGCGGTGGGCGCACTCACCGCCACGAGCGACGAGAATCCGGCCGCCCAGGCCTTGTGCACCATCTCGATGCTCGCTCGACCGCTCACGAAGAGGCCGTGACCGGTGGCCGGGAGTGCCGGGATGCCCGCTCCACCGAGGACCATCGCTCCCACCACCTTGTCCACGGCGTTGTGGCGGCCGACGTCCTCGCGAGTGAGGAGGACCTCGCCCGAAGCATCGAACGCCGCCGCGGCGTGAACCGACCCGGTGGATGCGAACAGGCCCTGCCCATCGAACACGACGTCGACGATCGACCCGATCACGTCGAGATCGATCGGACCGGGATCGGGGAGCGGATCGAGCCGGGAGCACAGCTCGTCGAGTTGTTCGCGTCCGCACCATCCGCAGCTCGACGAGACGTTTCCGAGTCTCGGCGTCGGAGCGGGCGCAAGTGCACCGGTGTCGACCGTGACGACGTTGGATGCCGATGCGGGAGTCGTCGAATCGGAGCAATGGCGCACGCCGAGCACCGCTGCGTCGCCCAGGAACCCCTCCGTGAAACAGAACCCGACCGCCAGTTCGTGGTCGTGCCCCGGGGTCCGCATCGTCGTGGCGACCAGGGTGCCGTCGAGCTGGATCGACAAGGGCTCCTCGACGATCAACTCGTCGGGACGGCGCTGCACGTCACGGCCGCTTCCGACACCGGACACCCTGGTGACCGTCATCCGCTCGCTCGGCCGACGGGTCACGTCACCTCCCGCCTTCGGCACAGGCCACCGACGCAGGCGGTGTGATCGAGTGCGAGCATCGGCTCAGCCTAGGAGTGCAGACCGCCGCGTGGCCGCTGGAACCTGAGGCGATCGCACCGTCGTCGCCGACGAGCCCCGACGACGCAGCGACGCGCGGGAGTGGACGGTCTCAGCCGCCGGCGACGGCAGGGATGATCGACACCGTGATGTTGTCGCCGACCGCCGTGTCGAGCCCATCGAGATACCGGACGTCGTCGTCGTCGACGAACACGTTGACGAACTTGCGGAGCGTGCCGTCGTCGTCGAGCAGCCGCTCCCCCATGCCGGGATGGGCCGCCTCGAGCGCCGAGATCACCTCGGCGAGGGTCCCCGGTTCGACGCTGATCTGCTTCTCGCCACCTGTGAGGGGTCGCATCGTGGTCGGAATTCGTACGGTCGCAGCCATGTGGGACACGCTACCGGCAATCCTTACCTCTTCGGTCGGGATTGATGGGTGTCGTCGGCGCCCATGGCGGCGCCCGCGCCGGCACGTCGGGTGGACTGTAGGTTGACCGTGATGCGAGTCCTCGCGGCGCCCGACAAGTTCAAGGGCTCGGCCACGGCCCGCGATGTCGCCGCGGCGATCGGACACGCGTGTTGGGAGTTGGGCGTCGACTGCGTCGAGATCCCGATGGCCGACGGTGGCGACGGTCTGCTCGACGTGCTGGGTGGGGCGAACCGCGAGTCGACCGTCACGGGTCCGTTGGGTGATCCGGTGCGCGCCGGCTGGCGCTTCTCGGGAGACACCGCCGTCATCGAGATGGCACGCGCCAGCGGACTCGTCCTCGCCGGTGGCCCCGACGCCAACGAAGCGCTCGATGCGACCACGACCGGAACGGGCGAGCTGATCGACCACGCGCTCGACGCCGGTGCCAAACGGATCATCGTCGGGCTCGGTGGGTCGGCCTCCACCGACGGCGGATTCGGCGCGATCCGGGCGATCTCTGCGATCGCGCGGCTGCGGCAGGTCGAGTTGCTCGGAGCGTGCGACGTGTCCACCCGGTTCACCGACGCCGCGTCCGTGTTCGGCCCGCAGAAGGGGGCTTCACCGGCTCAGGTCAAGCTGCTCGAACGACGCCTCGAACGGCTCGTGCAGATGTTCGACGAGGACTTCGATTACGACGTGACGGCGATCGACGGCGGCGGGGCCGCCGGCGGCCTCGGTGGAGCGTTGGCCGCGCTCGGCGGGAGATTGGTCCCGGGTTTCGAACTGGTTGCCGACGAACTCGATCTCTTCGACCACCTCGACATCGACAACCCTCGACGGGTCGACCTGATCGTCACCGGCGAAGGGTTCCTCGACGCAACGAGCTTCGACGGCAAGGTCGTCGGAGGAATGGTGGAGTTGGGCCACGACGCCGGCATCCCGGTGGTCGCGGTGGTCGGAGGCGCAGATGCCGACGTCCTCGCGAGCGCGAGCGGGCTCAGCGACACCGTTGTCCTGTCCGAGCTGTTCGGACCGGAGTCGGCTCTCGCCGAACCGAAGCAGTGCATCGAACGCGCCGCGGCGGCGCTCGTCCGGGCTCGCCTGTGATGCGTCGATTCCCGCTCGGCGGGGCGATCAACCTTCGGTGGTGACGGTCTCGTCGCTGCCGAGGTCGGCGTCGGCGGGTGCCGTTGCCGGGACATCGCCGTCGGACGGGTCGGGAGCCGCAGCAGCGTCCTCAGCACCGTCGGCGGCGGTGCCGGACAGTTCCTCGAGTGTCTTGCCGGCCTCGGTGTCGCCCAACAGGACGAGCACACCGGCGTCGCCGATGTCGCCGTTCTCGGTCGGCGCCGGTGTCGGCAGGACCAGGACCTCGACGCCTCCCAGGTCTCGGGCGACCGAGTTCGCGACGTCCTGGGCCGCGGCCTGGGATTCGTCGTAGTACACGATCGAGTCGGTGATGTTCGGTCCACTCGCGTTGACCGGATCGACCAACGTGTACCCGGCGAGTTCGAGGGTCTTGGTCATGTTGCCGGCGGAGCCGCCGACCGTGTTCGCGTTGGCAACCATCACCGACGCACCCGTGGTCACACGCGGAACCGTCGTCGTGGTCGTGGTCGCCGTCGTCACGGGCACCTCGACGCTGATCGCGGGGCCACTGCCGGCGCCCGGGGTGGTCGCGTCACCCTCGCCCGTGACCGAGCTGGTGTCGTTCGCCGACCCGCCATCATCGGTGATGTTGTTCAGGATGAGGAAGCCGATGATGACGGCGATCACCGCGAGGGCGATCGTGAGCCACGACCCCACCGGTGATCCACCGACTCCCTGGCGTGGGGTGCGGCGGGTTGCGCCGAGTCCTGACTCTTCGTTCGTCATGCGTGATGTCCCTCTCCGCCTCCCGACGATGCCAGGTCGGCACCATCATGACGCAGTTTGCGTGCACGCAGACGCAGCCGCTTGAGTCGACGCACCACGAGCGGGTCGTGGTCCATCGCTGCCGGGTCGTCGAGCACCGTGGTCAACTCCGCATGATATTCGTCCGGCGAGCACTGGAAGCGCGCGCGGATCACTTGATCACGAGGTTCGTCGTTGTTCCACCACGAGCGTTCGAAATCGAGCATGGCGGCGTGGCGTTCGGACAGCATCACCCGACAGGTTGGCCGGTCGCGGAGGCAAATTACAAGCATCGGAGCAAATTGCCCTTGAATTGTCGGCGCCCGCCCGGTCGGTCGGCGGTGTGCGGCGGCCCGACGGTCGCCCGGTTTCGGGCCACCGTCTATGCTGCGGGCCGTGTCACGACCCTTCATGATCGGCGTCGCCGGCGGCAGTAGCTCGGGCAAGACGACGATCTCGGAGCGACTGGTCGACATGACCGGGCAGCAGCATCTCTCACGCATCGAACTCGACTCGTACTATCTCGATCGCAGCGACCAGACCCTCGAAGAACGCAGCCAGGCAAATTACGACCACCCCGACGCGTTCGACTGGCCGCTGCTGAACGACCACCTCGCCGCCCTGGCGAACGGCGCGAACGTCCCCGTGCCGATCTACGACTACGCCCTGCACAACCGATCGGGCGCGACCCGCGAGGTCGCACCGAACCGGATCGTGGTGGTCGACGGGATCCTCGTCCTCTACGACAGGGCACTGCGCGAACGGTTCGATCTCAAGATCTTCGTCGACACCGCGGCCGACATCAGGCTGATCCGTCGCCTGCAGCGCGACGTCGCCGAACGGGGACGTACCCCCGATTCGGTGATCGAGCAGTATCTGACGACGGTCAAGCCTGCACACGAGCGCTTCATCGAGCCGAGCAAGCGTCACGCCGACGTGATCATCCCCGAGGGGGGTCTCAACCGCCCGGCGCTCGACGTACTGCTCGCTCGCGTCCGCGAACTCGTCACGGACTGACGACTCGCGTCGCGTCGCGCAGGCGCCGGAACGTCATTCGGGTCTCCAGGAGTGACCGATCCGGGGGACGGTTCACATGTACTTCTCGACCGGGACGAGCGAGCTGTAGATCATCTTGACCTGCGTGTAGTGCTCGATCGCGTTCGCACCGTTCTCGCGGCCGATCCCCGACTGCTTGTAGCCGCCGAACGGCACCGACGCCGGCAGCGTGCCGTAGTCGTTGATCCACACCGAACCGGCCTCGAGCGCATTCGCGACGCGATTGGCACGCGCGAAGTCGGACGAGAAGACGGCTGCCGACAGCCCGTACGGCGTCGCGTTGGCGCGTGTCACGACCTCGTCCTCCGTGTCGAACGGCAGCACCGACATCAGCGGCCCGAACACCTCGTCCGTGACGAACTCCATGTCGTCGGTGCAGTCGGCGAACACCGCCGGCATCACGTAGTTGCCTCCGGCGAGCGCGGGGTCGTCGATCTCGCCACCGACGATGCGGCGCGCCCGGGAGTCGTCGGCGAGCTTCATGTAGCGCATCACCTTGTCATGGTGCTCGGCGCTCACGAGCGGCCCGATCGTCGTCTCGGGGTCGAACGGATCGCCGACCTTCAACGCCCGCACCCGCTCGGCGATCGGCTCGAGGAAACGCTCGTACACCCCCCGCTGCACGAACACCCGCGTGCCGTGGGAACACACCTGGCCCGTCGAGTAGAAATTGTTGGTGAGGGCGGCGTTCCGGGCGCTGTCGAGGTCCGCGTCGTCGAACACGACGATCGGCGACTTGCCGCCGAGTTCGAGCGTGACCGCCTTGAGCGTCCCTGCCGCATCGGCCATCACCGCCTTGCCGGTCGAGACCTCCCCGGTCAAGGACACCTTCGCCACACCGGGGTGACGCACGAGTGCCCGCCCGACGCGGGCGTCGCCCTGCACCACGTTGAACACCCCGTCGGGGAGACCGGCCTCGGTGTAGATCTCGGCAAGGACGCCCGCGGAGAGCGGGGTCACCTCTGCGGGTTTGAAGATCATCGCGTTGCCGCACGCCAGCGCCAACCCGGACTTCCACATCGCGATCTGGATCGGGTAGTTCCACGCTCCGATCCCGACACACACCCCGAGCGGCTCGCGCTTCATCCGCGCGAACCCGCGTCCGGGGAAGTCGATCGTCTCGCCGTGCAGCGTCTGCACCAGTCCCGCATAGAACTCGATCACGTCCGCGCCGGTGACGACGTCCTCCGTGGTCGTCTCGGCGATCGGCTTGCCGGTGTCGAGCGTGTCGAGGGCGGCGAGTTCGTCGTTGCGTTCGCGGATGATCGCGACGGCCCTCGACAGGATGCGGCCGCGTTCGAGAGGCGGCATCGCCGACCAGACCTCGAAGCCGCGCTGCGCCGACTCGACGGCAACTTCGATCTCCGCTCCGCCGGCCTGCTCGACGTCGCAGATCTTTCGGTTCGTCGCCGGGTACACGGCGTCGAACGTCTCGCCCGACGTGGAGTCGACGTAACCACCGTCGATGTACGACCGGACGGTGGGAAGGGTGCTGTCGGCAGTGACGCGGGCCATGGGGCCACGCTACTTGCGGCCGTCGTGAACGGCCGGGCCGGTGCCCCGGGGTCAGCTCAGAGACGGTGCCGGCACCGCCGAACGCAGAACGAGCAGGTGCTCGACGAGCGTCAGGAGTGCGTTCTTGACCGAGTGTCGTTCGCGGGCGTCGAGGTCGACGACGGGCACGCTGTCGGGCAGCGTGAGTGCCGCCCGAACCTGGTCGGGCGAGGCCACCGGCGAGTGGGTGAAGCGGTTGGCCGCGACGATGAACGGAATCCGTCGAGCCTCGAAGTAGTCGATCGATGCGTGGCTGTCGGCGAGGCGGGCGGTGTCGAGCAGCACGATCGCGCCGAGCGCACCGAGCGAGACCTGATCCCACATGAAGGCGAAGCGCTGCTGGCCCGGCGTCCCGAACAGGTAGATGACGATCTCGTCGGAGACGCCGATGCGACCGAAGTCCATCGCGACCGTCGTCGACGTCTTCGTGTCGACCGCTCCGGCATCGTCGCCGGCGGCAGCTGCGGTCATCGACGCCTCGGTCGACAGCGGGTTGATCTCGGAAACCGCGCCCACGAACGTCGTCTTGCCGACACCGAAGCCGCCGGCGATCACGATCTTCGCGGACTGGCTCGTGCTGCGGTCGGTGACCTCGTTCATGTCGTTCGTTTCGTGCGTCGGGGCCTGCATCGTGGCCGAGGAGATGGGTGGCTGTCGTCGGTTCACGAGATCACCGTCACAGGAGTTGGAGTGCCGAACGGATCTTCAGCAGCATCGTGGTGTCGGACGCGTCGACCGTCTGGCCGGCACTGAGGCTCCCTGCGGCGACCATCTCGCTGACGAGAACGACTGCGGCACGCAACGGGATCGTGAGGTGCGCCGAGATCTCGGCCACCGACATCGGGGCGACGAGCAAGGTGCGGATCCGGCGCTGGTCGCGGTCGAGCGGGACGTCGAACGGCGCGAGCGTGGCGGGTGCCGACACGATCGTCTCGATGGCGAGCTCAGGGCTCGTCGAACGTGTCCGACCGCGTGTGAGCATGAACGCACGCACCAACTCGCGGTCGACGACGTCCTCGTCATCTCCATCCGCGTGCGAGGCGAACGACTCTCCGGAGCCCGCGGTCACAACTGCAGTGCGCCCTTCAGGCGATCGACGACGGCGGGCGACAGGGCTTCGCCGAGCTGCTTGGCGAGGCGGGTCATCTCGTAGCCGATCAGTCCGAGGTCGGCGTGCCGTGTGGCGACGACGCCGAGAGATGCCGTCTGCGACACCCTGCTCAACAGCACCCATCCGTTGCTCGCCTCGATGATCTGGCGGTGCATGACGCCGAGACCGAACAGCTCGACCGAGCTGTCGGTGAGGCTCGCCAAGCCGGAGGCGATCGCCGCGAAGGTGTCGTGACGGGCCGAGTCGGACCCGGCGGAGGCGGCGAGGTGCATCCCATCGGCGGACACCGTCTGCGCGAAGACCACACCGTCGACGTCGCCGACGAAGCGGTTGAGAACGAAGTCGAGGTCGAGATTGCCGGGGGCAGCGTGGATGTCGGTCATGTCAGTCCTCTTGGTCGGCGCGGCGCGTGCCGCTCTGGAATCCAGCGAGCTGGAATCGGATCTCGTCCGGGTCCGGGGCGGACGGTGCGCCCCTCGGCGACGGGGGAGCCGCCGGTGTCGGCGAGGTGTCGAGCGACATCACGCCGGAGAGAGAGCTGACCAGCGACGTGTCCGGCAGATTTGCGCCCGGCGTACGACGCTCGGCGCCGAACATGGAGAGCGCAGCGTCCACGGCCTCGCTGGCGGAGGCCTGCGCCGACGCGAGGTCGGCGTTCGGAACGGCAGCCGGTCGGGGCGCGGTCGGGGCGGCGAGACCGATGGGAGCGGACGCGGACAGCGGGGCGGCGGTGATCGGCGTGACAGCCAGGTCCGCCAAGGACTGCTCACGCGCCGTCGGCGGCGCCGGTTGCGGCGCGGCGTCCGGGTCCGGCACGAGGTCCGCGATCGGCCGATCGCGTGACGTCGTCCGCACGGGCTGGGATTCCAGGAGGGACGGTGTCGCATCGGGACCGGACGCTCGTGGTGGCGACAGCGGGGCGGGACCGAGATCCGACGGGGTGGCGCGTCGCGACGAAGGTGCCGGGACCAACGGCGTCAGGTCGGTCGTTCGAGCGGTCACACCGAGGCCCGCCGCGGATGGCACCGCAACCGAGGCCTCGTCCGACGGGGCCGCGGGGGTCGGCGCCGTGACAGATGCCGGGGCGGCTGCCGCCGGCACGCGTGTCGGCTGCTCGGCGATCGTCCCGGCGGACGGCATCTCGACGACCACCGGAGAATCCGCCGGCACCGGCTGCTCGGTCGCGTTCATGGCCGTCTCGAACTCCTCGACCAGCTCGTCGGCGCCCGGCACGACGGCACCCGTGGGAAGGCGAACCACGGCGACGGTGCCGCTCGACTCGCCGTGTGCCAGATCGACGACGATGTCGTGGCGGGCAGCCAGTCGACCCACGACGTAGTGCCCGAGGAATTCGGAGGGAGTCTCCGTGTCGTGCGCGGCGCTGCGGATCCGCTCGTTCGCTTCGGCCAGCTGCTCATCGGTCATTCCGACGCCGCGATCGGTCACGATGATCTCGCTTCCACCGCGTGCCTTGCGAGCACAGACCTCGACCGCCGTCTCGGGAGGTGAGAACGCCAGTGCGTTCTCGACGAGTTCGGCGAGCAGGTGCGTGAGGTCGGCGACGACGTCGCCGTGGATCTCGAGGTCTTCGTCGGTGTCGACGAGCACGCGCTCGTACCCCTCGACCTCGGAGAGGGCGCCCCGAGCGATGTCGTAGACGTCGACCGGATGGTTCCAGCGTCGGGACTGGGAGGCACCGGCGAGCACGAGGAGCGATTCGGCGTTGCGACGCATGCGGGTCGCAACGTGGTCGATCTCGTAGAGACCGGCCAGCTTGTCGGGATCGCGCTCGTCCTGCTCGAGCGCGGTCAGCCGCTTGAGGAGCCGGTTGATGAGGCGCTGGTTCCGACGACCGAGATTGACGAACATGTCGGCCACGATCCGTCGTGACCCTGCCTGCTCGGCCGCGAGGCCGACCGCGGTCCGGTGCATCTCGTTGAAGGCGTGGACCAGCTCACCGATCTCGTCATCGGACTCGGCCACGAGTTCCTCGATCTCGGGGACGGCGTCGGTGTCTCCGCGTCGCATCGCTGCCACGACCTCCGGCAGCTCGACCGACGCGATCTGGCGGGACTGTTCGGTGAGCCGTTCGATCGGGGACTTGATCGCCCGGTACAGGAAGCGGAGCAGCAGCGCAGTGAGCACGATGACCCACAGACCGACCAGAACGGAGAGGATCAGGCTGCGGGTCGCGTCGTCGACCACGCCGTCGGCTTCGCTGCGCAGTTCACCGAGCACGTCGTCCGCCAGCGCGGCGTACTGTTGCGTCACCACGGCACCCACGTCGTTCACGACGATCGAATCAGGCAGCGGCTGCTGACCCGGAACGGCCGCGGCCGCGTCGAGTCGCAGTGACCGGTAGTCGGCCGACGGCACCGACTCCTGGAGGCCGTCGACGCGAGCAGCGAGTTCTGGAGTCCCGAACTCGTCGATCAGCCGGAGGCTGTCGTCGCTTCGCTGGATGCTCGCGCCCACCTGGTCGATGAGATCGACGTCGATGACGATCGTCGGGGTGGAGCTGAGTCGCAGCATCGCGGAGAGCTCGCGGCTGTGGTCGGCGCGGTAACGCTGGACGAGTCCGTAGTCGGAGAGCAGCCGAGTCGTCTGGACGTCGACGAGAGCGCCGTCGTCGAATTCGAACTCCTCGATGACCTCGCCCGGGAGCTGGTTGATGTCGATCAGGGCCCTCGAGACGGTGCCCGGCGCCAGCGCCGGATCCACGCCGTCGAACTGCGGTGAGTCGGCACGCCAGATCTCCTGCTGGTAGAGAACGTTCGTCTCGGAGGGATCATCGCCGAGCGTCGCCCGCATGCTCGTCAGTTCGGCGTATCGCGTCTGCAGCGTCTGGAGCAGACGGGTGTCGAGACCGAACGCGGGGGAACGCATCGAATCGATCGCCTCGTCGGTGGCCGCGCGGTGGGCGGCCAACTGTTCGGGCGTGGTGGTCACGTCGTTGATCGCCACGGCCTCGGCGGCGACTGCGTCGGCGAACTGGGCGACGGCTGCGAGCTGGATCGCCTCGGCCTCCTGCGCCGATGCCACCCGCCGGTCGTTCGTGGCGGCGGTGACCCGCTCGCCGACGAGCACAGCGACGATCATCATCGGCAGCACCAGGGCGACCACCAATTTCAAACGAAGCGGGATCGATCTCATGTATGCACAGCTCCTCGAGTGGTCGGCGAGGTGTTCGCCCGGACATGTCCTCGCAGTGGAGGTATCGGACCGGCGGAGTTCTGGCTTGAGTAAAAGATCTCTCAAGCAACCCACATGAACGAAGTCTTTCGCCGCGCAACGTGGCAACGACCGACGCCGATATCTCGTCAGACCACTGCGCCGAACGCGGTACCGATCAACGCCGTGACCGCCATCGCGAGAGCACCCCAGAACGTCACACGTACGGCCGCAGCACGCACCGGCGCGCCACCGGCCCCTGCTCCCACTGCACCCAGGAGGGCGAGCACGACGAGCGCCGTCACCGCAACGATGACGATCTGAACCGCACCCGATGCGAGAGCAGCGGCAAGCAACGGCAGAGCCGCGCCCGCCGCGAACGTCGCTGCCGACGTGAAGGCCGCCTGCACGGGACGTGCCGTGATCGTGTCGGAGATCCCCAACTCATCTCGGGCGTGCGCCCCGAGCGCATCGTGGGCCATCAGCCGCTCGGCAACCCTCCGGGCAAGATCGGCGTCCAACCCGCGCGCCTCGTACACCAGGCTCAACTCCTCGAGTTCCCGTTCGGGGTCATCGCGCAACTCGGTCCGCTCCCTGTCGATGTCGGCCGCCTCGGTGTCGGCCTGCGAGCTCACCGACACGTACTCCCCCGCTGCCATCGACATCGCCCCCGCAACCAGACCGGCCATGCCTGCCACCAACACCGCACCGCGCGATGCGCCCGACGCGGCGACGCCGATGATCAGACTCGCCGTCGACACGATCCCGTCGTTCGCACCGAGCACCGCGGCACGCAACCAGCCGATGCGATGCGTGCGATGGACCTCTTTGTGCGACATGTCGAACCGATCTCCCGGGGGCGCCCGCGAGGTGGATCCGGGGAGCGGGCGCCCGAACGCACGCCCACACTACGTTCAACTGCCGCGGCGAGAGGAGAGCGGCGACGCCCGCAGATGCGACCTCGGTGAGCGGTGGGAGCGGCGATCATCGACGAGTCGGGGTGACCCTGAGCGACGCGATCGTCCGGCAGATTCACCCACTGTGGGCGGTGTGGCCGCCGGATCCCGAGGCCATAATGTTCCCGGTCGCTCAGCCGGCGACGCGCGACATCGATGCACCGGAGAAGGGTGACGTGACATGACCCAGGACCTCGACCACATCGGACCGATCGACTACCTCGTGATCGAATTCCCCGCGGACGAACAACCCGACGGTACGGCGCTCGGCATCCTTCTGGATCTCGCCGAACGGGGCATCATCCGTGTGCTCGACCTGGCATTCCTCCGCAAGGACGCGGACGGCGGCATCGTCGGCTTGAACATCAGCGAGACGGGCTTGACCGGGGAGTTCGACGTGACGTTGTTCGCCGAGGCGTCGTCGGGCCTCCTCGACGACGACGACATCGGCGAGGCCGCCGGCGCCGTGGAATCTGGTCGGGTCGCCGCCGTGCTCGTCTACGAGAACACATGGGCCGCGCCGTTCGCCCGCGCCATCCGTCACCACGGTGGCGATCTCGTCGCGAGTGGCCGCATCCCGGTGCAAGCGATACTGGCCACCCTCGACCAAATCGAAGCAACCGACTGAAGGGAGTAGCCCATGCCTGGACTCATCAGAGGCGTCGCTCGCACGGCCGTGATCGCCGGAACGGCAACCGCAGTGTCGAACCGCGTGTCGCGCCGCCAGGGAAGGCGGTGGGCCGAGCAGCAGCCGGCACCGCAACCCCAGTATGTCGAGCCGGCCTACGCGCCGGCACCGGCACCGGCACCGGCACCGGCACCGGCACCGGCGGGACCCGATCGGCTCACCGCTCTCAAGGAGCTCGGCGAACTCAAGGCCCAGGGCATCCTGACCGAAGCCGAGTTCGAGACCGAGAAGGCGCGCATCCTGGCATCGTGAACCTCGGCCACCGTGGCGGACACGGCGCACCCCCGACGGCGCGCGCCCGACCGTCGCGCATCGGGCACTTCACGCGATCAGCACCGATCCGGTGCCGCTGATCGCCGACGGATCGAATCAACGCCGGCCGCGTCGGCCCTCGCGCCGATCCTGACGGCGGTTCACACCGTGAGAGACGACAGCGGCGGTACCGACGACGGCAGCGGTTCGAGCGACCGGGGCGCGCACGACACCGCGGCGCCGAGCTCGAGCGGGACGGAGAGGCATGTCAGACTCCTTCGTTCGCGGAGGCCTCGTCGGCCTCGATGGATGCCAGGATGGCCTGAATCGGGATCCGGCCGGTTGCGATCAGCTGCCCACCGGCTCGCCGTGCCGCCCAAGCGAACGGTGCCGCCCAAACGTTCTCCCACACGACGACTCCAGCGGTGCTGCCGTAAGGATCTCGGCGATTTCAGCCTCGAGCGCCACCAACTCGGGAAGCTCGTCGAGATCGTCGATCTCGAACGCTTCGACCACCCCGTCGTCGTCCTTGTGGAGGACCAACAGATCGAGTAGGCGGATCGTGCCGACCTCGGCCAGCGCAGCCAGTTCCGCAGCCATCTCGCCCGTGAAGTTCGCGACACCAGCCGGGAACTCCACCACCAGTTAGTCCACGGGGCCAGCTCATCAAGTTCTTGTTCCATGACCAACACCTTCCCTTTCGGTTCGGGCCCAGCACACGCTGGGCCGGGCAGTCACCGGGTGCCAGGTGTCGAGACCCCGATGCCCACCACCATGTTGAACGCGACGCCAACCCCCGTCGTCGCCCATTGCGGATGAAACACGCGAGCAGCGCGCCTCCGCAACGGTGAACACCTCGACGATGCGCCTCGCGTTCGAGATCGTACGAATCGGGTGACGACTTCGAGACCAGCGTGTCGGAGAGTACAGCCATGATCCGAACGCCCGCCCGGCTCTACGTCGTTCGCCACGCGCATGCCGGAGTCCGTGGACACGACCCCGACGACCACCTGCGCCGGCTCAGTCCGCGTGGGCGAGCACAGGCCCGGTACCTCGCGGACCTCCTCGAACATGCATCCGTGGGTGACATCGTGTCGGGCCCGTACGCGCGATGCGTCGTAACTCTCGAGCCGTTGGCTGCACGACGCCGTTGCGGGATCGAAAGCAGCGACGAGCTGGCCGAGGGAACGGGAGTCGGGGTGATCCTGCGTCTCCTGCGACGGCTGCCGGACGGCAGTGTCGCGTGCACCCTCGGCGATGTGCTCGACGAACCCGCCGAGGTGCTCGTCGACACTCGCAGTGAACGCCACGTTCCGATCTCGCTCGACAAGACCTTGGTCTGGGTCGTGACCCGCGACGGCGACGCTCGCTCGCGGACCAGATGCGGGCGCCGGATGATGCTCGACTCGGCGACGATGTCCCGCACGGGACCGACGTGACACGGTCATCGAAACCAACAGGTCGGGGCGCGTCGTGTTCGGACCGCCAGAACCCGCGGGTGACGAGGCGAACCGGATCCAGACCGACCCGGCGCCATCGAGACCGATGCACAGGAGATCGACCCGCCCCATGGATTACGATCTCGCCGACACTCACCACGTCGACCACCGCCTGACGAGTTCGGCACAGGTCGTCGGATCCCGGGGCAAACGCCCGCCAGCTTCGAACCCACTCGACACATCCACACTGAAGGGCACAGCTCCATGACCGACACCGAAACCGAGAAGAACCCGACCGAGAGGTCGGAGTCCGGGCCACCGACCGCACCGGACCCGTCCGCGTCAGGAGCCGCATACGGGAAGGCCGCACGGCGCCGGCGATCGCGTGCATCGTTCGCGGACTGGACGCCGGGTCCCGATCGGGCCGACCCGGTCGAGATCCTCGAACTCCAGGCTCGTACGAGAGTGCCCGAATTGGTACCCATCCGCTACGGGCGGATGATCGCCTCGCCGTTCACGTTCTTCCGCGGGGCAGCGGCGATCATGGCCGCCGACATCGCGGTCGGACCGTCGACGGGGCTCCGGGTCCAGTTGTGTGGCGACGCTCACCTGTCCAACTTCGGGGGCTTCGCGGCGCCCGACCGACGGCTCGTGTTCGGCATCAACGATTTCGACGAAACCCACCCCGGCCCGTTCGAATGGGATCTCCAACGTCTCGCGGCGAGCTTCGAGATCGCCGGGCGGGACATCGGCTTGAACGACACCCAGCGCAGGGCAACCGTGCGCCGCGTCGCCCGGACCTACCAGCGCGCGATGCGGGACTTCGCGACGTCGACCTCTCTCGACGTCTGGTACTCGCGACTCGATGTCGACGGCCTCATCGACATGGTCGGGTCGGAAGTGGGGGAGAAGGTCGTCACGTCGTTTCGTCGCAACGCCGAGAAGGCACAGCGCAAGGATCGATTCCGGGCCCTCGACCGCTTGACCCACCGCGAGGGCGACGAGCTTCGATTCGTGAGCGATCCGCCGCTGCTGGTTCCGGCCCACGAGCTGTTCGACGAGTCGAGTGCGAGTGAGCTCGAGGAGACCATCCGCCAGGTCCTCCAGGACTACCGGGGCACCCTGGAGTTCAAGAACCGCCACCTCCTCGATCAGTACTCTTTCGTGCAGCTCGCCCGCAAGGTCGTCGGCGTCGGAAGCGTGGGCACGCGTGCGTGGGTCGCGCTGCTGGTCGGACGCGATCTGGGCGATCCACTGTTCCTCCAGGTGAAGCAGGCCGAAGCGTCGGTGCTCCAGCCCTACACGGAGCCGTCTGCCTTCTCCAGCAACGGCGAACGTGTGGTCGCCGGTCAGAGCCTCATGCAGGCAGCCAGCGACATCTTCCTCGGATGGAACGTCGTCACCGGCCCCGACGGTGTCACACGCGACTACTACCTCCGACAGCTCTGGGACTGGAAGGCATCGGCCGACGTCCAAGCGATGACCCCGACCGTGCTCGATGCCTATGCGCGGATCTGCGGGTGGACGCTCGCGCGGTCGCATGCCCGCACGGGCGATCGCCTGGCGATCGCCGCCTACCTCGGCAAGAGCGACAGCTTGGCCATGGCCCTCACCGAGTTCGCCACGGCGTACGCAGACCAGAACGAACGGGATCACGCTGCGCTCGTCGACGCGATCGCGTCAGGGCGCATCCAGGCGCAAACCGGCATCTGACTTCCGCTCCCGCCCCGCCGCGCCCGAGGACGCTGGCGGGGCGGCTTCAGCTCGCGTTCGCCGGGGTGATGTCGCGTTCAGCGGGTTCGGCCGACTGCTCCTCGAGTCCGGCCTGAACCACGAGGGTCTCGTGGCTCTCCGGTGGAGCCCCGGCAACGCCTTCGATCGTTGGATCACTGCGCTGATCGTGATCGCGCTCATCGCCGGCGCGATGGCAGCCACGCTTGCGATGGTCGGCTGGTCGCTCGTGGCCGGGGGCATCACGGTCCTCGTGGCGATCTGGATTGAACTTGCCCGCTGCGACACCGAGCGCATCCTTGAACCACCCGAGCCCGTTGCCGTCGATGGCGGCCACCGACTTCGCCGGCGAACCGCCCAAGGCCTGCTCGGCCGCCAGACGATCGTCGACATGGACGATCGTCACCACGGCTGCCATGCCGGGCTTCAGATTCTCCCCGAACCCCTCCTCGAGGCCGCTCTCGAGCCTGTGCTTGCGAACTTGCCCACGATCCCCCGGCGGCCGCACCGACGGCGACCGATGCGAGCAGCGGCGGCGCGGCGAGACCGACGAGCACGCCGACCCCTCCACCCCACCGATGATCGCATGTCTCGCTGACCAGGACCTCGCCCGACTCGTCCTTCTCGATGAGGATGACACCCTGGCTCCGGACCTCCTTGGCCTCGATGCGTCGGATCAACTGATCGAAGGCACCTGCGTCGCTTCGTTGCTCAGACATGACAACACCTTTCTCGTACGGGTCGCGATCCCAGGTGAGCGGCCTCACCAGCAATCGTGATGTCGTCCCGACCCCGAGTCACCGCCCAAATCGGGCGATTCGGGCCGTCGAGGCGAGCCCGCCGGCGCCGGCGAGGGCCGCTGTCTGACGTTCGGCCCTGGCACGGGAGCGTGCTCGGCGCGACCGTGGAGTGAGAAAGCTGAAGGAAGGTGTCATGCGCATCCTGCGAGTGGGCTTGGTGCTCGGATTGTTGGCCGCCGCGGCGGCATGCGGGAACGGCGGCGACACGGCCACGAGCACGGTCCCGACCACGCCCGGTTCGACGACCGTCGTGAGCGAAGCGCCCGTCACGACAGCGCCGAGCACCGAGTCGGCCACGACGACCACGACCGCATCTCCGGACATCACCGAACCCGCTGTGACCACCCCGCCCGCGTCGACGGCACCGACGTCGACGTCCGCACCCACCGCGCCGAGCACCGACCCGACCCTCGTGGACGTGCGGATCTACCTCCTGCGTGACGAACGGCTCGCCGTCACCCACCGGCAGGTGGAGGGCCCCGCGGTCCTGGGCAGCGCCTTGGCCGAACTCCTTGCGGGGCCAACCGCCAGCGAGCGTGCAGCCGGGCTCCACACCGAGATTCCCGACGGCACAGCGCTGCGCGACCTGAACCTCTCCGACGGGCTCGCCACTGTCGATCTGAACCGCGACTACGAACGCGGCGGCGGAACGCTCTCGATGACCGCCCGGCTGGCGCAGGTGATCTTCACCGCCACCCAGTTCGACAACGTCGATGAAGTGCTGTTCTGGCTGGACGGCGCCCCAGTCGAGTTCTTCGGCGGGGAGGGCATCGTGCTGGACGGAGCCCAACAGCGACAAGACGTCGACTGGGCGTTGACCAAGGGACTGATCATCGACACACCCGTGCCGGGCGCCACGGTGACCAGCCCGATCACCGTCACCGGCGAAGGTGACGTGTTCGAAGCCGACTTCCCGATGGAGGTCAGGCGCAATGGCGAGCGGATCGGCGACGTCGTCATCGTGTTCGCCGGCGCCTGGGGCAACTGGGCCGACTTCGAGACGACGATCCCGGTCGAGGCGCCGGCCGGTCCGATCGAACTCGTCGCCGTCAGCCCGGTGGGCTGCACGCCGGACAGCGAGCCCAACTGCCCGGTGGACCTCGAGACCATCGTCCCGCTCGTCCTCGCGGACTGACGTTCCCGTCCGCCGTTTCGCAGGATCATCACGGTCGCACGCAACGAGGAACTGCAACGATGCCAGTCGGCACTCCGCCATGTCGCCGGACGGGGAGTCGAGCACGGCGTCGTCGCCGTCCGAGCACCGCACCATGCGGCCAATGCCGTGTGCGCGCGGTCTCCTCCCATCCTGAGCGGCGCCGTCTTGGTCGCCGCGTCGGGCCGCAGCGTGGCGATCGTCGTCCTCGAACCGAGTACGGGACGACAGCCGGGATCCGTCATGCCCCGGGCTGGCCGGACTGAACCGGGCCGATGCGATAGGGACGCATCATCTCGTTGTCCTCGTGCTCGACGATGTGACAGTGCCACACGTACTGACCGGGCGTGTTGAACTGCGCCCGGATCCTGGTGACCTGTCCCGGGTAGGCGATCACCGTGTCCTTGTATCCCGTCTCCCACGGTTCCGGCGGAATCGGATCCGACCCGGGGACGACCTGCACCTCCTGGGTGAGCTCGTTCACGAAGATGTTCTGGCGGTTCAGCACCTCGAACGCTACTTCGTGGACGTGCATCGGATGCCCGTCACCAGTGGCGTTGTAGAACTCCCAGACCTCGGCGGACCCCACCGCCGGGTTCTCGGTGACCGGCTCCACCCAGAGCCGTTTCGCCCACACCCCGGGCGCGACGTTGGGGTCGCCGGCCACCGTGCCGAGCAGCGTCTCGGCGGGAGCATCCGCGAAGAACGCCGACATCTCCTCGAGCAGCGCCAGCGGCCGGGTCACGGTCGCGGGCGGCAGTTCAGCGGCGGCCGGCAGCTGCAGGAACTGCGGCGGCGTGGTCGGGTCGGGCATCGGCGACGGCACCACGCGGAACTCCATGATCTGACCGGTGGAGCCCGGGTCGGCCGCCGGGAAGTCCGTCCCGGGGACCCCGCCGCCGAACGGCTCGTCCGGGCCGACGTTGCCGAGGACGTGGTTCCCGAGGGGGACGTTCGTGAAGTCGACGACCACGTCGGCTCGCTCCGCCGGCCCCATCAGCAACCGGTTGCCGTTGGTCGCCGTGAGGTCGACCGGCGCATCGAGGAAGCCGCCCTCGTTGGCGATCATCCAGGCCTCGACTCCGGGGATCATGTTGAAATCGAGGATCAGGAACCGCGACTGGCATCCGTTGAGAAACCGCAGCCGGTACCGCCGCTGCTCGACGGTCTGGAACGGCCAGGTGTTGCCGTTGACAATGATCATGTTGCCGAAGAACTCGGGGTTCCACAGCGGCGAGATATCGGTGCCCGGGATGTACGGCCCGGTGATTCCGTCGAAGAACGCTCGAGTGTCGGGGTAGAACAGCGAGCCGTCGGCGTTGAACGAGCGGTCCTGGATGGCGATCGGGATCTCGTAGTACGTCTTGTTCGGCGGGAACTTGTCGTTCTCCTTCGGCGCCGGGCCCGGGAGCACCGCCTTGGTGCCGAACCGCGAGTCGAGCACGACGTCGTCGCCGTCCGGCCCGCCACGGATGATGTAGAAGCCGGCCGGTCCGGCGTACACGTTGAGCCGGGTCATCCCGAGCGTGTGATCGTGGTACCAGTCGGTGGACGCACGACCGAGGTTCGGGTAGTGGTACGTGGCCTCACCGGGAGCCCATGTCGTGCCGTACCTATCGGCGGCCTTGCCGGCGAAGAAGTTCCACCACGTGCCCTCAGTGGCGTAGCCGGCGGGCACGTTGTCGGCCGCGGGTAGGTACCACGCTTCGGCGTAGCCGTCGCTCTCGTCACCGACGCCGACGGCACCGTGGACGTGGGTCACCATCGGCACCGGGCCGGTGTAAGGACCGGGGGTACTGGTGAAACTGGGTCGCGTGTCGCGCCCGGCGGCGCCGCCGGGCGGGTTGGCCCAGTGCAGTGTCTGATCGACCGGCAGCAGATGCGGCAGGTAACTGCCGTTGGCGTCGACGAGATCGTTGATCCACCTGATCCTGACCGGCCGGCCGTGCTGGGCCTCGATAGTGAGAGAGGGAGCGTTGTGGAGCAAAAGCCCCCGCTTCTTGTCCGCCGCCACGGCCCCGTATCCCCACACCATCGTCGCCGGCAAGCCGGCCGGCAGGATCTGTTGCGGGAACTGTCTCATCGAGATCTCGTAGTAGTCGGCGTTCGGGCCGGCCTGGTTCCTGACCGATCCCGCCCTCGGCATCACCGGCGGGATCAGCAGCTGCGTCTGGTACTTGGGTACAGACGTCGGGTCGCGCGTGCCGCCCGGTATCAGCGCGTGAACCGGAATCTCGAACCATCGGCCCGCGATCTGACCGACGAATGCCAAACCGACGCCGGCTCCACCCCCGATCCTGATGAAGTCGCGCCGCGTCACACGATGACCCTTCATGGCATCCACCCTTCCGTCCGACGTGCCCCGCGAACGCCCGTGTCACGGGGTTGTCCCGCAATTGTCGCGAACCCCTTCGGGATCGGGGATGGGCCGTAAGTCCCGACCTCGCAGAGCGTCCACAGTGACGCGTTCAGTGCTGACACCCGGCGACATCGGCAGCCGTGATGATGGCGATGAAGCCGACCGGGATGATCTCGTGTCCCGTCCCGGGTCGGGCAGGGTTCAAACGGACGCGGTGATCGCTGCGCGCACGGCTCGAAGTGGAAATGGTGAACGCTGTGATGCTCGGGGCGGACCAACGCCAACTCATCTCATCGAGTCGGAACCGTGTTCGACACCCGGGCCACCGTCGCACGCTGACCACCATTCTTGCGTCGGCACTCAGATCGATCGAAGGCACGTCGCGGGGTCACGGGCTTGCCTCTATGCTGGCCGACCTCGCCACGCAAACCGGCCACAGTTGGCCGTCATTCGAACTGCGCGGCGATCGCGCCGTTCTCCGCTGCGACAACGAGTTGTCCGTGATCGGCCACGCTCTGATCGGCGTAGCTGACGGCGAACTCCCGGAGAGCGTCGGTGAATCTCCCACCCTTGCCGATATACGCGGCGATCGCGGTGGCATCACCGGTTCGAGCGTGGGATCTCGCGAGGACGGCGCCGCATGCTTCGCCGAACTCCGCCAAGCGGGGAGCGATCAGCGCACCGTCGGGAATCACCTTCATGTCGCGGAACTGGCGCACGTAGAACGCGGTTCCATCGGGGGTCGCCGTCCATCCGACGAAGATGTCGGTGGCGCTCTGGATGAGTCGCTTCCCGACAGCAACACGCTCGCCGGCGGTCGCGAAACTGCTCCGACCCAGATGCTCCTCGTAGACGGAGGGTTCGGCCTGTTTGATCTGCAGGAACAGTGGGTCCGCCCCGTCGCGGCCCTCGAGCAGGACGAGGTACACCCGCATGCCGACGCTTCCGACGCCAACGACCTGCCGGACTGCATCGCAGAACCTGAAGCGGTCGAGGAGGTGACGTCGGTATAGGGGGAGCGACTCCCGGTAGCGGGCGAAGACCTCGACCACGAGTGCCAACTCGGCTGGGTCGAGATGGACTCGGCGTGGAGGATCCTCCGTGATCTGCAGGTGGTCGTCCACGGTCGTCGTGAGTTTTCTGACGGCTCTCCGGCCCGTACGGCGCTCGGCTCGTCGGGCGATGTAGTTCGTCGCGAGTTCTCGATCTGCCTTGGAGAACCGTGACAGGAGCTGGGTGACGTCGATCAGGTCGTACCAGATGTCGAGTTGCCTGGCACGGGCGTAGGTTGCCATGCGCCTGCGATACGACTGCAGGCAACGTGTGACCGCGGCCTCGGCTCGGTCGGCATCGACGGCGTTGTCCCGAGCGAGCACCACCAGGCTCGTCACCAGACGTGCCACGTCCCACTCGAACGGGCCTGGAAGGGTCTCGTCGAAGTCGCGCAGATCGAACGACAGGTTCCGCTCCGGCGTCGCCCACAGACCGAAGTTGAGCACGTGCGCATCACCGCACATCTGCACCACGAGTTCTGTGTGAGGTCGCGCGGCAAGGTCCGCCGCCATGACCGCAGCCGCCCCTCGAAAGAACGTCCACGGCGATGCCATCATGCGGCCGAAGCGAATCGGCACGAGATCGGCGAGCCGGACGTCGTTCTGGGCTTCCAGGGTTTCCACGACGCCGCGGACACGGAGCGCAGGATCGACCACGCCGAGACTGCGCCGCGGTGCACGCTTTCGCGCCTCGCGGCCAACCGCACGTCGACTGCTGGGCGAGAATCCGGCAGAACTCGCGGCGGCACCGGGCCCCGGGGGCTCCGCCGCAACCGGCGCGTTCACGATGCTCACAGGGTCGGACAGTACAAGACCACCATCGAAGACCGCGCGAGCGCCGTCACCCCCGCTTCCCCTGGGCCCAGATGACCATGGCGTGAGCGACGAACAGGCTGTGGGGCAGACTGCACTCGCTCTGCTCATCGTCGTTGCAGGGCTTCTTCTGCGGGGCGCGCTGGAGTTGGGGCCTGCCGAATCGACCGTTGGGAGCGCGGTCGAGGCATAGTGCTGTTCGAGTGGGAGAACGATGCCAAGTCCGCTTTTGAGGGCGCGCTTGCGAACATGCCCGCGGACTCGCCGATCGAGGTCGAGTCAGCCGAGGTGTGCGAGGTCGTTGCCCATACGGCACGTTCGATCGGTCGCACCCGCTCGTAAACGCGCGGTCCAGCGACCTGACACGCGACCGGGCGGAAGGCGCTCTCCGCTGCCGGTTCTGCTCGGCTTCGAGCTTGTCGGTGGCGAGCGTTCTGAGCGTTTGCAGGGGCTTTGCGTTTGCCTCCGGTCGAGTCTGTTGATGCTGGAATCGCAAAAGCGCGTGCGAGCGGTGCGTCGGTCCTACCAGTCTCGGCGGATGATCTCATTTCGCACGGCGGCAATGCAGTCGAGGTGGTGCTGCTCGGCCAAGTCGTGACGACGCAGCTGCTGCGACAGCGTTTCGCGCAACTGCCTCCTTGGTGATTTGCGTGTGGTGGTTCGGTTGGTGTTCATGGGGGTGAGGGGTCAGGTGGTGAACAGTTGTGGGGTGCTGTTCGTGGGGTTTGGTGGGTGAGTCGTGTGAGTGGTGGTGGACTCGGTGGGAGGTGTGTCAGTGGTGGTCAGGGGGTGTTCGTTGTGGTCGGGTTCGTCGGGATGGACGAGGGGCCACGGGATTGGTCCACCGATCAGCGCCTCGAGCGCGTGGCGCGGGAAGCGGAGCTGCCGACCGACGCGGACGCACGGGATGCCGTCCTCGCCGCCGGTGGCGAGGAACCGGTTCGCCGACTCGTAGACGTTCGAGCGCCCGATGCGGAGCACGAGCATCGCCTCCTCCGCCGTCAAGAGCGGCGGGGTCTGGATGTAGACGTCAGCAGCGGTCATGGCATGCACCTCCACCTCCCGACACACCGACGAGTGGCCCGGCCGTTACGTAGATCGAGGCCTGGGCGCCGTCGTCCGAAGTGCCCGCAGCCCCAGACGACTGACCGACAACTCGCCGCGGCGGCAGGCGATCGTTACCGACCCAGTTCGGGGTGAGCACGCATGCGGTAGCGTGGAATTCATGAGCGATCTCGCCCACAGCGATGACGATGCGCCTCGTGGGTTGAGCACGCTGCCTCCTGGGCTCACCGACCAGCAACTGCGTGACGCCCCGGTGCTGGCGTCGGCGGATCAGCTCATCATCGAAGACCTCACCGAGGAAGAGTCCGAGGCCTTCGACCGAGCACTCAACTCGTGAGACTGGTCGTCGACACCGGCGTCTTCAGCGCATCGCTCGATCCGAGGCGTGCGATCCAGCTCGCATCGCACGTCAAGCACCTCAGCGGCAATCAGCTCTTCCTGGCAGCTACGAGCGTCGCCGAGTTGCGGTTCGGGGCTCTGCTCGCCGGGTGGGGTGACCGTCGTCGAACCGAACTCGAAGATCGCATCTCGACGACGACGGTGATCCCCGTCGACGATTCGCTCCTCACGATCGTCGCCGAGCTTCGACACGCCTGTCGAACGGCGGGCCATCCACTCGCCGACGGAATCCATGCGAACGACCTGTGGATCGCCGCCAGTGCGATTCGCATCGTTGCGCCTGTCGTGAGTGCCGACAAGGTGTTCCGGGACGTCCCCGGCCTCAGCCTCCTCGACTAGCGACGGTCACTCGCCGAAAAGTCCTGCGATCTTGTCGGCGCTGTCGCGTCGCACGGCTTGAGGGACGTGGCTGTAGGTGTCCAGGGTGACGGCGATCGCCGAGTGGCCGAGCTGTTCTTGCACGACCTTCGGGTGCACACCTGCTTCGAGCGCAAGTGACGCCATCGTGTGGCGGAGGTCGTGGAGCCGGATCTTCGGCGCACCCGTTCTCTTCAGCACCTCGTCGAACAACTTGGTGAAGCGTTGCGGATGGATCTCGACACCCGCCTCGTCGACGAAGACGTAGCCGCTGTCGGTCCAGTCGGGCCCCAGCGCCATCCGTTCCTTCCGCTGACGCTGGAGGTGACCTCTCAAGGCCGCGACCGTCGCCGGGGCGAGCAGAAGTTGCCGCTGGCTCTTTGCCTTGGGTGTCGTGATCACCACGGTGTAGTTGGCAGTCGTGCGCTGCTGGGCGACGGTGAGCGTCCCAGCGTCGAGATCGACATCTCGCCAGCGCAGGCCGGCCAGCTCACCGCGACGTAGCCCTGTATGCAACGCGAGCGTCCAGAGTCCGACCAGTCGCTCTTCGGCGATCGCGTCCAGGAATCGCTTGGCTTCCTCGGCCGACCAGACCGTCAACTCCTTCGTTTCCCCTTCGGCACGCGGGTCGCCGCAGCAGGGTTGCTGACGATCAGGTTCCAGCGAACTGCGTCGGCGAGCGCACGTCGCAGAATCCGGTGAGCAAGCTTGACCGAGGCGACGGCGAGCGGCTGCCCATCCTGGCGACCGTCGGTGAGCAGCTTGCCGTGCCAACGCTTGATGTCGAGCGGCGACAAGTCGGTGAGCCGCTTCGAGCCGAGGTACGGGTTGATGTTGCGACGGGTGATCTGGCCGTAGTTTGTCCACGCCGTCAGCGCCAGTTCGTGACGTGCTCCCTCGTGCCACTCGTCGAGGAACTCGCGAACGGTCGTGCGAGATGGCGGCGAGTAGTTGCCGCGTTGCGTGTCGGCGAGTGCTTCGTTGAGCGCGGTCTGCGCTGCCTTCTTGGTACCGAACCCACCGACTTCGCGTTGGCGTCGGCGACCTCGATCATCGAGGCCTGCGTCGATGCGGTAGCTCCACGTTCCACCGTCGGTGCGGGGTTTGCGGAGGCTTCCCTTTATGCCGAAACGGTACCGCGTTTCACAAAAGCACGTGGGCAATCCGTGGGCACGGAGCGGTTTCGCTCACCGACGTCCGACTCGATCAGAGCGATACGCTGGTGTTTTCTTGGAGCCGGGTGCGAGAGTCGAACTCGCGACCACATGATTACAAGTCAAGTGCTCTACCAACTGAGCTAACCCGGCGCGGCACGTCAGGTTATCGACGCGGCCGGTCAGGTTGCATGCCTCGGTGCGGTCACTGATCCACGACGAAGCGCGTCCAACCGTGCACGAAACGACCCGTGGCGGGCGCACGAATGAGCTGAACCCCATCGGCGCCTACGCTGCCGAACGATGCGAATGACGGGAGCCAGGACTGCAGGTCCCACGTCGTCGAGCGGGCCTGACGTCTCGGACCAGTCCCGATCCGTCGGCCGCGGATCGCTGCCGGACTGGGTGGGCGACGATGAGGCATCAGCCGCCGCCCCCAGGGTGGGGCCGCTGCCCGTCATCCGTCCGCCGCGCTGTCGTAGGTGACGGCGAGTGCGGCGCCGAGCCCTGTCGGGTCGGCGGCGAACGGATTGCGGGTCGTCGCCACGTAGTCCACCGCGAGAGCGGCGCCGAGTCCGGTCGGATCGGCCACGAGACGCGCTGGCGCCCTCGTGGAGTCGACGTTGGAGTAGGTGACCGCGAGTACGGCGCCGAGTCCGGTCGGGTCGGCCACGAGACGCGCGGGTGCCCTCGTCGGGTCGACGCTGTCGTAGGTGACGGCGAGTGCGGCGCCGAGTCCGGTCGGGTCGGCCGCCGGCTGCCCGACTCCGGGCCCCGGTCGGGTGGCTGGGGCCGTGTCCCGGCTGTCGACGGCCGATCGAACGCCCACGAACGCCATGGCCCCGACGCCCGCGATGATGACCAGCCTGCTCGCGGTTCTCGCCGCGCCCGAACGGTGATGGCCGTCGCTGGGATCGTCGATGGTCGGGTGGTCGGTGACGGGACGGTGGGTGGTGACGGTCATGGGTCTACTCCTCTTCGGACGGTCCGGTGTGGACCGGTGGGTGGTGCTGCACCCACGTTGAAGTGGCGGGGTTTCATCCCGGTCGCGTCTCGATCGCGACCGCGCGATCGGGTGACACGGGGCAATCACAGCGACGGCGTCCCGGACTGGGCTACGCATGTAGGGGGAGCGATCGTGGAGGCTGTCGTGGATGTCAAGGTGTTGGGGCCATTGGAAGTCACCGTCGGCGACGCCCAGCTCACGGTGACGAGCCCGACCCAGGGACGGATTCTCGCGGCCCTCGTGGCGCGGAAGGGCGCAACCGTGGCGTCCGATCGCCTCGCCGACATGGTCGGCGTGTCGTTGCGAGCGCTGCGCACCGCGGTGTCCCGGCTGCGTGCGCTCGTCGGCGACGATCTGATCGTGACTCGTGCCAACGGCTACACCCTCGGCGATGTCGAGGTCGACGTCGAACGATTCGAGGACCTCCTGGAACGCGCCCGTCTCAGCGAGCCCGGTGCCGCGGTCAGCGCCATCGATTCAGCGCTCCTGCTATGGCGCGGAGATCCGTACGGTGAATTCTCCGACACCGGGTGGGCGGGTCCGGTCGCGTCGCGGCTCGACGAGCGGCGGGCGTCAGCGATCGAGGATCGGGGTGAGGCGTTGCTCGCGCTCGGACGGTCTTCCGAGGTAGTCGTGGCGATGGCCGCGCATGCCGCCGAGTTCCCGCTTCGTGATCGCCCGGTGGAGCTGCTGATGAGGGCCCTGGCCGCCGAGGGCCGCCAGGCGGAGGCGCTGCGCCGCTTCCGGGAGTACCGGCGGCGCCTTGTCGACGAGGCGGGACTGGAGCCGGGCGGTCAGCTGATCGAGGTCGACGCCAGGATCGCGGCCGGCCGGAGCGATGCCCCGATCGACCCTGCGGGTCCGTCTCGGCGGCCGAGCAGCCATCCGGTCGGGAACGTCAGAGCTCCACTGACATCGTTCGTCGGTCGGGATCGGGCCGTCATCGACGTGAACCGCGCCATCGGCGAACATCGACTGGTCACCCTGATCGGAGCCGGAGGGGTCGGGAAGACCCGGCTCGCCATCGAGTCCATCCTGCGCTCACGTGAGTGGCCTGACGGGGCGTGGCTGGTCGAGCTCGGTTCGGTCGAGAGTGGAGGTGACGTAGCCGATGCCGTGGCGCGCACACTCGCCATCCGTCGAGTTCCGGGGCTGGGGAGCGTCGAGTCCGTGGTCCGCTGGTGCGAGCAACGGACGATGCTGCTGATACTGGACAACTGCGAGCACATCCTCGATTCGTGTGCCCGGCTCGTCGATGCCCTCTCCGGGCGCGCCCGAGCGGTCACCGTGCTGGCGACCAGCAGAGAGCCGTTGATGGTCGCCGGCGAACACGTCGTGCCGGTTGACCCGCTGCCGCTCGCCGACGACGGTTTCGCACACGGCGGTGCAGCCGAGTTGTTCATCGCGCGGGCGCGGGCCGAGCTCCCCACATTCGACCCCGAACGGCACCGCGACGCGATTGCGAACATCTGCCGTCGCCTCGACGGTCTCCCGCTCGCCCTCGAACTCGCGGCAACCCGGGTGCGCGGGATGCCCGTCGAGCGCATCGCGTCACGGCTCGACGAACGATTCGGGCTCCTCACCGGCGGTCGGCGCCTGGCTTCCGAGCGCCACGCCACGCTCCGCGCTGCGGTCGACTGGTCGTACGGCCTGCTGTCAGACCGGGAGCGTCAGGTCTTCGACAGCGTGTCGATCTTCGCTGGACCATTCACCCTCGACGACGCGGTGACCCTGGCCGACGACGAGGTCGACGAGCTGGATGCAATCGACGCGGTCACGCACCTCGTCGACTGCTCGCTCGTCGCACGCAGCGAAACGTCTCCCGACTACCGACTCCTCGAGACCCTGCGCGCCTACGGACGCGAGCGGCTCGCCGCAGCGGAGCGCACACACCTCATCGGTGATCGTCACGCGGTGTTGATGGCCCGCAAGGCCATGCTCGCGCGGGCGGCCGCGGCCGGCCCCGACGAGAATCGCGTCGTGACGACCCTGCGCGCCCAGGTCGCCGATTTCGCGGCCGCCGTGAACTGGGCTGCGGAGCACGGATCCATGGAGACCGCGGTGCGCATCGCCGAGGACTTCTTCATCCCCTTGAGCCTGTGGGGCGACAATTCGGAGCCGGGGCTGTGGATGCGCGACCTGGTCGACTCCGAATTCTCCGACGACGCGGCGATGGCCGCGAACCGTTGGATCACCGGTCACTGGTACATGTTCTTCGGCGATGACCTGGACCGTTCCATCGCGCTCGCCGAAGAGGCCGTCGCTCTCGATCCGAGTTCCGCGTGGGCGAACGTGATGGTCACCTTCGGTGCCGTGATGAGTGGACGCGAAGACGACGCACGCAAGGCGGCAGCAGCAGCGCACGGACTGGCGCGAGACGATGGTGAACGGCCCGGGGTGTTCATCGCAACCGGCACGGCACTCTCGAGGACCGGAGATGTCGACGGGGCGAGCCGGGTGGCCGACGACTTCGTCGCATGGGCCGAGCGGCGTCGGATCCCGTCGGCGACCGACATGGCCCTCCTCCTCCGGGGGCAGTTCCTCGCCGAGCAGCGGCCGGTCGACGTACTGCGGACGCTCGAGCGGGCACTCGCCCTGGTCCGTGATCAGGTTCCGGGGTGCTGGAACGTCGAGACCCTGATCCTGCGCGACATGATGCCACTGGTGCGTCGGACACGTCCAGACGACGCTCCCGCTCTGGCACTGACCGCATTGAGGTCGTGCGTTCGTCACAACGAAACCGGCAACATCGCCGGGGTGTTCGCACACGTCGCGACTCTGCTGGCCGAGGAGGGGCATCACGAACCCCTGTCTGTCAGGCTGAGGTGAGACACCGGTGATGCCGGTGCTCACTGTCCATCCGGGGCGAGAACAAGGAACCCTGATTGATGACGATGACCTCAACCACGTTGCTCGATCGCGCCCACAATGGGGGCGTGAACGGACACCACGATGCTGGCGATCCGCCAGCGAAAGCGACTCGTCGGCGATTCTCCGCCGAGTTCAAGAACCGGATCGTCGACGAGTACGACGCCGCTGATCGCGAGGAACGCGGGGCGCTGCTTCGTCGCGAGGGTTTGTACACCTCGCACATTTCCGAGTGGCGCAACCAGCGCCGCCAAGCCACCGAGCCGACCGCCACGGGTGGTCGGCGGCGCAGCGCCGAGCAGATCGAGCTCGACCGGCTCCGCAAGAAGAACGCTCAACTCGAGTCCGAGCTGGAACGCACCAGGTTGGCGTTGGAGATCACGGGAAAAGCACACGCGCTCTTGGAGTTGCTCTCCGAGAGCGCGGACATCGATCCGAAGTTCAAGAAGTGATCGACACCCACCTCGCAGAGCTCGCCGCGCTGACGTCCACGAAGCAGGCATGCGCCTTGCTCGGTCAGCCGCGAGCGACGCACTATCGACACTGCCGCCCACCCAAGCTGGGACCGCCCGTGCCGCGTCCGGCGCCGCCCAACAAGCTGACCGAGCCCGAGCGTCAACACGTGCTGGGCGTGCTGCGCTCGCCGGAGTTCTGTGATCTCGCCCCCGCCCAGATCTGGGCGCGCCTGCTCGACGACGGCATCTATCTGTGCTCGATCTCGACCATGTATCGCCTGTTGCGTATCGCCGGCGAAAGCCGTGAACGTCGCCGCCAACGCACCCACCCAGCGAAGAAGAAACCTGAGCTGATCGCCACGCGCCCGAACGCCGTGTGGTCATGGGACATCACGAAACTGAAAAGCCCAAACCGTGGCGAGTACTACGAGCTGTTCGTGATCATCGACATCTACTCCCGCTACGTCGTCAACTGGTGCGTCGCCGCAGCCGAGACCGGCGACCTCGCCGCCGACTTCATCGACGCCGCCTACCGCGAACAGAACATCATCAAAGGACAACTCGCCTTGCACGCCGACCGCGGCAGCTCGATGACCTCCAAGCCGGTCGCCCAGTTGCTCGTCGATCTCGGTGTCGCCCGATCCCACTCACGTCCCCACGTCTCCAACGACAACCCGTACTCCGAAGCCCAGTTCAAGACCCTCAAATACTGTCCCGCGTACCCCGACCGGTTCGGCTCGATCGCCGACGCAAGAGCGTTCTGCGAAACGTTCTTCGACCACTACAACCACGTCCACCGCCACTCCGGAATCGGGCTGCACACCCCGGCCTCGGTCCACTACGGCACCGCCACCGAGATCCGTGAACAACGCGCCGTCACCCTCGATGCCGCCTACGCCACCCACCCCGCGCGGTTCCGGCATCGCCGGCCCGAACCCCCGAAGCTCCCAACCGTCGCGTGGATCAACCAGCCCCAACGCGAAGCCCTCATCCACTCAAACTAGAAATGTCTCAAACGGCTTGACAGGTTCCGAACCGGCCGCATACGCCGTCGGGGCGGCGGGCGCGACGCTTCTCGCCCCGAACGTTGCCGCGACTTTCGAGATCACCGAGCGCGTGTTGCGCGAGTCTCTCGGTACTCGCTACGACGAGCTCGTCGCCGACGGTTCGCGGACGCCTGCGATGAGTACGGCGCGGGCCATCATCGACCTCCTCGACCCGTCCGGCTGACTCGGAGAGACCCCGATCTGCCATCCGGCGTCTCGGGTGCTGCCAACGGGTGACGTGCTCACGTGTGTCCTCCTTGTCATCGGACCGCGCTCAACGGGCTACCTACGAGGGACCGAGATTGATCAGAGGGACCTTGTCCGAGCGGCAGCGAGTCCAGTGGTCCTGGGATCAGCATCGGCACCCTGTAGCCAGTCGACACTCCGCACGTCCGAACGGAGACCTCGAGCGGGCAGCCCACTGCGGCCAGGTCCGAGTTCGACCGAGGTGATCATGTGCGGCGTTGAGCGTTGTCGACACTGCCACAACTCCGCCGGTTACCGGGCTCGGGCGGCTTGATGGTTGTGCACCGGGTGATGGATGGGTTCGCCACGATCCGCCCGTGTCTGGCTGCAGTACCCAGCGGTAGGTGGCCCCACAGCCGGGGCACGGGTCCCCTCCTACCGTTGGGCTACTGCCGGCTATTGACCTCGCTTGACGAGATTGACGTCTGGTCCGTTGGGCTTGAAGGCAGCCTGGACGTTCCACAGCTGGCCATCGGGCTCTTCAACCGTGCCGGTCAGGTGGAACCCGCCTGAGCCGGCGCGGACGTTACCGGTGCCCGTCGCTATCACGGGCCAAGCCGCAGGGTCGCCGCAAACCACTTCGGCAGGTCCGAGTGGAGCGACGATCACGGGAACGTCGTCATCCTGGAGAACTCCGTTCACTCGGCCATTGGGGGTGAAGACCAGCTGTTCAACGCCGGCCCCCGCCGGGATCCCATTGCAGGCATCCGCGATCGAGTTGACGTTGGCAAACACCACCAGTCCGTCCTCGAAGTCGGGCACGAACGAGAACCCTGGGCTGTCGAATCGCTCGACGATTCCCGCCGACGACGGTCCGTTGCCGATGTCGGCCGCGGCCGGAGTGCCGCTCGCCGTTCCGATCGCTCCGAGCGACACCCCGACCACAGCTGCGAGTGCAGTTCTGCGCCTCTTCATGATGATCACCAGTTCCCTTCGTTCGGGGGCGGACGTCGTCCGTCCTCGGTTCGTTGCAGGAAGCCAGCCTCGCCACCCTCGATAACGTCTTGATAACCCGTGACCCAGTGCCGGGGTCGATGGACGCAGTGACGAGTCCGGAGGCTGCCCCAACGACTGGGACGGTGCTGTGCGAGTTGGGGCCCCTCGGCGTCGAGACAAACGGTGTCTGGTCTCCGGTGCGTGGAACAAACCCTGGTCAGGAAGCGTCAGCTTCGGGAACGAAATGGGCTCCATGTGATCCTCCGATCACGCCCGCCGCACCATCGTCACCGACAGCGAGAACGGGCGGGTGGATCACCGACGTATCTACCCATACCGAGCACCCGACAACCACGGCCAGGACCGCTGCAGTGCGCCGGATCTGTGGCGGAATGTTTCGCGGCGAAGGCTGTGACTATCGCTCGGACTCCGCAAATGTTCGCCCGCGGCTGCGAGGCCGACTGGGGTGCCGCGTCTCCGAGTGGATGCGGATCGAGTCGAAAATCGCGTGAAGTTCGGCGAGGTCCGCCGAGACGCGGTGGGCCCGTGCTGCGTTCCGGAGACTTGGCGTACGCCGTTGACCTCGACCGGTCGTGACGGCTCCACAGCCGAAGGTGCTCCTCCGAAGTCGAGTGCGCGCCGCTGGTGCCGAAGGCCTCACTGAGGATCACGTCGTCTCCGACGGCGGCCAACTCGCTTTCGGTCGCGTGGAAGTAGACCGACAGTGTGAGGGTGGAGCTTGGCCGAGGGCCGTCGCTCCAGAAGAACGAACGCGGCGCCCGATGATCGGCAAGCAGCGCGAGCTGAACGTGATCGACCGACCGACCGCTCGTCTCGCACACCCACGCGGTCGAGTACGTGCTCTCCCGATTGTGAGGCGGAAGCCCGAAGATCGGACGCACCGGAGCTCGTTCGCCCCACGGTCCGGGCGCTGGGTACGTCACCTCGAGCGTGTCGGGATCGGGGGCGTCGGGCGCCTTGATCTCGAGGTGCCCGTCCGTCTCGCGTCGCTGTGTGAGCACAACCGAGGCGATCGCCAGCGTGACGTCGTCAGCGGTGACCTCTGATTGCCAGTAGCTCACAGATCGACCTCCGCCGACACGGCGCGTCTGGATCAGGAGGTCGCTGCCCGGCTCGACCCTGCCGACGAAGTTGACTGTGATGGCAGAGGGCGCTGCTTCACCATCGACCTCGTCGCAGACCGCTCGCAACGCAACCGCGGCGGTCCAACCACCGCGGCGGTCCAACCACCAAACATTCCGTTCATCGACTCGCAACTCGGATCGGCGTGGGCGATCCAGGTCCCGTCGCCTGACGGACTCAATGCGAGCGAGCGCTCGAGATCCCCCTCGCCATCGGAGAACTCTACATCGGCTCTCACCACCAGGAGACTGTTGACGGGTCACTGCAGTGGAATGTCGTCGGTCCAGTACTCGAGCGCGAATGTCACGACGATTCGATACTGGAGGCTGGTGGGCGCCCACGCATCCGGATACCTCGACTTCGATCTGTCGTACCCGACGGTGCATGCGATGAGTGACAGTGATTCCCCACCCAGCCGCCGAGTGGCCGCGAGGATCTGCGCGCTGTTCTTCGAGGTGAGCTCGCGACGATTGAACGCGTACACGTACGTTCGCTGGTCACCGGTCGAGACGTAGATCCGGTCACCCGACTTCAGCCGATCGAGGAAGTAGAACGGGCCGCCCGCTGAGGTGCGGTGCGCGAACGTGGCCACGTTGGAGCGGTTGTTGCCGACGTAGCCGGTGCCGGTCCAGTGCCAGATCCTGCCGGAGTCGACCGTCGCATGGGAGCTCGATCCCGACGCGACCGTACGTCCGCCGTTCAGCCGCGGGATCGACGGGGCGATCATCCAGTACGGAGGCGCGATCGCCGGCGGCGGGGGGTCCCGCGGCACCGGAGCGGTCGCGCCCGCGCCGGTGCCCTTGTAGTAGCCGACGAGGTCCGCCAGAACGTCGCCGCCCGAGCTCGAATACACCTCGAGACCGGCGGTACTGACGCGGCTCACGACGTGGTTCGCGATCGTTTCATTCGGACCCGCGGCATTCAGGCTCGATGTGGTCGGAGTCCCCGAGCGCGTCTGCGCCGCGTTGACCGAGAAGAAGCCACGGCTCATCGTTCTCGCTGCGGTCACGTTCAGCACCGCCGTGCCCGCATCGCCTCGGTACTCCGACGGCACGTCGAAGGCGCGGGTCCACCCGGGCCACAGCCGCTTCTTGCCGCGATGTCCCTTCCGGGTGTCCATCAAGCGCACCGGGGTGACCGGCACGAACAGCCCGCCCGACGACTCGTTGTCGCCGGGCCCCGTGAAGTAGCCGGAGACATCGACGAGCACGTGAGCCCCGTTCTCGACGAACACGTTGAACCCGATCCGTCCATCGTCGGTTCCGAGCTTGACGATCGCACCGATCGCCCGGTTGACCCCGCGTCGCACGTTGAGCGACGACGTCGGTGGCATCGATTCGCCGAACGGGTATGCCGTGAGATACCCCTGGCCGCTCGGTGCGACAGCGGTGAGGTTGATCGACGCGGCGACGGCGTCGGCGGTCAAGCCGGCGCTGCCCCTCAGCGATGTGAGGTCGACCCGGACCGTCGAGCCCGGACCCGGCTTGACACTCCCGTTGCGCGTGTCGATGACCCTGCGCAGCGGGATCTCGCGGTAGCGGCCGTCCTTCGAGCGTCCACCGGCCGCAGGGACGTACACGCCTGCGAGGTCGACGATGATGTCGGCCGGCTTGTTGGCCAGGATGTCGACACCTCCGTTGCCGAGCTGCACCGTGACGAGGTTCGGCGCGGTCGCGTTGCGCGCCGGCATGTTCACGCTGGAGGTTCCGGGCCACGACGTTGCGGCCGGATACGCCGACAGGTAGTTCCGACCCGCGGCGCGATTGATGCCGACCACGGTGAACACAGCCGCCGTCGCGTCGGGCGGAACCGTGACGTCGCCGACCGTGCGCCCGGCGATCTCGACCCGCGTGACATCGCTCGCGACACGGGTGAACCCGAAGTTCCGTCCCGGTCCCGGGCGGGTGTCGCAGAGTCGCAGCGGTGTCAGCGCCACGTAGCGCGCGGGTGCCGCAGCGGCGACGGCAGGCGACGACATCGACGCAAGCACCCCGGCGACCGTCGTGACCGCAGCGCCCCCGACGATGAAACCACGACGGCCGAACGGAAGCCGGGCGATGTCGGGGGCGGGAGCACCGTCGCCCGGCGCTTCCCCCGCCTGTGCCACGTGTGCGCGATCAGCCATGACCGACAATGTTAAGAGAGCCGGGAACGAACCTGCGTCACCTGATAGGTCGCAAGGGCCGCCGCTGCGGAGACATTCAGCGAACCGACCCCGCCCAGCATCGGGATGGACACCACGGCGTCACAACGCTCCCGCGCGAGGCGTGAGAGTCCGGCCCCCTCGGCACCCAACACGAGACAGATCGGCTCGACCGCGAGATCCCCCAGCTCGAACAGGTTCCGGTCGGCCGCATCGTCGAGCCCCACGATCCAGATTCCGTGCTCCTTCATCTGCTTCAGCACGGCGGGCAGACCGGGCACGAGCGCGATGGGGACGAACTCGACCGCTCCCGCGGCCGCCTTGGCCACGGTGGGAGTGACGTGGACCGCACGATGGCGGGGGAGCAGCACGCCGCTCACGCCCGCCCCGTCACAGCTGCGGATGATCGCACCGAGATTGCCCGGGTCGGTGACGCCGTCGACCGCGACGAGAAAGGGTGGCGTCGAGCCGTCACCGCGCAGCAGGGATCCGAGGTCGGCCTCGGGCAACTCGGCGGCGGTCGCCAGCACACCCTGCGGTGCTTCGCTGCGCGCCTCACGCTCGAGCCGACTCCTGGCGACGTACACGATCGGCACCCGCTGCGCGTTCGCGATCGTCACGATGTCGTCAACGCCGGCGTCGCCCTCGAGTTCGGAGCTGATCCAGATCTCGTGGACCTTTCGTCGGCCCGCGATCAGCATCTCGCGCACCGCTTGGCGTCCTTCGATCTGTCGTCCGCCGAGGCCCTTCGGCGCCCCCGCCGAACCAGCCGGTCGGTCGCCGCGTCCACCGGTGCGCTGGGCACCGCCCCGGTGACCTCCGCCGCCCTGTCCGGTGCCGCGAGGTGGCTTGCCCCGCCCGCCGGACCGCGATCCGCCTCCGGAGTTGCGTCGTGGTCCCTGTCGGCTCATCGTGGCTCCGTCTCGCTGTAGCGGCGGACGAGGAGCGCTGTCGCGAAGCACGCGATCCCCTCGTTCCGCCCGATCGCTCCGAGTCGTTCGGCGCGATTTCCCTTGATCCCGACCGGCGCACCGACGATCGCAGCGAGGTTCGCCTGCATCTCGTCGCGCCGGGGCGCCAGCTTCGGCCGCTCACAGACCACGGCGCAGTCGATGTTCGCCACCTCCCACCCATCGGCGTCGACCAGCTCGACCACGCGGCGAAGCATCGTGAGCGAGTCGGCGCCCTTCCACGCGGGATCGGTGTCGGGGAAGTGCATGCCGATGTCGCCGAGCCCGGACGCTCCGAGCAGTGCGTCACTGCAGGCATGCGCGACCACATCGGCGTCGCTGTGTCCTTCGAGGCCGCGTTCACCGTCGAAGCGACAGCCGGCGAGCACGAGCACCCGGTCGGGGTCGTCGGTGAACCGATGGACGTCGAACCCCTGCCCGACGCGCAGGTCGGTGGCCTTCATCGGTCGGCCTCGACGGTGACCTGTCGACGGGCCCATTCGAGATCCTCGGGTTCGGTGATCTTGCGGTTGAGGCGGTCGCCGCGCACCACGATGACGCTGCCACCTGCGGCCTCGACCAGCGCCGCGTCATCGGTGGCATCGGAGCCCGATCGGTGCGCGGCGCGCAGTGCACCGGCGCGGAACGCCTGGGGGGTCTGGACCGCGACGAGTCGAGAACGGTCGGGTGTGTCGACGACCGAGCCCCATCTGTCGGCATCGGGGTCGACGGGCCGGTCGACCGTCTTGATCGTGTCGGTGACCGCGACGGCCGGGATCGCCGCATCGGCACCGTCGAGCACCGCGCCGATCACCCGCCGATAGATGTCAGCCGACGCGAGCGGGCGTGCGGCGTCGTGGACGCAGATCACGTCAGCCGAGGTGGGCACCGCGGCGAGCCCCGCTCGCACCGACGCACTGCGGGTCGCTCCCCCGGGCACCCCACCTTCACGTTCGACGTCGCCCGCCGGCACGACGACGACCACGCCGTCCGTACACGCCGCCGCGACCTCTCGCGAGACGTCGATGACCCGACGATGATCCAGGATCTCGTACTGCTTGGGTCGCCCGAAACGTCGCCCGCTTCCGCCCCCGACGACGATCGTCCACACGCTGGCGTGGGGGTCCCGATCGGGGCCGGCGCGAGGCGACGGAACCACCGAAGTCGGGTCACCTGGGGTCACGGCACGCTCCACCCTGGCGGAGGGTAGTACCGTGACGCACGTCATGGCCCATGAAGAGATCCTCGCACGCACCGACTTCTTCGCCGATGCACACCCCGACGCACTCCGCAACGTGGCGGCGGCGGGGCATGAACGGCACCTGATCCGGGGCGACGTCCTGTTCAACGAGGGTGACCCACCGAATGCCCTCTACCTCGTGCTCCGGGGTCGGCTTGCGATTGCGATCGCGAATCCGATCGATCGGCGCGAGAGCGTGGTCGCGCTGATGGAGCCCGACGACCTGTTCGGCGAGATGGGAATGCTCGATGACGGACCCCGCTCGGCGATGGCGCGGGCGCTCGAACCGACGACGGTGCTCGAGATCCCCTTCGAGCCCGTGCTGGCCCTGTTCGACGAGTTTCCCAAGTTGCTGTGGAACGTCACCCGACTGCTCGCGCAACGTATCCGCGTGACCGACGAAGCCCTCGCCGACTCGGTCTTCCTCGACGTGACCGGCCGCACGGCGAAGCGGTTGCTCGAACTCGCGGACGGCGAGGACCAGTTCACCCTCCCGGTGACACAGGAGGAACTCGCCGGCATGGTCGGCGCCTCACGCGAGCGGGTGAACAAGGCGATCGCCAGCTTCATCCGCCTCGGCTGGCTCGAGCAGCAGGATCGCACGTACAAGATCGTGCAGCGCGATCGGCTGGAACTCCGCGCTCGATGAACCCCACGGCGTCCTGACATATCGACGACAATCGATAGATACATATTGACGATGATCAATATGTTCGGTACGATGCGCTCATGCGCCTGCAACTCGCCCTCAACGTGTCCGATCTCGACGCCGCCGTCGAGTTCTACTCCAAGATGTTCGACACCGCCCCCGCCAAGACGCGACCCGGGTACGCGAACTTCGCGATCGTGGACCCGCCGCTGAAACTGGTCCTGTTCGAACGGCCCGACGCCGCCGATGCCGACGGCTTCGCCCACCTCAATCACCTCGGCGTCGAAGCCGCCACGCCCGGCGAGGTCGTCGCCGCCGAGTCACGCCTCTCCGACACCGGTATCGAGACCACCGGCGTCGACGACACGGTGTGCTGCTTCGCAGAGAAGACCGAGACCTGGGTCACCTCTCCCGACGGCGCCCGCTGGGAGTGGTACGTCAAGACGGGCGACACCGAGCAACTCGAGAACACCGTCGTCTCCTCACCCTCCTGTTGCTGATCCCCCGTCACCCGGACCGCTCCGGAAGGATGGGCCGCCCGACGAGCAGAAAACTTGAGTTGATGGTTGTCATGATGCTGAGTCCTCGACTATCATCATTTGCGTCACCGAGAGATCAGGATCGATCTTCTCGGGCGACAGGATCAATCGACAGCCCGTACACCACAAACTCAAGGAGTCACACGATGCTCGTCATGAACAGCCCCTTCCGCGAATTCGACGCCCTCTTCGACCAGTTCGCCGGTCGCGGCATCAGCACCGCATCGACCGCGATGCCGATGGACGCCTACCGCCGCGACAGCGACATCTGGGTCCACCTCGACATGCCCGGCGTCGCCGCCGACAGCCTCGACGTGTCCGTCGAGCGCAACGTCCTGACCGTCACCGGCGAACGCACCTGGGAGCGCCGTGAGGGTGACCAGATGTACCTGGCCGAGCGCCGCAGCGGCACGTTCCGCCGTCAGGTCACACTCGGCGACGGCCTCGACGCCGAGCACATCGAGGCCGACTACACCGATGGTGTGCTCACCCTGCGCATCCCGGTGGCCGAGAAGGCCAAGCCGCGCAAGATCAGCGTCGGCACCGGGTCCGCGCCGAGCACGCCCGCCATCGAGGCCACCGCCGACGCCAACTGAGACCACGGTTCGGCCCGAGGCCGAACCGACACCCTCCCCCCTTGTGGGCGCCCGAGCGATCGGGCGCCCACAGTCGCGTCCGGTGTCGACCCGGTGAAATCCGGGTGAACGTGCCGTCGGTCCACCAGACCGGCACGACCTCCCCGGCCGACGGCGACGAACGCACGGCGGGGGTGATCGGTTCCGAACGCCGACGATGTTCCCCGCGCGCGTCGGTCAACCCACGGCGACCTGCACCTGCCGCAGCGGGCCGCCATCGACGATCCACCCGAGTCCCGGACGTGCCGGGACGATCGATCGACGCGGGATCTGCACCGACAGGAGGTCGCCGTCGGGATCGCCGCGCGAGGCCATCACGATCCCGCACCGGGACTTCGCGATCTCGCGGGTCCAGTGTCCGTAGGACGTGCGCACCACGTCGGCACGCGCACCGGCGAGGACAACCACGTGCGGGTGCTCCCCCCTCGCGATCCCCGAGAGCACGCCCGAGTCGTCGATCCGGTGGGCGTCGTCGATCACGATCGCCGTACGGACGGTCGGATCGAACACGACCTCGGGATCGACCGCGCCTCGCCGATCGACCGCCACGACGCGGAACGGTGCGCCTCGTCGTGCGGCGTCGTCCTCCCACGCTGCCGCGAGGCGAGCGAGCGTCGTGGAGACGCCGGTGCGCGGCCCACCGACGACGAGGACGTGATCCCCGTCGACGACGTCGAGCGGTGCGGGACCGAGGTCGTCAGCGCCGACGCCGACGAGCAGGCGCGACACGCCCGCCGTCGTCCAGCTCGGTGTGGGGATCTCCTCGGCGCCGACCAGATCGGGCAGTGCCGCGATGGCGTCGGGACCGCCGGCATCTCGATCGTCACGGGCAGGAAGCGCCGCCAGTCGCGCCGCTCCCTGCGCGACCTGGGCTTCGAGACCCGTGGCGAGGATTCGCAGCCGACCCGGCGTGCCCGGGCCGGCGGGCGGTGTCCGCAAGCCGATGCTGCGGGCGACGCCCGGATCGTCGAGGTGGAACAGCCAGCGGTGCGCGATCGGGACCATGGTGCTCGCCGTGCTGCCTTCGTCGGCGATCACGAGCCCGATTCCCGCCGGCGGCCCGTCGTGGACGACCCGCTGGAAGAGCTCGAACGTCGACTGCCGCTCGATCGAGCCGAGCGACGATCGCAATGATCCGTACCCGTCGATCATCAGGACGATGTCGGGCTCGGCGTCAGCCACACCGCCGAGCCCGGTCCTGCAGTCGATCGCGGTGGCGACACGTGCAAGCAACCGATGGAGACGCTCATCCTCCGTGAGCCGGACCACGCCGCCGCAATGGGCGACGGTCGCGAGCGCCGCGAGGCCGTCGTCACCCCGGGCATCGACGACGTAGAGATGGAGCTCGTCCGGTGTCGAGCACGCACACGTGGACGCAGCGAGTGCGATCATCGTCGACGTCGTCCCCGACCCGATCGAGCCGATCAATGCGAGGCTGCCGTCGCTGGGCGTCCACGTGAGCGGGACGCGGCGCTGATGGTCGGGCTGGTCGATCCATCCGATCGCCGGATGGTCCTCGTCGTGGCGTACCTCGGTCGAGTCGACCGACACCTCGAGGCGGAGCGGAAATGGCAGCGGATCGACCCATGGCCGGTGCGGTGCCTCCACCCCGAGGACGGCGGCGGCCTCGACGATCGCCTCCACCGTCACGTCCATCTCGCTGCGCAGATCGACCCGCTCCCCGCCCACGACCACCTCGTCGACGACCTCGGAGAGTCGGTCGTGACGATCGACGATGATGCCGCCGGTCTCCCCGGCGAGGACGGGCCCCGTGCACCGGGCGGCCTGGAACACGACGAGTTCGTCAGGGCCGAGCCGCAGCGCGGCGCGACCGGGAACACCGCGGGGGAACTTCGCGGGTAGTTCGTCACCCACGACGTCGACCGCGTCCGGCTTGTCGTGCAGTCGCAATGCGAGCCGCAGGTTCGTGTTGGCGCGGATGTCGTCGTCGACCACGCCTGCGGGCCGCTGCGTCGCGAGCAGCAGGTGGACACCGAGGCTGCGCCCGCGCTGGGCGATGCCGACGAGCGCCTTCAGGAAGTCGGGGAGTTCCTTGGCGAGCGAGGCGAACTCGTCGATCACCACGACGAGACGTGCGATCGGCTCCAGCGGGCGGTCGAGGGTCCTCTGTCGCGACCGATAGTCGGTGAGGTCGGAAGCGCCCACCGAACGCAGGATCCGCTCCCGGCGATGGAGTTCGGCGTCGAGACTCACCAGCGCCCGCTCCGCGAGCCCGTCGTCGAGATCGGTCACCAGACCGACGGTGTGGGGGAGGTCGGTGCAGGCGTCGAACGTCGAGCCGCCCTTGTAGTCGACGAGCACGAAGTTGAGGTGTTCGGGGCCGACCGATGCCGCGAGGCTCAAGACGAGCGTGCGCAACAGCTCACTCTTCCCGGCGCCGGTGGTCCCTGCGATGAGGCCGTGCGGGCCATCGCGCACGAGGTCGATGTCGACGCGACCATCGAGCGAAATGCCCAGCGGCGCCGCGGGAGCGGGATCGTGCCCGCCGCTCTCCCACCGCCTCGTGATGGCGTGGGCCGACACGTCGGGGAGCAGCTCGCCGAACGACACCGAGGTCGGGATGCCGCCGCCTGCGCCGCCGTCGTCCTCCGGATCGACGAGACAGGCCAGGCGTCGTGCGAGGCGGTCGGCGGTCTCGATCGCGATGCCGGCGAAGGAGATCGACACCGCGTCGTCGACGTCGACGCGCTCGCCGCTCCACGACGCGGATCCCGTCGAGCCGACGGTCAGGATCCGTCGACACATCGCCGGCACGGTGGCATCGGTGTCGACCACGACGAGTGCGGCGGCACCGGACGACCTCACGAACCGCCGCAGCGGACCCGTCCGAGCGGCGAACAGATGCGGTTCATCGGTGACGAGGACCGTGTGACGCGACGTGTCGATTGCGTCGAGGGCATCGCCGAGCGTGTCGGCCCGATCGCCACCGTCGAGATGGATCAGTGCGCCGTGGTCGAGCGCCCCGTGCGGCAGCCAGTCGACCCAGCCCCACGCGCGTCGATCGGTCGACACGACGACGAGCTGCCAGTCGGCAGGTCCGATCCACGTCGAGAGCTGCGCCACGACCGACCGGACGACCGCCGCCGAATGGCACCGAGCGCCGTGGAACGCGATCGCGTCGTTGGGACGGATCGAGATCGGCGCCGCCACCGCGTCGAGTCGGGCGCACCGTTCGACGCGCTGGAGGAGCGTGCTGTCGAGCGCGCTCCGGTCCGGGATCTCGATCGGGGGATTCCAACGGTGCGTGCCGGTGCCGACCACCGCGGTCATCGCGATGTCGCGCTCCGCCGGGGTGACGGCGCCGACCGCGTCATCGGCGCGTCGGGTGATGCGTCGCTGCCAGACAGCCGAGCCTCCGTCGAGCGCCTCGTCGAGCGTCTCGGCGACGGTGCGGTGGACGATTCGGTGATGATCACGCCGACCCGCGTGCAGTGCATCGACGGCATCACCGAACGCGACGATCCGGGTCGCGTGCGCCGCTCGCACCTGCGCCCGCTTGCGACGTGTCGTGATCGCGCCCACGAGGAAGGTCGTGACCGCTGCGATGACACCCATCGCAGCGAAGAGAACGAACATCGGATTCCCCATGATCGTGGCGATCACGACCGCGCCGCACGCGGTGACGCCGGTGCCGATCAATCCCGTGAACGATGCCCGCGGAGGCTCGACCGAAGCGACCGGTGCCACGGCGGTCGGCGGATCCCAGCGGGGCGGGTCGTACGGAGCCCGCCACACGACGCGGCGCCATGGATCGCTCGGATGCGCCGCGATCGAGCCGATCGCCGGACGGTTCGGCGCGCCGATCCGTCCGGCGTCGTGGTCGACCTCGTGCGGTGACGCGGTCGCCGGCCGGAGTCGGCGGATTCGGATGACACTCGCTCCGACGGTGAGTTGCGTGTCGTCGTCGACGACGGCCGACTCCAACGCATGCGCTCCGACGCGGATCGGGACGACGCCGGTCAGCTGTACGATCCCGATCCGTCCGTCGTCGTCGATGCGCAGGAGGGCGTGGTACCGCTCGACACCCGGGTCGTCGACCCGGATCGTTGCGTGCGGAGCTCGGCCGATCAGGTGCCGGCCGGCAGACAGTGACTGCCACGTGGCGGTCGACGGTCCGGCGACGACCGCGACCTCGACGAGTTCGGGCCCCGACCCGGTGGGGGTGGCGACAGCTGCGGAGCCGAGCCGGGCGCCGACGCGGAGTTCGTCGATCTCGGTGAGTCGCTCGTCGGGATCGAGCTCGCGGCGAGTTGTCCACAAGGTCTCGGAGCCGAGGCGATCGGCGAGCGCTCCGACCGTGCCGTTGCGGTCGAGGGCGCGCACCGTGACTCGTTCTCCATCGGGTCCGAGGAGATCGAGGGGCGGGAGTGTTGATCGGTCCACGACCCTCGGGGGGTGATCAGAACCGTCCGCGGGAAGACGGATGTGCAGATCGACCGTCGGCCCTTCCGGCACGAAAACCGGCCCGGACCAGGGGCTGTGAGCACACGGACGCGTCACGAGGAGCGCCGTGAACCACGGATGTCGCCGGTTGGCGCCCAAGCTGTGAGCCGAGCGGTGAGGCAACGTCGCCATGGTCGGCACATGACATCGATCACGTCCTCAGCCACCACTCCCCCACCGTCGACCGGCCGCGCCACACCGCGTCGACGGGCGACACCGCTGCTCCTCCAACTCGATCGTGAGTGGGGTCGCGTGCGGCGGCGACCGGCGGCGTTGCGCCGGGTGCGCGGATGGGACGGTGACGACGCGTTCCGACGGACCGTCGGAGGCGTCCGATGCCTCGACGAGGTGCTCGCCGCAACGCAGCCGCACGCGGGCTCGCACGGCTCCGGCGACGCGATCCTGCGCCGCCTGCTGGAGCTCGCGACGAGCGAGGAACTCGCGGGCCGAATCGTTCTGCAGCGTCTGCTTCCGGGCCTCATCAGCCAGTCGCGCCGCTGGGCGGAGTACGGGTCATCGAGCGATCCGAGCGACATCGCGATCGGAGCAGCCTGGCTGGCCATCCGCAGTTTCGACGTCGACGTTCGGTCACGCCACATCGCCCCGGCGTTGATCGCCGATGCGATGTGGATCGGATTTCGACGAGCAGCGCGGCGGCGCGGCGCCTCGGAGATTCCCCTACCGACCTGTGTGCTCGGAGCGCAGCCGGCGCCACCTCACCTCGCCGATCCGCTCACGGCGCTCGCCGGCACGATGCGGGCGGCCGCACGTGCCGGAGTGCGTCCGAGTGACCTCGAACTGCTCCGCACGATCGTCTCGGCCGGGGGGCCGACCCGCGCCGCCCGAGACTGCGCGGTGTCCGTCCGCACGATCCGCAACCGCCGCGATCAGGCGGCGCGACGGATCCGGAACGCGCTCGGCCCCGACTGGGCGGACTGGTCCGACCCGCTGGTGGCGGCCTGAGGTCTCTCAGTCGCGCGTGATCCGGCCGCCGACGAACTCGATCGAACGGTGCACCGTGGCGGCGACACGCCGCTCGAGCTTGGGCGCGGTGATGAACCTCAGGGTGGCGTCGAGCGGCAGCGTCGTGTCGCGGCGCCGGGCTTCGATCGCGGCCGCACGAGCCATCTTCACGGCGTGCATGTTGAAGATCGGCGCGGTCGTCGCGTCGCTCAGTGCGAGCCGCTGGAGTTCGTCGCTGTACGTGGCGACATCGGGTGCCAGCGCTTCGATCTCGTCGCGAGGTCCGATCGACGTGTGCCACTCGTGACGGCCGGTCCAGTGCGCTAGGAAGGCGGTGAAGAACACGAGTCGAACGAGGTCGACCGCCGGTGAGACGTGCGCGTCCGTGGCGCCTTCGGCGGTGTGGTGCCACCGCACGGCGTGGGCATAGGTGACCCCGTGGGTGATGTCGAGCCATCCGAAGTCATCGGCAGGGTCGAAGTCCCCGGCGAGGTCGTAGCGGAGCATTCGCTGGCTCACGGCGTCGACGACCGAGTCGAGCACCCCGTCGATGCCGGCACCCTCTCGGAGTGCATCGGCGACGGCATGCACCGGTGCCGCGCGTTCCGACCCGAGCAGCGCAGATCGCAGTCGACCGTCGTCGACCCACCCGCGATCCGCGTCCCGCTCCGTCAGGTCCTCGAGATCGATCGCGGCGAGCGCGCGCATGAACGGGCGCATGTAGGGCAAGGTGTCCTCGCGGGTGCCGTGGACGATCGTCGGGACGAGGTGGGGCAACACCGTGTCGGCATGCTCCCAACCGATCATGCCGAGCAACTCGAACGCCTTCTGGCTGTAGATCGCGCCGTGCCCGTACGACAGGTGATGGCTGCTGACGGCGGACTGGAGCCACGGGCGCAGTTCGGTCGCCCCGTCGCCGCGATGGATCGCAGCGCGCAGGATCGACTGGGCCTCGGCGAGCCCTTCGCACTCGACGGCGGCGCAGAACGCCCCCGCGGAGACCCTCGTTCGGTCGGTGGCCGGGTCGGGAAGATCGCGCACCGGCCGGTCGCGTTCGGATTCCGAGATCCCGGCGATGCCCTGCACGATGGGAAGCGCCCGTTGGTCGTCGTCGAAGAGATCGACCATCGCGAGACAGTCGGTGGCCGCCGCGATCGAATGTCCCCACCCGTCTTCGGCTCGCGGGGCCCCGTGGGCGACGGCTTCCCGGATGAGGTCGGCCGGCTCGGCGTCGGCGTGGAGCAGCCGGACGACATCCCGGCTGATCTGCCCGACGTAGTCGCGCCGGATGCCTCTCCGAAGGCTGTCGATCGCCCTGTCCCGCACGTCGGCCGGTGTTGGTCGATTGAGCGTGACAACCACGGCACCCGCATCGTCCACGTCGACGTCGTGGACCTGCACGCCTTCCTCACCGAGGAGGCAGGCGCCGTCCGTCACGCGGAACTTCCAGTTGTGCCACGCGCAGGTGAGCACGTCCCCGTCGAGCACACCCTGCGTGAGCCCGTAGCCCTCGTGGGGACATGCGTGGTCGAGTGCGTGGATGCCGCCGGACGTGCGCACGAGGCAGAGCCGCTGCCCGTCGACCTTCACCATCCTCATCGTGCCTTCGGGGAGATCGGAGAGCTCGGCGACCCGGACGCCGATGGGTTCGTTTGCGTTCATGGAACCTGAACGTAAGACTTCAACCATGGTTGAAGTCAAGGACCGATTGCTGACGATCGGCGAGGTCGCCCGACGAGCCGGACTGGCCACCTCGGCGATCCGCTTCTACGAGGCGAACGGGTTGATCACCTCGGAGCGCAACGCCGCCGGCCACCGCCGATTCCGTGCCGATGTGTTGCGGCGTGTGAGTTTCGTCAAGGTTGCCCAGCGCGTCGGGTTGAGCCTCGGTGAGATCCACACGGCGTTGGCGTCGCTGCCCGAGTCGAGGACACCGAACCGGCGCGACTGGGCGAAACTCGCCCGAGGCTGGAGGCCGCTGATCGACGAGCGGATCGCACTCCTCGAGGCCATGCGCGAGAAGCTCGACGGATGCATCGGATGCGGGTGCCTCAGCCTCGACACGTGCGAGATCTACAACCTCGACGATCGCGCCGCGGTGCTCGGGACCGGCCCCCGCTGGCTGCTCGGCGACCGACCGAGTACGCGCTGACGGGTCGATCGTTCGGGTCGACGGTCGACAGCGGCGGTCGACCCTGGCCTGTGGACAGCGGATCGCGGGCGTGACTTCCGTCAATTCCGGCTGCAAGTCGTCTCTCGGACGTGACGTGATCGGGCTTCGGCCGTAACATGTTCGACATCAACGAGCCTGCCCCCTTTCCTCCTCGCGTGCCGTCTCGCGACGAATCGCGAGCCGATCCCGGCGACGCCGGTGTGGCCAATCGCGCCCCGATCATCGCGGCGACCGCGTTGATCGCCGTGATCGTCGGCGTGGGCGTCGTCGGCGCAGCGGGCGACGAGGGCACCGCCCCTGCGACGCCGCCGTCGCAGACGGTCGCTCCCTTCGTGCCGGAATCGACCCTCGATCTGCCGACGACGGAACTCGCTCCGACGAGCACCACAGCGTCGGTCGCTCCGCTCAGCCAGCCGCTCGCGCAGGGTGTTCAGGGTGCCGAGGTCCAACAGCTCCAGGAGCGGCTCTCCGAACTCGGCTTCGATCCGGGACCGGCCGACGGCATCTTCGGGCTGATGACCACCCAGGCCGTCTGGGCGTTCGAGAAGCTCGTGCTCGGAACCCCCCGGAGCGAAGCGAGCGGGCGGATCGATCAGGACCGTTGGGAACGGCTGATGGGTGAGGTCACTATCAGCCCGCGTCGTTCCACGAACGGCCAGGCAAACCACACCGAGGTGTACCTCGACGAGCAGGTGATGGTCGTGTTCCAGCGCGACGTGCCGGTGCTCATCTCACACGTCTCGACCGGCGAACTCGACGCCAACGGCGACCCGGCCGAGTACTGCGAGGAGGCGACGTACGACACCGATGCCCAGGGTCGCGAGTTGGAGGAGCCCGTCACGAAGGCGGTGTGCGCCCTCGCCAAGACACCCGGCGGCGTGTTCACCTACAAGCGGATGGTCGAGGGCAAGCGCGTCAGCCCGCTCGGCGGCATGTGGAACCCCGCCTACTTCAACTACGGGATCGCCGTCCACGGCGCGGAGAACGTCCCGTTGGAGCCCGCGTCACACGGTTGTGTCCGCATCCCGATGCACATCTCGGAGTACTTCCAGGACCTGATCTCGATCGGCGACCGGATCCTCGTGTGGAACGGAAAGCAGGAGCCGGAGAACGTGTCGGAGCGCGACTCGCTCCCGTCGTTCGACTACGCGGACCCGACCGCCACCACGACCACCACGACCACGCTCCCACCCGAGACCACCACCACGACGATCGCTCCGACCACGACCACGCGGGCCACCACGACGACCACCACGACGTCGGTGCCGAGCGAGACGACGACCACGACGACCACCGATGCGCCCACGACGGCGCCGGACGCGGCGCCGGCCGACGGCTGATCGGCCCCGGGGCTCCCCGGCTCCCACCGCGAACGAGCCATCGGTCACCGGGAGGACGTGAGTCCGACACCGTCGACGGCGATGCGAGAGGATCACCGCATGGGAGAGTTCAATGGACAGGTCGTCGCCGTCATCGGCGCAACCGGAGGACTGGGGCGCGCGATCACGCAGGCACTGCGCAATCGCAGCGCGACCGTCATCACCGTGAATCGTTCAGGCGGTGCGGACGTGCGACTCGACCTCCGCGACGCGTCAGCGGGCGACGCTCTCGTCGACTACGTCAAATCGGCACACCACCGGCTCGACGGGGTGGTCGTCGCTGCGGGGATCGTCGCATTCGGCGACCTCGTCGACACCGACGACGTCTCCGTCGAGGAGCTGTTGCTCACCAACACGATGGGACCGATCTGGCTCGCCAAACGGTTGGCGCCGCTGCTCACCGACTCGCACGGCTTCTTCGTCAACGTCTCCGGCGTCGTCGCCGAGACACCGATGCCGTCGATGGTCGCCTACTCCGCCTCGAAGGCCGCTGCGTCTGCGGCCACACTGGCGTTGGCCAAGGAGTGGCGGCGGCGGAGGATCAGGGTCATCGACGTTCGCCCGCCTCACACGGAAACGGGACTCGCCACGCGCCCGCTGGAAGGCACCGCACCGGCGATGCCTGCGGGCCTCGACCCGCGGGTCGTCGCAGAACGGATCGTCGACGCGATCGTCGACGGCGAGCGGGAACTGTCAGGTGCCGACTTCGGGAATGGTGAGCGCCGCACGGATGGCACCGCGTAGATAGCGCTCCAATTCCTCGCGGCTGTGGTTGCGCTCGTGCATCACGTAGTCGATCGCCTGGAAACTCAGCACCTGGTCGATCGACGTGATCCGCAACTCGCACTCCCTCGGCGTGAACTCCTTCAGCTCGTTGTGGAACTGGTCGTGAATCTGGCCGCGAGAGATGCGTCGAGCATTCTGGAGATGCTCGTGGATCTTCCGGTTGGAGAAGGCCTGCACCATGGCGGCGCGGACCATGTCGGCGATCTGGAAGTAGAGCTCGACGCGGGCGTCGACCATCGCGTCGATCCGGTGGTCGAGTGGATCGGTCGACTTGGCATCTCCCGATGCCTTCATCACGAGCGGCTGGATCCAGGCCATCGCCCGATCGGTGGCCGCGTCCATCATCTCGGACCGGTCCTTGAAGTAGCGATACACCGAGCGATACGAAACCCCGGCCCGATCGGCGATGTCGTCGATGGACGGGTCGGCGGCGCCCTCGGTCGTCAGTTCGACGAGTGCGTCGAGCACTGCATCACGGTTCCGCTCACGGCGCGCTGAGCGCCCATCAGACATCTCGACCATCCCGTCGAGTCTACGACGCGAGCAGGGTCTCTCCCGCGAGGCTTTGACAGTGCGACTGCCAATCCGTTGGCTGCTCGCGGTCAGGCGGCGAGGTGGCCGTCGATGATGTGAACGCTGCGGTCGCAGTACTGGGTGATCCTCGTGTCGTGGGTCACGACGATCGCCGACGTCCCGCGCTGCTTCATCTCGGTGCGGATCAACTCCATCACCTGTTCACCCAGTTCGGTGTCGAGCGCAGAGGTCGGCTCGTCGAACAACACGAGCTTCGGGTCGTTCATCAGCGCCCGGCCGATCGCCACCCGCTGGCGCTGACCACCCGACAGCTGCGACGGCAGGTTCTTCTTCCGGTCGGCCAGACCCAACTCCTCGAGCAGTTGATCGGCACGCCGCTGCGCGGCCTTGCCGGTGCGCTTTCCGAGTTCGTCGACGACCGTGAGGTTCTCCTTGGCGTTGAGGAACGGAACGAGGTTGACCGATTGGAACACGAAACCGACCGACTCCTGTCGGAACGCCGTGAGCTGCTTGTCGCCGTAGTCGGAGATGTCCTCGCCAGCCACGACGATGCGTCCCTCCGTCGGCGACAGGATCCCGCCGGCGATCGAGCACAGCGTCGTCTTGCCCGAGCCGGACGGACCGACCAGTGCGACGATCTCGTCATCGGCCACGGTCAGCGTCGCGTGGTCGAGAGCGACCACGTCGGAGCCGTCACCCATCCGGTAGATCTTGCGGACGTCGGACAATTCGAGCGCATTCATGAGGTGGTTCCGATGGCTGAGGCCGGGTCGACCTTGAGAACCCGGCGAAGGGAGAACGAGCAGCCGACCGCAGCGGCCAGCAGGAGCAACGCCGCGCTCGACAGGATCGACCCGGCGGACACCGAGATCGGGATCGATCCCGGCGGGATGACGAGGTCGAGCAGGACGACGAGCACTCCGGCGACGGTCGAGGCGATCAACGTGACCACCACCGCCTGGACCATCAGGCCCCCGAAGATCGTCAGCGACTTCGCGCCGAGCGCCTTGAGGACGCCGTAGAGGCTGAGCCGCTCGACGGTGAGCAGTGCGAAGAACAGTCCGATCACGACGAGCGCCACGGCGATCGTGACACCGATGATCTGGTTGAACGTGCCCTGCTGCTCCTCGACACCGGGAATCGCGTTCACCGCCTCGCTGATGGTGTAGCTGTCCGTGGCACCCGAGGTCGCCACGTCGATCCGGTCGGTGACGTCGTCGTCACCGCGCACGACGAGCGCCTGCCAGACGCCGTCGGACAGCTGGGCATCGGGACGATTGGCGCTCAGCGCGTTGCGCCACGTCGCTTCCGAAGCCCACAGACCACCCTGCCCGTTGAAGCTCGTGTCGGACACGAAGCCGATCACCTCGACCGGTGTGCGGGCGGGCCCGACGAGGAGCGTCATTCCGACCTCGACGCCATCGGCCTCGAGGACCTCGTCGGCGTACGCCTCACCTTCGGCGGGCGGCTCGGGCACTCCGTCGGGTGCGAGTTCGTAGCCGAAGAGCGCCACGTTCGCGAGATCACGCGGGCCGTTGCCGGGCACCCGTGCGCCGAGCTGGACCAGGCCGATGCCACCGACTTCGTCGACGCCGGGCAGCGCCTCGATCTGCCTGCGGAGGTCGACGTCGATCCGGCTTCGGGGAAACGAGGCCTGTGCGGTGCTCGAGTACACGATGGCGTCGGCGTTCTGGGCGCGGATCGCGCCGGTCGACGATTGGATCAACCCGTCGAGCAGGCTGCCGAGGAACATCAGCAGAATCGCGATGAGGGTGATGATCACGGTGGCCGTCGCGAAGCGTCCGGGCCGGCGGCGCAGCTCCTTGAGTGCGAGGTTCACACGCCCACCCCCGCCCCCGTGGTCGCCTCGATCGGATCGATCTGCAGCACACGCCGGGCAGCGACGAGCGAGCTGGCAATTCCGAGTGTGAGCAGCAGGACCGACCAGAAGATCAACGCGCCCGTTTCGAACCGCAGCGAAATCCCACCCAGCTGCGACTGCGACAGCGGATAGTAGAGGGCCGTTCCGACGACGAGGCCGGCACCGATCATGATCACGACCTGGATGAGCAGCGACGAGACGAGGCGGCCGGCCGGCGCCCCGATCGCACGCAGCAGAGTCAGCGAGTTGGCCTTCTGGAAGGTGACGATCAGGAAGAACAGACCGGTCACGCACGGGACGACCAGTCCGTAGAGCAGGAAGATCAGCCGGAAGGACTGCTGCACCTGTGCCACACCCGGGGTCTCGGCCGCGGCATCGGAGCGGGTGAGCGCGTCGAAGTCGAGCGAGCGGGCGTTGATCGCATCGACCAGTTCCTCGTCGGTGACGCCGTCGGCCGGCGCGGCGGCCATCACGTTCGGGAGTGGCTCACCGGCATCGGGATTGACCGACCGGACGGCGTCCGACCACGTGCCGTACGAGGTGAACAGCGTGGGGGCGACGTTGAGTTGGATGTCGTCGGCCAGTCCGACCACCTCGACGGTGAAGCCCCCGGGTTGCAGCACGACGGTGTCTCCCACGGCGAACTCGAAGTCGCCGCCTGTACTGGCCACCGCCTCGAGATCGCCCATCGGGTAGCGGCCGTCGACCAGCTCGCTCGGCGCACCGAGCCCTTGACCGTCGGACCCCAGTTCGTAGCCGATGATCGTCGCGTCGAACGTTGCGTCGGCGCGGGTCAGCTGGCCGGTGAAGGTGCCCTGGCCGATCCTCCCGAGCTCGCCGACGCCATCGGTCGCACGCAGCTCCGCTTCGAGATCCGGTGGGATGATGCTCCCCTGGATCACGCGCTGGCCGTCGACGGAGTAGACGAGCACCGGAGCATTCTGGTTTCTGATCGCGCCGACGAATCCGGTGATCAGCCCGTTCTGCAACGACTGCTGGAACAGGATGAGGAACACGAGCAGCGCGATCGCTGCGACGAGGAGCCCGAAGCGGGTCTTCGCGCGAGCCATCTCTTTGAGTGCGAGGAACATGGGGGGTCGGTGACACGGCGGCGGTCGGGTGTGCTCGACAACGGCGCAGGATCACCGGCGATTCTACGTCCCGAACGCGCTGACACGGGACAATCGCCGCGAGTCACTCCCACTCGGATTCGAAGAACTCGTCGGACTCGTCGTTGCCGTAGAGCGCCCACAGTACGAAGACGCCGACGAAGAGTGAGAACACTGCCCGGTACACGTACCCACCGACCGAATGGGCCACGAGGACGTACACGGCAAATGCCATCGAGAGGCCCTCCACGATCGCGACGAAGAGCCGGATCCCCTTGCTGCCGCGCATCAGGCCGCTCGCAACGACCACCAGCAGGACAGCGGAGAGCGCTTCGGCGATGATCGTCCCGGTGAACGCTCCACCGGAGAGCGGCGATTCCTCCTTCTCCAGGAAGTCGAGGATCGGTCCACGCCAGACGAGCATGCTGACGGTCGAGGTGACGGCCAGGGCGGCCTGGATGAAGAGGATCGCGGCAATGAACGTGACGACTCCGGGTCGCCGGACCTCCGGGGTGTCGGTCGTCGTCATGTATCCACCTCTCGCCGGGAGCGATCCGCCACGAGGTGTCGCCAGGTCGACACCTCGATCTCAGTGTCGACCGACACCCTGCACGAGTACGGGACAGGGCGCGTGCCGGATGATGTGGTCGGAGGTCGACCCCACCACGGCCCGGCGCAAACCACTTCGGCCGCTGGTTCCGATGACGACGACGCTGGCGGGCAGCGACTCGGCCAGCTCACAGATCGCGTATCCGGGTCGACCGACGACGGCCATCAGCTCCACGTCGTCGAGGTCGAGCGCGGTGGCGGTCGTGTCGAGGATCTGCTTGGCGACCCAGTCGCCGTCCGTCTCGATCTGGTCGGCGAGATCGACCCCCGCCGCCGCCGAGGAGAACCCCGTGCCCGTGATCGTGTCCGGTGCGACCGATGACTCGACGGTGACGAGGATCGTTCGGTCGGCCGGCGCCAACAGCGGGATCGCCGAGCGCAGGGCTTCGATGGACACGTCCGAACCGTCGGTGCAGAGCAGCACGATCGAACTCATGACATGATTCTTGCACCAACCTCCGCCGCGGGTGCAGAGGAGGCTCGGGAATCAACCGCCGATCGGCGTCACCGACTCGGCTGGACTGCCGGCGAAGCTCGCACCGAAGTCGGAGAGGTCCCGGTCGGAGTTGACGACCGAGACGAAACACTCGTTGATCCGATCGAGCATCGACGCCCGCGTCATCGACATGTAGGCGGAGCGCTTGGACCGCCTGTCGGTGCCGATGCCGAGCACGATCACCGGCGCTTCCCAGCCCTTGAAACTGTGGACGGTCGAGCCCTTCACGGACGACACGTCCGGCCAGAACCGATACCTCCGCTTGCGGCGCGGATCGTCGGGGTTGCGGCTGAAGAGGTGATGGACCGGGTACCCGGCATCCTCGATCACCGACGCGGCCGTCACACCGTCGTGGTGGTACTCACACAGGAAGACGACGTCCGCCGGTGACAGCTCCGGATGATCACGAAGCAGCCGCACCACCTCGCGCCCGACCTCGATGCCGAGATCACCGGGACCATCGACGTCGATCCAGCGGCGCGTCGTGGCACCCGGACAACAGCCGATCTCGCTTCGGTCGGGCGCCGGTTCGACGAACAGCCGCTCACCTTCGAGGTGATCCCGAGCGAAGTCCGATGTGACCGCGAGCAGATCCTCCGGTGTGCGGTACGTCCCGGTCAACTCAATCCAGGGGTCGGTGAATCCTGCGGCGGCCATCCGGTCCTCGTCGCTCCAGCCCTTCCGGTCGTAGAGATTCTGGGTCGGATCGGCGACCAGCAACATCTCCCCGCCGGGCGCGACGACGTGTTCGCGCAGGAGGTTCCACCAGGCGATGGCGAAGTCCTGCCCCTCATCGACGAGAACGGCGTCGAAACGTTGGTCGTAGCCACGCACGAAGGCCGCTTCGGCCCGTGCGACCATCGATGTCGTCCACGAGGATCCCGGACGTGCGACCGTCTCGATGCCCTCGAGCTCGGCGTCGTGGACGATGTGCTCGCAGTACGAGTGGAAGTTCGAGCAGGTGACGAGGGTCGGATTGGCACCGGACTCGGCGCAACGGTCGACGACGAGGGACCGCAGCCGGTTCGCCAGCGTCACGTTGAAGGACAACACGAGCGTCCGACGACCCTGTTCGGCGAGCTTCGCCGCCCGTGCGGCGACGCCGAAGGTCTTCCCGGATCCGGCTGCGCCCCGGGCGCGCCGGATGCGGCGGTTGGAGGGGTTGAGCGCGATGAGTCGCGCGTTGCGACTCAACGGAATCGGGTGTGGCCGCGCGGCGGTGGACGCGGCGGTGACGAGGTGGCTCCGGAGTCGATCCAGCGTCTCGATGCAGCAACTGCTGTCGATGTCACCGCGAACGAGCTGTTCGAGGCGCTGATGGAGGCCGTCTCCACCCCAGACGGCCACGGCGCGTTCCTGCTCGTCGAGCGCTGGGTGAGCGAGGAGGCAGAATGCCTGTCGATCGGTGAGGTCCGGCGCGACGACGACGGCACGGACGTCTGGCGTCGGTTCGCCCGGATCACCGGGGCGCGCGAAGTGTTGGTCGTAGACCACGGTCCGGTGGTGGTGCGCGATCGCCCGCGGGTGGGCCACTCGCGTCCAGCGACCGTCGTTCGCCACGCGCTCGACACTCCCGTCGTCGGTCGTTCGAGCCGAGCCCGGGCTCCATCCGACGACCTCGACGATGCACACGCCGAACCGGTCGTGAACCGCGACGAAGTCGGGGACGTCGAGTCCGATCGACGGCCGAACGTAGATCGTCCAACCCTCGTCGAGCCGGGCGAGTGCACGGGCGACCTCGCGGGCGCTCGCCTCGAGAGGCGTCGCGAGTCGGTCGAGTTCCTCCAACGACGGATGAAGAACGGCCATTGTCCCTCCAGTGGTGATGCGGTTTCCCCCGCATCGCCTTCGGCCGTCGGCGCGAGAACTTGAGCACTTTTCAGGAAGAACTTGCATTCCTGACGAAGACTTGACGTTCGGTCAACGTCGGCTCAGGTGCCGAGCCGCTCGGCGGCGATCTCCGGGTACAGCGATTGGCATGCATGGAGCAACGGCTCGAGTTTCATCGCCCGCGACTTCGAGCCCGAGACCTTCAGCTTGCGAAACATCAACGCCCTGCCGAGCGGGAGGGTGCCGAGCAGCAGTTCGTGCATCGAATCGGCACGGAGCGTCGCCGTGAGCGTGGCCTCGACATCGATCGGGGCGAACGTCGTGACGACCGGTCGCGAGCGGCCATCGACCCAGATGTCGACGTCGGGATCGTGGAGTCGAAAGTTGATCACCATCTCCTGTTCGACGAGGTCATCGACCGATTCGTCGTCGGCGACACCGTCGAACATCTCTGCGTAGACCTCGGTCAGCTGCTCGGCATCGGCGTACACGCGGCTCATCGACCAACCTGGTTCCGCGTCATGCAACGTTTGCCCTGACACCGACGGTCGGCAGCTTCGAGTGCGCGCCACCATTCGGTTGGCGGGCATCATGGGTGGGGTCGAGAACGTCATGGGTGGGGCCCGTTGCTCGTGCAGTCTCCGCGCTACGTGCGTGCGACTCGTCTCCACGTAGCGGACTCACGTCGGCGCTTCCTTCTGCTCGGTGATGGTGAGCACCCCCGCCTCGTCCCGGGCGACGAAGATCCAGAAGGTACCGGTCGCGCCACCCTCGTACGTCTCGGTGAGCCGATAACCGGTCCCGAGCGCGCCTTCTGCCATGACGTCGTCACGCACGATCTCGGTGATGAACGAGAACTGTCCGAGGAACTCGGAGATCGTGCTGCGGTCGAAGATCGAACCGTCGATCGCGACCCACCTGCCGTCATCGCCGAGCAGCGCCTCGATCGGCGTGAAGTCGTTCGGTCCGAACGTGGCGGCGATCTCGTCGATGATCGCCGCTGCCTCGGTCGCCGTCAACGGACCGAGGAATGTCGCGGTCGTGGTCGGCGCGAGGGTCGTGGTCGGCGCGAGGGTCGTGGTCGGCGCGAGGGTCGTGGTCGGCGCGAGGGTCGTGGTCGGCGCGAGGGTCGTGGTCGGTGCGAGGGTCGTGGTCGGTGCGAGGGTCGTGGTCGGTGCGAGGGTCGTGGTCGGTGCGTCTGCAGCGTCGTCGCTGCCACCGCAGGCCGCGACGAGGATCGCGCTCGCAGCAAGGGTCGTGATGACCGGGATGGAACGCCGGCGGCTGTCGGCCGTTCGGCTGGGGTTTGGTGGAACCAAGGGAAGTGCTCGCTCTCCGGCCGCAAACGTGCGCCCGTCGCACGTTCGCACAGGCCGATCGCACCTGTCCAGCAGTTCGCCGGTGATGATCGTCACCTGCGGTCGGGATCGGCGGGTGGTTGCCCGTCGTGGCCGCGCGCACCTGGCACGGCGTCGGGCGAGCCAACGTCGCCGCCGTGAAGGCCGGCTCGGGCACCCATGACACCGCCCGAGCCACGGCCTCGGACCACGCTCCGCCTCAGCGGATCCCGGGTGGGCCGTAGACGTTCGACGAGCCGTCGCGGGAGAAGACCACCTGCCAGAGGTGGAGCGCACGCGCGCGGAACATTCCGGCCGACGACAACAGGTAGAAGCGCCACATGCGCCTGAATCGCTCGTCGAGATGAGGGAGATCCGGCCAGGCGGCCTCGATCCGGGCATGCCAGGCCATCAGCGTCGTGTCGTAGTCCGCTCCGAAGTTGTGCCAATCCTCGAGAACGAGCAGCCCTTCGGCGGCGGACATGATCTGCGCGGCCGATGGCAACACGGAGTTCGGGAAGATGTACCGCTCCATCCACGGGTCGGTGATGTGCTTCGACCGCGAGCCGCCGATGGTGTGGAGCAGGGTGAGGCCGTCCGGATCGCTGAGCCGGTCGCGGACCGTCTCGAAGTAGGTGCGGTAGTTCCGGACGCCGACGTGCTCGAACATCCCGATCGAGTAGACCCGATCGAATCGCTCGCGGACATCGCGATAGTCCTGCACGCGGATCTCGACCGGAAGGCCGTGACAGCGCTCGCGAGCAAGCGCCGCCTGCTCCCGCGAGACGGTGACGCCCAGCACCGAGCATCCCGTCGTCTCGGCGAGGTGGCGCGCGGCGCCGCCCCAGCCGCAGCCGATGTCGAGCACTCGCATGCCGGGTTCGATCGCGAGCTTGTTGCGGACGAGCGCGAGTTTGGCTTCTTGAGCATCGTCCAGGTCGGCGGCGTCCCGCCAGTACCCGCAGCTGTAGATCATCCGGTCGTCGAGCATCGCGGCGTAGAGATCGTTGCCGACGTCGTAGTGATGTTCCCCGACCTGGAACGCCCGCCGCTTGGACTGGAGGTTGCGAACGCGGGCCACGACATCGTGGACATGGGCGACCGGCGCCGTCAGGCGTGAGGTGACACCGTTGCGCGCCGCTCGCTCGACGAGTTGATCGATGGCGGGACAATCCCACCACCCGTCCATGTAGGCCTCCCCGATTCCGAGCGTCCCCGAGGTCAGGATCCGGCGGAAGACGCGCTGATCGTGGACCTCCACGTCCCACGGCCGTTCACCACCGAACGCGATGTCGGCGGGAGCGATCATCCGTTCGATCATCGCCCGGTACCGGTCGGTGCTCATCGGTGCACCCATCAACCTCCCCTTTCGCGGCACATATCGAAGCAACCGATCGGACGAGGCGTCAAGTGCCCGGTCTCGACACCGACCGCCGTCGCGAACTCACCCGCGGCCGACGAACCCCTCACCCACGACCATCGTCCCGGCATCGCGGACGAAGCGCGGCCCGAGGTGGGCCCGCACGACCTGCACGGCCTCGTCGGCCGGGGCCACACCGGCGCGCTGTAGCTCGTCGAGATCGTAGAACGTCGTTTCGATCGCGCGACCGAGTTCGTCGTGCGCGGCGAGCGCGGCGCCCCGATCCATCGGCGCAGGCAGCTCGGCCCACGTGCCGAAGGTGTCCGCCCTTCCGCGGATGCGGTCGGCAGCGTCCCCCGTCGCGTCACCGAGGGCTGCGGCGGTGTCGCGCAGCGTCCGGATCATGTCGTTGTGCTCGTCGACGAGCTGCTCGTCGAGCACCGGCAGCATCTGGCGCACCGCTTGGATCAACGACTGCATCATCTGTGCCGTCGCACACGCCTTGGGGTTGCCGAGCGCAGGAAGGATCTCGTCGTCGATCGCGAGGATCACGCCTTCGAGGATCTGGTCGACGGACGGTGACGAGTTCATGCGGGAACCCCCGGATATTGGAGGAGCTGGGCCATGCCGGGAAGGGCCGCCGCGCTCGACTGGACGAGATAGAGGTGCAGGAGTTCGGTGTTCTCACCCGCCACGCGACGCCTGATCGCGTCGTTGATCGGCACGGCGATGTTCGACGTGCCGAAGAGGATGAAGTAGCCGAGCTCCTGTTCGGTGATGTCGTGACCGGTGAGCTTGTTGTAGTAGGCGAGGAACCCGCCCTCGTCGGCGGGGTGCGACATGATCTGCGTGTTGGACAGGTCGTCCATCATCATCATCCAGCCGAGGTCCTCCCGTGGGTCGCCGACGCGGGCGTTCTCCCAGTCGATGAGCGCGGTCACCTTGCCATCGGCGTACAGGAAGTTCGCCGGGTTGAAGTCGCCGTGGACGAGCGAGAGCGGCAGCGGGCGGGGCTTGTTGCGGCGCAGCGTGAGGAACGCGTCGAGCACGATGCACAGCATCGGGTCGTGGTTGATCTTCGGATAGCTGTCCAGGTAGTACTCGAACGTCGTGTCCATGTAGCGGTCCCAGCTGCTGACGTCGATGCCGGCGCCGCGTGGATCGTCGAGGTCGCCGCGCGGGTTGAGGGTCGAGATGTCGGTCTGGTGGAGCTCGACGAGCGATTCGCAGAGGTGGCGCACGACATCGTCGACCTGGTGCGTGTCGGGCCCGTCGTGGAAGAGATCGGTCGTCGACGGATTGCCGTGCGCTCGCCGGAGGATCATCGCCGCCTCACCGAGGAACGATCGGTCCATCTCGTGACCGAGACTCTCGGTGACGGGGATCTGCGTGTTGAGTCGGATGGCTTCGATCAGGTCGTGCTCGATCGCCCGACTGGTCTGCAGGATGGCGACCGACTCGGGCGGGTCCTTCCGCAGGATGAGCGGGTGGCGCTCCCGGGTTCCCGACACGTGGATGACCGCGTCGAAGCGGTACGTCTCACGCGAGAACCCGCCGGGGATCGGACCGAACTCGTGGATCTCCACGTGTTCGGCGTCCGGATGGAGTCGCGCCAGCAGCGCCGCGACCTGTTGCTCGAAATCGTCGCCCACGTGACGAACGTAACATCATCGTGCGGATCGTCGGGACGCCGGGCCCCGCTCGGCATGCGGTCGGGGATGGAACGCCGACCCGATGATCAGAGCGGCCGGTGCCCGCGGTGGATCGCTCGATACCAGTGCCGCTCGTCTCGCAGCGCCTCCCACGCGCCCCCGGCTGCGACGACCGCACCGACCGTACAGACGAAGGCGGCGAGTACCGATCCGAGGTCGGCGATGTCCTCACCGGTGATCCGTCCATGTGCCAACACCCGGCCGAACGGCCCATGGAGAATCGGTGAGCAGGCGACCACCGCCGCCGATCCCAACAGCGCCGCGCATGCGAGAAGGTGGCGTGAACGGAAGACGCGGTATGCATCGGAGAATGCGGAGGCGACGATCACCGAAGTCGAGCGAGCGACCGCCGCCAGTGCGACGCCCACCAGCACTGCCGTCCGGAACGCGACGCTTGCGTCGTCAGCGTCCCACGACGCGACCCGATGCGCCGCTGACAGTCCGACGATGCCCGCGGTGAGCAGTGCGAGTTGGGCCCAGAAGTACCGCCGCCGCGACAGCGTGGGATTCTGCTCGGTCGACATCTCTGGTCACTTCCATCTCCCAGTCTGATCCCCCTGACCGGAAAACGCCAGGCGGGCCCCACCGAAGTGGGACCCGCCTGTGTTACGTGTCCGAATGGGTGAGCCGAGGTCAGACGGTGACCGGCTCGTCCACCGACGTCGACGCGGCGACCTTCTCCGCGGCCTTCCCGCTGGAGCGGGTGTGCCAGATGAAGGCGATGCCCATCACCGTGCACACGACGCCGAGTCCCGCCAGCAGAGCGGCGACACCGAGCGCGAGCTGCAGCGTGCTGTGCGTCGCGGCACCGACACCGAGCTCCGCGACCAGCGCGTGAGCCGTTCCGCTCCACGCCATGTCACGGGCCTGGCCCTCCACGGGGTCGAAACGGTCGAAACCGGTCCAGTAACGCCCGCCCACCTCGAAATCACAGGTGACGCCCTCTTCGGGGAACGGTGTCGGAACCGCGACGGTCTCGCCGTTGCACATGAACTCGGTGGCGACGTTTCCGTCTTCATCGGTGAGATCTGCCTCGGTCAGCACGACCGTCTGCGTTCCGTTCAGGGTGTGATACGAGATCGTGGCCATCTGGTACATGTATTCCGTGGCGGTGTTGACCAGCGGATCGTTCGGGTCGAGATCGCTGTCGACCACCGGGAAGTTCCAGTCGTCCTCCAGGAGCGACATGATCGCCTGCGCTCCTTCGACGGTGCCGCGGTCGATCAGTTCCCCGTTCTCGTCGTAGGAGAGCTGGACGTTCTGCTGCTCGCTGAACGCCTGGAGCGACCCGTAGCCGCCCTGCACCTTGCTGTACGCAACTCCGGCTCCGACGAAATAGCCGAGACCGACAACGATCAGGAAGATCCCGAGCAGTCCGAATGGTTTTCTCAACATGATGACCCTTTCTGGTCGAACGCGAAGCTTGTGAAGGCTCTCACAAGCTGCTGGTACACATGATTGCGTTCGCAAACTCGATCCAGTAGGGCCATTCGACCCGAGATGGCGCTGCGACCCGATGACCGCTCGTTGGCTCTGAGCAGGGCCTCGGTCGGCAAGACGGCGCGCGTCAACTGTCGAGCGGACGGGTGGTGTCCGCCCGTCGAAGGAAGCGAACTCAGTCGGCGGCGCCGCGGAGCTTCGCCGAGTGCTCGTAGGCCCGGCCACGGGCTCGGATCAGCAGATCATCGGGCGCGGGCACGAACCCCTCGAGCGTCCGCGTCGGGTTGAAGCTGAGCTGCTCCTGATCGTGGACCTGGTCGGCGACCACCTCGTCGAGTCGGAGCACTCCGGCCGTGATGCGTCGTCGCTGGACCGGCCACGGGGCGGTCGGATCGCTCGGGTCGTCGCTCTGCTCACCGACCAGGAACTGGAGCGCGAAACTCAACGATCCGCCGCCACCGAGACGACGTCGAAGATCATGATGGAGGTGATCGTTCGGGAGTGTCCGCTTCTGCTCCTCGGTCACACCGAGTACTCCGAGGAACGGCTGCCACTTGTACCGCACCGGTCGCACCGTTCCGTCGGGATCCGTCATCATGAACGTGTGGACGCCGTGATACACGGCCCTCCCGTAACTCGTCGGATTGACCAGCCCCGACAGCGCCGCAACCGCCGACTTCGCTTCCGGGTGCTCACGAGCGAACCGGGTGAGCTTCGCGGGATCGATCGCCTTCTCGGCGTCCGGCGCGGGCGGGTCCGGCGGGACCTTCAGCTGGAGGGCGAGCAGCAGCCTCTTCCATCTGCCGACCTCGAGCTTGCGGACCGCCACCGGGACACTGGCCTCGGACAACGCCTTGAAGTCGGCACCGTTCCGGACGAAGAAGAGCGGCAGCGTCATCGCCACCATGTCGGTCTCGTCCGCGTCGCCGCGGAAGAACTTGACCGCGAGACCTCGTGCGTCGGGATTCAGGTCGTGCTGGGAACTCAGTCCGCTGCCGTTCGAGAAGCGCGCGACCACCGGAATCGTCCCGGAGTTGAAATGGCGGGCGGTGGTGTAGCCGGCGATCACCCGAGACGGTGTGAACACCCCGGAGGCGCCGATCCCCACCGTGTGCGCGACCCGCGTGCCGGGGGTCCTTCCGGGGAAGTCGCGCTCGGTCCATTCGACCAGATCCTTCCCGCTCGGCTCGGTCGCCTGCGCAGCTCTCGAATGGGCCATCTCCTCAGAGTAGTTGGCTCAGTTCGGTCGCCCGGGCGAGCACCCGACCGAGACCGAGTTCCGATGCAGCGGATCGGCTCGACGCGATGAGCTGTGACGCGTGATCGCGTTCGGGGACCGGCCGTCGGAGGAGACTGACGGCCCAGTCGATCTCGGTCCGGGCGAGGAGGAGCGGTGCGGGCATGCGCGCGTGCCACTCGACCGCGGCCCGGAACGACGCGTCGGCGTCGTCGAAGCGGCCCATGACGTGCTCGAGCATGGCGAGATAGTGGCCGACGCTGCCGAACCAGTTGGTGCCGTTGTCGATGCACTGCGCGCGATACGGTGAGAGCGCCCGATGCAGCTTCTCTGCCCGTTGCGCGTCGTCGAGCTGGAAGCACACGTCCGCGAGCAGCGACGTCATGACCAACCAGCTGAGATCGTGCAACAACTCGTGGTGGCGATCGGTGAGTTCCTCGAACTGCTCGCGGGCCCTGTCGGGTTCTCCGATCTCGCAGTAGATGAGCGCGAGTGCCGCCTGCATCGACGGCAGTCCGGGGTTGGCCGCAGCCTCGTCGGCGACGATCGCCACCAGCTCACCGAGCCGGCCCTGATGGAAACGCAGGTTGATCAGCTGGCCGAAGTAGAAGGTGAGCGCGTCCGGCTGCCCCGCCTCCTGACCGATTTTGTAGCACTCGGTCGCCAGTGTCTCGCCGAGGCCGAGATCACCCCCGACGATCGCGCGAACGGCTTCCCGCATCCGCAGATACGACTGCACGACCGGTTGACGAAGCTCCTCGGCCGCACTCTTCATCCGCTCGAGACAGCGGTCGGTGAGGTCCAGATCTCCCGCCTCCATGGCCGCCTGGAACTGGCTCGAGGCCGCCGAGTAGTGCCACTGCGGCGCATCGAAGTCCTGTGTGATCGTCTGGAGTCGATCGCACAGGATCAACCGCTCGGAGAGGCCCGAAGCATTCCAGAGGAAGTTGATCCGCTGGTTGATCACATGTGCCAGGCACCTCGGATCGTCCATCCGTTCCGCCATGGCCAGCGATTCATCGGACAGCGACTGTCGGCGCTCGTGATCGCTGCCGAACGTCAGCTCGACGCTCAGATTGGCCAACAGCTTCGCGGTGTGTGCCGAGTCGTCGGGGTCGACCGCATCCAACGCCATCTCCAGCAGCCGGACTCGGCCCTCGTCGGTACGACCGGCCGAGCTGAAGAAGCCCCGGGTATTGGCCAGCGCTGCGTGGACCACCGTGTCGGGATCGTCCTCCGCGCTGGCGATCTCGGCAGCATCGAACAGCATGGCTCGGACCCCCTTGATCCCGGCACGTTTCATCGCGATGCCGAGCGAGAGCTCGAGCCTGCCGCGAAGTCGTTCGGGATGGGTGCAGCCCGGCCGGTCCATCAGCCCCAACGCGTTCTCGTAGTGCACGACCGCGGTGGCGAACCCGACCTGCTCGCTGGCCTGGTCACCCGCCAGCTGGGCCACGATCACGGCTCGATCGACATCGGCGGGATCCGCCGAACGAACGTAGTGATACGCGAGGTCGTCGAGATACTCGGTCAGGTCCTTGGCGTGGACCTCCTCGATGGCGTGAGCCATCTCGTGGTGCCGCTGGCTCCGCCGACCGAGCGACATCGTCTCGTACACCGTGCTCCGGACCAGATCGTGCTGGAACCGGTAGCGAACGGGCACTCCCGGTACCTCGACCAGCAGTCCGGCACGCAGTGCTTCGTCCGCGGCCTCGACCAGTTCGCCGCGGGGCCTCCGCGTCGCGAGCGCCAGCACATCGAGACTCACCTCGGTGCTCGCGACCGCGGCCGCATTCAGCAGTTCGACGGCGGACAACGAGAGCCTCGAGACGCGGTCGAGGACGACCTGGCCGAGTGCCGCCGGCGCAGCCGTTGCGATCTCGTCGAGTCCGCGTTCGCGCAGCATCGACACCATCTCACCGAGGAAGAACGCGTTGCCGGCGGTCTGGCCGAGAAGCCGCTCGACGAGATCGTTCAAGGCCTGATCACCGCTGGACACGTCGAGTTCGGCCGACCGGAGGAACGAGCGGATTCCCGATGCGTCGAGGCCGGTGAGGTTGATCGACACCGTTGCGTGCGCCCGTTGCATGTCGCCGAGGAAGCGCAGCAGTTGCAAACTCTCGTCGGTGGCGGTGTCACGATAGGTGCCGACGATGCACAGTGGCGCTCCCGGTACACGTCGGAGCAGGTGGCGCAACAGATCCATCGTGGGCTGCGACGCCCAATGGATGTCGTCGATCACCAGCAGGAGCGGTTGGTCGGCCGCTGCGGTCTCGAGCCAGCTCAGGACCGCGTCGAAGAGCCGGTACTGCTCCGTCTCGGAATCGGCTCGGATCATGTCCGGGAGTCCCTCGACGTCCTCGTCGAGATGGGGCACGAGTCGGCGGAGCTCGCCAGGGAAACGCCCGAGGTCGCTCGGCATCGGCCGGACCAGGTCGACGTAGTGGGCGAGTGCGTCCGCGATCGGCTGGAACGGTGCACCGACCCCCTCGTCGCAGCGTCCGAACAGGACGAGCGCACCGTCGTCGATCGCCTCGATCGCCAGTTCGCGGGCGAGCCGGGTCTTGCCGACGCCGGGCTCGCCGGCGATGAGGATGCCGGTGACCTCACCGTCGATCGTCGCCGACCACGCCTTTCGGGCGTCGGCGAGCTCGGACTCCCGACCGGCGAAGTCGAATCGACCGCCCGCTCCGAGTGCACCGGGGATCGACGACACCGGACGACGCGGCTCGCGATCCCATGTCACCACCCACGCCGCGATCGGATCACGGAAGCCCTTGGCGTCGACGTCGACCCGCGTCTCGAAGACGCCGTCACTTCGGGACCCGGCGAGCGACCGCGCCAGGTCGGTACAGAGAATGCCGGGCTCCGGCGCAGCACTCTCGAGGCGTGCCGCCTCGACGACCGTCGTGCCGTGGAAGTCGGCATCCTCCTCGGTGACGTCGCCGACGCTCACGCCGACCCGGATGCACAGCGGCGGTTTCGACCGGTTGAGTCGATTGTCGCGATCGCAACGCTCCTGCATTCGGACTGCGCAGTTGATGGCGTCGGACGCGCTCTCGAAGACCGCCATCCGACCGTCACCGGTCTTCTTCACGGTCGTGCCGCCCGCATGATCGATCGACTCGTCGAGGACGATCTCCAGGCGCCGACGCAACTCGTCGGCCTCGAGATCTCCCAGCTGCTGCAGTGTGGTTGTCGAGGCGACCTGATCGACGAACAGGACGGCCAACAACCGCGTTCGTGCTCCGCTCGCCATCCGACCAGCGTAGCCACTGTGTCGGCGCCGGGGCCGTGCCTGTGCCATCCTGTCGCTGGAGGGCAGCTGCGCCGGGATCGGTCGATCATGACGAGCACATTCTGGAAACGAGAGTCCGAGACGCTGCAGGCGTGGCTGCAACGTGTGTCGATGCGCGTCCTGATCCCCTTCTGGGACCGGCGCAAGCCCGATGACTGGGTCACGCCCGGACGCCGATACACGGAGTCGCCGTCCGACAACGTCCAACGGACGATGAATCTCATCATGCCGCTCACGCACGACGATCCCGCGACACTCGCGCAGCTCGTGAAGTTCATGCGGCTCAATGTCGACAACATCTACACCGGCCTCGACATCGTCGGAACGGTTCACTTCGCACGATTCGACGTGATCGACGGGAACCTGTCGATGGTCTCGGTCTACGACGGCGACTTCGAGACGTACATCCGCGATTTCATCGTGGCCATCGGCGATGTCTTCGACGTGTTGATGACGTTCGTGAAGGATCCGCCGCCCACACCCGTCGGACACCATCCATCGCAGTTCGTCGAGTGGGTCAACGAGCGCGACCTGTTCCAGGTACCCGATGATCCGACCGAGCTGGTCGACGACCTGGACCTGCTCCCGCGACGGATGCTCCTCCTGTTCAACGAGAATCGTCAGGTCCAACTCGGGGCGTATCGCGCGTACGCCGGATCCTCGGTCGCGCAGATTCGCCGAGCACTCGGACTCGAATGGGGGTCGCAAATATGACCGACGATGCGGCGAGCGCCGGGATCGACACGACCGGGGTGTCCCGCCCGACCCCTGAGGACGTCCAGGGTTGGGTGGCGAACGGATACCGCTACCGATTCGTCCGGCACATGGTCTTCACGATCAACGACCCGTCGCCGGTGCGCGCCCATCTCCGGGCCGCAACGAGCGGGGTCGAGGGTGTGACGCAGATTCGCGATGCGCAACGGTGGGAGACCAAGCCCGACTCGGTGCTGAGCGTCGGATTCACCCACACCGGTCTCGCCGCGATGGGTGTGGGCGCGACGACGCTCCGACGGTTCCCGACCGAGTTCCGGGCGGGCGCCGCCCTCCGGGCCCGGAAGATCGGTGACATCGCAGAGAGCGCCCCGGAGAACTGGGACGACGGAATGGGTGACGTGTCACACGTGCACGCGATCTGGACGACCCACGGCCACACGCTCGACGACGTGCAGGCCCGCGAGGATGAGCTGACGGCGGCATTCGGTGCGGGTGCGTCGCTGGTCGCCCGCTACGACGGCGAGGGCTTCTACGAAGGCGACACGCCGACCGACAAGGTGCACTTCGGCTACGTCGACGGGATCTCCCAGCCACGCATCGAGGGATTCGACAACGGCAAGCCGCCCGATTCACAACCGTTGTCGCCCGCGGGGGCGTTCTTCGTCGGGCACGAGAGTCAGTTCGAAGGGGTGATCTTCGACGTCCCGGAACCGATCGAGTTCACCGGCAACGGCACCTACAACGCGTTCCGCGTGCTCGAACAGGACGTGTTCGCGTTCGAGCGGTTCCTGAAGGATGCGGCCGCCGCGCACGACTGTGACCCGGAGTGGATCGCCGCGAAGTTCTGCGGCCGGTGGCGTAACGGCAATCCCCTGCCGCTCGACAACGACGGTGTGGAGGCTCCGCTTCCCGCCGAGCGACGCAACGACTACGGCTATTTCGACGACATGGATGGCTCGGTGTGTCCGATCGGGTCACACATGCGTCGTGCGAACCCGCGCGATGCACCGGTCGCACAGCGCGCGTCGGCGCACACGCGACGGATCCTGCGTCGGGGGATGCCGTACGGACCGCCGATCGAGCCGGGGGAGACCGAACCCGACGGTGTGCCGCGCGGGCTCGTCGGCAATTTCATGTGCGCGAGCCTCGTATCCCAGTTCGAAGGGCTCATGTACGACTGGATCAACCTCGGGCTCCAGCATCCCGACATCACGGGGACGAACGATCCGATCCTGGGCGCGAACGACCCCCGGTCGAGTCGATTCGTCATCCCACGTGACGACGGCGACGACATCGTGTTGACCGGGTTCCCGCGCTTCATCCGGACTCGGGCGGCCGCGTACACGTTTCTGCCGAGTCTGACGGGTCTGCGCTGGCTCGCTGCGCTCGCGCCGTCGTCACGTCGATGACCCGACCACGGGCGGGACGACGATGGTCGGGATCGTCGGATGGTGCACGAGGGCGTTCGAAACCGATCCGAGCAGCAGCCGATCCAGCACGCCCGCACCGCGAGAGCCGATCACGAGCAGATCCGCGCCACCGCTCACCTCTCGGAGCACGACCCGCGGATCGCCGGGCACGACCCGCGACTCCACCGCCGGATGGCCGTCGAATTCCCTCAGAATCGCCGACACCGACTCCTCGAGGTACCGGCGGGCCCTGGTCTCGGCGTCCGCAGGCGACAACGACAGCGGCTCTCCGATCACCGACTCACTCGGATACGCGGTCACGGCGACCACCCGTGCGGACCGGCGGACGTGGGTGAGCGTCCACCGCAACGCAGCCTCGGCGTGAGGGGAGCCATCGAAACCGACCACCACGTCGAGGTGCTCGTGGACGGGTCGAACGCCGGGAGGGATCAGTGCGACGGGCACCTTGGAATGCCGCGCGCAGTAGGCCCCGACCGACCCGAGGGAGAGATCATCTCGAGCGCCCCATCCCCGGGTCCCGACGACGAGTAGTTCCGACCCGGCAGCCGCACCCACGAGTCCCGGGCCGGCACGGGACTCGATGACCGTCCCGGCATCTGCCAGCGTCGGAGCGTGATCCTGCAGGAATCGCCTCAGGGCCGCGATCGCTTCGCTGCGGTACGGCTCCCCGGTTCCGACGGACCCCTCGACCGTGCCGAATCCGTACTCGAACGGTCCCGTCACGAACGTCATCAAGGGACGGACGGTACCGAGCTGGTCGGCGTGGTCGACCGCCCACCGGAGTGCGGACGCCGAGGCGACCGAGCCGTCGACCCCCACGGTCACGGTCCGCTCGTGGATCGATGACTCGCTCACGATTCGACTCTGACGCATCGCGGATTCGTTCGTCAGAGAACTTGGTCCCTTGAATCCGTCGAGACACGATCCGCTGCAGGTGGATCGACCGTTCTCGTCGGATCGAGGTGACGTTCCGGCCCCACCGATCTCGCTGTGGATCACCGCGTCGGTTCGGCTCCGTTCGCAGGAGACCCGGTCACGGCTGCATGCTGGGCAGGTGCTCCTCGACATTCAGCTCAGTTCCGCGCACAACGGCTGGCCCGAACTCCGCGACGCCACGTTGCGAGCCGAAGACGAGGGCTACGACACCACCTGGGTCCTGGATCACTTCGATGGCAGCGTGTTTCCGGGCGGAGACCGAGACGTGCTCGAGTGTTGCACGCTGCTCGGCGCGCTCGCCGCGGCGACGACGTCGATCGGCATCGGAACCCTCGTTGCCAACGTCGCCAACCGACATCCGGCGGTGCTCGCCGCGGCGCTCGCCAGTGCCCAGCGGATCAGCAACGGTCGCGTTCGGGCCGGGATCGGCGCCGGCGCCGCACCCGACGGCCACTGGGCGCGCGAGCACCGTGAACGCTCGATTCCGTTGCTGCCGACACTGAGGGAGCGACATGCAGCCGTCGTCACACAGATCGAGGTCCTGCGAGCCGTCGATCCGATGCCCGTGGTCGTCGGGGTCAACAGCCACGAATTGGCGAGCGTCGCGGGGTTGCACGCCGACGGCGTCAATGTGCGGCTCAGCAGCCCGAATGCGCGCGGGTACGTCGAGACGGCCCGTGACGCATCGGATGGACGGCACTTCGAGGTCAGCGGGTGGGCCGCACCCGATGATCACGCCGCGAGAGCCAAGGCCGAAGCGCTCGACATCGACAGGCTGATCCTCGCTCGTCTCGAGCCGCTGGGCGCCTGATCGGGCCGCGGGGTTCGCCGGATTCGACACGCGCCGGGCGCGTCCCTGGTCTGCGGCTCCACCGCGGCGGAGCAAGAGATGATCTCTTGATCATCGCGGGATCGGGTCGAGTTCGCGCCGGTGGTGACCGATAGAGGTTCGTGCAAGTGAACGAGGACGGGGGTCCGAGCCCCATCGGAGAGGACACGCGCGGCATCGGGCAGCTCCTCGACGCGCTCTTCTCGAACTCTCCCGAAACGATCGTGATCGTCGCGGAGGACGGGAGCATCCGGTACGCAACAGCTGGTCTCGCGATGTTGCTCGGCCACGACGCCTCTGCCGCGATCGACGAGTCGATCTTCAACTACGTCCACCCGGCCGATGTCGAAACGGCGACTCAGCTCTTCGACCGTCGCCTCAACTTCCAGGGCGCGGATCTCGGCCACGAGGTGAGGATTCGCCATTCCTCCGGTGCCTGGATCCCCTCGATCGTGACGGCCATCGTGCTTCCGGGCATCGAGATCGGTGCCGTCTCGATCACCATTCGAACACCCGACGCGTCGACGGGAATCGAGCACTCCCTCCGTCGGCGCGTGGCGATCGGCGAGTACTGCAACACCTTGGCCACCGAGATCATGGCGTTGTCCGAGCCGAGGGACGTGGTCGAGCGCATCACCGTGGCCCTCTCCGAACTCGCACTGCTGACCGGAGCGGACACCGTCGACATGCTGCTCGAGCATCGTGACCACAGCGTCATCGAGCGCCACGCGAGGTGGGCGGTCCCGGAGTTCCGGATCGGATCGGACGAGCCGGTGACCACGTCGATTCCCGACGGGGTGTCCGACGTGCAGACCCTCCTGACCCGCGACGTTCTGTCGTACCAACAGGACCGGCTCCGCGCACTGTCGATCTTCGACGAGACCGTGCAGGCCGAGCCGGTGAGTCTCCTGTCCTCGCCCCTCGTGTCCGGCGGCCAGCGAGGAGCGCTGCGACTGATGCGAGGCAAGCCCGGCCCCGACTGGACCGACGCCGATGCCGAACTCGTACGGAACGTCGCAGTGATCTTCGGTCGGGCGCTGCGGACCGCGCAATCGGAGCGGCTGCTCGCACTCACCTACCACGAGGGACCGCTGGGCTTCACGATCCGGACGTGGGACGGCAGCCTGGTCGACTGCAATCAACAGTTCCTCGACCTCTACCAGCTCGAGCGAGGCGACGTCGAGGGACGGTCGCTGGCCGACTTCTTCCCGGCTGACCGGCTGGACGAGATCCACGAACAACTCGCCCGTCTTCGACGCGGCGAGGTCGATCGGCTGTGGAACAACATCGAGGTCGTTCGTCGCGATGGGTCGACCGTCTGGGCCCGCACCAACACGGTTCCGCTGCAGGTGCCCGGCACGTCGGATCAGCTCGTCCTGACGTCGTTCGAGAACGTCACCGAAGCGCATGTCCAGCGCATCGAGTTGGAACATGCGGCGACCCACGACGACTTGACCGGCGTCGCCAACCGATCGGCACTGAGCGGGTTCGTCCACCACCTCTTCGAACGCGACGGTGAGTACCCGCCGATCCTGGTCCTCGATCTCGATCACTTCAAGACCGTCAACGACTCTCACGGCCATGCCGTCGGCGACGAGGTGCTTCGCACCGTCGCCGAGAGAATCCGCTCGCAGATCCGGTCGGTCGACCTCGTGGCGCGTCTCGGAGGCGACGAGTTCGCCGTTGTCATTCCGCGGCTCGACGCGGAAGGCGCTCACCACGTCGCTCGGCGACTGGTCGACGCGATCGGAGCTCCCATGAAGCTGGACGGACAGTCGTTCGTCCAGACCGTGAGCATCGGTGGTGTTCTCGGCACGGATGTCCTCAGCGAAATCGACCTCCTCGCCCGGGCGGACCAGGCGCTGTACGTCGCGAAGGGGCACGGACGGAACCGGTACATGTTCTTCGACCGTCCGCTCCACGATGCCGTGCTCCGTCGACTCGCTCTCGAGGGCGAACTCCGCGTCGCGATCGAACGTTCACAGCTCGCTGTCAACTTCCAGCCGGAGTTCTCGACGTCGGACGGGAGCATCGTCGGTGTCGAGGCCCTCCTCCGCTGGGACCACCCCGAACGCGGCCGTGTCGGTGCCGACGAGTTCATCTCCGTGGCGGAGCAGTCGGGAGCGATCGACGAACTCGGCGCGTACGCCGTGCGCGAAGCCTGCCGCTCGTTCGCCGAGATCACCGAGCGGCTCGGTGACGACTCGCTCATCCTGCGCGTCAACATCTCCGCCCGGGAGTTCGCCCGGCCGGAGCTCGCGGAGGCCGTCCGCTCAGCACTCGAGGAGTCGGGCCTCGATCCGACTCGGCTCTGCCTCGAGATGAAGGAGGCGACGCTGATGAATGCCCCCGAGGTGGCACTGGAGACGTTCTCGCGACTGCAGTCGATCGGAGTCAAGTCGGCGATCGACGACTTCGGCACGGGTTACTCGTCGCTGTGGTACCTGAAGCGGTTTCCGGTCGACAGCGTCAAGATCGACCGCACCTTCATCGACGACATCGTCACCGACTCGGACAGTCGGGCGATCGTCGAGGCGATCCTGCGGCTCGCCGAGGCAATGGGCCTCGAGTCCGTGGCCGAGGGGGTCGAGTCGCACGAGCAACTGAGCATCCTGCGCGATCTCGGCTGCCGTCGAGCGCAAGGCTTTCTCGTCGCGGGCGCGCTCACGCCCGACCAACTCGTCGCGTTCCTCGCTGATCGAGGGCCCCGAGTGGACCTGGCGTTGTCGCCGCATCGGTAGGCCCGCGACCCGTCGGTCGCGTTGTCACCGCGAGGACCGACGACAGCGTCGCGGACCCGTCGGACCCGACCCGGAGGGTCGTTGTGCCCTTGCCGATTCGACCCCACTGGTGGAAGATGGAACGCGATCGACGAACGAGCCGAAGGGGGCCCCGATGAGCGATGACATTCGCTTGGACCGATACCGCGGAATGGTGCGAATCCGCGCGTTCGAAGCAGCTGTTCTGCGCGAGTACCACGCCGACAAGACGCCGGCGTGGGACATCGGTGCCGGTCAGATACCCGGCGAGATGCACCTGGCTGCCGGGCAGGAGCCCGTGGCGGTCGGCATCTGCGAGCATCTGCGCGGCGACGATGCGATCACCGGTCCACACCGACCACACCACCTGGCGATCGCCCACGGGATCGACATCAACAGGATGATGGCCGAGATCTTCGGCCGGACGACCGGGCTCTGCAAGGGCAAGGGCGGCCACATGCACCTCTTCGATCCCGAGACCCACTTCTCGTGCTCGGGCATCATCGCCGAGGGGTATCCCGTCTCGTGCGGGCAGGCGATGGCCTTCAAGCGCGAAGGATCGGGAAGGGTGTCGGTGGCCGTGGCCGGCGACGGTGCGGCAAACCAGGGAGCGTTCCACGAGTCGCTCAACCTGGCCGCACTCTGGAATCTCCCCGTCGTGTTCGTCATCGAGGACAACGACTGGGCGATCTCGGTGCCGCGCTCGGCGTCCACATCGGTGGCGTCGAACGCCGATCGGGCAGCCGGCTACGGCATCCCCGGCGTACACGTCGAGGGCAACGACGTCGATGCGATCAGCGAGGTCGCCGGCGAAGCCGTCGAACGAGCCCGCGCCGGACAGGGCCCGAGCCTGCTCGAGATCCACACCGTCCGGTTGTGGGGTCACTTCGAAGGTGACGCCCAGGCCTACCGGGGCACCGAACTCGACACGCTCGACGAGCGCGACCCGATCCCGGCCTACGCCGAGCGGCTCAAGGCTGCGGGGGTGCTCACCGATGCCGCCGTCGCATCGATCGCCGACGAGACGGCGAGCGAGATCGAAGCGGCGATCGACTTCGCCAAGTCCAGTCCGGAACCCGCCGGTTCCGACGCCCTCGACCACGTGTTCGCGTGAGGAGAACGACATGACCAGTACCGAAACTCCGACCCGCCGTCTCTCGACGGCGAAGGCCATCTCCGAGGGCATCGCCCAGGAGATGCGCGTCGACGACAGCGTCTTCGTGATGGGCGAGGACGTCGGCGCCTACGGCGGCATCTTCGGCGCCACCGGTGATCTGCTCGACGAATTCGGGTCGGAGCGGATCATCGACACGCCGATCTCCGAAACGGCCTTCATCGGGGCCGGCATCGGCGCGGCCACCGAGGGGTTGCGACCCGTCGTCGAACTGATGTTCATCGACTTCTTCGGGGTCTGCATGGACCAGATCTACAACCACATGGCGAAGATCCACTACGAGTCCGGTGGTGCCGTCAACGTGCCGATGGTGCTGATGGCGTCGGTGGGCGGCGGCTACTCCGATGCGGCCCAGCACTCCCAGTGCCTGTGGGGTACGTTCGCCCACCTGCCCGGGTTGAAGGTCGTCGTGCCCTCCAACCCGTACGACGCGAAGGGGCTGATGATCTCCGCCATCCGCGATGACAACCCGGTGCTGTATCTGTTCCACAAGGGGATCATGGGCCTCGTCTGGATGGCCAAGAACCCGCGCTCGGTCGATGTCGTCCCCGAGGAGGCCTACACCGTGCCGATCGGCGAGGCGGCGGTGGCCCGTCGGGGCACCGACATCTCCATCGTCACCCTGTCGCTGTCGGTGCATCATGCGCTCGACGCGGCGGAGCAGCTCGCCGCCGACGGAATCAGTGCCGAGGTGATCGACCTGCGAAGCCTCGTTCCGCTGGATCGACAGGCGGTGCTGGAGTCGGTCGGCAAGACCGGGCGGCTGCTGGTGGTCGACGAGGATTACCGCTCGTTCGGACTGACCGGCGAGATCGCCGCGATCGTCGCGGAGACCGACCCGACGATGCTCAAGGCGCCTGTCGGGCGACTCGCGGTGCCCGACACCCCGATCCCGTACGCGCGACCGCTCGAGACGTTCGTGCTCCCGAAGACCGACAAGATCGTGGCCGAAGCCAAGCGGCTGATGGCGTGAGGTCGCGATGAGTGTCGAGGTCGTCTTCCCTGTCATGTCCCGGGAGGACCCGACGGGAGAGGGCGTCGTGGGCACGTGGTTCGCGCTCGACGGCGAGCGGGTCTCCGAGGGTCAGTTGATCGCCGAGGTCCAGGTCGACAAGGTGTCGGCCGACGTCGAGGCACCGGCGTCCGGCGTGCTCCGCCACGTGGTCGTCGAGGAGGCGGCCAGCAACCAGGGCGCCGTGATCGCCGTCATCGAGTGATCGCGTGACGGGGTCGGCGCCCGGCGTCTCCGTCGGGCTCATCGCCAACCCGTCGTCGGGCCACGACGTGCGCCGCCTGATCTCGGGAGCGTCGATCGCCACGAACCTGGAGAAGGTGAACGTGATCCGGCGCCTCCTGGCGGGCCTCGGCGCGTCCGGTGTCGACCGGGTGCTGATGATGCCCGACGTGTCCGGACTGACCCTCGGCGTCGAACGTCTCGCGGCGAAGCACCGGCTCGATCGAGACGGTACGTGGCCCGAGCTCGAGCTCGTCCGGATGGACGTGCACCGGACCGCTGCCGACACCCGAGCGGCGACCGCCGCGATGACGGCCGCCGGAGTCGGCGCGATCGTCGTGCTCGGAGGGGACGGCACGGCGCGAGCATTGGCGGCGGTCATCGACGACACCCCGGTCCTCGCGTTGTCGACCGGCACGAACAACGCGTTCGGCGTGATGACCGACGCGACCGTCGCAGGGATGGCGGCGGGTCTCGTCGCGTCGGGCACGTGTGCCGTCGAGGAGGGATGCGGGCGAGCGAAACGACTGGAGGTCCGCGTCGGTGACCGCGTCGAGCTCGCTCTGATCGACGTCGCTCTCGTCGACGGCACCGAGGTCGGTGCCCGGGCGATCTGGGAGCCCGACGCACTGCGGGAAATCGTGGTCACCGTCGCCGAGCCGGGAGCGATCGGGCTCTCGGCGATCGCCGCTGCCGTGGCTCCGTGCCGCCGGAGTGACAGACAGGGTCGACACCTGGTGTGCGCTCCGTCGGGCCGAGCGGTCCGCGTGCCGCTCGCGCCGGGCCTCGTGAGATCGGTGGGTGTCATGGAGGTGATCCCGCTCGACCTCGGCGAACCGATCGAGCTGCGGTCGGGCTCGGGTGTCCTCGCACTCGACGGCGAGCGGGAGATGGTCCTGCGCGGGGAAGGTCCGCCCATTGTCACCCTCTCGCTCGGCGGACCCGTCGTGATCGATGTTCCGACGGTGCTCCGTCTCGCAGCCGAGCGTGGCTGGTTCGCCGGAGCCGCAGCGACCTCTTCCTCGGCGCCGGAGGCGCGTTAGCCTGCGCCAACTGTTCGGAGGTCGGCGAGTTCAGGAGACCGAGTGCGAGGCATCGAGACGACCGCGGCCGAGACGCTGGTCGACGCAATCCGCGGCGGCGGCGCCGACACGGTCTTCGGGGTCCCCGGAGGCGGGCCGAACCTGGCGCTGATCGGTGCCGCCGAGGCGGCCGGACTGCGATTCGTACTGGCCCACGGCGAGACGGCCGGGGCGATCATGGCCGCGACGTACGGCCTGCTCACCGGTGCGCCGGCGATGGCCATCGCCACCCGCGGGCCGGGCCTGGCATCGGCGGTGAACGGTGCTGCTCAGGCAACGCTCGATCGCTACCCGCTGCTGTTCGTGTCCGACTGTGTCCCCGAGAACGACATGGAACGAGTGGCACACCAGCGCATCGACCAGACCGCGCTGATGGCACCCGTGACCAAGTGGAGCGGTCGCCTCGGAGGCGACGCTGCCGCCGCCGACGTCGCCGGTGCGGCGGTGGCGCTCGCCGGAGCGGTCCCGCGTGGCGCGGTGCACGTCGACTTCGACCCGGGTGCCACCAGCACCCACCCCGGCGACCCGGCCGGGCCACCGACGATCGATCGACTCCAGATGGATCGCGCACGTTCGTTGCTCGCCGACTCGGACCGGCCCGTGGTGATCGTCGGGTTCGGCGCCGTCGACGAGGCCGCACGCGTCCGTGACCTCGTGGAGCGTCTGGGGTGCCCGGTCCTCACCACCTACCAGTCGGCCGGCGTGCTGCCCGACGGACACCCTCAGCTCGCCGGTCTGTACACCGGGGGCGTCCTCGAGCGGCCGCTCCTCGCGGCGGCGGATCTGGTGGTCGCCGTCGGGCTGGACACCGTGGAGCCGATCCCCGCTCCGTGGGGCCTCGAAGTGCCTGTCGTCTCGATCGCCGCGTCGGCTCCGGCGTCGACGTTCCTGCCGACCGACGTCGCGCTGGTCGGGCCGTCGGTGGCAGACCTCCTGGGCCGCTTCGGCGAGGGTGCCGTTCACCGCTGGCCGACCGGTGCCGGCACGGCGGCGCTCGCCGCCGCCCGCGAGGCGCTCGCGGCGACATCGGTGGGCACGTTCGGACCGGTGGAGCTCGCGAACGGCGTCGCTCGCAGCGCTCCGCCCGCGACGACCGCCACGGTCGACGCAGGCGCGCACTTCCTCGCGATCATGCCGTTCTGGCCGGCAGCATCGCCGCTCGGTCTCCTCATCTCCAACGGGCTGGCGACGATGGGGTTCGCGCTGCCCGCCGCCATCGGCGCAGCGTTGGCTCGTCCCGGTGCACCGGTGGTCTGCATGGTCGGCGACGGAGGTCTCGGAATGACACTCGCCGAACTCGAGACGGTGGCGAGACTGCGCCTCCCGATCACGGTCGTCGTCTTCGACGACGCGGCACTCAGTCTGATCGAGATCAAACAGCGGCACGGCCAGGGCGGCGCCGCTGCCGTGCGCTACTCGTCGGTCGATTTCTCGGCGGTGGCGGGCGGCATGGGTCTGGACGCGACCGCTGTCGAGACCGTCGACGAACTCGAGCGCGCTCTCGACGGTGGCTGGGACCGGCCGCGCCTGATCGACGCCCGGGTCGACCCGACTCCCTATCCAGCTCTGCTGCGCGTCACCCGCGGATGACGAGCTACTGTCGGCCACAGATTCCAAGAGTCATGGGGGTACAAACATGGGGATCAAACTTGCCAGCTTCCGCGATGTCGCCGATGGCCTGCAAGCCGGCCAGTTCTCGGTCGGTGAGCGCACCGAACTCGAGTCGCTCGCCGATCTGGATCCGATCTACAAGCAGTTGATGGACGATCCGGTGACACAGATCCTCGGCATCGTCGGTCCCAGCGGCCGGGCGAACATGACCCCGATGTGGTTCGACTACGACGGCGACCAGATCCTCGTCAACTGCGCGGCGCAGCGCAAGAAGACCCAGTGGATCCGCGACAGCCCGCGGCTCACCAGCCTGCTCGTCAACCCGGCCAACCCGTACCACTGGATGAGCATCAAGCACACCGTGGTCGAGGAGATCTCCGAGGACGACCCCGAGCGCGGTCCCGCGGTCACCGCTCAGCTCGACAAGATCTGGGAGAAGTACACCCAGTCGCCCGGCCCCTACGGTCTGCGCGACCCGTCCATCGACGAGCGCCGCGTGTTGTTCCGCTGCGACATCGATCAGATCGCCACGTTCGGCAAGCCCTGAGGCACCAGCGGATGGAGATCGCCGTCGTCGGCGGGTCGCTCGGTGGCCTGACCGCCGCGTGTCTCCTTGCCGACGACGGCCACGGCGTCACGGTGTACGAGCGGTCGCCGACGCATCTCGAGGAGCGGGGTGCCGGAATCGGCCTGCTGCCGATGACCTCGCGCTATCTCCGCGAGCGCGCCGGTGTCGATGCCGCCACGATCGCCGTGCCGACCACGTGGATCCGCACACTGCGACGTGACGGCTCGGTGGCCCACGCCGCTCGCCACGAGTACGAGTTCAGCTCGTGGAACACGGTGTACCGGGAGATGCTGCGCTGCTTCGACGCCGACCGGTACCTGCTCGACCACGAGCTCGTGTCGATCGATCCGGCCCCACCACGACTCGGCTTCGCCAACGGGTTGCAGGTGGAACCGCAGCTAGCAGTGTGCGCCGACGGTGTGCGGTCCACGGCACGAGCCGCCCTGTTTCCCGAGGTCACCCCGGAGTACTCGGGTTACGTCGCGTGGCGAGGAGTCGTCCCCGAGAGCGAACTCAGCGACGCCACCCGTGCTGTGCTCGACGACGCGATCACCTACTACATCTACGCCAACAGCCACATCCTGGTGTACCCGATCCCCGGCCGCGACGGTTCGGTGGCACCCGGCGATCGGCTGATCAACATCGTCTGGTACCGCAACTACCTGGCCGGAGACGACGTCGACGACCTGCTCCTCGACCGCGCCGGCACACCGCGTGACGTGTCGGTTCCACCCGGTGCGCTGACCGCCGACCACATCGCCGAGGCCCGCGCGGTGGCAGCAGCCCGTCTGCCGAGATGCGTCGCCGAGGTCGTGCACGCGATCGACGAGCTGTTCGTCCAGGTCGTGTTCGACACGGAGATCGACCGGCTGGTGGTGGGTCGCGCGGTGCTGATCGGCGATGCAGCGTTCAGCGTCCGCCCCCATGCCGCAGCCGGCACCGCGAAGGCCGCCGCCGACGCCTGGACCCTCCACGACGCGATCGCAGCGGGCGGCGATGACGTCGACGCGGCGCTCGCGGCATGGGAGCCGGGGCAGCTCGACCTCGGGAGGTCGCTGCTCGAGCGCACCCGCGCCATCGGCCGTCGGTCGCAGTTCGACCACACCTGGGTCGCCGGCGACCCCGACCTCATCTTCGGGCTGTACGCCCCGGGCAACTGATGTCGGCCCGTCGTGACATCGCCACCCGGATGGCGGAGGCGGCCTCCAGGCTCGTCGACGCACTCGACGACGACCAGCACGACGATCTCGTGTGGCCGTTCCCGAGCGACACCGAGCGACGGAGCTGGTTCTACACGCCGACCGATCACGGCGGCCTGCCGCTCGGCCGCATGACCCCACCGCAGCAGCGCATGGCATTCCAGCTCATGGCCACCGGCCTGTCGACCGCGGGATACGTGACGGCGACGACGATCATCGGTCTGGAGAACGTGCTCGACCGGGTGGAGGACTTCACCGCGTCGTGGGGTCGGCCGCGTGGCCGCGACCCCCAGCTCTATTTCGTGCGCGTGTTCGGCGACCCGTCCGCGGCCGGCACGTGGTCGTGGCGCGTCGGGGGACACCACGTGTCCCTGAGCTTCACGATCGTGGACGGCGCGTTGGCCGGCACGACTCCGTTGTTCCTCGGCGCTGATCCCGCGAGCTCGCCCCTGCTCGGTCCCCACCCGCTGCGTCCGCTCGAGGGTGTCGAGGATCTCGCCCGCGAGCTCACGCGCTCGCTCGAGGCCGGTCAGCTTCGTCAGGCGTTGGTCTCTCCGCGGGCGCCGACCGATCTCGTCCTCGTCAACCGGGCCGAACTCCACGACGGTGACGGACCCGTCCCGTTGCGCGACGTCTGGCGCGGCCGCCTCGACGAGGAGTACGACGAGCTGGCGATCCGCGTGCAGGCTGCCGCCGACGAGGCCGCCGGTCTGACGGACGACGACGTCGCCGCGCTGTCGTGGTCGAGCACCCCGAAAGGACTCGCGGCCGCAGGCATGAGCGGATCGCAACGCGAGATGCTGGACACCTTGCTGCGCCGCTACGCGCAACGCCTTCCCGACGAGCTCGCCGACGACGAGTGTGCGAAGTTCGCCGGTGACGCGCTCGACGAGGTCCATCTCCTGTGGGCGGGCGGCCTCGAGCCGGGCGAGCCCCACTACTACAGGCTCCACAGTCCGGTTCTGCTCGCCGAGTACGACAACACCGCTCGCGGGGCGAACCACGTTCACACGGTGTGGCGTGATCCGCGAGGTGACTTCGCCGACGACGTGCTGGCGACGCACCGCCGCTCCCACCATCACTGACGTCCTCTCTGAGCCATGCGCGGCCGCGAGACCCCCGACAGGATCCCCGGTGATCTCGCCGCGACCGCATTACTGGTCGGCGGGACGCCGCCGGTGTCAGACCCGCGCTTCGTAGACGAGGTTGAAAGGCGTCTCGGCCACCCGTCGGAACTGCGAATATCCCGCTTCGGCGAACACGGCGGACATTCCGGGCTCACCCGACTGCGCTCCCATCGCCCGTCCGACACTCTGTGACAGCGAGTTCGGCGTGCACACGCACGTCGAAGCGCCGTAGAGCATCTTGGCCGTCGGCAGGCTGTGGTTGGTCACCTTGTCGCCGTCGGCGAACGGCTCGACGAGCATCACGGTCCCGCCGTCGGCGAGCTGATCCCTGGCGTGGATCGCGATTCCGACGGGGTCACCCATGTCGTGAAGACAGTCGAAGAAGCAGATGAGGTCGAATTGGCCTCGGAACGTATCCGCAGCGGCCACCTGGAAATGGACACGATCGCCGACACCGGCGATGCCGGCGCCTTCGCGGGCGGCGTCGATCGACGGCGCGTGGAAGTCGAAGCCATGGATCTCGACTTTCGGGTAGGCCTGGGCCATTACCACCGAGGAGATACCGTGGCCGCACCCCACGTCGGCGATGCGGCCTCCTCCGCTCTCGAGTGAGCTCGCGACCCCATCGAGCGCGGGAATCCACTCCGACGTGAGGTGATGCTGGTAACCGGGACGGAAGAACTCGGCGGTGCCACGGAAGAGGTGGTCGCTGTGGTCACCCCACGCGAGCGCACCATCACTGCGGAATGCAGCGGCGATCTTCTCGAAGTCCTCGAACATCGCGACCATCGCGATGGTCCCTCCCGCCACGAACACCGGGGACTGCCGGTGCGCCAGCGCCATGGCGTGTTCGGCCGGCAACTCGTACGCGCCCGATTCGGCGTCGTACGTGACGTATCCCGCAGCAGCCTGCTGGTCCAGCCACTCCTGTGTCAGCCGTGCGTTGCAGTTCGCTGCTCCCGCCAGACCGGCAGCATCGATCGGTCCGCCGCCGGCCATCACGTCGTAGAAGCCCAGTTCGTCGCCGAGACAGGCCATGAGCACGGTCGTCGCGCCCCCCATGTCGTTCAGAAACGACCCCATGAACTGCTCGAGTCGACCCTCGTCGATGTCCATCGTGCACCCCCCAGCACTCGCGGACCAATCAGCATGACGATCGCGAGGGGAACCCGTCAAGGGTCCGCGCCGGATGTCACCCGTGGTGTCCGAGCGTGGGCGGCCTGTCTCCGTCGAAGCGGCAGAGGTGTCGCCGTGACTCCCTCGTCAGGCGGGGAGAGCGAACGTCCACACGTCGTTGTCGACGCGTCGGTAGTTCTCGGGATCGGTGAAGTCGAACGTCTCGCGATCGCCGCCGAACGTCAACACCTTCGGCCCGTTCGCCGGGTCGTCGATCACCAGCGCGTCGAAGTCGTAGCGCATCGCCGTCGGATCGTCGCTCCCCCAGGGTCCCGTCGGGAGTTCGCTCCATTCGGCCCCGTCGTCGCTCACCCACATGTCGATGGGGTTCACGACCAGCCCGAACCCGCCGAAGCACAGGAACTGATTTCCGACCAACTCGCACACATGGCCGGGCCGCGGGCTCCACCCGGCGGCGTCGGTGACGAGCTCCCATGTCGCGCCATCGGCGGTGACCCACACGTCGTTGAAGTACGGGGCCTCGCAGTCGGGGAGAGGATCACAGGTGAATCCGTCTTCGCCTCCGAAGAGGAAGAGCAGCCCGTCGCGGACCACCGTGGCAGCACCCGCGCGCGGCTCCCACGGAGCGGCCTCGGTCATCAACTCCCACTCCGCGCCGTCCTCGCTGCGCCAGACGTCCTGGTAGTAGATCCGCGCGGGACCACCGGCGCCGACGATCGAGGAATCGTCGTTCTGCGAGCCTGCCATCACGTAGATGTGCTCGCCGAGCACGGCGGCCGACAGACCGGCGCGCGGATCCCAGGGTGCAGCGGCGGTGACCTGCTCCCATGCGATGCCGTCGGCGCTGCGCCACACGTCGTTGAAGAAGTTCGACGACGGAAGGAACTCGGGGCAGGGTGCGTCGGGGTCGATGCCGAGGCCGGGTGGCGGCTCGATTCCCTGGTCGAGCAGTGCGCAGAACGGGTTCTCCTCGAGCCCGAAGTCCTGCCCGCCGATCACGTAGATCATGTCGTCCTTGACGACGGCCTGGAAGTAGCCCCGTGCGGGCCAGGGCGCCGTGCCGCCCTCGAGGAGGTCGAACCAGGTCGCGCCCTGGTCGTCGCTCGCCCACACGTCGGCCCAGATCACGCTGTCGCCGGGAATCGTCGACTGGTTCGGTGTCCGCCCGCCCAACAGGATGAGCCGTCCGTTCAGGTCGACCACGCGAAGACCCGCCCGCGCCTGCCACGGTGCGTCGGGGTTCGTTCGAGTCCACGAGAATGCAGCCAACTCGTCGATCGTCGGCGTTGCCGGACCTTCAGGCGGCTGAGGTCCCGGTCCGATCGCGGGTGCGGTCGTCGGCTCGGTCGTTTCGGTCGGCTCGGTGACGACGGTCGTTTCGGTCGGCTCGGTGATGACGGTCGGCTCGGTCGTTTCGACCGTCGACGATTCCGCTGCAGTGCTCGTCTCGGTGGTCGGAGACGCGGAGTCGGTCGTGGCGTCGTCCGATGATCCGCACGCCGTCGCGATCAGAACCAACGCAATGGCCCACGTGATCTTCCCCCGAGTCATGCGGCAAGAGTAGACGGCGTCCGAGCCGGGTCCGGCAACAGAGCGCGGGTGACGGACCGCCCCCATCCACGACGACGTGGCAGCTGCCACCGTGCGGGGGCGACGACTGTGGGTGGACGGCAGGCGTCCGGTTCCTGCACCGATCCCACGCAGAAGCGCCGGGGGCGTAGAGTCGGGGACGGACCGGAGGGGTTGACATGGGCTTGTTGAGACACCGCCAGGAACGGCACGAGCAGTTCCGGATGCGCGAGGACCTGATCTCGATCGGTGACGACTACTGGATCGAGAACGATTCCGGAGATCGCGTGTTCAAGGTCAACGGCAAGGTCGCCCGGCTGCGGGACACCTGGAAGCTCGAGGATCGGGACGGCAAGGAGGTCGCGGTGATCCGCGAGAAGATGCTGTCGATCCGTGACGCCATCACGATCGAAGCGTGCGGACACGAGGCGAAGGTGAAGAAGGCGCTCGTCGGGATTCGGGACCGCTTCCACGTCGAGGTCGAGCACGGTGACGACCTGAAGGTGCACGGCAACATCGTCGACCACGAGTACGAGATCGAGCGCAAGGGCGACAGGGTCGCCACCGTCTCCAAGAAGTGGTTTCGCGTCCGCGACACGTACGGCGTCGAGATCGAGGACCCCACGATCACACCGCTCGTCCTCGCCATCACGGTCGCCGTCGACGCACTGTCGCACGACCGCGGCTGACGGCTGCGCGTGACCGCGATGAACGGTCGTGGCGCGTGACGTCGACGGATCCACGTCCACGTTCGTCGTCGGGTGCGAAGGTGAACCCACGCGGACCGCGCCCACCGGACGATCAGACGTTCCACGACGAGATCGAGGGGTACTTCGGAGCGCTGAGTGCCGCGCCCGGCGGATCGGTCACCCTGCACGTGTCGACCCGCTGCGATCGGTTCGACGTGACGATCGAGCGCTGGGGCGCCGAGCGTGAGGTGGTCTGGCAGCGGTCGGGGCTTCCCGGTGCCTTCACGGCACCGCCACCCGACGCGGACGAACACGGCTGCCGCTGGCCCGAGTCGGTCGAGATCCGCGTCGGCGACGACTGGCGGCCGGGGTTCCACCTGGCCACGTTGCGAGCCCACGATGCGGCACCGGGGCGCGACGTCGCTCATGCCGGGTTCGTCGTGCGTGCCGCCGCGCGGCGCGAGCCGATGGTGCTCGTGCTCGACACCAACACCTGGAACGCCTACAACACGTGGGGCGGCAGGAGCCTCTACACCGGTGGCCACCGGGTGTCGTTCGGGCGGCCGTTCGCGCGAGGGATGTTGTGCCGAACGGAGGTGGAGCGGGACGACCGCAAGGCTCGCCCGGTCCGGTGGGGCGAAGAACCCGACGTCGACGGACAGATATTCCAGGCGTACCGAACCGCGAACGCCTACCCATCCGCGATCGGGTCGGCGGGGTGGTTCACGCACGGTCGCCGGTTCGTCGAGTGGGCCGAGCGCGCGGGCCACCGCTTCGACATGCTCGTGTCGGCGGATCTCGACGACCGACCGGAACTGCTCGACGGGTACGACCTCGTCGTCAGCGTCGGGCACGACGAGTACTGGTCGGCCGGACAGCGGGCGGCGTTGGAGCGCCATGTCGAGCGGGGTGGTCACTTCACCAGCTACTCGGGCAACACGATGTTCTGGCAGGTGCGTCTCGACCGCGACCGGGACGGCACGATCGGGATGACCTGCCACAAGTACCGCGCGCACCTCGACGATCCGGTGGTCGCCGCCGGTGCGCCGTCGACGGCGACCGGGATGTGGGCCGATCCCGTGGTCGGACGTCCCGAATGGAGCTTCCTCGGCGCCGGATCTGCGTTCGGGCTGTATCACCGATTCGGCCAGGCGACCGCGCGCGGTGTCGGGGGCTTCGTGGTCTACCGCGACGACCACTGGCTGCTCGACGGAACGGACCTCCGCTACGGCGACGTGCTCGGTGCCGGGCACGGTGCGGTCGGCTACGAGACCGTCGGGTGCCCGGTCACCTTCGGCGAGGACCAGCTCCCCGTGCCATGGCCGCGCGACGACCTCCCGGCCGAGCAGGAGATCGTCGCAATGGTGCCGTCGAGCAACCTCGGCGTCGGGGAGTACCCGGCGTCGATCGCTGCACTCGACGACCAGGGCGACCTCGAGTTCATCGCCGACCGCGTCTTCGGCGGCGACCGCCGACGCGCCCGTCACGGCAACGCGGTGATCACGACCTGCCGTCCGTTTCCCGATGGCGGGGAGGTCGTCACCATCGGCACGACCGACTGGGTGTTCGGGCTCGGCCGCGACGCTGCCATCGACAGGGTCACCGACAACGCGCTACGGCGCCACCTCTGAACGCGCGACCGGCCGTCACGCCCGATCGACGTGACGGCCGGTCCGCGCCGCGCCCGTCGGCGACAGGGGCGGCCGTGATCGGTTCAGAGGCAGATCGTCGCCGCTCCCTCCCTGATGAGGTCGTACACCGGCCCGGCGCCGGTGATCTCGACGCCGTCGAGGAACTGTTCCTCGGTGTAGCCCCTCAGCGATGAGCACGGCGGACAGGCCCAGACCGTGCCGCCGTCGGCCATGAACTTGCCGATCAGATCCTTCATGGATGGATCGTGAGGGTTCATCTGCACCGTGTCGGCGGCGCCTCGACGGAGGATGTCCACTCCGGCGCTGACGCAGAAGACGGTGACGTCCTGGCCATTGGCGATGCCGGCGTTGGCGAGGGTCCACGCCACGGTCGCGCGTTCGTCGTCGATGCTGCGCGAGAGGAAGACGATGGTCTTGTCGGTTGTGCTGTTCATGGTGGTTCTCCTTGTTGTGGTGGTTGTGGTTCGCCGGTCGGCGATGTGGGCGGAGGTCAGGCCGCGCGGGCGGCGACCTCCTGCGACAGGTGGTCGTGTGCCGCCTGATTGGCGGCGACGAAGCACTCGACGGCGGCGAGGTCGACGAAGTGCGCCGGGCCGAGCGCTCGGGCGACTCGATCCATCTGGCTGGCATGGCACGACAGGGCGGCGAGCTTGCGCTCCAGCAGGCTGTGGTCGAGACGGATCCCGAAGCCGTCCGCGTGATGCGACACGATCGGGTATCCGGGCCAGAAGGCGTCGATGCTGGGGAGTCGCTCGATGCCGTCCGTCGACCACACGGCCTCCGTGACGGCGCCGAGTACCGGAATGCGGTCCGCTCGATCGGCGACGGCAGTGCACACCCAGCGATGTACGGCGCGGTGATCGGGATGGCCGGTGACGCCGTCGACGCCGAAGGTGACGACGAGGTCAGGTCGGATCCGATCGATGATCCCGCCGACCAGCTGGGCGGCCAACCGCTCGGCGACCTCGGAACACGATCCGTCGCCGTAGCCGAGGTGAACGGCGGGTGATGCGCCGAGCACCAGCAGAGCGTCGTCGAGTTCCCGTGAGCGTCGCAGGGCGAGTGCGCCCGGCGGTTCGGCGCTGGGGTCGTCGGTGCCGTGTTCGCCGGCGGTCGCGGTGACGGTGACGACGCGGCCACCGCGGCGGATGATCTCGGCGATGAAACCTCCGGCGAGAAGGCTCTCGTCGTCGGGATGGGCCCAGACACCCAGGACGGTCAACGGCACCCGACCGAAGCGATCGAGGAGCTCGCCGGCCGAGCGAGTGGCGGTTCCGGAGTGTGGTGATGAGGGGTGTTGCGGTGGGATGTGTCGTGCTGAGGTGATCGAGGTCATGCCGACGATCTTGAAGATCGGGCGTCGTCGAAGCTTGGCGATCGTCGGGCGATCAGCGGGTTTCAGTGGCTCCGAGTTCGCCCGATCTTCGTCAGAACTCGTGAACGGTCGTTCCGGGGGCAGCTACGCCGCGTGGGGCCGTCACCCGGCGAGCAGCCGGCGGGCGTGGTCCACGTCGGGGGTCGGCCGCTCGTCGTCGTAGACCCGCAGCACTGCGGCCAGCGGAGCACGCCAACGGGTTGGATCGCCGTGCGCCGATTCGATTTCGTAGCGATCGCTGAGGATTCGGAGCTCGAACGCCGGGGCCTCCTGACGGCGGGCGATCAGCAGCGCCTCGTCGAGAGCCTCTCGAGCTCCGGCGACGCTGCCGCCCGCGAGCACCCCGCGGGCGCGCAGCCTGCGCAGTTCGGCTTCGTAGAAGTACGTCCGGCTCGTCGATCGCTCGACGGCGAGATCGATCGACTCGAGCGCGTGCTCGTGGTCACCGCGGAACATCAGGGCCTGCGCGTACATGCCGAGGTAGTACGCCTCGTTGAGGGTCGCACCTGCATCCCGGAATCGGGTGAGCCCCTCGTGGATCAGCATCACGCCTCGGTCGGCATCACCCATCGCGGCGAGTGCCCAACCCTTGTAGATGTCGGCCTGGATCGTGCGCATCGGGTAGTTCTGGTCCTCACCGACCCGGCGACACCGCTCGGACCATTCGACGCACGCCTCGGGCTCGTTGCGGAGCTGATGCAGCATCGCTCGCTGTTGGACGGCGGTCGACAGCGCGTACCGGTTCTGTTCGCCGAGTTCGACCGCGCGCTCGGCGAGCTCCATCGATTCGTCCGACCTTCCGAGCGCCCACAGTGCCAGCGACGACCACGAGCTGCACGACGAAGCCGGATGCTCGGCGACGCGGGCCATCAGCACGCTGTACGCGTCGTCGTCCCACGAATCGAGTACTGCTCGGGCGGTGCGCAGGCTCCGGTCGAATGCGCCCTGGTGGAACGTCGAACATGCGATCAGCTCATGGGCCTCCAGCGCCAGATGACCGTCGGCGTCCGACATGAGCAGCGGCGACAGCAGCGCTTCGGTTCGTTCGAACTGACCTCGCAACTCCGAAACGGTGGCGAGGCCATAGCGGGCGGCGGCCGCCTCGGCGCTCACCGAACCCTGGTCGCAGAGTTGCAGGGCGCGCTCGTAGTTGTCGGACACCGACGGATCGAACCAGCCCCTCGTGGCCACGAGCGCGGGGCCGAGCGCCATGCGCACCCCGAGCTCGGCGGCGTCGCACTCGGACGACGGTGCGAGGCCGGCGATCGTGTCGAGAGCGCCGGTGAGGATCGTGACGGCGTGGGCGGGCGCATTGCGCGAGTTGGCGAGTTCGCCTGCGACGCGCAGATGGTTCACTGCCCTGGGGAACTCGCCGGCCTCCCTGAAGTGGTCGGCGAGAACGAGCGCCAGCTCGCCCGCCCGTGCGCCGTAGCCGGCCTCGAGTGCATCCCCGCAGCGGCCGTGCAGCAGCGCGCGCCGGCTGGCCGGGATCCGGTCGTGGATCACCTGGTGGAACAACTGCTGCGTGAAGGCGTAGGTCGCGGAGACGGTCCCGTCCGGCCACGCCCCGGCGCCGGTCGCTCCGATCAGTCCCCGCCGTCTGGCCAGGGTGGCCAGCACTCTCTCGGTCTCGACCGTGGGTCGGTCGAGGGCTGCTGCGACCGCTGCGGCAGCGAATGAATCACCCGCGACCGCGCACGCTTCGAGCACCGTGACCTCCTCGTCGTCGAGGGTGCCCAGCTCGCGCTCGATCAGAGGTGGCAGTGTCGGAGGGATCGTGGCCTCGAGCGCGCCCGGGTCGTCGACGCTCCGCACCGCCTCATCGACGACCTCGACGAGTCCGTCGCGGAGCCACGATGCCACGATCTCCTCTGCGAAGAGAGGGACGCCACCGGATCGCCGCTCGACGATCGCGAGGAGGTCGCCCGAGAGTGCGCCGCCGACCCGGTCGGTGGCGAGCGCGTCGACGTCGGCACGGGCAAGTGGTTCGAGGTCGATCACGGTCACGCGTCCGCTCGCCACTGCCGGGTCGATCACCGATCTGAGGTCGGCGGTGTCGGAGCGTCCGACACCGATCAACAGCAGGCGCGTGGGATCTGCGCGCTGCAGGAGCAGTTCGACGACGTCGAGGGTGCAGTCGTCCGACCACTGGAGGTCCTCGAGGACGAGGACGAGCGGACGTGTCCCGGCCAGCGCTCCGAAGGCCTCCGCGCCTTCACGGAGCATTCGCGACGGCGTCGAACCCAGCAGCCGTCGTTCGAGGCGTTCGATGGCATCCTGATCCAGCAGTTGCGGCATCTGGGAGAGCCATGACGGTGCGACCCGTTCGAGGGTCGCACCGACGAGCTCAGGTTCGGTGCGGGCCAGGTGGGAGAGCGCGTCGAGAAGGCAGAAGTACGGCTCGACTCCACCACGGGTGCGAAAGCACTGGCCGCGTGCGAGCAGCCAGTCGTCGACGATCTCGGCCTGTTCGAGGAACTCGGCGACGAGGCTCGACTTGCCGATGCCGAGCCCACCGCACACGAAGACCGAACGCCGAGCTCCCGCCCACACCTCCTCGGCGGCGGCGTGCAGCAGGCGGAGCTCGTGTTCGCGCCCGAACATCGTCGTCGACGCCCGGGTCGACGCGATGGAATCTGCCGGTGCGGCGTCGGCAGGAAGTTCACCGCGGCCGGCGGGACGGTGGCCGTCGCGAACACCCACCGGGCAGACGAAGCGGTAGCCGCGCGAGTGCACCGTCTTGAGGACCCGCTGCTCGCGGCCACTGTCACCGCATGCCCTGCGCGCGAGCTTGATCCGCGACGTGAGCGCCGACTCCGAGACGAAGCGGTCGCCCCACACCTCGTCGAGCAGCTCGATCTTGGTGACGACCCTGTCACCGTGCTCGGCGAGATAGGCGAGTACGGCGAGTACCTGTGGCTCGACATGGACCAGCTCGCCCGCGCGTCGGAGTTCCTGCGTCGCAGTGTCGAGCACGCAATCCTCGAACTCGAAGATCATGACACCCTCCCAAGTCCCTCGTCATCGTAGATGCGCACGCTGGTCGAACGTTCTCGACCTCGAACCACCGGCGCGCGTTGGGTCCACCTACGACGAAGATCGCCGCACCGACATCGCCACGGTGGAGGAGTTCGACGTCGAGGAGAACGGCGGCGAGCGCGCGCTGAACACCCTGGTCGGACGTCGATGGGCAACCACCTCACCTCATCCGCGTTGACGGAAGGGGGACTCCGGTGAACTTCGCGTACTGGCTCGACAGGAGGGTCAGACCGACGCCGGTGATGTACCCGACGAGCACCGGCTTGGACAGCACATTGGCGATGAAGCCGAGTCGGGCAAACGCCGCGAGCAGGCAGATCGCCCCCACGATCAGGGCGAGGGCGGCCATCAAGGCGAGATAGCGCTCGGGGTCGCCGGCCGCAATGGCCCCGACACCCGTTGCGGCGAGAATCGCCGTCCCCGGCTCGGGACCCACACCGAGATGTCGCGAGGACCCGACGAACGCGTACGCGATCAGCGCGAGGAGTGCAGCGTAGAAACCGGTGACCGGCGGCATGTCGGCGAGTTCTTCGACTCGGGCCGCACGACGACCTCGTCAGTCCCCGGGGCACAGGCTCATGATTCGTCGCCGGTTCGAGTCGAGCACCCGCACATCGTGTCACCGATCGACGATCGGCGCGCACCGGCGGGCGCTCCGAGACCGCCGGTGCCGTGACGCGGTCGAGCGGGCCCTTTCGGGTCCGCTCGACCGAGGAGGTGATCGGTTGTCTGCTGGTGTGAATCAGGCGACCGGCTCGGGCACCTTGCCTTCCGCGAGGAACGCTTCGGGGACGGTGTCCGGCACCGTCGACTCGGGGCGCCTGCCCCGGACCGCCCAGACCATGCCGGCTCCGGTGAGCATCAGGGTGAGGCCGAGCCCGGCGAACAGCGCCGCCATGGCGAGCCCCATCTGCAGGGTCGAGTGGGTCACGGTACCGACGCCGAGTTCACCGAACAGCCCGTGCACCGTGCCGGTCCACGCCTGCTCTCGTGCGGGACCCTCGAGCGGGTGCATCCGGTCGAAGTCCGTCCAGTACCTGCCGTCGACATCGACCTCGTACGTGCCTGCCTCGAAGGTCTCACCTTCGTACTCCACCGTCTCGGGGAGCACGACCTCCTGCGTGCCGTGCAACACGTGGAACCCGACCGTGGCCATCTGGAACATGTACTCGGTTCCGGTGTTGACGAGCGGATCGTTCGGATCGAGATCGCTTTCCACGACCGGGTACTGCCAATCGTCACGGAGCAGCGCCATGATCGCGTCGGCCCCCTCCGTGGTCCCGCGGTCGGTGAGTTGGCCATCTTCGTTGTAGGTCAAGGTGACGTTCTGCGCTTCGCTGAACGCTTGCAGCGAGTCGTAGCCGTCCTGGACCTTCGTGTACGCAACCGCACCGGCCGCTGCGAACGCGAAGCCCACGACGACGAGGAAGACGCCGATGATGGTGAATCGCTTGTTCATGATGAATCCTCTCTCTCACTTGTGAACCTCTTCACAAGCTCTGAGATTCATTGTGAACGCAAACGACTCGTGTCACCAGGGCCCTTCGACCCAACCACTGACAGGCCATGCGCCGCCCAGGCGTCATGACCGTTGGGGGACGGTCGATCTCGAATTCGTGGCCGGGGTCCGGGGCTAGGGTTGCCGCTGCGACGACGGAAGGACGAAGGGTCATGGACAACGACCTGATCGAACTGGGACGGCTGGCCGACGCGAATCTCGCCGGAACCTGGGCGACGTTCGGACGGCACGGTGGTGAGGTCGGTGGGTCCGTGAGCTGCCCCTTCGTCGCAACCGGGATCCCGGCCGCGTTCTTCAACGGTGTGTACCCGACCGGTCCGATCGAGCATCCCGACGAGGTCGTGGCGGAGGCGATCGAGTTCATGACCGCGCGGGCGGTGCCGTGGTTGCTGTGGGTTCGCGAGGGCGTCGATGACGCCCTGCTCGATGCCGGTCGACGCGCCGGCCTCGTCGATGCCGGCGGGCCACCCGCACTGGGACTGTCGGAGATCCCGGCGATCCCACCCCCGCCCGACGGACTCCGGATCGAGGTCGTGGACGATCGGGCCGGCCTCGAGAGCTTTCGCGATCTGGGTGCGCGCGGATTCGAGATGCCGCGGGAGATCGTCGATGCGATCGTCGCGGAATCGATGCTCGAGGATCCGTCGATCGAGTTGGTGGTCGGCGCCGTCGCGGGGGTGCCGGTCTCGAGCGCCATCGTCTCGGTGACGGGGACGACGGCCGGCATCTACAACGTCGCCACCCCACCGGAGCATCGACGCCGCGGCTACGGTGCGGCACTCACCTGGGCTGCCGTGCAGCGGGGGGCCCGGCTCGGTTGCGATCACTCGGTGCTCCAAGCCTCCGAACTCGGTGCTCCGGTGTATCGACAGATGGGGTACCGGGACCTCGGGACCTACGTCCAACTCGAGGGACGATCCCACTGATCGACCGCACCACGAAGTCGCCGTATCGGATGCGGTCGGCTCCGACGGGGTTCACCTGCGACCTCGACGTCGTGGTGATCAGGTGTGCGGGTGGGACGGGAGGAGGAACGGGTACGGACGGCGGCGGACACGGCGCTGCCAGGTGCGATCGGCGCGGCGCACCGCCTGCAGTGCTCCCCACGTGACCATGTCCAGATGTCGGTCGCGGCGGATCTCCCCGTCGTCGAGCGTCGGCACGACCCGTCCGTCGGCAGCATCGACGACGACCGGGACGAGATGTCCGAGCCGTTCCCGGAGGAGGTTCGCAGCGACGTCGAGCACAACCACACGCGGGTCGTGGTACCGGGCGATGATGCCGGGCACCACGAACCTGCGGACCGCCGGCCGCAGGAGCCACGGCAGCGAGGCGAGGAACACGTCGGTGTCGAGTTCGGTCACACCCGCGCCGTCGCGCAGGAGCGGCGTGGTCACGTCGAGATACACCGGACGACCGTCGACGAGCGCCCAGTTCGAGAGTTGGGCATCGAGCCCGAACCGTTCATCGACCGACCCGAGCACCACGTCGACGATCCGTTCGAGCAACTCGCCTCCGAGCTCGGGGTCGCGTCGGGCCACCGCGACGCCGAGCACGTCGGGCGGAAGGATCGGCTGCACGCAGTACAGCACGGTCCGTCCGGCGTCTCCGGCGACAGAACGAACCGTGGTGTCGACGACGTCGATGCCGCGTCCGGCCAGCTCGCCGAGGTACCGCTCGATCGTCGATGCATACCGTTCGGCCGCCGCGGCACCCGGGAACGGTGGGAGCCGCTTGCACGCCCACGATCGGTCCTCTCCGCCGGCCAACACGAGGGAGATCTCCCCCTCTCCGAGCAAGGTCAGTCGGGAGGCGTCCCCGGCGGCGAGTGCGGCGAGCACATCGCGTTCCAACACCTCCAGCTCTGCGTCGGTGATCGGGTCCCGGTTCATGCCGCGACGTCGTGAGGCGGACGACGCGTCATCCCAACGCCGATCGCACGATCGCGATGATGTCATCGGCGTCGTCGTCCGAGATGGTCAGCGGTGGCAGGAGCTGGAGGACCGACGTGTCGTTGTTGGCGAACACCGCGAAGACCCCGGCCTCGATCACCGCCCGGGCCGCGAGCATCGCGTCGCCCTCGTTCGGCAGCTTCAGTCCCATGAACATGCCTCGGCGGCGCAGCTCGTCGCCGACCCCGGCGAGCCCGCGCTCGAAGCGCTCACCGAGCTCGACGACCCGTTCCAGGAAGCCCGGCGCCTCGACGACGTCGAGCACCGCCAACGCCGCGACACAACCGAGTTCGGCGCCGCCGAACGTGGAGATGTGCACGAACGGGTGGTCGGCGAAGAACGCGTGGATCTCCGCGGTCATGAGCGTGGCCGTGATCGGATAGACACCCCCGCTGAGCCCCTTCCCGGTCACGACGATGTCGGGCTCGAGACCCTCCTGCTGGAAGTACCACATGGTGCCGGTTCGGCCGAGGCCGGTCTGGACTTCGTCGAGCACGAAGCAGACTCCCCGCTCGCGACACAACCGTTGCACCCCGGCGAGGTAGCCGGGGCTCGGGATCGGCATGCCGAGCGTCGCCGGGATCGACTCGAGGATCACCGCAGCGGTCGTGTCCCCGACGACGACGTCGAGGGCGTCGAGGTCGTCGAACGGCACTTGGACGAACCCCGGGAGGTTGGGGCCGAACGGATCGCGGTACTCGGGGTCGCCCGCCGCCATCGCCAGGCCGGTGTGACCGTGGTAGCCGCCGACGGCAGAGACGATCCCGGTCCGGCCGGTGTGGGCGCGAGCGACCTTGAGGGCGAGATCGATCGCCTCACCGCCGGCGACGCCGAACACCACGCCGGGGAGCAGACCGTCGGTCGTCGCGGCGAGACGCTCGGCGAGCGTCGCCCGCCAACCCGACACGAGGTGGTGGTTCCCGATGTCGAGCGCGTCGAGGGCGCCGCGCACCGCGTCGACGACGACCGGATGTCGATGCCCGAGGTTGAACACCCCGCCGTTGCAGTGGCAGTTGTAGAGCCAGCGGCCGTCGAACGCGTTCCGGAAGCGAGCGCCACTGCGCTCCCCCATCACGAGGTCGACGCCCAACGCGTCGAACGCCGCGACCTTGCCCGGATTGACATGCGCGGCGAAGACCGCTGCGGTCTCGCGGGACGTCGCGTACGGCTGCTCACCGGGCATCGCGGGGTTCATGATGCTCGCTCCGCGAGGTCGTGGAAGGGTGGTGACGGCATGCCCGCCCGATCGTTCCGGACCCGCCAGTACCGACGAACCCACGCGGGTCGGGTATCGGCCGCGTCGGTCGGCTCACCCGACCACACTGCCTCGGTCCACCGCTTCAGCAATCCCTCCGCCTCGGCGAACGCGTCGGCGGGCCGGGGAGGATCGAGCAGCCAGCGCGCCTCGACCTCGTCGCGCGCTGACGTGATCAGCGCGAGCAGCCGTTCCGGATGGGTGAGCGCGCGTCGGTGGAGCAGTTCGTGGCGCCACCACAGGCAACGGGCATCGAACCGGTCGCCGGGGTCGGGTCCGAGGTCGAGCGGCTCGTCGACGGAGACCGGCTTGAAGAGCCCGGTGCAGGGCGCCGAGGTCGCCGTGCACCAGTGGTGTGCACCGTCGGACGTCAGCTCGGCGACCCACGACGCGGTCGTCTGGGAGGCCGCGGCGAGGCCCCCGGCGTGCATGCACGGCGCCGCCATCGCTCCGTTGATCGGTGAGTAACGCGGCACGTCGCCGCCGTGGCTGCGCAGCACGGCCATCAGGTGGCCCGACCCGGTCGCCCGTGACGCTCCCTCCTCGGTGATCGTCCGGCGGGCACTGCACTGGGACGCCCACGTCCGCACCCGCTGCGACCGGGCCTCGGCGAAGCCCGGAATCGTCAGGCCGTTGCTGATCGAACGCGCCCCCGACGTCACCTCCTCGACGGCCCACTCGCGCCCGGCGGTCTCGAGTACGTAGGCGCCGCGGTGATCCGCGATCAGGTAGCTGTTGTCGTAGGTGAAGCCGCGATGCTCGTGTCCACACCCTCCGCCCTGACCGTGTCGGGTCAGCAACGCGACGATCACGTCGACGGCCGTCGCAGCGGTCGACGCCCGCTCGAGCGCCAGGCGAAGCAGGTCCATCCCGGTGAGGCCGACCGCTTGTCGCGGGGCCGTCGTGAACACGGCCTCGTTTCCGATCACGACACCGTGCTCGTTCGCGCCCACCTCGGCACCCCACATCCAGAACGGACGCGACAGCAGGACGGCATGGGTCTCCGCGACCTGGTCGATCTCGATCCACGTGCACCGCAGCCGAGCCCCCGGCGGGTGCGTGAGACGTCGCTGCCAGTCGAGCGACTGGGCCTCGTTCGGGTCCCGATCGGAATTCTTCGCGAAGAGGACGCGGCCGTCGTCGACGACAACCATGGTGTCGCACACGTCCCCAGCGTAGTACGCGCCGGCCCAGCGAACGGTCGGGTCGACCGTGGGGGGAGACGTCACCTCCGGACCGATCGCACAACGCCAGATCGGGCGAGGAAGGACGATCGGCCCTACCGGGGAACGGTGATCGGCGCACGCTGGAGGTGAGGACAGAGCGGCGTGAGAACCACGCTCGTACACGACGAGAGGAGCCGAGATGGTGTCCGTGTTGAACAGGCGTACGAGCCGGACCGAGTCCGACTGGTTCGATGAACACGCAGCGGCGTGGGTCGAACGCGGTCTCGTGTCGAGTGATCAGGTCGAGTCGATCCGCGCGTTCGAGCGGACCGAGACCGAAGAGCGGCGGCGGATCTCGATCATCGCCGAGCTGGCGGTGTACCTGGGCAGCCTGGTCGCGCTGATGAGCGGCGCCGTCATGGCCAGCCAGAGCTGGGACTCGCTCGCAACCGGTGTGCGGGTCGCCATCGGAGCGGCGGTCGCCGCGCTGGGATTCGTTGCCGGTACGCGGTTCGTCCGCCTCGACGAGGCCGGTACACGGAGGCTCGCCTCGTTCATGTGGCTGATCGGAACAGGCGGGGTGGCTCTGGTCGCGGCGATTCTGGCCGACAACGCCGACTTCGACGAGCCCGGCTGGAACCTGTCGGTCGTCGGCGTGCCCGTGTTGGTGATCGGGGCCGTGCTGTGGCGCAATCTCGACCGTCCGCTGCAGGTGCTCACGACCGCGATCGGAGCGGGACTGACGTTCGGCGGGATCGGCGCGCTGCTCTCGACGCCACCGTGGATCGGTGGGATTCTGGTGTGGTCGGCAGCGATCGGCATCGGCAGCCTGGCGACCGCGCAGCGACTGCGACCCGAACTGTACGTACTCGCCGTGGCCGCGATCGCTGCGATGATCGGCGCGCTGATGCTCACCGACGCGAGCGAACTCGCGGGCACGATCGCGGCCACGATCACCGCGGCCGGCGTGGTGTCCGTTGGTCTCCTTCGCCGGCTCGTCCCGATCCTCGTGATCGGTGTCCTGGCGTTTCTCCAGTCGCTGCAAGGTCTGCTGATGACCACTCTCAACACCGCCGCCTCGGCACTGGTGGTGGCGGTCGCCGGGATCGCCGTCGTGGTCGTCGTGATCGTCCGCTCGACGCGGCAGGGTGGATCCGACAACGCGTGACCGCTTCCGGACGGGTGGCGTCGGTGGGCGTGCTCGCTGATCCCGGTCAGCCATTCGAGCGGCGATGCATCAGCCGATTCCGGGATCGTGTACTGCCGTTGCGGACGTCGGAGCAGGAGCGTGCATGATGAAGGACATGAGCGACGTCAGCCCAGAACGGCCAGGCGTCATGGCGAGCGCTCGATCGCGGGCCAAGGTGAGGGCCGATCGACTCGCTTCACGGTTGCGCGATCTCCGCGGCCGGATCACCGTGGTGGACGTGGCAGCCCGCACGTACGAACGTGACCGCGACGCAGCGGGCACGTTGCTCGGCAGCGCCCTGGCGTTGCGGCTCTTCGTCTTCTTCGTCCCCATGATTCTGCTGGGTGTCGGCCTGACCGGCATCTTCGGTGACCGGCTCGAGGCTGCGGAGGTCTCCGACGCAGCCGGGGTCTCGACACGCCTCGCCGAGTACGTCGACACCGCCGTCACCCAGAGTGGACGAGCCCCGTGGGTGGCCGCCGGCCTCGGGTTGGCCGGTGTCGTCGTTTCCGGCCGGTCCCTGACGCGTGCACTCGTGCTGTCCAGTGCGCTGTCATGGCGCCTGGGCGGCAGACAGCGACTGCCGATTCGCGCGATCGGCGTGGTCGTCGGGCTGTTCGTCGGCCTCGTCCTCGCGTCGGCCATCACGAATCGAATCCGTCTGGCGTCGGGCCTCGCGCTGACGTCGATGTCGATGATCGCGGTCTTCGCGGTCTACCTGGTGTTGTGGTTGCTGCTCTACCAGTCACTGCCCCGGGCAACGACCGACCCGGGCGCCGCGCTCCCCGGCGCCGCGATCGTCGCGCTCACGATGACGGGCCTGCAGGGTGTCACGCAGCTCTACCTCCCGAACCAGATCGCCAGCGCCTCGTCGTTGTACGGCAGCGTCGGTGTGCTCGTCGCTCTCCTCGGGTGGTTCTTCTTCCTCGGACGGGCGATCGCGTTCTCGTTCGCGGTGAACGCCGTGGTCTACGAGCAGGTGGGCAGCGTGTCGGTGTTCGTGTTCGGACTCCCACTGATCCGTCAGATCCCCCGACGGGTCCCGGTCGTGGCCCGCTACTTCGCCGTCGACTACGTGGCGACCGGTGATTCCGGAACTCCCCGCGACGCAGTGCGTCTCCCGCTCGGCTCGCGAGAGGACGTCAGGCCTCCGAGCACCCCACCCGACTGACCCGCCGACCACCCACCGCGGACAACCGCCACGGACGCCCGGACCGAGCGGGTCGCTCAGAGCTGGGCGCGCTGGAACAGGTTCCAGCCGTCGAGAACGGCGGGGGCGCCGTCGATCGTGAGCGGGGCGGTCAGCGGACGGCCGTGGAGCCACGCGAGGACGTCGGCACTCGACCCCTGCCCTGTCGCAGCGACGACACCGCTGCGACCGCGCGTTGCGCTCGCGGACCCGTCGAGGCTGGCGAGCGTCCATTCCCGGTCGACGTCGTCGGCGACCAGCGTCACGGAGCTTTCTGGCGGGGTCGGGGCGGAGGGGTCGGCACCGGTCATCGCGCTCATCGTCGCCTTCACCGCCGCCAGGCGGGGGAAGACCTCGGTGGTCACCTCGTCGATCGCCTCTGCGTGACGCTCCGGAGTGGTCGACGAGCGGCGGCCGTGGATGCCGGCAGCGTCGGTGAGATGCACGGTGAGCTCGGTGCCGGCACGACGAATCCACCAGCGGCCAGGTTCGACACCGCCGAAGGCCCAGGTCGGAACGTCGAGGTCGGACTCGACGCAGCAGGTGATGAACTCGTCGACACCGGACTCGAAGAGGGCCACGTTGGTCCGGTGGTCATCGCTGACCTGCGCGATGCGGGCCATCAGGCCGTCAGGCGTCCACTGATCGGCCGGAGTCGAGATGTTGTACGGATACCAGGCCGAGAAGCCGACAGCCATGTGGTGGCTGAGGTCGGCGGCGTTCCAGCCCGGGCACGACGACACCGGTTGGTCGGGTTCGGCCTCTCGTAGCAGGCTCGCCATCTCGGCGGCGTCGTCAGTGATCCACGCGATGACGTCCTCGTAGTCCATGGGCCACCGTACCGCGATCGGCGCGTACGCCGGACGACTCGCCCAGCGACCCCACGGTGAAGCCGGTTCCCAGGAGCGGGCCGCCGATGGCAGCGATCAGGATCGGCGATGACCGAGAACCCGCCCCGGCGGGCCCTCCCCGTCTGCCCCACCGTTGCGGATGCCCGTGGTGCATCGCCAGCGCCTAACGTTCGGACAGCGCGTCGGGGGGTTTCGATTCGTCGATGACAACGGCACGCGCTTCGAGCCGGCGAGGAGGCAAGTTGTGGATCGAGGGGGTTCGTACGACGTGGTCGTCGTCGGCGCCGGGTTCAGCGGGCTGTACGCGCTGCACCGACTACGCGCCGACGGGTTCTCGGTGCGGCTCGTCGAAGCGAGCAGCGGCCTGGGCGGCGTGTGGCGGAACAACCGCTATCCCGGTGCGCGGGTCGACTCACACGTCCCGAACTACGAGTACTCGCTCCCGGAGGTGTGGAAGGACTGGACGTGGAGCGAGCGGTTCCCGGGTCGCGACGAGATCCTCGCCTACTTCGACCACGTCGACTCGGTGCTCGACCTGAGCCGCGACGTCGACCTCGACACGCGCGTCACCGCCGCTTGCTTCGACGCCGAGTCGGCGCGCTGGCGCCTGAGCACATCTGCCGACGCCGACTACGACGGCCGATTCCTCCTGATGTGTACCGGCTTCGGCTCCAAGCCGTTCACGCCCGACCTGCCGGGCCTCGCCGACTTCGCCGGCATCTGCCACCACACGGCGAGGTGGCCGGAGAACGGCGTGAGCTTCGCCGACCGGCGCGTGGGTGTGCTCGGCACCGGAGCGAGCGGTGTTCAGGTCGTACAGGAAGCAGCCCGCGACGCCCGCACCCTCGTGGTCTTCCAGCGCACGCCGGTCACGGCGTTGCCGATGGTCCAGCGCCGGCTCGATCGCGACGAACAGCGCGCCGCCAAGTCGGGGTATCCGGAGATGTTCCGACGTCGCAACGAGCCACCGGGCAGCTTCGACGACATCCGACGACTCGACGTGAGCGCACTCGACGTGTCCGACGAGCGGCGACACGAGGTCTACGAGACCGCATGGGGGAAGGGCGGCTTCCACTTCTGGGCCGGCACGTTCAACGACATCCTCACCAGTGAGGCGGCCAACCTCACGGCGTACGAGTTCTGGCGCGACAAGACCCGGGAACGCATCGACGACCCACGAGTGGCCGAGATCCTGGCGCCGAGCGACCCGCCCTACCCGTTCGGCACGAAGCGGCCGTCGCTCGAGCAGAGCTACTACGACGTCTTCAACCAGCCCAACGTCGAACTGGTCGACCTGCGAGCCACACCGCTGGAGTCGATCACGCCGGCGGGCCTGCGCACCACCGCGGCGGAGTTCGACCTCGACGTCCTCGTCCTGGCGACCGGCTTCGACGCCAACACCGGCGGGCTCACCTCGATCGACCTGCACGGCACCGACGGCAGAACGATCGCCGAGCACTGGGCCGACGGCGTCGACACGCACATCGGTCTCGCCGTGCACGGATTCCCCAACATGCTGATGCTCTACGGTCCGCAGAGCACCACGGCGTTCTGCAACGGCCCGGTGTGCGCCGAGATCCAGGGTGACTGGGTGGCCGGGCTCCTCGATCACATGCGCCGCAACGACCTGTCGACGTTCGAGTCGTCCGAGGAGAGCGGCGAAGCATGGTCGGCGTTCCTCGCCGTGGTCGCCGAGCAGACACTCTTCGGGCGGACCGACTCCTGGTACATGGCGGCCAACATTCCGGGCAAGCGCCGCCAGCTGATGAACCTCCCGATGACCGACACGTACCTCGAACGCCTCGGTTCGTGTGCAGCCGACGGTTACGACGGCTTCGAGTTCACCTGACCCGCACCGAGGCCCCGGCGCGCGTGGGCCGCCCGACCTCCCGTGTCGACAGCACGTCCATCCGCCCGGCGCACCTCGAGTCCGGTGCATCCCGGACCGGCGCGTACGCTCGTCTCGACATGCCGGCCCGAGACCGGCCGAGCGAGAGGCGAACACATGGGTCGACTGGATGATCGCGTGATCCTGATCACCGGAGCGTCGAAGGGGCAGGGGGCGGCGGAAGCACGGCTCGCCGGCGAGGAGGGGGCGATCGTGATCCTGGCCGACGTCGACGACGACGCGGGCCGCGCAACGGCAGACGAGGTCGGCGGCGCCTACGTCCACCTCGACGTCAGCTCGAGCGGCGACTGGCGATCGGTCGTCGATGGCATCGTCGAGGAGCACGGCCGCATCGACGGGTTGGTCAACAACGCCGGGATCTATTCACCCGAGACTCTGCTGGAGGGATCGGAGGACACCTACCGGCGCATCGTCGACGTCAACCAGCACGGCGTGTACCTCGGGATGCGAACCGTCGCGCCACCGATGGTCGAATCGGGTCGCGGCAGCATCGTGAACATCTCCTCGATCAGCGGGATGCGCGGTCACCCCGCGATCGCCTACGTCGGCTCCAAGTGGGCGGTGCGCGGCATGACGAAGAGTGCTGCTCGCGAGCTCGCTCGCCACGGCGTCCGGGTCAACTCGGTGCATCCCGGCGCCATCGAGACCGACATGCTCACCGGACTCGGACAACCCGCCGTCGACGTCCTGACCAGCCAGATTCCGCTTGGTCGCGTCGGACAGCCCGAAGAACTCGGTTCGACCGTGATGTTCCTCTTGAGCGACGACGCCAGCTACGTCACGGGCGCGGAACTCCTCGTCGACGGTGGCCTGATCGTCTGACCTCCGAGCAGTTTCGAGACTTCGCGAGGATGCACAACCCGGCTCGCCGGACCGTCGTCGGCCGCGTGGGTGAGTTGGGCATCGTTTCCGACGGCACGGTCCACAACACCGGCCCACCCAACCGCCGAGCGGCCTGAGCCGCGTGCGTCGGTGCGCTGCGACTACCGTGCGGTTCGAGGGCGGGATCGAACGGGGGTGAGGCCGTCCGACCGGGCGATGCCATGCACACCACCGAGCGAACCTCAACCAACTGGCGGGTGGTGTTCTGGGTGCTGGCGCTGGCGGTGCCGATCGTCGTCGCCGCACTGATCGGCTTCCTGCTGCCGCGTGGAGGTGTCGACGGTCCGGAGCTCGTCCCCGTCCTTGCGAGGGCAACGCCGACCGACGTCAGGGTGGCCGTCGAAGCGCAATCGCTCCCCGCCGACGTCCTCGACGAGACGATCGTGACGTTCCGGCCCGAGTCGTGCCGGTCGGCAGCTGACGCGACGTGGGAGTCCGAGGAGGTCCTCGTCTGGGCGGTGCTCTGCCGGACGGGCTCGGAGGACACGGCACGCAAGCTGGCGATCTACGAGATCAACCTCGCCAGCTTCGACGCCGTCGACGACCCCGACGGGTTCCCGCCGGGTGCATCGATGGGGAACTTCCGCGACGTCAGTGTCTCCGAGGTACACGTCGGCTGGTCGGTCGCCGACGTGATGGTTTTCACGTTCGTCGCAGCCGAGAGCAATGCGGATCTCGCGCTCCTCGAGCAGCGGGCCGGGGAGATCGCATCCGAATTGCACGTCGCCGTCGAGGCGGCCGGCTTCGCCGCTCCGCTGTTCGATCAGCCGGGGATCGCCGTGGGCGGTGCCGCAGCGTTCGGCCTGCTCGTCTTCCTCCTGGTTCTCGGGTTGCGAGCGATCGCGCGTGGAATCCGGTCGAGCCGAAGCCGACGCCTCGATTCCCACACGGGTACGGACACAGGTTCCGGCACGACCGCCGACGTGTCCGATCGTGCCCGCCAGCTGAGATGGCTCGGGCGCGTGGTCTGGCTCGGGCAGGGCTTCGTGTTCATCGCGATCCCGACATCGTTCCTCATCTCGCTGATGTGGACCGACCGTTGGGGCATCGGCTTCCCGGGGATGGTGCTGATCGCCCCCCTCCTCGTCCTCGGCGCGTCCGCTCTGCTCCTGTCGATCTGGCGGAGGGTCGACGGTGGACGGCGCCGGCCGTGGACGATCCGCCACCGTCCGTTCGGTGTGACCGTGCTCGCCGCTGTCGCCGTGGTGGTGATCGGGAGCGGCCTCCTCGTCGTCGGCATGACGTCGGCCTCCTATGGATCGGACGTGCTGGTGCGCGACCTCATGACCGAGGAGGCGCGTGAGCTCACCGCGATCGCGCTGCCGATCGTTCTCGTGGTCGCACTGCTCGCCGCGGCCCTCGCCTTCTCATTCGGCAACTGGATCCTGCGACGGCTCCAGCGCGCCGGTGCCAGGACGTTCGGCGACCTCGCGCTCGCGTCGGCGCAGCCGAAACTGCTGCTGCGGTCGTTCGGTGACGACGAACTTCGGACGCGCCTGACCGCGTCGCCGCGGCACGGCGTCTTCGACGCCTGGTCGATACGCGGGTCGGACTACTTCGAGGAACAGTTGGCGTGGGAGCTGGCCGACGACGGCCCCGTCCTCGCGATCGCCGAGCCCGGCTCGAAGCGTCGCGGACTGGGGGTGATCCGCGTGGAGCTGGCCGACGAGGCATGGCGCAACTGGGTTACCGACCAGATGCGCGACGCTCCGGTGATCTGCTGCGTGCTCGGGCACTCGAGCGGCTTCATCTGGGAGGTGCAGCAGATCCTGCATCTCGGGTTGCTCGAACGAACCATCTTCGTCGTGCCGCCCCGACCGGAGGCCGAGTTGGTGCAGCGGTGGTCGTGGCTGGTGCAGAACCTTCCCGGACTCGACATCGATCACGCGCCACCGGGTGGTGTCGACGCAACCCTCGCACTCGTCATCCGACGCAACGGTGCCGTCTGGTCCGTCGGCGGTGACCGGCGCGACGAGGCCGGCTATCGCGCCGCGATCGAACGATGCCGCCGATGGGTCCTGTCCAGTGGGTCGGTCGAGCACGGCTGGCCGCCACCCGAGGCCTGAGGCCGGGCGCCACTCGGAAGGACCGGCACGCTGCCGCGCCACCGGGGCTTTTCGGGCCGTCGCGACGATCGAGAAGCCGTGCTGGGCGTCTTCGTCGACGAAACCAAGTTCGCCTTGCGCCGAAGCGGCCAGAATCTCCGCTACCCATCTTGACGAAAGCTCCACGGCTTCGAAGCAGCGCCGGCGCGACCACACGCTGTGCTGGGCTGTGCGCGCAGCATCGGAGCCGGCGACGGTTGTTGACGTGGACACCCCGATCGAAGGTCGGCGCGCCTGCCTCCACGGCATCGGCCGAACCGAGTCGAGACCGTGTTGTCCGCGGCCGTCACCGGATGCACGTCTTCACGTTTCTTCAGGGTGACTTCATGACTTGCCGGACGCCGATCGTCACGATCGAGGGATGAGTGCAGAACACATCGATCAGCGGAGCCGGCGGGCGCTGTGCTTCACCCCCATGGAGACCGACCGCGCGGTGATCGTCGCCGCGAGCCTCCGGGCCGAGCAGCTCGGGTACGAGGCGGTGATCGTGCCGGAAGGATGGGGACACGACTCGGGCGTGCTGCTCGCCGAGATCGCCATGCGCACGGAGCGGATCCGGCTCGTCGCCGGGGTCCAGTCGATGTGGGGTCGCAGCGACGCCCAACTGGCGATGGAGGCGGCCAGCCTCGCCGACCTGTCGGAGGGGCGGTTCGTGCTCGGCCTCGGTGCGAGCACCCCGCAGCTGGCGGTCGGCTTGCACGACCGCCGGTTCACGCGTCCCACTGCGCGCCTCGCCGAGACGCTGGCGAACGTCCGCCGGCTACTCGCCGGCGAACGCATCCGATTGGCCGACGGAACCGAGGGGCTGCGGCTCAACCACATCCCGGCGCAGCCGGTGCCGATCTGGGTGGCGGGGCTCGGCCCGCAGACATCGGCGCTCGCACGACAGCACGCCGACGGCTGGTTCCCGGCGCTCCTGCCGGCTGCCGAGCTGCGCGCCGGTTTCGGCGATGACCCGGGCGATGGTGGCGAGGCCGAACTCGTCATCGGCCCGATCGGTGCCGTCTTCGACGACGCGGATGTCGCGCGAGATGTCGTCCGCCAGATCGTCGGCTGGTACCTCACGGGCATGGGCCGCATGTACGGCGATCGGCTCGCCGCCGCCGGGTTCCATCGTGAGGTCGCCCAGCTCCGACTCGCCAACCCGTCACCGCGGCCGGGCCGGATCGTGTGGCCGCACGAGGTCGACGTCGTGCTCGACGAAGTGGCCGTCCACGGTGACGCCGACGTCGCCGCCGCCCGGCTCGAACGGTGGGACTCGCTCGCCGACATCGTCAGCGTGGTCGCGCCACCGATGATCGGCGATGCCGTGCTGGACCTCGTCGAAGCGGCCGCGCCCCGGATCGCCGCCACCATGAACGACCGCTCCGATCGATGATCGACGTATGTGCGACGATGGAGGGTGTGCTCGTCGAGTTCGACGGGTTCGAGGTCGACATCGATCGCTACGAGTTGCGGCAGCACGGCGAGCCGATCGACCTCGAACCCCAGGTGTTCGAGGTGCTGGCCTACCTCGTGGCCAACTCCGGCCGCGTCGTGCCCAAGACCGAGCTGCTCGACGAGGTCTGGGGCAGCCGCTTCGTCTCCGAGTCGGCGTTGACGACCCGGATCAAGACCGTCCGCCGCGCCCTGGGGGACGACGGGCGAACGCAGCGGTACGTTCGGACGGTGCACGGCCGCGGCTACCGCTTCGTCGGGACGGTCACGACCACCGACGGCAGCGAGACGGTCGGCGACGAGCAGCCTTCCGAACGGGGCCCCATCGGCGACCTGCCGGCCGAGCGGACGCCGCTCTTCGGTCGCGACGCCGACATCGAAATGGTGCGCACCGCCCTGTCCGGGCATCGGATCGTCTCACTGCTCGGGATGGGTGGCACCGGTAAGACGCGCCTGGCCGTCGCCGCCGCACGCGACCCCGACGAGCAGTTCCCCGGCGGCGCGTGGTTCGTCGATCTCGTCCCCGCCGACACGCTCGGCGGGGCCGAACTCGCGCTGGCCGAGGTGTTCGGCGTCGGCGGCGGCGGCGACGTTCGGTCGCGCCTGACCGAGACGCTGCGCGACCGTCGGGTGCTGGTCGTCGTCGACAACGCCGAGCACGTCGTCGATGCCGTCGCCGACGTGCTCGATCATCTCCTCGAACACACCGTCGGGCCGGCGTTCCTCGTGACCAGCCGCGTACCGCTCGGGCTGCCGGACGAACGGCGCCTGTCGGTCCCACCTCTTCCGACGGCCGAGGACGGGCACCTGTCACCGGCCGTCGACCTGCTCGTCTCGGCCGCTGCTCGCTTCGGCGCCGACGTCGCCCACGCCGACCCGGACGTGCTGAGGAGGATCTGCCGCAGCCTGGACGGCCTCCCCTTGGCGATCGAGCTCGCCGCCGCCCAGCTCCGCCATCTGGACCCGGCGGCGTTGGCCGCCCGGCTCGACCGACGGTTCGAGCTGCTCGAGCGCGAGACCACGATCGGACCGGACCGGCACACCAGCCTCCACGCCGTCCTCGACGACACGTGGAGGGCGCTGGAGCCGGACGACCGGCTCCTGCTCGAACAGCTCGGCCGTTACCCCGGCACGTTCACGCTCGACGACCTGTGCGCCGTGGCGGAGGTGGGCGGGGCGGCGTCGGTGCGCGCCGCCGAGCGTGGCCTCGGCAACCTCGTCGACCGTTCGCTGGTCGTCCGCGAGGGAGCCGGCCCGAGCCGGTACCGCTTGCTCGAGACCGTCAAGCTCTTCACCCGACAGCAGTCCGGCGACGACCGACGCCGCGAGGTCGCCGACGTGCACGCCGAGTGGTGCCTGGCCTCGGTCGGCCGTGACCCCCGACGATTCCTCTTCGACTTCGACGTCGCCGAGTGGTGCACCGCTCACCACGCTGATCTGCGGGTGGCGGGCGACCACCTTCGCGCCACCGGACGCGTCGACGACGCCGCCATGCTCGTCGGCGCGTCGGCCCTCGCGATGCACATCGACGCCGGCGCACGGGCCGCCAACACGCTCGAACGGATCGAGCGCGACCTCACCGCCGTCCACGACGACGGCCTGCTGACGATCCTTCATCTCACCGGCGTGATGTGCGGCATGGCGACCCGCTCGCCCGCTGACATCGCGCGCCACGGTGCTGCTGCCGAAGGGACCGCGCGCCGGACCGGCGATCCGGTGTTGGTCAACGCAGCCCTGGTGCTGCGCTCGTGGAGCACCATCTTCGACGACCCCGAGCTCGCCCTCGAGCAGACCAGCGAGGCGAGCGATCTGGCGGTCGACGCTGACGAGCCGCTCGGGCGTGACTTCGCCGACGGCTACCACGCCTTCCACCTGGCGGTGTTGCGTCGCTACGACGAGGCGGAGGCGCTGGCCCGAGCGGTCGTGGCGCGTGCCCCCCACGATGAACGTGCGAGCTATCCGACGTACGTCGGAGCGACCGCACTGTCGACGCTGCTGTGCATCGACGCGCCGGCCGAGGCGTTGCAGTACTGCGACGGCCCGCTCGGCCCGCCGAGCGAGCGGGTGTCGATGTGGGCGAGTGACCTCGTCGAAGCAGCGGCGCGCGCGTCGTCCGGCGACGCTCCCGCAGCGGCGGCGATCACCTCGACGGTGCTCACCCGGCTCGAATGGGCCGGTCAGGAGCCGTGGCCCGACCTGCTCATCCCACCGATCGCCCACGCGGTCCGGATCGGCGACCGGCAGCGGGCGGCCGGTTGGCTCGATGCCACCCGGGCGGCGGGACGTCCGACGCAGAGCTTCCAAGCGACCGTCCTGTACCGCCGTCTGCGCGACGCGGTCATCGGCCAACGTGCGGCCCTCGATCAGGCGGTGGACGTCGCGAGCATCGGGCGCGCCGCGCTGGCATGGCTCGCCGATCAGCCAGAGGTCGGTTCGTCGGCCGGCTGATGGTGCGACCGCAGGACCTCCAGGCGCATCGGCCGCGAAACGTATGATCCCCGGACATGTCGACCGAAGGGGTCAAGCGATGAGAACCGCGTGGTCGTCACTGATCGTGAGCGTCGTTCTGTTGGGCGCATGCAGCGGCTCCGATTCGACGTCGGAACCGAGCACCGCAGCGGAACCCACACCGGCCCCCACCTCGACGTCAGCTCCGGAACCGAGCGTCACATCGGCCGAGCACGTTCGACCGGAGTTGCTCTTCGAGATCGCCGATGATCCAGATGCCATGAAGGATCCCTACGGGATTGCGATCGACTCCGGCGGGAATGCCCATGTCACCGACAGCGGTAACAGTCGCGTTCTGACCTTCGACCAAGACGGGACGCTGCTCTCCACGTGGGATGCGCGAGGCGAGGGTGACGGCGAGTTCGATTCGCTCGGTTTCGGCGGAGTGGCGATCGACGACGACGACAACGTCTTCGTCGTGGACAACGGCAACCACCGCATTCAGAAGTTCGACCGAGATGGCAACTATCTCCTGCAATGGGGAGGTGAAGGCGACGAGGATGGTCACTTCGTGCGTGCCATCGGCGTCACCGTGGACCATGACGGACACGTGTACGTGACCGACGACGGCAATCCCTTCGTCCAGAAGTTCGACAACGACGGGACCTTCATCATGAAGTGGGGCGGACGCGGCGCGGGCAACGGTCGATTCGCGCATGCCACGGGCATCGCCGTGGATGGAAACGGCAACGTCTTCGTTGCCGACTACGAGAACCGAGTGGTCCAGAAGTTCGACGCTGAAGGCGGCCTTCTCGTCTCGTGGCGCATGGGCCAGGACATCGACATGACCGGTACGCCGGAAGGCCTCTTCGTCGATGCCGACGGGAAGGTCTACGTGACGGACTACGGCCTCGGTCGCATCCAAGTGTTCGACAACGATGGTGATTTCCTCTGGGCCCTGCCGTCGGAGGGAACCAGCGAGACGCCGTTCGAGCGACCCACAGCGCTTGCGGTGGACGCGCAGCGTCGGCTCTGGGTTGTCAACCAACGTTCGAACAACGTGATGGTCTATCAACTGCCGTAGGAGGTCCGGTTCCGCCCGATGCAAGAGTCGGTGCACGCCGTCAGCTGCTGAGCATGATCACGTACCCGCTCGGCGGTCAACGCCTCGAGCATCCACGTCCGCCGGCCGCGCGACCCGCTGGGAACGGAAGTCGCCGAATCGCGAGGGTCGTCGTCGAGGCAGGCGTGACGCAGGTCCTGGCGAACTTCGTTCCGCTCGCGGTTCAGCACCCGGTCAATCATTGACGAGAGCTCGACGGCGCGCTGGGAGGCCGATCCTGCCTCGGTGCGCGTCGCGTTGGCTCGGTCCGGATGGGCATCGCCACCGGGCGCGCCGAGCATCGCAACGACGACTACTTCGGTCCCGTGATGAATCAGGCCTCGCGTGTGATGCCGGCCACGGCGGCCAGATCCTCGTCGCGGCGTCGACGGCCGCTCTCGTGCCCGAAGCCGAACTCACCGATCTCGGCGAGCATCGCTTGCGAGGATTCTCGAGCAAGCTCCGGATCTTCCAGGTTCGTGCCCCCGGCAGCCGTGAGGGCTTTCCGGCCCTCCCGACGGCGACCATGGGCAACCTGCCCGTCGCGCACAACCGTTTGATCGGCCGTGAACGGAACTCACCGAGATTCCGGAGTAGGTGGGCACCGTGTGCTCGACGGCGAACTCCACTCGTGGTCCCGCCGGTTCACCGAGGGTGCGCATGTCGTCGACGGACGCGCGCTCGTCGGGGCTGACCACTGAGCTTCCCGCGTGCGACGGTTCACGTCGGCATGGCGTCAGTCGACCAGCTCGAACTGACCGGGACGCCAGGTCTGGTCGAACCATGGTTCGAGCGGACCGTAGAGGCGCAGGAGGATGAACCAGCCCTTCCCCTCCACGGTCTGGATCCAGTTCGCGTCCTTGCCGTCCGGCGCCAAGGGGCCGAAGTACAGGTCGACCGAACCGTCGTCGTTGTAGACCAGCGGATCGCGCTTGTTGTTCTTGCTCGGGTAGGGCTGGCCGGTCTGGAGCTCGGAGCGGGTCTGGGGGTCGTAGACGACGACCGACCAGAAGTCCTTCGCCGGCGGGTCGGCGGGGATGTTCAAGCGGTAGGACTTCGATCCGTCGAGGTAGTCGCCGTCGCGGTCGACGGCGAGGAACGCGTACTGCGACCCGACGCCGACCATCTTCATCGCCATGGCCGGCGTGTTGATCGTCGCCATGTAGAACATGTACGAGCGGGCGTCGAGGTTCGACCCACCGACCCCGTCGTCGATCAACCATCGGTAGTCGCCGCCGATGAACCCGTTCTGCCAGTAGCTGCCGTCGTTGTAGACGTACGAGCCCGCGAGGCGCGGCTGGAACGAGAGCGCACGGGCGGTGGCATTGCCCACTGCGACCGCCTCGACGAGGAGGTCGGTCAGGTGTTCATCGGGTGCGAACGGCTGTCCCTTCCGGATTCCGATGCTGGCGAACAGACCACGGGTCTCGGGATCGATGAGTCCGATCGGCTCACGATCGATCACGGCGTGCAGTTCCTCGTAGAACGTGAAGTCGTTCGAGTGGATCGTGTTGAAGGAGCGGCCCGTGCCCGAGATGAACTCCATCGGCGGCGGGTTGTCGGCCTGCGAGAGCGGGTACACCCGGAGCCCGTCACGGAACATCGTCGAGGCCGCATCCGGCTTCCCGTCGACGAGGAAGCCGCGGAGCAGCAGCAGGTTGACGTAGCTCGTCGACGTCGCCGTGAAGTAGCCGTCGGGCACGTCGCCGTCGTAACTGGGGGGGAGCAGCAGGTACTTGCCGCCCTGGCCACGGTCGGGGCCCGGACCGCCCATGTCGACCACGAAGCGGAACCACGCGTCGTCGACCGTTCCCGGTCCGCACCCCGGTGGGATCTCGACGACCGTGGCGCCGTCGCGTTCGAGGTCGAACATGAGCGCCGCGTACACGGTGTCGGTGTTCCCGGTCAGGAAGAGCGGGTTCGAGTCCATCAACCCGTCGAAGATCACGCACTGGTTCGAGGCCGCGGCACCCGCGCTCGCCAGCCCGCGTCGGATCGCCTCGAGCGAGGCGGCGGGGATGCCGGCCAGGAACGCCTCGACACCTCGGATGTAGGTGAGGTGGTCGTGGAGCCGATCGGCGGTCTCTCGTGTCGGCAGGCCGTCGAAGAATTCGAGGGTCCCCAGGGGCGACTCGACGCGGTCGGGCGTCATGATCGACTCGGGGATCGGCGTGTTGTAGCCGGTTCGTGGTTCCATGATGTCGTGGTGCGCTTTCTCGAGGGGAGGCTGGACGCCCCGGAGGCGGACCTTCCTCAGGTCACGTCTCCGGTTATCGTCGGTGTCGACTCGACGGATCTCGGACTCGGTCGTCACCAGGACACTGTGACGTTGATCCGCTCAGCGGCTCGGCGCTGTTTGGACCGTCTCGAACACGTCGACGCCGACGCGGCGGTCGGGTTGCGCGGCGGGCTGTACGCCAGGACTATCACGATGCCGGCAAGCCGCAGATCTCGTGGTCGTCGGCTGCGGCACGAGCCGAGCTGGTCGCTGAGTTGTTCACGACGCGACCGATGATTACCGAAACATGCTCCCGGTTCGATGACCCCGAACTCGTCGAGCGTGTCGAGTTGTTGAGAGTGGTCGCAGCCAAGACGTCGACATCGTCGATGACGGTGACGGGCCGACCGCCCGCATTCGTCAAGGTGTCGCCACCGAGCGGGTGATCTCGACGGTTGACCCTGATGCGCGTCATGGGCACCGCTCACGGCGTGATCGCTACGACGGCTACAAGGTGCACGTGTCGGCTGACATCGACTCGGATCTGATCTGTTCGATCACCGCGACGACCGCCACCACCCATGACGCTGCGGTGCTCGACAGCTTGCTCACCAACGATCCGGTGGCGGTGGCCGAAGTGATCGCGGACACCCACTACGGATCGGTCGAGACCCGCAAGACACTCGGCCGGCAAGGGATCGATCTGGTCGCTCCGGCACCGCCGACGTCGTCACCGAAGGGATTGTTCAGCAAGGCCGACTTCGCGATCGATCTCGACGCGGCGACGATCACGTGCCCGGCCGGCCACACCGTGACGATCCCGAACCGAGACTGTCGGGAAACGGACCCAGGTCCGGTTCCCGACCTCGATCTGCGCAACGTGCCCGCTGCATGACAGATGCACCAAACGCGTCAAAGGTCGCGTGGTCGAGATCAACGCCGACGAGGACATCCTCGCTTCTGCCCGTGCTGCCAGATCGACGCCACAGTTCCGGCACCGCTACCGCGAAAGCCGAGCGAACGCAAAGTCGCCAGATAAACACCTAGGGAGTCCCGGTGCTGCGCGCTATGCAGTTTCGCCACCGACGGTTCGACCCGTTCCACGAACTGCGGGTTCGAGCGGGTTCGGGAACGGTGGTGAATCTGCATAGCCCCTCGCCGCGACGCGGTGGAGGATGCAGGTCGGGCCGGGTCTCCCCATGGAGTCGGTCCGTCGAGTGTAGCGCCCGCCAGGCACTTCCGTCTGGGGCCGAGCGCCACCGTGCGAACGAGAGGATCGGACGATGCCGAGACGAATTGGACGACGAGGCGTGGGCCCCGGCCCCGGGCGGCCGGTCGTGGCTGCCGCGGCGACGGGTGCCGTCGTGGGCGCAGCAGCCGGTGCGGGGCGGCGCGGCGTCGCACCCGGGAGCCACCGCTACCAGATGCGTCAGCGCATGTTCTCGATCGGTGACGACTTCTTCATCGAGGACGACCAGGGCCGACGGGCGTTCAAGGTCGACGGCAAGGCGCTCCGCGTCCGGTCGACGCTCAAGTTCGAGGACGCGAACGGACGTGAGCTCTACAAGATCCAGGAGAAGCTCGCCCGGGTCCGTGACTCGATGACGATCGAACGCGCCGACGGCGGGGCAGCTGCCAAGGTGCACAACGCGCTCATCACCCCGCTCCGCGATCGGTGGACCATCGACGTGCCGGGCGGCGAGGACATGGCGACCAAGGGCAACATCGTCCAGCACGAGTACCGCATCGAACAGGGCCGCAACACCGTTGCGACGGTGTCGAAGAAGTGGTTCCGGGTCCGGGACTCCTATGGCGTGGACATCGCGCCGGGGCAGGACGACGCGCTCATCCTCGCCATCACCGTCGTGATCGACATGATGGCGCACCAGGGCCGCTGACGGCCGTACGTCGAACCACGAATTCACGAACCACGAACGACAAGGCGAATCAACATGGACTTCAACGACATCGGCCCACTCCAACTCCTCGTCGTCGGCTTCGGGCCCGACGCCGAGTTCGAGGGTCTCGTCCTCGACGAGCTCGAACGGCTCACGGCCCGTGGCCTGATCCGCGTGATCGACCTCCGCTTCGTCACCAAGGACGACGACGGCGAACTGCTCGCGATCGAGCTCAGCGGCGTCGACGAGGACGAGGCGGCCGAGTTCGGCGCGGTGATCGATCGATTGATCGGTCTGGCGGAGGGTACCGACGCCGTCGACGACGAGTCCACCTCGCCCGAGGGCACGGTGGACCGCTCGTACGGCATCGGGGCCGAGCAGCTCCAGGAGCTCGCCGCGGACATGGAGCCAGGGGACTCGGTGGCGATGCTGCTCTTCGAGCACACCTGGGCGTCCGAGCTCAAGGCCGCCATCCGGATCACCGGCGGGTTCCCGATCGCCCAAGGGTTCCTCACGCCCGAGGCTGCTTTGATGGTCGGCGCCGAGGTGCAAGCGATCGCCGAGGCCGAAGCCGCGATCGAACTGGCAGACGCCATCTCCGGCGCGGCCATGCTCGACGCAATCGCCACGGTCGCGGCCGCCGAGGACATCAAGGCCACCGCTGCCGTCGAAGCCGTGCAGGCGCTCATGGTGGCCGGGCTGATCATCGACGCCGCGGCGGACGAGGCGCTCGCAGCCCTGATCGAAGCAGAGCTGATCGCCGAGACCGCGGTCGGGGCCGCGGCCGAGATCGTGGCGGCCGACCAGCAGGAGTCCGCCGAGGCGATCACCGCGATCGCTGCCGCGAGCGGCGATGACTGATCGAGCGCCCAGCCCTCGAACCGGTGCCGCACGTCGGTCACGACCGTGACCTGGGCGCTGCTCGCCATCGTCGGGGTGCCGGTGTGGCCGATCGTCGGAGCCCTCGCCGGAACGCTGTGGAGCCGCCGGCGATTCCGTGCCCAGGACGGCGTGTCCCGGATCGCGATTCGGGATCCCGGACCGGACGCATGGCCCGCGCGTCGCGGCCTATGGCCGGCTGGTTCATGACGTCCTTCTCGTCAATCGGGGCGCGCCGCTGGTGCGCACCGAGATCCATCCCATCATCGAGGTGAAGCTGCTGGACGGCGCAACGGCGCCCAAGCGACCGGAGCGCGCCGCGATCCGACGGCTCGTCGTCGACGGGCACGCCGACGTCGAGGTCGCCGTCCCGCCCGTGGCCGGTGCGCAGCTCGACCGACACTCGCTTGCGCAGCCCGGGTGACGCCTGCGCCGCGGCCCACCAGGAGCGGGCCACGGGACCGGATCAGCCGACCACCACGATCTGATCACCGACGCCGAGTTCGACGTCGTCGGCGATCGAGGGATTCGTGTGGAGGCGACCGTCCCGCTCGGCGGCCTCTCGCCAGCCGATCGCGGTGAACCCGGCCGCGTCACCGCGCCCGAGCGAGCCGGCATGCCTGCCCCGGAGGGTCTCGCTCGGCAGCTCGCCGAACAGCCGCCGATAGCGTCCGGCGACGCGACCGAGCTGGGTAACGCCGAGTGACGAGGCGATCCGGGTGACGTTCGCGTTGGCCGGGTCGGCGTGGAGCAGTTCGTGGCGCAGGCGGCTGAGCAATCGGTACTGGAAGAACTGGATGGGCGGTGTGTCGAAGACTTCGACGAATGCCTGTCGGACGCGGCTCTGCGACGCGCATGCGGCGCGGCACAGTTCGCTCATCCTGGGTTGGTGGCAGCCCGTGGCGTCGGTGAACTCGATGCAGTCCAACACGATTCGCTTGCTGTCGAGCCGTCGTTCGTCGCGCGAACCGCCCCCGCTCCGGCTCGCGGCCATCGCCGTCACCGCCGAGTCGAGCAGCCAGCCGCGCTCGATGGGATCGTCCATCAGGTTCGGGTCCGACGTGACGCGCCATAGCGCGGTCGTCAACGCGTCGACTTCGGGTCCCGGCGCGATCGGTTCGACCGATCGCGCCGCAGTGATCCCCGGGAGGTCGAGATCGATCGCAGCCTGCTCGATCCGCTCATCGGTGACGATCAGGAACGTCGCACCGAATCCAGCCGGGTTGATGCCGACGAAGGGTGTTCGGGGTCCGTAGGCGGTGAGCATGCCCGTCGAGGGCTCGATACCGCACCACGAGGAGCCTGGTGGGGCGGACGTCACCAAGCTGAACGCGGTGAGATGATCGGGGATCTCGACGTGGTTCATCGTCGAGAAGCCCATCTGGCCCGTCGTGATCATGATGTCGCCGACCGTGGTACACAAGACGCGGCACGGCTTTCGCTCGGCACCGGTTCGTATGTAGTCGATCTCGAGTCCTGCGATCGCGGTCCGGAACTCGTCGACCTCTGTCGCCTCGATGAGCATCGGCATCGCTGAGTCCTCTTCTGCGACTCGAGCGGCACGTCCATGCCGGTCGGACGTCGCCATGCTACCGATTCTGAATAGCACCGAGGTTCCCCGACCGCTCTACTGGACACTGGAGCACGCCGACAAGGAGACACCAATGCTTGCGTACGACTACCCCCTGCTCGGACTGTTCTGGACGATGCTCATCCTGTTCTTGTGGGTCGCCTGGATCATGCTGCTGTTCCACGTGATCGTCGACGTGTTCCGCAGCGACATGAACGGCTTCGCCAAAGCGCTGTGGGCGATCTTCGTGATCGTCGTGCCGTGGCTGGGCGTGCTCGTCTACCTCATCGCCAACGGCGACTCGATGGCGAGACGGAACGTCGCGGCGGCGCAGCAACAGCAGGCCCAGTTCGACGACTACATCCGCAGCACGGCATCTGCCGGAAGTTCGGCCGACGAGATCGCCAAGTTGGCAAGCCTGCGTGACCAGGGGCTGCTCACCGAGCAGGAGTTCGCGCAGCAGAAGGCGAAGCTGCTCGCCTGACCGGCGACCCGGACGACGACCCCCCACGCCTCTGGGGCCGGCGCGAAAAGACCTTGACCCGGTGGTCGACCCGCGCCCGGGCTCCTGGGAAACCATTCTTCGGATTCGGGAACGATTCGGACGTCGTTGTAGAAGCGGCGCAACGTCTCGCACCATCGGTTGCTGCGTGATCCTCCCGTCACGCGAGAGCCACGACTGAAGCGCGCACCGAATCGTGCGTCCGACGCCGACAGGCAGCATCAGGCTTCGCGAACGTCGTTGAAACCTCTACGCTGGTGCGTCGCACGGCCGGCCTCGTGTCGACGACCGGGTTGTCTCCCGCGAATCGCGCCGGTCCCTCGCCTCTCTAGCTCAATGGTAGAGCAGTGGACTTTTAATCCATTGGTTCTGGGTTCGAGCCCCAGGGGAGGCACACGATCACCGACGCCGATCGGGACGAGACCGTTGACCCGTCACTGCGGGACGACGACTCGTGGGAGCCCGTAGTCTGTGGGCAATGCAGAAGGCGGCTTCGATTCGACCACGAACGGGTGCCGCACGTCGCGTCATCCTGGCGGCGGCAGTGGCCATCGGTGCGCTGGTGATCCCCCAGGCGATCTCGAACCCGGTCACCGCGCAGGCCGACAGCGACCTCCACGCCGCGTCGGCCGACGTGGTCGGCGCCGCATCCGCCTACAAGGCCATCAACCCGATCCGCATCCTCGACACGCGGACCGACGCCGGTACCAGACGACTCTGGATCGAGTCGGCCTTCTCCATCGATCCGGTCACGAACACGGGGGTCGCAACCGCCGCGGGTGCCGACCCCGACGACATCACCGCGGTGATCGTCAACATGACCATGGTCGACGCCGGCAGCCGCGGGTTCGGCACCGTGTGGCCGACCGGCTCCGAGCGCCTCGCCACCTCGATCAACAACGTCGAGTTCGACGGCCACACGCGTCCCAACCTGGTCATCGCCCCCCTCGGTCTCGACCGGAAGATCTCCGTCTTCGGCTCCACGACCGCCGACGTCGTGCTCGACGTCCTCGGCGTCTTCGTCAGGAGCGGTCCCACCACCGCCGGACGCTTCGAACCCCTCGGCCCGGTCCGCGCCTTCGACACCCGTCGGCCCGGTGACTCCGAGTTCGACGCCGGCTCGACGCAGACGATCGACCTGACGACCGCCGGGGTGCCGGCGGACGCGACGGGCGTCGTCCTGAACGTCACGGCGATCCGGTCCCGGGCCCGCGGGAACTACCGGGTGTGGGCCGCCGGCCAGCCACGACCCGAGCACTCCAACGTCAACGTGCTCTCCGCGAACTACAACGCGGGCAACCAGGTGATCTCCGGGGTGACCAACGGTCGCGTCCAGGTGTACTCGACATCGGGTGGCGGGATGACGATCGACGTGACCGGCTACTTCACCGGCTCGGGAGGCAGCCCCACCACCGAAGGCCTGCTCGTCCCGTTCACCCCGGTCCGGCTCCTCGACACACGCGAGAACAACCCGACCATCGGGTTGAACGGTGGCGCCCCGGTCGCCCCGAACGAGAAATTCGCACTGCAGGTCAGCGGGCGGTTCGACATCCCCGCCGCGGCAGCAAAGGCGGTCGCACTGAACCTCACCAGCGTCCGGGCGACCGAGCGCGGGTACGTGAAGGCCTACGCGAACGGAGCCGTCGAACCGCAGACATCCGCGCTCAACTACACGGCAGGCGGCCAGATCGTCCCGAACCACGCAATCACGTCGATCGACCCCGCGAGCGGACGGATCACGCTCCAGTCGCTCCGCGAGTCGCACCTCGTCGTCGACGCCAGCGGCTACTTCCTCGCTGCCGGGGCGACCCCGCCCGTCGGCGGCAACCCCGTGGACAAGACCGTCACGCCGGGCAGCTACGTCCCCCCACCGCTTCCCGCGTCGGCACCGACCTCGGGTCCGTACGACTTCCTGTTCGACCGCGGGGCGTTCTTCTCCTTCGGAATCCGGCCGAACCCGACCATCAGAGCTGCCTGGGACAACTGCCGACCGATCGACTACGCCCTGAACATCGACCTCGCGGAAAGCGATGCTCAGATCCAGGTCCTGATCGACTCGATCGAGGAGATGGAGCTGTACACCGGGATCGACTTCCGCTACGCGGGTGTCACATCGGCCGGAATGAACATCGACGACGAAATCCTGCTGCCGGAGTCGTTCGCACCTCAACCTCCGTACAAGTACCTCCCGACGATGCCGAGTGGCGGCGAAGCCGACCTCGTCGTCGGCTTCTCCAACCCTGACGACACCCCCGAGTTGGCAGGCGGCGTGATCGGCGTGGGCGGCTCACTTCGCATGGGCGCCGACGCCTTCACCGGCCGAGCCGAATCGCTGCGCGGGTTCGCCGTCATCGATCTCACCGACCTCTACGTCGGCGGGCCGTCGAGCATCGCGACGCTCCGCAACATCAAGGCGACGACCACGCACGAAATCGGCCACATGATGGGCCTGGGTCACGTCGACGAATCACCGAACGGAGGCGGGCTCGGTGGAATCTTCCCGTCGAGCGTCGTCCGCGATCAGCTGATGTACCCGGCGCTCAACCAGACGGGTGATTTCGACGTGTTCGACGAAGGCGACCAACGCGGCCTCCACGAGTTGTACGGCAACCGGCCGTGCTCGGCCGCCGGCGCGCTCGGCGCGACCGTCGACCGGGTCGAGCAGATCGACTGGTCGCAGGTCGAGGTGCACAAACCCGTCGACGACTTCGGCTGAGCCGTGAGCGAAACCGCCGATCAGGAGCCGGACGCCGACATCGCCTCGGCGCGGGTGGAGGTGATCGACGACGCATCGCGCGCACTCGACGCCTGCGGTGACCTGTTCCGAGCCGACCCGATCGGATCGAGTCCGGTCACCATCACGCTGTATCCCGGGCGATCGAGTCAGTTGCTCCGGGTCCACGACGACGGCCGGACGGTCGGCGCAGCGGTCTCGGAGGCGACCGGGACCGACATCGGCTCCTACACACTCACACCCCTCGACGCCGGCGCCGCGCCGCCACTCGCCGACGCACTCCCGGTCGATCGCAGGATCCGGCTCGCCGGGCGACCGGGCGACGTGGCCGCCGTGGCGGGTCGCTGGTCGGACCGCTGCGACGGTGCAATCGACACCGGCGGCCTCTTCCGCTGGTACCGACTCCGGGGGTTGGACGACGGCCGTCGCCGCAAGGGTCGCCTCGCCGTCGCCTCCCGCGACAGCATGGAGCGGGCGGTCGACTGGATGATGGCGTTCGCCGACGACATCGGACTTCCGATCACTCGGGGGATCGCCACGACCCGGATCGGCGATGCGATCAACGAGGGGCGGCTCATGGAGTGGCGCGTCGGCGACGAGGTGGTCAGCCAGCTCACGGTGTCTCCCGCCCGTTTCGGCGTGGTCCGGATCAACGGCGTCTTCACGCCGCCCGCGCTCCGCAAGGACGGGCACTCCGGCGCGATCACCGCGGCCGTCGCCGCGGAGCAGATCGCACGCCAGAAGGTGGACGAGATCGTGCTCGACCAGCCGGCCGCGAACGCCTCGACCAACCGGATGTGTCGCCGGCTCGGCTTCGAGGGGGTCGCCGACACTCTCGTGGTCGAACTCGTCCCGCGCTGACGTAGGGTCGCCGGTGATGACGATCACCGAACCCGCCCCTCGTCCCGGATCGATCCTCGGCACCCGGGTCACGCGCACCGAAGACCCGGCACTGCTCACCGGGGCCGCCCGATATCTCGCCGACCTCGCTCACGACGACCTGTTGCACGCCGTCTTCGTTCGCTCCGAGATCGCACACGGAGTGCTCGGGGAGATCCACGTCGAGGACGCGCTCGACATGCCCGGCGTCGTCGCCGTGCTGACCGCCGCCGACCTGGACGTGCCGGCCCACCACGGTTTCGCTCCGGTACACGGAGACTTCAAGCGTCCCCCGCTCGCGGTCGACCGCGTGCGCTTCGTGGGTGAACCGATCGCGGTCGTGCTCGCCGAGTCGTTCGCGGAGGGCGTCGACGCGGCACAGGCGGTCTGGGCGGACGTCGAACCGCTCGAGGCGGTGATCACCGCCGAGCAGGCGTTTCGAGACGGCGCTCCCCTGGTCTTCGAGCAACACGGCTCGAACGAGGCACAGGTCTTCGTCGACGATCCACCCGTCGAGTTCGGCGACGAGCACGTGATGCGCGGCACCTACGTCAACCAACGCATGGCCGTCGTCCCGATGGAACCGGACTGCGCCGCGGCACGTGTCGATGCCGAGACCGGCCGGCTGACACTGTGGGTGTCGAACCAGATGCCCCACCTCGTTCACGCCCAGTTCTGTGCGGCCCTGAGCCTGGAGAAGGAAGCCGTCCGGGTCGTCACGCCGCAGGTCGGCGGCGGGTTCGGGGGCAAGGCGGGCCTGCACTCGGAGTACGTCGTCGTGGGAGCCTGCGCGCTGCGGACGGGCCGAACGGTGCAGTGGGTGCCGACCCGCTCGGAGGACATGGTCAGCCTCCCCCACAGCAGGGGCCAGGTCCAGTACGTCGAGCTGGGATGTCGCGAGGACGGAACGTTCACGAACATGCGGATCCGTCTCCTCGGCGACGCAGGTTCGTACCCGACCATCGGTGCGTACCTGCCTGGAGGAACGCGACGGATGGCGCAGGGCACGTACGCGTTCGATGCCATCGAGTGCGACATCGCCGTGGCCGCCACCAACACGACGTCGATGGGCGCGTATCGCGGAGCCGGTCGACCCGAGGCGACCGCGATGCTCGAACGCGCCGTCGACCAGACCGCCCTCGAACTCGGCATCGACCCGATCGAGATCCGCAAGAAGAATCTGCTCGGCGACGACGTGTTCCCGTACGCGTCTTTCTCCGGCAACGTCTACGACTCGGGCCGCTACGCACTCCCCCTCGATCGAGCTGCCGAGGAGGTCGACTACGAACGGCTGCGTGCCGAACAGACGGCCAGGCGCGAATCCGGCGACCGGACCTTGCTCGGGATCGGCGTGGCCTCGTACGTCGAGATCACCGCGGGCGGTGGGCCGACCGAGTTCGGAGCGATCGACGTGCACCCCGACGGTTCGGCGACGGTGTTCGCCGGCACCCAGTCGCACGGCCAGGGCCACCAGACCGCCTACGCGATGCTCGTGTCGGACCAGACGGGGATCCCGGTCGGCCGGATCCGGCTGGTGGACGGCGACACCGACGCGGTGCGCACCGGTGGCGGGACGGGCGGTTCGCGTTCACTGCAGCTCGGCGGGTCGGCCGTGCGCGGGGCGACGGAGCTGATGGTCGAGCAGGCGAAGTCGATCGCCGCGAGGATGCTCGAAGCCGACGAGGCCGACATCGTCGTCGACGTCGCTGCCGGCACCATCGGCGTCGCCGGTGTCCCGGCCCAGGCGTTGACATGGGCCGACATCGCAACGGCTGCCGAAGCCGACGGCGAGCAACTGCATGGCGAGTTCGACTTCGAGCAGGACGGCGCGACGTTCCCGTTCGGCGCGCACATCGCCGTGGTCGAGGTCGATCGCGACACCGGCCACGTTCGCGTCGTCCGCCACGTCGCGGTCGACGACTGCGGCACGGTGATCAATCCCCTGTTGGTCCAGGGTCAGCAGCACGGTGGCGTCGCCGCCGGCATCGGGCAGGTGCTGTGGGAGTGCGTGGCCTACGACGAGGACGGCAACCCCGTCACGTCGAACATGGCCGACTACGGCATCCCCACCGCTGCCGAACTCCCGCTGTTCGACGTCGTCTCCACCGAGACCCCGACGCCGTTGAACCCGCTCGGAGCGAAAGGCATCGGCGAAGCGGCCACGATCGGCTCGACCCCCGCGGTCCAGAACGCGATCATCGACGCCGTGTCGCACCTCGGAGTGCGCCACATCGACCTGCCGTGCACGCCCGAGCGGGTGTGGTCGGCGATCCGCGACGCCGAAGCCGGCACGCTCCGCGACCCGTGGACCGAGCCACCGCCGATCTTCGCCGAACTGCGCCGGCGCGTTGCCGCGGGAGCGGAGCTGATCGAGGACGAAGCAGGAGCAGCGGCCGCCGACGGCATCTGAGCCACCGCGCCGCGGGGCTCGTCAGCCGCTGACGGCGTAGAAGGTCTCGATCGTCAGCTCGGAGGTCGTGACGTCGAGGGCGCTCCCGAACGTCGAGATCACCGACAGGTAGGTCACGACCTCATCGCCACGCCGGATCGTGACCGGGAGCGCGGGGACGGTGAGCGGCTGACCCGCGACGGCCGCTCCGGGCACGTAGGCGGAGGTCTCCTCGAGCAAGTCGACGAGACCCGGGTCGCCGGTGATCGACACCTGCCGTTGCAGCCGGTGGAGGAGATGCGCGCCGACACGATCGATGTCGTCGATGAACGGTGCGAGTCCGTCAGGGCTCAGCGTGAGACGCAGCACGTTCAACGGCGGTCCGAGGAGATGGTCCGCAACCCCCTCGGTCAACGCGAGCGCCGAGGTGTTCGCCATCACGAGGTTCCAGCGCCGATCCATCACCAGCGTCGGGTTGGGCTCGCTGCCCTCGAGGATCGACCGCAACGCGGTGACCACGGGTGCCATCTCCGGATCGTCCAGGTCGAACTCGCGATAGGCCGGGGCGTGCCCGGCGGCGAGCAGGAGGTCGTTCTGCTCGCGATGTGGGACGTCGAGGTGCCGCGCCAGGTGGAGCACGAGCTCGCGGCTCGGACGCGACCGACCGGTCTCGACGTACGACAGATGGCGAGTCGAGACCTCGGCGAGCGACGCGAGATCGAGCTGGCTCATGCGGCGCCGAGCGCGCCACGTCCGCAGCAACGGGCCGATGCCGTGGCCGGTCGACGGCGGGGACGGCTGACGCCGGTCGGCCGCGATGGAGGTGACGACGTTGCCGGGCATGTCGGCCACGGTACCGAGCCGGCTGGATGCGGTCCATGACCTCACAGGTCATGGATTCCGAACACCACACCACCGACGATGGCGTCATGACCGAAACCACCGCCACCCCGACCACCCGCACCGAACTCCTCCCCGACCCGTCCGTCCACCCTGACCACGCCGTCCGCTCCCCCCATCGGGACTGCGAGCAACGGTTGCGCGTCGTGCTGCGGGTCAACGCCCTGAACTCGATCGTGTTCGGCACCCTGCTCGCCACGATCCCGACGTGGATCGACGATGTGCTCGGGACCGGGCACCCCGGTTGGATCCGGGTCGTCGGACTCGGCCTGCTCCCCTTCGGCACGCTCTGCGCATGGCTGTCGACGGCCTCACCGGCGGCGCTGCGGCGGGTCACACCCGAGATCGTCGCCGGCGACGTCGCCTGGGTCGTGGCGAGCATCGCGACCGTGCTGCTCGGGTGGTACTCGGGCCGTGGCATCGTGGCGGTGCTCGCCATGGCCGCGATCGTCGACGTCTTGGCTCTCCTACAGTGGAGCGCATGGCGACGTCTGCGAGTGACGCACTGACCGAGGTCCGCCGGATCTGCCTGGCGCTGCCCGAGACGAGCGAACGGCTGAGCCACGGCGCACCGACGTTCTTCATCCGCGACAAGAAGACGTTCACCACGTTTCACGAGGACCACCACGGCGACGGCCGCATGGGCATCTGGTGCCCGGCACCTCCGGGAGTTCAGGAACAGATGGTGGAGAACGAGCCGGAACGGTTCTACCGACCTCCCTACGTGGGTGGGCGGGGGTGGTTGGGCGTGGACCTCGGCGTCGATCCCGACTGGGACGAAGTCGCCGGCATCATCGAGGAGGCGTTCCGCCACGTCGCCCCGAAGTCCGTACTGAAACTGCTCGTCGACTGAACGCTCGCGTCCACTCCGATGCGCGGCGCGGCCTACTGTCGCAGGGTGCTGAGAGCGGTACGCGATGCGTTCGTCGGAGAGGGTGAGCTGACCGAGCGGCAGGGCGCCGTCCTGGTCACCGGCGCGGGGGTGCTCTTCAGCCTCACGGCGATCTCCGTGGCCGCCGTCGAGGATGCGACCGACTTCCAGTTCCTGGCGTATCGCGGCGCATCGACGGCTCTCGCGATGGTGGCCCTGATCAGCATCCGCAGGCGGTTCCGTCCCGTCGACTTCGGAGGGTTGACGCCCACCGTCTGGCTGGCGAGCAGCGTGCTGGCCTGTACCTCGATGCTGTACATCCTGGCCCTGTCGCGGACATCGGCGGCCACAACGCTGTTCCTGCTGGCGGCCGCCCCCATCTTCGCGGCGCTCATCGGCTGGCTGGTGCTCCGAGAGCCGGTCGCCGCCACGACCGGCATCGCCATCGCCATCACCGCCGTCGGGGTGGCGATCACGGTCGGTGCCGGTTTGGACGTCGGGTCGGTCTCCGGTCTGGTGATCGCCGGTCTGATCCCGGTCACGGTCGGCTTCTACAGCGTGTTGATGCGATCGGCGTCGGGGGTCGACCCGGTGATCCCCACGCTCATCGCCGGCTCGCTCCTCGGCACCGCATCGACGGCGATCGCACTCACGCAGGGCGGGCTGATCATCAGCGCTCGCGACATCGCATTGGCGTGCATCTCGGGCGGGGTAGCGCTCGGTCTCGGACTCCCGATGTTCAACCTCGGACATCGTTCGGTCGCCGCGGCGAAGGTACCGCTCCTGCTGATGACCGAGGTCGTGCTCGCACCACTGTGGGTCTGGATCTGGCCGGGCGAGGTGCCGAGCGTCGCAACCCTCGTCGGGGGCGCGATCATCCTCGGGTCGGTCGTCTGGCTCATGCTCGTGTCGCACGACGTGCCCGACGTCGCGCCGAGCAGTCGACTCGCCGCGCTCCCCGTCGACGACTGACGACGCAGCGGGTTCCCGGGGACGCCGACGGCGCCAACGGGGCCGTCCGTCGCCGCGGGGCGCACGATTCCGTGGCCTTGTGTGATGCCGATCACAGACAGCGCACCCGGGCGCGCAGAGACTTGGCCATGTCGATGACAGATCGCCGTCACTCGGGGGCGATGAACCAACGGGAGAACACGATGTACATCTTCAGCAGGAATGCCAAGGCCGCACCCGGCGCGGGCCTCGAAGCGATGGCCGCGGCGGCCGAGATCGGGCGGAAGGCGAGCGCCGTCAGCGGCCTCGACATCCAGACGTGGAACCACCGCTTCGGACATCCGATCGGATCCGTCAGCTGGACGTGCCGCGTCGACTCCCACGCCGAGTTCCTCGGGGCCACCGAAAAGCTGTACGCCGATGCGGCATACCTCGAGATGGAGAAGTCGATCAGCGAACTCATCGTCGAAGGCGAAGGCGATGCGTTCCTGGAGATGGTGGCCGGAGCCCCGTCGGACACGCCCGCCAAGTTCTACACGACGACGCGAGGGACGATCGCGGCGGGCAAACTGGCCGAGGCGATGGAGTTCTGCGTTTCGATCACGGACTACATCCTCACCTCGGTCGGTCGGGCGGGCGGGTTCTTCTCCTCCGCCTACGGCGGCTTCTCCGACGTCGCGTGGCTGATCGGGCACGACACGATCGAACAGGTCGACGAGATGCGGGCCTGGCAGGGAAGCGACGCCGAGTACCTGAAGCGGGTCGACGCTGCCGGCGACCTGTTCGTCGTCAACTCCGGCCACAACGGCCTCGTCGAACGCATCGACTGAGCCGGTGCGCCGAGTGGCGCGGTCATCGGTCGGCAGCGCGGGCCATGAGCTCGCCGGGCGGCTTCTCCGGACCGACGATCGACACCGACTTGACGCGCGAGCGGTGTCCGCGCCGGATCCTGACCGCGGACTTCCGCACGCCGCAGACCGCGGCGACGAACGAGACCAGTTCGACGTTGGCCTGCCCGTCGACCGCTCGGGCGGCGAGGCGGACGCGAACGTGATCGGGCCCCACGCTCATCACCGCGGAGCGGCGCGCACCGGGACTGACGCGCACGTGAAGTTCGATGCCGGTGTCGGTTCGGCTCCACCAGGTCGCGTCGGTCACGGGTGCGATGCTGGCACACGGCGGGACGAGGCGGGGCGGCTCGCCGGCCGGTCGACGAACGCGACGAGGGGGCGTCCTCGCGGACGCCCCCTCGTCATCTGGTGTTCAGTGTCGGGTGATCAGCTGGCGATGTAGTCGCCGGCGGTGAACCCTCCACCCGCCAGGAACGTGCCCTGCGGGCCGTCGAAGGTGACCTCCGACGGAGTGGTTCCCTTCGGCTCGACACCGGCCACGCCGTTGACCGCTTCGGTCGTCGACGCAACGTTGTAGATCGCGTAGGCGATGGCGTCGATGTTGACCTCGATCGCCTCCTCGCTCACGTTGTCGATCGTGTCGCAGGCGAGGTGGTAGCACTCGTCGTACTGGTCCCCGGCCGTGCCGCCCCAGATCGCTTCCTGCTCGGGCGTCTTGATGCCCTCGGCGCCGGTGAACAGGCCGCTCGCCGGGATGCCGACGCTGATGAACGCCTGGTAGTCGGAGCGACCCGAGAACTCGGTGTCCTCGTACGGGATGCCCTCGATCGAGTAGTACGCCTCGAACAGGTCCTCGAGCGCCTCGGAGCCGTCGGGGATCGGCACGGGAGCCGGGAACGTGGACTGGTCGGCGTCGTACACCCCGTAGATGAAGTTCGGCGAACCGACCATGTCGAAGTTGAGGTACAGCGCCAGCGCCTCGTACTCCTCCTGGGTCAGACCGAAGTCCGGGTTGAACACGTATTCGTTCGAGCCGATCAGGCCGGACTCCTCGGCGCCCCACCAGGCGAAGCGCAGCGTGTTCTGCGGCACGTACTTGGTGTTGTTGCCGAGGACGTCGGCGATCGCCAGCAGGGTGGCTGATCCGGTCCCGTTGTCCTGGATGCCGGGACCCTCGCTCACCGAGTCGAGGTGGGCCCCGAACATCGCCACGTTGTCGGGGTTGACACCGGGCAGGTCGCCGATCACGTTCTCGGTCGTGTTCGTCACGATCTCGGTGTCGGCGGCCAGGTCGACCGTCGTCCCATCGAGCACGACGAGACCGTCGCTGTAGGACGTGTCGAGCACCGGGATGGTGAGCGTGCCGACGACGCCCTCGCCCAGCGTGCCGCCGATGATGCCCTGGCGACCCGGATCGGCGGTGTTGCCCTGGTTGAAGATGATGACGGCCTCGGCACCGGCCGCCTGGGCGTTGACCGCCTTCTGGCCGAAGGCACACGCGCCGCGCTGGATCAGCGCGATGTCGGACGATCCGGACCAGTCCAACCCGGCGAAGTCCGCTGCCTCACAGCCGGACGTCGAGGCATTGCCGAGTCCGAGATCGAGATCCACCGGGATCACGTTGCCCGACGTGACCGAGCCGGAGCCGGAGTACTGCATCGTCTGGGTCGCGATGGCGGCCGAGTCGACGGTGAGCGAGCTCGAGTTCTCGCTGTAGAGGCTGAAGCTGAACTCCTGGCGCTCGACGATGAAGCCGGCGTCGTCGAGCAGCTCGGCGACGTAGTCGGCGGACTGGTCGTAGCCCGGCGTGCCCGAGGCCCGCGTCCCGCCGTTGGCGTCGGCGATGTCCTGCAGGGCCTGCAGGTGATCGAAGACATCGTCGGCGTCGACACATGCCAGCAGCTTGTCGATCTGGTTGAGATTGCGGTTGGTGCAGCCTGTGCTCGATGGCGCCGCCGCGGCGGCACTCGGGAGTGCTGCCGCCGCCAGTGCGACTGCGGTGGCCACAGCAATGCTGCGCCCTCGGTACTTGTGTGACATGTTCGATTCCCTCCGGTTGGGGCCCGCTCTGAACCCGGGTGGGTGCTTGTCCGCCCACCGGCGCCCGAAGGTAGTACATCGTCCGCCGCCCGAGGAAACCCTCTCACTCGGTTCGAGGCGGCTGCTCGCCGGACGGCTCAGCCCGATGCGGGGAACTGGACGCTCAGGTGGTGGGCGAGCGTGGCGACGGCGGACCGCTCGAGAACCGGGGAGGCGCGGAGTGCCTTGGCGAGCGCCTCCGGCCAACCGATCCAGACCCCGTCGACCGTGAAGGGCTTGGCGCGGAACCCCCAGTCGGCGCGGGTGAAGCAGAGGCATCGTCGGACCGGAACACCCGCGAGGCCGATGCGCTCGAGCGCCCACTCGACGGCCTCGGCGCGCTCCGTCATGCCGACGATCAGGTTCGTCTGGTTGCGATGTGCGACGAACAGCACGGGTTCGGGGGTCTGCCGTCCCCCCGCGTTGCGGCTCTCGACCCTGCCGAAGTAGTTCTTGACGTCGATCACCCACACGCCCGTCGAGGCGACGACGAGGTGATCGATGTTGCCTCGGCTCGTCGGCACACGCCGGTCGGTGAGGATGGTTGCGGCATGGCCGACCTCACGGTCGAGGAAGTCGGCGAGGCTGTGTTTGCCGTCCGCCCCCTTGGCCCGGCGCGTTCTCGACGGTGGTTCTTCCGCGAGTTGGACTCCGATGTCGCCGATCACCGTCTCGCCGAAGATCACGCCCGGCTGTTGTCGCAGCTTCGCGGCACGGTGTTCACGAAACCGTTCCGCGGAAGCGCCTGCGGTGCCGTGGTCGATCGGTGCGGGAGGCGGAAGCGTTGCCCGGGCGGCACGCAGGGTGGACATGCCGACCGGTCGACAGGCGGTGCAGGTGACCGTCCGGTCCGTACTGTCCCACCAGGCACATGTCTTCTCCGGGAGGTTCTGGGCGCACGAGGCACAGGAGTCCGGTTGTTGGATGACCATCAACGTTCCTGACATGCACGATTCTTCGGCACACCTCCGCCGGTGCTGGATCTCCGTTGTCCGAATCTTGACGGTGCCGACGGCTGCGGCAATGCATCCCGGCCGACGACCCCGCACATCGACGGGGCCCGTACACGTAGTGTGAGTTCTCGTGGACGACCTCGAGCTGCGAGCGGTGATCTACCGACGGATCGCGGAGACCGGCACACCTCCGTCGCGGGACGAGCTCGTCGCGATCGTCGGCACGCCGGACGAGGCCGACGCACGACTGCGGCGCCTCCACGACTCCCACATGGTCGTCCTCGACGACAGACCTCATCGTCGGGGCGAGATCCGGATGGCGCTCCCGTTCGCGGCGGAACCCACGGGTTTCCGCGTGACGCGGAACGGTGCGGGGTGGTGGGCGAACTGCGCGTGGGACTCCCTCGCGGTCGTCGCCGCGCTGCGCGACGACGCGCGCATCGAGTCGACGTGGGCCGACACCGGAGAGGTGCTCGAGATCGACGTCGTCGACGGCCGGCTCAGCCGTTCCGACGGCCACGTCCACTTCCTGGTGCCCGCGCGTCACTGGTGGGACGACATCGTGTTCACGTGAAGCACCATCACGTTCCTTCGGTCGGAGGACGAGCGGCCCGAGATCGGCGAGAGCGTGCCGCTCGATGACATGTGGACGCTGACGCAGGGGTGGTACGGCGATCGCCTCGTCGAGCCGTTCCGACCGAAGACGGTCGACGAGCTGCAGCAGTTGCTCGCCGACGTCGGCCTCACCTCCGACTTCTGGCGGTTGCGGGGCTGACCCGCGACGACGTCAACCGAGGAGCCAGCGGCCGACGCGGGCGCGGCTCGCGGCGTCGTCGACCTTGACGATGCGGAGGTCCGCCATGCGGTCCAGGACCGAGGTCGTGAAGGCGTCTCCGATCTGCTTGGCGTCGAGCGGGTCTCCGGAGTCGTTGACGGCGAGGACGGCTTTGGCGACGTGATCGAGGTGCCGACGCGACAGTGGGTCACCCGTGGCCCGGGCTCGATCGCGGGCCGAGCGGGTGAGCTGATTGACCATGCGGGTCGAGGGGGTACCGGCTCCGACCCGCCGCCACGCTTCCGCGAGATGTTCGTAGATGCGTCGCCACTGCTCGGTTTCGACCAGCGGGAAACCACGATCGATCCTGCGGAGTTGACGTGCCTCGTCGGGGACCGTCGATGCGTCGTCAGCGACGTCGTTCTCGTCGGGCTCCACCACCGGCTCGCCGGGTATGTCGGTGGCGAACGTGCCGCCCCGTGACTCGGTGCCGCCGGTGTCGCCGGTGTCGCCGGTGTCGCCGGTGCCGGGCGTCGCACCGGGTGGAAGCAGGTAGGCCCGACGACCGCTGCTGATCTCGGCGTCCGGGACCGCGGCCCGGAGGAAGCGCTTGAACGTGCGGAAGCCGAACCAGTCGTCGCTGACCTCGGCGCCGAACTCGTGCTGGAGCGCCCACGCGAGCGAGGAGAGTTCGAGCGGGCGGTCGAGGGCACGCCAACGTTCGAGCAGGAGATCGGCGGCATCGGCACCGGGTCCGGCGGCGAGTTGGTCGTCACCGGGTTCGTCGACCTGGCCGGCGGTCTCGGCGACGATCGCTTCGTCGATGCGGTCGAGTTCGTTGCGCAGGTCCTCGGCGATGTCGTCGAGGGTGGCGAGCAGGTCGGCCATCCGGGTGCTGAGGACCTCGACGAGCGGTGGCGACTCGCCGGCCTTGCTGTATGTGTCCTCGTGGGTCAGTTCGCCCCAACTGTCCTGGAGGAGGGTGCGGACCTGGAGTTCGCAGGTGACGGGTTCGCCGTCGAGCTCGACGGCGAGGTTGACGTGCCAGCCGCGGTAGCCGGATTGCTTGGGGTTCTCGACGTAGTCGCGTTCGGAGGTCGGGTCGAGGGCGAGCGGCTGCCGCTTGCCCGGCTCGCGTGGGAGGTTCTCGATGGCGACCTGGACCATCTCGATGTCGCGCAGGTTCGTGCAGGTGAGGCGCATGCCGATCAGGTCGTCGATGACGGCGGGGATGTCGTCGACGGTGGGAATCGCCTGGCGGTAGCGGGACTGGTTGACCTTGCGCCAGGTGCGCCGCTTCGATTTGACCCGGCCGGAGATGCTGCGGATGCGGGCGAGGTCGCGTTCGGACAGCGCGTCGTCGAGCTCGCGTTGGAGCGCGTCCATCGCCCGGTCGAGCGCCGGCTCGAGGGTGTCGACGCTGAACGTGTCGTACCACGCGCCGAACTCCGCGTAGCCGAAGGTGTCGCCGTTCCGGTCCCCCATCGGATGTGACCCTACGTCCGATGACCTCGTCCCCGTACCGAATCGCCTCCCACACGGTGCTCGTGTGACCTCGGCAGCCGACTCTGACACCCTGGCGTTCCTGCTGGGGGACGGCGGAATCACACGACCAAGAGGAGACTCGTCATGAAGACACGTACCAGAGCCGCGGCGGCACTCCTGTCCGCAACCGGCCTTCTGTGCTCGACCGGGGTGGCCGCGATCA
>CAWGNY010000012.1:0-101438 GCA_963824025.1 Ilumatobacteraceae bacterium
AGTCTCGGTCCGGTACTCATCCTGATCCTGATCGCCGTCGTGGCGCTGCTGCTGCTGCGTCCGATGATCACGAATCTCAGCAGCGGGCTGTTGCTGCAGGTGCGTGGAGCACTCGACGTCGGTGACCTCGTGTCGACGGGAGACATCGTCGGCGTGGTGGCCGAGATCACGACGCGGACCGTCATCATCGACACCACCGACGGTCGTCGGGTCCACGTTCCGAACTCCGACGTGTTGGACAACCCGATCGTGAACTACACGGTCCGGGGCCGACGCCGATCGTCGTTCGACGTGACGATGCGCTGGGACACCGATCTCGATCTCGCGATGTCGACGATGCGCCTCGAACTGTCGAGGGTCGAGGAGGTCGAGTCGGATCCGCCGCCAGAGGTGCAGGTTGCCGGTGCGATCGGCGGGCTGGTGGTCATCCGGTCGCTGGTCTGGCACGCCCCCGAGCCGAGCGCCGAACGGGCTGCGCTCGACGCCGGGCTCCGAGCGGTGATCGCCGGCCTCGACGCCGCGGGGCTTGCGCTCGACGGGCCGACACCGCTCGAGCTGCTGTCCGCCGTCGGACATGACGTGACCGGATCGGAGTGATCGTCGCGGCAGAGTCCGACGACACCGGCAACCTGGGCTCACCTACCCCGGCGGCAGGGAAGTGAGGGTGGTTGTCACCCCGGATGACTGGGGTCGAAACGGCTCGAGTTGACCGCGACGATCGTCCTGTCGTTCGCAGTGGTCTTGACGGCCTGGTCGGCTTTCGAAGCCGGCAAGTGGGCAGGCGTTCATGGTCTGAACTCTCCGAGGCAGGGGCGGCCCGCATCGAGTCGGCGCGTCTGGACACCCTTTCCGGGCAGATCAAGCAGCTGGATCTGCCCGGTCACCGTTCTCCGCAGGCGGAAACTGGCTGACAGTCCTGATCGTTCTGATACTGGTTGCCATCGGGATCGAAGCGCTGCGACGAACCTCGCTCGCGGACGACGCGATGGCCATCGGCGACGAGACAAGCACTCCACATGCCGGGCCCGGCATGGCTGATGCCGGCCAGCAACGCTGAACTGGGTCGGCCCGCGACCGCGGAGGACCGGGCGTCGCGTCCGAGTCGCCACGATGCTGTGAACCACTCAGAGCAGTTCCACGTGGTTGGCGAGGTCGCGTACTGCGAGCGAGAACTCTGCTCGACGCCGAACGAACGCATCGGCAGATCGGTGAGTGGAGTTCCTGGGGTCGGCGCGCAACTCGCGTTCGCCGCGGAGCGCGTCGCCAACCGATCGTGCCGACACCGCGACCGAGCGACTGACACGACCGTCCATCGCTGTCGGCGCAAGGCAGGTGACCTGCGTGACCTGCGAGGCGAAGACATCGACTCTGCCAGTGAGGGACCGAAGTTCGTCGGCGTCGAGCTCGGCGGTCCCATCGATCGACTCCAGATCGAGCATCAATTTTCGCGCGTCGACCAGCGCGTGTCGCGCTGAGTGGAGATACCGGTCCTTCTCGGCAATCGATGAACCGGCAGTTGGACGGTTGTCACGCAGGAGGAAGCCGATCGCACCGGCGACAGCGGCGACGACGACGATCACGACGACGGTCGTCATGCCGATCGATCCAGCACGCGCTGCGTCGGGCGTCTCATCTCCTGCATCGTCGCCGGACGCCCGTCGGCCTGCCTCACCCGACTCGGGGGAGCCAGCGTCGAGGCCGAGGGAACACCAGGGTGTGGTGAACGTCGTGGGGCGGTTCCTCGGCGCGTGCGGGCGTAGCCGGTGACGGTGGGCCGGGGAGAATGGCGCGAAGCGGTTCGTTCACACGAGACGACGGTCGACGGCCAGCAACGCGGCGGCCGTTCGGTTCGACACGCCGAGTTTGGCGAGGATGTTGCTCACGTGAATCCGGACCGTGCCCGGTGAGATGCCGAGTTCGACGGCAATCTGCTTGTTCGACCGGCCGGCGACCACCTGGCGCAGGACGTCCGTCTCGCGGGATGTGAGCTGGCCCCCCGGCCCGACGGATTCCGGTTCGGCCCGCAGTGCCTGAACCGCCTCCGGCCCGAACACCGACTGTCCGGCCATCACACTGCGGATCGCCTCGGCGATGTCGTCGCCGCTCGCGCTCTTCATCAGGTATCCGCAGGCGCCGGCATCCAGCGCGGCGCCGACGAAATGCGGGTCGGTCGACCCGGTCAACACGATCACGCGGGCATCGGGGAATTCGGAGCGCAGCAGCGCGGTCGCCTCGATGCCATCGACAACCGGCATCGACAGGTCCATGAGTACGACGTCGGGACGATGAGATCGATAGCACTCGACGATGCCGGTGGCAGTGGACGCACTCACCACGACGTCGAGATCGTCGAAGCTGGCCAACAGCATGGTGAGCCCCTCGATCACGACGGAGTGGTCGTCGACGAGGAGGACCGTGGTCACGGCTGATCACCTCGGGCGCTCCAGTTGACCGTCACCGTCGTGCCGACCTCCGATCGGCTGTCGATCAGCAACTCGGCCCCGATGTTCGCAGCCCGCTCCTGCAGATTCCGGAGGCCCTGGCCCTGCGTGACCCGATCGGGATCGAAACCGGTTCCGGTGTCGTTCACCACCAGGAACGTCGTCCCCTGGTCGTGACCGACCCGCACGGCGATCGAGCGCGCTCCGCTGTGGCGCACGGCGTTGCTCAACGACTCCTGGGCAAGGCGGTACATGCCGAGCTTGACGTGGCGCGGGAGAACGGGGACCTCGGCCACATCGGCCTCGACGTCACCGTCGACCCCTGCCGCGACCGTCTCGACGAGCTGCTCGATCAGTTGGGGGAAACGGGTTGCGTCGAGCGACTGGGGCTGCAGCTCGAACAGCAGCACCTTGAGCTCGGACAGCGACGTCAGCAGCAGCGACCGGATTCGCCGGACCGTCTCCCCCGCATCGCCGGAGCCTGCGGCGAGTTGTCGTTGGGCGGCATCGGCGAGAAACGCCACCGAGTACAAGCGCTGCGTCACCGAGTCGTGGAGATCGCGAGCGATTCGATGTCGCTCGACGTCGACTGCGTTCGTCGCGATCATGCTCTCCAACTCCGTGCGGTGAACGAAGCCGGCGAGATGCTCCGCCGCGAGCCGAACGTATCGGCGCTCCTCGTCACCGAAGGACACGGACGCGCCGGGCACGACGTCGAGCGTTCCGAGCGTCTGCCCCTCCATCGCCACGACTTCGACCACGACATCGTCCGCTCCGGTCGTCGGCTCCGAAGTGCCGGAGACCCACTCGCTCACCGCGGGGAGCGCGGCGGACGCGTCGTTGTCGTTCAGGCGGAGATCGACGCGTTGCAGTCCGAAGAGGGTCCCCAGCGTCTCGAGCAACGACGCGACGACGCTCCTCGTCTCCGAGGTACCGGCACCTGGGCCGACCAGTTGGTTGCTGCGCCCGAACTCCTCCGTCAGCCGTTCGAGGCGGCGCATCGTGAGGCGCTGCCGGGCGAGCTGCTCGTTGAGTTCGTCGTTCGCCGCGATCAGCGCGGCAGTCCGTTCCACCACGGTCTGCTCGAGCCGAACCGATTGCTCGGCGACCTGCCGCTCGGCACGAGACAACCTGGACGCGATCAACACGGCCCCTGCCACCGCGATGACCACGCCACCGAATGGCGTCAGGTACGGAGTATCGACAACGCCTTCGTCGACCAGGCTGTCGTACGCAGCGAAGCCCAGCAGCACGATCAGCCCGATGGACATCACCATCGACTCCGCCCGACGTCCCCGTCGGAAGTGGACCGCGAGCGACGCGACGATCATGAGGAACGTTGCGATCAGGTAGATGTCGAGCACCGGGCGCCACGCCGACGTGCTCGCCTCGTGGACGACGAAGGTCTCCCCGAAGAGCTCGACCGATCGCAACTCCACGATCACATCGGCCAGCAATCCGTCCGACACGACGAGCTGCAGCGTTCCGACCACCACGGTCGCGATCCCGAAGGCCACGAGCGCCCACCGGGGAATGTTGCCGGTCCACGTTGCGACCACCAGGACGAGGGAAACCACCGACAGCAGGCTGATCACACCGAACAGCTCGAACGCCGAGCGGTACTCGCCGACGGACGAACTGGTGTGCAGGTCGACGACGTTCCACGTCGCGAGTGCACCGAGGCCCGTCATCAACGCGAACGCGAACATGAACGGTCGGCCCGGCCCCCGCGATCGACGTAGCCCGATGGAAACGAACAACACCGACGTCAATGCGAGCACTCCGAGTGAGACCCCGTACGCCAGCGTGCCGTAGGCCGTGGTCACGACGACGCCCCTCGCCACATCTCGGTCCCGGGCCCCGTCACGCTCGGATCATCGCACCCGCCCCGGCGGAACTGCAACGAACACCACGGTCCTATGACGATTGTCAGAGCGCCGTTCCTGTCAAACCGCAGTGTTGCCATCGAGCGTCGATGGTCACGATGGAAGCGTGTCCAGCGCCGAGTTCGCCGTGGTCGTTCCCGACCCGTGGACCACGCAGCTCGCCGACGAACTCGCCCTGCTGGAGCAGGCACTCGACCGCGGCGATCTCGAGACCGTTCGGCGTCAGGCGAGGACGCTCCGGCGCATCCTCGCCCCCGCGGAGCAGCCGGCAACCCAACCGTCGGTGGCAGCACACCTCCGTGTCGTCGGTGGCGTCCCGTTGACCGGGCGCGAGATCGGTGCGCTGCACCTCCTCACCGATGGATCGATGAGCCAGAAGGACATGGCCCGGGCGATGGGTGTGACGACCAACACCATCAAGACGCACCTGAAGTCGCTCTACCTCAAGCTCGGCGCTCACTGCCGAGGGGAAGCGATCCAACGCGCCCGCGACTTCGGGATCCTGCCGCCGGCCGATGAGGACGAACGCCCGGGGTCAGGCGCGTCGACGTGGGAGCGGGTCGCCGGCGGTGGCTGACGACTTTGCAGCCACAGCGGCCGAACGCCCATCGGCGCTGCAGCCGTGGATGTTGGCCAACGTGGCCATGGGCGCCGGATTCTCGGCATTCATCGCACTGTTGATTCCGCCCTACGTCACGGAGGTGACCAGTGACGCATCCGCTGCCGGCGTGGTGATGGCAGTGATCAGTCTGGCAGCCATACTCGGACCCGTCCTCGGCACGTTCGCCGATCGACACGCCGCACATCGTCTCGTGATGAGTGGCGGCGTTCTCGGACTCGCGATCGGCTTCGCCGCCTTTGCGTTCGCCTCGAAGTCCGCCGAGTTCTTCGCCATCGACGCGATCATCCTCGGTGTCTCCGTGGCTGCGGTGTCTGCCGTCGGCCCGGTGTTCATCGTCGGTCTCGGGCTCTCGCAGGATGTCGAAGCCCGGCGGATGACCGGCTACTCGCTCGCGATGCCGGCGGGACAGGTGGTCGGCGGGTTCCTGATCGGCGCCGCAGCGACCGCCGGATGGTCGTACTCGGCACGGTTCTGGCTCGCTTCGGGTTGCTGCCTGCTCCTCGCCATCGCCACCTGGTTCACGAGCAAGACCCCCGAGGAGGAGCTCCACCGCGTGATGTACGCGGCAGACGACGACGGCACGTCGCACGAGCAGAGCACGCGGGCGGGAAAGGTTCCCCTGCGCCAGATCCTCGGTTCGGTGTTCGGCCTCTTCCTGCTGATCAGCGTGCTGACCTCGATTGCGAACAACGGCATCAACAGCCAGATCTCGAACATCATGCCCAACGTCTACGGCATCAGCGAGGCGGAGACTTCGACGCTGATCTCGATCGCCGGCGCGCTCAACATGGTGCTGTTCATCCCCGCCGGGCGGCTGATGGCCAAACGTGGAACCTTGCCGACGTACTCGCTCGGTGTGATCATGCGACTCGTCGGCGCGCTCGGCATGGCGGTCGTCGGAATGATCTCGGGTGCACCGGCGCTGATCGCCGTGGCGTTCATGCAGCTGCTGTACCAGGCCAATCCGTTCGCCCGCCTCGCGCAGCCCGGCACCGCAGTGCGGTTCGCGACGTTCCCCGCCGGCATGGCCAACGGGTGGCTGATCGCAGGTTCAGCGCTCGGGGGCTTCGGCGGTGCACTCCTCGGTGGTGTGCTCGCCGATGCGTACGGCTTCAATGCCGTGAACTGGATGGGTGCCGCAGCGGCGGCCGGATCGATCGCCCTCCTCGTGCTCGGGCTGTGGCCGGCGAAGCCGGTCGAGCCCGACAGGGAGTGACCGAACTCGCATGAGGCCAGCCGACCGCAGCCACGGCAGGACGCCATTCGCCGTCGTCGTCGCTGCGTCGCTGATCGGCATCACCACCGGTGGGCTGATCGTCGCCCTCGAGCACCTGATCGACGAGGTCCTCCACGCGCTTGCAGACGCTCCCGTCTGGGCGCCCGCAGCCGCCGTGCTGGGGGGCATGCTGGCGACCGCAGTGGTCATTCGATTCGGCGCAGGCGGCCGCACCGCCTCCACCGAGGTGTACGTCGAACAGTTCCACCGGGCGACGCCTGACCCGAACGTGGCGCACGCCCCGGGACGTCTCGGGGGCGCCTTCACCACGCTTGCGGGTGGTGCTCCACTCGGCATGGAGGGACCTGCTGTCTACATGGGATCTGTGGTCGCCACCGTGGTGCACCGGTACTGGCGACGGCTCGACCGCGCAAGCGTCCATGCGCTGCTCGTCGCCGGCGCCGCCGCCGGGATCGCCGCTGTCTTCAAGGCCCCGGCCGCTGGAGCGATCTTCGCCATGGAAGTGCCGTTTCGCGGGCGCCTCGCCGGCGAGCGCGTCCTTCCAGCACTCTTCGGCGCGGGTGCCGGCTACCTGACGATGGCAGCAGTCGAGGGTGTCGAGCCCGACCTCGAAGTCCCACTGATCGAGATGACCTTCGGTCGTTCGATGTGGAGCCTGGTGCTCGGCCTGGCGATCGGCGTTGCAGCGATCGGAGTCATCTGGCTGGTGGCCACCGCAGAACGCCTCAGCGAGCGGGCCGGACCGGTCGCTCGTGCAGGCCTCGCCGGGCTGGCGCTCGCCGGACTCTACGCGATCAGCCGAGGCCTCACCGGCGAGTCGTTGGCGCTGACCTCGGGGAACGCCGTCATCGATTGGGCGATCCAGCCGGGCCATGCGATCTGGCTGCTGCTGGCGGTCTTCGCAATTCGTGCACTGGGGCCGGCGATCACGATCGCGGGCGGTGGCGTGGGCGGGCTGTTCATCCCGCTGATGGCTGCCGGCGCGGTGATCGGTCGGATCTTCGCCGACGCCGTCGACCCTCAGGAGACCGCGCTCTTTGTGACCGTCGGTGCGGCCTGCATGCTCGGCGGCGGGTACGCAGCACCGCTCACCGGTGTCGTGTTCGTTGCGGAGTACACCGGCCAGGCCTCGGTGATCGTGCCGGCGCTGGTGGCGATGACGATGACCAGGCTCGTCGTGCGCGACCGATCGGTGAGTCCCAACCAGGTCAGCTGATCACTCCGACCCGACGACCCCGATCGGCAACCACGATCCGAGCCGGCAGTGGGGCTCGCCCGCGAACGGCACCCGGGCGCGAGATCAACTGCGCCGGGTCAGGCCCATGACGCCACCGACGATCAGCGTCAGCACGATGCTTCCGATGATCGAAATCCGGATGTTCAAGCCCAAGACCTGAGCGACGACGTTGATCGCCATGAGCACCAGGACGAAGACGACGAGTCGCGCGATGGGACTCCGTGCGTTCATTGTCTGTCCTCGTGGTGGTCTGGGTTCATGGGTCCGTGCTCTCGAAGGCGTCGGTTCGTAGTGTTCCGCATCGGCTCGCCGGGTGCTTCACCTCATCCGGGCGAGGCGCGGCGGTCGTCGACCTGCCCGGGCGAGCTGATCACTCCAACCCGACGACTTCGATCAGCAGCCACAACCCGCCGCAGTAGAGAGCGAACATCACGGCGATTCCGATCGTCATCCAACGCCCGAGCTCGCCGCGTTTCATCCCCAGCCCCAGACCGACGAGCACCGACGCGGTGACGCCGGGAACGATCGGGCCGACCAGTCCGAGTCCCTTGGCCCCGTATCGCTCGGTGAGCTTGCCGACACGCGACTCCGGATTCGGCGGATCGAGTTCGTCCTTCCCGGTGATCCGTCTGCGGAGTCGATCGCCTGCGAGGAGGAACACCCACAGGCCGAGCATCGAGCCGACCGACGCTGCGAGGTAGACCTCGATCGGCGACAATGACAGCGAGAAACCGATCGGAATCGCAAAGCCGCCCGATACGAAGCTGGTCACACCGACGACGAGCCAAGCGACCACTCTCACGACGCCACGCCGAGCCCGACCGCCGTCAACTGGATCAACGTTCCGGCGAGGAACGCTGCGGCGAAGATCGCGAACACCTCGACGGCCGGAAGGTCGCTGTCACCGATCCCGAGAAGCCGTAGTGCGGCCAGCAGCATCACGAACGAGATGCCGAGGTTGAACGCGACGGCGACCGAATCGAAGACCCAGCGCCGTCGGACGACGTCGTAGACGTTGTCGCGGAAGTCGACGACAGCGGGCCCGAGATCCGAGATCGGATCCCTCCGGAACCGAGCGAGCACCCAGGAGATCAGTCGGGTGAACTGCCGGCCGACCCAACGAGCCGACGTCTCCGACCGGCCGATGAGCCACACGATCACGGCTGCGATCGCGAGGACCACGGCCGCAGCGCCGGCGATCAGCCAGGTGCTCCCATCAGCCCGCCGCGCGATCACCAGCGCGATCAACGCAACCAGCGGGAGCACGAGACGGCCCGCTTGGGGAAACACGAACGTTCCCGCCGCTGCGGTCGTCGACGCTCGAGCGTCGTAGCCCGCCGAGCGGAAGTACGCGTACTGAACGGTCGAAGGTGCGGGCGGTGGCAGCACCGTCACCGCGCTCGACGAGGTGTACGCCCGGGTGCCGGTCCGAATTCCGAGCCCCGGCAACATCGCGCGGTAGATGAACGCCTCGGAGACGATCCGTGCTGCGGTCAGCCCGAGCAACGTGACGACGTCGAGCAGTGTCAGCGACTTCAGGCTGTCCAAGACGGTCTGGTCGTCGATGATGCTCGGGCTCACCCACCCGAAGACGACAACCAACGCCAGCACCACCGTGGCGATGCGCACGACTCGCTTCCGGGCCCCGCCCGTTCGATCTTCGATGCAGGTCAGTCGACTACGAACGCCTCGAGGCCACCTCACCCGAAACGGGTGGGACCCCACCGAACCGACAGGCGGTACGTTCGGCCGTGGGCAGGCAGTGGCCGAGCAGGGAACTCGAACGTGGAAGCGACGCAAGCGGACGGAGGGGCCGACGCCGGGATCCTTCCCTTCCAGGTTCGCTGCAGACGGGGAGTTCTACGATGGGTCGCGTCGGCGCGGGCCACTCGACTCACGGCGCACGGCGGCGGCACGGCCGGGGTTATCGGGCGCCGCAGTTGGGTAGATACCGGGCGCGGATGCCTGGGTCCGGACCGTGGGTGTGGTGGGCCGTGCCGAACTCGGCGCAACGAGGTTCGACGAGCTGACCAGAAACGGAGCGACCCCCAGCGACGAAGCCCTCATGACCAGAATCCGGCCCACCCTCGCAAACGTCCTCGGACGGGCTCCAACAGCCAACCCATAGCCGGCGAACTGTGACCGGCTGCTGCCGGAGTTGACCCGCACGCAATCCCGTCACGAGCAGCAGCTGTAGCTTTCGCTGCCGGACGGGATGATCGGGTGCCCGAGTCGGGCCGAAGTCGCGCGACCGGGATCACCCCTCGGCGGGTGCCTGGGTGTCGGCGGGTGCCTCCTGGGCCGGGGTGGTGCCGTCGCTGGGTGTCGGCGCCTCGGTGCCGTCGTCGTCGATTGCGACGAACACAGCGAGCGCGAGGAGCAGACCGACCACCAAGGCGATGATCAGCCCACCCGACCCGCTCGACGACGAGTTCTCGGTCGGCGGTGCCGGCGGCGCCACCTGGGTGCCGGGCACCGGCTCGACCTGCGCCATCGAAGGGTCGATCGGCAGATTGACGGTCGTGCCCCCACGGTTGGACATCTGTGTCCAACTCGTCCCGTTCCAATACCGGCCTTCGCTCTGCCCGGTCGGATCCTGATACCAGCCCGGCGGACTACTGATGGGTCGGCTGTCGTTCGTCATGACGTCTCCTCGGTTGTTTCGGGCCGATCGGACGACGGTCTCAGTACGTGATGTCGCGGCCGTGGGCAGTGAGCGCCCAGATCACCGCGATGCAGACGGCGATGATGATGATCGACCAGATCGGGTAGTACGGCAGCCACGCGAAGTTCGCGAGCATCACCAACGCCGCAGCGATCACCCCGACGGTTCGGGCGAGCACGTTGCCCGAGAAGATCCCGATCCCCGACAGCAACAACACCGCACCGAGCACGATGTGGATCCAACCCCAAGCGGTGGTGTCGAACTCGAACACCCACTCCTGACCAACCACATAGAACTCGTCTTTGGCGATCGCCACGATGCCCTGGATGATGTCCATCATCCCGATGACAACGAGCATGATTCCTGCGAACATCGACCAGCCCACAGCACCTGAGCTGTAGTTGGCGGGTTCGGTCTCGTACGACATGGCTCCTCCAATCGTGGACGCGTCCCTCACGTCCTCGACTCGACAGTACGTGACCAGCCGCCCCCGTCCAGGGATCCCGGAGCGCCGCCCACCTCAATGTCCGGCGCGCCAGTCCTGAGGGCACCACCGCGACCCTCCAATCCGCTCGAGGCGCGCCCGATGACCGACGATATGTAGGTGTCGGCTGTCAAGGAAGACTTGGCGGTCATTGTTCGTCTCCGATTTCGTCGGGCGGGTGCATCAGCGGGCGGGGAGCGACGCAGACAGGCGGGCGGGAGCCGCCGTCCGAGCAGGCGCGGCGATGTGTCAGATGACTTCGACGCTGACGCGATTGGCGTGGGCCGCGAGCGCCTCGATGTCGGCACGGTCTCCGGTGAGGACCGTGCCGCCTGGTTCGGCAATCGCGACGACGAGTGCATCGACCGCGGAGCCGGTGCGAGCGAGTCTGCGGAGCTCGCCGGCCCGGCGGGCGACGTCCACGCTGACGGTGGATTCGATGATGCACGTCTTCAGGAAGCGGTTGGTATTGGCATCGCGGCCGGCATCGCCGTGCAGCGACTCGACGAGCACCATCGTGGGCACGAGCGGTGGCCACAACTCCTGCGCCGTCAACGCGCGGATCAGAGAGACCGATGTCTTCGTGCGCGCGGCGAGGCGCGAGAGTCCTCCGCTGTCGAGAACGAGCACGTTCAGCTGACTCGGTCGAGCAATCGATCTCGGATGCGTCGTGCGATGGCGTCGGCTTTCGACTGCTGTCGTGTGCTCGGTTCTCCGACCTCGGCCACGAGTTCCTCGAGATACCGCGCTGTCTCGTCGAGCGCGTCCTGGCGTTCGAGCTCGGCGCGCAGCGCGATCTGGAGGAGTTCCGACGCCGGCAGGCCGCGCTTCTTCAGCTCGTCGTGGAGGTCATCGGGGAGGTACACCTGGACGCGTGGCATACGCCTAACCATACGCATATTGTGAACGCCGGGCAAGCAGTGGTCGCACCGGGTCGTGCCAGGGCGCCCGTCGGCGCTCGCGTCTCAGCACATGCCGTTACTTTCAGGGTTGCTCTCAACCGACTCTTTCGGGCCTCCTCTGATCCCACACGCTGAGGGAACGCGAAGCGATGTGGATTCCCGTCCACCCCCGCCAACGGGTCCACGGGGCTGCGCTCCGACGCGTTCGACCACTGGTGGATCGACGGGATCGAGCTCGAACACCTCGACCCCCAGGTCCGGTGGATCATCAACGCCCGGTGGCCTGCTGATCGTCGGCGACCTGATGCGCGCCAACTCGATGCCGTATCGCCAGAGCACCGCGGTCCGCACGAGATGGATGGTCGATCGGTTCGTGTCAGGGAGTCGCAGCGGCACCCTGTTCAAGCTCGCCACCAACGTCGATCGCCACGGCGGCGACATCGGTCGGTTCGTCGACACCTACGAGGTGCATCGGGATGGGGAGGGCAAGGACCTCGCCTTCGTCGGCACGGAGTTCGACCGGCTCGACCGCGAGCTGTGCACACTCCTCGTGTACCGCGGGTGGTGGCTCGCCGGTGCACACCTCGCCCGGTGGCATGCCTCGACGTACCCACTGCCCTCCATGGACCCCGCCACCGATCACCTGACCGAGTCGGCTGGAGGGCGTCGCCGGCGAATGCCCGGCTGCACGCACCCTCACCCTCCACGTGAACCTTTGAGTGGCCGTTCGCGCGGTGTTGTCGGGGGTGATTCCTCGCAAGATCTGCGCAAGTCCCGCGGGCGAATCGCGCTCCTGGTGAGTCCCCGATGGCTGACCGTGGTGTCGCCACCGATACGTGGTCGACCTTCTGGACTTTCGGAAACCGGAGCGCGAAAGTGACGGTCCACATCGGGCGGATGGGAGACGGCAATGGGGTTCAACGAACGGCGAGCTGGGGCACGACGTGCCCGAGCTCGAACGCACGGCATCGGCATGCTCGTCGCCCTGGCGACGGTGTTCTCCTCGCTCGCAGTCGCGGTCACCGGGCCCACCGCTCATGCCGCGTCGCCTCCGGTGGCGCGGGCGGATGTGGCGCGGACGAATGCGGGTGCGCAGGTGTCGGTGTCGGTGATGAACAACGATTTCGATCCCGATGGCGACAGCTTCAGTGTGGTCGATGTCGCGAATCCTGCGCATGGCACCGCTTTCAACACCACCGGCACCGTCTATTACACCCCGGCCCCCGGGTTCTCCGGTGAGGAGTCGCTCACCTACACGATCCAGGACAGCACCGGACTGCAAGCCGCGGGGACCTTGACGGTGTGGGTCGACACCGGTACCGATACGGCGGGGCGGCCGGATGCGCAGACCGATTACTTCTACGTGTATCAGGGTTCGTCGGTCGGGTTCTCCGCGGCGGACTTGCTCGACAACGATTCCGATCCCGAGGGTCAACCGATCACGGTGGCGGTGGTGTCGGAGCCGTCCGACAACGGGGTTCTCACCGGCAATCCGACCGACGGGTGGACGTACACGCCCGGCACCGACGCGGCGTTGGTGGGTGTGGACAGCAACCTTCTCTACCTCGTCACCGACCCCGACGGGCACGTCGAGCAGGGCACGATCACCATCCGGATCCTCGCGGCCGGCGACACCAACCGGCCTCCGGTGGCGCGGGCGGATGTGGCGCGGACGAACTTGGGTGTTCAGGTGTCGAGCCCTGTGCGGGGCAACGATTTCGATCCCGATGGCGACAGCTTCAGTGTGGTCGATGTCGCGAATCCTGCGCATGGCACCGCTTTCAACACCACCAGCACCGTCTATTACACCCCGGCCACCGGCTTCTCCGGTGTCGAAACCATCACCTACACCCTCCGCGACACCCACGGCCTCACCAGCACCGGCACGTTGACGGTGTGGGTCGACACCGGTACCGATACGGCGGGGCGGCCGGATGCGCAGACCGACTATTTCTACGTGTATCAGGGTTCGTCGGTCGGGTTCTCCGCGGCGGACTTGCTCGACAACGATTCCGATCCCGAGGGTCAACCGATCACGGTGGCGGTGGTGTCGGAGCCGTCCGACAACGGGGTTCTCACCGGCAATCCGACCGACGGGTGGACGTACACGCCCGGCACCGACGCGGCGTTGGTGGGTGTGGACAGCAACCTTCTCTACCTCGTCACCGACCCCGACGGGCACGTCGAGCAGGGCACGATCACCATCCGGATCCTCGCGGCCGGCGACACCAACCGGCCTCCGGTGGCGCGGGCGGATGTGGCGCGGACGAACTTGGGTGTTCAGGTGTCGAGCCCTGTGCGGGGCAACGATTTCGATCCCGATGGCGACAGCTTCAGTGTGGTCGATGTCGCGAATCCTGCGCATGGCACCGCTTTCAACACCACCAGCACCGTCTATTACACCCCGGCCACCGGCTTCTCCGGTGTCGAAACCATCACCTACACCCTCCGCGACACCCACGGCCTCACCAGCACCGGCACGTTGACGGTGTGGGTCGACACCGGTACCGATACGGCGGGGCGGCCGGATGCGCAGACCGATTACTTCTACGTGTATCAGGGTTCGTCGGTCGGGTTCTCCGCGGCGGACTTGCTCGACAACGATTCCGATCCCGAGGGTCAACCGATCACGGTGGCGGTGGTGTCGGAGCCGTCCGACAACGGGGTTCTCACCGGCAATCCGACCGACGGGTGGACGTACACGCCCGGCACCGACGCGGCGTTGGTGGGTGTGGACAGCAACCTTCTCTACCTCGTCACCGACCCCGACGGGCACGTCGAGCAGGGCACGATCACCATCCGGATCCTCGCGGCCGGCGACACCAACCGGCCTCCGGTGGCGCGGGCGGATGTGGCGCGGACGAACTTGGGTGTTCAGGTGTCGAGCCCTGTGCGGGGCAACGATTTCGATCCCGATGGCGACAGCTTCAGTGTGGTCGATGTCGCGAATCCTGCGCATGGCACCGCTTTCAACACCACCAGCACCGTCTATTACACCCCGGCCACCGGCTTCTCCGGTGTCGAAACCATCACCTACACCCTCCGCGACACCCACGGCCTCACCAGCACCGGCACGTTGACGGTGTGGGTCGACACCGGTACCGATACGGCGGGGCGGCCGGATGCGCAGACCGATTACTTCTACGTGTATCAGGGTTCGTCGGTCGGGTTCTCCGCGGCGGACTTGCTCGACAACGATTCCGATCCCGAGGGTCAACCGATCACGGTGGCGGTGGTGTCGGAGCCGTCCGACAACGGGGTTCTCACCGGCAATCCGACCGACGGGTGGACGTACACGCCCGGCACCGACGCGGCATTGGTGGGTGTGGACAGCAACCTTCTCTACCTCGTCACCGACCCCGACGGGCACGTCGAGCAGGGCACGATCACCATCCGGATCCTCGCGGCCGGCGACACCAACCACCCACCCGTCGCGGTTCCGGATTCTGCGGTGACGGACGGGGGTGTTCAGGTGTCGAGCCCTGTGCGGGGCAACGATTTCGATCCCGATGGCGACAGCTTCAGTGTGGTCGATGTCGCGAATCCTGCGCATGGCACCGCTTTCAACACCACCAGCACCGTCTATTACACCCCGGCCACCGGCTTCTCCGGTGTCGAAACCATCACCTACACCCTCCGCGACACCCACGGTCTCACCAACACCGGACTCCTCACGGTGCTGGTCGGCACGACGGGCGACCAGCCGCCGGTCGCCCAGTCGCGCAGCTACTCCGTGCAGGCCGGCGGCACGCTGCCGATCACGCTGTCGGCCGTCGACCCGAACGGTCTCCCACTCACGTGGTCGCTCGTCACCCCGCCGCTCGGTCAGCTGACCGGGTCGCTCACCGGCGCCGCCCCGCAGTTGACCTACGTGGCACCAACGAACCGGCCGACCGACTCCTTCGTCTACGAGGTGAGCGACGGCGCCCTGACCGCGCAGGCGACCATCACCATCACGATCCTGCGTTCCAATGTCGCGCCGGTGGCCAACGACGACACGGCAACGACAGATGAGGAGACCGCGGTCCCGATCGACGTCCTGGCCAACGACACCGATGCCGACGGCGACACTCTCGCCGTGTACAGCTGGACCGACGGCGGTCACGGGTCTGTTGTATGTTCGTCCGCCGAGTGCACCTACACCCCCGACGCCGGATACACGGGGAACGACTCGTTCACCTACTCCGTACGTGACGCCTTCGGCGGCCAGGCGGAGGCCTCGGTGACCGTCACGATCCTGGTCGTCAACCATCGGCCCTACGCAGTCGACGACCTCGCCGTGGTCCACGGCAACGCTCCCATCACGATCGACGTTCTGCGCAACGACACCGACATCGACCCCGAGGACGTGCTCCAGGTCGTCGACAACGACGGGCTCGGAGGCCGGGTCACCTGTTCGGGCAGCTCTTGCACCTACACGCCACCGCCCGGGTTCACCGGTGAGGAGTCGTTCCGCTACACGGTCAGCGACGGCAACGGCGGGCTGTCCAAGGCGACCGTGATCGTACGGGTTCGAGGCAACAGGGCCCCCATTGCCCGGGACGACGAATTGATCGTGCTCGGCACTCGCTCCGGCACCGTCGACGTCCTCGACAACGATGTCGACCCTGAAAACGACCGACTCAGCGTCACGGTGGAAACACCCCCCAGCTCGGGCATCGCGTCGTGCGGGCCGCTGGGGTGCTCCTACACCTCGACGGCCGGGACCACGGGTGTGGACTACTTCGTCTACCGGGTCGACGACGGCCGCGGGGGCACCGCCACGGCTCGGGTCGACGTGGCCATCGAGGGCCATGTCAACGGCGACCCCACGGCAGTCGACGACAAGGCGATCAGTCACGGCCTGAAGGAGTTCCGGATCTCGCCGTTGGGCAATGACATCGACCCCGAGGACGACTCCCTCGTGATCGTCTACAACACCCAGACCGATGTGGGGTCCATCGAGTGCGCGAGCGGTAGCTGCACCTACACACCCCCGACGGACCTGCCGTTCCCGATCGAAACGAGCTTCACGTACACGATCAGCGACAGCTACGGCGGCGCACCGTCGACCGCAACGGTGGAGATCCTCGTCAATGCGAATCAAGGCCCGCGGGCCCGGAACGACCTGTTGACGGCTCCCGGATGGGACGCACCGGCGACGAATCCGCCGTGGGGGCGGATCCAGCCGCTGCAGAACGATCTCGACCCCGACAACGACCGACTCGCGATCCGAGAGTGGACGCAGCCGGCGAGCGGCAACGGCACGTCGAACTGCTACTTCGACTTCACCATCTGGTGGTGCGAATACCTGCCACTACCGGGCAACACCGAACCCGACTCGTTCACCTACACGATCGACGACCTCAACGGTGGCACGTCGACGGCCACGATCAAGGTCAACGTCACGCCCAATCGCGCTCCCCAGGCCTTCCCCGACGTGGTGATGGCGCACGGATCAGCGGTGGAGCCGTTGGATCTGCTGACCAACGACACCGACCCCGACGGCGACCCGCTGTCGGTGGTCTCCAACACCGACATCCCACCCGCACAGGGGGCGGTCCTGTGCAACGTGGGCGGCTGTACCTACACACCGCCCGCGGGCTACGACGGACCGTATCCACTCCGTACCGATCTGTTCGACTACTCCGTTGCCGACGGCCGCGGTGGCCGGTCGACGTCACAGGCCTCGATCAACCTGGTCAGGAACCAGCCGCCGATCGCGCTGAACGACCGGGTGACCTCGCGCTTCGGCGCACCGGGGGAAGTCTCCGTTCTTGCCAACGATGTCGACCCCGACGGTGATGCGCTGACCGTCACCGACGTCACCCAACCCGCGCACGGGGTGTCGCGGTGCTACGTCACCTCGTCGGGCATGGTGTGCAGCCACACACCGGTCGCCGGCTACCTCGGCCCCGACAGCTTCACGTACACGATCAGCGACGGACACGGCGAGACGGACACGGCGACCGTACACGTCACCGTGGTGCGGAACAGTGCGCCGATCGCAGTGGACGACGAGGTCGTGGCAACGCAAGACCGCTTGACGACGATCGCGCTACCCAACGAGAACGACGTCGACCCCGACGGCGACGGCATCAGCCTGCTCGAGCACTCCGATCCCCAGCACGGCTCACTGACGTGTGGCACCGACTTGGGCTGCGTCTACTTCCCGGGGTCCGACAACCCGATCGACGACTCGTTCACCTACGTGATCACCGATGGTCTCGGGGGCATCTCCAACACAGCAACGGTCACGATTCGCGTCGCGAACCCCAACCAGTCGCCGGTGGCGAACGACGACTCGCTCACCGTGTCCGGCTATGCCAGCAGCTCCCTCGATGTGTTGGCCAACGACACCGACCCTGACGGCGACAAGTTGAAGATCGTCGGTTGGAAGTATCCGGCGGACCCCTCGGGAACCACATTCGGTACCGTCGATTGCACGAGGGCGTTCCGAACCCGCTGTGCCTACACCCTGGATCAGTCCTACCCGGGGCCGTTCCCCCTGATCGAGACATTCACGTATCGGACGACCGATGGCCAGCCTGGCTCCATCCCGTCGACGGCCACCGTGACGGTGACCGTGAATGGAAACCAGGCGCCGATCGCGGCCGATGACGTCGAGTCCACGGTGGGAGAGGTGCCGATCTCGATCAGCGTGCTCTCCAATGACAGCGATCCCGACAAGAATCCGATCGCGATCGTCCAGCTCGTCGAGGACCCCGCAATGCTCGGGACGGCGACGTGTGACTCCTCCGTGTGCCACTACGACCCGCCGGTCGGCCTGGACCCGGGTGTCTATCCCTTCACCGACGTCTTCACCTACACGATCGCCGACCCCCAGGGGCTCACCGATTCGGCGGCGGTGAGCGTCACCGTCGATGCCCCTGTCGGTCCGCCGGACGCAATCGACGACGTCGGCCAGATGAAGTCGGGTCAGACGACGACCATCTCCGTACAGAGCAATGACCTCGGCGCATCGGCGGACATCATCGAGTTCACCCAACCGGCGAACGGCGCGTCATCCTGTCCTGCCCTGAACGGCGGCCCCCGGGCATGCTCGTATGCCCCGAACCCCTCGTTCGTCGGCACCGACACCTTCACGTACACCATCGAAGACCGTTACGGTCGCGTCGACACGGCTCTGGTGACCATCGAGGTGATCGAGGTGACCGGCTCCTTCGTCGCCGTCGACGACGAGGCGACTGTGCCCAGGCGCGTGCCCACCGCGATCAATGTGCTCGACAATGACGAGAATCCGACCGAGCAATCCGCACGGATCGTGGACTTCGATCCCAAGTTCCCGCTGACGAGCGCGCAAGGAGCACGGGTCAGCTGCAACGCCGGGACGTGTTGGTACGTCCCGCCGGAGTCCGCCGCCGGGCCATTTCCGCTCACCGACACCTTCACCTACCAGGCGACGAACGGTGCGGGTGAGCCGGTCCAGGCGACCGTCACGGTCACCGTCGTCGACAACCGCCCACCGGTGACGACAGCGGACACCGCACGAGTCCGTGGACGGGACATGATCAACGTACTCGGGAACGACAGCGATCCTGACGGCGACCCGTTCGGTGAGATCGAGTGGGACACAACCGGCACCAGGGGAACCGTCGTGGGGTGCTCGGTTGCCACCGGGTATTGCGACTACGAACCCAACGGCTCGGGTGGCGACTCGTTCACGTATCGCGTGTCCGACGACCCTGCTGGGGCTTGGAGCGATTGGACCACCGTGAACATCCAGGTCATCGCCAACAAGACGCCGATCGCGCTTGCCGACTCCGAACGGGTCGACGACACGGATCCCGTGTTCATCAACGTCCGCTCGAACGATCGAGATCCCGACGGCGATCCGTTCGTCGTGGTGGACGACTCGGGGACCACCAACCATGGCGTGTTCTCCTGTGTCTCTGACGGCTGCACCTACCAGGCGGCAGCGGCGTTCACGGGCAGTGACGTGTTCGACTACACGATCGACGATGGCCAGGGCGGCACGGCGACCGCCGCGGTCACCGTGACCTTCGGCGATCCACCGGCGGTGCCTGCAGTGACCGGGCTCGAACCGGTGGCGGGTCCGACCGCCGGTGGGACATCGGTGACCGTGACGGGTTCCGGTTTCTCGGGCGCATCGGCCGTGGCGTTCGGCTCGGCGCCCGGTTCGGACGTGGTCGTTGTGTCGGATTCCGAGATCACCGTGACGTCGCCCGCCGGTCTCGCCGGTGATGTGTTCGTGAGGGTGACCACGCCGGCCGGAACCAGTGCCGAGTCGGCCGACTCCGTTTTCACCTATCAGCCGGCCGCGCCGGTGTTGGGGTTGATTGGTGATCGGGGTGTGGATGAGGGTGTCGAGTTGTCGTTCACGGCGGTGGCGACTGATGCTGATGTTCCGGTCCAGGAGTTGGTGTTCTCGTTGGAGGGGGCTCCGGCCGGGGCGGTGATCGATCCTGTCAGTGGGGTGTTCTCGTGGACGCCGACGGAGGCCGATGGGCCTGGTGTGTTCGGTTTCGATGTGGTGGTTGTCGATGATGGTGTGCCGGTGTTGGAGGATCGTGAGGCGATCACGGTGACGGTCGCCGAGGTGAACTCGGTGCCGGTTGCTGTGGCGGGTGTTGATCGCGGTGTGATGGTTGGTGAGACCGTGGTGTTGGATGGGTCGGGTTCGTTTGATCTCGATGTGCCGTTGCAGACGTTGGGGTATTCGTGGTCGTTGTCGTCGGTGCCGGCTGGTTCGGGGTTGATCGGTCTCGATGGGGCGTCGTCGGTGGCGCCGTCGTTCACGCCCGATGTCGCGGGTGAGTTCGTGATCGATCTCGTGGTCGATGACGGTGTCGTGGATTCGCTGCCGGCCACGGTCACGATCACCGCCGAGTCGAACACGCCTCCGGTGTTGGGGTTGATTGGTGATCGGGGTGTGGATGAGGGTGTCGAGTTGTCGTTCACGGCGGTGGCGACTGATGCTGATGTTCCGGTCCAGGAGTTGGTGTTCTCGTTGGAGGGGGCTCCGGCCGGGGCGGTGATCGATCCTGTCAGTGGGGTGTTCTCGTGGACGCCGACGGAGGCCGATGGGCCTGGTGTGTTCGGTTTCGATGTGGTGGTGACCGATGACGGCACCCCGAACGGAGTCGACCGGGAAACGGTCACGGTCACCGTCTCCGAGGTCAACGTGGCGCCGGTGTTGGGGTTGATTGGTGATCGGGGTGTGGATGAGGGTGTCGAGTTGTCGTTCACGGCGGTGGCGACTGATGCTGATGTTCCGGTCCAGGAGTTGGTGTTCTCGTTGGAGGGGGCTCCGGCCGGGGCGGTGATCGATCCTGTCAGTGGGGTGTTCTCGTGGACGCCGACGGAGGCCGATGGGCCTGGTGTGTTCGGTTTCGATGTGGTGGTTGTCGATGATGGTGTGCCGGTGTTGGAGGATCGTGAGGCGATCACGGTGACGGTCGCCGAGGTGAACTCGGTGCCGGTTGCTGTGGCGGGTGTTGATCGCGGTGTGATGGTTGGTGAGACCGTGGTGTTGGATGGGTCGGGTTCGTTTGATCTCGATGTGCCGTTGCAGACGTTGGGGTATTCGTGGTCGTTGTCGTCGGTGCCGGCTGGTTCGGGGTTGATCGGTCTCGATGGGGCGTCGTCGGTGGCGCCGTCGTTCACGCCCGATGTCGCGGGTGAGTTCGTGATCGATCTCGTGGTCGATGACGGTGTCGTGGATTCGCTGCCGGCCACGGTCACGATCACCGCCGAGGCCGAGACGGGGAGCCTGGTGCTGACGCCCACGAGCGCCGTGGTCGGCACGAACACCCCACAGGCCTTCTCGGTGGAGGCGTTCGACGCCTCCGGGAACTCGCTCGGCGATCGGACGGCGGACGCGGTGTTCACGATCAGCCCGGACGGGAGCTGCACCCTCAACGCCTGCCGCTCCGGAACGATCGGGTTGAAGGAGGTGACTGCCCAGGTCGACGCGATGACCGCAACGGCCACCCTCGACGTCCGGGAGCGCCAGAGGATCTCGTTCCCGACCATCGGCGGCACGACGATGCTCGAGTCGCCGGTGCTGGTGAGTGCGACGGCCTCGTCGGGGCTGGCGGTCACCTTCACGACCACCACGCCTGACGTGTGCACCGCCGGAGGGCTGAACGGCTCGTCGATCACGTTGATCGGCCCGGGAACGTGCACGGTGCAGGCCGATCAGGCCGGCGACGACACGTGGGCACCGGCGGTGCCGGTGTTGAGGAACTCCACGGTGCGTACCGTGGCCCAATCGATCACGTTCCCGGCGCTGTCGGGCAAGCTGATCACCGAGTCGCCGGTTGTCGTGAGTGCGACGGCTTCGTCGGGTCTGCCGGTGACGTTCACGACCACCACGCCCGACGTGTGCACCGCCGGGGGTACCGATGGTGCCACGATCACGCTGCTCGATGCCGGGAGGTGCACGGTGCGAGCGGAGCAGCCCGGCGACTCCGTGTACCGGCCGGCCAGGGCGGTCAACCGCAGCTTCACCGTCACGAAGCTGGCCAACACGATCACGTTCCCGGCCATCGGCACCACGACGCTGGCCGCCAGCCCGGTGACGGTCACGGCTACTGCGTCGAGCGGTCTGCCGGTGACGTTCACGACCACCACGCCCGACGTGTGCACCGCCGGGGGTACCGATGGTGCCACGATCACGCTGCTCGATGCCGGGAGGTGCACGGTGCGAGCGGAGCAGCCCGGCGACGGTTACTGGCAGGCCGCGAGGGCCGTGAATCGGGGGTTCACCGTGACACTGCCTCCACCCGAAGTCCGGACCTTCGATGCATCGCCGACGGTCTTGAGTTCGACCGGCGGCCCGGTCGAGCTGTCGGGCACGGCGAGCGCTGCGACGACGTGCCGCTTCACCGTCTCACCCGCGCTGGTCGGCTTCCCGATCACCGTGCCCTGTGCGGAGGGCTCGGCGGCCACCACGACGACCCTGCCGGCGAACACGACGGCGAGCAGTGAGACCTACACGTTCGGATTCTCGGCGCTGCGTTCGGGGGCACCGACTGCCACTGCGACCCCGATCGCGGTTCGGGTGGCGCCGGTGAGCGAGTCGATCGCCGACCTTTCGGTCAGCGCCACGCAGTCCGCCGACTCCGCCTGGCTCGGCCAGCCGCTGACGTACGTCTTCACGGTCGTCAACGCCGGGCCGGACACGGCGCCCGACGTCGACGTCGCCGCCATGCTGCCGTCGGACGCCACGTTCGTGTCGGCCACCGCCACGCAGGGCGCTGGGTGCGCCAATTCGGCCGGCGTTGTCAGCTGCGCGCTCGGTGCGCTCACGAGTGGTGATTCCGCCGTTGTCACGATCGTCGTGGTGCCGGACGCCGCCGGTCGGCGATCGATCACCGGTTCGGTCACGTCGACCGCGACCGATACCAACCCGGCCGACAACGAAGCGACGCTCGAGACGAGCTTCGCCGTGGTGCCGAAAGGAATCATCACGCCCGCGCAGCCGTTCGCAACGGCCGACCCGGCTCGCCGCTACGTCGGCAACCGGGCCTTCGAGACCGACGATGGTGGCTTCATGGTCGTCGGAGTCTCGTACCCCGCCAGCGGGCAGCAGTATGGAACGAGCTTCATGAAGCTCAACGAGGACCTGTCGTCCGAAACGACCTTCGGCGTCGACGGCATTCTGAACCAGATCGTTCCGGCGGGCTTCTACCCGAGCAACGTCGTGCTCGACGAGGACGGCGGCGTCCTGACGCTCGGCGGCGACTTCTCGATCATTCGCCACCTGGAGGATGGAACGCTCGACACGACGTTCGGCGGCGATGGCCGCTCCGACGCACCGACACCGCCCGCCAACTTCGCTCTCACGGCGATGTTCGAGGCGACGCGCCAGCCCGACGGAAAGATCGTGGCCATCGGCTGGGCGGTCGAGAACGGCAACTACAACCACCAGTTCGCCGCCGTAGCCCGTTACAACGCAGATGGCACGGTCGACACCGACTTCGGCACCGATGGCCTCGCCCTGCTCGAAGCGACCTGGCCGAGCCCGTCCTGCTCGAGCAGCGATCCCAACACCCGGTTGCGGCCGAACCAGCTGGTCATCCAGCCCGACGGCAGGATCCTCATCGTCGGATCCCACCACTGGTGCGGCACCACCAAGGTGGCCGCCATGCGGCTCTTGCCGAACGGCACGTGGGATCCCGCCTTCGGGACCAACGGTCTCTCGAACACGACAGGCACTGGTGGGGCAGGTGAGGGGCAGTCCGTGTGGCTCGAGGACGGTGGAGGCTTCACGGTCGCCGGGACACGGATCTACGGAGGGTCCACCGGGATCGGCGGGGTGATCCACCGGTATCTCGACAACGGCACGCTCGACACGACGTTCGGCGGCGGCGACGGGCGGGTCGAGGTGGGTCAGGGACTCGTCCAACCGCAAGCGGTCGGCCGGGATCTGGACGGTTCCCACTACTTCGCCGGCAACGAGACCTCCGGATCGACCGCTCGTCTGGTGGTGCTGCGAGCCGACGCCAACGGCGAGCTCGACACCACGTTCGGTACCAACGGCCGGGTGATCGAGGCGGTGGGACCGATCGGCAGCTACGGCGCTCGTTCGGTCATCAGCCTCAGCTCCGGAGCCGTCGGAGTCGCCGGCTTCTCCGGTGTCAGCACGAACGGCGACGTGGCCGCATTCCACCGCTTCGGCGGGTAGTCGAACCCCCGGTCGTCGATCGCGGTCGTGATCCATGATGGGAGCGCGCCGGCGATGCATGCCCTCCCGACCGGGAGTGGTCTCCGGGCCGGATTCAGCCGTTCGTCAGCGCCTCGAGCGGGGCGAGCGGCACGATGTCCACGGCCTTCTCGGCCATCGCTTCGTCGATGGTGACGAGCGCGTCGGCCTGCAGCTTGCACACGGCGAGGTATTCGGCCTCGAACGTCGTGTCCCACCCGTTCCGTCGTGCGATCTTCCACGCCGTGCGACGCGACACGCGGTCCCCGAGCAGCCGCATCTTCGTCTCCGTCAGGCGTTCGTGTTGCCGGAGCGCGGCCTCCTCCGTCAGCTCACCGTCGCGCACGGCCCCGAGGAGCAGCGACAGCGCCTGCGACCGAATCAGGTTGGGGGCAACGAGTTGGTGCGCTGCGCTGACTTCGACGTTTCCGGCGACGACATGCAGCAGGGTCGGGGCATCGATCACGTAGCGGGCCACCGGCGTACGGTACAAGGAGCCCGCGAAGAGGTCCTACGAGTCCGACCCTCGCGTCGCTGCCAGCATGATCGTCCAACCGAAGCCGAGCCGTTCGAGAAGCCCGCTCGCGTGGAGGAATCTGCCCACCTTGGCGGCCACCCGCATCGGCCCGTGATCGGAGAGCGGGCTGACGACGTACATCTCGTCGACCCCGAATCCGGCCTGTCGTACCAGATCGCGGAGTTCGTCGCGATCGACCAGACGATAATGGGGTGCGAGAGCCGCCGGCGGGGGTCTGTTCCAACGCTGCACGACCGTGCGGTTCTCGGTGGTGAGCAGGAGCCGGCCGTCGGGCGCCAGCAGCTCGCGGATCCGTTTCAGGAAGGCCGGCTGATCGGCGACGTAGCTCACCACCTCGAAGCAGACGACGACGTCGAAATCCGAGCCCACGTCGGCCTCCATGACGTCGCCGACGACGAACGTCACGTCGGGAGCACGCACCCGGGCGCGTTCGACCACGTCGTCCGCGAGGTCGATCGCGGTCACTTCACCGTACGGCCGAAGCCGTTCGCTCATCCACCCCGTGCCGCATCCGACATCGAGGATTCGCAGACCCGATTCACCCGCCAGCCGGCCCTCGACGATCTCGGCCTGACGCAATGACACGAAGCCTTGCGCCTCTTCGCGGTGCTCGGCGTTCCACTCGTTCCAGAATTCTCGTTCTTCGGCTTCCCGGCTCACCTGGTGTCTCCTGTCGATGGTCGGTCGAGTATCGCACGCGAGGTCGTTCCCCACCGTGCCCGCTCTGCGCAGCAGCGCCCTCGATGGGACCGGCAACGTCCACCGTCACTAGGTTCTGGGGCATGCCTGCTCTCGAATCCACCGTTGACATGTACGACCTGCGGATGTCCGAAGGTGTCCGTCCGCTCTACGAAGCCGTCAAGACCTTCATCCGCGAAGAGGTCCAGCCGATGTCGGAGGAGTTCTTCAGGCTGGGGGAGAACCGCGAGGATCGGTGGTCGTACGCCCCCGGCCAACTCGAGCTGCTCGAAGGTGTCAAGGACAAGGCGAAGGCGAACGGTCTGTGGAACTTCTTCCTGCCCGACGCCGAGACCGGTGAAGGCCTCTCGAACCTCGACTACGCCTACATCGCGATCGAACTCGGGAAGAACCCGCTCGCATCGGAGTGCATGAACTGCGCGGCGCCCGACACGGGCAACATGGAGGTGCTCGAGCGGGTCGGGACGCCCGAGCAGAAGAAGCGGTGGCTCGAGCCACTGCTGAAGGGGGAGATCCGCTCCGCCTACGCGATGACCGAGCCCGACGTCGCGTCGTCGGACGCCAAGAACGTGGCCTGCCAGGCGGTCCGTGACGGTGACGAGTGGGTCATCAACGGCGAGAAGTACTACATCTCGGGCGCCGGCGACCCGCGCTGCAAGATCATGATCACGATGGTCCAGACGAGCCCCGACGGGCCGCCTCACCAGCGTCAGAGTCAGATCCTCGTCCCGATCGACACACCGGGCGTGAAGATTCTCGGACCGATGCACGTGTTCGGCAAGGACGACGCTCCGCACGGTCACATGCACATCGAGTTCGACAACGTGCGCGTGCCGTACGAGAACGTGCTGCTCGGCGAGGGTCGCGGTTTCGAGATCAGCCAGGTCCGCCTCGGCCCGGGTCGTATCCACCACTGCATGCGTTCGATCGGGCAGGCCGAGAAGGCGCTCGAGATGATGGTGTCGCGCGGGCTCACCCGGGAAGGGTTCGGCAAGCCGCTGGCGAAGCTCGGCGGCAACACCGAGATGATCGCCAAGGCGCGCATCGAGATCGAATCGATGCGTCGCATGGTGCTCACCGCCGCGAAGGCGATGGACGAACTCGGCAATGCCGAAGCCCGCGTCTGGGTGAGTGCCGTCAAGGCGATGGTCCCGATCCGGGTCTGCGAGATCATCGACCAGGCGATCCAGATGCACGGCGCCACCGGCGTGTCGCAGTGGACCCCGCTCGCCGACATGTACGCGAGCCAGCGCACGCTTCGGCTGGCGGACGGTCCTGACGAAGTGCACTGGATGGTCGTCGGCCGTTCCGAGGTCGCCAAGGGCGAGGAGGCGGCCGCCTCCTACAACCCGAAGGAGAAGTACCTCGCCTCGCTCGGAGGGAGCGGCGTCCCCGACCTCAACTTCACCGGTCCCGCCTGACCTCGACGCGGTCGGTCACCACGGAGCGGCGGGGATGTTCGGGTCGTCTCGCGTCGTCGAACTCGACGGCGTGTCGGTCACCGAACGTGGCGCCGTGGTGTCGCTGACCGCTTCCCGCGACCTGGCGGCGATTGCGACGGGCCGCTTCGCCGAGCCGAGCTGCGGGCTGGCGTGGACGAGGTCGACGTGGCCGGACGACGTCGAGTTCCTCGGGTTCGCGTTCACGCAGTTCGGGCTCCCGGTCGTGGCCGGTGCCGACCTCGACTTCGACTTCGCGCCCGCACCGGGCCTGCGATCACCGCGTGCGGTGTCGCCGTTGATCGCTCGGAGCGGTGGGGTCGTGTCGATGATCGCACCGATCGACCACTTCCACGAGCAGATCGTGGCGATCACCGATGACGCGATCGTGTGCGGATGGCACGGGGATCTCGACGAGGTGCCGGCCGGTTTCACGACACGGTTCGCGATGTACGAGGCGACCTCGGTGGCGGCGGTGCTCGACCGGTGGCGTGAGGACCTCTGCGTCGATCCCGGCCCGAGTCGTCCTGTCGACAACCCGCTGTCGACCCACCTGTCGTACTGGACCGACAACGGCGCCGCGTACTGGTACCGAACCGAAGCCGGCAAGACGATCGCCGAGTCCGTCGTCGACGTGGTCGACGAGCTGCGCGGCGACGACGTGCCGGTCCGATCCGTCGAACTCGACTCGTGGTTCTACCCGCATGCCTCGCCTCGTCCCATCGCCGAGATCGGCTACCCGCAGGAGGTGCCGCCGACCGGGATGTCGACCTGGACGGCTCGCGTCGATGCCTATCCCTCCGAGGTCGACGGCGCCGACCCGCTCGAGCGTCTCGCGGAGCGGCTCGGGCGGCCGCCGCTCGTCCTCCATGCCCGCCACATCGCTCCCACGTCGCCGTACGTGACCGATCCCGGTGATTGGTGGATCGACGAGTTCGCTGCGCATCCGATCGACCCGGCGTTCTTCCGACGCTGGTTCGACGATGCGGTGCGCTGGGGTGCGACGGTGATCGAACAGGATTGGATGCTGATGTACTGGTTCGGCGTCCGGGAACTGCGAGCCGTGCCCGGCCGCGCCGCCGAATGGCAGCGAGGGCTGAACGGGCACGCACGCGACACCGGTGTCGATCTGCTCTGGTGCATGGCGACACCGGCCGACCTGATGCTCGCAGCGTCACTGGATCGCGTCATCGCGGTGCGGACGTGTGACGACTACCGCTTCGCCGACGACCCGGCGCTCCTCTGGACGTGGTTCCTGACGGTGAACCGACTCGCGAACACGTTGGGACTTCCGGCGTTCAAGGACTGCTTCTTCTCACGGGCGGGGGTCGACGCGGACGACGAGGCGATCGACGGCGACGCGCATGCCGAGCTCGAAGCGCTGTTGGCCGCGCTGTCGGGAGGACCGGTCGGCATCGGTGATCGGGTCGGCCGGACCGATCGACGGATCGTGATGCGGACCTGCGACGACGACGGGCGCATCCGCCGCGTCGATCGGGCGATCGCTGCCGTCGACCGGTGCCTGTTCGGTGGCCCGTCACGAGGTGAGGGTCTGATGTGGGCGACGACGACGGCGACCGATGTCGATGGGGAAGTGTGGACCTACCTGCTCGCGATCAACACGGACCGCGAACGGCGAGTGATCGAGGATCGGTGGCCGCTCGGTCGGACCCGGGACGTCTACGAGTGGCGGCGGGGCACCGGGACCACCTCCGACGAGGTGCGGACCATGCTCGAACCGCGCGACTGGGCGTTGTTCGTGATCGGTCCGCGCCCGCTGTCGGCATCGGCGGAACGATCGCGCTACGTGATCGTGGAGTCGACGGTGGATCCACCCGACGCCTGAGGTGTCGCGAGAGCGTTGGTGGGCGCGATCGTCGTCGGGCTCGTCGCCGTCACAGTGCGTGCTCGTACTCGACCGAGGGGGCGGGTGCCTCCGGATGGTGGCTCCAGATGTCGACCTCCCCCGTCGGCTCCCACCCGGTCTTCTCGTAGAAGCGGCGCGCGCGGTGGGCATCGGAGAAGGTCCAGAGGATCGCTCGCCCGTGTCCGAGGGAGGCGAGATGGTCGAGCGCCGCGGCCATCAGGGCGTTCGCGGCGCCGGATCCCCAGGCATCGGGATGCGTGTAGAACGCATACAGCTCGCCCCACCGCTGTCCGGTGGCCGCTGGCTCTGCGTGCCCGGTGTGCGCGAAGCCGACCGTTCGGTCACCTGCGACGGCGACGATCAGTCGTCCGTCGGCGGTGGGAGAACGGCTCCATGCCCGCCACATCGCGTATCGGGACTCGTCGAACTCCGGGTCGTCGAAGATCGTCGACGGGAAGATGTGGGCGTACGCCGCGCGCCACGACGCGATGTGAGCGGCGGCGATCTCGTCAGCGTCGCCGGGTCGGGCGTCTCGGACTCCGATGTCCACGGCGTCACGATGCCACGACCGGCCCGGTCGCCGTGCGTGGGTTTCGAGCGGTCAGACGGCGAGCAGGTCGCGTGCGCCGGTGTCGGAGCTCGGGTGACGCAGCTTGCTCATCGCGCGCGCTTCGATCTGGCGGATCCGCTCACGGGTGAGGCTGAAGTGGTCGCCGACCTCCTCGAGCGTCCGCGGTTCGCCGCGATCGAGGCCGAAGCGGAGCTTGAGGATCTCGCGCTCGCGTTCGTCGAGTGGGGCGAGAAGTCGCGAGATCTCCTCGGGGAGCAGCGCCGTGGCGGCCACCTCGAAGGGGGATTCGGCGGAGCGGTCCTCGACCACGTCGCCGAGTTCGGCATCGCCGTCCTCGCGGAGCGGCTCCGACAGTGACAGTGGCTCCGCAGCGAACCGCAGCGCCTCGGTCACCTTGTCCTCCGGCATCTCGACTTCCTTCGCGAGCTCGGAGAGCGTTGCCGGGCGGCCGTACTTCAGCTCGAGGCGCGAGCGCGCCTTCTGCAGGCGGGCGAGCGTGTCGCCGGCGTGCACCGGGAGGCGAATCGTGCGGCCGGTGTTCGCAATGCCGCGGGTGATCGCCTGGCGGATCCACCAGGTGGCGTAGGTGGAGAACTTGAAGCCCTTGCGCCAGTCGAACTTCTCGACGGCGTGCATCAACCCGAGGTTGCCCTCCTGGATGAGGTCGAGCAACGGAAGGCCCGATGCCTGGTACTTCTTGGCGATCGACACGACGAGGCGCAGGTTCGACTGGACGAACTGACGCTCGGCCTCTTCGCCCTTGCGAGCAGTTCGGCGCAGCTCACGCTTCTTCGCCGGCGTCAGCTCCTTGCCACCCGAGTCGAGTTGCTCGATCGCCTCGTTGCCGGCCTCGATGGCCTTCGCGAGTCGCACCTCGTCGTCCTTCGTGAGCAGCGTGTACTGCCCGATGTCGGTGAGGTAGAGACGGACGAGGTCCTCGTCGTCACGTTCGACTCGATCTTTCGCCACCAGCGACCTTCTTTCGACTTGTCGAGTGTGTTCGGTGTCGATCCGGGACTCGCCCGGCACCGGATCCCCCGAAGGCCTCCGATCCACGCACGCCGGAAGCGTATGTGATAGGAGCTGCGAGACGCCCGTCACGATACCGAGCCGGGAGAGCCGCCCAACTCCCGAGGTGACGCCCGTCGGGCGGTATCGCTTGTTCAGATGAAGAGATCGGCAGTATCACAATGACAGATGACCCTCGGATCGATCCGGATGTGGCCGACGCCACCGAGGTCGAACTCGCCGTCGTGACGATGCGGTTCGACGCGAGCGACCAATCCGCGCTGACCGCCGTGCTGTCGAAATACGTGGTGTTGACCCGGATGGTGGCGGGGTGCCGCAACGTCGACCTGTGTGCGAGTGTGACGAGTCCGGGGCGGTTGTTGATCATCCAGAAGTGGGACGACCTCGGCGCACAGCGCGCCCACTTCGACTCGCCGTTGATGCTGGAGATGGCCGAGTCGTGCACCGGGCTGCTGGCGGCACCTCCCGACATCGACCTGTGGGACGGGATGAGTGCGCACGATCTGAATTGACGACCCTCGGGGGTCGCAGTGGCGGACAACGCACGGCCGGTAGAATCGCACGATGGCAAACCCGATCTTCAGTGACGAGACGATGAAGCGCGACGCTGCGGGCTGGGCCGCCCCCGTGCACCCCGAGCAGCAGGGTGCCGTCCAGGTGGCGCCCCCGATCGACGACGGTCCGGTCTCGGCGTGGAACAAGAAGGTGATGACCCTCAACGGCACGATCAGCGCCGTGGCGGTCCTCTTCATCCTGCTGTTGGTGTCGGCATCGTTCGGATGGTCGCAGGCTTCGGGTCCGACCGGGCCGGCCGGCCAGGAGACCTACCAGATGCCGCCGATCGCCTTCGTCGGCATCATCATCGGATTCATCGCCGTCATCGTCGCGAGTTTCAAGCCGTTCCTCGCCAAGTACCTCGGGCCGGTGTACTCGATCGGCTACGGATTCGCGGTCGGTGCGATCTCACGGATGTACGAGTCGTTCCAGGACGGCATCGTCGTGCAGGCGATCGGCGCGACGCTGTCGGTCTTCCTCGTGATGCTGGTGCTCTACCGCACGCGGATCATCAAGGTCACCGACAAGTTCCGGCGGGCGGTCATCTTCGCCACGCTCGGCATCATGGTGCTGTACGGGGTGTCGTTCCTGATGAGCCTGTTCGGCGCTTCGATCTCGTTCATCAACAGCCCGAGCCTGCTCGGTATCGGGTTCTCGGTGCTCGTCTGCGGCATCGCGTCCCTCAACCTCGCACTCGACTTCGATCGCATCGAGCGGGGTGTGCAGGGCAACATGCCCAAGGACTACGAGTGGGTGGCCGCCCTCGGGTTGCTCGTGACGCTCGTGTGGCTCTACCTCGAGATGCTCCGCCTCCTGTCGAAGCTCCGCAACTGATCTCCGCACCGTCGTGAGCATCGCCCGACGCGTGCTCGAAACGGCCGCCACGACGATCACGGCCGCGGCGTTCGGTGGTGCCGTCGGCTCGGTCGTCGGGTTCCCCGCGGTCGCGGCCGGTCTTGCCGGCGCGAACGGAGCCGTCTCCGGATGGCGGCGGACGTACGACTGGTCCCGCTCGACCGGGTGGGTGGCGTTCACGCTCGACTCGACCTGGTCGCTGCCGATGACGTCGGCCGGCCTGGTGGCGAACGCGATCGGGATCGTCCAGCGCGACTCCGGTTACGTCCCCGAACTGTCGACACGCCAGAACCGGCACGTGTACCGGCGGGGCTTCATGCCGCGTCGCGGGTTCGCCACCACGCTCGGCAACGTGATCGGAGGCGCCGGTGAGGTCGAGCGTCCACGCCGGCGCCGCCTGGTGACCGACCACGAGGATGTGCACTGCTGGCAGGCGCGCTGGCTCGGTCCGATCTACCCCGTGTTCTATGTCGGATGGACCGTGCTCGCCGGTGCGGCCGGGGTGGTGATCTGGGCGCTGCGTCGTCGCGACGAGCGCGTGACGCACGTGGTCGAGTCGACCGCCTACTACCTCAACCCACTCGAGTGGTGGGCCTACAGCCGCGACGACCACTGGCCGCCGTCGGGCAAGGTCGCCGACCTCGGTTGGACGCGTCCGTGTTGTCGGCCGCTCGCCGCCGCCCGTGAGGAGCGCTGACGCAGCAGAATTCGCTCAGCGGATCGCGTCGAGTGCGTCGAGCAGCGCGACGTTGAAGTCGGCCGGCCGCTCCTGCTGGGTCCAGTGCCCGGTGCCGTCGATGATGGTCGCGCCCCGGAAGTCGGGGAGCAGGCCGTGCATCGAATCGACGTACTCCATCCGGTGCGCGATCACGAGGTCGAGGCGGCCGCCGATGAACGCGCAGGGCATCGACGGCGCAGGCAGATCCTTCGTGAGCTCCCAGTTGGCGTCGAGGTTGCGGTACCAACTGATCGGCCCGAAGAACCCGCTGGCCGTGAACTGCTCGACGTAGCGCGCGTGGTCCTCGGCGAGCAGCCAGGGCGGCAACCCGTCGGGGAGCGTGGCCGATCCCGTCCACGAGTCGAGCAGGCCGGTGCCCTCGAGGGGCGGCAGGTCGGATGGATCGGTCGGGGGACGGGACATCTCGCCGGACCCGCCCCACAGGATCGTGCGCAGCGATCGGTCGACGTCGGCGTCGAGTTCGTCCTCGGCGGGGCCGACCTGCTGGAAGTACAGGATGTAGAAGAACCGGTCGCCGTAGACGGCCCGGAACGCATCGGTCGGCTTCATCGGCCACGGCGTGTACGGCACGCTGGCGTTGACGAGGCCGGCGACGCGGTTCGGGTGGAACCGGGCGAGGTCCCAGACCAGCAACGCCCCCCAGTCGTGTCCGACGAACGTCGCGGTGTCCGCACCGACGTCGTCGAGGAGCGCGATCAGATCGGCGGTGAGACGGTCGCTGCGGTAGGCGGCGACGTCACGCGGGGCCGACGACGTGGCGTAGCCGCGCTGGTCGGGCACGAGCACGCGCCAGCCGGCGTCGACGAGGGGTTCGATCTGATGGCGCCACGAATGTGAGCTCTCCGGCCAGCCGTGCACCAGCACGATCACCGGATCGCCCGGAGTGCCGGCGTCGATCACGTCCAGTTCGATCCCCGGCGCGGTGGTGACCCGCCGTCTGATCCCCTCACCCATCGCGCAAACGTACCGCCCGGTCCGTCACCTGCTCCGATCGAAACCGTTCGTCGGTGCCAGGCACCAACGCACATCTCGTTCGTCGGTGCCTGGCACCAACGGACATCTCGTTCGTCGGTGCCTGGCACCAACGGACATCTCAGGGCAGCGTGGGGAGGTCGTGCCAGCCGAGGTCGTCGGACGCCCACACCCGATCGAAGATCACGTCCACGTCGTCGGTGAAGCCGAACCGGTTCCGGAAGTCGTAGCGGTACTGCTGCTGGACGGGCCCGAGTCCGAGCCGCTCCAGCCGCCCGCCGCAATAGGCGTCCCACGCGGCGTTCTGCGCGTTGGTGAGTTCGAGATCGTCGGGGGCGTCGGCGAAGTCCGATCGGAGGCGATCTCGGGCGCGCAGCATCACACGTCCCAACGACAGGCGTGCGCGAGCCTCGCTGAAGTTGGTGAGGTGCCTGGTGTCCTCGAGCGCGCCGCTCTGCAGGCGCAGGGTGATCACCGCGTCCGACGAGGTGCCCTCGACGACGGCCGACATCTTCGACAGCGGAGTCTTCTCGTCGACCTCGACGGCGATCGGGTTCGAGATCCCGAGCAGCGCCGCCATCTCGCGGACGACGTCGGCGATCCGGTCGGCATCGTACGCGACGAGCGTGAAACGTTCGGGCGCGACGGTCACGTGGGTGGACACGATGCGGTCCGGCTCAGACGCCGGCGGCTTCCTGGGCCCGGCGGACCGCGGCCTTGCGCTCTTCGAGTGCCTCGTGGTCCATCTCGGCGATCGTGTCGACCTCGTCGTCGGTGAACCCGGCGAGCTCGCGGAAGCGCCGCGCGAGACCGATCGGGCTCTCTTCGCTGTCGCCTCGTGCGCCACCGAAGCTGAACAGCTTGTCGACGACCTGCTGGAACTCGAGCGCCTTCGCGCGCCGTTCGGGGTCGTTCTCGGTCACTCGTCGCAACCAGTCGGACCCCATCTTCACGTGCGTCACCTCGTCCGCGAGCATCCAGTCCTCGCAGAACTCCAGGAACGGGTCGTCGGCCAGTTGACCGAACTCCTTCATCTGGGTGAAGACGTCGATCGCGAGCCCTTCGAGGGCGCGGTTCACTCCGGCGAGTCGGAGGACCGGATCGTTCGAGCACGCGGCTTCGAACAGCACCGTGTTCTCCTGGAACTGACCGAGCTCGGTCCCCATCCAATCGGAGAGCTTGGCGCTGATCTCGACGTGACGGGCCTCGTCCCATGCCTGACGTGCCATGTCGAGCTTCAGTTCGAACGGGATCGTCCCCTCCGAGCCGTCGCCGGCATCGAAGTCGTGCGCGGTCCGCCCGGCGCCCTCGAGGGCCTGGATCTCACCGACCATGATCCCGTGCATCAGCGAGCGTGCCGCGTCGGAAGCATCGTGGCGTTCGGGGGTGAGGCGGTTGGACGCCCCGCGGCTCTTGGCGGTCTTCTTCAGGTCGACCGCCGTGCGCGTGTCGGCCATCCGCTCGGCCATGTTGGTCTGCACGAAACGGTCGTCTCGGGCGAGATCCTCGACCGGAAAGAACTGGCGCATGTGATTCCCCTTGTGTGTCCGCTGAGTTCCGCAGTGGCCGATCCTAGTCGACCGGTCCGATGCTCCCCGGGCCGGTGATGCCACCTGCCTCGACCATGATGGCCTCCAAGGCGGATTGATGCTCGGTCGCGCGGCGGACGTCGTCCGGCGTCGTGATCAGCGACTGCAGCATCAACTCGCCGTCACGCCAGTCCTCGAACTCGTCCTGGAGTGCGAACTTCAAGGACCGGATCGTCGGCGCGTCGGTGATCTCGCTGGTGTTGTTCATGTGGTACGTGTACGCCGCGATGAACCGGGGGATCAGCACCCGATAGACCCCGACCAGCTTCTCGATCGTCAGCTCCGGCGCCTCCGGCTCGGTCATCGCCGCGATGAACCGTTCCATCGCCTCGTTGGCCGGCACCGTCAACCGCTCGGGCTTCATCTCGCGGAGCTCGGGGAGCCGCTTGTGCCACAGCTCGGCGTGCCAGGCGTGGTGGTAGCAGTGCGTGCCGAGCCGCATCTTGACGTCGAGTTCGGGCACGGTGGCGACCCACCCGCCCAACGCCTCGAACAGCTTCATCTCGGTCCACTTGTAGTGGCCGACGCGACGCGCCGTCTCGGCCACGTCGAACGAGCCGGGGAGGTCGCGGCGGTCCCACGGCGCGAACGGCTCGCGGACGGTGGAGGAAGTCGCGTGGTCAGCTGTGTCGGTGGTGATGTCGGCGCCCATGACCTGGATCGTAGGCGCGTGACATCCGGCGGCCCCCGTCGAGGCCTCGCGGCACATCCGACCGAGGAGATCGGCTGCCCCGTCGACGGGGTGGGGCGCGCCGCCCGTCGGAAGGCTCCGAGATGTCCGTGGCGACGAGCGGGATCGCGAAGCTCAGGACGACCGGTGCGACGCCGCCCAGGCCGCTTCGGCGGCGCCGAGGTCGGTGGCGGGTTCGCCGTCGGCCACGTATTCGAGCAGCATCGCTCGCCACGGCCCGTGTGCTTCGAGTTTGCCGAGAATCGCGCTGACCCCCCAGACGACCCGGTCGAGGATCACGAAACTCGGTGGCATGTTGAGCCGCTCGATCACCTGCGCGTGGGGGCCTTGCACGTCGAAGATCTTGGCGATCGTGTCACGCATCCAGTCGCGGGTGAACGTGAACTCGTCGGTGAGGTACGGCACGTACGGGCTGGACACGTAGTCGTACACGAGGGCCGGTTCGAGCCCGTGTGAGGCGGGGAGGAAGTTCGATCGGACCATCTCGGCGACGAGCTTGTCCGGATCGCGGTCGACGATGATCGCGTCGATCGTGGGGCTCAGCGTCTCCCACTCGCCCGGGGACCAGCGCTTCACCAGGCCGTAGTCCAGGAAGGTGACGCTGCCGTCGTGGTGGAACTTGTAGTTGCCGGGATGTGGGTCGCCGTTGAAGATGCCGTAGCGGGTGATCGCGTTCTGGGCGAACCGCCACACCACCTCGGCGGCGCGCTGCTGCGTCTCGTACGACTCGTTGGCACGGAACTGGTCGAACGTCATGCCGTCGACCCACTCCGTCGTCAGGACGCGCGGACTGCACAACTCCGGTACGAGCTTGGGGATGCGAACCCACGGATGACCCTGGAAACGCGCCTCGAACTCGGCGAGGTTTCCGGCCTCGATCGAGTAGTCCAGTTCTTCGCGCATCCGGTCGCGGAGTTCGTCGACGAGGCCCTTTGCGTCGAGCCCCTTGAGCATCATCGACGAGAACATCGCGTACATCACCTCGGCGGCGTCGAGATCGCTCTCGATCGCCTCGTGCACGCCGGGATACTGGACCTTCACCGCGACGTCACGGCCGTCGTGGGTCACCGCCCGGTGCACCTGGCCGATCGATGCCGCGGCAACGGGCATGTCGGACCAGTCGAGGAACACCCGCTCCGGCGCCTTGCCGAAGTCGTCCCTCACCACGTTGGCTGCGAGCGTCGGAGCCATCGGTGCGGCATCGGCCTGCAGTGTGGCGAGCGCCGCCTGGGCTTCGTCGGGCAGCGCCTCGAAGATGAAGCTGATCAGCTGCCCCGCCTTCATCAACACGCCCTTCATCTCGCCGAGTTCCTTGGCGACGTCCTCGGCGGTCCGGATGGCGAACTGCTCGTCGAGTTCGGCGCGGCGTTGTTCGGCGCTGCCGAAGCCGCGTACGCGGGACACGGCGAAGCGCGTCGAGTTGCGGGCCGAGAGCTTCCAGATCTTCGCAGAACGCGAGAATCGGCTGGTGAGCGGCGAGGACTTGGCGCGTTGGGCGGCGGCCGCGAGTCCCGCTGCCAGTGCAGCGATCGACGCCAGCGACGCGACGGCTCTCTTCTGCATCAGACGCGCCGGACGAGCGGGTCGGCGTCGAGCACCTCGACGGGGATCGGGGCGCCGGTCACCTCGTCGGTCCAGTAGCTCCCGTCGGCGAGCCGGTCGAGCGCCGCCTGGACGGCATCGAGATCGGCTTCGATCGCGTCCAGGTCGATGATGTCGTCGTGCGAAGTTGCCGCGGCAGTCGGCTCGTCGGAGTCGGTCACGACGCCGACGCTACCGCTTCGCGCCGGGCAGATTCTGCGCCATCCCCGTCGCGGGAGCGTGATGGCCTTGTTCGGTTCGTGGCCTAGCCTGTGCCCGTGCCTCTGGAGAATGTCACGTCGAATTCGCGCACGTCGCCGTTGCTCGCCCTGTCGACGAGTGACGCCGATCGCGGTCGTGTCGAGAGCGCCATGCATGCGGCGGTGATCACCACCGATCAGTACCTCACCGAGATCGCCTCCCACCTGATCGTCGCCGGTGGAAAGCGGCTGCGCCCGGTCCTGTCGATCGTCGCCGCCCAGATCGGTGGGCAGCCGGCGTCGGACGACGTGGTCCGCGGCGGCGTGTCGTGCGAGCTCGTGCACCTCGGATCGCTCTACCACGACGACGTGATGGACGAGGCCGACACCCGTCGTGGTGTCGAAACCGTCAACGCGAAGTGGGGCAATCTGCAGGCGATCCTGGCCGGCGACTTCCTCCTGTCGCGAGCGTCCGAGATCGCGGCATCGCTCGGCACCGAGGTTGCCGGGCTGCTCGCCCGCACGATCGGGTGGCTGTGCGAGGGGCAGATCGAGGAACTCCGGTTCACGTACGACACCGCACGCACCGAGGACAGCTACTACACGTCGATCCACGGCAAGACGGCATCGCTGTACGGCACCGCTGCACGCATCGGCGGCATCGTCGCGGGACACGACCCGGAGACCGTCGATGCACTGACGGACTTCGGCAACGCCTACGGGATGGTCTTCCAGATCGTCGACGACATCCTCGATGCCACGGCCACCGACGCTCAGCTCGGCAAGCCCGCCGGACACGACATGGTCGAGGGCGTCTACACGCTCCCGGTGTTGCGCACGATGGCGCTCGACTCACCGGCAGGCGACGAGCTCCGGGCGCTGCTCGGCGCTCCGCTCGACGCCGAAGAACAGCGACGCGCCCTCGCCATCGTGCGGTCCAACGTCGGCGTTGCCTCGGCGGTGGAGACCGCGGGTGAATACGTCGATCGGGCGATCTCGGCATGTGATCGCTTCCCCGACACCGAGGCGACCGTTGCGCTCCGATCCGCACCGGCCGCGCTCCTCGCGAACGTCTCCATTCCGGTCTGATCGACCGGGCGCACGGGCACATCGGGCACACTTGCGACAATGCACGTGATCATCGTCGGTGCCGGCGAAGTCGGTCGGTACCTCGCCCAGCGTCTCGGCGCGGAGGGGAACGACATCGTCATCGTCGAACAGGACGAGGCCGTCGCCGCATCGATCGGTGAGGAACTCGACGTCCAAGTCGTCGTCGGCAGCGCGACGACGCCCTCGACGCTCGAGGCGGCCGGCGTGGCCCGTGCCGACCTGCTCGCGGGGGTGACGCAGAACGACGAGGTCAACTTCATCGCCTCGCTTCTCGCCAAGGAGTTCGGGGTTCCCCAGACCGTCGCGCGGATCCAGACCGAAGAACTGCGCGGACCCGCCGGCAAGGCACTGCGCGAAGCGATGCGGGCCGATCTGATCATCGACCCCGACGCCGACACCGCCGACGAGATCATGGAACTCGCCCGGGTGTCGGGCGCGGACGAGGTCTATCGGATGTCCGACGGCGACCTCCTGGTGATCGGAGCGGTCATCAGCGATTCGTCTCCGCTCGCCGGGAGCACCCTCGCCGAGATCGGCCGAAGCTACGAACCGAACTGGCGGTTCCTGTTCGGTGCACTCACCCGTGACGGCGAGACCGTGATTCCGCGGGGCGACCAGCGCCTCGAGGTCGGCGACCACGTTCGCGTGCTCACCACCCGTTCGTCTCGCGACGAGATTCTCGAACTGCTCGGTGCCAAGCACCGTCGGGCGAAGCGGGTGATGGTGCTCGGGGGCGGTGCCGTCGGCTCCCGTGTCGCGGAGCGGTTGTGCGAGGAGGGCGCCGAGGTGGTCCTGGTCGAGCAGGACATCGACCGGGCCAAGCACCTGAGCGAGCGGCTCCCGTACGTCACGATCGTCAACGGTGACATCGAAGACGTCGACCTGCTCAACGAGGAGTCGATCACCCGGATGGACCTGGTGATCGCCGCGACGGGCGACGACGCGGCAAACGTGCTCGCGTGTGCGTTCGCCGCCACGGAGCGACGGACCTTCACCGTCGCGGTGCTGCACCGTCTCGCGTTGCTCCCACTGGTGCGCCAGTTCGGGATCGACGCGGCGCTGAGCCCGCGCACGGCGTCCGCGAACGCGGTGCTGCGTCACGTCCGCGGCGGTACGGCATCGGTCGCCACGTTCCTGGAGAGCGACGTCGAGGTCGACGAGTTCGAGATCGAGGTGGGCTCGTCGGCCGACGGCGTGCGGGTCGCCGATCTGCACCTGCCCCACTCGATCGTGCTCGGCGCCGTCACGCGCGAGGGACAGGCCGCCGAGATCGTCCGGGGCAACACGACGTTGCACGCCGGCGACAACGTGGTCGTCTTCGCGCGATCGGACTCGATCCCGTCGTTGCTGAAGGCGTTCACGGCGTGAGCCGGAGCGACGGTCGCCACCGCCACGACTTCGATCCCCGAGCGCTCCTCGACGCGCGAACGACCGTGGTCGGTCGTGGAGAGCGTCTCGTGCGTTCCGAACGGCGCCCGACCCTCACCGGCCACATCGTCGGCCTCACCATCATGGTGGTCGGGTTCGGGGTGTTCGCATCGGGGACCGTCGATCTGATCGACCAGGGAGCGAACACCCTGGTGCTGCTCGCCACCGGTTCGGTGATGAGCATCGTCGGTGGGGTGATCTGGCGCTCGACGATCACCCCGAAACAGATCCGCGTGCTCGACGTGTTCACCGCGGTGACGATCACCTGGATCGTGATCGCGGTCGCCGGGGCTGTGCCGTACGTGATCACCGGTCATTTCGACCGTTGGGACGACGCCTTGTTCGAGTCGATCTCCGGATTCACGACGACGGGCGCCACCGTGACACCCGACATCGAGGCGACGTCGCACGGTCTTCTCTTCTGGCGATCGTTGACGCAGTGGATGGGTGGCATGGGCGTGATCGTGCTCGTGGTCGCGGTGCTCCCCACCGTCGGGTCGGGCGGGATGAGCCTCATGCAGGCCGAGGCTCCCGGACCGACGGGCGAGAGGCTGACGCCTCGGGTCAGAGAGACCGCTCGCCGTCTGTGGGGCGTCTACATCGGCCTGACCGTGGCACTCGCTGCCGCGTACGCCGCAGCGGGGATGAGCCTGTACGACGCGGTGAACCACAGCTTCACGACGGTGTCGACCGGCGGGTTCTCCCCCTATCAGTCGTCGCTCGGACACTACGAGTCGGCCCCGATCGAATGGATCGCGATCGTCGGGATGTTCCTCGCGGGGGGAAGTTTCACGCTCTACTACCGGGCTCTGCGCAACGACGTCAAGCCGTTGCTCGTCTCGACGGAGTTCCGGATCTATGCCCTGATCGTCGTCGGAGCCACCCTGTGGGCGTTCGTGACCTCGGGAGCCGGCGACAGCACCGGCGCCGGATTTCGTGATGCCATGTTCACCATGACGTCGTCGATCACGACGACCGGGTACGTGACGAACGAGTACGGACTCTGGAGTCAATCCGCGCAGGCGCTGATCCTCATCACGCTGCCGATCGGGGCCATGGCGGGGTCGACGGCGGGGGGCGTGAAGGTCCTCCGGGTGATGGCGGTGTCGAGCTTCGCCCATCGCGAGGCCCTCAAGCACCTGCATCCCCGTCTGGTGCGTCCGGTGCGGATCGGCAGGGGGATCCTGTCCGACGATGTCGCAGGCAAGGTGGTGGGCTTCCTGCTGCTCGCGTTGATCGTCTTCGGAGGCGGCGCGTTCTTCATCGCCGCCACCGGTCCCGACATGATCACGTCGTTCTCGGCGTCGGCGACGTCGTTCGGCAACGTGGGCCCCGGACTCGGCGAGATCGACCACACGGGCGACTTCCTGGCGATCCCCCGAGCGGGTCGGGCGATCGCGATGCTGCAGATGCTGCTCGGGCGACTGGAGATCTACCCGGTGATCCTCGCTCTGTCGGTGGTGACCCTGCGCATCCCGCGGCCCGGCAAACGGCGCCGCACCCTCCACCACTGAGCGGTCGGGTCCTACCAACTCGGGGCGAAACGGGCGATGACGGTGGCGAGGCGGTAGGCGCGTTCGGCGCCACCGGTCTCACCGTCGCGGAGTTCGTTCGTGGCGATGCGCAGTGCGGCGCCCATCGCCGCTTCACTGCGGATGCTCGTCGACAGCGCGGCCCGCAGCAACCAGGGTCGGCCGAGGAACCGGGCGGTGAGCCGCCCGACCTTGTCGTACTGGCCGAGTGCGTCGTCGAGCAGCGCGGGGTAGCGCTGCAGCGTGGTCGAGTTGCCGACCGTCAGGGCCTCGTCGAGGACGTCGGCAGCGGTGCGACCGGTCGCGAGCGCGGTCCGGACGCCGTGGCCGTTGAACGGATTGGCCATCCCGGCTGCGTCGCCGGTGACGAGGAACGTCGGCCCCATCGTGGGCGAGACCGACCCGCCCAGCGGCGTGCGTCGACGATTCGGCTCGACCAGACGTTCGGTCGGATCGAATCGCCACCGCTGAGCGACCGACCCGGCGAAGGAGTCGAGCAGTTTGAGGATGTTCACCCCGCGCACGTCGCGATAACTCGACAGGACCGACACCCCGACGTTGAGCGTGCCGTCACCGACGGGGTGCACCCAGCCGTGCCCGGTGACGGGATGGCCGTTCGCGTCCGGCGGCCCGAGCGACGTCTCGATCCAGGAGTCGGTGGATCGGTCGCTCGGCACGTACGTGCTCGCCGAGATCGCGTAGGGCCAGCGACGGTCGCGGTGCGTACCGAGGCCGCGTCCGAATCGGCTGTTCGCGCCGTCGGCGACGACCAGGAAGCGGCATCCGATCTCACCCGTCGAGCCGTCCTTGTACTCGACGGAGGCGCCGCGGACGAAGCCGCGTTCGACCGTGGGTGCGGTGGCGCGCGCCCCGAGACGAACATCGGCACCGGTGGCGATCGCGCGCTCGCGCAGTGCCGCGTTCAGGTCGGAGCGACGCACGACCGCACCGTCGGATGCGCTCGTCCTCGTCTCCGGCCAGCGCACGGCGACGGAGCGCCCGTCGTACCACAGCCGTGTCCCGGCGATCGTGTTCGCGTCGAGCGATCCGAGGTCGAGCCCGAGGTCCGCGAGTTCGTCGACGGCGGCCGGCACGAGGAGGTCGCCGCGCACGACGGGCGACAGTCCGCCGCTGCGTTCGAGGACGGTCACGTGGTGCCCGACGGCGGCGAGGCGGATCGCTGTCGCGCATCCGGCGGGTCCGCCGCCGACGACGAGGACGTCGGTCGACGAACGTTCGGTCACGGCGCGCAGACTAGTGCCGTCGGCGCGGTGCCCCGGCGGGTCGGCTCAGGATTCGGCCGGGGAGCCTGACTTCGGCTCGCCGACGGGCTGGACCTCGAACTCCTGGCCGTCCGCGCCCACGAAGCTCTCGGGATCTTCGCTGGTGAGGGAGAACTCGCCCGCTTCGAGCGCTGCGAACACGGGGGATTCGGCGGAACAGAACTGCTCGAACTCCTCGGCCCACTCCGCGCTGGTCGGGTCGGCGCCGCCGAGCGTGTAGCGCTCGTGGCACACCACGCCGAGGATCTCGTAGTCGGTGAGTCCGCCGCCGGCAGCCGACCCCTGCTGAGGCATCACGCCGAGGCCGTTGGTGAGGTGCGGACCACCCTCGCGATCGGGGTTGCCGTAGACTTCGACCCCGGCGAGGTTGTACTCGCCGGTGCCCCAGTACACGTAGCGCAACTGGTCCTCGATGTTCGGGAAGGTCGCGAGCACCTCGCCACCCGAGAACGCATAGCCAACACCCCCGCCACCGGCGGCGCCGTGGCACGCCGCGCAGCTCCCGTACTGCTCCGCTCCGATTCCGAGAGGACCTTCGACCACCTCGGGCGCCTCGGTGAGCGCGCGGACGTACATGAAGCCCCAGACCGGCATCAGGCCGAGGGTGGCCATTGCCCACCACGGGACCTTCCGCCGCTGCTTCGCAGCGGCGACGTACGCGGGGTCGGGCTTCGGCGGGGTGACCTTGTCGGGGGCGGGCGGGCCACTCCGTGCGGGAGGTCCACTCGAGGCGGCTGCGGCGGGAGCGACGGCCTTCTCGGTGGTGGCCGGTGTCGCTGCGGGTGCGGCGGCTGCGCCATCGGAGGCGCCGGCGTCGCCGCCCTGGCCGATGGCGGCGCGACGCTCGCGCGACCGCTTCAGCAGGTGCTCGGGGATCTCAGTCACCTGGCAGAGGATAGATGCCGGGCACCGGTGGGAGAAACTTTCGATCCACATTCGCCCCGGATCGTGCCGTTCGGATGTCACGCGAGAACTTGTGCACAACCTGGCGCGCACCGACGACCTGTCTGCCAGACTTCTCCGCGCACCCTCCCGTGAGTAGGCTCGGGAAGGTCACCGTTTCCGATTCAGGAGTTCACCCCCACCGATGATTGCTGTCGACATCTTGAAATGGCCTGGCTTCAACCAGGCGTTCGTCGTCTCCTTCATCGCGTCGCTCGCCATGATCGGCGGGGTCGTCTGGTACGGCAAGCGCCGACCCGTCGGCAAGCCCGTGTCGTGGGGCGAGGCCATGCTGGGTGCGGTCTACATCTTCGGGATGCTGTTCCTCAGCTACGGAATCCTCCCGCACCAGTTCATCGACCACGCCGACAAGAACCTCGGCTGGTCGCGGGACAAGCTGATCTTCGGCCCGGGGGGCATCCTCAAACCCGAATCGGCCGGCGGCTGGAACCCCATCACGCTGCAGTACGAGGCGGTGCGTGACACGATCGTCGTCCTGCTCCATGCGCTGTTCTTCGGGCTCCACATGTGGCTCGCGATCTGGTGGCAGAAGCGCGGCGAGACCGTCACCAAGGAACTCCCGACGTCCAGCTACGGCCGTCCGCTGGTCAAGAAGGCCTGATGGTGCTGTCCGCGTCCGTTTCGAACTCGGCACCTCGCTCGAGTTCCGCGCTGCTGCCCGCGTCCGACGACGCGAGCGGGCGAGCGCCGTCGAGCGCCGCGCCCACGAGCGGCCTGCGTGGCCGGGGTACGCAGTAATGGCCAAGACCGACGCCAATCCGCCACTGATGCCGTTCACCGACGACTACACGTTGGTCGAGGTCGACGCGGACTACCTGTCGAAGGCGGTCAAGCCGAAGCAGTTCATCCACATCGACCAGTCGGAGTGCATCAGCTGTGAGGGCTGTGTCGACATCTGTCCGTGGAAGTGCATCCACATGGTGAGCCTCGACGCGGTCGACGCCGCGATCGGCACCGAACAGCCCGGCACCGACCCGGCCGATGCCTTCATGTTCACCATCGACGACGACATCTGCACCCGCTGCGCACTCTGCGTGGATCGGTGCCCGACGGGTGTCATCATTCTCGGCAAGGCCGGAACCGCAACCGCGGTCGGCGACTACCACACCCGAACCAACAACCATGGCTACGGCTATGGCATGAGGCTCTGAGGATTCCATGTCCAAGATCATCGACGACAAACCGAGGCCCACGATCGGCGACCGCGCCAAAGACGCGGTCGACAGCGTGCAGGGCAGCCAGGCGTGGAGTTCGATCTTCCGCCCCGGCTCGATCTTCCGCAAGGGATACACCGACAGCCCGCGCAACCGCAGTTACGTGATCATGAACTCGGTGCTGTACCACCTGCACCCGGTCAAGGTGAAGCGTCACGCGGTCAAGGTGAGCTACACGCTCTGCCTGGGCGGGCTGAGCTTCTTCCTGTTCATCCTGCTCACGGTCACCGGCATCTTCCTGATGTTCTTCTACCGTCCCGAGACCACGGCCGCCTGGAACGACATCAACAACCTGCAGACGTCGGTCACCTTCGGGCTGCTCGTACGCAACATGCACCGGTGGGGCGCGCACCTGATGGTGCTGGCCGTGTTCCTGCACATGGCTCGCGTCTTCTACCACGGCGCCTACAAGCCGCCGCGCGAGTTCAACTGGGTGATCGGGGTGATCCTGTTGATGCTCACCCTGCTCCTCTCGTTCACCGGCTACCTGCTGCCCTGGGACCAGCTGGCGCTGTGGGCGGTCACGGTCGGCACGAACATGATGGGATACACGCCGGTGTTCGGCCAGGAGGTCAGATTCGTCCTCCTCGGAGGCGCCGAGATCGGCGCGGAGACATTGTTGAGGTGGTACGTCCTGCACGTGCTGTTCCTGCCGTTCGTGATCGTCATCTTCATGGCGATCCACTTCTGGCGGGTACGCAAAGACGGCGGGATCTCGGGTCCGTTGTGATCCGTTCGGTTGACTGGCTACGAACCAAGGATGAAGAGGTCGGCACATGACTGAAATCCCCGAACACCTGCTGAAGCGAGCAGCGGCCGCCCGTGACAAGGCGAAGGCCGAACCCGCGGCGGCGGAGCCTGCGGCCGCAGCCGAACCCGCTGCCGAGACCGCCGGTGATTCGCGTATCCCGGCACACCTGCTCCAGCGCAGTCAGGCCGCCAAGTCGGCCAAGGCCGGCGGCGAGACCACGACATCCGACGCCGGTGGGGCCGTCGCCGTTGCCGACAAGGTCGGCGCCGTCGTCTCGGCCGCACCCGCCGGTGGAGGGGTGCCGATCGGTGCGGGTCCCGGCGGGCACACGCAGCGCCTCCTGACCGTCGTCAAGTCGGGAACGATCCAGGACGTCAAGGCCACGCCGGTCGACAAGGTCCACACGTGGCCGCATCTCCTGGCCGCCGAGTTCGTGGCCGCGCTCGCCTGTACCGCGCTCGTGTTCGTCTTCTCGATCTTCGTGCACGCGCCGCTGCTGGAGCTGGCCAACACGAACCAGACGCCGAACCCGTCGAAGGCGCCCTGGTACTTCCTCGGTCTGCAGGAGATGCTGACCATGTTCCACCCGATGGTCGCGGGCGTGACCCTGCCCGGTGTGGGCATGATCGCACTGATCCTCACGCCGTACCTCGACAGGAACCCGTCGAACAAACCCGAGGATCGCAAGTTCGCCACCTCCATCCAGACCGTCCACCTGATGTTCTGGGCCGTGCTGGTCATCATCGGTTCGTTCTTCCGCGGTCCCGGCTTCAACTTCGTCCTGCCGTGGGTCGACGGCCTCTTCTTCGAGCTCTAGTACCAAAGGAGTACATCTCATGAGTACCGCAGCTGTCATCGCCATCGCCGTCGGGGTCGTCCTCGTCCTCGCGGCCGTGAGTTTCTTCACCCTCGCCCGCCGCAGTGACGTGCGCGGCGCGGGCGCACTGTCGAGCGAGACCCGGAGTCGGGACACGTCGAGCCGGAAGGACTCCCGCGCCTACGAGGCAACGGCGACCGGCGTTCGGACCGCGGCCGTCGCCGAGGCCGAAGGCGCCGCGTCACGCGGAACGGGAACAGCGCTCGCCACGATCGACGACGAACCCGCCCTCGTCCCCTGGACCGCGCCCGATCCGGACGTCGTCGGGGTGTCGCGTCGCCAGTTCTTCAACCGCGCGACGGTCACCCTGATGGCCGCAGGTCTCGGTGCGTTCGCCGCCGCTGCCTTCGTGGGCTTCCTGTGGCCGAGCGGGTCGGGCGGTTTCGGCGGTGCGGTCCCGGTCGGCAAGCTCGGCAACATCAAGGACGGCATCAACCAGGGTGGCGGGTTCTTCTACGCCCCCGAGGCCCGCTCCTGGATCACCGCGTACCCGGCCGAGGCGTTGCCCGTCGCCCGTACCGTCTACCCCGACAACCTGCTGACCGCCATGGAGCAGGGCATCGTCGTGCTCAGCCAGAAGTGCCCGCACCTCGGCTGCCGCGTGCCGGAGTGTCCGACGAGCCAGTGGTTCGAGTGCCAGTGCCACGGTTCGCAGTACAACCGTGTCGGCGAGAAGAAGGCGGGACCCGCACCGCGTGGCATGGACCGTCACCCCGCCACGATCTCCGCCAGTGGTGACGTCGTCATCGACACCGGCACCGTCGTGCCCGGGCCCGCGATCGGCACCAACACGACCGGCCAAGAGGCCGAGGGCCCACACTGCACCGGCGGCGGCGACCACTGATGCTTGCACTGACCACCACGGCGATCGCCGGCCTCGCGTTCGCGGTCATCCTCATCGGATTCGTCATCTACGCCGCGTTCAACGTCCGCGCGGGTCGCGCCGAGGTCGGCTCCGAGATCGAACTGGCGCCGAACCGGAAGAAGTACTACGACGACGAGACGCTCGAGGGACCACGTCTCGAGCGGATGCAGCTCCTCGGCGTGCTGCTCCTGCTCGTCAGCGTGATCGGGCTGCCCCTGTACTGGGTGCTCGAGCCCGGTCGCCAGGCCGGCGCCCAGGAAGGTTGGGACAAGCGGTTCGCCTCATGGGGTTCGGAGCTGTTCGCGCCCACCGCCGAGGGCGGTTTCAACTGCGCAGGGTGCCACGGGGGCATGAACGCCGTCGGCGGCGAGGCACCGTTCACGGTGACCGATCCGCAGACCGGAGCGGTCACGGCCGTGAACTGGAAGGCGCCGGCGCTCAACACCGTCTTCTACCGCTTCGACGAGTCCGAGGTCGAGTTCATCCTCAACTACGGACGCCCGTTCTCGCCGATGTCGCCATGGGGCACCATCGGTGGCGGGCCGATGACCACGCAGCAGATCGAGACGCTCATCGAGTACATGAAGAGCATCCAGATCCCGCGTGAGGGATGCCTCGAGGACGAACTGGGCGGCGACGAGTACTTCGACGTGCAGCTCTGCGACTCGGGCAACCTGCCCGCCGCCGAGCAGGACAACATCGAAGCCGCAGCACGCCAGGCGATGGAAGCCGAGGGCATCAGCTACGGCGAGGCGTTGTTCAACCTCGAACTCGGCAGCGGCGCCTACAGCTGCGCGCGGTGCCACACCCTCGGGTGGAGCTACGGGGATCCTGGTGTCACGGGTCAGGGCGCCTATGGTTGGAACCTGACCGCGGGGTCGACCAACAGTCACTTCGCCAGCGAGGAAGACATGGTCAACTTCATCAAGAACGGCTCCGAGTTCGGCAAGCTGTACGGAATCAACGGCCAGGGCAGCGGACGCATGCCCGGCTTCGGTTCGGTGCTGACCGACGAACAGATCCGCGCCGTCGTCGAATACGTCCGGAGTCTGTGAGCGAAATGAATCTGTTGGCAATCGGCTGGGAGCCGGAACTCCGCGGCCTGCTCACCGTCGTCATCTCTGTCGTGATCCTGATGGGCAGCATCTACCTGATCATGATGACGAACATGGGGTCGCGCCTCGCGTTCCTCGTCGTGTTGGCCGGGTTGGCCGGCTGGCTCATGCTGATGGGCGCCACGTGGTGGATCTACGGCATCGGCCTCCGTGGCCCCGATCCGACGTGGCAGCCCGTTCCCGGAGCATCCGTCCTGCAGGACAGCGAGGCCCTCGTCAGTGCCGGAGTGCTCGAGGTCCTTCCGCCGATACCCGTCGGTGCGACGCCTGCCCAGGAGGCCGCCATCGTCGGTGACGAACTGATCGCCGAGGGATTCATCGTCCTCGACCCCGCGTCGCCCGCATTCGGTCAGGCGTCCGCCGAGGCGAGCGTGTTGCTCGAGGAGGAGGGAGCCTTCGCCGCGGGCGAATACACCATCACCGACATCTACGACATCGGCGGTGACCGCTACCCCCGGATCAAGGCGGGCGCCGTCCCGGGGCTCACCGATGATTCGCTCGATTTCTTCGCCTTCTTCCACGAGCCGCACTACGTGCTGGTCGAAGCGGCTCCCTTCGTCCAGGTCCGCACCGAGCCGGGCCGTGCTCCCGTCACTCCGACCATCGACGAGACGCGACAGCGCCAGTACGTGTACATGGTCCGCGACCTCGGTGCGCGGCGCCAGCCGGCCGTGGTGTTGACCATCGGCGGCGGCGCGATCTTCCTGGCACTGTGCTGGCTGCTGCATCGCCGTGACCGCCAACTCGACGAGAACATCGCCAACAGCGAGAACGCGAGCGCCGACAAGGTGGTTGTGACAGTCTGATGGGCCAGTACCTGCCGATCGTGATCCTGATGCTGCTCGGCATCGTGTTCGGCGTCCTCAGCCTGCTCGCCTCGAAGCTGCTCGGACCGAGTCGCCCCTCGGCGGCGAAGGAAGCGCCCTACGAGTGCGGCATCGTGCCGTCGCGCGAGCCCCCGGAACGTTTCCCGGTGAGCTTCTACATCGTCGCGATGCTGTTCATCATGTTCGACATCGAGATCATCTTCGTCTACCCCTACGCCGTGTCACGTGGCGAACTCGGGGTCTACGGGTTCTGGGCCGTGCTGATGTTCTCGGTCGTGTTCTTCCTGACGTTCGTCTACGAGGTGGCCCGGGGTGGCCTCGACTGGGGTCCGCTGCAGAAGTACCGCAGCCTGCAGGCGGAGGCCGACATCGTGTCGCCGAGCCGCTCCCTCGACTCGACCATCCGGCGCGTCGGTACCGAAGGTCGCCTGGTCGAATCGGGCGACGCCACGAACCAACCCGCCGCGTAAGGAGACCGCAACATGGGCATCGTCAACGATGTGCTCGACGACGGACTGGGCGGACTGACGCACAACGTCATCACGGGCAAACTCGAAGATCTCGTCAACTGGTCGCGCTCGCGCTCGTCGTGGCCTGCGTCGTTCGGTCTCGCGTGCTGTGCGATCGAGATGATGGCGACCGGTGGCGCGCACTACGACATCTCACGCTTCGGCATGGAGGTCTTCCGGGCGAGTCCGCGTCAGGCCGACATCATGATCGTGGCCGGTCGTGTGAGTCAGAAGATGGCGCCGGTGCTTCGACAGGTGTACGACCAGATGATGGAACCCAAGTGGGTCATCTCGATGGGTGTGTGCGCCAGTTCGGGCGGGATGTTCAACAACTATGCGATCGTGCAGGGCGTCGACCAGGTCGTTCCCGTCGATGTGTATGCGCCCGGGTGCCCGCCGACGCCCGAGACCCTGATCCACGCGATCGAACAGCTGCACGGGCTGATCGAGAACGAGCAGATCCTGAAGCGGCGCGAGGAGACGGGTTCGGGCGCCAACATCCACGTGCAGCACATCGACAGCGGCTCCACGGCGGTGCTGATGGGGAGCAAACACTGATGGACGAGACTCCTGAGACTTCCGAGACTCCTGAGACTCCTGAGACTCCCGAGATCCACGGGTGTCCGGTGACGCGGGCGCACGGCCAGGAAGTGATCCACCCGACGCGCGACCAGTACCTCGGCGTCGCCGGGGCCCTCGCCGACGAGGGCTACACGGTCGCGCTCGACCTGTGTGGCGTCGACTACCTCCGGTACATGGACCGCCCGCTTCCCGACGGCATCGTGCCCGAGCGGTTCGAGGTGGTCGTGCAGTTGCTCGACATCGGTCAACGTCGTCGCACCCGCTTGCGTGTCCAGGTGCCGGAGGACGATCCGGTGGTGGCCTCGTTGTTCGACCTGCATCCGGGCACCGAAGCCCCCGAGCGCGAAACCTACGACATGTTCGGCATCGAGTTCGACGGGCACCCCGACCTCACCCGGATCCTGATGCCCGAGGACTGGGACGGCCATCCGCTCCGCAAGGACTACGGAATCGGCTCCATCCCCGTGCAGTTCAAGGAGGCGAACGCATGACCGGTGGTGACGTGCCACGGCAGTGGTCCGGTGGACGAGAGGCGAACGCATGAGTACGACCGAGGAGGACATCGCCGCCGATGTCGAGGTGGACGCCGACGCGCCGTCCGCGCTTGCGGCCGAGCCGTCGTCGTACGCGGTGTTCATCCCGAACACCGACGAGGGTGAGCAGCTGCTCAAGCCGCGCAGCCAGACCACGGCGCGTGAGCTGATGCGTGAAGTGGGTTCGGTGTTGCGGATGTCCGAGGCCGAAGCCGCCAAGCTCGGCGACCTGCCCGAGGACCCCGAAGAAGATCAGACGATGATCATCAACATGGGGCCTCAGCATCCCTCGACACACGGTGTGCTGCGGCTGATGCTCGAGATGCAGGGTGAAGAGGTGCTGCGCTGCAAGCCGATCATCGGCTACCTCCACACCGGCATGGAGAAGACCGCCGAGTCGCTCACCTACATGCAGGGCGGCACCAACGTCACGCGCATGGACTATCTGAGCCCGCTCAACAACGAGCTCGTGTTCGCCATGGCGACCGAGGCGCTGCTCGGCATCACCGACGAGATCCCCGAGCGGGCGGTCTGGATCCGGATGCTGATGGCCGAACTCAACCGGATGTCGAGCCACCTGCTGTTCATGGCCACCAACGGCATGGACCTCGGCGCCGTCTCGATGATGATCTACGGCTGGCGCGAGCGGGAGGAGGTCCTCCGGTTCTTCCAGGAGGTCACCGGCCTGCGCATGAACCACAACTACATCCGTCCGGGTGGGGTCGCGGCGGACCTGCCGCCGGGCTGGCGCGACGGCGTGCTGCGGCTGCTCGACCTGATCCCACCACGCCTCGACGAGTACGACATCCTGATGACCGGTCAGCCGATCTGGCGCGAGCGTCTCCAGGGCGTCGGCGTGATCACCCCGAACGAGGCGTTGGCGCTCGGCGCCACCGGCCCGATCGTCCGCTCGACAGGTGTGCCGTGGGACCTTCGTCGAGACATGCCGTACCTGAGGTACGAGCAGATGGAGTTCGACGTGATCGTCGGCTCGTACGGCGACGCATTCGACCGCTACGCCATCCGCCTCGCCGAGATCCGCGAGTCGATGAAGATCGTCCATCAGATCCTCGACGCCATGCCGCAGGGCGACTATCGCATCCAGGACAAGAAGGTGACGCCGCCACCGCGTGCCCGCATCGACGAGTCGATGGAAGCGTTGATCCACCACTTCAAGATCTTCACCGAGGGATTCAAGGTGCCCGAGGGCGAGGTGTACGTCGGCATCGAGAGCCCGCGCGGTGAGGTCGGCTGCTACATCGCGAGCGATGGCTCGCCGACCCCCTACCGGATGCACATGCGCGATGCGTCGTTCACCAACATCCAGTGCCTTCCGCACATGATGCGCGGCGGGCTGGTCGCCGACGCTGTCGCCGTGATCTCCAGCGTCGACCCCGTGCTCGGCGGGGTGGATCGATGATGACCGCGTCACACGCTTCGCTCCGTCGATCGGAGGAGTACTGATGTCTCGACTGTCCGATCACAACGTCGTTCTCGCGCACGAGATCATCTCCCGCTACCCGCGGAAGAAGTCGGCGCTGATCCCGCTGTTGCATCTCAGCCAGGAGCAGAACGGCTACATCACACAGGACGCGATGAGGCACCTCGCCGAGCTGCTCGACATCACGCCCGCCGAGGTCATCGGTACCGCGACGTTCTACGAGATGTTCAAGTTCGAACCGGTCGGCACGTACGTGATCAACGTGTGTCAGACCATGAGCTGCGCGCTGCTCGGCGCCGACGAACTCATGCACCACGCCGAACAGAAGCTCGGGATCAAGGCAGGCTCGACCACCGACGACGGCATGTTCACACTCGAGGCCGCCGAATGCCAGGCCGCATGCACCGAGGCACCGACGCTGCAGGTCAACTACCGGCATCGATATCGGGTGACGACCGATGACTTCGACCAGCTGATCGACGATCTGCGTTCCGGTGCGCTGAGCGGTGAGATCCCCCCGCACGGCACCCTCGGACGCAATCGTCAGCACATCCCCGCCGACAAGTTCGTCGGCGCGCCGGACCCCGACGACGTGTCCGAGGGCCCGGGATGGATCCCCGTAACGGTTGGAGACAACGCATGAGTACGGCGATCACCCGCGACCACACCCCCGGCTTCTACGAAGGTGACCGACCCAAGGTGGTGACGTCACGCTTCGAATACGAGGACAGCTACACCCTCGACCGCTACCTGTCGACCGGAGGCTACGGCGGGCTGAAGCGCGCGCTGGAGATGGGACCCGACAAGATGTCGGGCGAGGTGAAGGCGTCGACCCTGCTCGGCCGCGGGGGCGCGGGATTCCCCGCCGGTGTGAAGTGGGGGTTCACGCCGCAGGGTGTTTGGCCGCGCTACCTCGTGGTCAACGGCGACGAGTCCGAGCCGGGCACCTACAAGGACCGTCTCCTGATGGAGCGTGATCCTCATCAACTGATCGAGGGGTGCCTCATCGCCTGCTATGCCGCCGGTCTGTCGCAGTGCTTCCTGTACGTTCGCGGCGAGATGGCGCTCGCCCAGGAACGCATCGCCGACGCGCTCAACGACGCGTACGCCGCCGGCTATGTCGGCAAGAACATCATGGGCACCGACTTCAGCGTCGACATCGTGCTGCACTGGGGCGCCGGCGCGTACGTCGTCGGCGAGGAGACCGCGCTGATCGAGTCGCTCGAGGGCGAGCGGGGCATGCCACGCCTCAAGCCGCCGTATTTCCCGGCGGCGATCGGGCTGTACGGGCAGCCCACGATCGTCAACAACGTCGAGACGCTCGCCAACCTGCCGTTCATCGCGGCGAACGGGTCCGCCGCGTACACCGCGATCGGAACCGAGACATCGCCCGGCACCCGGATGGTCGCGATTTCCGGGCACGTCAAGCGGCCCGGTGTCTACGAGATCATCAACGGCACGACGACGTTCCGCGACATCATCTACGGCGACGAGTTCTGCCAGGGAATCCGCGATGACAACGACCTGAAGGCCTTCGTGCCCGGCGGTGGGTCCGCGCCGTGGTTCCTGCCCGACCAACTCGACGTCCCGTTCGAGGGACGTGAGGCGGGCGCGGCCGGTTCGATGCTCGGCTCCGGCGCCGTGATGGTGATGGATTCCACGACCGACATTCCCCGAGCGGCGCTCACGCTCACGCGGTTCTACGCGCACGAGTCGTGCGGCAAGTGTGTCCCCTGTCGTGAGGGCGGGACCTGGCTCCTGCGGATCCTCGAGCGGATCTGCGCGGGCTACGGCACCGACGCCGACCTCGATCAGATCCTCGAGGTCGGTCAGTCGATCTGCCCCGGCGACATGCCACATGCAGCCTCGGAGCGTCTCGGTCTGGAGGCGACGCCGTTCCCGTACAAGATGACCACGATCTGCTTCGTCGGTCCGTCCGCGTATGCTCCCCTCCACTCCGCGCTGACCCTGTTCCGCGACGAGTTCGAGGCCAAGGTGGTTCCGGCACCGAAGCGCATCTCCATCCCCGTTGCAGTGGCAGGCTCATGAGCACAGACGAATCCAACGCGGGAGCACCGAGCGCGACCGAGCCGGTCGAAGCCCCCGAACCCGAGCCGGACCCGAACGTCGTGATGGTCACACTCAACGGACGCGACATCGAGGCCCGCAAGGGCGAACTCGTCATCGCCGCAGCCGAACGTCACGACACCTACATCCCGCACTTCTGCTACCACCCACGGATGAAGTCGGTCGGCATGTGCCGGCAGTGCCTCGTCGAGGTCGACACCGGACGCGGTATGCAGCTCCAACCGTCGTGCATGATCACCGTCTCGCCGGAGATGAAGATCGAAACCGAGTCGCCGACCGCGAAGCGCGCCCAGGAGGGAATGATCGAGCTGCTCCTCGCGAACCACCCGCTCGACTGCCCGGTCTGCGACAAGGGCGGTGAATGCCCGCTGCAGGATCAGGCGTTCAGCCACGGTCCCGGCGAGTCACGCTACGTCGAGGAGAAGCGGCACTACGAGAAGCCGATCCCGATCTCCGACCTCGTGCTGCTCGACCGCGAACGGTGCATCCTGTGCGACCGGTGCACGCGCTTCGCGGACCAGGTCGCCGGCGACAAGCTGATCCACTTCACCCAGCGCGGGAACCAGACGCAGGTGATGACCTTTCCCGACGAGCCGTTCGCCTCGTACTTCTCGGGCAACACGGTCCAGATCTGCCCGGTCGGGGCGCTCACCGCCGAGCCGTACCGGTTCAAGGCGCGACCGTGGGATCTCACGTCCGAGGAGTCGACGTGCACGACGTGTTCCGTCGGTTGCCGCGTCGTCGTCCAGTCGAGCCGTGACGAGATCCTGCGCTACCAGGGCGTCGACTCGGACCCGGTCAACCACGGCTGGCTGTGCGACCGCGGACGCTTCGACTTCGAGGCCGTCAACTCCGAGCATCGTCTCGACGATCCGATGGTCAGGACCGAGGCCGGTCTGACGACCACCTCCTGGAACGCTGCGCTCTCGGCGGCGGAACGGCTGATCGACGAGGCGCTCAGCGCCGGTGGCCCGGAGTCGATCGGTCTCCTCGGCGGGGCCCGCTGCACCAACGAGGACGCCTTCGCCTGGGCGCAACTCGCCGACGCCCTCGGTGTGGCGTACCGCGACGCCCAGATGGGCGACGGGCTCCCGGCCTCGATCCTCGGCCTCGACCGGGCGACGATCGACGAGGCGGCGAGCGCGTCGACGATCGTGCTCCTCGGCCCCGACCTCAAGGAGGAGCTGCCGGTCCTGTATCTGCGACTCCGTGAGGCGGTGACCGACGGGGGCTCCACGCTCGTCGAGTTCTCCGCCGTCGAGACGGGGCTCACCCGATACGCGACCCACAGCATCCGACATCAGCCGGGTCTGCAGGCCGACGCGGTGGCGGAGAACGCCACGCTGTTCTCCCGCGACGGGAGCGTCGTCGTCGTGGTCGGACGCCCGAACCTCGCCGAGTCACCCGACGAGACGATGGCGGCACTCGAGGCCGTCCTCGCCGAGCGCCCGGACGCAAAGGTGCTGCCCGCGCTCCGGCGCGGCAACGTGGTGGGTGCGCTGTCCGTCGGGATGGCGCCGGTCGACGCCGATCACGACGGCCTCGCAACGCTCCGTGCGGCCGCCGACGGCAAGCTCGAGTTGCTCATCCTGCTCGGAGCCGATCCGCTGAACGACTGCCCCGACGTCCATCTCGCCCGCCGTGCCCTGGGCGGGGCGCGTCGCGTGATCTCGATCGACACACACCCGAGCGAGAGCACGCAGCTCGCCGACGTCGTGCTCGCCGCTGCCGCGTACGGCGAGAAGCGTGGCACGACCACGAACCTCGAAGGGCGTGTGTCCACCCTCGCCGACAAGGTCACCACGACCGGCACCGCTCGCCCCGACTGGATGATCGCCGCCGAGTTGGCGGTGATGCTCGATGTCGAGGGCGGGCTGCCCGCGACGCTGCGGACGGTCGCCAGTGTCGACGACGTCACCGCGGCGATCGCGGCCGAGGTGCCCGGTTTCTCGGGTGTCACCCGCGACGCGCTTGCCGCGCACCCCGACGGCGTGCTCGCCGATGTCGTGTCGGCGCCACCGGCGCCCGCCGCCCGGCGGGCCGGTCAGCGCAACAGCTACGACCATCGCCTCGTCGTGAGCCGCAAGCTCTACGATCGAGCCGTCGGTACCGCCATGTCACATTCGATCGCGCAGCTCGCCCCCGGTGCCGGTGCACATCTGCACCCGCTCGACGCCGACGTCCTCGGCGTGCACACCGGGGACGACGTCCAGCTCATCGGGGAGAAGGCCACGGCGATCCTTCCGGTCGTCACCGACCCCGCCGTGCCGCGCGGCATCGTGTGGGCGCCCTTCAACCAGGGTGGAGCCGTCGAGGACCTGATCGACAACGAGGCTGCGATCACCGACGTGAAGATCGAGGTCCTGTGATGGTCGTTCCACCTGCATCGGTCGAGGGGATCGTCGCGATCGATCCGCTCGGAACCGACGGCTTGCTGTGGACGCCGCTGATCATCATCGTCGTCAAGGTGCTGCTCATCTTCGGCATCAGCCTCGTCGCGACGATGTTGATGATCTGGGGCGAGCGCAAGGTCGTCTCGGGCATGCACAACCGCATCGGGCCGAACAAGGCGGGCCCGTTCGGCCTGCTCCAGTCGCTCGCGGACGGCATCAAGGCCTTCTTCAAGGAGACGTTCGTTCCGAGCAAGTCCGACCCGTTCATCTACAAGCTGGCGCCGTACCTGATGTTCGTGCCGGCGTTCCTCATCTGGTCGGTGATCCCGCTCGGCGGCGACTTCACGAACGGAAACGACGGAACGGTCACCATCTTCGGTCAGGTGACCCGAGTTCAGCTGGCCGATCCGCCGATCGGCATCCTGCTCGTGCTCGCGCTGTCGTCGATCGCCGTCTACGGGGTCATGCTCGCCGGCTGGGCGTCGGGGTCCAAGTACCCGCTGCTCGGCGCCGTGCGCGGTTCGGCGCAGATGATCTCCTACGAGGCGGCGCTCGGGCTGAGCCTCGCCGCCGTGCTCCTCTCGAGTGGGACCCTGAGCACCGCCGGAATCGTGCAGACCCAGGACAGCTTCGCCGACTGGAACATCGTGGCGACCGGCATCGTGCCGTTCGTGATCTTCCTGATCGCGACCACCGCCGAACTCAACCGGCCGCCGTTCGATCTGGTCGAAGCCGAGCAGGAGCTCGTGTCCGGTTTCAACACCGAGTACGGCGGGATCAGCTTCGCGCTGTTCTTCCTCGCCGAGTTCATGAACGTGATCACGATGTCGGGCGTGATCGTCACGTTGTTCCTGGGTGGCCCCCAGCCGATCGCCGGCATCGACATCCCGTTCCTGCCGGGTGCGATCGAGGGAACCGTGTGGTTCGTGCTCAAGCTCCTGGTGTTCCTCTACATGTACATCTGGTTGCGGGCGACGCTGCCGCGATTGCGCTATGACCAGCTGATGGACCTCGGCTGGAAGGTGTTGATCCCGGTCGCGCTCGGCTGGTTCCTGCTGCTCGCCGCACTCCGCCAGTTCTCTCCGGAGGGCACCGCCGCCGATTCGATCCGGGTGACGGCGATCTGCGTCGTCGTCGGCGCTGCGGCGATCGGGTTGTTCATGGCGGCGCTGCGGGTGAGCCAGAAGAACCGTGCGCAGATGACCGAGCCACTGCAGGAGGGGAGTCCCGTCTGATGGGCTACTTCGAAGGATTCGCCGTCACGATGCGCCAGCACCGCCTGTTCGGCGGGAAGCGCGTCACCACCGAGTACTCCGGCGGCCGCAAGGCGAAGAAGCGCGGCGACACGAGCAACGATGTCAAGGGCGACGAGAAGATCCCGAAGCCCGAGCGGCTGCACGGCCGCCACGTGCTCAATCGCTACGAGGACGGCATGGAGAAGTGCATCGGATGTGAGCTGTGCGCGGGCGTGTGCCCCGCCAACTGCATCCACGTGCGCGGTGCCGACAACGATCCCGTCAACCCGACCTCGCCCGGCGAGCGGTTCGGTTACGTGTACGAGATCAACTATCTCCGGTGCATCCATTGTGACCTGTGTGTCGAGGCATGTCCGACCGAGGCGATCACCGAGTCCAAGCTGTTCGAGTTCTCGTTCACCAACCGCAAGGACGCGATCTACACCAAGGCCGAACTGGTCGTCGACGACGCCGGCAAGCCGAAGCAGCTGCCGTGGGAGGACTGGCGCGACGGCGACGACGAACACACGTCGGGTTGGATGCGCGCCACGTCACCGTCGGGTGACGCGACGTTCGAGGGCGAGGTGGGCTGGAGCAACGAGCTCGGTCACGGCACGCGGGCTCCCGAGCCGTCGCAATCGGACCGGGACGTTTCTGTCAGAATCGTCGAGCGATGAACACCACCTTCCTCGAATACGTCGTCTTCTTCGCCGCGTCCCTGATGATGCTCGGCGGAGCGGTCGGTGTGATCCTGTTCCGCAACCCCGTTCACGCAGCGCTCGGCCTGGTGCTCACCCTGTTCGGCGTGGCCGTGCAGTTCGTTGCGCAGGAGGCGCACTTCCTCGCCGCGGTGCAGGTCATCGTCTACGCCGGCGCCATCGTCGTGCTGTTTCTCTTCGTGATCATGCTCCTCGGGGTCGACCGCGCGGTCGACCTGTCGATCGAACCGATTCCGATCCAGCGTCCGCTCGCCGCCGTGATGACCGTCGGTCTGGTCGGACTCGTCACGGCCGCCGTCGTCAAGGCGGGCGACGCGATCGGCACCCTGAATCCGGGGCTCGGTATCGATGTCGCGACCGCCGAGGAGCCGGACGGCAACATCCGACAACTCGCCCGGAACCTGTACAACGATCATGTCCTCGCCTTCCAGCTCACGTCGGTGCTGTTGATCGTCGCCGTGGTCGGCACCGTGCTCCTCACCCGCAAGTGGCCCAAGCAGGGAGCCGCCGCGTGATCGCCGCGATCGAACCGTCGTGGTACCTGATCGTCGCGTCGTTGCTGTTCGGGATCGGTGCGTTCGGGCTGCTGGTCCGCCGCAACCCGCTCGTGATGTTCATGTGCATCGAGTTGATGCTCAACGCCGCCAACCTGACCTTCGTCGCCCTCGCCACGTCGCTCGGCGACATCAACGGCCAGACGGCGGTGTTCTTCGTGCTGGTCGTCGCGGCGGCCGAAGTGGTGGTCGGACTGGGCATCCTCGTGTCGATCCTGCGGCGTCGCCCCGGGGCGACCGCCGACGATCTCGCAGAGTTGAAGGGGTAGACGTGGGTCTCTCGACAAACGACGGAGCATGCGCAGCCACGTGCCGCACGCGTGCGTGGTCCTGCCCGGGAGCGTCTGAATAATGGCTGATCTCGTCTGGCTGATCCCCGCGTTCCCACTGTTCGGCTTCCTCACGCTGCTCGTCCTCGGTCGCCGGCTGGGTGAGCCGCTCGCCGGCTACTTCGCCACCGCGATGGTCTTCGTGTCGTGGATCGTCGCGGCCTCGATCTACTTCGATCTGGTCGGGATGCCCGAAGACGAGCGATCCGAGGTCGTCACGCTGTTCTCGTGGCTGCCGGTCGGTGACCTGCAGATCGACATGGCGTTCCTCGCCGATCCGCTGTCGATCACGATGTGTCTCTTCGTCCTCGGCATCGGCGGCCTGATCCACCTTTTCGCCGTCGGGTACATGCACGGCGATCCGAAGTTCTCCAAGTTCTTCCTGTACCTGAACCTGTTCATCTTCTCGATGACGCTGCTGGTGCTGGGTGAGAACATGCTGGTCACCTTCCTCGGTTGGGAGGGGGTCGGGACCTGCTCCTATCTGCTCATCTCCTTCTGGCAGACGCGCGAATCCGCGGCGACCGCCGGCAAGAAGGCGTTCATCACCAACCGGGTGGGCGACTTCGGCGTGATGTTGGCGATGTTCCTCGCATTCGACTCGGTCGGATCGATCAGCTACTCGGTCCTGAACGACTCGGCGATCGCCGGGACGCTCACCGCGACCACCGCGACCGCGATCGCGATGCTGCTGCTGCTCGGCGCGACCGGCAAGAGTGCCCAGCTCCCGCTCTACATCTGGCTGCCGGACGCGATGGAGGGCCCCACTCCGGTGTCGGCGCTGATCCATGCGGCGACGATGGTCACCGGCGGCGTGTTCCTCCTCGTGCGGATCAACCCGGTCATCACCGTCGCCGCCGACTGGGTGCCGATGTCGATCGCGTGGATCGGCGGCATCACCGCACTGTTCGCGGCCACGATCGCGGTCGCACAGAACGACATCAAGAAGGTGTTGGCCTACTCCACGATCTCCCAGATCGGCTACATGATGCTGGCGGTCGGCACGGGCGCCTACGTCGCGGCGATCTTCCACATGATCACCCACGCGATGTTCAAGGCGCTGCTGTTCCTCGGTTCCGGCTCGGTCATCCACGGGATGCACCACGAGCAGGACATGCGCAAGATGGGTGCACTGCGCAAGTTCATGCCGATCACGGCCGCGACGTTCATCATCGGCTGGCTCGCGATCGCCGGTGTGCCACCGTTCTCGGGCTTCTTCTCGAAGGACGAGATCCTGCTGTTCGCGCTTGCCGAGAGCGCGCCGCTCTACATCATCGGCGTGGTCACTGCGCTGCTCACCGCGTTCTACATGACACGTCAGGTGATGATGGTCTTCTTCGGGGAGGCCCGCTGGAAGGACGCGGGCGACGACCACGAAGCGCACGGCGAGTTCAAGCCTCACGAGTCGCCGGTGATCATGTTGATCCCGCTGGTCGTCCTCGCGGGGCTCGCCACGCTCGGCGGGATCATCAACCTGCCGGCCCTGTTCGGCATCCCGAGCGGTGGAGCGCACCGGCTCGAGGACTGGTTGCATCCGGTCATCGCGTTCGGTGAAGCCGAGATCGACGGCACGTTCGCCTACGACAACAAGTATCTGCTCGTGGCGATCGCGGTGGGCTGCGCCGTCGCGGGCATCGTGCTCGGCTGGCTGGTGTACCTCAAGAAGCGGATCGAGCCGTTCGAGCCGGTCGTCCTCGCCCGCGGTTGGTACTACGACGCGGCGATCAGTTGGTTCATGGGCAACCCGGGGCGCGAGGTCGCGCAGGGTGTTGCCGATTTCGACGCGACCGTCGTCGACGGTGCGGTCACCGGCGTGGCGACAGTCGTGCGTGAGACCGCGACCGAGACGCGCAAGGCGCAGACCGGTTACGTGCGCCAGTACGCCGCGATCATCGGCGTCGGTGTCGTGTTGCTCCTCAGCTGGTTCGTGGTGATTCGAGGAATTCTGTGATGTTGGCGGCCGGTGGCGCAGCGGGCGCCTTTCCGATTCTCTCGGCGCTCGTGTTCGTGCCGATCACGGGCGCGCTCTTGGTGCTGCTCACCAACCGGTCGCGTCCGGAGTACGCGCGGCTCGTCGCTCTGCTCGCGTCGGTCCTCACGGCCGCGATGAGCGTGTGGCTCCTTGCCTCGTTCGATACCGGGGCCGACGGTTTCCAGTTCGTGTCGCAGCACACCTGGATCGAGCAGTGGGGGATCGGCTGGCACCTCGGAGTCGACGGCATCTCGCTGTTCCTGGTGGTGTTGACCGGGCTGCTGTTCCCGATCGTCATCGCGGGGATCGATCCCCACCACGACGAGAAGCCGTACCTGGCGTGGATGTTGATGCTTCAAGCCGGCGTGATGGGTTCGTTCCTGGGCCTCGATCTGTTCCTCTTCTTCATCTTCTTCGAGATCGTGCTCGTCCCGATGTACTTCCTGATCGGCGGTTGGGGGTACGAGGGTCGCGAGTACGCGGCGACCAAGTTCTTCCTCTACACGATGCTCGGCTCGGCGTTCATGCTCGTCGGGCTGCTCGCGACCGCCTGGATCGCCAGTGGTGATCTCGGTCGTGTCACCTTCGACCTCGTCGAGATCGCCGAAGGTGCGGACTTCGCGACCTCGACCGGTCGGTGGTTGTTCTTCGCCTTCGCGATCGCGTTCGCGGTCAAGGTGCCCGTGTTCCCCCTCCACACCTGGCTGCCCGACGCACATACGCAGGCGCCGACGGCCGGCTCGGTCGTGCTGGCGGGCGTGATGCTGAAGCTCGGCACGTACGGTTTCCTCCGCTTCGGGCTGTACCTGTTTCCCGAAGCGTCGGTGTGGAGTCGTGAACTGTGGCTCACGCTGGCGGTGATCGGCATCATCTACGGCGCTCTCGCGGCCACGATGCAGAAGGACCTGAAGCGGCTCGTCGCCTACTCGTCGGTCGCCCACCTCGGGTTCATCATGCTCGGCACGTTCGCGTTCACGACGCAGGCGATCACCGGTTCGGTCATCCAGATGGTGAATCACGGCGTGTCGACCGGCGCACTCTTCCTGTTCGTCGGCTGGATCTACGAGCGTCGCAAGACCCGTCAGATCGCCGACCTCAACGGCATCCAGAAGGTCGCGCCGATCTTCGCCGCCGGGTTCATGGTGGTGATGCTGTCCTCGATCGGCGTCCCCGGGTTGAACGGGTTCATCGGTGAGTACCTGATCCTGCTCGGGTCGTTCCCGACCGCACGCTGGTGGACGGTCGTCGCCACCTCCGGAGTGATCCTCGCGGCCCTGTACCTCCTGTGGGCCTACCAGCGCGTCTTCATGGGCGAACCCGACGAGGACAACCGGTCGTTCCCCGAGTTGCGGTTCAAGGAGGCCCTGGTCCTGATCCCGTTCCTGGTGGCGATCGTCTTCACCGGTGTGTACCCCAAGCCACTTCTCGATCGCATCGAGCCGAGCGTCGACCGGCTCGTCGCCCACGTCGCGGCGAACAGCGACATCGATCCCGACCCCGACTACACGACCCAGCGTGGTGTGCCGTCGCCGGACCAACTGCACGGCGACGAGGAACCCCACGGCGACGAGGAGGGTGAGGGCTGATGCACGTGCTGGCTCAAGCCGACCCGGTCGTGAACACGAACCTCGACCCCGAAGTGTGGTGGTTCGCGCTGTCACCGCTGCTGGTGCTCGTCGGCGGTGCACTGTTCCTGATGGTCGCCGGCGCATTGACGCCCAGGTGGCCGAAGGGCCTGTACGCCTTCGTGTCCGCGACCGTCGGGGGTGCGGCCGGGGTCCTCGCGATCTGCAACTGGGACGACATCTCCGACAATGGCCCGACGACACTCGTCGCCGGTGCGCTCGCGTTCGACACCTTCGCGATGTGGTCGACGATCACCATCGCCGTCGTCGTGATCCTCGTCTCGATGCTCACCGACGAGTTCATCCGGAACACGCCGAACGACGGACCCGAGGTCTACGCGCTCTATCTCGCCGCGGCGACCGGTGGGATCGTGATGGCCTCGGCGAACGATCTGATCGTGCTGTTCCTCGGCCTCGAGACCCTGTCGCTCGCGCTCTACGTGCTCGCCGCGTCGGATCGACGCAGCGATGCCTCGGCGGAGTCCGGTCTCAAGTACTTCATCCTCGGCGGGTTCGCCTCGGCATTCTTCCTGTACGGCATCGCGCTCGTGTACGGAGCCACCGGATCCACCAACATCGGCGAAATGGTCGGTGCCGTTGCCGGCGGGATCAACAGCGACAACGACGCGCTGGCCCTTGCCGGCATCGCGTTGCTGATCGTGGGGCTCGCCTTCAAGGTCGCAGCCGCGCCGTTCCACTTCTGGGCGCCCGACGTGTACCAGGGAGCCCCGTCGCCGGTGACCGCGTTCATGGCGTCGGCGGGCAAGGTCGCAGCGTTCGGTGCGGTCATCCGGGTACTCGTGTCGGGCCTCCCCGCGTACCGCGACGACTGGCAGCCGATCATCTGGGTGTTGGCACTGTTGTCGCTCGTCGTCGGCTCGTTCCTCGCGGTGGTCCAGACGAACGTGAAGCGGATGCTCGCCTACTCGTCGATCAGCCACGCCGGGTTCCTGCTCGTGGGGGTCGAGGCCGCAGCCCACACGGCGGGCGAGATCGATTCGGGGCTGGGGATCTCGTCGGTGCAGTTGTACCTGCTCTTCTACTCGGTGTTGGTCATCGGCTCGTTCGGTGTGGTCACCGTTGTCGCCGGCACCGCCGATGCCTCGCTCGACACGTTCAAGGGGCTCGCCAAGCGCAAGCCGCTCGTCGCCATTGCGTTCACGGTCTTCCTGCTCGCGCAGGCGGGCGTGCCGTTGACGACGGGCTTCGTGGCGAAGTTCGGCGTGATCCAGGCCGCCGTCAGCGTCGACAGCTACGCGATCGCGATCATCGCGATGGTGTCCGCGGTCGTCGCAGCGTTCCTGTACCTGCGGATCATGGTGAGCATGTGGCTCCACGACGCCGACGATGCCGCTCCGGCGGTCACCGTGCCGTTCGCCGCCGGTGTCGCGATCGGTGCTGCAGCACTGTTCACCGTTGCCGCCGGCGTCTACCCCGGTTGGTTCATCGACTGGTCCGACGCGATCACCCTCGTCCGCTGAACGCATCGAGACCCGGGCGTCGACCTCGACCCGGGAGGGTGCCCGCTCGTTCGGGGTCGCCTCGCCGAACCTCGCCGAACCTCGCCGACCGGTGACCCCGCGGGGTGGAGTCGGCTCAACGATCGCCGGCGGCGATCGTCGGTCGGCCGAGGTTGCGCAGGAGGGTGTCCCAGTCCCGCTCGGTGATCTCGATCGGTGCGAACGTCCGTGTCGGGGCCAGATGGAAGATGTTGCTCGAGTTCGTCGACGCCGATCGGGTGCTCGTGTCGAGGAGCCGCCGCGCCTGATCGAGTCCCATCTCGCGCCCCGGGGAGCCGAGCGGCTCGAAGCTGAACACGAAGGAACGATCGTCGGGCCAGAGGTCGGTGATCGTCGCCTCGGGATCGGGCGCCGTCACGAACGTGAACGGGACGGTCAGGCCCTTCGACGCCGAGCAGTAGAAGATGCCGCGGGCACCGACCGAGATCCCCTGCGATCTCGTCGCGAGGCTCGCACGCATCTTGGAACTCGCCTGGATGCCCCAGCGGCCGGCGTCGTGCGCCGTCCGGATCTCGCGCACGGACATCGCTGGGAAGACGTAGAGATCCACGAAAGAGTCTCGCAGATCGGACCGGGGGGTGTTGCCCGGCACGGTCGATCGGATGCCATCGAAGGGCGCAGCGCGGGATCGCGCCGAGCGGGCGGCGTGAGTGCATCCGGCGTATCGTCGCGCATGGCCGATGACCTCGATCCGGGTGACGGACTGGCCGCGCGCGCCTCGGCCGGTCCGGCCGAAGTGGCGGAGATGTACGACGACTGGGCGCCGACTCGCTACGACGCCGACCTCGCGGCGTGGGGCTACGACGCCCCCGTGCGCGCCGCGGCCATGATCTCCGAGTCGGTGACGAGCGGACCGGTCCTCGATGCCGGGTGCGGTACCGGTCTCGTCGGCGTCGAACTGCATCGCCGAGGTGTCGTTCCGATCGTCGGTGGTGACTTCTCGGCCGCATCGGTCGGGATCGCACGGTCCCGCGGCGTGTTCGCCGACGTGGTCGAGCTGGACCTGAACCGACCGCTCGACTTCGTCGACGGCCGGTTCCGAGCGGTGGTCAGCGTCGGGGTGTTCTCCTACATCACCGATGCCGAGGCGACGATCCGCGAGTTGCTCCGAGTCGTCGAGCCAGGCGGCCCCGTCCTGTTCACCCAACGCACCGACCTGTGGGAGGACCGCGGTCTCTCGGGTCTCCTACGGGTGCTGGTCGACGAGGGGGTGTGTACCGCCGACGTGACGTCGCCGCAGCCCTACCTGCCGCAGCACCCCGAGTTCGCCGGCGCGATCGGGATCCATTACGCCACACTGACCCGGTGCTGAACAGTTTCGATCTCTCCCCGTTCGCAACCGGGACACCGCTCCCGAACGACGAGGCCGTCCGCACGGCGGCGGCCGTCGACGAGACGCTGTGCGAGACCGGCTTCCTCCTGGTACGCGGCCACGGCGTCGACGACGACGTCCGTGACGCGTACTTCGCGGCGATGCGCGAGTTCTTCGCTCTCCCCATCGGGCGGAAGGAGGCGATCGCGATCGGGAGGTCGGACTGCCACCGCGGCTACGTCGGTTTCGAGACCGAGGCGTTGGACGGGGCGCTCGCGGGTGGGTCGGCCGACGGGCCGGTCGCAGGGGATCTGAAGGAGACCCTCGACACCGGCATCGACCACGGGCCCGATCATCCCGAGGTCCTCGCCGGGACACCGCTGCACGGACCGAATCAGTGGCCGGATCTCCCCGGGTTTCGCGAGCGGGTCGAGCCGTACCGCGAGGCGATGATCGAAGCCGTGTTGCGGATGCAGCGCGCCATGTCGATGGCACTCGGGCTCGAACCGTCGTTCATCGAGGATCAGCCGGGCGAGCCGATGTATCACCTGCGGCTCATCCACTATCCGCCGATGGAGACGCTGACACCGGAGCCGGGGCAGCTCGGGTGTGGTGCGCACACCGACTACGGCACGCTCACCCTCCTCGCCGACGACGGCAACGGAGGCCTCCAGGTGCGCCAACGCTCGGGGGAGTGGGTCGACGTGTCGGTTCCGGCGGGCCATCTGGTGGTCAACCTCGGCGACCTGATGGCGATCTGGACCAACGACCGCTGGGTGTCGAATCCGCATCGGGTGGTGAACCCGCCCGGCGTCGACCGGTACTCGTCGCCGTTCTTCGTCGAACCATCGTTCCATCTCCGCATCGAAGCGATCCCGACGTGCGTTCCCGCCGGCGAGTCACCGAAGCACGAGCCGATGATCACCGGCCCGTATCTGCTGTCCCGGTTCGACGGCACGCACAGCTATCGCAACGCACTGCTCTGAAACCGGGTCGACGATCGTGCGGCTGATCGTCCACACTTCTCCGATGGAACTCGTCGCCGGAGATCTGACGCTGCGGTCGCCGGTCGAGGGCGATGCACCGCGGGTCGTCGAGGCCGTCCGGAGCTCGCTCGGGGAGCTGAACCGCTGGATGCCCTGGGCGTCGGAGGCGTACGACACCGAAGCGGCGCTCGCCTGGATCGACGGACTCAACGGTGACCCCCACCGTTTCGTCATGATCGACGCCGCGGGTGAGCTGGTCGGCGGGTGCGGGCTCAACGGCGTGAGCGAGCTGAATCGTTCGGGCAACCTCGGCTACTGGGTCCGCACCGACCGGACGGGTAGGGGCCACGCAACAGCTGCGACCAAGTTGGTACGGGAGTACGGTCACGACGTCGCCGGACTCCACCGCATCGAAGTGGTGATGTCGGTCCGCAACGAGGCCAGTCGCCGCGTCGCGGAGAAGGCCGGCGCCCACTACGAGGGGCGATTGCGAGGCTGTCTCCTGCTGCACGGGGACTATCACGACGCCCACTGTTGGAGTTTCTGCCCGGGCGATGACAGGCTCTCCCCATGAAGTCGTTCGGCATCCCGGAACTCATCCACGAGTACGCCGTCGTCCATTCCGACGGCGATCCGGTCGCGGAACAGCTGGCCCTGACCACGCGGGAGCGGTTCCCCGACCGCGCCGGGATGAACATCGGCCAGGATCAGGGCCGGTTCATGCAGATGCTGGTCGAGATGACCGGGGCGCGCACGGTCGTCGAGGTCGGCACGTTCACGGGCATGTCGGCGCTCTGGCTCGCCCGCGGCTTGCCGGAGGGTGGTCGGCTGATCTGCTTCGACCTCGTCGACACCTACCTCGAGACGGCGGCGGAGGCGTGGACGGCCGCCGGCGTTGTCGATCGGATCGACCTGCGCATCGGGCCGGCCGCGGAGGGCCTCGCCGCACTGCCGCCGGAGCCCCACGTCGACCTCGCGTTCATCGACGCCGACAAGACCGGGTATCGGACCTATCTCGACCTGCTGCTGCCGCGCCTGGGCGATCGCGGCGCGATCCTCGTCGACAACGTGTTGTGGGGCGGCGCGGTCGTCGATCCCGACGACACGTCACGCGACACCGTCGCCTTGCGTGCGTTCAACGATCACGTCGCGCAGCGCGACGACTGCGACGCGGTGATCCTCACGGTCGGCGACGGGATCACGATGATCCGGCCCAGAACGGTGCCCGTAGTTCGCGCTTGAGGATCTTTCCCGAACCGGTCTTGGGGAGTTCGTCCATCCAGTCGATCGACCGCGGGATCTTGTAGTTGGCCAGGTGGGCCCGTGCGTGTGCGTCGACGGCCACATCGTCGAGGTCGCTCCCCGGCCGACGCACGATGACCGCGTGGACGGACTCCCCCCACTCCTCGTTCGGGATCCCGAACACCGCCGCCTCGTAGATGTCCGGGTGCGCTTCCAGCGCCGCCTCGATCTCTGCGGGGTAGATGTTCATCCCACCGGAGATGATCATGTCCTTCTTGCGATCGCAGATGTAGATGAAGCCCTCGTCGTCGCGGTAGGCGATGTCGCCGACGGTCTGGAACCCGTCGCGGTGATCTTCCTCGTACTTGTCGTGCTGCTTGTAGTAGTCGTTGAACACCGAGCCCGACCGCACGTAGAGTTCGCCGGTCGCCTCGGGACCCGTGCCGGTGACGATGCTGCCGTCGATGTCGTAGAGCCGGATCTCGACCATCGGCGCCTCCTTGCCGCACGAGCCGGGTTTGCGCATCTGGTCCTCGGGACGCATCACCGTGTTCACGCCGAGCTCGGTCGATCCGTACACCTCGAACAGCGATTCGGGCGGGAAGTCGGCGACGTACTGCTGCTTGAGCGCGAAGCTCCACGGCGCGGCGTTGGCGATCATCACCCGCATCGACGAGCGGTCGTAGCGGGCCTTGACGTCGTCGGCGACGTTGCAGATCATGCGGATCGGCGTCGGCGCCGAGAAGGTGCTGGTCGCCTTGTAGGTGTCGACGAGGCGCAACCAGTCGACCGGGTCGAACTTGCGTTGGAGGACGATCGTCTGTCCCAGTGCGAGGCCGATCCCCATGAACCCGCCGGGACCCGAGTGGTACAACGGGCCCGTGGTGATGTACACGTCGTCGGGGGAGTAGCCGATGAACTGGAGCAGCGCCGCGGACTGCGCGGCCGTGCCGGATGTGCGTCGGAATGCGCCCTTCGGTTTGCCGGTGGTGCCGGACGTGTAGATCATCGTCGCCGCCGCCTCGGTCACTTCCGTCACGTCGGGCGGGGTGTCGGGCGCCGCGTCGACGAGCGGGTCGATCGCCGACATTCCCGCCGGTGCGCCGCCGTCGAAGACGAACACGTTGGTGACCTTCGGGATGTCGTCGCGGATCCGAGCGAACATCGGGGCGAACTCGGCGTCGACGTACACCGTCGTCGCGTCGCTGTGGTCGACCACGTAGGTGGCCTCCTCGTCGGAGAGGCGATAGTTGAGCGGTACGGCTGTCGTGCCGATCTTGCGCGCCGCATTGACCATCATCACGACGCCGGTCGAGTTCTGCCCGCACCACACGACCTTGTCGCCACGAGCCACGCCGTGGTCGAGCAGGACGTTGGCGAGCCGGTTCGACTGCTGTTCGAGTTCGGCGTACGTGAGCATGCGAGCATCACCGTCGCCACGGTCGTCGATCACGGCGAGCTTGTCGCCCTGGTTCGCGGCGTGGGCGGTGAGGAGGTCGTCACTCATCTTTCGCACCGTAGATGGTCGATGATGAGATGGTCGATGATGAGATGGTCGATGATGAGATGGTCGATGATGCTGCAAGCTCCGCGAAGCGGACGGCGACGGGTCGGGCGGTGCGGTCGTTGTCGAACAGGCCGACCTCGGTGACGGCTTCGACCGGTTCGGTCAGCGCGGTCTGCCAGTCGAACTGGTCGCCGCGGCTGTACCAGCACAGGCCCCGGACGGGGCGGCCGTCCGTGCGCAAACGACCCAGGCCGGCGACGAACGCGTCGAGCCAGGGGATCTGCTGATCGAGTGGCAGGGTCAGGTTCGACGTCTCCGCGATCCAGAACGGGTGCGCATACCGGTCGTGCCACCGCTCGATCTCGGCCACGGACAGCTCGATCAGTTCGCCCACGGTCCAGTCCGGCCGGTCGCCGCCGACGTTCATCACCGAGATCGGGTAGATGTCGATTCCTGCCACGAGCCGATCACCAACTGCGAGCGAACGGATGCGCTCGAGGAGCGCATCGTCGACAGCGCGGAGGTAGCCGGCGGCGGATGGCAGCGGGTCGACACCGAAGTGGAGGTCCCACACCAGCCAGCCGAGGGCGCGGCGCAGCTCGACCTCGCTCGCGGCCGACGGCGTGATCGCGATCGGGATGTCGAACCCCTCGGACCCGACCCACCAGCCGCCTCGATCGGAGCGGACCCGCTCGATCGCCTCGAGGTTGGCGAGCACGATGTTGGCCAGCGCCTGCGCGTGTGCCTCGGGCGTCGCGGCCATGTCGTTCCAGATGCCGAAGCGGGCGGACAGCCGGGCGGTAATCCCGGGTTCGTTGACCGGCGTGAACCAGCGCGGGTTCGGATACCGGTCCAGGAAGGCCTCGACGTACCGGAGGAAGCCATCGACCCATTGCCCGTCGACGAACCCGGCATGATGATCGGGGAGGCCGAAATGCAGGAACTCGACGATCGGTTCGAGTCCGGCGGCCTCACACGCTGCGAAGGCGCGGTCCCACAGCGACCAGTCGTACACGCCGGCTTCGGGCTCGGCCAGCCTCCACGGTGTCCCGTACCTGATGACCTGCACGCCAAGGCCAGCGATGTCGGCCAGGTCAGCCTCCATCCGCCGGTCGTGGCCCGACGCGGCGAACTGGTCCTGGCGGTGTCGCTCGCCGCGGCGCATCACCCAGGGATCGGACCCCTCTTCACCGACCGACCACACGAAGTCGGGGAACTTCATGCCGTCGGTCACGGCCCGAGCGTGCCACAGTCGCGAGGTGACCTCCGAGGCCGACAGCGAACTCCCCCGTGGTCTCAGGCTCCAGCGGACCACGCCCGTCTTCGACGCCCACACGACGCCGGCCGGGCTGCGCAATGCCCACTCGATCGCCGCGGGCGTGTGGGGCCGGCTCGTCGTCGAGGACGGTTCGCTGGGATTCGCCTTCGACGACACACCCCACGAGATCCGCACCGTGACCGCCGGCGGGCACCAGGTGATCCCGCCGACCCGACCGCACCACGTCGTCATCGACGGCCCGGTCCGCTTCGCGGTGGAGTTCCATCGCTGACGCCCGCGCGATCGCGCCCGCGTAGGGTGGATGCCATGCCCGCGACCAACCGCCGCATCACCCTCGCCAAGCGCCCGGTGGGGGAGGTGTCCGCAGACTGCTTCGCAACCGACGAGGTCGACATCCCCACCCCCGGTCCCGGCGAGGTGTTGGCCAAGGTCGGGTGGCTCTCGATCGACCCGACGATCCGGGGTTGGATGGCGATGGACACCTACCTGCCGGCGATCGACATCGGCGCGGAGATCCGCAGTGGTGGCCTCGCCACGGTGATCGAATCGAACAACGACGACATCCCCGTCGGAGCGACGCTGTTCGGGATGACGGGTTGGCAGCAGTACGTCATCATGGACGGCTCGAACCAGGTCGTGCCCGAGGGCATCGATCCGACCGCCGCGCTCAGCGTGTTCGGCGTGACGGGGATGACGGCGTACTTCGGCCTGCTCGAGGTCGGGCGTCCCGTCGAAGGCGAGACGGTGCTCGTGTCCGGCGCGGCGGGTGCCACCGGTTCGGTCGTGGGTCAGATCGCGAAGATCAAGGGTTGCCACGTCGTCGGCATCGCGGGCTCCGACGAGAAGTGCGCGTGGCTGACCGATGAACTGGGCTTCGATGCCGCCATCAACTACAAGACCGAGGACGTCGCTGCGGCCATCCGTGCTGCTTGCCCGGACGGCGTCGACGTGTTCTTCGACAACGTCGGTGGCGACATCCTGGAGGCGGCGATCGCCAATCTCGCCCTGCGCGGCCGGATCGTGCTGTGCGGTGCGATCGCCCAGTACAACGACGAGGTGCCGCGGCCGGGGCCGAGCAACCTGTCGTTGCTGATCTCGATGCGCGGCCGGATGGAGGGCTTCATCATCCTCGACTTCCTCGACCGGGCCGATCAGGCCATCGGTGACCTCGTGACCTGGGTGATGAACGGCGACATCGAGTACTCGGTCGACGTCGTCGAGGGACTCGACAACGCTCCCATGGCGCTCGATCGGCTCTTCAGCGGTGCGAACACCGGCAAGGTGATGGTGAAGCTCTGAACAGCCGGCCGACGATCTTCAGCGACGCGGTCCCAGCCAGAGCACCCCGAGGATCGAGCCGATCAGCCCACCGGTGGAGGACAGGAGCAGGTCCCCGATGGTGTCCTCGTACGTGAGGGCGAGGCCGCCGGCCCCGCCGAAGCCGTCCTCCGACACCGCCCACTCCATGATCTCCCACCAGACGATCGTGATCGCGCCGAAGCCGTAGCCGAGGAGGACGGCGTCACGCCGATCGCTCACGTTGCGGAATCGGAAGGCGTGGAACGCACCGACGAGGAGGATCCAGTTGAGAGCGTGGAGGACGTCGTCGGTCTGTGGGAAGTCGTCGTAGATCCCGAAGAGGTTGCCGAGCGTGTCGACGAGGAACGGTGCCGCGAGCAACGCATCGGCGGTGTGCGGGTACGGAGTCCAGCCCCGGGTGCGCGCGATGATCGGCACGAGCACGGCCGACGCGAGGAAGAGCGGCGCCCGGAATCCCATCGCCTTCCCGTCGACGGTGTCGGGCGCGAGCCCGATGGCGACGGCGAACGACACGAAGAGCGCCGCTTTGACGCCGTAGTTGATCCAGCGCGTCGCGGGGTGCCGGTCGATGTCGAGAACGCGTGCGGAACCCACGCCGTCACCGTCTCGTCCCACAGTGTCCACGGCGACAGCCCCCACACCGACACCGTACGTCGATGGGATACGGTGATCCGGGAGGTCACGCATGAACGGCAAACTCGGCGGTGGCCTGGCCGCGATCGGCGACACGCCTCTCGTGAGGCTCGGCCCGCTGGTCCCCGACGGTGCCGCCGAGGTCTGGGTCAAGCTCGAGGGCGCCAACCCGACCGGGTCGTACAAGGACCGGATGGCGGTCGCACTCGTGGCGAACGGGTTGCAGCGGGGTGACATCCGGCCGGGCGACACGCTCGTCGAGTTCACGGGAGGCAGTACCGGCACGGCGCTCGCGTTCGTGGCCGCGGTGTACGGCCTCGAGTTCACGGCAGTCTTCTCGGACGCGTTCTCGGCCGGCAAGCAGCAGGCGATGGAGGCGTTCGGGGCGACCGTGCTCGTCGAACCGTCGGTGGACGGCATGATCACCAACGAGTTGGCCGAGCGGATGCGGGTGCGCGCCCACACGCTCGCCGCCGAGCCCGGCCACGTCTACGCCGACCAGTTCGGATCGCCCGACGTCCGTGAGGGCTACCGGCCGATGGGTGAGGAGATCGGCACCGCACTCGACCACATCGACGTGTTCTGCGCGGCGGTCGGTACCGGCGGGGCGCTGATGGGTGCGCTCGACGGTCTGCATGCGACCGGCCACGCACCGGACGTCGTCGCGCTCGAGCCCACCGAGTCGCCGTTGCTGTCGACAGGTGTGGGCGGCGCGCACACCGTCGAGGGCATCGCGGTGTTTCCCGACCCGCCCTTTCTCGATCGGTCCGTCGTCACCGACGTGCGGACGGTGGAGCAGGAGCGCGCGTTCGAGATGTGTCGGCGGCTGGCACGCGAAGAGGGTGTCTTCGGTGGCGGGTCGACCGGCCTCAACGTGTGTGCGGCCATCGATCTCGCGGTCGAGCTCGGTGAGGGACGCCGGGTGGTCACGCTCGGCTGCGACAACGGGGTCAAGTACCTCGGTGGCACGATCTACTCCTGATCGCGAGCCCGTCAGGCGATCGGATGGTCGTCGGTCATCACGAACGGCGGGATGTCGGTCACCGCGATCTCGGGGCCGAGGGTCGCGCCGTGCAACTCGAGACGGTGGCCACTCCAGAACTTGCCGGGGTCGTACCAGTTCGGCGGGCGCTCACTGCGGAGCAGGCCCATCCGTTCGTAGGTGATCGCGACCACCTCGGCACAGAACAGCTGCTCGAGTTCGGTGCGTCGGTGGACCCGACCCTTGATCCAGCCCGTTGCCAACGAACGCGTGGCGGGGAACGTCCGCCCGTCGAGTTCGGCCACCGTCTCGATGACCGCGTCCTCCATCTCGGTGGTCACGTCGATGTCGATCTGCCGCATCCATGCATCCTGTCCGTACCGATGGTTCCACTGGCCGGCCGCGTCGGCGAGGAGATGCAGTTGGGTACCGCGGTGGGTGATGCCGGCCCACACGTCGGGGATGGTGCGGCCGAGCTCCGCGTGCCACAGCAGCGGCGGGAGGTCGTCGAGTGCGATCACCATGCCCACGTGGTTCACCGGGCTGTTGGTGAGCGCCCGGATCGCCCGGTCCGCGGTCGAGGATCCTCGGAACAGCCAGATGTCGCCGGTGCGCGTGAGACCGGCCGCCTCGTCGAACGTCATCGTCGCATGCTCGGTGGCGGTCATCGTGCGCCCTACGGTAGTGACCGATGCGCATCTGGAAGTGGGTTGGTCTGGCCGGGATCGTCGGTGTGGCAGCCGTCGGTATCGCCGCCGGAACGGCGACGGTGCGGCGGAAGCGGCGCGAGTTCGTCGACGCCGATCGCGACGAGCTTCGGACTCGTCTCCACGAACGATTGCGCGAGGCGCAACTGCGGCGAGCCGGCTGACGCTTCGTATCCTGTTGCCATGGCTGCAGATGTCGTCGCGTGTCCGTCGTGCGGTGCGAAGAACCGGGTGCAGCGGGTGTCGGCGGGCAAGCCGACGTGCGCGAAGTGCCACGTCGATCTCCCGTGGCTCGTGGAGGCGACCGATGCCGACTTCGCGCAGGTGACCGACACGTCGCGTCTCGTCCTCGTCGATCTGTGGGCACCGTGGTGCGGTCCGTGTCGGATGGTCGCGCCGATCCTCGAGAAGCTCTCCCGCGACTTCGCCGGGTCGCTGAAGGTCGTCAAGGTCAACGTCGACGGCTCACCGGCCACGTCGCAGCGGTTCAATGCATCGAGCATCCCGATGCTGGTGTTTCTCCGTGACGGTGCGGTCATCGACACGGTGATCGGCGCGCAGCCGGAGCACGTGCTCCGGGCCGGCGTCGAACGCCTGATGTGACGGCCGCGTCAGTGCGGAATGCTCGCCAGGAACCGCGCGAGCCCGTCGGGATCGAAACGCGCGATGAGGTGGTCGTCGGCGTCCCGGCCGAGATCGAGTGCGGGGCAGAAGAAATCGGCGTCGGCGACGAAGTAGTGCGGTGAGCCCTTGACGCCACGGGCCCGGCCCAACTCGTACTCCGCGCGAACGGCGCCGTCGTCGTCGGGGTCGAACTCGACGTCGTGGGCGCCGGCGATGTCGGCGAGCGTCTCGCGGTCGCTGATGTCGGCGCCGAGTTCGAACAACGACGTGCGCAGGGCGGTGCTGACGGCGAGTCCGGTTGTCGGATCGACGTCGTAGGACGCCGCGGCCAGTGCGAGCGCCGGGATCGTCGTGCGCGGCCAGCGGTCCGGTCGGAGCCCGGCGAAGCGGTCGATGCCGAGCTGATCGCACAACGCGGCTGCCTTGGTCTGCACGCCCGCCACGTCGAGACCGGTCCCGTTGACCCATTCGAGCGGCCAGGCGCGCACGATCACGTCGACGGATGCGTCGATCTCGGCGACATGCGCCACCACGTGCTCGAGACCCACGTAGGCGAACGGACAGGTGATCTCCGCGAAGACCTCGATGGTGGTGCTCATGGGCCCAGTATGGCGCCGAGGCCGGACGGAGGCCCGTCGTCGTCGGGCCGGTCGCGGGGCGGGTTCGAGCACGATGCGCCGTCCAGCTTCGCCCGATACAGCTCGTGGATGCCGCGGTCGAAGCAGACGAAGATCACCCGTTCGACAGTCGTGGGCGTCGAACGGACCGTGTCGACGGCGACGTCGACTGCGAGATCCTTCGGGTAGCCGTACACGCCGCAGGAGATCGCCGGGAACGCGACCGACGTGGCGCCGAGCTCGTCGGCGAGGGCGAGGGATCGGCGGTAGCACGAGGCGAGCAGGTCGGGTTCGCCACCGGTCCCGCCGCGCCACACCGGCCCGACGGTGTGGATCACCCATCGAGCGGGCAACCGGTATCCGTCGGTGACCCGTGCGTCGCCGGTCGCGCACCCGCCGAGCGTGCGACACTCGGCCAGCAGCTGGGGACCTGCCGCACGATGGATCGCCCCGTCGACTCCGCCCCCGCCGAGCAGTGACGAGTTCGCCGCGTTGACGATCGCGTCGACGTCGAGCGTGGTGATGTCGGCGACGATGGTTTCGAGTGTCGGTGCGGCGCTCATGGTCGAATCGTACGAAGCCGGGACGCCCAGGGGCGACCGCCCACGTCGGGGTGGCCGTCCACCCGAACGACGTCGCCGGCGAACCGTCCCATCGCCGGGTGTCCCGCGCGGACGGTCCTCAGTCGCCTGTGTCCTCGCCGATCTCGCGAAGTGCGTCACGGAGCGCGATCCGGAGGCGACGCGCAACCGCTGGTGACAAGTGCGTGACCAAGCCGGCCCCGGCCGAGTCCGTTTCCTCGACGGTGAGGAGCACTCGGGGCTCGCCGTCGTCGTAGTCGTCGCTGATCGAGATCGCCCATGAGATCGGCGCGAGGTCGTCCTCCAGTCCGGCAGGAACGTCTCCCGCGGAGGCGGGGAAGTCATCGATCGAGCGTCGCACACGAATCCTGACAAATATGATCGGAATTAGGTTGAATTGATCCTGGCGGATGGGTAGCTTCGCTGGAAACCCGACCAAGTAGGTCGGATTTTACCCGGAATCATGACCGACTCACTCGCTTCCCCCCACCCCGTCGAGCTCCGCCGCCGCCCGGCACTCGCACCCGATGCCGTCGCTCGTGCCAACCGTGACCTCGTCACGGCCACGCCCGCCGAGGTCGTCCGGTGGGCGTGCCACCAATTCGGGCGCCGACTCGTGCTGACCGCCTCGTTCGCCGACACGATCCTGATCGACATCGCGACCGAGGCCGACGCCGACATCGAGGTGATCTTCCTCGATACCGGGTTCCATTTCGCCGAGACGCTCGACACGGTGCGCCGAGCGATGGAGCGGTACCGGCTCGATCTCACCGTGCTCCGACCCGACCCCGCTGCCGCCGACGTGTGGGCGGCGGGCACCGCGGCGTGCTGTGCGGCGCGCAAGGTCGAACCGCTCGACCGGTATCTGGCGACGCACGCCGACGCCTGGCTGAGCGGGCTCCGCCGTGCGGACCATCCCAGTCGCGCCGACGCCCCGCTCGTGTCGATCGATCGGCGCGGTCTCGTCAAGATCAACCCGATCGCGGCGATGACCGACGACGAGTACGAGGCCCACGCCGTCGAGCACGGCGTGCTGCTCAACACGTTGCACCTCGACGGGTATTCCTCGGTCGGCTGCTGGCCGTGCACCGAACCCTCCTCCGATCGGCGTGCGGGTCGATGGGCCGGGAGCGGCAAGACGGAATGCGGGCTGCACCTGTGAGCGCCCCGGTGTTCCACTCGCCGTACCCGGTCAACCTCGATCTGCGTGGCAGACGCGTGCTCGTCGTCGGTGGTGGCCCGATCGCAGCGCGCAAGGTCCAGGGGCTCGTCCGGGCCGGTGCCGTCGTGACCGTGGTCGCTCCGACCGTTGTGCCCGAACTCGCACGGGACCCGGACGTTCGCTGGCACGAGCGCGGGTATCGGCGGGGCGAAGTGGCCTCGTACCGCCTCGCGATCACCGCAACCGACGACCCGGCCACCAATGCCCAGGTCGCACGGGACGGTGACGCCGCCAACGTGTTGGTGAACTCCGCCGACGACCCGGCGAACTGCTCGTTCATCCTGCCGGCGGTGGTGACTCGGGGCGACCTGCAGATCACGGTGTCGACGAACGGGCGCAGTCCGGCGATGGCCCGCTGGGCGCGGCGCCATCTGGAATCCATCTTCTCCGACGTCCATGCCCGGTTGCTCGACCTGCTGAGCGACGTACGCGACGAGGCGAGAGCGACGCTTGGCACGTCCGAGCTCCACGGCTGGGACGACGCGATCGACGACGAGTTGGTCGATCTCGTCGCTGCCGGCCGTCACGAAGAAGCACGCGGTCGCGTCCGCGGCGCACTCGGTCTGAACGGAGCCACGTCATGACGGTGCACCTCGTCGGAGCTGGTCCTGGGGATCCGGATCTGCTCACGTTGCGGGCCGTATCACTGCTCGCCCGCGCCGATGTGATCGTTCACGACCGGCTGGTCGACCCGCGGATCCTCGCCTCGGCCGCTCCCTGGGCCGAGATCATCGACGTCGGCAAGTCGCCCGGTTCACGCCGCAACGGCCAGGAGGAGATCAACAGGATCCTTGTCGAGCGCGGTCGCGTCGTCGACACGGTCGTGCGGCTGAAGGGCGGGGACCCGTTCGTGTTCGGTCGCGGCGGTGAGGAAGCCGAGGAGCTCCGAGCCGCCGGGCTCGACGTCGAGGTCGTGCCGGGCATCAGCTCCGCGATCGCCGCCCCTGCTGCGGCCGGCATCCCGGTCACGATGCGAGGCAGAGCCAGTGGCGTCACGATCGTGACCGCCCATCAGGACCCGGCCAACGACCGCCATCTGAACTGGGGCGCGCTGGCGACGGCCGGCACGACTCTGGTCGTTCTGATGGGGGCCGCACGCGCCCGATCGATCGGCGAACGGCTGATCGCCGGCGGGATGGCCCGCACCACTCCCGTCGCGATCATCACGTCGGCGACGTGCGACGACGAGGAGGTCGTGCGCACCACGCTCGCCGCGCTCGGCGCTGAACCCGTGCACAACCCGTCCACCATCGTCATCGGCGATGTTGCCGGCCGCGACGTACTGCGCGACGTGCCCGCGCTCGCCGAACTCGCCCCTGTCACACCACGAGGAGTCACGCCATGACAACGCTCGACGACCGCCCGGACTCCGACCTGTGGCCCGGCCACGGGATCGACGTCCTCCCCCGGGAACGATGGGACCGTGATCAGCTCGCGGACATCGCCAAGTTCCGCGACCAACTCGCGGGCTACCTCGCGGGCGAGGTGACCGAGGACGTCTTCCGCGTCTTCCGCCTCACGAACGGCATCTACGGCCAGCGCCAGGGCGGCACCAACCAGATGGTCCGCGTCAAGGTGCCCTACGGATCGATGACCCCGGAGCAACTCGACATGATGGGGTACATCGCCGACCGGTACAGCCGCGGTTGGGGACACATCACGACGCGTCAGAACCTCCAGTTCCACTTCATCGACCTCGTCGACGTCCCCGACGTGATGGAGCACTTGGCGTCGGTCGGCCTGACGAGCCGGGAGGCGTGCGGAGACACCGTCCGCAACATCCAAGGATGCCACCTGGCCGGGGCTTGCCCCCAGGAGGTACTCGACATCACCCACTGGGCCGAGGCCGCCTACCAGCACTTCGTTCGGAACCCGTTGGGCCAACGCCTGCCGCGCAAGTTCAAGATCAACTTCTCGGGGTGCGCGACCGATTGCGGTCAGGCGATGTTCAACGACGCCGGGGTGATCGCGGTCAGCCGAGCCGGATCCGATGGCGCCGTGGAACGCGGTTTCCGCGTCTACATCGCCGGTGGGCTCGGCGCGACCCCGCACCCGGCCCTCGCTCTCGAGCAGTTCACGAAACGCGACGAACTCCTGCCCACGATCGAGTCGATCCTGCGCGTCTTCGACCAGGCCGGCAACCGTGACAACAAGCTCCGCGCGCGCATGAAGTGGCTGGTCGACACGCTCGGCATCGACGAGGTACGCCGCCGGGTGCTCGCCACGAGGAAGCTGCTCGTCGCGTCCTCGAGCTGGCCCGGCGGCATCCCCACCGAAGTCCTCGAGCACGGCGACGATCCGGCCGGCGTCGCCGGCGACGGCGACGTCACCCGCATCGGACAGGGCATCGACCAGGAGGGTCCGGCGAGCACCCCCGTCAGCATCGGCGGCCTGACGCCGTACGTTCGCTGGCACCACGTCAACGTCGTGCGCGGCGCCGCCAACGGTTCGGTGTCGGCCTACGCCCACGCGGAGCTCGGAGACATCACCGCCGACCAGTTCCGCGCCCTGGCATCGATCCAGCGTGACCTCGGTGCCGGCGTTCGGCTCACGAACCGTCAGAACGTCGTGTTCCGAGATCTCACGGACGACCAGCTCCCGCGGCTGTTCGAACGACTCGCCGGTATCGGGATGGCGCAACCCGGCGCCGAACTCGCCCGCGATGTCGTCGCCTGCCCCGGCGCCGACACGTGCAACCTCGCCGTGACACAAAGCCGCGGTCTCGCCAAGGCGATCGCCGAGCGCCTCGAGGAAGAAGGTCTCGCCGAGGTCGGGGGCGTGCGGATCAACATCTCCGGCTGCACGAACTCGTGCGGACAGCACCATGCCGCCGACATCGGATTCTTCGGTGCCGAGCGACGGGCCGGCGGACGTTCCGCGCCCGGCTACCAGATGCTGCTCGGCGGGTACGTCGGCCAGGAACAGATCCACTTCGGCGACAAGGCGCTCCGCCTCCCCGCCAAGAACGCCGCCGAAGGCGCCGTACGGGTCATCCGCCGATTCACCGCCGAGCGGACCGCCGGCGAGACGTTCCGCTCCTGGCTCGACCGTGTCGGCGGAGCGCCGGCGGTCGGAGCAGGGCTGAAGGAACTCGACGTGTTCCCGGCGTTCGCCGCCGATCCCGACTTCTACACCGACTACGGCGAGGCCGGCCCGTACACCGCAGAGATCGGCGAGAGCGAATGCGCCACGTGACCGGTTTCGGCGTCTCCCCGAACGACCCGGCGCACGTGTGGCAGGCTCGCCCGCCGCGACAGCACGCGTTGCAGGGCGACCACGTCACTCGTCACGGCGGTCATCGGGCGGGCTCCAGACGGTTCGGCCCAGCAGGACGTGGCTACCCCACCCAGTTCATCTCGCGCAGCATCGCGTCGGCCACGCCGAAGGCGAACGATGTGGCCTGGGCCTCGTAGATCGCGTGCCCGCACGGCGAGTTCGGGTCGGCTCTCGCGAGGCTGAATCGGAGCACGTTCTCTTCGTGGTCCTCCACTTGCAGATCGGCATCCACGATCTCGCGCCAGGAGCAGAGGTACGCCAGGTTGCCGTAGGTGATCGACTCGTCCAACATCTCGTGCCCGACGAAGTCCTCGGCCGGTTCGACCTCGGTCCAGGCAACAGGGACGAGACCCACCATCAGGCTGACCTCCCCGGATTGCCGCCAGACATGGTCCCACCTCGTCGCCGGTGGTTCCTGGACGGTGCAGTCCTCGGCTTCGAAGGGCACGAGCTGCCACGTGCTCCCGGCCTGCTCCTGGGCGTCCGCGACGATCCGGTTCATGTCCTGGGCGGTGAACCAGTCGCACAGACTGTCGGTCGCGAAATCGAAGACATCGTCACGACCGGAGTCGTCGGAGCATCCAGCGAACCCGACGACCACGACACCGATGACCAGGAATGCCGCACGTACCTTCATCACGCACCTCCGTGACCCGACATCGCCATTCGAACCGGCGCTCACGTCAATCGTGCGCCGGAGTCACGCTCGAGTCGCAGGGTCCGAAGTCACCTGCCAGGTCCCCGAATCGTGCTGCGGCGACTCGGCGGGCCATCGATCACGGCGTCACCGCGGGTCGACCGGCCCGGTCAGGTGAGCGGTGACATCGAGGCCAGTTCGAGTGTGTAGGTCTCGTGGTACACGACCGCACCCACGAACGACGGTGACCGCGATGACGTGTCGACACTGACCGACACGGGGAGACCCGAGTCGGCCACGTACCAGTCTGCGATCGTGTGCTCCCAGTACTCGTCGTCGTCCTCGACCGTCATCCGAGCGTGGGTCACCGCGACGTCGCGACCGCCGACCTGGAGGGTGCTGCGCCCGAGGATCTCCCACACCGGGGTCCACGGGTCGTCGGCCAACATGCAGGTCCGTGTGGTCGCCGGCTCGGCTGTCGATCCGGTCGTGGTCACCGCGACCACGCCATCGCAGCGGATCTCGTCGAGTTGGGACTGACCGAAGAACTCGTGGAACTGGACGCCCCGGGGCTGGAGCCCGACGACGAGGCCGGTCGCGCAGAGCTCCCATTCGTCGCGCCGCTCCTCGAGCGGGTCCCAGCTCAGGTGTACCCCGCACCCGCGCGGCGTGACCGTGATCGCGCTCTCACCCGGGTACTCCCGGGTCACCCCACCCATCGCGTCGATCGACTCGCCCCCGGTCGTTCGGTACCGATAGACGCCGGGCTCGGGCAGGGCGACCTGCGGTGCGTCGGGTGTCGGTGTGGCGGGTGCCGATGTACCGGGTGTCGATGGCGCGGGTGTCGATTCCCCGTTCGAGACCGCGCCGGGTTCGGTCGTCTCGTCCCGGAACCGGTCGACGGCCTCCTCGACCAGGACCACCTCGCTCGAATCCGTCAACCAGAGGTCGCGGACGACGGCGACCGCCAGCCCGAACAGCACGACGCCGAGCGCGACGACGACCACGTTCCTCGTTCCTCGGCGGTTGGCAGGCATCGCTCCACCATCATCTCATCGACCGCCGGACATCTCATCGACCGCCGGACATCTCATCGACCGCCGGACCACGACTGCCGACGAAAGACACCTTGTTCACGCGGCGACGACGCGCGCCGTCTGCTCGGCGATTGCGTGTTCTTCGTCGGTGGGGACGACGAGCACGGCCGTCGATGCCCCGTCTCGGGAGATCACCAGCTCCGAGCGCTCGTTGCGGTCGTCGTCGAGTGCGATCCCGAACACGCCCAGCCCGGCGCACACCCGGCTTCGCACGAGTGCGCTGTGCTCGCCGATCCCGGCGGTGAACACGAGCGCGTCGCAGCCTCCGAGCACGGCGACGTAGGCGCCGACGTACTTGCGGAGCCGGTGGCAGAACACGTCGAGCGCCAGGTCGGCGGCGGCCGCGTCGGCGGAGGGGCCGGCGGCGATGCGTGTCGTGATCTCACGCATGTCCGAGTCGCCACACAGCCCGCGCAGGCCGCTCGATCGGTTGAGTTCGGTGAGCACGTCGGCTTCGGGCCGACCGCTGGCGGCGGCGACGTGGCCGATCACGGCGGGGTCGATGTCGCCCGAACGCGTGCCCATCACGAGGCCTTCGAGTGGCGACATCCCCATCGAGGTCTCGACGCTGCGGCCGTGCTCGACCGCGGTGATCGAGGCGCCGTTGCCGAGGTGGGCCACGATCAGGTCGAGCTCGTCCCGCGGGCGCCCGAGCACCTCGGCGGCACGCGTCGACACGTAGTCGTGTGAGGTTCCGTGGAAGCCGTAGCGGCGCACGCCGTGCTGCTCGTACCACGTCGCCGGCACGGCGTAGCGGTAGGCCGCCGGCGGCAACGTCCGGTGAAAGGCCGTGTCGAACACGGCGACCTGCGCGAGCGTCGGCCAGGTCGCCCGGGCGGCTTCGATTCCGGCGAGGTTCGCCGGGTTGTGCAGCGGGGCGAGTGGGGCGAGTTCGCGGATCACCTCGACCACGTCGTCGTCGATCAGGGCCGGCTCGGAGAACACGGCGCCGCCGTGCACCACCCGGTGCCCGATCGCTTCGATCGGTCGGCCGAGTCGTTCCACCGCTGCGACGACGGCGCGCAGGGCCGCTGCGTGGTCGACGACCTCCTCGATGACGCCGCCCGCCAGGCGGACGCCGGTGTCGGAGTCGACGAGTTGGTACTTGACCGACGAGCTGCCGGCGTTGAGCACGAGCACCAACATCGTCGGACCGTCCCGTTTCAGGCCCGGTCGGCGCCGACCTGAACGGCGGTGATCACGATCGTGTTGACGATGTCGGTGACGGTGGCACCGCGCGACAGGTCGTTGACGGGCTTGTTGAGCCCCTGGAGGACCGGGCCGACAGCGACGGCGCCGGCCGAACGCTGCACCGCTTTGTAGGTGTTGTTGCCGGTGTTGAGGTCGGGGAAGATGAAGACGGTGGCGGAGCCGGCGACGGTGCTGTCGGGCAGTTTGCTGCGGGCGACGTCGAGGTCGACGGCGGCGTCGTACTGGATCGGCCCCTCGACCTTCAGGTCGGGCCGCAGCTCACGTACCCGCTCGGTCGCCGTGCGCACCTTGTCGACATCGGCGCCGGTGCCCGACGCGCCCGTCGAATAGCTCAGCATCGCGATCCGGGGTTCGATGCCGAACATCGCAGCGGTGTCGGCGGAGGAGATCGCGATGTCGGCGAGCTGTTCGGCGTCCGGGTCGGTGTTGACGGCACAGTCGCCGTAGACGAGCACCCGGTCGGACAGCAACATCAGGAACACGCTCGACACGATCGACGTGCCGGGCTTGGTCTTGATGAACTCGAGGGAGGGGCGGATCGTGTGGGCGGTGGTGTGGGTGGCACCGGACACCATCGCGTCGACGAGGCCCTCGTGCACCATCATCGTGCCGAAGTAGCTCACGTCGGTCATGATGTCGTGAGCGAGTTTGAGGGTGATGCCCTTGTGGCGGCGCAGCTCGAAGTACCGCTGTCCGAAGCGGTCGAGCCAGTCGTGTCCGAGCGGGTCGATCACGGGCACGTCGTCGAGGGCGAGTCCGAGTTCGGTGGCCCGCTCGTGGACGGCGTCGGCGTTGCCGAGCAGCGTGAGATCGCACACCTGACGGCGCCTGATCCGGTCGGCGGCGCGCAGGACCCGATCGTCGGCACCTTCGGGCAGGACGATGTGGGCACGGGCGGCGCGAGCGCGTTCGATGAGCTCGTACTGGAACATGACGGGCGTCATCACGTCGGAGCGCCCGATCTCGATGTGGCGTTCGAGCTCGCTCAGGTCGACGTGCGCTTCGATGCGGCCGAGGGCGATGTCGATCTTGCGTTGGTCGCCGGCGGTGATCGCCCCCTCGACGGCGTTGGCGGCGATCGCGGTGTCGTAGGTGTCGGTGTCGACCGCCAGCAGCGGGATCGTCGGTCCGCCGGACATCCCGTCGATCAGCGCGACGACCCTCGGGTCGGGTCGTAGGCCGCCGCTGACGATCACGCCGGTGACCCCGGGGTAGGCCGACGAGGACCGCGTCATCGCCGCGGCGATGATCACGTCGGCCCGGTCGCCCGGGGTGATGAAGACGGTGTCGTCGTGCACGTGGTCGAGCATGTTCGGCACCGACATGGCGGCGACCTTGACGGCGCCCACCGGCCGGGTGAGATCGTCGGGCTCACCGGCGACGAGCTCGGCGCCGAGCGCCCGGCGCAGCTGGTCGAGCGACGGCTGGCGCAGTGTCGGTTCCTCGGCGATCACCCAGACGGGGTCGTCGAGATCGATGCGGGCCAGTGCGTCGTCGAGCGGCTCGAGCGTCGCCGGTTCGACCCGGTTGACGATGATCGCCGCGATGGCGTCTTCTCCGAAGGAGTCGCGCCCGATCACGATCCGCTCGACGATTTCGGCGGCGCTGCAGCGATGCCCGTCGACGACCGCCACGATCGGCAACCCGAGGTGTTCGGCGACGCGGGCGTTGACCTCCAACTCGATCGGTGACGACGCCCCGGTGAAGTCGGTCCCCTCGACCACGACGAAGTCGCTGGCCGATTCGATCTGCTTGAACCGCTCGACGATCCGTTCCATGCCGGCATGGTTCGCCGGGCCGACGTCGGTGCGTTGCGCTGCGGTGAAGGCGTAGCCGATGCGCTCGTCGGGCACCCGGTACTGCGAGCGGATCAGCTCGAGGTCGTTGTCGGGGAGCGCTTGGACGATCGGACGGTAGAAGCCCACGCGTGACACCCGCCGCGACAACAGCTCGACCAGTCCGAGTGCCACGATCGACTTGCCGCTCGCCGGCCCCATCGCGGTGAGGTAGACGCCGGCTGCCACGGGTTCGAGCGTAGCCGTGCCGGGTTCCGCGGGTTCGTTGTGCCATCTGGGCCGGCCGTGACCAGCGATACGGTCCGGTCGATGGCCGAGCGGTTCCGATACGAGTCCGATGAGCGACTTCCCGTCGAGGTGCTGGTGTTCGACGTCCCACCGGAACACGTCGAGGAGTTCATCCGGGTCGACCACGACGTGTGGACGCTCGGTGAGGCGTTGATGCACGGATTCGACGCCATCCCCTTTCTCTCGAAGGAGGTGTGGCTCGACGACGCCAACCCCGGCCGGGTCTCGCTGGTGTTCGTCTGGGAGTCGATGGCCTCGTGGCGCCGCGTCGGTACCGAGGAGAACATGGCGCGTCTGCAGGCGGAGTTCGATGCACGGTTCCCGCACCCGGTCACCCTCGTGCGGGCGTATCACGAGGAGTCGGATCACGGGATCCACCGGGTGAGCCGGTTCGAGCGACTGGACTGACCGCGGGACGGTTCGCCGGGCACCGGAGGTCGGGCGACTCGGGCTGGCTCGGCGGGTCGGTCGGGAGGGCGATGCCGACCGGTGGCGGGCGCATGAGCTGCGTTGGATGCGGTCCACGAGCCGTCGTGGATCGCGCAACATGCGACGGATTCGTCGGCCGGGGTCCTTCGAGACCATGCCCTACGGTGAGGGCCATGGTGACGAACTCCGACGGCCGGCCCGACGAGCAACGGGACCCGCGACACCGGGACTCGATCGAGACGCGTGCGGTGTGGGCCGGCGAGGAGCGCTATCTCCTCGATCGGGCCACCCAGGTCCCGGTCGTGCACAGCGTCGGGTTCGGGTACGAGAACGTCGACGAGTGGTACGACGTCGCCACCGGTGCCGCTCCGGGGCACATCTACGGCCGCAACACCAACCCGACGGTGGCGGTGTTCGAGGAGAAGCTGCGGATGCTCGAAGGTGGCGAGGCCGCGACCTCGGCGTCGACGGGCATGGCCGCGATCTCCAACATGCTCTACGCGCTGCTCGGGCCCGGCAAACGGGTGGTGTCGGTGAAGGACACCTACGGCGGCACGAGCCTCCTGTTCACGAAGTACCTGCCGCGGGTCGGGGTCGAGGTCGAGCTCGTCGACACGACCGACGCCGACGGGGTCGAGCAGGCGATGGACCGGGGCTGCGACCTGCTCTACCTCGAGACCCCCACCAACCCGACGTTGAAGATCATCGACCTGCTGCGCCTTCTCGCCGCCGGCCGTGACCGCGGGGCCATCACCGTGGTCGACAACACGTTCGCCACGCCGATTCTCCAGCGGCCACTCGCGCTCGGCGCCGACCTGATCGTCCACAGTGCCACCAAGTTCCTCGGCGGTCATGCCGATGCGCTCGGCGGCGCGGTCGTCGGGCGCCGCGATCTGGTCGAGGAGGTCTTCGGCTACCGCGAGATCAACGGCGCCACCCTCCATCCGGAGGCCGCCTATCTGCTGCTGCGAGGGATGAAGACACTCCACCTCCGCGTCGAGCGCCAGTCCGTCAACGCGATGGCGGTCGCCCGGTTCCTCGAGGCGCACCCGAGGGTGGCGACGGTGAACTATCCCGGTCTGGCGAGCCACCCGCAACACGAGATCGCGAAGCGGCAGATGTCGGGCTGGGGAGGGATGCTGAGTTTCGCGCTCGACGGGGATCTGGAATCGGTGAAGAAGTTCCTTCCCCATCTGCGGATCGCGCACCGTGCGGCGAACCTGGGTGCCGTCGAGACGACCGTCGGACCGCCGGCCACGACGAGTCACGTCGAGTGCACGCCCGAGGAGCGCGCCGCACTCGGCATCCCCGAGGGGCTCGTGCGGTACTCGGCCGGGATCGAGTCGGCCGACGACCTGATCGCCGACCTCGACCAGGCGCTCGCCGCGATCTGACCGCGATGATGGACGCGATGAAAGCCGCGATGAAAGCCGCGATGAAAGCCGCGATGAAAGCCGCGATGAAGGACGCGATAAGGACGCGATGAAAGCCGCGACGAAAGCCGCGAGGGACGACCATCTGGCTCGACGGGCGCTCGCGCTGGTGGCCGCGCCCTCGGAGACGGGGTACGAAGACCCGGCGATCGACTTGATCGCGTCGTGGTTGGAGCCCGTGGCCGACGAGATCGACCGGTGGGTGACTCCGATGTCGGACCTCGAAGCCGACCCGGCGTATCCGGGTCGCGAGGTCGAGCGCGACGAGGTGCCGGTGGTCGCGGCCCGCGTCGTCGGCACCCGCCGCGGCCCGACCGTGGTGCTCACCGGTCACGCCGATGTCGTGCCGATCGGGGACCGGGCGAAGTGGTCTCGTGATCCCGCCGGCGAGCTCGACGGTGACGTGCTGTACGGGCGGGGGAGCGCCGACATGAAGGGCGGCATCGTCGCCGCCGTCGAGGCGTTCACCCGGGTCGCGAACGGCGATCGCGACTTCGCGGGCGAGCTGCGGTTCGTCGCGGTGCCGGGTGAGGAGGACGGTGGGACCGGGACACTGGCGGCGATCCGGCGGGGATGGACCGGTGACTTCGTGATCGTGCCCGAGCCGACGTCGGGACCCGACGGCCCACAGGTGGTCGTCGCCCACGGTGGTGCGCTGACCTACACGATCGAGGTCGACGGACGCTCAGCGCACGCGGCGACCCGCCTCCTCGGCGAGTCCGCGCTCGACCACTTCCTGACGGTGTACTCGGCGGTCGGACGGCTCGAACGCGAGCTCAACGACGCCGAGCGCAACCCGGCGATGACGGCCACCGGCCTGCCGTACCCGACCACGGTCGGTGTCGTGCAGGGCGGGGTGTGGGCGTCGAACGTGATGGAGCAGATCACCGCCGAGCTGCGGGTCGGCGTGACGATCGACGAGTCGATCGAGGAGGCCGAGGCCCGGTTCGAAGCCACGCTGCGCGAGGCGATCGCCGGCGATCCGTGGCTCGACGCCCACCCGCCGCGGATCGAGCGGACCGGTGCTGCGTTCGGCTCGTCGTCGATCGATCCCGACCACCCGCTGGTGGCAGCCCTGCGCGACGCCGCCGAGGCGGAGACCGGGTTGCGGCCCGGCACGATCGGTGTGCCCTACGGATGCGACATGGCGCTGTGGCGCCGTGAGGCCGGCGCGGCGTGTGCCGTGTACGGCCCCGGCGACATCGTCCACGCCCACGCCGTCGACGAATGCGTCTCGCTCGACGAGGTGGCGACGACGGCCCGGGTGCTCGAAGCCGCCGTTCGGGTCCTGCTTCGGTAGCGCCGAGTCGTCCGGGGCCGATGTCCACCGACTCGGCCCGTGCCGACACGATCGGTCGACGGTCGACGGTCGACGGTCGACGGTCGCCATGGCGACTGGTTCGTCGTCTTCATGGACCGTGACGCGCTGCGCGAGGTCGACTTCGGTGAGCACGCGTGCGGTGACCAGCTGGATCCCGCGGGCGACAGTGGGCGTCCTCGCCTGGACGGTTGCGCCGGGGGAGGGTTGCTCCAGGCAGGGGCTGGGCCGCGCCGGGGTCCGAGCACGCCGGTCGCGAAGGGACATCGAGAACTCAACGGCCTTCCACGTCGAGTGGTCCGCTGCAGAATGCTCTCGGTCGTGTGGGTTGGTACCCCGCGGGTCAGGCCGCGTTCCGTCGTGGTGGGCCGGTGTTCCTGATGGTGCCGTCGGGGAGGGTGATGGCCAGCTCACGGTTGGGTCCGAGGGTGATGTCCCATCCGTTGTCGTGAATCTTGTGGTGATGGTGCACGCACACGGGCAGGAGATTGTCGAGATCTGTTCGGCCGCCGTGGCGCCACCAGACGATGTGGTGCAGCTTGCAGCGGTCGTACGACACCGAGCATCCCGGCACCGCGCACGTGGAGTAGAACCCGCGCAGCGCCCGGCGTTGCGCCCGATTGGCGACGCGACCGGTCCGGCCGAGGTTCAGGTTGCCGGGGGCGTGCAACACCGCGCCGTTGCGGACGACAACGGTGTGCACGTCGGCTTCGCCGATCAGTTCGGCGAGCACCCGCACCGGCACCTCGACCGGGATCGACCAGGTGACTTGGGGTCCGTCGTCAGCGTGACCGGCACCCACGGGCCCGCCGCCCAGGTCGATGACGCCGACGAATTCGGGTCGGCCCGGCCGCCCACCGCCGGCGGTGCCCTTCACCATCCGGGCGAACGCCAGCGCTCGGAGGTGCTTCTGCTTCTCGACCGGATCGCTCGGACAGGTGTCCGGCACGACCTCGGCGAACAACGTCTCGATCGCCCGCTCGAGTGCGGACGACAGCGACAGTGCGGTCACGGGATCGAACCTGCCGCGCATGTTCCACATGCCGTCGTCGTCGGTCCAGGTCGACATCGACGTTGCCCGCCGTTGCCGCTCGAGGCGGGACTCGCCGCCGTCGCGGATGATCCGGCTGACCTCGGTGCGGATCCGCTGGGAGAACTGGGCAACGGTCGCACCGGCTGCGACGTCGACCAGTTCGTCGACCCGATCGAACAGCTCCTGGCGTTGCTCCGGCTCGAGCTCCTTGGCTCCACGGGTGACCGCGTCGACGTGGCCGGGCGTGACCGCCGCTTCGTCGAACGCCGCGGCAAGGCCGGGCACGGCATCGAGGGTGCGGCCCCGCTCGATCGTCTTCGACGCCGAGCCGAGTGACTCTCGTGTCACCTCGGCGATCACGGCCTCGGGGAACGACGACGCAGCGGCCAAGCGAGCGGCGAGATCAGCGTCGGCAGCGGCGAGGAACGAGCTGAGCTCCTTCGACGCGCGCAGCGCCGCGGTCAGGTCGTCACACACCGCATCGCGATCGGAACGGGTCGACACCACCCGTTCCAGACGCTCGATCGCCGCGGTCAATTGCATGCCACCATGATGCGCACGGGGGTACTTCAGAGTTGGCCCGACATCGGGGGTGCGGCGGAAGAAATCTCGGAAATCTTCGTGCGACGCTTCGGTGTCGGTCATCGATCGGATCGAGGACCGTCGGTGGTGAGTGCCTCCCGCGGCCTGGGTTCGGATTCGCCCGCCGGAGCAATGTCGGGGTCGGACGTAGCGAACGTCGGTGCGAACGAGTTGACTTCCAACGACCAAGAACCACATCGCTCCCCTGGAGGCAGCAGATGACCGCGACCCACACCAACGCCCCGAGCTGGCCGCCGCACGACCCGGCAACGCGCCGTCACCTGCCGACGAGCTTCCGCAACCTCGATCACGACCGGGCGGCGACACTGACCGCGGCGGAGTGGGAGCGTTTCACACAGTCGACGACCGGCTCGGGTGAGCACAACGTGCGCGCCAGTCGGACCCTGCCACTCGGAGTCACGTCGTCGTTCCAGCACTGGGACCCGTACCCGATCTCGATCCAGTCCGCCAACGGCGCCTGGCTCACCGATGTCGACGGTCGGCGCCTGCTCGATCTGTCGATGGGCTTCGGCGCGATGCTGGTCGGCCACCTCAACCCGGTGGTCGTCGAGCACGTGACCCGGGCGCTGGAGGAGGTCGGCACACTGTTCGTCACACCGAGCCCGCAGGCGACCGACATGAGCGAGCGTTTCTGCCGACGCTTCGGGCTGGACATGGTGCGCTTCACGAACTCGGGCACCGAGTCGCTGATGTACGCGATCCGCGCGGCCCGGGCGCACACGCAGCGCAAGGCGATCGTGAAGGTCGAGGGCGGATATCACGGCGGGTACGACGCGCTGCAGGTGTCGGTGAAGCCCGCGCTGGCCGACATCGGTCCCGCCGACGCCCCCGTGGGCCACGTCCCCTTCGACGTCGAGGCGGGCACGGTGCACGTCGTGGCCTACAACGATCTGCCCATGCTCGAGCGAATCCTGGCCGAGCACGGTCGTGATGTCGCAGCGATGGTGGTCGAGCCGGTGATCGAGAACCTTGCGATCGTGCTCCCCGACGAGGGCTACCTGGCCGGCGTCCGCGCCCTGTGTGACCAGTACGGCGTCGTGCTGATCTTCGACGAGGTGAAGACGGGTCTCACCGCCGGCTACGCGGGTGCGGCGCAGCGGCTCGGCGTCCAGCCGGACCTGATCACGCTCGCGAAGAGCATCGGCGGAGGGCTGCCGCTGGCTGCGTTCGGCGGCAAGCGTGAGGTGATGGAGGTCGTGGTCGACGGTCAGATGGCCCACTTCGGCACCTACAACGGCAATCCGCTGGTGATGGCCGCGGCGGCGGCGGTCGACGAGATCTGCACGCCGGAGGCGCTCGCGGCCGCCGAGGAGATCAACGGCCGGGCGATGGACGCGATCGATGCCGTCATCGCGGAGTACGAGCTCCCCGCCCACACCGTCGGGGTCGGCGTGAAGGGCTGTGTCACCTGGTCGCCGACGCCGGTGCGCAATTACCGCGACTACAAGGCCACCGACTTCGCGATGGCAGAGCTGTCCTGGCTGTGGGGCCTCAATCGCGACGTCCTCACCCCACCCGGACTCGACGAGCAATGGCTGGTCTCGTTCGCCCACACCGACGCGGACATGGAGTTGCTCGTGCACGACTTCACCGAACTGGCCAAGGCCCTGCGCAGCTGAACGCGGCGTGCGAGGTAGTTCGGGCTCGCGATCGGATCGGAACACTCGTTGGCGCTCGAGCCGGACGGGAAACGAGGACGCCGAGGTGCGCCCGATCATGCCAGGGGCGACATCGATTCCAGCTGGAACGTGTGGGTCTCGCGGTCCAGAGTCCGAGTCCGCCCGGTTGCATCGTCCGAGCCGCCCTCAAGTCGTGGCACGCCGACGCCGAATCATCCACGTGGCAACGAAACGGATGGCAATCCCGCGACCCGGCACATGTGCCGCGTGTGCCGCGCCCCTCCCGCCCGCGACGCAGGCGTGGTGGGACGGGACCGCCGATTCGGTCACCTGCGTCGACTGCCGACCGGCCGGGGACACGATGGTCGTCGCCGACGAGACGCGAACCGCGACCGCGTGTGCGGAGAGTGTCGGCGGTGACAGTCGTCTCGCCGAGCAACTCGATCGTGAGCTCGACGGCATCGCAACGGTGCTCCACGGTCGCAAGGTCCCGTTGAGCAGAGGCAGCATCGATCATCTCGTTGTCGCCCCGACCGGCATCTGGATCATCGACGCGAACAACGACGCGGGCAGGGTCGAGCGTCGAGATGTCCCCGACCGGCGAACGAAGAACGAGCGGCTGTACGTCGGTCACCGCGACCGGACCGACCTCGTGTGCACGATGGGGTGGCACGCCGACGCCGTCCGGTTCGCCGTCGAACCGATCGGGTTCGGCGGTGTCCCGATCCGGGGCTGTCTCTGCTTCACCGACGCAGAGTGGGGTCTGCGCTCTGCGCTGTTCGTCGTCGACGACGTGCGGATCGGATGGGCGACGGCACTGATCGAGGCCATCCGGTCCACACCCGTGCTGGATGTCGCCGCCGCCACCACGCTCTCCCACCATCTCAGCTCCTGGTTCCCCTCGTCGCGCTGAGCAGCCCGCGGGCATGCGACCTTCGCCCCTGTTGTCCGACACCACATCGCGTGGACGATGGCGGAATGAACGAACGACACCCGATGGGCGTCCAGGACGCGCTGTGGTTGGAGATGGATCGCCCCTCCAACCTGATGGTCGTCGACGCCCTGGTGTGGACCGCCGAACCGATCGACTGGGACCGCGTCACGGACACGGCCAAGGAGCGCCTGTGGGACCGATACCGCGTCTTCCGCAGTCGCGCCGTCCACGACGACGGCACCTGGCACTGGGAGGAGTGCACGACGGACTCGTTCGACGCACATCTCTCGCGCGTCCGCCTGCCGGCGCCGGGGGGTGATGCCGAACTCCAACAGTTCGTGGCCTCCCAGCGGACCGAACCGCTCGACCGGAACCGCCCGCTGTGGGCGATGTTCCTGATCGACGGCTTCAAGGGCGGGAGCGCCGTCCTCACGCGCACCCACCACGCGATCGCCGACGGCATCCGGATGGTCCAACTGGCGATGAGCCTGTTCGACGCGTCTCCGGACGGCGGGCCGATCCTGATCCCGCAGCCACCGAACGGTTCGTCGCCGCCGACGGAGCCCGATCGGCCGTTCCCGGGGCGCGTCCGCGACGGTGTCGGGGCGGTCGCGAGCGAGCTGGTCGATCTGACGAACCAGTTGGGGAACACGGTCGGGCACGCGCTCACCGATCCGGTCGGTACCGCCCGGGCCGGGCTCGGAGCCCTTGCGGACACGGTCGGCGACGTCACGAGTGCGGCCGGCCGTTCGGTCGGGCGGGCCTCCGCCTCGCTCACCAACCCCGTCGGTGCCGCGCACGGGGCAGCGCAGGAGGCCATCGCGGCGGCCGAGACGACCGCGACGCGGTTGCAGCGCGCGCTCCGCCCGAGCCTGCCGGGCGAGGGCCCGATCGTCGACCTGCTCTCGTCGAGTCCGGGTGACATCGACTTCGCTCGCAAGCTGCTGCTCGGCACCCGCAACGACCCGACGATCTGGACCGGAACGGTCGGGACGCGCAAGGTGGTGGCCTGGTCGGAACCGCTTCCACTGGCGGCGGTCAAGGACGTCGCCCATGCCCACGCGGCCACCGTGAACGACGTCCTCGTCACCTGCGTCGCCGGCACGCTCCACACGTATCTCGAAGCGCACGACGGCAGCTGCGCCTCGGTGAACTGGATGATCCCGGTCAACCTCGAACCGCTCGACGTCACCCTGCCCGAGGAGCTCGGCAACAACTTCGCCATCGTCCAGCTCGAACTGCCCACCGGCACGGCGGACCCGCTCGCCGTCCTCGACGTCGTCAAGCATCGGATGGGCCGGATCAAGCGCGGCCACGAAGCGGGACTGGCCTTCCGCCTGCAGGAACTGATCTCGGGGTTCAGTGACGTCCTGTATCGGGCGAGCGTCGACCTGCTCGCGAACCGGGCCGTCGGCGTGCTCACCAACGTCCCCGGCCCGCCGATCCCGGTCTACATGGCCGGACGTCGGGTCGAGGGAATGGTCGGCTGGGCTCCGCTCTCGGGGAACCAGTCGATGTCGTTCACGATCTACAGCTACGACGGCAAGGTGTTCGTCGGGATCGCCTGCGACGCCGACCTGGTGCCCGACCACGAGCAGATCGTCGACGGCTTCGCCGCAGCGTTCCACCGTCTGTCGGTCGCCGTTCGTTGACGATCGGCGAACCGAACGGATCGGCGCGTTCGTTCCATCGCCTGCGGTTGCGTCGGCCCGCTGCTCGTGTGTGTGTCGTCTCCGACGACCCGCCGTCGATCACGTGGGTGACGATCGGCGGATCGTCGGCCTATCTCGCCCGGGTCGACGAGCAGACGTCCTGACCCGGTCCGGACTCGGCCTTTCGCCCCTGGTGACGGGACGCGCCCGCGGGGCACCGTGGAGGCATGACGCCGAGACTCGAGTGGGCCGGCATGGGCCTCTTCGCGGTGCTCTCCGTCGGGGCGGTGGCCCTGACGGCATGGCAGACGGACGTCGATCGGTCGGTGTTCGAACGCTTCTTCGGTGCGGTGAACCCGACCGGGGTGATGATTGTGGCCGCGTTGGTCGGTGGCATCGCGATGGCGTCTCTCCAGGGCAACTCGGACTTCGCGATGATCGGTCCCGGCGCATCGAGGGACGCGGTGTCGATCACCGCCTGGGCGGTGCCCGTGCTCGCGGCCGCTGCGATCGGAGCAGACCTCGTCCTCCGCTTCCCGGAGGACACGAACGTGGCCGTGCCCGATGCGCTGAGGTTCTACCCGGCGATCGCCGTGTTCGTCGAGAGCACGCTGCACGTCGTCCCCATCGCCGTGCTCGTCGCCCTGCTCGGGGCGCCGACCGGGCTCGACGTGACCTTCTGGCGGATCGCGATCCCGGTCGCCCTCGTCGAGGCCGTCCTGCAGGCGGCGTACGCCACGTCCATCGGTACGTCGATCTTCAGTGCCGTCCATCTCACGGTTTTCGGGGTGGTCCAGGTCTGGATGTTCTGGCGATTCGGTTTCGCCTGGATGCTCGGCTTCCGGCTCGCCTACTACGCGCTGTGGCACGTCGTGTGGGGCGCTGTCCGCCTGGAGTTGCTGTTCTGAACCGGCGAGCAGGGCCGACATGTCGCCGTCGACCTGTCGGCCCGTGGACGATTCGTCAGGAGCGAGCGACGGCAACGGCGAGGAGTTCGGCCATGCCGGCTTCGATGCCGTCGGCGAGCACCTCGATGTCGGGCATCGAGTCCCAGTCGCCCGTGACGCCGAAGCTCACCTTGCGGTTGTACGACAGGATCGCCACGCCGGTGCGCACCCCGTGGCTCACCGGCACGAACGGGAAGTACTCGAGCATCTCCCGGCCGCACGCGTAGAGCGGCTGCTGCGGGCCGGGTACGTTCGTCGTCACCGTGTTCACCGAGCGCTGCGGCGCCCGCCGCAACACCGCCGTCGCCGTTCGCAGCCCCAGGCCGAGCAGGACCGGTGGGGCGAGGTCCGCCAGACCGTTCAACGCCGTGCTCGCCACCGCCTGGTGCGAATCCTTGAGCTCCTGCATCTGTTCGCGGATCGAGTTCAGCCGCGCAACCGGGTCCTCGATGCCGACGGGCAACTCGGCGATCATCGCCGACACCTGGTTGTTCAGCGAGTGGTCGTCGCGCGACCGCAGCGACACCGGCACCAATGTCCGCACGACCACGCCGTCGAGCTCCTCGCCCCGACCGAGCAGCAGGTCTCGGAACCCGCGGGTGATGGCCGTCAGCACGACGTCGTTGACCGTGCCGCCGAGCACCGATCGCACCTGCTTGATCTCGTCGAGGGTCGTGCGCGCCCACGCCCATCGGCGGTGCGGCCCGATCGAGCCCTCGATCGACAACTCCACGTTCGGCCGGAGCCGGTCGCCGAGTGATCGTGCGCCGGCGAGGAGCTCGCCGGCCTCGGCGGCGAGACGCCGCGGGTGGCGGCCCATCGCCCTCACCCACCGAGCGAGCTCCGCGGGTGTCGACACCGTCTCGACCAGCGACTGTGCGAGCAGCTCCGCGTCGGTCGGTTCGGGTTGCGGGGTCCACTCAACGATCGGCACCGCCTCGGCGTCCGGTTCGGTGTCGAGCACGACCGCCATCAGGTCGGTCCCGGAGATGCCGTCGACCATGCAGTGGTGCACCTTCGACACCAGCGCCCACGTGTCGTCCTCCAGCCCCTCGACCAGCCAGGTCTCCCACAGCGGCCGGTTGCGGTCGAGTTCCTGTGACATCAGCCGGCCCATGAGGTTCCGGAGGTCGTCGACCGAACCGGGCGGTGGTAGGGCGGTGTGGCGGACGTGGTAGTCGAGGCGGAAGTGCGGATCGTCGACCCACACGGGCCGGCCCAGCCCACCCGGTACGAAGCGGACGCGCTGGCGGTAGCGGGGGATCCGGGGCAACTTGCTGCGCACCAACTCGACGAAGTCGTCGTAGGCGGGCGGCGGCCCCTCCATGATGGCGCACGACGCGATGTGCATGTGGTTGACGCCGTCCTCGACGTGGAGGAACAGGGCGTCGAGTGGACTCAGTCGTTCCATCGCGCCCTCGATCGCGTGCCGTGTCCTGACCTGTCGCTCATCACCTTCCATCTGCGCGCCACGCCCACCGTGAGGACAGAGACCTTCGTCCCGCGTTCGACGTTCCACCCGCTCGGCGGAAGCTGTTACCGTCCGATGCATTCTCGACCCCTGGAAGGGCGGCGCATGCGCTGGGAGCCGTGCCGGTCGGACGCACCGACGAGCACGGTCGACGAGACCGTGACAGCGTCGGGCGGATCTGGCTTGACGTACGACGCCGCAACAGATACGTACACGTTCGTCTGGAAGACCGACAAGGCGTGGTCGAACACCTGTCGAAGGCTGACCGTCGAATTCTCCGACGGTTCCCGCTACCACGCCTCCGTCGAGCCCGATCACTTCGGCTCTGCCGGGCTCGCGTTGGCGAGCGGCGACGAGTGCGACGCGTATGCACCCGGATCGACCGTTGTGTTGGATGCGCGAGGGTATGAGCCCGGAGCGCTGGTGGCGATCGTGATGCAGCTCGTCGGCAAGGAAGCGGTCGCCGTCGCAACCGTCTCCGCCGACGATCTCGGCGGGGTCCGAGCCGAGGTCGAGCTTCCCGCTTCTGCGGCTGAATCGCTCGGTGGCTTCGAACTGATCGGGGTCAGCCCCACGGGCGTGCTGTTGAACGAGGCGGCGTTCTTCGTCGACGAGGATGGCTGTGGCCCCACGGTGCGGGGCTGGTCGCCATGGCCATCTCAGCGGGTGTACTGGTTGCGGCTTGGTGACATCGGGCCGACGGGACACGCGGATATCGATGGTCAGCGATCCGACTGAGTCGTCCATCCCCGGTGCCGCCTGGCAACCTGTGTTGATGACGAGATTCGGATGGTTGTCGCCGGTGGCCGGGCATGCGGGGAGTGACTTCCAGCCGATCGTGATGTACCAGGAGGAGCACATCTTCCCGGATGCTCTCCCGCACTTCGACTCGCTGTGGATCGCCGACCACTTCTACGGCTTCGACGCCGACAAGAAGGAGGGCTTCCTCGAGGCGTGGGTCACGCTCACCTGGCTCGCCGCTCGGTTCCCCGACATCATGCTGTGCCATCACGTCCTCGGCCACGGCTACCGCAACCCGGCCCTCACCGCGAAGATGGCGTCGACCCTCCAGGTGCTGTCCGGCAACCGCTTCATCCTCGGGATCGGGGCGGGTTGGCGCGAGGACGAGTACGACTCGTACGGCTACGACTTCCCCTCCGCCGCCACCCGCCTCCGCCAGCTCGAGGAGGTCGTCCAGATCTGCCGCCTGATGTGGACCGAGGAGCACCCGACCTTCGACGGTTCCTACTTCGAGATCGCCGACGCGGCCGCCACCCCGCGCCCCGACGTCGTGCCGCCGATCTGCATCGGCAGTTCCGGCGAGCAGATCGGCCTGCCGATCGTCGGTCGACAGGCCGACATGTGGAATGGCGCGTACCGCAGCGACGAGGCCTGGCTGCGGATGCGCGACATCGTCCACGCGGCTGCCGGCGAGGCCGGGCGCGACCCGGCCGCCATCGAGTGCACGCTCACCGTCGCCGGAGACCTCCCCGACTCCGACGCGGCATCCGAGGAATGGGTCGATCGACTCACCCACCTGCGCGGCCTCGGCGTCGAGCACTTCATCATGGACTTCGGCCATCCGCTCGATGTCGAGCCCGCCCTCCGCTTCGCGGAACAGGTCATCGCGCCGATGAAGGCCAGCTGACAGACGGACTCGATGCTCTCCGTCGCGACCACCCACGAGGTCGGGCCGGACGGGGCGGGCCGGTGTCAGCCGGGTCATCGACGTCGACGCTCCGCCGGTCGCGGGTAACGCGCTCGTCGGCAACGCCGGTGGGCATCCCGAACAGTCAGGCGAGATCGGCGGCCGTGAACGGGGTCGAGAAGCGCACGCACCACACGACCACGGTGTCGTGGACGCCCAGGTCCACACCAACCGGGATCTCGTAGTTCTGGTCGCCGATGTTGCCCTTGAGTACGCCGAGGTCGATGAAGTCGTCGTCGAAGATGTCGCTGTCGGCGTTGGCGTCCGAGTTCGAGAGGTACACCCGGAGATCCGGGCCGTTGTCGGTCGAGAAGTTCTCGAAGCGCAAGAACCGTTGCTCGCTGCCGTCGTTGAGTACCAACGCTGTGCCCTCACCGCTGTAGCGACCCCGCGGGATGAACGAACCCTCGGCGAGCGTGAGTATCTGCGGTGCCGGCGCCTCGCCGACGGGTGACGCCTCGATGACGGCTGGATCAGAGCCGGCTGGATCAGTGCCGGCTGGCTCGATGGCGAACTCCTCGGTCGCCGATTCGTCGGTGTCAGCCGGCGCCACGGATGCGACCACGTCCGGCTCATCGGGAGCGGCCGCAGCACCGGAGGCGAAGACCGGGCCGTCTTCATCGACCTTGTCATCGATGAACAGCGTGTGGACGCCGAAGACGGCGAACGCGAGGTAGGCGACACCGAGGAGCAGGACGGCAGACAGCGACAGGACGATCTTCAGATTGCGACGAATCCAACCCATCCCCTCAACGTAAGGACGTCATTCGGCCGCCGGGCACCGCTCCCGGATCGTTCAGGGTCCGTTCCCGATTCGGAAAGATGTCAGCGCTCGCGATGCGCCGGTGACCGCCCGTGCCAGAGGGTCGTCGTGGACGCGGATCGGTGGACTTCTCCGGGACGTCAGCCCGAGCACCAGCAGCGATGTCATCGCAACGAGCGAAATGGGGCACTGATCGCTCGTCGTCGTGCCGTTCATTCGCTGTCGACGTGGCAAGCACAGCTGGGTCGTCGCCAACGTCATCGGCGCGTCCTGACGACCACGCGGCCGGAATCAACGGTCGCTTCCGATCGCCGTTGAAGCGGCCCCGGCCGCCGCACATCCTCGCGCACCGTACCGAGCGCGGACGTCCCGTTCCCCGCGGGTCGTGTGGGTTCCGAGGTCGTGGACGTGGGCGGGGCGAGCTGCGGGTCCGGCACCGCCGGGGCGCCCGGGGCGTTGGTCAGGGCGGCGCGTGCGGTGTCGTGATGGGAGTCGTCGGCGTCGAGGAAGCCGATGATCACGCCGGCGTCGAGGTGCAGCGACGGTGCTTCGAGGATCAGGCCTCGAGTGCGGCGGCGAGTCGTTCCAGCGTGGCCTCCAGGCCGGCCTTGTCGTGGGTCTCACGATCGTCGACCCCGGAAATCTCTCTGGACATCGGCTGAAGCTCGTCGGGGATGAAGCTCAGATTGAACTCCGTCACGACACAGCCGTCCTCGGTGGGCTCGATCTCGTAGCCCCAGCGGGAGAAGCGGAATCCGTCGGAGTCACCCTCGAACACGAAGCGCCGGTCCTGTTCGCACTCGACCACCACGGCACGGGTGGTCCACTCGAAGTCGCCGTTGCGGTTCTCGCCCACGAACCAGGCACCTGTCGCTGGTCCGCTCGCGCCGTCGACCCACCGGGCTGTGTGGCACTCGGGTGACCATTCACCCATGCGGGTGATGTCGGTCACTGCGGACCACACTGCGGTGGGATCGGCGGCGATCGTTCTGCTGACTTCGATGCGGTCGTGGCTCACAACGTCACCCTGGATTCTGGCTCGGTTCGGCGTGCTCTCCGCGGCGAACGGCCGGGCCGACGAGCACGTGCTCGCCGACCCGGCCGTCGGACTCGGTCTCGACACGATCAACCGACCGCGCCGGGACCGATCAGGGTTGGACCTTGCGGCAGTAGAGCCCCGAGTCGACGAGTTCGCCGGTTTCGGTGTCGGGAACCAGTACCTCCGACTCGCACGTGAAGGAAGATCCCAGTCCGGTGTTGCGGTCCGAACCGAGGA
>CAWGNY010000013.1:0-179951 GCA_963824025.1 Ilumatobacteraceae bacterium
GCAGTTCTTCGCACCACGACCCGAGCGATAATTGCGGCGTCTCCACTCTGTCCGAGGTGCGGTCATCGAAGTGACCGATGCGCAGTCGACCCCCTGCGTTCAAGGCAGGTGTCGGCCCGACGGAAGCCAGTCGGCGAGCCTCCGACCAGGGACTTCGCGCGCTTCCAGAGGCACGGACAGTCGCTGTACTGGCACGTCAATGGCACGACAGCTCGTGCTCGGGAGGCCGTCAAAGCAGCATCTCCCCTGGTAGATGATGGTGGAGACGATGGGAATCGAACCCACGACCCCCTGCTTGCAAAGCAGGTGCTCTAGCCAACTGAGCTACGTCCCCCGATTCGGGTGCCCCCGGCGCAGGGACCACGAAATGCTACCTGTGACGTCGTGTGGACACACGTGCCTCAAGGTTGCCTCAAGTTCTGCCGAAGAAGGGCAGTCGCATCGCGCTGCTCAAAAGGAAACCGCCCATGTCTCAGTTCGTTCGCCTGATCGCCGCGTCGCTCGTCGCGTCCACGGTCATCGTGTCCACGGCGGGACCCGACCGAGCATCGGCCGCGCCTCCGGTTCCTGCGTCGACGATCGGTGTCGGAACCGCAACGCCCCTGATCGGTGAGGACGTCGACTTCGTCGTCACCTTCGACAACGCCGACACCACCGCAGCGGGCTACGGCCCCTATGTCGACCTCACCTTCGACAGTGGCGGTGCCGACGGCGACGACGGCGTGAGCTTCACGAATGCCTCGTACCTCGGCGCTCCGTTGACCCCACTCGCCAACTTCGCGTGCACCGGCGTCGCCCGAACGCACCCACTCACCGGGCTCTCGATCGCCTGCCCGTCCGGAAAGCAGATCGTCGTCATCCAACTCCCGTTCGGATCGTTCACCCCCGGTCAACCGATCGCCGACATCGCAGTCGTCGGTGCCGTCAGCAACCTGGCCGACGTCGGGTTCGCGCTCGGGGTGACGGCGACGCCCGGCTTCGCGTACGGCGACACGGCCACCGGCTCGACGCCGATCATCGGCTCCACCGCCGGCGCCTCGCTCACGCCCGAGGTCGTTCGTTTCGTCAAGACCTACGTCGGACCCGAAGAGGAGACGGCCACAGGCCCGAACTTCCCGCGCGGATACACCCTCGACGTCGACATCGCGACGGGCCAGACCGTCGCGGGCCTCACCATCACCGATCGCCTCCCCCCCGAGTATGCGTACCTGTCGTCGGTGGCCGCGCCCGCGATCGGGACCACGAGCCCGGAACCTGCCGTCGGCGTACCAAGCGGCGCTCCGGACAACGTGCTCAGCCACCAGTTCACCGGAAACACCCTCGGGACCGGCGCAGCCATCGACGCCTCACTCGAGATGTCATACTTCATCCCGCGCGACGACGCCGCAGCCGCTGTGATCCTCGACCCCGGCAGCGGTGACGACGTGACCACCCTCAACGACGGGCAGGCGAGCGGCACGGTCGACCCGCTCGACCCGCGGGACGCGAACATCCCGTTCACGATCAACTCCGGCACGGTCGCAGCCGGGAACTCCGACGACGCCGAGGTCATCGCCAAATCGATCGCGGTCCAGAAATCCGTCACCACCGTCGTCGAGGCGGGCGACGTGGGCCCGACTCCCGGTGACACCCTGCGCTACACGATCCGCGGCCAGGTCAGCGACTACTTCACCTTCGCCGACATCGCCGTCGACGACATCCTCGGCGACGGCCAGACCTTCAACGCGGGGTACACCCCGACCCTGAGCATCAGCGAACGCGGCACCACCACCTCGGTGAACCTCGCCACGTTCTACACCGTCGACACGAGCGCACGCACCACCTGTGGCAACGGGACCACAGCGATCCGATTCCGCGTCAGCGACGCCGACAACGCAAATGCCGCCGGGGACGGAATCCTGACCGGTGGACGAGTGGGCACCCCGGCCGCCGGCACGACGTTCGAGATCACTTTCGAGGCGTCCATCGACGACGCGTACACCTGCTCTCCGCCGGACACCGAGGCCCTCGACCCGAACGACATCGTCGACAACGACGTCACCGTCACCGGTGAGGTCTACGACAACGCGACGCAACTCCCGCAGACCACACCACGGTTCGAGGCGGACACGAGCGCCACCAGCCTCGTCATCGCCCCGATCGCGATCGAGAAGTCCATCTGGGCCAGGAACGGAACGGTCGGCAGCTTCGTCACCAGCCCGGTCCAGTTCGCCGCCGGCGACCTGATCACCTACCGGCTGAAGCTGCACCTGCCGTCCTCGGACTTCAGCGACCTGCTGGTCGCCGATTATCTCCCGCTCCCCATTCTCACGGCGACCGCGCTCACCAAGCAGGTCGCCGACTGCACCGTGTCGACCGCACCCGGCCTCGATCAATGGTGCTACGGCCCCGCCGACACGCTCCACACCGCGCCGGGCTTCCTCCCGCCGGACGGGCCCAGTGGGCCCCGCGTCGATGCCCTCGCCAACAGCATCACGTGGGACTTCAAGACCCAGGAATTCAGTGACAACGTCGCTCGCGACATCGAGCTGCTCTTCACCCTTCAGATCGCGGACGATCCGTTCCTCGACGGTCTGTTCCTCACCAATCAGGTCCAGGCCTCCGAGGAGAACAGCTTCAACACCTCCGAAACAACCCCCGCGATCATCCAGATCGAACTCACGGAGCCCGAACTCAATATCCGCAAGGGTGCGGTCGCGGCTTCGGCCCAGACGCCTGCGGTCGTGTTCAGCGGCCCCAGGAACCCCACGGGTGTGAGCTTCGATGCCGTGACCACGGCGGGCACGTGCCCCGACTTCGGCGGAACGATCAGTTCGAACGGCATCGCCGGCGGCGCGCCCGACGCGAACGTGTCAGGAATCGATCGCGACGATCTCGTCCGGTTCGCGATCGTCGTCGAGAACACCGGGAGCGGGCGCAACGGTGCCTTCGACGTGCAGGTCTCGGACGTGATCCCCGCAGGCTTCGAGCTCCCGGCGGGTGGCCCGGATCTCTGCGTCACGAACGGTGCGGGGGTCGCGCTCCCCCACACGGCCACCGGCTTCCTCGACGGTGCGGCATCGTCCAGCGGCACCGTCGCGCTGACCGACGGTCCGACCGCGGGAGCGCTCGCCGCCGTCGACCCCGCGAGCGGTGCCAACATCGCGGTGATCACCTATCTGCTGCAGGTCGTCGACACCATCGGAGCCAACACCCCTGCATCCCAGCTCACCAACACGGCGACGATCGACTACTTCTCGGCGACCGAGGGCGGGCCCTCCTTCCTCCCGGTCACTCCCGCGGGTGACCTCACCGACAACGCAACCGCGGCGACCAAGCCGCTCACCATCGCCAAGGCGCGCACGAACACCAGTCAGACGTCGACAACCGGCTCCAGCATCGCGATCGGTGAAGAGGTCGAGTACACCGTCACCGTCACCGTGCCCGAGGGCGTCGCGCGCAACGTCACCCTGGTGGACACGCTCGATCCCGGCCTCGAGATCTCGCGGCCCCCGACCGCCGCCGTGCTGGGCAGCGATCTCGCCGCGACCTCGGTCACGGGACCCACCGTCTCGGGTGACCGACGCACGTTGACCTACGGCTTCGGCGACATCACCAACGCCAACAGCGACAACACGACGACCACCAACGAGCGGATCACCTTCACCTACTGGGCGGTCGTCACGAACGTGGTCGGCAACCAGCGCGGCAACGTCCGAAGGAACTCCGCAGCGGTCAGGTACCAGCGCGGCAGCACCGGGACCACCACGAGCACGCACACGGCCCGCACGCCGGTGACCATCGTCGAACCGACGCTCGACGTCGCGAAGTCCGCCAGCTCGCCGACGATCGACGCCGACGACACGCTCACCTACACGATCGTCGTCGACCACGACCCGTCCTCGAACGCAGACGCCTTCGAGATCACGTTGACCGACGTGATCCCCGCGGGACTGATCTTCCAGATCGGCACGCTCGCAGCGACGGGCACGCCGACGACGACTCTGGCCTTCGACGGCATCGACACGATCACCGCGACCTGGTCGACGTTCCCGCAGGGAAGCTCCACGACGATCACCTTCGACGTGGCGGTGGATCCCGGCTACGACGTGGTCAGTTCGATCACGAACACGGCATCGATCGCCTACACCGGGCTACCCGGCTCCCCGACGACATCCCTCGGCAACACCGACGGGGTCGAGCGCACGGGCGCCGGCGGGGTCGACGACTACACCGCCACCGGCAGCGTCGTCGTCCAGCCGATCGCGCCCACGATCAGCAAGGCCCTGGTCGAAACCGACCAGGCCTCGACGACCTCACCGAACGTGACGATCGGCGAAACGGTCACCTACGACCTCACCGTCACGCTTCCCGAAGGCAACATCAATGGCTTCACGGTCACCGACCAACTCCCGGCCGGGATGCGATACGTCGCCGGAACGGTCGAAGTGTTCACCGCCGCCGGCGCGGAAGTCCCCTCATCGGGACTCGCCCAGCCGTTCGCCGGAAGCCTCGGCGCGTCGGCCGTCACCGGCGGCACCACCGACGGTGAGGACCTCGTGGTGACGTTCGGGGCAACCACGGTCACCCCCGACACGAACGACACCAACAACTCGATCGTCGTCCGGCTCGACGCGCTGGTGCTCGACGTCGCCTCCAACGTCGGCGTCAATCCGGGCCAGACGACACTCGACAACCGCGGCGTCGTCCAACTCGACGGTTCGTCAGCGGTCGACTCCGCGATCGTCGGTACCCCCGTCATCGAGCCCGGCATGCTCATCAGCAAGTCGTTCGACCCGACCACCGCCTCGCAGGGCGACACCGTCACCGTCAACCTCGAGGTCGAGAACACCGGGCTCGGCACCGCCCACGACGTGGTGATCGACGACGTGCTCGATGCATTCTTCGACGAGAGCACCGCGGTCGAAGGCGTCACCCCCGCCGGATTCGTGTACTCGCGGACCGGTGGGACCATCGTCTACACGGGCGGACCCATCCCGGCCGGGGCCACGGTCGACTTCTCCTTCACCGTCCAACTCGATGCCGTCGTCCCGATCGGCACGTCGATCCCCAACACCGCCCGCGTCACACAGGCGACCACGCTTCCCGGCACCGTCGCCGGAGAACGCGACGAGCCCGACACCACCGGCTCGGCCGTCCTCAACAGCGTCGGCCCCGACCTCACCCTGTCGAAGGACGATGGCGTCACGACGATCACGCCGGGTGCGCAGACGACCTACGACCTGGTCGTCACCAACGTCGGTGGCTTCCAGGCGACCGGGGTCCACATCGACGACACGCTCCCGCCCGGAACCACGTTCGTCGGGGTCGGCGGCACGGGGTGCTCCGACGGAGGCGCCGTCTCGGGTGCGCGGCGGATCCTCATCGCCGGAGCGATCCCCGCGAACGGAGGAACGATCACCTGCACGATGACGATCGAGATGACCGCGCCCGCGGCAGCGGGCACGAGTGGCTATCTCAACCAGGCGGTCGTCGCCGACGATGGCGTCAACGGCCCCGACCCGACCCCCGGCAACAACCTCGCCATGGACAACGACACGATCTCCGGGCGCTCGCCCGACGTGCGAGTCACCAAGAGCGACGGCGTCACCGTCCTGTCGGCCGGCGCACGAACGACGTACACGATCGAGGTCACCAACATCGGCAACATCGGGGTCACGAACGTGCTCGTCACCGACACCCTCCCGCCGGGTCTGAGCTTCAACGCCTGCCGTTCGCTGTCGGGCACGGTGAGCATCGGCTGCTCCGAGTCGGCCGGCATCGTGACGATCACGTACGCCTCGCTCGCGGGCGGTGGTGGCTCCGCCTCGTTCGAGATCGTGGCCGACGTCGACGATCCGATCCCGGCCGGAATCGAATCGGTCGACAACCGCGTCACCGCGATCGACGACGGAACCAACGGCACCGATCCCGACCCGACCAACAACACCGACAACGACGTCGACACCATCTCGGCCCAGCCCGACATGGTGATCACGAAGACGCACACGCAGGCGAACGTGGCCCCCGGCGGCACCGTGGACTACCGGCTCACGGTGAGCAACGTCGGCGACCAGAACGCGACCGGCGTGATCGTGACCGACACCGTCGACCCGCAGATGACCGTCGTGTGCGCATCGGTCTCACCTGCTGCGACCACGTGCAACACCGCCACCGGCGTCATCACGTGGGGCCCCGGGCTCGAGGACGACACCTCCGCAATCGCGGGCGGATTCGTCGCCGGGGAGAGTGTCACGCTCAGGTACTCCACCGTTGCCGACGATCCGCTCCTGGCGGGCACCACGCGTTTCGACAACACCGCGACGGTGACCGACGACGACGGCACGGCGAACGGTGATCCCACACCGGCCGACAACACCGACAGCGACGCGGTTCCGCTCGCCAGCAACGCCCCCGAGCTCGGCATCGTCAAGGACGATGCCGTGACCGACGTGGTGCCCGGCCAGCTGACGACCTACACGCTGACCGTGACCAACAACGGCAACATCGGTGCCACGGGCGTGGTCGTGACCGACACGCTCCCCGCCGAACTCGAATTCGTCTCGTGCTCTGACGGCTGTGACTCGACAGCGCTCCCCCGCGTCACCTGGTCGATCGGCTCGCTCGCGGGCGGCGGCGCCACGACATCGGTCACGATCACCGCCCGCGTCGTCGACCCGGTGGCAGCCGGCGTCGAGTCGATCACCAACCCCGCGTCGGTCGTCGACGACGGCGCCAACGGCACGGACCCGATCCCCGGCAACAACGACGACGACGACATCGACATCGTCGACGCAACGCCGGACCTCGCCGTCAGCAAGGATGACGGCGCCACCCAACGAGCCGCCGGCGAGACGTTCGACTACACGATCGTCGTCGCGAACAACGGCGATCAGGCGGCGACCGGCGTGACCGTCGTGGACACGCTGCCCGCCATCCTGACCGCCGACTCGTGCCCGGCGACTCCGGTGCCGTGCACGATCGACAACACCGCGGGCACCGTCACCTGGAGCGTCGGCGATCTGAACGGCGGGGCCGATCAGCTCCCGGCTGTGATCGGATCGTCGGTCACACTGACGGTCACGGTCACCGTCGACGACACGGTGGCGTCCGGAGTCACCTCGTTCACCAACTCCGTGCGCGTCGCCGACGACGGTACGAACAGCGGGGGCACGCCGATCGACGACACCGACGACGACACCGATCTCCTCGATGCGACGCCGGACATGCTCGTGACCAAGGACGACGGCGTCACCAACGTCTCGCCGGGTGACACGCTGGTCTACGACATCATCGTGACCAACGTCGGTTCACAGTCGGCCACCGGCGTCGCCGTCACCGACACGCTGCCACCGGGCGTCGCCTTCGTGTCGTGCACACCGACCTGTGACAGCACCGGACTCCCGACGCTCGTGTGGAGCAACGTCGTCGAGGACCTGCCCGGAACGCCCGTCGATCCGGGTGCGTTCGATGCCATGGGCCAGACCACACTGACGGTCACCGTCACCGTCGACACGCCGGCCGTTGCAGGTCTCGAAGACCTCGACAACGTCGTCACCGTGGTCGATGACGGCGCGAACGGAGCCGACCCGACCCCCGGCAACAACGTCGACAACGACCTCGACGTGCTCGACGCAACACCCGATCTCGTCGTCTCCAAGAGCGACGGCGTGTCGTCGGTCGCCGACGGTCAGACCCTCGACTACGACATCACGTTCACGAATGCAGGCAACCAGGTCGCGACCGGCGTCGTGATCACCGACGTCCTGCCGGACGAGGTCTCCTTCGTCACGTGCACAGATGCATGTGACCCGACGGGTGACCCGACCATCGTCTGGAACGTCGGCGCGCTCGCCCCCGGCGCCGGCGGGACGTTCACGGTGACCGTCGTGGTCGATGACCCCGTCGACCCGAGTACCCGCCACGTGATCAACAACGTGTCGATCACCGACGATGGCGCGAACGGTGTCGATCCGACTCCGGGCAACAACCGCGACACCGACGACGACACGTATGGCATCGACCTCGCCGTCGCGAAGACCGACGGACGGACGACGGTGATCCCCGGCGAGGACGTGACCTACACCGTCACGGTGACGAACAACGGGCCCACGACGATCCAGGACTTCCGCCTGACCGAAACGCTCCCCGCGGCATTGAACGACGTGACCTTCACGCCGTCGGCCGGCGTCTACAACTCGGGGACCGGACTGTGGAACGGCTTCGGAGACTTCGACGAGGGTGAATCCCTGACCCTCGAGATCTCGGGACGAGTCGATCCCGCAGCAACGGGAAGCCTGACGAACACCGCGCGCGTGACAGCGCCCGATTTCGTCACCGACTCCGATCCGACGAATGACGCCGCCGTTGACGTCGACACACTCGACCCGCACTCCGACCTCGTCATCTCGAAGCAGCTCACGACCGATCTCATTGTCGGCGAGTCCGCTCGCTACGACATCTCCGTGCGCAACGACGGTCCATCGGTGGCGGTCGGAGTCCGCGTCGTCGACGTCCTGCCGTCGGGGCTGACGTTCCAGAGTGTGATCGCACCCGGGTGGACCTGTGCGAACGCACCCGCTCGGACCATCACCTGCACGCTCGACGGTCCGCTACCGGTCGACGACTCCGCATCGCTCACACTCGTCGTGGGCGTGAACGCACCCGGCGGCACGGTCATCACCAACACGGCGACCGTCTCGAGCGCGGGCGTGCTCGGAGTCGGGAGTCGACCGACCGACGCCGACACGGGGACGGTCAGCGCCGCTCCCGATCCGAACGTCCCGCTCCCGCGAACCGGCACCGAGGTGCTGCGCATCGTGCTGACCGCGTTCGCGCTCGTGATCCTCGGTGCCGCCCTGCTCATCGGCAAACGCCGACGCACGCCGATGACGCCGAGCACCTGACGGGCGTGCGCTCGCCATCGAGCTCCGTCGATTTCCTGCCACGGCTACGGTGCGATGTCGCGAGGACGCTGTCACACTGGACGGATGTCAGCCCCCGCCCCCGACGTCGTCCGATGAGCGCGATGAAGCGGATCGGCGGCTACGCCCGTACCGCCGTGATCCTCGTCGTGGGCATGACGGTGCTGCTGGCCGGCGTCGCAATGTTGGCGCTCCCCGGCCCCGGGATGGTCGTCATCATCGTCGGCCTCGTCATCCTCGCCACAGAGTTCGAGTGGGCACAGCGCCTCCTCGACATCGCGGTCGAGAAGGTCGCGGCCGCGAACAGTCGCGCTCAGGAGTCGCGTCACGGCAAGCGAATGCTCGCTGCTTCGGGGATCGGCCTGATGATCGCGGGCGTTGTGGTGATCGTCGGCTGGTCGCAGTTCGCGGTCGTCGGTGTCTCCTTGATCGTCGCGGGCATCATCGGCCTCTGCACCCTCATCCCGCGTGTCCACCAGTGGGTGGAGGAGCGTGCCCTGACGGGCATCAATGCAACCGACGACGTGCCGGCGCGCTGAACAGCGCTCAGTCGTCCTTGAGTGCAACGGCGTTCGGCGTCACGTTCATCTTCGGCTCGTACTCGGCCACGTCGACCGTGCGCCCGAGCCCTGAGTACATCGCTGCGAGTTCGCCACGACAGGTGTTGCACGGGCCGTAGAACTCGTCGTCGACAGGCGACTGACAGCGAGGGCACGAGAACTCCACGGAGCTGACGCTACAGCGCGTACGATCGGAGACGATGTCCGATCGCCGTCAGCCGCCGCCAGCCGCCGGCGACGACGACTCCACACCCCCGCGCGGACGGCCCGTCGCCGCTGTCGGTTCGGACGGAGCCGACCCCGAATGGGACGACGGCGCGTGGGACGAACCCAACTATCTGGTGCGACGCGCCTTGGTGGTCGCCCTCGCCGTCGGGGCGATCGCTGGTGTGGCGATCGTCGTCAGCCGCTTCGTCGGGGACGACGCGTCGTCCCGACCCTCCGCGTCCGCCGCGGCGGACTGGGACACGATCGTGGTACTCGACGGAGACCAGATCCGTCTGCTCGACCGGGATTCCACCGACGAAGTCGACACCTACACGGCCTCCGACGACCTCCTCGATGCCCAGTCGCTCGTCGCCGGCAACGTGCTGGTGACGATGACCGACGAGGGGCGCATCACCCAGACCGATCTCGACGACGGATCGGTACGCCGAGGGCGAGCGGGACTCGACGAAACCCTGCGGATCACACCTGATCATCCGGCGATCGCGGTCACGGGGCCCGACGCCGGTGGCGACGTGACCATCGTCGACACGCGTGACCGGTCGACGCTCAGCGTCGCCGACGTCGCCCTGCTCGACGACCCCCTGATCTTCGCGACCGACGTCCTCGTCAACCCGGCCGCGAGCCACGTCGCCGTGCCCGTGCCGACCGCGTTCCAGTCGGTCGTGATCGACCTCGGGACCAAGACCTCCGAAGCACTCGGCGGCCGGGTGATCGCGCTCGACGACGCACGCGTCGTCACCGAACAGCCGGCCGGCGGCGAGTCAGAACTCGAGTTCTACGACGTCGCGGGTGAGCGTCTCGGCACCGCCGACGTACCGAGCCCGCAGGCCACGCTGCTCCGTCCCGACGGCACGATGCTCGTGGTGGCCCGCGACGGGACCATCATCACCGCCGACGCCGACGGCTCTGTCGACGACGTCGGCACCCTGACCAACCCCGATGGGATCCCGATCGAGATCAGCGGCGGCGTACGCGTCGCCGACGGCGAACGACTGATCGCGGTCGGCGGACGACGCGTCTACGTCCTCGACGCCGACGGTCGACAACTCGGCGTCGCAGAGGGCAGCCTCGCTCCCGTCGCCCGCCGCGGTGCCGACTGTGTCGTCGTCGGCGGGACGGGCAGCAACGCCGGCGCCGTCGTCCTCGACGTCGAGACGGGCGCCCCCATCGCGGAGATCGAGCGCGGACTCGTGAGCTCCACCTCGTTCGACGCGTGCACCGCATCGTTCATCGGTGACGGGCCGAAACTGCTCACCGACGGTGGGGTCGTCGACGTCGCTGCTGACGCGATCACGGCGATCGCCCCCGACGGCCGGGCCTACGTCGCGCTCGACGGGCGCGACGCCGAGTACGTCGAGATCGACGACGGCGACCCGGTCGAGATCGGCGAGCGATCGGCCGTGATCCACTTCGGCCAGCGCCGATGACGGGCGAACCCACCCAGTTCGTCGAGATCGACGACGGCGACACCACGTGGCGCTTCGAACGCGAATTCCTGATGTCGAACTGGACCTGCCTGTTCGGCAAGGGCTGCAAGGGGATCCTCGCCGAGGAGGCCGAGGAACTGCACCAGGGATGCTGTTCGCTCGGCGCTCACTTCGGAGACGGAGAGCCGGGTCAGGCTGAAGCCCGCCAACTCTCCGCCTACGTCGCGCTCCTCACCCCCCAGCAGTGGCAGTACCACGGGATCGACACCGTCTACGGCGACGACGAGCGGACGCACACCCGGGTCGTCGACGGAGCGTGCGTGTTCCTCAACCGACCGGGGTTCGCCGGTGGCGTCGGCTGCGCTCTCCACCTCGCCGCTGTCGAGTCGGACGAGTCACCGACCGAGTGGAAGCCATCGGTGTGTTGGCAGCTTCCGCTGCGTGTCGACTGGGCACTCACCGACGAATCGGATCCCTTCGGCCCCGAAACCGCCACCGTTCGTCGGTGGTCGCGGGCCGACTGGGGCGATCACGGCACGAAGATGGCCTGGTGCTGCACCGAACGCACCGAGGGCGGCGAGGCATACACGGGCGACGCCGCGGTCGTCGACAGTCTCGCCGACGAGCTGTCCGTGCTCGCGGGTGACGCCGTGTACGTCGAACTCCGGCGTCGACTCGACTGACGCCACGGGCGACGCGCGATGTCGGACACCGGGTGCACCAGCGAATTCGTCGACGGGTACGGTCGCGCGATGCGTGTCGACGTGATGACCTTCCCGAAACCGCTCGCCGACATGGGGGCAGCCGCCGCGACCGCCCAGCGCTCGGGCTTCGACGGGATGCTCCTCACCGAGGGCGGACGCACGGCCTACACCGCCGCGACCGCCGCGGCGCTCGGCGCTCCGGGGCTCGAACTGTCCACAGGCGTTGCGGTCGCGTTCCCCCGCAGCCCGATGATCACCGCACAGAACGCATGGGAACTCCAGGAGTTGACCGGCGGACGGTTCAGGCTCGGCCTGGGGACCCAGGTGAGGACCCATGTCGTGCGGCGTTACGGCGCGGAGTTCGAACACCCGGGGCCACGACTGCGCGACTACGTGCGCGCTGTCAAGGCCTGCTTCGCCGGGTTCCGCGGCGAAGCGCTCGACCATCGCGGCGAGTTCTACGAGCTCACCTTCCTGAATCGTCAGTGGAGCCCGGGGCCGCTCGCCGTCGCGGATCCCAAGGTCGACGTCGCCGCGGTGAACCCCTGGATGCTCACGATGGCGGGCGAGGTCGCCGACGGTGTCCACGTGCACCCGATCGGTGAGCCGAGTTATCTCCGACGTCACGTTCTGCCGTGCCTCGCGGAGGGGGCGATCCGCGCCGGGCGTCCCGCGGGTGACGTCGACGTGATCGTGCCGGTCACGACGATCGTCGGCGAGACCGACGCAGCGCGCACGGCCTCGCGTGAGCTGGCTCGAGCCTCACTGTCGTTCTACGGCTCGACACCGAACTACGCGTTCATCTGGGACGAGGCCGGCTTCGAGGGCACGACCGCGCGCATCCGGTCGAAGCAGAAGGCCGGCGACTTCGCCGGTATGGCCGCCGAGATCACCGACGAGCACCTGGCGGCGTTCTGCACCGAATCCGACTGGGAGGATCTCGCCGACCGGCTGATCGAGACCTACGGCGGAACTGCCGACCGCCTCGTGCTCTACAGCGCCGGCACCGCGGACGCCGAGACCCTCGAGCGGTACGGCACGGTCGCGCGCACGATCTCGGAGCGCACCTCGACGTCGTGATCCGGCGTCGCTACCTCGTGTTGGGTCTGGCGGCCACGGTGGCGGTCGCGGCCTGTTCGCGCGCCGATCACCAGGAGGGCGACCTCGTCTCCACGTCGACGAGCCGCACCGACTTCAGAGCCGCCGTGCTCGACGTCCGAGCCGACGGTTGCGAACCACGGGAGATCCTCGGGACCGCATCGCTCATCGGAAGTGGGCATGCGCTCACCGCAGCGCACGTCGTCGCCGGCGCACGACGCACGACCGTCATCGGCAGCGACGGCGAACGTCGCGAGGCCCAGGTGGTCCTGCTCGATCCCGACCTCGACATCGCGGTGCTGAAGACGCCGGAGGGAATCGGCGAGGCACTCGACTTCTACGACGGCGACATCGACGCCGGAACGGTCGGTGTGGTTGCGTTCGCCCGCCTCGAGGACGGGCGCGTCGATGTCCGCACGACGGATCTCGAGGTGCTCCGCCACGTCGACATCGCCACGACCGACATCTACCTCGACCGCGATGTGACCCGGTCCGGCTTCGAGATCGCCGCGAGCATCGATCCGGGTGACTCCGGTGCCGTGGTGGTCATCGGTGGCGGTGCCGCCGGTGTCATCTGGGCGCGCAGCACCGAGCGCGAGGGTCGGGCGTGGGCCGTCGACATCCCGGACGTGGTCCGTGACCCGGTCACGCGCCGAGCGCTCGTCGTACCGGTGGACACCGGCGTCTGCGCTCGCTGAGCAGACCTCACGTCGCGACACGGACCGGGCCGAGCACCCGATCGGTGTAGGCATTGGCGAACGTCCCCTGAGGGTCGAGTGCCGTGCGGGTCGCCTGGAACCGGTCCCACTCCGGATAGCGACTCGCCAGCGTCACAGCAGTCTGGAAGTGCAGCTTCCCCCAGTGCGGCCGACCCCCGTAGTCGTTCATGATGTGCTCGACCCCCTGGAAGTACGACTCGTACGGCGCGCCGATGTACTGGTGCACCGCGACCCATCCCGACGCCCTGCCGTTCGCGGTCGAGAGCGGAATGTCGTCGCCCGCCGACGCCCGGACCTCGATCGGGAACAGCGGGGGGAACGGGAGCGAACTCACCAAGGACCCGATGCGGCTGATCGCCTCCGGCACGGCATCGAACGGGATGCCGTACTCCATCTCGACGAACCGCACGTGACGGGGACTGCTGAAGACGTGGTCGCTGCGGTCGATCAGCTCACGTTCCGACGCGGCCGATGTGATCAGCTTGGCGATCCGCGGTGCGGCCTTCGGGTAGCGCCGGCCCACCCGGCAGACCGCTCCGAACGCGAGGTTCTCGGCGATCCACTTGTCACGGATGTACGCCGCCCTCGATTGCGGCGCCGGCGGGCTCTCGGTGCGCGTGTTGCGCTTCACCTGGCAGCGGCGCGCACCGGGCATCCAGTAGAACTCGACGTGGTCGGTCCCGTGCATCACCCGCCCGAAGTCGGCGAGCACGTCGGTCAGCGGCTCGATCGTCTCCACCGCGTGCAGGTTGAACGTCGGGACACACCGCAGAGTGACCTCGGTGACGACGCCGAGCGCACCCACACCGACCCGCGCCACGCGGAGCAGCTCGGAGTCGTTGTCCTCGTCGACACGGCGGACCCCGCCATCGCCCGTCACGATCTCCATGCCGACGATCGTCGTTGCGATGTTGCCGTGGGACGCTCCGGTGCCGTGTGTCGCGGTCGCGATCGCACCCGCGATCGACTGGGTGTTGATGTCACCGAGATTGGGCATCGCGAGCCCACGCGCCGCAAGCGCGTCGTTGAGGTCGTACAGCCGGATCCCGGCCTGTACCGTCACGTCCAGTCCCTCGGGTCCACCGACCGCGAGCAACTGGTTCATCGCGTCGAGCGAGAGCAGGTGGCCGTCGGTCATGGCGACGTCGGTGAACGAGTGGGCCCCGCCGATCACCTTCACCCGCTCGCCTGCTTCGGCGGCGGTCCGCACGATCGCAGCCACCTCCGCGGTCGACGTCGGGAGGTGGACGCCCCGCGGGACGCAACGCTGATTTCCCGCCCAGTTCTTCGTTGGTACACCCATGCCGGCGACACTACGCCCGCCCTCCCACGGTGTCGCACACCGGCTGCGGACACCGAGATCCGAGGTCGACGCTCGGTCAGTGCGCCGTCATCGCGAGCAGCCGATCGATCGTGTTGAGATTTCGCCCGGAACCGCGCACCCCGAGGCCCCGTTCGATGCGATCCGTCGTCAGTTTCGAGCTCCCCGCACCGGTCGCGTAGGCGACGTGGACGTCCGCCGCACCGTCGTGGATGTCGAGCAGGAACCGATCGGGCGCGAACTCGTCCGGCTGCAACGACGCACGCCGCGCGGGAGCCGGAGGTTCGAGGAGGAAGACGACGTGCACCCGCCTCGCGTGATCGGCGGGGTCATCGTCGCCCGCCGGGAACGCCTGCGCCGAGACGGTCCTCGCCCGCACCAACCGTTCGACCGAGCGCACGATCACGTGGACGTCGCCGAGGCCGAGCCGCTCATCCACGACCCGCCGGACCAGCGAAACAGTGCCCGCATCGTCGCCCGGACCGCCGTCGACGATCACGTTGCCACTCTGGATGTAGGTGCGGGCCGACGCGAATCCGGCGGCGACGAGCGCGTCACGGAGTTCGGCCATCGCGACCTTGCGATGGCCCCCGACGTTGATTCCCCGCAGCAGGACGATGCGCTCCATCGCACCATCCTGGCCGCACCGCGATGTCAGATCGCGCGCAGGACCGCGGTCGCACGATCGATCTCGTCCGAGGTTGTCGTGCAGTGCACCGACATCCGCACCATCGGCGGAAGTCCTCGACCCTCCATGTCGGCGCGCGCCGAGCCGACGGACGTCGTCGACACGTTGATCCGCTCCGAAGCCAGGTGCGCGGCGACATCGGCGGCCGAGGCCCTCGGGTGCGTCGCGGTCACGATGCCGCAGCGCTCGAGCCCTTGGTCGTGCACGACCAACCCGATCTCGGTCAACCTGTCGCGGAGTTCGTCGGCCCGTCGCGCGATCGTCGTCTCGATCCGATCGAATCCGAGCCTCGCCGCGTGATCGACGGCCGCGCCGAGCCCGAGCCAGGCCGCGTGATCGAACTCCCAGTACTCGAAACGTCGAGCGCCCTCGGCGAACCGGTAGCGGTCGAGTGCGATCCAGTCCGCGCCGTGATGATCGGGTTGTGAGGGCGTGACCCGTTCGAGGATCCCGTCGCGCGCACAGAGGAACCCGGTGCCCCTCGGCCCCCGGAGGAACTTGCGCCCGGTGGCGGTGAGGAAGTCGCAGCCGATCGCATCGACGTCGATGTCGAGTTGGCCCACCGCCTGGCAGGCGTCGAGCAGGAAGGGAACCCCCGCGCGCCGGGTCAGCGCGCCGACCGCAGCAGCGGGATTGACCAGCCCGCCGCTCGTCGGAATCCAGGCGAGCGACACGAGCGCGATCTCCTCGGGTCGGTCCAGCGCGGTGGCGAGCCGATCGAGGTCGATCTGGCCACGGACGTCACTCGGGATCCGGTCGATCACCACGCCGTGCACCTCGACGGCACGGAGAAAGCCGATCCAGTTCGCGCCGTAGTCGTGATCGTGGGTGATGATCCGCTGGCCGGAGCGCATCGGGATCGACCAGAACGCCGCGTTCCAGGCCGCCGTGGCATGCTCCGCGCGACCGATCTCGTGCGCCTGCGCCCCGAGCATCGATGCGATCGAGTCGTACACCGCTGCCTCGCGGTCGGCCGCTTCGACGGCCGCTTCGTATCCGCCGATCGTCGCCTCGCGGCGGAGATGGTCGATCTGTGTGTCGAGGACGACCTGGGGAGGCAGCGATGATCCGCAGTGATTCAGGTGCACCAGGTCGTCGGTGCACCCCGGGGTGGCGGCGCGGATCGCCGCGATCTCGTCGTCGGTGAACGGCGTCGCCATCGTGCCAGTGTGCCCGGTGCTCGTCAGCGCAGCCAGTCGTTCGGAATCGCCCGCTCTGCCCATCGGTCGGGGGCGGCGCAGGGCCCGCCATCGGAGCAGTCTTCGCGCTGCGCGTTGGTCGACGGGTCAGACACCGGGCCGCATCGACGCGTCGGGTGGGGCGGGATCGACATCGTGTTCCGAGGCCGGCGGGACCGACGGCTCGGCGTCGGGCTCGACGAGCGCATCGAGGATCGCGTTCTCGACGACCTCGGTCAGCGCAGGGTGGATGTAGAAGACCGAACGGGCGACGGTTTCGGCAGGAGTGTCGAGTTCCATCGCCTGGATGATCGGCTGGATCAGCGTCGCCGCCTGAGGACCGATGATGTGCGCGCCGACGATCAGACCGGTCCGTCTGTTGACGATCACCTTGGCGAACGACGTCTCGTCGACGAGCGCCCAGCCGTATGCGGTCCCGGCGTAATCGCGGCGGCCGATGCTGATCGGGAGTCCCGCCTCGATCGCCTGCTGCTCGGTGAGGCCGACCTCGGCCACCTGAGGGTACGAGAACACGGCCCCGGGCACGGCCTTGTAGCTCTGGCGACGGATGTCGTCGGGATGCGCGATGTTCCAGAACGCCACCGAGGCCTCGGCGTTCGCGAGATGCTTCAGCTGATAATTGTTGGCGATGTCGCCGATCGCCCAGATCCCCGCCACGTTGGTGGCCATGGTCTCGTCGACCTTGACCGTCCCGTGATGGTGACACTCCAGACCCGCAGCGTCGACGTCGAGCAGGTCGCTGTTCGGTTCGCGACCCGTCGCGACCAGGAGCTCGTCGACGACGACCTCCTCGCCGGCGCAGATGATCGAGATCCGACCATCGTCGCGACGGCTCACCTTCGTCGGGACATGTCCGAGATGCAGGTCGACGCGTTCACCGAACACCTCGGTGAACCGGGTGGCGATCTCGGCATCGAAGCCACGCAGCAGTCCGTTCGAGCGGTTCATGAGCGTCACCTTCGCGCCGAGACCGGAGAACACGTGACCCATCTCGACGGCGATGAACCCACCGCCGATGATCCCGAGGTGTTCCGGCAACTCGTCGAGGCGCATGATCGTGTCGGAGGTGTGGAACCCGGTTTCCACGAGACCGGGGATCGGCGGGACGACCGGGCGAGCACCCGCTGCGAGCAGGATGTTCGGGGCCGTGATCCGGCGCCCCTCGACATCGAGGACCTTCGCCGCCACGAAACGGGCCGTGCCCTCCACCAGCGTCACATTCGGCGTGCCCGATTCCCGGTAGTCACGTCCACCCGCGGAGATCGCGTCGATGCGACCGAAGACCCGATCCCGGATCGCACCCCAGTCGGCGCCGTTGAACCGGATGTCGATCCCCAGCTTCGCCGACTGCTGCGCTTCGTACGCCTTGTCGGCCGGCAGCACGAACATCTTCGACGGGATGCATCCGACGTTGAGGCAGGTGCCACCGAAGGTGCCGCGTTCGACGATCGCAATCCGCCAATCCGACAGATACTCCGGGATCGAGTTCCCTGACCCCGATCCGACGATGATCAGGTCGTAGCGCTCGATGTCGTTCGCATTGTCGGTCACGCAGCCATGCAACACGAACCGTCGCCGTTTCGTTCCCGCCGGGCCGATCGCTGTCCGGTTGTCAACCGGCGAGCCGATCGGCAACAGTGGGGCCCGTGTTCGATCGGCGCACGGGCGACGGGTTCATCAGATGTGGCGACGGCCACGTGCGCTGGGGCATCTTCGGTGCCGCAGGCGTCGTGTTCGTCGTGAAGGAGCCGGACGGCCCGCGGGTGATGCTGCAGAAACGGTCGGCGATGTCGCACGAAGGTGGCACGTGGTCGTGTGCCGGCGGCGCACTCGACCAGGGCGAACTGCCCTACGAAGGTGCATTGCGCGAGGCCGCCGAAGAGGTCGGGGAGATCCCCGGTGACCCGGTCGTGCTCGGCGAGTACGTGTTCAATCCGACGCACGACTGGGCGTACACGACCGTCGTCGTGCAGGTCGAGCGGCGTTTCGGCAGTTCGGTGAACTTCGAAACCGACGCTGTCGGATGGTTCGCTGTCCACGAGGTCGATGCGCTCGCGACGCATGCGGGTTTCGCAGCGGCCTGGCCGCACCTCAGGCGGATCATCCTCGCCGCCTGATCGGTCGCCGCTGGCGACATCGACAGCCGGTTCCGGAGAGAGTCGGGCAGGTTCGGGCGGTGCCGGCGTGGGTGCCACGAGCGGGCGAGAGGGGTCTCCCGGTGCCGATGCGGCCCGGGCGCTTCGGCACCGGCGATTGACGGAATGTCCTGCCGTGCGTATTCTGACCCCACCCTCTCCGGCCAATGACCGGGCGAGGGGCAGCACCGACCGATGGGGGAACCGATGCACAGCACAGTAGTCCGAGGCCGACCGTTGAGGAAGGGGTGGATCGCCTCCGTCGTGGGCGTGGCGCTGACCCTGGCGATGGTGACCAACGCGAGCCCGTCGTCCGCAGACGGCCATCTCAGCGAAGACACGCTCGAAATCGACGAGATCGACATGAGCAAGAACGTCGAACTGGTCACCAACATCCCGCGGGGCGGTGCCGACGCGGGCGAGTTCCACTCGGACATCGCGTTCTGGGGCGACATGGCGATCCAGGGGACGTACGGCGGGTTGAACATCTACGACATCAGCCAGCCCAAGAAGACGTCGCTCATCACCGAATTCAGCTGTGTCGGTGGGCAGGGTGACCCGTCCGTGAGTCCCGACGGCTCACTGGTGTTCATGTCGGTCGACTCGTCCCGCTCCGACGACAGCTGCGCGAGCTCCTCGCAGTCGGCGACCAATCCCGACAGCTGGGAAGGCATTCGGATCATCGACATCAGCGATCTCGGGAACATCGAGCAGGTCGCGACCGTCGAGACCGACTGCGGGTCGCACACCCACACGCTCGTGCCGGGTGACGAGGACACGCTGTACCTGTACATCTCGTCGTACGGACCGAACGCTGCATTCCCGGGCTGTCAGCCGCCGCACGACAAGATCTCGATCGTCAAGATCCCGCTGGACGACCCGGCGTCGGCCAGCGTCGTGAACGAGGCGATCCTCTTCCCCGACGGCGGCGCGGCCGGAACGGCCGGTTGCCACGACATCACGGTGTTCCCGGAGAAGGACCTCGCCGGCGGCGCCTGCATGGGTGAGGGCGTCCTCATCGACATCTCCGACCCGGTCAACCCGTACGTCATCACGTCCGTCACCGACACGAACTTCGCGTTCTGGCACTCGGCGACGTTCACCAACGACGCCAACGCGGTGATCTTCACCGACGAGCTGGGCGGCGGCGGCGGTGCGACGTGCGTCGAGGCGCTCTACCCCGAACGCGGTGCGAACGCGTACTTCGACATCGTCGGGGAGGGGGACGACCGCGAGCTCGTCTTCCGGAGCTACTTCAAGATCCCCCGCCTGCAGGGCGACGACGAGAACTGCGTCGCTCACAACGGGTCGATCATCCCCACCACCAACGGTCGCGTCTACATGGTGCAGTCCTGGTACCAGGGTGGGGTGTCGATCATCGAGTACACCGACCCCGACCACCCGGTCGAGGTGGGCTACTTCGAGCGGGGCAAGGCCTCGGAGTTCTTCATCGGCGGCTCCTGGTCGGCCTACTGGTACAACGGCTTCGTGTACTCCAGCGACATCCTGAAGGGCCTCGACGTCATCAAGGTCACCGGTCTGAAGGGTGTACCGAGCGCGAACAGCGTCACGCAGGATTACTTCAACGCCCAGACCCAGTACTCATTGGCGCCCGGGGCGTGACGCCGATACGTCGTTCCGTGAGCGGTGATCTCACGGAACGACGTGAACAGCGAGTTCCTCCAATCGGAGGCGCGGAGGGTCGCCGATCGACGTGCAAGGAGTCGACATGGAGATCAGATTGAAGTCCAGGTCATTCGCCTCGATCGTGGTGGCCCTGCTCGCCGTCCTCTCGTTCGCCGCGGTTGCGGTCGCGGGCGGGAACGGCAAGGGCAACGGCAAGGGCAAACCGTCGGCGACGACAACGACGTCGACAACGACGACGGACGCGCCGCCACCACCGCCCTCATCGGCGAACGAGGCGGACGCCGACTTCGTGCGCATGATGATCCCCCACCACCATCAGGCGCTCGTGCTGAGCCGGCTCGCGCCGGATCGGACGACCAGCTCCGACCTTCTCGCCCTCGCCGGGCGCATCGACGTCGAGCAGACGGTCGAGATCACCACGATGCAGCAGTGGCAGGCGCAGAACGGATTCGACGAGACCGACCCGGAGAGCGCCTACACGATGATGATGCAGGATCCGATGATGATCGAGATGATGGGCATGGCCACCCAGGCCGAGCTCGATCAGCTCGAGACGCTGTCGGGCACCGCCTTCGACAAGCTGTTCCTCCAACTGATGATCGACCACCATCAGGGGGCGATCGACATGTGCGTCCAGGTCATGACGCACGGACAGGAGCCCGTCCTGCAGTCGATGGCCAACGAGATGCTCACCACGCAATCGACGCAGATCTTCCAGATGCAGGCGATGCTCACCGAGATCGATCAGGTGTGATGAGCGGAACGTGTGAACGGGGATGTGTGAGGCTTCTGCGCAGAGGCTGCGCAGAAGCCTCACGCATCAGCCGATAGTCGCCAGCTCGTTGGGACACCTGCGACCGATCCTCGGACGCGAACCCCTCTGGACGGTAGAGGGCCAGGACGTTCTCGGCCCCACCCATGATGCCCGCGAACCGAACGCCGTGACGCGTTCCCGAAGGGGGCGGTCGACATCAGGCCAAGGTGGCCTGACGCGGCACTCGTCAGATGGACGCCGGCGCGTCGCCGGAGCTGACACCGACGAGGTGGGTGTGATCGTTGAACCGCACCATCCGCCACCCACCCGTCGGCTCGACGGTCCATTCACTGATCGAGGAGTTCATCGGGCTCGCGAGCGGAATCGTCGACAGGTCGGACGGGCCGTCCGAACCCCCGCCGGGCCACCGACCGATGGCCGTCACCATGATGACCCCGCCGTGACAGATCACCCAGGTGGTCCGCCCGCGCCCCTCTTCCGCCACCCGGTCGATCGCGGTGGTCACCCGCACGAAGAACTCGAGACCGGACTCGCCACCCGGCGACAGCGGATTGGACCAATCGGTCCACGGTGCCCTGCCGTACCGCTCGGTGTACTCGGCGATGGTCAGCCCCTCGGCCTCGCCCGACGTCCGTTCCATCAGGTCCGCGAACTGTTCGACGGGAAGACCGGTGGGCTCCGCGGCGATCTCCGCGGTGTGGACCGCACGGCGCATCGTCGACACGACCACGCGATCGGGACGCAGCATCGGGTCGATCGCGAGGCGGTCGCGCAGCGCCTCCGCCTGGGCGACACCGAGATCGGTCAGACCACCACAGGTGTCCTGACCCGACAGCCACCCGCCGGCGTTCGACGCCGACTCGCCGTGGCGGATCAACACGATGCGCGTCGGTTCCTGATCCGATTCCGTCATCCCCCGAGCATGGCAGACCCGGCGGGCCGATGCTGATCCGGGATCGGCGTCGACCGGCCGTGGTCGTAGTCTCGAACGGATGACGACTCGAACGGTGCACGGCGCCTGTCATCACGACTGCCCCGATTCATGCGGGTGGACCGTCACGGTCGACGAGTCGGGCCCGACCCCGGTGGCCGTCAAGCTCCGCGGCAACCCGGATCATCCGTTCTCGCAGGGTGAGCTCTGCCCGAAGGTCAACCGCTTCCTCGACCGTGTGCACAGTCCCGACCGGATCCTGTACCCGCTGCGGCGCATCGGGCCGAAGGGATCGGGCGAGTTCGAACGGATCTCGTGGGCCGACGCGCTCGACGAGATCGCGATGCGCGTGACCGACGTGATCGACACCCACGGCGGCGAGGCGCTCCTGCCCTACTCCGACGCCGGCAACCAGAGCCTGCTGTCGATGTTCGGCGCAGGCAGCCGGTTCTTCAATCACCTCGGCGCGACGCAACTCGAGCGGGCGATCTGTGGAGTGGCGGCCGGCGCCGGCACCGCGATGACCAACGGGACAGGGGCCGGGCTCGAAGCCACCGAGATGGTCCACTCCCGCCTGATCGTCCTCTGGGGCACGAACACCCGACTCACCAACCGGCACCTCTGGCCGACGATCGAAACCGCCCGCGCTGCCGGTGCTCGGATCGTCGTGATCGATCCGATCCGCACGCTCACCGCCGAGGCCGTCGACCCGGACCGCGGAGACCGATTCGTTCAGCCATTGCCCGGCACCGACACCGCGATGCTCCTGGCGATGATGCACGTGATCATCCGCGACGGCCTCACCGACGACGAGTGGATCGCCGCACACACGACGGGGTTCGACGAACTGCGCGATGCCGTCGACGGATGGACACCTGGTCGCGCCGCCGCAGCGTGCGGCGTGGACGCGGCGTTGATCGAGGAGCTGGCCATCGACATCGCCACGACGCGGCCGACCGCCGTGCGGACCCTGATCGGACCGGAACACCACGAGAACGGCGCGATGTTCTTCCGGACGTTGGCCTGCCTCCCTGCGCTGACGGGAGCATGGCGCGATCGCGGGGGCGGCTACTCGCGCAGCGTCGGCTTCTGGACCGAGCGCCAGATCGACCACGATGCGTTGTCCCGACCGGACCTGATCCCGACCGATACGGCGGGCGCCCCGCCGCGGATGGTCAACATGAGCCGTCTCGGATCCGTGCTCACCGACCTCGACCCGGCGATCCACGCGATGATCGTCTGGAACTGCAACCCGCTGGTCACCGTCCCCAACGCCGAGCTCATCCGGTGCGGCCTCGCCCGCGACGACCTGTTCGTGGTGGTCCACGAACAGTTCGTCACCGAGACAGCCCGCTACGCGGACATCGTGCTGCCTGCGACGACGCAGATCGAGGCCGACGACGTGGTCTTCCCCTGGGGTCATCTCTGGGTCGCCTACAACGAAGCGGCGGTTCCACCCCTCGGTGAGACCTGCAACAACACCGAGCTGTTCCGACGCATCGCCGCCGCCATGCACCTCGAGGAGCCATCGCTCCACGACGACGACGAGACCCTGATGCGGGATGCGCTCCCGACGATCGATCTCGACGAGCTCCGTCGCGAGAAGTGGCTGCGTGCACCGTACCCCGGCGACGGGAGGCCATTCGGTGACCCCGACGGCGCGACGCCGTTTCCGACGGATTCGGGCCGGGTCGAGTTCGCCTCCGAGCGGCTCGAGGCGATCGGCCAACCGCGGCTTCCGACCTTCACCGCCCCACGAGAGAGCCTCGGCGGCGACGCCGACCTCACGGCGCGCTTCCCGATCCAGCTCCTCACCCCGAAGCACCATTCCCGCTTCCTGAACTCCGGCTACGCCCATCTCCCGAAACACGGACCCGCCGAGGGCGGCCCGTTCGTCGAACTGTGCGAGCAGGACGCAGTGGCCATCGGCGTCGCCGATGGCGACCTCGCCCGGGTCGAGAACGACCGGGCCTCGATCGAGGTGGCCGTCCGAATCTCCGGGCGGATGCGCCCCGGTGTTGCGGCCGTCCCCTTCGGTTGGTGGGGCGATCACCACCGCGACGGACGGGTCGCGAACTCGCTCACCAGCGACACGCTCACCGACTGGGGTGGCGGCGTGGCGTTCAGCGACACGCTGGTGGCGATCACACCGGTCGACGCGCACAGCTGACCCGACCCCGAGTGGTACGCCCGCCACCCGTCTCGGGCCACCTCCCGACCCCTCGACCGTCGCCTCATCGCTAGCGTCACCCTGTGACCACGACGTCGGACACCGATACCGGCCGCCGGGCGATCGTCGACCGCCAGGGGCTCGCCGACGTCGTTCCGCTCGCGATCCCGGCGATCCCGTTCGGCTTCGTGGTGGGCCTGGCGGTCACCGAGTCCGCGATGCCCCAGTGGGTCGCTTGGCTGACCGCGCCGCTCGTGTTCGCCGGCGCCGCCCAGCTCGCGATGATCACGCTCGCCGGCACGGCGTCGCTGTGGGCCGTCATCACCGCCGTGCTCGTGATCAACACACGGCACGTGATGTACAGCGCCGCCCTCGCCCCCACGTTCCGTCGGCAACCTCGGTGGATGCGATGGGTCGGCCCGTTCTTCATGGTCGACCAGACGTTCGCGCTCGCCGCACTCCAGACCCACCGCTCGCCTGCGGACTTCCGCCGCTACTACCTCACGGTGTCACTCACTCTCTACGCCGTGTGGAACACCGTCGTCCCGCTCGGGATGCTGGTCGGGCCGATCGTCCCCGAATCGTGGCGCCTCGACTTCGCGCCACCGGTGATGTTCGCCGGCCTCACCCTGTTCGCGATCAAGAGAACGCCCGCCGCCGTCGCGGCACTCGTCGGCGGGTTCGTCTCGCTCGCCACGGTCGACCTGCGCGACCGTCTCGGCATCGTGGTCGGTGCGGTCGCCGGGGTGCTGGCCGGCGCGATCGCCGAACAGGTGATCGAACGACGCGGCCCGCGCCACACTCCGACGGGAGCCTCACGGCGATGAGCACCACCGCCGCCCTGGTCGCTCTCGCCTGCGGGGCGATCGGCACCTACTTCGCCCGCAGTGGCCTGATCCTCCTGCTCGCGGACCGTGCCCTGCCGGCCCCCGTCGAACGGGCTCTGCAGAACGTCGGCCCTGCCGTCCTCGCCGCGCTCACCGTGAACCTGGCCGTCGGCAACGACGGCCTCGGCGGCCTGGAGATCGCCGAGGTCGCGGCACTCGTGGTGGCGGGGTTCGTCGCAGTGTGGCGAAAGAACCTGATCTGGACCTTCGTCGCGGGCATGGCCACTCTCTGGATCCTCGGCGCCCTCGGCTGAGACCGCTCCCCGACCCCGGGGAGCGGCACGGGTAGCCTCGGAAAATGGCCGGCGATCTGATCTACGCGTTCCGTGTCATGCGCCTCCCACTCCTCGACGCCGGTGGCTCGCCGATCGGCCGGATCGAAGACCTCGTCGTCGTCCCCGGCCGTCCCGCTCGGCACGGCAAACCCGCGAGCGCGCCGCGACTGGTGGGGTTCGTCGCAAGCAGCCAGCGCCGTCGCATCTTCGTCAACGCAAACCGGGTCGGCGAGCTGAACGGAGACGGTGCCCGACTCAAGAGCTGGGACCTCGACCTGAACCCGTTCAAGCCGCGGCCCGGGGAGGTGCTGATCGGAACGGAGTTGATCGATCGCCGCATCGGTGACGAAGTCGTCAGCGACATCGGACTCGTGTCGGTCAGCGACGGGCGCTCCTCGTGGTGGGAGATCGACAAGGTGCGGCTCGCACGAAAGGGCAGCCTCGGACGCCGGTCGACGTACCGGCTGGTCGACGCCGAGGAGGTCCCCGGCCTGTTCGACAACCCCACCGCGATGGAGGCCGAGGCTGCGCGCCTGCGGGACTTCCACCCGACCGAGGTGGCCGCCGTGATCCGCGCGCTGCCCGATCAACAGCGTCGTCAGCTCGCCGATGCACTCGACGACCAACGCCTCGCCGACGTGCTCGAGGAACTCACCGAGGAAGAGCAGGTGCGGATCGTCGAGGGACTCGACGTCGAACGTCTCGAGGGCGTCTTCGACGAGATGGAATACGACGACCTCGCCGACCTCCTCGGTCAGATGACCGCCGCACAGCAGGAGCGGATGCTCGACGCGATGGACGACGAGGACGAGGCCGTCGTCCGCCGCCTGCTCTCGTACGAGGCCGGCACGGCCGGTGGTCTGATGACCCCCGAGGTGATCATTCTCGGCCCGACTTCCAACGTTGCAGACGCGCTCGCCCAGGTTCGAGATCCGGACTGGGTGGTCAGCATCGCGACACAGGTCTTCGTCTGCCAACCACCGTTCAAGACACCCACCGGCAAGTTCCTGGGCGTCGTCCACATGCAGCGTCTGCTCCGCGAGCCGCCGTCGATGGAGCTGCGCCAGCTGCTCGACGACGTCCCGGTCGTGTCGCCGGAGCTGAGCGATCGCGGTGTGGCTGTCGAACTCGCGAGCTACGACCTGCTCGCGATCCCCGTCTGCGACGACGCCGGGCGGCTGCTCGGCGCGGTCACCGTCGACGACGTGATCGACCGGATGCTCGGGACAGACTGGCGCAAGCGCGAACGCAGGGCGCCCGGTACCGAGCCGGGGATCCGGGGCGCATCGTGAAGCGCCAGCAGGACCTCACCTCACCGCGCTCGTCGCGACGGATCGGAGTCGCTGTCGACACGGACGCGTTCGGTTCCTTCGCAGAGTCGATCGCCAGCTTCATCGGCACCGCTCGATTCCTCGTGTACCAGACGGTCTTCATCTCGGTCTGGATCCTGCACAACACACTCGCACCCGACCGCCTGATCTTCGACCCCTGGTCACGCGGTTTCACGCTCCTCACCTTGGTTCTCTCCATCCAGGCGGCGTACGCGGCACCCCTGATCCTGCTCGCCCAGGCCCGCCAGGAGCGTCGCGACCGCGTGGTGGCCGAGATCGATCGGGAAGTGGCCGAACGAACCCAGTCCGACACCGAGTTCCTCGCCCGCGAGATCGCCAGCGTGCACTTGTCGCTCTCCGACATGGTGACCGGAGAGAGCTTCGACGAGCGCATCGAACGGCTCACCGACATGGTCGAAGCGCTCGGACGTCAGATGGACTCGCTCACCCGCACCTCGGCCGGTGCGGGCGTCGCGCCGACCGCCGCCGCGACCGACGACACGAGCGCAACCGTCGCCGACGCGAACTGATCGGGCATCTCGATCGCACCGAGGTGATCCATCGGGAGTTCGACGATCGAGGCGCGCAGTGCTGCTGCCAGCTCACGTTGCTTGCGCGGCTTCACGAGGCGGTCCTTCGTCGAGATCAGCGCCGCCGACGGCACGTCGAGCGTCGCAGCCCACGGGCGCGCGTCGTAGTTGCTCAACGCGCGTCCGGCCTGCACCATCACACGCGGTTCGTTGCGCATCGTCTCGGCGATCATCCACGCTCGGTACGGTGCGTAGGGCGACGAGTCGGTGACCACGTACTCCACGCCGCGGCGCAGGAGACGCGGCTGGGTCCACGAGCGCAGGAGCACGCCCATCGCGGGCAACAGGCGCCAGAGCACCCTCTCGGACCATCGCTCACGCCACTCGAGTGCGGTGGCCTGGACCACGAGCCCGCTCACGAGTCGGGGGTGGCGCCGCGCGAGATGCAGCGACACCGGTCCGCCCATCGAGTATCCGACAGCGATCACCGACGAGATCCCGAGCTGCGCAGCGACGGCGGCAGCGTCGTCGGCGACGTCGTCGAGATCGAACGCCACGGTGGAGCGGAACCCGCGCCCGTGCCCGCGATGATCGATCCCGACGAAGGAGAAGTGCTCGCCGAGCGCCCGGTACGCCGCCATGAACTGCAGATCGGCCGAGGCGGTCCACCCGTGCAACAGCAGCACCGTGGGCACGTCGGCATCGGGATGGACGTGGCGCCGGACGAAGAACTCGCCGCGATCGGGCACGTGGACGACCTCGCCGCGGGGCAGCCACGGTGGTGGTGCATCCGGACGACGCGGGGCCGAGGCGACGTCCGGCTCAGGCATTGGGCACGCCCGTGAACTCCTGGAGCCGAACACCGAAACGCTCGATCGCGTGAAGCATCGCCGTCGTGTCGATCCGATCGTCACCCGGGAGCACCAGGCCGACCGGGAGATCACCGCTCAGGAATGCATCGAGATACCCACAGGCCGTCGCAGACGTCGCCGTGCCCACCAACTCGGCGACGCCGGCCACGAGTGTCACCCGCGCCCCCGCGTCGTCCGCGCCGCGCATCTCGACGCGCAACGCGCCGACGCCACCTTCGCGGTGGGGCGGGGTCAGCATCGGCAGGCGCGACGTGAGGCGGTCACGACGGTTCGCCGACATCCGCGCCGTGATCCGCATCACGTCGGGGAATGTCCGGTGAAGAACGATCGGGGCCGGTACCTCGGCGCGGTAGCAGTCGTAGGCGCCGACCGGCTCCGGGAACCACACGAGTTCACGCCCGGTCCCGGCTCGGCTGTACACGAACGCGCCGTCGTCGAACGCCGACGCGTGGCCGGCGAGGGCACGGTGGTGTTGCCGGGCGCACGCGGGCCCGGCGGTGCCGTGGATGGCGACGTGGATCTCGTCGACCGTGGCCATCTGCGTCGCCACCTGACGGGCGATCAGGCCGACCAGGCCGGGCGACATTCCCGCGCCGACGACCAGCGAGACGCCGGATCGGGCAGCTCGCTCCGACTCCCACATCATCGCGTCGACGTCGGCGACCTGGTCGCCACACGAGATCACGCCGATCCCGCGATCGAGCAGCGCAATGCTGTCGGGGTGGTGCGGACCGCGATGCGCCAGCACCGCGACGCGCACGTCGTCGAGCAACGGGGTCGACGACAGGTCGACGCGTCGGGTGTCGATCTCGACGAGCGACCGGTTCGACGCATGATTGACGCGGCTCGCGACACGGCGACCGACGACACCGTTGCCGAACACGGCGATCCTGTCGACACGGGTTCTCACGAGTCGGGCAGTTCGAGCGGCTGCCATCCGCCGTGCTGCGGTGGTGTGCCGCCCGAGCCGCGGAGGCGGATCGCAGCTGCAGCCAGCACCGTCGCGGTCAGTGCGGCGAGAACTCGACGGATGAACTTCATCAGGTGGACGTCACGGTGGTCTCTCGCCGGTGTCGGGTGGTGGGGCTACCTGGAATCGAACCAGGGACCTCATCGTTATCAGCGATGCGCTCTAACCGACTGAGCTATAGCCCCGACAGGTCGGAGACACTATCGGGTGGGCCGTACGTTCGCACCGGTGTCGTCGACCACCGCCTCGCGGTACATCGCGCCCGACGAATCACGGATCACCGCCGGTACCTCGGGCTCGGCACGACGCACGACGAACCGTCGCATCGGCGAGGTGCGCGTCTCGACCACTTCCTCCTCGAGGACGGTGAAGCGCACGCCACCGACGAGGTCGGTGATCAGGTTGAACAGCGTGGCGCCCAGCACCGCGAGTCCCGTGAGACCGATCACGGCGAACAGCCCCGCGATCCAGCCCGCGTGGTACAGCTCGCCGCCATCGAACTCGAAGGAGTTCCACCCGAAGGACTCCAGGAAACGCTCGACGTTGTCGACCGTGCCGGTTGCGTTCGCGACGTTCCACAGGAGTACCGACGCCGTGAGCACGATGACGTAGAGCACCAGGTTCGCCACCAGGGCGATCTTGAACACGCTCCACGGATCCACATGGCGCACGACGCGAGTGACCTTGCGGACTCGTGCCTTGCGGCCGAGCACCCGCGGAACCTTGGCCGGGATCGGCACAGGCGCCGGGTCGTAGTCGGCGGACTGCTTGGGACGGCGCCGCGCCGCGGTGGTTTCGTCCTGCGGAGCGAAGGCGACCACCGGACCGTCGATGTCCGCACGCCGCAGCTCCTCGAGGATCTGGTCCGACACGTCGGCCCCGGAGTCCTCCTCGTCGCCGGATTCGTCGAGATCCGGGTCACCGACCGGCGAGACGCGAGCGGCGAGTTCGTCGTCGTCCGGTATCGCCTGCACGATGGTCGGGAGCGCGTCGTCGTGCTCGTCGTCGATCTCCGGGGTCACCGATGGCGCTGCGAGTTCGGCCGTCGGACGATCGTCGTCGTCCACGTCGTCCGACTCGATCTCGTCGGGCATCACCGCCGGCTCGAGGGCGTCGTCGCTCGCATGGAGGGTCGCCGGCTCGTCCCCGTCGTCGTCCGCGACCGGACGTTCGTCGATCGGGGAGACCGCGTCATCGGTCTCGGTCTCGACGGCGTCGAGTTCGTCCACCGGTCCGACGACGTCCTCGCTCTCGGATCCATCGGAGGGATCATCGCGGTGGCCGTCGACGCCGAGTTCCCGATCGGCGTCCTCGATCGCCTCGTCGAACGCCGTGTCGAAGGATTCGTCGACGAACAGATCGTCGAGCGCGTCACCGGTCCCGGACGAGGTGAGGGCACGCTCGGTCTTACTCACCTGAGGGAGTGTAGGCGTTCGCGCACGCGGCGCGGGGTCACCGGATCGACGAACCGCACGACCGAACGGAGCCGGGGCGACGGCCGCGCGACAGCCTGTCGAGGTGTCGGCACCGATGCGTCACGGCGAGTCGGTCGCATGCGTCACGGCGAGTCGGTCGCACGTGCGGTGGCCGACACGGCACCGATCCGGACCGTCAACGTGACCTCCCCGCCGTCGACCGACAGAGCGGTCACGATCGCTCCATGGCGTGCCGCGAGGGCGGCCGCTGCGGGCGGGCCACCCGACACGGCGGCGAGCGCCGCCGCGTCGGCCGCGGTCTGGGCACGCGTCCGATCGATGGTCGTGCGCCCCATCGCCGCAACGGCGAGCGAGATCGTCACGACGAGCACGGCCACCACCGCCAGGAGCACGATGGCGGCCTGACCGCTCTCGCGACGGACCCGCCCTCTTCCCGACATCATCCACCTCTTTTCGTGACGCCTGAGCAGGCGCTTCATGTCGACCGACGCCGCAGCGTCGAGCGGACCGAACGGTCGATGGGGCGAGTCTCGCCGAGTGTGACGGGCCGACGGGTCGCCGTGCCAGATCAGTCGTCGTCGTCGGTGGCGAGGATCGGTGCAACAGATCCGACCCGGTCGCCGTCGTCCATGTTCATGATCCGGACGCCCGTGGCGTCGCGACCCTGCGACGAGATGTCCCGCACGCCCATCCGGATCGTGATGCCGTTGTTGGACACGGCGACGATCTCGTCGTCGAGTCCGACCATGAACGCGGCGACGACCTCACCCTTCCTTCCGGTGAGCTTCATCCCCTTCACGCCCTGGCCACCACGGCCCTGGACGTTGAACTTGTCGAGCTGTGTCCGCTTGCCGTACCCGGCCTCGGTCATGATCAGGATCGCGGTGTCGTCGCGTGCCACGTCGACCGACACCACCGCGTCGTCGTCGTTCTTCAGCTTCATCCCGCGCACGCCGCCCGCGCTACGGCCCATCGAACGGACGTCGTTCTCGTTGAAACGGATGGTCATCCCACCCTTGCTGACCATGAAGATGTCGTCGTCCCCGCCGGTCTCGATCACCTTGACGAGTTCGTCGCCGTCCTTCAGGTTGATCGCGATCAGCCCGTCGCGACGACTCTTGTCGTACTCGGTGAAGGTCGTCTTCTTGACCGTTCCCTGCTTCGTGGCGAAGAACAGGTAGCGGTCGCCCGCGAACTCGCGAGTGTCGATGATCGCCTGGATCGTCTCGTCGGGCTGCAACGGCAAGAGGTTGACCATCGGCATGCCCTTCGCCGTGCGTTCGCGCTCCGGGACGTCGAGCGCGCGCAGGCGATACACCTTGCCCCGGTTGGAGAAGAACAGCAGGTGCGCGTGCGCTGTCGTGAACAACACGTGTTGCACGATGTCGTCGACCTTGAGCTTGCCGCCCGACACGCCGCGGCCACCGCGGCCCTGCGTCTTGAACGAGCCGGCCGGGACCGCTTTGACGTACTGGGCCTGCGTCATGACGATGACGAGTTCCTTGTCGTCGACGAGGTCCTCGATCGACATCTCACCGTCGTCGTAGGTGATCTCGCACTTGCGTGGCGTGGCGAACTCCTCCCTGATCGCGAGGATCTCCTCCTTGATCACGCCGTCGAGGCGTTCGGGCCGCGCGAGGATGTCCCGGAGGTCCTCGATGCTGGCCCGCGTGTCCTCGAGTTCGGTCTCCAGGTCGATACGCGACAGACGGGTCAGCTGGCGCAGCTGCATGTCGAGGATGTCGTTGGCCTGGACCTCGCTGAACTCGAACGGTTCGGCCATCAGACCGTCCCGGGCGGTGGCCACGTCGTCGCTGGCCCGGATGAGCGCGATGATCTGGTCGATGACGTCGAGAGCCTTGATTCGGCCTTCGAGGATGTGCGCCCGACGCTCGAACTTCGCGAGGCGGTACTCGGTACGACGGGTGATGACCTCGCGCTGGTGGCGGAGGTACGCGACGAGCGCGTCGAGCAGGTTGATCTGGCGCGGCACCCCGTCGACGAGCGCGACCATGTTGATCGAGAACGTCGACTGCAGCTGGGTGAGCTTGAACAGCTTGTTCAAGATGACGTTCGCGTTGCCGTCGCGTTTGAGCGAGATGATCAAGCTGGTCTCGCCGCCCGACGAATCGTCGTTGACGTCGGAGATCCCTTCGAGTTCGCCGGCGGTGACCAGTTCGTCGATGCGCGCGGCGATCGACGAGCAGCTGGTCTGGTACGGCAGCTCGGACACGATGATCTCGTAGCGACCGTTCTTCGCCTCCTCGATGCTCGCCTTGGCGCGCATCTTCACCGAACCGCGACCGGTCTGGTACGCGTCGATGATGCCCGAGCGCCCGAGGATGTAGGCCCCGGTCGGGAAGTCCGGTCCCGTGACGTGCTTCATCAGGTCCTCGACGGTCGCCTCGGGGTGCTCGATGAGGTGGACCACCGCGTCGATGACCTCGCCGAGATTGTGCGGCGGGATGTTGGTCGCCATGCCGACGGCGATGCCCTGGCTGCCGTTGACCAACAGGTTCGGGAACCGTGACGGCAGGACGAGCGGCTCCTCGGTGGTCCCGTCGTAGTTCGGGATCATGTCGACGGTGTCCTCGTCGATGTCGGCGAGCAGTTGCATCGCCAGCGGGTCGAGTCGGCACTCGGTGTAACGCGACGCGGCGGGCCCGAAGTCGGGCGAGCCGTAGTTGCCGTGGAAGTCGATCAGCGGATGGCGCAACGAGAAGGGCTGCGCCATGCGCACCAACGCCGCGTAGATCGCGGAGTCGCCGTGCGGGTGGAACCGGGCCATCGTGTCGCCCGAGACGCGGGCGCACTTGACGTGGGCGCGGTCGGGGCGGAAGCCCTGCTCCTCCATGTCCCAGATGATCCGGCGGTGCACCGGCTTGAGGCCGTCGCGCACGTCGGGGAGCGCCCGCGACATGATCACCGACATCGCGTACTCGAGGAAGCTGTTCTCCATCTCGTCGGAGAGCGGGATCGGCTGGATCGGATCGGACGGGGTGCCGTCGTCGCCGGTGTTCGTGGTGTCAGTCATGCGTTCGTTCTCTCCGGAGGATCAGAAGTCGAGGTTCTGGACGTCGCGGGCATTGGTGGTGATGAACTCGCGACGCGTCGCGACGTCGTCGCCCATGAGCGTCGACATGATCTCGTCGGCGCGGGCGGCCTCGTCGACGTTGATCTGCAGGAGCGTGCGCGTCGCCGGGTCCATCGTGGTCTGGCGAAGCTCTTCCCAGTCCATCTCGCCGAGGCCCTTCAGGCGGGCGAAGTTCTTCTTGTGGTTCGGACGCTCCTCGAGGAACTTCGCCTTCGCGACGTCGTCCTTGAGGTAGATCTTCTCCTTGCCGATCTCCGTCGAGTAGAGCGGCGGCTGGGCGATGTAGCAGAAGCCGGCTTCGACCATCTCACGCATCTGGCGGAAGAAGAAGGTCAGGAGCAGGGTGCGGATGTGGCTGCCGTCGACGTCGGCGTCGGCAAGGCAGATCACCTTGTGATAGCGACACTTCTCGACGTCGAACTCGTCGCCGACGCCTGCACCGATCGCGGTGATCAGCGCCTGGATCTCGTTGTTCTTCAGCATCTTGTCGATGCGCGCCCGTTCGACGTTCAGGATCTTGCCGCGGATCGGCAGGATCGCCTGGCTGTACGGGTGCCGGGCATCGACGGCGGTGCCACCCGCCGAGTCACCCTCGACGATGAACAACTCGGACTCGTCGGCGTTCTTCGACTGACAGTCCTTCAGCTTGTCGGGCATGCCCGCCCCCGACAGCGCCGTCTTGCGGCGGATCGCGTTCCGGGCGTTCTTCGCCGCGGCACGAGCCTGAGCTGCTGCCACACCCTTCTTGACCAGCTTGTTCGCCTCGGTCGGGTTCTCCTGGAGCCATTCGGCGAGGCGCTCGTTGGCGGCCTTCTGGACGAAGGACCGCATCGGGACGTTGCCGAGCTTCGCCTTGGTCTGGCCCTCGAACTGCGGCTCGCGCAGCTTGACCGACACGATCGCGGTGAGACCTTCACGCACGTCGTCGCCGGTGAGATTCGGCTCCTTCTCCCTGAGCAGGTTCTTCTCGCGCGCGTACTTGTTGATCGTGTTGGTCAACGCTGATCGGAACCCCTCGATGTGCATCCCACCCTCGATGGTCGAGATTCCGTTCGCGTAGCCGTGGATCCCCTCGTGGTAGCCGGTGTTCCACTGCATCGCGACGTCGAGCATCTGACCGTCGTCGTCCTCGTCCTCGAACTGGCAGACCTTGCTGAACAGCGGATCCTTCGTTGCGTTGAGGTGCTTGACGAAGTCGACGAGGCCGCCCTTGTACTGGTACGTGATCTCCTGCTGCCGCTCGGGGCGCTCATCCTTGAACTCGATGATCAGACCCTTGTTCAGGAACGCCATCGTCTGGAGGCGTTCGAGCACTGTCCGAGCGACGAACTCGACTCCTTCGGCCTGGAAGATCGTCGGATCGGGCCAGAAGGTGATCGTGGTTCCGGTCGTGCGCCCCCGCTTGGGTGTCTCACCGACGACGGTCATCTTGTTCTGTGGTGCACCGCCGTCCGCGTAGGTCTGCTCGTAGCGGTTGCCGCCGCGGTCGACCTGGATGACGAGCTTGGTCGACAACGCGTTGACCACCGAGACACCGACGCCGTGCAGGCCGCCCGACACCTTGTAGCCGTCCCCACCGAACTTGCCGCCGGCGTGCAGGACCGTCAGCACGACTTCGGCAGCGGACTTGCCCTTGTGCTCACCCGATGTGAACGGGTCGATCGGAATGCCGCGACCGTTGTCGGCGACGCTGCACGCTCCGTCGGCGGTGAGCGTCACGGTGATCCGATCACAGTGTCCGGCCATCGCCTCGTCGACCGAGTTGTCGACCACTTCCCAGATCAGGTGGTGGAGGCCGGCGAGTCCGGTCGAGCCGATGTACATGCCGGGGCGTTTGCGGACCGGGTCGAGGCCCTCCAGGACGGTGATCGCCGCGGCGTCGTAGCTGGCCGTGGTCTTCGCCGCGTCACCCTGAGGCTTGCGTCGGGGTTTGGGCGCGGGCGGGGCGTCGGTCGGATGGTCGGCGTCGTCGGGAGTGCGGGAGATCGGCTGGGTGACGTCGTCGTCGCTCACCGTTGCCGCTGTGGTGTCTGTGGACACTCGTACCTTCTTGCGTCAGCGCCTCCGCGGAGGCGACGGGGGTGGTTCGAAGAGGTGCCGTGAGGGGCACGATCGACGAGGTCGGGAGCTGTGGCGGATACTGGTCGAGCCGGCGCCAGAACCCGGTCGTCATCGGCCTCCAGCCTACCAGCGGAGCACCCCGCTGACGGGGACACCTCGACCCGTCGACGGGCGCGGCGAACCCCGCATCGGATCAGACCGAATCGGGGTTCGCGAGGAATCGCCGACCGATGTCAGGCGAGAACGACGCTCATGTTCAGGATCTTGTCGGTCAGGCGCTTCTTGTCCTGATCCCACAGTGGCCACAGGTAGTCGAGCAGGCCGTAGATGCCACACGTGACCCCGGAGAGGAGGCCGGCGACCAGGTAGCGCACGAATGCCATGCCCCCACCCACGGGGAGGCCGGTGTCGTCCTTGACGAGCTTGATGTTCTGCTTCTCCTTGCCGATCGTCTGACCGGTCGATCCCTGCTTGATGCACAGATTCCAGATCGAGAACCCGATTGCCGCGAGATACGCGACGAGCAGCATCAGGACACCGAGCGCGTCCGTGATCGCACCGCCGACGAGGGCGGCGATGAACCCCACCACGTAGATGCCGAACACGATGCCGTAATCGATCAACCATGCGACGAACCGCGTTCCCCACTCGGCAGGGGTCCCCGCGCCGATGCCGGCGGGCTGGTAGCCCTGCGGGGCCGCAGCGTATGCGGGAGGAGGCTGCTGATAGCCGGCCGGCGGGGCCACGGGCGCACCGAAGGCAGGGGGTCCACCCGCCCCGACCGGGTCCCCGGCCGGGGGCTGGTACGCACCCGGGGTCTGCTGCTGGGGGGGCTGATACTGCCCGCTCTGGTCGTAGTCCGGAGCCGCCGGGGGCGCCTCGGGAGTGGCTGCAGGGGCGGGCTGCTGCGGGACCATCTGCGGCTCACCGATCCACTGGGCACCGTCCCAATATCGTTGGGTGCCTTCGGGATCGCCGGGGGCGTAGTACCAGCCGGCAGGCGTGCCACCAGTGTTCGTCATGTCGTCTCCTGATCGAGGTTCGGACCCGGACGTTCCCGGATCACACACGACAACGTAGTGAATCGGAACACCGTGCCGCGGCGATGTGCGTGGCGGAGGGAGCGACGGTCAACGACGACGCTTCGAGGCAACGCGCACGTCGACCCCGGTGATCTCGACGCGCGCTTCCTCACGGAGTCGGCTGATGATCGTGTCGGTGAGGAACTTGACCTGCGTCGCCCAGGTGGACGTGTCGGCTTCCACGAGCAGGGTCCCCTGATCGAGCTTGATCGGCCTGACGTGCGCGGCGATCTGTGCACCGACTGCATCATCCCATTTCCCGAACACCCCACCCACCTGGATTCGATCCGTCCCACGCAGCGACTTCATCATCGAGTCGAGCGACCGGGAGATCGGAACAGGGTCGGACACACCCTCCATCGTACCCACTCCACGCGCTCCGATTCGGTCGCCGGCGCCGCCGGAGATCGGCCGCGATCAGGAGTGGGCCGCAACCGCGCCGTGCTCGATCCGGAGAATTCGATCGGCCCGTGCATCCGGTGGGAGCTCGCTGGCCGTCGTGATGACCACCTGACCATCGGGAAGGTGTCCGAGCAACGCTCGAGCGCGTCCGTCGTCGAGCTCCGAGAGCACGTCGTCGAGAACCAGTACCGGTGCACTCCCGGTTCGCTCGGTGACGAGACGATGTCCGGCGAGCCGGAGCGCGAGAGCGAGCGTCCGCTGCTCTCCCTGGGAGGCGTGCGTGCGACTCGCGAGACCGTTGATCCGCAGCTCGAGTTCGTCGCGATGCGGACCGACGGTCGACACGCCACGGCGCACATCGTCAGCCCTCGCTTCCCGCAGAGCCACGAGCATCCCGACCCGACGCCACTCCGGTTCGTAGCGCAACTCGATCGGTGTCGACACTCCCGCGAGTTGCTCGTACGCCTCCTGCACCATCGGTGTGATCCGCGCGACGAGCGTCGCGCGTGCGTATCCGAACTGGTCGGCGATCTCGGTGAACTTCGCGTCCCAGACGTCGAGGCTGACCGCGAACTCGGCAGGAAGCTCGGCGCGGCCGCCCAGCTTCTGCGCCTGTTTGAGCAACGTGTTGCGCTGCTTGACGATGCGATCGATCTCGAGACGGATCGCGTCGTACTTCGTCGCCAGCGCAACCAGTGTGTCGTCCATGAACCGTCGGCGATCGCCGGGACCACCCTTCACCACGATCAGGTCATCGGGCGAGAAGACGGTCACCCGGACCGTCCCCAACAGATCACGCGCCCGCTGCAACCTCTGTTTGTTCACCTGCACCCGGTTGCGCCCGACAGTGTGCAACTCCGCTTCGATCAAGGAGTCCCGACCGTCATCGTGGTGAACCGTGGCCCGGATGACGGCCTGCTCGGCACCGACCCGGATCAGTGCGTCACCCGGGGCGCCACGAAAGCTGGTCAACGTCGCGAGATACGCGAGCGCCTCGGCGAGGTTGGTCTTGCCCTGCCCATTGTCGCCGATGATCGCCGTCGTCCCCGCCGTCAGATCGAACTGCGCGGACACATAGTTCCGGAAGTCCACCAACTCGAGATGCGAAACGATCAAGACAGCAACACTACGGACGCAGGAGGAAGCAACAGAGGAACCAGAACGATGTCCGACAACGCAGGACGAGAACGCGAGTGCACCGCACGCGCGAGGTGGGCGCAGCGGGTATCCAGCGACGCGGCCGTTACGGCACTCGGACGGGCATCAGCAGGTACAGGTAGTCGTCCTGCCCGGCGCCGCGCAACACCGCGGGCTTCATCGGGTCCATCGTGGCGAGCGTGACGTCGTCGGCATCGATCGCATCGATACCCGCAGCGAGGTAGTCGGGGTTGAACGCCACGGTCATCTCCGCCCCGTCGTAGCTGGCGTCGATCTCCTCGGCGGCGTTGCCCACGTCCTGGGTGATCGCCGTGAGTTGCACGGTGTCACCGCCGAGCGTCAGCCGGACCGGCGTCGAATCCTGCGCCAGGATCTTGACGCGCCGGATCGCCTCGATCATCGACGCCTTCGACACGGTGAGCAGATTCGGGTAGCTCGTCGGCAACAGATTTCGATAGTTCGGGAACTCGCCCTCGATCAGCCGGGTGCTGAGACGGGTCGAGCCCGCCTGGAACGTGGCCTCCCGGTCACCGAAACGAACCGTCAGCTCCTCGATGTCACCCATCAACCGCTGGAGTTCACTCAATGCTCGGCTCGGGATCAGCACCTTCTGGCCCGACCCGAGCACCGACGAGTCGGGGAGGTCGCGCACCGCCAGCCGGTACGAGTCGGTGGCGACCATGCGGACACCGTCGTCCTCGGACGCGAGAAGCACCCCGGTGAGTACGGCACGGGCGTCGTCGGTCGATGCGGCCCGCACGACCTGCCGCAGCGCGTCGGACATCGTCTCCGCCGACAGCGTGACGGCTTCTCCCGTCGGCTCGCTCTGCGCCGGATAGTCGTCCAGTGCCAGGGGGCGGACCGAGAACTGCGATCGACCCGCGCTGATCGACATCTCGCCACCGTCGGTGCCGTCGAGATCGATCTCGACCGCACCGGCCGGCAACGCCTTGACGATGTCACCGATGAGACGCGCGGGCACCACCGCCGCGCCGTCACGCTCACCGCCGACCTCGACGGTGAGCGTGATCGTCATCTCGAGGTCGGTGCCCGTGACGGTGAGCGTGTCCCCCGAGACGTCCATCCGGACGCCCGAGAGCACCGGCAGCGTTCCGGTTCGGTTGGTTGCCGCGCGCCCCGCAGAGTTCAGGGCATCGGCGAGGACGTCACGTTCGCAACGAAACTTCACAGTCGGGACTTCTCCTCATGAGGGGATGTATCAAGGACAGTATGAGTAGTAGGGCCTGTGGATTGGGGACAATCCACGTCTGCGCAGCGTACGGGGGCCGACGTCGTCCACATGGGATGGCTGGTCGTCCACATCTCGCGAGTGCCACGGATGTGATTCGGTGGACGACCCGGCGAGTGTCCCCAGGGTGGACGACGAAGTACCGCGGCGCGTCCACCGCGCGGGTGTTCGACGGGACGGTGGGGCAACGGGCGGTTCATCGAGCTGCAGCGGTACGTCGTGCGATCGTTCGCCACTGCGTTCACGACTTCAACTGCTGGAGGAGATCGGTGACCTGGTCGTAGACCTGCTTGCGTTCCTTCATCAGGCGCTGGATCTTCTCGTTCGCGTGGATCACCGTGGTGTGATCGCGTCCGCCGAAGAGGCGTGCGATCGCGGGATAGCTCAGATCGGTGAGCTCACGGAAGACGTACATGGCCTCCTGGCGCGCGGTGACGAGCGGGCGTTGCCGGCTCTTTCCCTTGAGCGCTTCGACATCGAATTTCAGGATGCCGGCGATCTCCTCGAGGAGCTCGTCGGGGGTGCGGACCTTCGGCCGCGAGACCGTGAGCAGGTCGGCGAGCTGCTGCTGGACGAGATCGATCGTGATCGGCTGGCGGCTCAAACTCGCGAAGGCCATGACCCGCACGAGTGCTCCTTCGAGCTCGCGGATGTTGGTCGAGATGTTCTCCGCGACGAATTCGAGGGCATCGCCCGGGACCTCGACGTCCTCGCGTTCGGCCTTGTTCCGCAGGATCGCCAGACGTGTCTCGACGTCGGGTGGCTGAATGTCGGTGATCAACCCCCACTTGAACCGGCTGCGGAGCCGTTCCTCCAGGGTGGGGATCGCGTCGGGCATGCGGTCCGAGCTGATGACGATCTGCTTGTTGGCCCCGTGGAGGGCGTTGAACGTGTGGAAGAACTCCTCCTGGAGGCCCTCCTTGTTGGCGATGAACTGGATGTCGTCGATCAACAGCACGTCGATGTCGCGGTAACGCTGACGCAGGAAGTTCGTCGTGTTCTGACGGATCGACTCCACGTACTCGTTCATGAACGTCTCGGTCGAGACGTAGCGGATCTTGTGATGCCGGTAGTGCGAGTGGACGTAGTGACCGATCGCATAGAGCAGGTGGGTCTTGCCGAGCCCGGCTGAGCCGTAGATGAACAGCGGGTTGTAACTCCGTGCCGGTGTCTCGGCGACGCGCAGGGAGGCGGCGAGGGCGAATTGGTTCGAGGCCCCCTTGACGAAGGTGTCGAAGGTGTAGTCGGTGCTGAGTCCGGCGGCTTCGAGCACGTCGTCGCGTTCGCTCGAGTCGTCAGGGCGCGGGTGCACCGGCAGGACGTCGTCGACCGCGGGTTCGGTCGCCGTGATCCCCGTCGCCAGCGACTCGTCTGCATCACGCTCCGCCGACTGATCGACGTCGATGGTGATGACGCGCCCTCCGATTCCCGATTCGTCGAGGGCGTCGACGATCATCGGCATGTAGCGGGTGGTGATCCGGTCGCGGACGTACGCGCTCGGCGCGAGGAGTCGGAAGGTCGTGTCGTCGACGCTGACCGGGGTCACCTCCTGGAAGGTGGAGAACCACACGCTCTCGGCCAGCTGTGACCGAAGTGACAAGGTCACCTGAGTCCACATGTCATCGGCGTCGGTCAGGGGCATCAGGAGTTCACAGGGAGATCGGCAGTGTTCCACACACTTGTCCACAGAGTGTGGACAGGCAGGGCGTGTGGAACGGAGAGCGAACGCTAGCAGGTTGGGACGGGGACGAAAACTCCCAGAAATATACGTCGTACGCTGGGATGATTCAGCCCGACGCGGGTTGGGGACAAACGACATCGACGTCATTCGCATGCCCGGGCGACGGGAGTTCGGGACGACCCGTGCGAGGTCGGACGACACCCAGGTTGGGAGCGCGTCTCGCGCGACCGTATCCTGACCGATCACATCGGGAGCGGGCTGTCGGCCCGGTCGGTGACTGCTGCACCACGATCTCGAGCAGCGTCCGATTCGTTCCGGTGTCCTGAAGATCACGGAGTATCACGTGAAGCGTACCTATCAGCCCAACGCCCGCCGCCGAGCCAAGAAGCACGGCTTTCGCGCCCGGATGAGCACCCGCGCCGGCCGCGCCGTGTTGAAGTCGCGCCGCGACAAGGGCCGGGCCCGTCTGTCGGCTTGATCGGTCGGATTCACGCCAGGTCCGACTTCCAGCGGCTGCGCCGTGACGGTCGGAGGGTGCGAATCGAACCTTTCTGGTGTTCACATCTCCCGGACCCCTCGTCGAACACCGCTCACGTGGCGTTCGCGATCAACCGAGCCGTGGGCAACGCGGTCACCCGCAATCGCCTCCGGCGCCGTTTGCGCGCCGTGTTGGCGGAGCTGGATCTCGCGGGTGGGCTGTATCTGATCGGCTGTCAGCCGAAGGCGAGCGAACTGACGTTCGATCAGATACGTGTTACGCTGGGGAAACTCCCCGCCAAGCTCGGTCAACCATGATGGACGGAGGGTCACCGAGCCGGTCTCGGGCGTGGGCCCTCGGGGCGATCACCTGGTATCAACGCCTCGTCGAGGGTCGACCGTCCCCGTGCCGATTCTTCCCGTCGTGCTCGGCGTACGCGTTCGAGGCATTCGACGTCCACGGCACCCGTCGTGGGCTGTTCCTGACCGTTCGACGCCTCGTGCGGTGTCGACCTTTCGGACCGACCGGTTTCGACCCCGTTCCCGAACCTTCACCGGAGCGGTGTGTCGGCGATCGGCAACGCTCCACGGCTGCACACGTGACGTGCGCTCCAACGACCTGCGAGGACTGCTGACATGTTCGAGATTCCCGCCGCGATTCTCTCGTGGTTCTACGAGCTGACGACCAGCTACATCGTTGCGATCGCCATGATGTCGCTGATCATCATGGCGATCACGACCCCACTGACGCTCAAGAGCACCAAGGGCATGCTCGAAATGCAGAAGATCTCCCCGGAGATGCGTCGACTCCAGAACGAGCACCGCAACGACAAGCAGAAGCTCAACGAAGAGATGATGAAGCTCTACCAGGAGCACAAGGTCAACCCGATGTCGTCCTGCCTGCCGATCGTCGCCCAGATGCCGGTGTTCATCGTCATGTTCCGCGTGCTGCGGGGCTTGACCTACGCCCCGCGCGGGAGCGCCCAGCCGATCGCCGACGCGACGTTCGCGGCCGTCGGTCGGACCGACGAGATCGGCGGATTCATCCCGCGTTACCTGGCATTCGACTCCGCGCTGTTCCAGTCGTTGTACGGCAAGTTCAGCATGATGGAGCTCGGCCTCGATCTCAGCAAGTCACCGTTCGAAGCGATTCAAGACGACCCCGTGACCGGCATCGTCTACGCCTTGCTGGTGGTCGGTCTCGGCCTCCTGTACTTCGCGCAGCAGCGGATGGTGGCGGCGCGTGCCTCGATCAGCCCGACGATGTCACCGACCCAGCAGAAGCTGATGCAGTACCTGCCGGTCGTGTTCGCCGTCTTTCAGGTCTTCTTCCTGACGGCGCTGGTCATCTACTACATCTTCCAGACACTCCTCCGGATCCTGCAGCAGTACTACATCACGAAGAAGTTCTACGGCCACGACGAGTCGCTCGGCCGGCAGGCGCAGCGGGCGGGCGAGAAGGCTCGGGAGGAGTCGAAGAAGAACGGTGAGCCGCAGGGCCTGTTCGGTCAGGCCAAGCGCGATCTGCAGGCGGGCAAGGGTGATCCGAAGGGATCCGGTGCGACGTCGGACGGGGCCAAGAAGTCCCCGGCGCGCCCGACCGGGCAGAGCAAGCGGGTGACTCCACCGAAGGCCCGTCCGAACAGCGCACCGAAGTCGGTCAACGGTGAGCCGGCGGCCGGCAAGGGCCGACCGACGCCGAGTCGCAAGCAGGCCCAGGCGGCGAAGGGTCGCCCACCGAAGCCCGGCAAATCGTCGGGTCGACCGCCGTCGGGTAAGGCACAGGACGGCAAGTCGGGGAAGAAGAAGCGCTGACACCACGTCCGCGCGGACCACGAACGAGACCACGTCTCGAGAGAAAGAGGAACACGGTATGGAGTGGGTGGAAACCACGGCAAAGACGGTCGAGGCGGCCAAGGACGCAGCGCTGGATCGACTGGGCGTCGCCGCAGACGAAGCAGAGTTCGAAGTACTCGAGGAGCCGCGACCCGGCCTGTTCGGTCGTACGCGAGGAGAGGCGCGAGTGCGGGCACGGGTCCAGCCCGCCCAGGTCCGCCCGAAGCAGGAACGTCGCCGGCGCAGCTCGAAGGACAAGGATCGTGCCGCGTCGAAGGGACGCAACGGCTCAGGGTCGAACACTCGAGCTGCAGCGGCCACCGATGTCGCGCCGGTCGAGGACAGCGAGCCGTTCGAGGTGCAGGACGCGCCGACGACCGAGCGCAGCAACGGCCGTGACACCTCGACACGGCGCCAGGATCGATCAAGCAACAAGAGCCAGGAGAAGACCATGAGCAACGACGAGCGAGAGCCCTCCCCCGTCACCCCCCAGGAGGTCGGTGACGCCGCAGTTGCGTTCATGGACGGTCTGACCGCTGCGTTCGGTGCCACCGCGACGAGCGAACTGCACGTCGACGGAACCGAACTCGACGTTCACGTCAGCGGCGAGGGTCTCGGGCTGCTGGTCGGTCCCGGTGGCCGAACACTCAACGCGATCCAGGATCTCGCCCGTGTCTCCGCACAGCGCCGACTCGGCGACCACGACACACGACTGCGCATCGACGTGGCGGGATACCGGGCGCGTCGCAACGAGGCACTCACCCGTTTCGCCGCGGATGTTGCGGCGTCGGTTCGTGAATCCGGTTCGGCGCGGGCGCTCGAGCCGATGTCGTCCTCGGACCGCAAGGTCATCCACGACGCCCTCAACGAAGAGGAGGGCGTGTCGAGCCGTTCGGAAGGTGATGATCCGAATCGACGCATCGTGGTCGTCCCCGACTGACCACGACAGCACCGCCCCACCGGAGGATGTGCGAAGCCCGACCACTCGGGTGGTCGGGCTTCGTCGCGTCCGGGGGTCCAGCACGCGTGAGCGTCCGCGTGACACACTTCCTTCATGCCGTCATCGATCTCCGATGTTCTCCGAGAGAGTCACCGGCTCGGCTTCCTCGGCGACCGTCCGATCGACGAGGTGATCGCCCACGCCCGCTCGTTCGTGGACGCGCTCGAGGGCGTGACCGGGGCGGTGGTCGATCTGGGGGCCGGAGGGGGTGTCCCGGGCCTCGTCATCGCCCATGATCGTCCCGACCTTTCGGTCACCCTGATCGATCGTCGGAGCAAGCGGACCGATTTCCTCAGCCGCATGGTGATGCGGATGAGGTGGACGGATCGCGTCGAGGTCGTCTCGCGCGATGTCGAATCCGTCGTCGCAGCGTCGGGAGGAGTGTTCGACGCCGCCGTGGCGCGAGGCTTCGGCCCTCCTGAGACCACGCTGGAGTTCGCGTCGCGTCTCGTTCGTGCGGGTGGCCGGATCGTGATCAGCGAACCACCCACGGGGGACCGTTGGGACGGAGAATTGGTCGCTGAGCTGGGGCTTCGTCGGAGACATCAGGCCGACGGCCGTGTCGCGGTCTTCGACCGTGATGGTTTCACGTGAAACAATGGCGTCGGTGGCCGACCGGGAGATCTCGCCGAAGGTTTCACGTGAAACATGGCGGGGGTCCTTGTAACGCGGTCTCGGATCGGGCACAGTACGGGTCGCTGATCCCAGCGTCTGTGAATGGAGTCGCCGTGTCCCCTGACGACACCGCACCACCTGGTGCCATCCCGGGTCCCGAGACCGAGTCCCCACCCGACTCGGTGTCGGGACACCCGCTTCCTCGAATCATCGCCATCGCCAACCAGAAGGGCGGTGTCGGCAAGACGACGACCACCGTCAACATGGGTGCCGCACTCGCCGACATGGGTCTCCGCACGCTGTTGATCGATCTGGATCCGCAGGGGAATGCGTCGACGGGCCTCGGTATCGAGAACCGTGGCCTCGAACGGTCGATGTATCACGTGATGCTGCACGACGAACCACTCGAGAACGTCGTCGAACCGACCGACGTCAAGAACCTCTTCGTCGCTCCCGCCTCGTTGGACCTCGCCGGTGCGGAGATCGAACTGGTTCCGGCGTTCAGTCGCGAGCAGCGGCTCAAGCGAGCGATCGAGGCCGTCATCGAGGACTACGACTACGTGTTGATCGATTGTCCCCCGTCGCTCGGTCTCCTCACGGTGAACGGACTCTCCGCCGCACGGGAGGTGTTGGTGCCGATCCAGTGTGAGTACTACGCCCTCGAGGGACTCGGACAACTGTTGCGCAATGTCGATCTCGTCAAACGCAATCTCAATCCGGGCCTCGACCTCAGCACCATTCTGTGTGTCATGTACGACGCCAGGACGAAGCTGTCCGAACAGGTCGTGACGGAGGTTCGCGACCACTTCGGTGACAAGGTGCTGCGATCGGTGATCCCGCGGACCGTCCGGTTGTCCGAGGCACCGTCGTTCGGGCAGCCGATCACGACATTCGATCCGACGTCGCGAGGTGCGCTGGCATATCGCGACGCAGCCAAGGAGGTACATGATGGCGCGGCGTAGTGGACTGGGCAAGGGGCTGAGCTCGCTGATCCCGATGGAAGGTGGGCCCAGCGGTGAGACGGGCGTCTTGGTGGAGATCCCCACCGCTTCGGTGACCCCGAACCCGAACCAGCCTCGTCAGCACTTCGACGAGGAGAGCCTGGTCGAGTTGGCGGCATCGATCGCCGAGATGGGAGTTCTACAACCCATCCTGGTCCGACCGCTCGACGACGAGCAGTACGAACTGATCGCTGGTGAGCGACGCTGGCGCGCGACGCAGCGGGCCGGTCTCGCCACGGTGCCGGCGATCGTTCGCACCACCAGTGACCTCACCTCGGTGGAACAGGCGCTGGTCGAGAACCTTCATCGCCAGGATCTCACGGCGCTCGAGGAGGCGATGGCGTTCCAGCAGTTGCTCGAGGACTTCGGGCTGACACACGATGACCTCGCAGGGCGGGTGGGCAAGAGTCGGTCGGCCATCACGAACTCGATCCGGCTGCTCGGATTGCCGCCCGCCGTGCAGGCCCTGTTGGCCGATGGTCAGCTCAGCGCCGGCCATGCGCGGGCCCTTCTCGGAACGCCCGACCGCACCCGTCAGGAAGTTCTGGCTGCGGCCGCGGTTGCCGAAGGTTGGTCGGTCCGCATGGTCGAGCAGGCCGTGCGTGGCGATGGCGTCGTCGAGGCGGAGACGGAGCCGGCGATCGAGCCTGATCGACCCGGCTCGACGATCGACGGCGCCGGGTTGACGCCGGCGACCAAACTGCGGCCGCCCGGTCTGCTCGAACTCGAGGAGTTGCTCGCCGAACACCTCGACACGCGCGTGAGCGTTCAGCTCGGCTCGAAACGCGGCAAGGTCACCATCGATTTCGCCGATCTCGAGGACCTCGAACGGATCTACCGTCAGATGACGTCATGACGCGAGTCTCACCTCGCGCGTGAGCGTCGGTCGGACCCGCGTCTCACCTCGCGCGTGAGCTGTAGGTAAACAAGCGTTAACCCTCAGATTCACGCGCGCTTCGTCGGACAACGCCGACGCGATGTCACGTGACGTGAGCATGTCGTCAAGATGACGTTGAAGGAAACACACAGACTGGGGACAGACCTGTGGATAAACCCTCAAACCACCCCTGACCAGGGCGAACGGTCAGTCCCCGGGCCGGTCGGGGCCGAGGAGCGGGGCTTCACTCCAGGCGGCAACCGCCCGCGTCACCGCGTCGCTCAACACGTTCGTGCGATCCACCACGGCGCGGACCGGACCGACGGAGCACAGGACCGCCGGCATCCGGGTTTCGCGGAGCACGGGCAACCGCATTCCGTTGAGGACGGGCCGTTCGGCGAGCACACCGTCGAGTTCGTCCACGATGCGCACCGCGAGCGAGCGGCCGCCGATCGACTCGAAGGACGGGACGGCGAAGTAGGAAACGATCGAACACCGGTCGGTCCGGGCGTCGAAGCCGATGTAGGCGTCGGCTCCGAAACGGTTCGCGGCGGCGGCCTGGGCGGAGGCCTCGTACTCGTCGGTCGACATGACCGTGGCGCCCTGCTCACGCAGCGCGCGTGACAGCGACCGGGCGATCGAACTGAGCCCACCGAACTGTCCGACCACGATCCGGAGTCCGTTGACCGCTGTCGGTGAGCGTACGGCTTCGGCCTCGCGAATCGACGCGATGCCCGGTCCGGAACCGCTCTGGCGGCTGACGAGACGCAGCGTGCGCACGGTCTGCGCACCACACACCCCGTCGGCGGTGAGGCCGGAGTTGCGCTGGAAGTCGAGCAGAGCCCGGCCTGCAGCGGGGCCGAAGATCCCGTCGGGACGACCACAGTCGAAGCCCAGGTGGTTGAGGCTGCGTTGGAGGTCGGCGACGTCGTCACCGCGCAACATCGGCGCGCTCAGCATCAGGAGCCGGTCACCGAGCTCCCATCCGGCCTCGATGAGCGCCATCCATGTCGGTTCGTCGCAGCTCCCACTGACGTGGAGGCCGCGCTCGGACTGGAAGGCACCGACCGCCGCCTCGGTGGCAGCACAGAACAGACCCGCGTCGGCGCCGTCGGGCTCGTGGCCGGCGGCACCGAGGCGACGCTGGAGGTCTCGGATCGCTTCGCCGCGCTGGCCGCGGGTCAGCGGGAAGTGGCCAGGAATCCGTCGATCTCCTCGAGCAGGGCACCTTTGCTCTTGGCGCCGGTGATGCGCCCCACGACCTCACCCTTGTCGAAGACGAGGAGCGTCGGGATCGACATGACACTGAACTTCATCGCGATGTCGGGGTTGTCGTCGACGTTCAACTTGGTGACGGACAACTCCGCGCGCTCGCCGGCGATCTCACCGAGAATCGGTGCGATCTTCTTGCACGGCCCGCACCACTCGGCCCAGAAGTCGACGATGACGGGCTTGTCGGCCCCGTTGACGGTTTCGTCGAAGGTCGCGGTGGAGAGATCGGTGATTCCGTTTGCCATGGTTCTGGTCCTTTCGAGGGGTGACGGACTCGTACAACCGTCGGTCGCCGGCCGCCATTCCCGCAGGCGAGCGTACCCGCCCCATCGAGACCCGACAGGCGGTCCCGAGGTCGGTGTCAGTCGTGCTGGTCCTCGAGCCATCGTTCGGCGTCGATGGCGGCCATGCAGCCGCTGCCGGCGGCGGTGATCGCCTGGCGGTACACCGAGTCCTTGACGTCGCCGCACGCGAAGACACCGGGGACGTTCGTGTAGGTGGAATCGGGTCGGGTGATCAGATAGCCGGTGTCCTCGTCCATGTCGAGCACGCCACGGAACAGGTCGGTGTTCGGCTTGTGTCCGATCGCGATGAACAACCCGGTCACGTCGAGGACGCCGGTCTCACCGGTCACGTTGTCGACGGTGTTCACGCTCTCCACCTTGTCGGTGCCGTTGATGTCGGTGACCGAGGTGTTCCACAGGAACTCGATCTTCGGGTTGGCCTTGGCGCGATCCTGCATGATCGCCGAGGCGCGCAGCTCGTCGCGCCGAACGATCAACGTGACCTTGTCGGCGAACTTGGTGAGGAAGTTCGCCTCCTCGACGGCGGAGTCGCCTCCTCCGACGACCGCGATCTCGTGGCCGCGGAAGAAGAATCCGTCACAGGTCGCGCAGGTCGACAGGCCGTGGCCGATCAGGCGCTCCTCGGCGTCGAGGCCGAGCATCAGCGATTGGGCGCCCGTCGACACGATCACCGCGTTGGCGCGATAGGTCGCCTCACGGGTCGTGATGGTGAACGGGCGCTCGCTGAAGTCGATCGAGCTCGCCTTCTCGGTGACGATCGTCGTGCCGAATCGTTCCGCCTGCGCACGCATCTCGCCCATCAGATCGGGGCCCGTGATGCCGTCACGGAAGCCGGGAAAGTTCTCGACGTCGGTCGTCAGCATGAGTTGCCCGCCGGGCTGATCGGATGTGGACGACGGCTCCCCCTCGATCATCAGTGGGGCGAGGTTGGCGCGAGCGGTGTAGATCGCTGCGGTCAGTCCGGCGGGGCCGGACCCGATGATCACCACGTCGTGCACGGTGTCGGCGGTCGAGGATTCGGTCATGTCGGGCTCCCGGGAGGTCGGAGATCGGTCGGAGAAACGTCCGGCGCCGAGAGCAGGATCTCCTGCCGTCGTCGCACTGGGGTGAACGCAGGCGGGTGGTCGGGCATTCCCGGCCGCCCGAGGACGGTCAGGCGGTGTCGGCGCCGTCGTTGCGCTTCTTGAACAGGACGGCACCGACGATGCACAGAATGCCGCCGATCACGAAGTAGCTGATGTACACCGCACGTGCCTGATTCGTGAACGGCTCGATCGCCGCCTGCAGGCCACGGGTCAGTCCGACCAGCAGCAGCACCAACGCGAACACCCCGAGGAAGGCAGCGAGCAGACCGAACACGAGCCCCCGAGCGGCCATGACGGCCGGCTTGGTGGTCTTGGACTTGACGCTGTCGACGAGGCGAACCACCTGGTCGGTCGTGTTCGCGGCCCAGTCGGGATCGGTCAGCGGGTTTCCGGCCATGGCGCGCGAGGTTAGCCGCGGACCGGGTGTCGGCCACCATGTGACCGCTCGGGATCAGGGTTGGGTCTCGACGTTGCGAGCGTCGGTCGGCAGTGCGACGGACTCGACGACCGTGCAATCCGTGCGGTCGTAGGCGTAGACGACCGAACTCCTGAGATCGATGCCGACGCCGACCTCGACGCCCTGATAGATCACGGGCTCGAGTCGCTCCTGCAAACCGAGTTCGGCATCGCAGGTGCCGGGGACCGGCTCGAACTCGACGTCGCGCGATTCCTCCGGCCCTGCCTCGAATGCCCGGACAGCCAGGCTGCCGTACACGGCGAGATCTTCGGCGGTCTCGATCTCGATCTCGGGAATCTCCGGTGCCGGTGCCGGTTGTTCCGAGCCCGGGGCGTCCTCCGCAGCGGCGTCACTGCTCGCGGCACCGTCGTCCGCGGCGGTCTCCTCCTCGAAGAGCCCTCCCGGTTCAGCCGCGACTTCGCTGAGATTCGTCTCGACGGGTATCGCGTCGGCGCCGACGTTCTCACCGGCGACCTCGGCGGCCTCCGCGGCTTCGAGGGCGTCGACCTCGGTGGCCGGGTCCTCGGAGATCGCCTCGACGGCGACCTCCGAGGACTCGGGGCCGTCTTCGCGCAGGACGCCGAGCACGACGGCTCCGATCCCTGCGATCATCACGAGCGCAGCGGCGGCCCCGAGCACCCACTGCGGCATCGACACGGCGCCGGCCCGCGTGGGTCGGTCCGGCCGGCCGCGGCGGGTGCCGTCGAGCGGTGTCATGACCGCGGCGGCCGCCGCAGCATCGAGTCCGTCGCTCGGTGTCACCTCGCCGGAGCGTTCGAGTGCGGACATCCGCCCCCAGACGTCGAGGGCGGTTGCGAGATGGCCCTCGCGCTCGGAGAGCGATGCTTCGGGAGCAGTGGCGCCGAGCACGGTGCGGACGTTGCCGAAATCGGCCACGACGGCGAGCGCTTCCGGGCTGGTCTCGACGAGCGCTCGCTCGTCGGGGGTCGCTTCGTCGTCGAGGTAGGCGCTCGCGAGCAGAGTGGTGTCGTCCGGGTCGTTCCCGTGGTGTTCGAAATCACTCATCGTCGTACCAACTCATGTCAGATCCGTTGGACGCTCGAAGTCACCCGTCCGGTTCCCGATCGTGCGCGAAGTTTCCGACGTGACCTCGGCCACGAGCTCGGGCCGTTCCTCGAGTCGCAACTCGTCGGCGAGCAGTCGCCGGCCGCGGGCGATCCGCGACTTCACGGTTCCCACCGGGACTCCGAGGACGTCCGCGATCTCCGCGTAGTCCAGGTCGCCGACATCACGAAGCACCACCGCGCTGCGGTAGTCCTCCGGGAGCGTTGCGAGCGCCTCGTCGAGCGCGAGGCGATCGGCGACCGATGCGATGCGTCGCTCCGACATGTCGTCGACGGGTGCGAAGTCGGTGTCGTCGTCGGCGTCGCGGACAGCGTGCAGAGCGGGCCGGCGCTTGCGCTTCCGTAGTTCGTCGAGTGCCGCGTTCGTGGCGATCCTGTAGGCCCACGTGCCGAACGACGATCGACCGTCGAACTTCGGGAGGCTGCGCACGATCTTGATCAGCGCCTCCTGCGTCGCGTCGTCAGCGTCCCGCGTGGGTCCCGCGATACGGCGGGTGACGGCGTGGATGCGGTCGTAGTGGCGGCGCAGCAACTGGTCGAGCGCGTATCGGTCACCGGCCCTCGCAGCTGCGATCAGCTCATTGTCGTCGGTCTGGACTGCGATGCGGCGAGCGTAACGAACGGCGATCGCCCGGCGCGGCCATCCCGCCGCCTTCGACCAGACCGACGCGGTTGCCGTTCTCGCGATCGAAACACGAAAGTACTCCGGGAAACGTCAGTCGACGAGTGCGATCTCGCCGATCGAGCCGCGGAACGGGTTGTCGACGCTGCAACCGTCGTCGGGACCGATCTCGTTCAGGAGGAGCAGGACATGGCGTGCCCCGAACCCGCTCGGATCGATGGTGACCGCAGTCGGCGCCGGGCCGAACGACCGGTCGAACGGTTCGCCCCAGTCGTCGACCGTGGTCGGTGCCGTGTCGCCGTCCCACTCGTAGAACTGGACCTGGTAGGGGCCGGTGACGACGTCGAAGGTCAGGCGCCGGTCGACCGGCCGGTCGAAACTCACGACCAGGCCGACGCCGCGCTTGGCGCCCATGAACTGGTTGGAGTAGCACGAGGTCCGCCACGTCGTCGACGGGTCACCGTCGGCGAGGGCAGCCGGCGCGAGGGCATCGTTCTCCTCGAGGTCGCCTTCGGGGTCGAATGCCGCGACCGACGAAATGCGAGCCGTGTCGCCGCCCGCCACCGACTCGTCGGTCGCTTCCACCACCTCGGGCGACGGTTCGACGGCGGGGGCGTCTGCCGCCGAGCCGCCGGCGGCATCGACGGGGACGGCCGCGACGGCGGTGTCGTCGGGTCGCACGGTCGTCGACGGCGTCGACCCGTCGCCGGTCGCGAGTGTCCACCACAGGATGAGCCCGATCACGGTGGCCACGGCGATCAGGCCGCCGACGACGGTTGCCGACGGCCCCCACCTCTGGGTCATTCCGCGGGCCGGGGCGCCACGTTGCTCGCCGGCTGGGGGAGTGGCGTCGCGGTGGACGGGTGGTGGCGCGCCAGCGCGCGTGACGGCCACACGGGTGGACGGTGTGTCCGGTGCCTGCACCGGGACCCGGCCCGTGATGTGCGGCGGCTCGCCCGGTATGCCGACGGGACCGGTCGGCAGACCCGTCGGCTCGACGCGGTCGTGTGACGTGTCCGGGGTCGACGGTCGCCGCTTCCTGTCGGGCGCAGCACGGCGATCGCCACTTCGGCTCGTCTTGCCCCGCGGCGGGGTGGGCTGCCGGATTCCGCGGCTGCGGTCCGTGGCGCGGCCCCGAACATCCGAAGGTGCGCGGACGAGTCGTCCCGCCGCGAAGGGCGAGACCGGTGACCGCTCTTCGTTGGTTTCGTCGAACTGGGGAGGCCCGTCCTGCTGAGCGGCCTTGAGTTCGGCGATGAGCGCCGCGCCGTCGGCGGGCCGGTCCTCCGGACGCCGAGCGAGGAGCGCGTGCACGACGTCGACGAGGCGCGTCGGCAGCGTGGCGCGCAGGCGCGCCAGGTCGGTCGGATCGCGTTGGAGGCGTGCGAGAGCGGTGTCGGCATCGGTCTCGCCGAGGAACGGCACGCGTCCTGCGAGGCACTCGTAGAGGACCAGCCCGAGCGAATACAGATCGGCGCGCCCGTCGAGCCGCTTACCCCGAACCTGCTCGGGGGAGAGGTACTTCGCCGTCCCCATCATGATGTTGTCGCTGGTGAGATCGTCGCTGCCGTCACCGTGCAACCCCTTGGCGATCCCGAAGTCGGTGAGGAGGACCCGCCCGTCGGGCGTGATCATGATGTTGCCCGGCTTCACGTCACGATGGACGAAGCCCGCCTGGTGGGCGTTGTCGAGGGCCATGGCGACCGCTGTTCCGATGTGGCATGTGAGTTCGGGGCTGAGTCGGTTCTGGGTGTCCAGCAGCTGGCGGAGGCTCTTGCCGTCGACCAACTGCATCACGACCGCCTGCCGGCCGTCCTGCTCGAACACGTCGTGCACCGCCACGATGTTGGGATGATTGAGGCTGGCGGCGGCGACAGCTTCTCGTCGGAACCGTTCGGCCACCACCGGGTCGGTTGCCAGCGTCGGCTTCAGCCACTTGACCGCCACCTTCCGGTCGAGGGTGCGGTCGATCGCCAGCCAGACCTCGGCCATGCCGCCTTGGGCAAGGCGTCGCTGCAGCTCATACCGGCCGGCGATGATCGTGGGGGTCGCGGATGCCATGGACGTCATGGAACGCTAGTGGGATCGGGGTCTCGAGCCGGGGCAATGCGCACGTTCGTGGCGACTTCCCTCGACCCGATCTGCGGGCCCGTCCGAGCGCCTCGCGTGCCTCGGTCCGCCCGGAGCCGCGCTCGCGCCGGATGAGGAACGTGGTCGGGCCGGGTGGAGCCGCCGCGGGCTACTTCGTTTCGTGGAAGGCGACACCGATCGTGCCGCGGCCGCCGTGGGTGCCGATGACCGGGCCGATCTCGCCGACCAGGATCTCGCCGTCGTAGTGCGGCTGCAGCATGTCGACGAAGAGGTCGATGTCGGAACAGTCGGCGTGCAGGACGGCCAGGTTCTCGACCCGGCCGTCGTAGCTCTTGAACCGCTCCACCAGGTGGGCGAGTGCCTTGGACCGAGTGCGCTGTTTGCCGGCCTCGGCGACGACACCGCCGGTGACGTCGATGATCGGCTTGATCGACAACGCGGTGGCGAGGAAGGCCTTGGCCCCGCCGATCCGCCCTCCCTTCTTCAAGTTGTCGAGGGTGTCGAGTGCCGCGAACACGCGCGTCCGGTCGGAGAGATCGATCGCGAGGGCCTCGACGTCGTCGATCGAAGCACCCTCCGCGGCCGCACGTGCACACGCGACGGCGATCGTGCCGATCCCCATCGACACCGTGCGCGAGTCGACGATACGAACGTCGAGGTCGGTGTCGGCGTCATCGATGACGGAGCGCGCGGCGAGCTCCGCGCTCTGAATCGTCGCCGAGAGTTGCCCGGACAGCGAGATGACGACGATCCCGGTGGCACCCTCGGCCGCGAGCTTGCGGTACACGGCCTCGAACTGTCCGGGCGCCGGTGCCGCCGTTTCGGGCAGGGTCGACATGTTCACGCATCGCGTCCAGAACTCCGCGACGCTCAGCTCCTCACGGTCGATGAACTCCTCGTCACCGAAACGGATGCTCAAGGGGACGATCTCGATGCCCAGTTCGTCGGCGACCTCGGCCGGGAGGTCACAGGCGCTGTCGGTGACGATGCGTACGTTGCTCACAGTGCGCACAGGTTACTCAGCGGCGACCGACTCCGGTTCGTCCGGCGCGCTCTCACGACGCCGTGCCCGCCAGTGCGAGAACCACCAGGTGAGCAGCATGAGGAGCAGCGCAGCGGTCAGCACCTGCCCGAGTCCGGTCAGCGCGTTCACCCGCGACGTGAGCGTGACCGGTTCGGTCAGGGGAACCGAAGTCGGTGGAGGAGTGAGCACTTCGACCGTCACCGGCGAGGTGCCGTTCGACCGGGCGACCACGGGGACGTTCACCACGGTCACGTCGTCCGGAGCCAGAGTGACGGCGACATCGCCGTCGGGAAACTCGAGGCGGGGTGAGCTGAGGCGGACGACGACGTTCAACGGTTCGTCGAGTCGATTGCCGATCCGGATGTCGATGTCACCCGACCGACCGGTGAGCGTGAACGTGAACGGCTCGGGCGCGATCACGCCGTCGAGCAGCTCCCCGGCTTCCGACTCCAATTCGGCGAGCTCGGCGTTGACCATGTCGTCGTCGAACGCCGTGGACACGAAGCTGTCGAGTCGCCGGAGCCACGTCGCCGGTCGCGGGTCGTCCGCGGGGAGGACCGCCGCCGCCGCCTGCAGAGTGGTCGCCACTGCGCCGATCCGTTCGAGCCGGGCGTCGAGTGACGGTCCGGCGACGTCGGGAAGCTGCGGTTGCGGTTCGACGTCGGCCGTCGCCGTCGCAGACGTCAGATCGGGGGCCGGGCTGAAACGGATTGCCTCGGTGGTCGCAGCGATCCGTTCGAGTTCGACAGCGAGTCGTGGGTCGAATGCGCCGAGGCCCGGCACGGCAATGAGGTGGCTTCGCTGGTCCTGTCGCTGAGATGGAGGGGCGTCGTACTGATCCAGTCGGAGCTCCGCGATGGTCTGGATCGCCCATTCCGCCGGGGTCCACTCGGCGAGGATGTCGTCGGTCGCTTCCGAGGTGAACGCGGCGCCGAACCCCTCGTCGACGATGAGCGCCGGCATGCGTCCCCCGTCGGGGAGCGGGAGGTCGACGAAGCGATCGACAGCGGGAAGATCGACGCCGGCGCCGTCGACGATCGTGCTGCGGTAGACCTCGGCCGGCATTGCCAGGTACCGAACCCCGAGATCGCGCAGGACCTGTGCGGCGGGCCCGCTCAACTCTGCGGTCGCGGGCCAGACGTCGCGGACGGGGACCTTGCCGATCGCCTCGGCCACGTCGTCCTCGCCCGCCCTGAGTTGGCGGACGAACGCATCGACGCGCCCGACGGCGACGGCGGTCGAGACGTCGAACGGTGTCGCCGGCGCAGCGAGCAGGATGTCACCGGCGAGGAGTTCGGGGTCGTCGGGATCGATGGCTCCGGATGCCGCCGCCGACGTGACGACCGAGGGCGGGACGGCCATCGTGATACCTGCAGCGAGGGCATCGGCGTCGGCGACGAGGCCGGCGAACTCGGTGACCGCGTCGGCGTACTCCTCGTCGGTTCCGCTGGGCCCGGGGTCGTCGATCGCGGCGAACAGTGACAGATCGACGGTGGGCGGTGTGGAGCCGGTCGCCGAGCGTCGCTCGACGACGGTGCCGTGGCGGGCAACCACCTGATCAGCAGCCCGAAGTTGCACGATGATCGGGTGGATGCCGTCCTGGTCGAACTCGAGGTTCTCCGCAACACTCGGCGCGGTGTCGGTCGGCACCGACACCGTGAGCTGCGCCTCGTTGGCGGAGTCGACGGTGATCATCGACCGGACGTCGAGCAGGTCGATGCCGTCGATCGGTGCCGGAAGCCGGCTGGACCGGGGATCGGCACCGAGCAGCCCCGTCAGTTCGGTCGGGGCATCGAGCGGCGGATAGTTGAGGACACGGAGGGTCAGCGCGACGGGGGGCGGCGGCGGAATCGTCGTCGTCGTCGTCGGCGCGGGTGGCAGAACGGGCGGGACGACGATCGGTGCGGTGGCGCCGGGTGGCGCGTCGGGTGCAACGGTCGTGGTGGTCGTGGTGGTCGTCGTGGTCGTCGTGGTCGTGGTGGGCGGCGCGAGATCGGCGACGGCGTCGAGGTCGCCGACGAGTCGATACGTCAGCTCGATGGTGCCGCCGGGGGCCAGGTCGAACGACTGGTCGATGAGTTCCATGCGAATCGAACCGTCGCCGGCCGTGGTCGGTTCGGGAGGTTCCGGGTCGCCCTGAGCGGCAGCGGTCGTCGCGATGCCGAGCAACGCGAGCGTGACGACCGTGGCCGCGAGCGTACGATTCATGCCGTCCGGCGATGTTCCAGGACGACGAGTTGGTCGTCGAGCCGTTCGAACGACGCCCGTTCGTACATCCTGAGGGCCGCGTGATTGTCGATGCCGGTGTTGACGAGGGCGCGGTTCGCCCCGCGCCGCATCAACCATTCGACCGCGTCGTCGACGAGTTGACGCCCGACACCGAGGCGCTGAGCACCGGGGTGAACGGCGATCCGTTGCAGATATCCCGTCGTTCCGGCCTTGCCGGTGATGGCGAAGCCGACGGTTCGACCGTTCGATCGGGCGATGCGACTGCGTGCCGACGGTGTGGCGTCGGCGATCTCCGCGAGCGATGCCACGTCGTTGCGCCAGCCCGCCGGAAACGCTGACTGGTCGATGGCGACCATCGTCTCGACGTTGCGGCGCCGGACGCGGTGAAGACTGGCCGGCCGGCTGGTCCGATCACGGCGGGGCGATGGGCTGCCGAGCAGCCCCCGCTCGAGCAGGACCAACCGGTCGATGACGGTGAACCCACGCTCGGCGAAGACCGCTGCGGCGCCCGGGTAGAGGGCTCCGGTCCGTACCGCAGACACCGGGCTGGGTGCTGCGTAGGCGTCGGCCAGCCAGCCGTCCACCTGCCCGGGAGTGGGGACCATCGAGACGTCGACCATCACGAGATGCCCGATCGAATCGTCGAGCGGCCATGCTCGCAGTTCGGCCCGAGCCGACGGAGTCGCGATGGCCTGGCGCACTCGAGAGACGCTAATCGTTGTCGTGTGCGGCGGCGGTGCGCTCGCGTGATGCCGACGTCGAGAGCGAACGCTTCGGAGTCGAATCTGCGGGACCCAATACGCTGGACCCGTGATCCCCGAGCGTTTCGCCCCCGTCCTGCGCGAGCTCGAGCCGGTTGCGGCGCGGTTCCGCGCGGCGGGCCACCAGCTGTATCTGGTGGGTGGAACCGTGCGTGATCTCCTGGTCGACAGCGGTCGTTCCGACTACGACCTCGACCTCACCACCGATGCCCGTCCGCCCGAGATCAAGGCCTGTCTCGAGGGGTGGGCCGATGCGATCTGGACCCAGGGTGAGAAGTTCGGCACGATCGGGGCGCACAAGGTGGACCCCGTGACCGGCGAGTCCCGGCTCTACGAGATCACCACCTTCCGCGCCGAGGCGTACACCGATGACTCGCGCAAGCCCCACGTCGTGTTCGCCGACGAGATCGAGGCCGATCTCTCCCGTCGTGACTTCACGGTCAACGCGATGGCGCTCGAACTGACGGCGGCCGGGGACATGCCCGGGCTGGTCGATCCGTTCGACGGTGCGGTCGATCTGGTGCGGCAGGTGTTGCGCACCCCGCTCGGTCCGGAGATCAGTTTCAGCGACGACCCGTTGCGCATGTTGCGCGCGGCGCGTTTCATCGCCCGCTACCAGCTTCGACCGAGCGAGCCGCTGATCACCGCAGTGCAGGAGATGGCGCCGCGACTGGCGATCGTGTCCGCCGAGCGGATCCGCGACGAACTGGACAAGTTGATCGTCGTCGATCATCCCGCGGACGGTCTGTGGTTCCTCGTCGACACCGGGCTGGCAGACCAGTTCCTCCCCGAGCTCCCCAACATGCGGCTCGAACACGACCCGATCCACCGGCACAAGGACGTGCTCACCCACACGATCGCCGTGGTCGAGAACGTGAGGCCACCGCACGACCATCCGGCGATCGTCTCCGGTGCGCGCCCGAGCTTCGACTTCCGGATCACGCGGTTGGCAGCGCTCTTCCACGACGTCGGCAAGCCGAAGACGCGCGGCTACCAGCCGGGGAAGGGCACGACCTTCCATCACCACGACGCCGTCGGTGCCCGGATCACCAAGAAGCGGATGACCGCGCTGCGCTACTCGAACGACGACGTCAAGGCGGTCACCGAACTCGTCGCGCTCCACCTGCGGTTCCACACCTATTCGATGGGGTGGTCCGACTCGGCGGTTCGTCGCTACGTGCGCGATGCGGGTCCACTCCTGCAGGAGTTGAACGTGCTCACGCGCTGCGACTGCACCACCCGCAATGCCAAGAAGGCCGCGCGGCTGTCGCGCCGGATGGACGACCTCGAAGTGCGCATCGACGAGCTCGCGGCCGCCGAGGAACTGGCCGCGCTCCGTCCGGAGATGGACGGCAACGAGGTGATCGAACACCTCGGCGTCGAGCCCGGCCGGGTCGTCGGCGAGGCGATGAAGTTCCTGATGGAGATCCGCCTCGACGAGGGTCTCATCGGCGACGTCGCGATCCGTCAACGCCTCGACGCCTGGTACGCCGCCCGATGACCGGTACGCGCCGACGCGCATCTGCCGCGGACACGCCGGCCGGGTGCGGGGTCCGCGATCGGAGCATGTCGCCGTCGTAACGTCGAGCCGTGTCGTCCGGCGGAATCATCGTGCTCGTCGCGGCCGGTGTCGTGGTCGGGGTCGCCCTGATGCTCGTCGCGGTGAACGCTCGGCGCGCCCGCCGACGCCTCCGGGCATCGGCCGATGAATCGTCCGAGGTCGCCGACCGGGTTCGCCAGCTGCTCGACGGCCTGCCCGATGCGGTGCTCGGCCTCGACCGGGGTGGCGCGATCTCGTCGGCCAACGAGCGCGCGGCCGAATTCACCGGTCGCCCGATCAGCCAGTTGCTCGGGCGGTCGTTCGTCGGGCTCGTGTCCGATGACGACCGCGACGACATCACCGATCGTTGGCGTCGTCTGCGCATCGACTCCGATGCCGGTGGACCGTCGGCGTTCGAGCTCGTCGGCCGGGACGGGACCACCAGGCTCGTCGAGGCCACGCTGCACCCGGTTGCCGACGGCGCCGTCGTGGTGTTGCGCGACATCGGTGACCGTGAGCGGACCTCCGAAGCCCTCGAGCTGGCTCGACAGCGTTTCCAGCAGGCGTTCCACTCGGCGCCGACCGGCATGGCGCTGGTCCGGGTGTCGGACAATCGCATCGTCGACGCGAACCAGTCGCTCGCCGACCTGCTCGATCACTCGCGCCGCTATCTGCTCGGTCGGTCGATGCGCGAGATCACGCATCCCGACGACCTGCGCGCCTCGGCGGCGGAGCGGGCCAGGATCGAGCTCGGCATCGACGACAGCTACCGCACCGAGCAGCGCTACCTGCGCCGCGACGGTGAGTTCGTGTGGGCCAGGACCCAGGTCTCGGTGATCGAGGAGAACGGCGTCTCGCTCGCCATCACCCACATCGAGGACATCACCGAGCAGCGCTTCGCCGCGGAGCGTCTCGCCCATGCGGCGACGCACGATCCGCTCACCGAACTCCCCAACCGGGCATCGATCGTCGCCCGCCTCGACGAACTGCTCGGGACCGCGGGTCCCGACGAGGTCGCCGTGCTGTTCATCGACCTCGACAACTTCAAGATCGTCAACGACAGCCTCGGCCACAGCGTGGGCGACGAGCTCCTTCGTCACGTCGCGCGCCGGTTCCGCTCGGTGATGCGCGCGGGGGATCAGCTGGCGCGATTCGGCGGCGACGAGTTCGTCGTGTTCGTCGACGGCACGATCAAGCAGAACCACGAGACCGGGGAAACCCGACTCGGTCCGCTCAACCCCGCGCGGGTCGCCGAGCGTCTGCAGCGTTCGGTCCACGACGCCGTCGTCATCGACGGTCACGAGGTGATCGTGACCGCATCGATCGGTTTCGCCACCAACTCGTCTCCGGGGATCACCGCCGACGACATGTTGCGGGCCGCCGACGCGGCGATGTATCTGGCGAAGGCGGGCGGACGTGACCGGATCATGCGGTTCACCGAAGACGTCCGCTCCGAGTCGCGCCGGCGACTGCAGACGACCAACGACCTCCGGCGGGCGCTCGCCAACGCCGAACTCGTGCCGTACTACCAGCCGATCGTCGACCTCGCGACCGGCCGGTTCGTCAAGTTCGAGGTCCTCGTCCGTTGGCTGCACCCCGACCGTGGACTCCTGATTCCCGAGGAGTTCCTGCCGAGCGCCGAGGCGTCCGGGTTGATGGGCGACATCGGTGAGCAGATGTTGCGCGACGCGCTCGCGCAGCTCGCGACGTGGCGTGCCCACGAGAACCCCTGGGGCGGTTGCGGGCTGTCGGTCAACCTCGACGTGCAGCAGTTGAGCGATCCGAACTTCCGCCTGGTCGTCGAGGACGCACTCGGGACGAACGGCATCGGTGCCGACTCGCTGTGGTTCGAGATCACCGAAAGGGCACTGCTCACCGACGTCGGTGCGGCGACGGTGGCGCTTCGTGAGTTGCGGAGCCTGGGCGTCCACCTGTCGGTCGACGACTTCGGCACCGGCTACTCCTCGCTGACCTACCTCAAGAAGTTCCCGGTCGAGGCCATCAAGATCGACCGGTCTTTCGTGAACGGGCTCGGCATCGAAGTCGACGACTCGTCGATCGTCGAGGCGGTCGCCCACCTCGGGCATTCGCTCGGCCTGCAGGTCATCGCCGAAGGCGTGGAGACGCCGTTGCAGTTGGCTCAACTACGTGAGCTCGGCGTCGCCCAGGGTCAGGGCTACCTGTTCGCCCGGCCTTTCGCCGCACATGCCGCCGGGATCCTGCTGGACCGTTGAGCGACAGGCGCTCAGGAGCCTTCCTTGCGGGCCCGCAGGACCAGCGTCGTCGGAATGGGATGCATCGGCGAGACACCCAGCTCCTTGACCTGGTCGACCCGGAAGTTGGAGCGGCCGAGGGCCGTGAACCAGTCACCGACCGTGCGTGCGCCGGTTCCGTAGGGCCGTGCTTCGCTGATCGCGTCGAACGGGTGCGGCATCGAGATGACGAACGGCATCGACGGCTTGAGGATGCGGTGCACCTGGCGGAGCAGCCGACCGAGGTCGTCCACGTCGATGATCGAGTGAACGGCCACGACGACCTCGCAGCTCGCCGACGAGATGTCGCCGAGGTCGGCGAGGTCGGCCGTGACGCACTGCACGGTCACTTCGGCGTCATCGGCACGGCGCCGCAACTCGGCGATGCGCTCGGGATCGGGATCGACGGCGATCGCCTTGGCGCCCGCCGCGGCGAACTCGAGTGAGTTGAACCACTCGGACACGCCGAGCTCCACGGCGCGCTTGGCTCCGCTCACGTCGCCGCAGAGCCGCAGCTCGGCGTCGCCGGGTATCCCGGATCCGAAAGTGATGTTGGCTGGCACGTCGACCATTCTGTCCGCTGGCGCGGTCCGATGCGGGGACTCGCCTCGCCAGGGCTTTGGCGGTCGGCCCACTACGCTCCGGGTCCATGGCTTTCTCGGTCGGCGCACTCCGCGGCCCTGACGGCACGCGCGGCATCGTCGACCACCGACTGGCTCGGCGCATGCTGATCAACGAGGTCCGCCGCGGGCGGGTCCCGATGGACACCGTGTGCGACGCCCACCCCGAGCTGATCCGGGCGGCCGGCAACGTCGGCACCGAGACGTCGACGCCGTGCCCGATCTGCGAGGAGGTGAACCTCCGACTCGTGACCTACGTGTTCGGTCACGGAATCGGACCACAGGGCCGTTGCGTGTCGACGGCGAAGGAGATGCGCGCACTCAATGCCCGGCCCGAGGACCTGAACGCCTACGTGGTCGAGGCGTGCACCGCGTGTCGGTGGCACCACCTGCTGAGAGTGCTTCCGGTGGGCGGCCGTCGCACCTCTCACGCGTGAGATGACCCTCTTCGTTCGTTCCGGCATCCTCGCGATCTCGACCCTGGCCGCCGTCACGGCGTGCTCATCGCGTCACGACGCGGTGACGACGTCGGTCGATCCCGTCGGCAGCGTGCCCGTCATCGCCGCACCGCCCGAGTCGGTCGCTCCCGACGAGCCGGAGATGTCGAGCGACCCGCTCGCCGATCCGACGACGTCGCCGACCGCCGGCACCGCCGCCGTCGCCGTGGGCGAGGGCAAGGACGTCCGCACGACGGCCGACGGTCTGGTCGGTGATGGCGTACGCCCGGAGGGATTCACGACGATCAGCGCGGTGGTCACGTCGGCCGAGGGCGAGGTGTGCACGGTGTGCCTCTGGTTGGCCGACGTCGCCGACGAGCGTGCCCGTGGCCTGATGGGGGTCACCGACCTCGGCGACGCGGTGGGGATGGCATTCGCGTACGACGAACCCGGCGACGGAGCGTTCGTGATGATCGGGACACCGACTCCGTTGTCGATCGCCTGGTTCGACGCCGACGGGGGCCTTGTCAGCGCCCTCGACATGGAGCCGTGCACGGACGGCGATGCCGACCGATGCACCCGCTATCGCGCTGACGCGCCGTACGAATTGGCGATCGAGATGTTCCAGGGCGAACTCGACGCCATCGGCATCGGCCCCGGCTCGAGGGTCGAGCTGCTGCCCGACACCGAGTCGGTGGCATGCCCCGAGCTCGATTGAACGCCTCTCAACAGGCATGACGCGAGCTCTGGAGTACCCCTGTGCGCATCATGTGGGCATGTCGTTGTCTCCTGCCGGCGCCCCGAACTCGATCCCGGCACGCGATCGACGCGCGTCCGATAGCGTGGCGCAGTCCATATTGGCCCTGCCCCACGAGGGGCTGCCGGCCGTCGAGGTCGCTCGACACGTCGGCATCCGAAGGGAGAACACACACGTATGACACGTGGATACGAATTGATGGTCATCATCGACGGCGACGTCGACGACCCCAAAGCTCAAGCGTGGATGAAGACCGTCACCGACGGTGTCGCGTCCGTCGGCGGCGCACTGCACGGCAAGATCGATTGGTGGGGCAAGCGCCAGTTCGCCTACCCGATCAACAAGAAGCCGGCCGGCTACTACCTCGTTGCCGAGATCGTCACGGCGCCGGGCTCGCTCGACGAGCTCGAGCGCACGCTCCGACTCGCGGACGACGTGGTCCGCCACAAGCTCATCCGTCTTCCGGAAGCCGAGGCCGAGCGTCGCGGCATGGCGGTCACCGCGGCCTGATCGGGCGGCGCTGACACGCACCAAGCACAAGGGGAATTCACATGGCTTCAGAGAACAGCGTCACGCTCGTGGGAAACGCAACGCGCGATCCCGAGCTCCGCTACACGACCGGCGGCCGCGGCGTCGCGAGCTTCGGGCTGGCCGTCAACCGGCGCTACCAGCAGAACGGCGAGTGGCAGGAACAGACGTCATTCTTCAACATCACGGCCTGGGGTGAGCTCGGCGAGAACGCCGCAGCGAGCCTCACGAAGGGCTCGCGGATCATCGTCACCGGACGGTTGCAGCAGCGCGAGTACGAGACCCGTGAGGGCGAGAAGCGCACCATCGTCGAAGTGATCGCCGACGAGCTCGGGCCCAGCCTGCGCTGGGCCCAGGCCCAGGTCGAGCGCATCAACCGTGACTCCGCCCCTGCGGGTGGGGGAAGCGGTGGTGGCGGTGGCGCAGCCGCAGCACCGGATCCGGTGTACGGCGACGAAGAACCGTTCTGAGCGCCTCGCTCCCCTCCATGTCGAGCGTCCGCAGCACCGTCGTCCACGACGCCCTCGCTGTCGGCCCTCCCCTCGAAATGACCAGAACTTTCCAGTAAGGAACCAGCCCCATGGCAAGCAAGAAGAACAAGGCCCGGTCCGCCCGGGATGCGAACCCTCGCAAATTCAAGAAGAAGACCAGCGTCCTCGTCATCGAGAAGGTGGAGTACGTCGACTACAAGGACGTCGACCTCCTCAGTCGCTTCATGAGCGACCGCGCGAAGATCAAGAATCGCCGGGTCGCCGGAAACGACCTGCAACAGCAGCGCGAAGTCGCCAACGCCATCAAGGTGGCGCGCGAGATGGCGCTGCTGCCCTACGCCACCCGAGTTGCCTCCACGCGCACCGGTGGTCGCCGCGGAGAACGGGGTGACGATCGTCGTTCGGACCGCGATTCGTCGAACGGCGACAACGTCGAGGCGATCGAGTCCGACGAACTCGACACCTCGATCGACGGCGCCGACGAGGCGCCTGGCGACACGGTCGATGACGTGGTCAGCGACCAGGGCGGGGAGGGCTGATCATGCAGGTCATTCTTCGTTCCGACGTCGCCGGTCTCGGCCTGCGCGGCGACATCGTCGATGTCGCCGACGGTCATGCCCGCAACTTCCTGTTCCCGAAGGGTCACGCCATCAAGGCGTCGGCCGGAGCGATCGAGCAGGCCGCGAAGATGCGGTCCTCGCGCGACGCGAAGGACCACGAGTCCCGCGAGGCTGCCACGTCCGTCGCCAGCACGCTCGTGCCCAAGACGATCACGATCACGGCGAAGGCGAGTCCCGAGGGCAAGCTCTTCGGGTCGGTGCACGCCGCCGACGTCGCCGAGGCCGTCCTCGAGCAGACCGGGATCGAGATCGACCGCAAGGAGATCGAGATCGAGGGCGTGAAGACGGTGGGGTCGCACACGGCGACTGCATCGCTGCACCGCGACGTGTCGTTCCCGATCACCCTCGAGGTCGTCGCCGCCGAGTGATGCACGAGGTGACCGTCGTACCGCCGATGGTCGCGACGTCGACGAGCACGGGGCGTGTCCGGTCTGGAGACCGGGCACGCCCCGTTTGCTGTACACAGGTTGTCCACAACGGGCCCGTCCACAGGAAGAGCCCTTTGTCCACAGGCGATCAACAGTCCGTTCCCACGCTGTCGGGACTGGTTGTCCACAGGCGAGGGCGCACAGAATGGGGCACTCATGGCTGGTGACGAGAACTTTCCGATCGACGACGGCGGTCGGGTCACGCCCATCCGTCGGGCGTCCGGTGGCGCCGGAAGGGTGCCGCCTCACAACCTGCAGGCCGAGGAGTCGGTGCTCGGTGCATTGCTGTTGTCGCGTGACGCGATCGGTGCGGTGGGCGAGGCGGGGCTCAAGCCACGCGACTTCTACAATCCGGCGAATCAACACGTCTTCGACGCGATTCGCGCCCTGTACTCGACGTCGGGACCGGTCGACGTGGTCACGGTGGCCGACGAGCTCCGCAAGAATTCACTGCTCGACGAGATCGGCGGGATCGAGCACCTGAGCGAGCTCCAGAACGCCACGCCCTCGGTATCGGGCGCGGAGCACTACGCGAAGATCGTGATGGACACCGCCCTGCTCCGGCGGCTGATCCACACCGCCGGTGAGATCACCGACATCGCGTTCAGCGAGCCGGACGACGTCACGAAGGCCGTCGACATGGCCGAGTCGAAGATGTTCGAGGTCGCCGAGGACCGCGTGGTCGACTCGACACGGCCGATCCAGGAACTGCTCAACCTGGCAATGGATCAACTCGAGGAGAACTTCGAGCGCGGTGACACGATCACCGGCGCGGCGACGGGCTACGACGACCTCGACGACCTGCTGTCGGGTCTGCAGCCGAGCACCCTCAACATCGTCGGTGCGCGCCCGGCGATGGGCAAGACGGCCTTCGGCCTCGGGCTGGCGACGCACATCGCCAAACACGAGGAGAAGCCGGTCCTCGTCTTCTCGCTCGAGATGGGCCACGCCGAGCTGACCCAACGCATCCTGTCCAGCGAGGCCAAGGTCGACTCGACCAAGCTGCGCACGGGCAAGCTCACCGAGTCCGACTGGTCGAAGATCGGGCTCGCCGTGGGGCGTCTCGAGGTGCCGCTCTACCTCGACGACAATCCCCGGGTGACCGTGATGGAGATCCGCGCGAAGGCTCGACGGATCAAGGCGCAGCACGGTGGAATCTCGCTGATCTTGATCGACTACCTCCAGCTGATGAGCGGATCGGGTCAGTCGGAGAACCGTCAGCTCGAGGTCTCCGAGATCAGCCGGAACCTCAAGGTGCTCGCCCGCGAACTGGAGGTACCGATCGTCGCCCTGTCGCAGCTGAGCAGAAACCTCGAAGCCCGCTCCGACAAGCGACCGATGCTTGCCGATCTACGTGAATCCGGGTCGCTCGAGCAGGACGCCGACGTCGTGATGTTCCTGTACCGCGACGAGGTGTACAACCCGGAGTCGCCCGACAAGGGGTCCGCCGAAGTCATCGTCGCGAAGCACCGCTCCGGCCCGATCGGCACCAAACGGCTGGTCTTCCTCGGCCAGTACACCCGATTCGACAACGCCGCCCGCACGATGTAGCCGTGTGCGCGCCTCGAGGCGCGCCCGATCGGTGCGCGCGTCCCGTCGGGTCGTGGGCCCATCCGCGCCGGAGCGGGGTCCCGGCCGCACCGATCCGACCCGGCTTCTCGGTGGCGCGCGCCGGCGTGTTGCCGGGTCGGCTACGTGCCGACGTCGTCGCCCGTCAGGTCTTCCACGTTCAGGGTGATGCCCAAGTTGACGGCGACCTCCGCGATCGAATCGAGCACAGCGTCGAGGTCGGTCCCGACCGGAACGGTCAACTGGGCGGTGATCTCGAACCGCCTGCCACCGTCCTCGCCTGGCAGGTCGGTGACCGTGCCCAGACGGGAGATGCTGATTCCGGCTTCGCTGATCGCCGTGGAGATCTCATGGACGACGCCCGGTCGGTCGTCACCGGTGAGTCGCAGGCGCACCTCATCGGCGTCGGGTGCCGCGATGGGTTCCTCGACCTGCTGTGCCGTCACGTGCAGACCTTGGTCACGCAGGATCAACAGGTTGGTGAGGAGTTCGTCGACCCGGTCGTCGCCGACCTCCACCACCACGACGCCGGCGAACGTTCCAACGATCTCGGCCAACTCGCTGCGCTTCCAGTTGCCCTCGTGAAAGCGAACCACGTCGGCCAGCGACGCGATGACACCGGCCCGGTCGCGCCCGATGATGGTCAACACCAGTTCGATCATCCCGTCACTATGGCACGCAGCGCAGATGCCCGATCAAAAGGCGGCAGCGCCGGAATCAGGACGCGCGGCGAGTGGGCGGTCTCGTCGTGGCGATCTCGAACCGGAGGGTCTGTGTCGACCCGGCTCGAGGGTCGCCGTCATGGTCCGTCGGCGAGGAGATCGAGTTGGAGTCGCTCGAGCACCAAGTCACGGTCACTCGCGGACGAGGGGAATGCCTCGACCCGGCTCGTGAAGTCAGGGGCCGGGGGCCGGGGCGGCGCCATGGTGCCGGCGAGCCCGCCGGTGAACTCGGCGATCACCCGGGAGTCCGGGCCGAACGCGAGGTCCCAGCAACCGCGCGAATCCGGGTAACTCTCGTACGGTGTCCAGAGGCTCGCCGCAAGATTCCAGTGGTCCGCCACGGTCCTGTGGACGCCCAACGCTCTCATCTGCTCCCACAGCCCCGGGACGCCTCTCGCGTGCTGGACATAGCGCGCCAACTGGTGCAGCTTGGCCGATTCGACCGCGAGATTGCGAAGGTCGCGACCCCACAGGTCCGGTCCGGTGGCGTCCCACAACTTCCGGCCGAATTCGAGGTCGAGCACATACGCGTTGATCTCCCAGAGCTGGGATTCGAGCCCCTGGGCGGCGATCGAACCGGTGAGATAGGTGTCGGCGACCGACAACCCCACGAAGCGGCAGAAATCGTCGACGTCCGGAATCAGCGCCGCGACTCGGCTCCGAACGTCGGCGTGGATCGCGGACTGATCGGGCCCGATGCGTGGCGTCGGATAGCCCATCCCCGTCGCGGACATCGCACACGAGCCGCGTTGGAATCCATGGACCGTCTCGTGGTACGAGATGAACATCGCACTCCAGAGTTCGGCGATGTCGAAGACCTCGCCCGGCCGCGGCATCACACGCTGGACCCAGTCGTCGTACTCGGCCGTGCGGCCGACAGCGCTCGGGAACGGTCCCGAGTACGCCATGACCGTGGCGATCAGTCGTCGGAGCATGAGACCGTCCACCGTCGACCAATCGACCCCGGCGAGGAAGTCGTTGATGCGGGGATCGATGCTGATTCGCCGGTGCGACGCAAGAGTCGAGGCGGCGCAACCCGCTGGTGACGGCTCGCGTGGCGGGTCGATCAACACGACCGGTCCGCCGGGGAGGACGTCATCGCGGGTGTCGAGCACGCGGACCGGTGCACCGTCGGCTGACGCCGGGGTGTAGGCGGATGCGTCGATGGTGCCCAGGTGGTCGGCGACGAGGTCGACGGTGCTCTGTTCGGAGTTGACGAAGCAGACCTCGCTGTCGGCGCCGATCGGAGCGAACGCGACGTTCGGGTCGACGCTGCCGGGCCTGAAGTTGACGTTCGATGCCGTGGGTGGGTCGGTGACGTCGGAGGAGACCAGTTGCCCGTTCCCGCGGGCGGTGGCCCGCACGGGGGTCAGGTTGACGACGGCGAGGTCGCCCGCGGTGCCGTCGACGGCGAAACAGCGCCGCTGCAACGGGGCGATCGCGCGCCCGGACCGGGTGTCGAGCGCGCGGACCGGTGCACCGTCGGCTGACGCCGGGGTGTAGGCGGATGCGTCGATGGTGCCCAGGTGGTCGGCGACGAGGTCGACGGTGCTCTGTTCGGAGTTGACGAAGCAGACCTCGCTGTCGGCGCCGATCGGAGCGAACGCGACGTTCGGGTCGACGCTGCCGGGCCTGAAGTTGACGTTCGATGCCGTGGGTGGGTCGGTGACGTCGGAGGAGACCAGTTGCCCGTTCCCGCGGGCGGTGGCCCGCACGGGGGTCAGGTTGACGACGGCGAGGTCGCCCGCGGTGCCGTCGACGGCGAAACAGCGCCGCTGCAACGGGGCGATCGCGCGCCCGGACCGGGTGTCGAGCGCGCGGACCGGTGCACCGTCGGCTGACGCCGGGGTGTAGGCGGATGCGTCGATGGTGCCCAGGTGGTCGGCGACGAGGTCGACGGTGCTCTGTTCGGAGTTGACGAAGCAGACCTCGCTGTCGGCGCCGATCGGAGCGAACGCGACGTTCGGGTCGACGCTGCCGGGCCTGAAGTTGACGTTCGATGCCGTGGGTGGGTCGGTGACGTCGGAGGAGACCAGTTGCCCGTTCCCGCGGGCGGTGGCCCGCACGGGGGTCAGGTTGACGACGGCGAGGTCGCCCGCGGTGCCGTCGACGGCGAAACAGCGCCGCTGCAACGGGGCGATCGGCGACGCGGCCGATGTCGGTGTCGGTGTCGGTGTGACGACGATCGCGGCCGCTCCCACGGCCGCTGCGAGCGTGAAACGTCGAAGACGCCCGGACCCGCGGCACTCTCGTCGGCGAACTCGCAGCCGTCCTGCCATGTCGGTCCCCTTCCCGTCCCGTGCTCCACCCCGCGTACAGGCCAATCATCGCGCATCGTGCCGAGTGGACCGAGCGGATACGTCGGGCGCCGACCGGGTGGGAGCGGCGGACGGCGCGAAGCGTGACCGAACGAAGTGGCGGTCACCTCGGATCGGGAACCGGGCGTCCGGCAGCCCGAGGGCAGTTCGAACGAACTGGCGCGTGTGTCGTCGGTGTGACGGCGCGGAGCGCCGTCGCGCGATCGCACCGCGGCGTGTCAGGCGCGCAGTGCCACGAGATACTGCCCGCCACCCTCGTCGATCTCGGCGCGTACGTCGAGGCCGGGTTCGAGGCGCGAGATCCGGTCGACCAGCCACGCAGCCGCGTCGGCCGCATCGTCGCGGGTGGGGCACCGGGCCATCACTTCGCGGCCGCCCTTGTTGACGAGGCGCTCGACGCTCGGGATGATCGGTGATGGATCGACGACGAAGAGACGATCCGGCCATGCCACGACCGCATCGATGTTGCCCTTCTTCGTGTTGCATGCCCGATGCGCGAGGCGCTCGGGTAGGTCGATCGAGCCCTGCTTCCTGCCCTTTCCCCTGGCCTTCGCCTTGCGGTCGGTCATTCGGGCGTCGACACTCGGGCCGCGATCGTCGTTGACGGATCGGTGGGGATCGACCGGTTCGTCACAGAGCCAGCACCGCCACCCATCGCGTTCGCCGACCTCTTCCAGACGTGCCATGACGGCACCGTAGCGCCCACCGGGCGAGCAGGTTCAGGACCAGAACTTCTCGGCGCGCGCCACGAACCGATCCGGTTCGACCAGGTGGGGGTAGTGGCCGTGGTCGGGCCACACCTCGGTCACCGCCCCGTGAACGTAGGAGGCGATCCAGTCGGCGTATCCCGGGCCCGGGTCGATCCCGAACAGCGACAGGTAGTGCACGTGCTTGCCGCGATAGCCGGCCAACGCCGTGGCGACGACGGCCGTGATCTCCTCCACGCTGGACGTCAGGATCAGGTCCCACACGCCGAGTACGACGTTCTGATCGGGGCGTCGCACGGCGTTGATCCGCGCCATCTCGTCGGGATCGATCTTCTCGCCGGCCATCATCTCGAACAGACCCTGGATGGCAAGGGGGAATGCCGCAGGGTCCCGTAGCTGTTCCTCGAACTCGTGGAGCTGTTCCTTGAAGCCGTCGAGCCGCAGCGACTGGTCGATGTTGATGATCGACGACACCGGGAGCACGGCGCCGACCGCCGACACCACGGCGCCGCCGAGCGAGTGACCGACGAGATTGGGCCGGATGATGTTCAGATTGGACGCGAGCGCGACCACGTCTCCGGTCATTTCGCCGAGGTCGTAGTTGGCTGCAGTGCCGGATCGACCGTGGCCGCGCAGGTCCATCACGATCACCCGCCGGCGTGGTGTGAGCCGGTCGATGAGCGGCTCCCAGGTGGCCGCGGTCTCGGTGATGCCATGGACGAGGATCACCGGGGTCTCGCGCCCGCCCGGATGATCGTCGTACGCGATGGTGGTGCCGTCTGCTGCCGTGATGGTCGCCATCTCCGAAGTGTCGCGCGTCGCGCCATGATGGAGCGATGTCGGTGGAACCCATCTCTCTGCTCGGAGTACCCCTCGACGCGAATTCGTCGTTCATGCGCGGATGTGCCGGTGGTCCGGCTGCGATCCGGGCCGCGTTGACGTCCTCGTCCGGAAACGGCGCAACCGAGTCCACGGTGCACGTCACCGCGCTGCTCGACGATGTCGGTGACGTCGAGATCGAGAACGCGCGCGGATCGCACGCGGATGCGGCAGCCATCACCGACGCCGCGCGCAGCCAGCTCGCAGCGGACCGTCAGCTGATCTCGATCGGCGGTGATCATTCGATCACCTATCCGATCCTGCGAGCGTTCCGGGAGCGTCACGACGATCTCACCGTGGTGCACGTCGATGCGCACCCCGACCTGTATGACGATCTCGACGGGAACCCGCTCAGTCACGCCTCGCCGTTCGCCCGTGCCCTCGAGGACCGGTGCATGACCGCGCTCGTCCAGCTCGGGGTCCGAGCGGCCACGCCGCATCAGGTCGAGCAGGCGGCACGGTGGAACGTCACGATGCTCACGCCCCGGCAACTCGGCCGTTTCGATCCCTCCGCCCTGCACGGCCCGATCTACCTCAGCGTCGACCTCGACGGTCTCGACCCGTCGTGTGCGCCGGGCGTGAGCCACCACGAGCCGGGTGGGCTGACGGTCCGTGAGGTTCTCGACGTGATCGACGCACTTCCCGGACCGTTCGTCGGTGCCGACGTGGTCGAACTCAACCCGACCCGCGATCTCCTCGACATGACGGCGACCGTCGGCGCGAAGCTCGTCAAGGAGATCGCCGGTGCCATGTCGGCCAGGAGGTGAGGTCGGGGTCGGCGAGCCGGATCGGTAAGTGCACGCGGTTGACGATTCGCGCCGGCATTCCTTCCGCCCGGACCGTCGACTCGAGGGAACGGACGTGTGTCCCCGCCGGGTTCAGAGCTGCGATCGGAGTGCTCGAGCCAGCGACTCTGCCGCGTCGGGCGTCGCCGCGGTCGCGGTGAGGTGACCCATCTTGCGGCCGCGTCGGGGCTCGGTCTTGCCGTAGAGGTGCAGCGTGGCGGCGGGCTCGGAGAGAGCGGCTGCCCAATTCGGTTCGATCGGTTCGGAGTCGTCGTCGGTGAACCACAGGTCGCCGAGCAGGTTCACCATCGCCACCGCAGGCGCGGTCATCGCCGTCTCGCCGAGTCCGACACCACACACCGCGCGGATCTGCTGCTCGAACTGGCTGGTGACGCTCGCGTCGAGCGTCCAGTGTCCGCTGTTGTGCGGTCGGGGAGCGATTTCGTTGACCAGGAGCCGGTCATCGCCGACCACGAACATCTCGACGGCGAGGACCCCCACGTACCGGAGTTCGTTCGCGACGGTGACGGCGAGTTCGGTTGCCCGGTCGGTGAGATCGGCGGGGATGCGCGCCGGTGCGACGGACACGTCGAGGATGCCGTCGACGTGTCCGTTCTCGGTCACGGTCCAGCTGTCGAGCGTGCCGTCCGGGGTGCGTGCGATCACAACGCTCAGCTCCGTCCGCAGGTCGAGCAGTGACTCGACGATGCAGTCGTTGCCCGCGAACTCCGCCAGCGCCGCGTCGAGGGACTCGGCGTCGAACACCCGGCGCTGGCCCTTGCCGTCGTAGCCGAACCGGGCGGTCTTGACCACGGCCCCGGACGCAGCGAGCTCGCGCGCCCGTCGCAGCTGGTGCGCGTCGAGATCGGCGGGAACCGCAACGTGTGGACCGACGGCGACGCCATGATCGGCCAGGAAGGTCTTCTCGACGATCCGGTTCTGCGCGACGGCCACGGCGTCCGCCGACGGCGCCACCGGCACGGTTGTGGCGAGTCGACGGAGCGCATCGGCCGGCGCGTTCTCGAACTCCGTGGTCACGACCGCGCACTCGTGGGCCAGGCGCGTGAGCGTCGGTGGGTCGTCGTACGCGGCGACGAGATGCACATCGGCCACGACCCGTGCCGGCGCGTTCACGTCGGGGTCGACGACGATGGTCCGGTACCCCATTGCGTTCGCTGCCATGAGCGCGTACTTGCCCAGCTGGCCGCCGCCGAGCATGCCGATGGTCGCCGGCGGAACGACCCGGACCGCGGCGTTCGTCATGTCGGAGGGGGCAGCACCGATGATGCGGCCGTTTCGCGACGCTCGGCCCTGTATCGGTCGAGCTGCTCGCGCAGGGCGTCGTCGTCGCCGGCGAGCATCGCCACGGCGAAGAGCGCCGCATTCGTGGCACCGGCATCGCCGATCGCGAACGTCGCCGTGGGGACCCCGGCCGGCATCTGCACGATCGAGAGCAGGGAGTCCTGGCCGGACAGGTGCCGGCTCGGAGCGGGAACGCCGAGGACGGGGACCGTCGTCTTCGCAGCGAGCATGCCGGGAAGGTGGGCGGCTCCGCCTGCTCCTGCGATGATCGCCCGCAGGCCCCGCGCACGTGCGGACTCCGCGTAGGCGAACATCTCGTCGGGCATGCGATGGGCACTGATCACCCGGGCCTCGTGTGACACGCCGAACTCGGTGAGCACGGCGACGGCGTGACGCATGGTGGGCCAATCGCTCGTGGACCCCATCACCACGCCGATCCGGGCGTCGGCGGTCACGGGGTCACGGTCCGATGGTCGGCATACAGCACTCGGTCGAGCATAGATGCCTCGACCGACGGGGGATCAGGCCGCCCTCGCCGACCCGTCGAACGCCGCGGCCGGTGGACGGCCGATCTGCTCGGCACCGTCGCCCCCGGAATCGCTGCTGAAGTAGACGATGGCACCCACGATCAGGAGACCGACCGCCGCCACGAGGATCCACTGGATCGTCGGTGTGAGGAGCGGACGATCGACGTCCCGAGTGGTACGCGGTGGAGTCGCCTTCCCCTTCGGTGCCGTCCGTGCCGAACCATCCGAATGCGCCATGGTCACATTCAAGACGAGGTGCGCTCGGCTGTCACGCGGTTTCGCGAGCGGCCCGGATCAACCCGCTTCGTCCCCCTCCGCGTCGATCGGCCGACGTGGGCCCCGGACAGTCCAGGTGTGGGACAGCACGGCCATCTCGATCGCGGCCAGCGCGGCGTCGCGGCCCACGTTGTGCTCGTCGCTGCTGCGTTCGAGCGCCTGATCGTGGTTCTCGACGGTCACCACGCCGAAACCGACCGGGATCCCGGTCGAGAGTTGCACGGACATCACGCCGTTCGCGCATCCCTCCGACACGAGCTCGTAGTGGCTGGTCTCACCACGGATCACCGCACCGACCACGACGACCGCATCGACACGCCCCGATCGTGCGATGGTTCGTGCCGCGTAGGGCAGTTCGAAGGCACCCGGTACGGATGCCGTCACCGCCCTCGCGCCGCACTCGGCGACGGCGTCGCGAGCGCCACGCTCCAGTCGCTCGACGATGTCGCGGTTCCAGCGGGCGCTGACCACACCGATCGTGAGCCCGTGCGCCTCGAGCGAGCTGTCCGTCGTCGGCTTGGCTGCCGGCGCGGTCATCGGCCGCCCTCACCGGCCGGATCGAGGTCACCCAGTACGTGGCCCATCCGTTCACGCTTGGTGCGCAGGTACCGCAGGTTCTCCGGTGTCGGTGTGGTCTCGAGCCCCACACGCTCGGTGATCTCCAGCCCAAACCCCTGCAGCCCGCCGTACTTCGCCGGGTTGTTGGTCAGCAACCGCAGTCGGGACACACCGAGATCGACCAGGATCTGGGCGCCGATGCCGTACTCCCGGCTGTCGACGGGCAGACCGAGTTCGGTGTTCGCGTCCACGGTGTCGTGCCCCCGTTCCTGGAGTTCGTAGGCGCGGATCTTGTGACCCAACCCGATGCCGCGACCTTCGTGGCCGCGGAGATAGACGACGACCCCGGCACCCTCGTCGGCGATCTGCTGCATGGCGGCCGCCAGCTGCGGGCCGCAGTCGCAGCGGCGGGATCCGAACACGTCGCCGGTCAGGCACTCGCTGTGCACCCGGACGAGGATGCCCTCGCGAGCGTCCCCACCGAGGTCGGTGGGGACGTCGCCGTACACGAACGCCAGGTGTTCGATTCCGTCCAGCGTCGACTCGAACGCATGACACCGGAATACTCCCCACTGGGTCGGCATCTCGACGTCGGCAATACGTCGGACCAGCTGTTCGGTGCGGCGCCGGAACCGGATCAGGTCGGCGATCGTGATCATCAACAGGCCGTGCTCCGTGGCGAACTCGGTGAGTTCGGGTACCCGCGCCATACCGGTCTTGTCGACGTCGACGATCTCGCACAGAACACCGGCCGGCTCGAGCCCGGCCATCCGGGCGAGGTCGACGGCCGCTTCGGTGTGTCCCGCGCGTTTGAGGACCCCGCCCGCTCGGGCTTCGAGCGGCATGACGTGACCCGGGCGTGCGAGATCGCGCGGAGTGGTGGCCGGGTCGACCAGTGCGCGGATCGTGGCAGCCCGGTCGGCAGCCGAGATGCCCGTCGTCGTTCCCGCCGTTGCGTCGACGCTCACGAGAAAGGCGGTCGTGAGGACTTCGGTGTTGTTGGCGACCATCGGGTCGAGGTCGAGCTGCCGTGCCCGTTCGGTGGTCAGGGCCGCGCAGATGAAGCCCGACGTGTGCCGGATGAAGAACGCGATCGACTCGGGGGTCGCGAACTCGGCGGCCATGATCAGGTCACCCTCGTTCTCGCGGTCCTCGTCGTCGACGACGATGACGATCTCGCCGCGACCGATCGCAGCGATCGCGTCCGCCACCGACGCAAACGCCGGTGTGCTGTTCGTGGACATGTTGTTCCTCTCCCGGTTCGAGGACGGCACGCGGAACGCGCGAGCAGGTTCGATGCCGCCCGGTTGACGGAGGATCCGGGGCGTGCGCGCACGGGCGACCGCACCCGGTCCCCTCGCTACCATCCGGACTCTGACCGTCGGCCCCTGGGTTCCACAGGGTCAGTCCCTCGGCATCCGGCTTTTCGTGTGCCGGGTCGCCGGGGGAGTCGCGGGCTCTCACCGCCGGTTGGGATTTTCACCACACCCCGCGAGGGTTCGCGGATGTCCGCGACGCTACCCGGCGAATCGAAGCGCCGTCCATCGGAGGGCGGCGCGGTGTTCCGCTCCCGAGATCAGTTCGCCGACCTCGGTCGCCGGCCGGCGACCTTCTTCCGGAGCGCGGCCACGGCGATGCGTTCGTCGGGAAGCGTGCCGGCGTCAGCGAGGCGGTGATCGCACGCCGCGCCGAGGTAGGCGTCGACGTTCCGTCGACCGCGGAACAGACGGAATGCCTGGGCGAACACGCGCTGACCGGTGCGGTCGACCGTGGTCTCCGTCCCGAAGGTGGCGACCTCGACGTAGGTCAGTGCCCCGTCGAACCCGGCCGGTCCACCGGCTGCGTTGGTCCAGTCGATCACGACCGGTCCCTTGGGCGACATGATCACGTTCATCGGGTGCATGTCGAGGTGCAGCACGCTCTGGGGTCGAGCCGGGTCCGCGGTGTCGGCGAGCAGCCAGGCCGGTGCCTCGATGCGCGCCAGCCGCTGCTGCAGGCGGGCCAGCACCCGGGCGTACCACACGACCTTCCACGGTGCCGCGGACAACCGTTCGAGCATCGTGTCGCCGTCGACGCGGTCCATGACCAGGTCGGTGCCGCTCGCCGAGTGGACCGTGGGGACCGGATAGCCCCGATCTGCGACGTGGCGCATGATGCGCGCCTCGACGTCGATGTCGGGGTGCGCCGTGCGATAGCGGCGCAACACGGTGCCGTCACCGAGGTCGTAGACGTCGGCGGCGCGGCCGGACGCGATCAGCGGTCCGGGCTCGTCGGTCATCCCACGACGGTACCGCGCGTGACCATGGAGCCGGCCGACCGATCCCGGGGCATCGGCGGCATGTGCGCGCAGTGGATCGCGGTGCGGGTCCCGAGGTCGACGGTTCCGGCGAGACCGCCCGGTCGGCAATCAGATCTTCGCGAGTTCCGCCTCGTCCTGGATCTCGTGGGCGTCACCTTCGACGTTCAGGTTCGGGAGGATGCGGTCGAGCCACTTGGGCAGCCACCAGTTCCTCGCACCGAGCAACTCCATCGTCGCGGGAACGAGCAGCATCCTGACGAGCGTCGCGTCGAGGAAGACGGCGCTCGCGAGCCCGAGGCCGAACATCTTGATCACGCGGGCGTCCTCCAGCACGAACGAGCCGAACACGACGATCATGATCGCGGCGGCCGCGGTGATGACGCGCGCCGTTGCCGCCAGTCCGTCGGCGACCGAGTTCACGGGGTCGCCCGACCGGTCGTACTCCTCCTTCACCCGTGAGAGCAGGAAGACCTCGTAGTCCATCGACAGACCGAACACGATCGCGAAGAGCATCATCGGCAGGAACGGTTCGATCGGGCCGCTGCCGGTGCCGAGCAGATCGATGCCCCAGCCCCACTGGAAGACGATGACGACGATCCCGTATGCGCCGCCGATCGACAGCAGGTTCATGATGACGGCCTTGAGGGGGACGAGCAGTGAGCGGAACACCATCATCAGCAGGAGAAACGACAGCCCCAGCACGGCAACGAAGAAGATCGGCAGGCGCGAGCCGAGGTAGTCACTGAAGTCGATGCTCGCCGCCACCGAACCGGTGACGAGCACGTCGAGGTCGGCATCGCCGACCGCGCCGGGGATCACATCGGCGCGTAACGTCCGAACGAGGTCGGCCGTCTCGGCCTCCTGAGGACCAGTGGTCGGAATGACGATCATCTGCACGGCCTCGCCGCTGGCGGACGGGATCGGGCCGAGCGCTCGGGCGACACCGTCGGTCTCGGCGAGTGCCGTGACGACGGCCGACGCGGTCCGGAGATCGTCGGGGCCGTTCGTCTCGGCGACGAGCAGCAGGGGGCCATTGGTGCCGGGGCCGAATCCTTCGGCGATCAACTCGTACGCATCGCGGGTCGTGGTGCCTTCGGCGAACGTGCTCTCGTCGCCGAAGCCGAGCCGCAGACCGAGCACGGGAAGGCTCAGAACGAGCAGGAAGATGCTCACACCGATGGCCATCGGCCACGGACGCCTCTGGACGAAGCGGCTCCAACGGTACGACCACGTGTCGCGCAACGGCTTGTCCTTGCGGGCGGGTGTCTCCTCGCGGAGCCCGGGAACGAAGAACGACAGGACGAGCGTGGCGACGACCACGACGAACCCGACCGCACCGACGACGGGGAGGCCGAGGCCGATCCCGAGGAACGCGAAGGCGGCGCCACCGGCCATGATCAACCCGCGCCAACGGGTCGATTCGACGCGGCCCTGGGCGAACCCGAGCAGCGCGGGGAGCAGCGTGATCGAGGCCACCATCGTGACCGCGACGGTGAGGGCCGCGCCGGTGGCGAGGCCGTTGATGAACGACAGGTTCATGACGAACATGCCGAGCAGGGAGATCACCACGGTGAACCCGGCGAACACCACGGCGCGACCGGCCGTGTCGAGGGCGACCTCGGTTGCGTGCTCGGGCTCGAGCCCGGCGCGCGTGCCCTCTCGATACCGCGTCACGATGAACAGCGCGTAGTCGATGCCGACGCCGAGGCCGATCATCGCTCCGAGCGAGGTCGCGAACGACGGGATGGTGATCACGTTGGAGAGCAACTGGATGCTTCCCACCCCGATGCCGACGCCGAACAACGCGACACCGATCGGCAGACCCATCGCCAGCACCGATCCGAAGGCCAGGATCAGGATGACGATGGCGAAGGCGATACCGATCAACTCGGACTCGGGCGGCTCGAACTCGGCGAGTGCGCCGCCGCCGATCTCGATGTTGAGGCCGGCGGCTTCGAGGTCGGCACGTTCGACGCCGTCGACGAGCGTTGCGGGGTCCTTCGCGAGATCGAGGATCTCGGCCCCGATCTCGCTGGCTCGGATCTCGTCGGTGTCCTGGGTGAAGCCGAGCCGAGCGAACGCGATCGTCGGTGATCCGCCATCAGCGGGAGGCGCGACCAGGCCGCGCTGCGCGGCGTCAGGCGAGTACGGGCTCTCGACGGTGACCTCGTCGTACTGTTCGACCTCGTCGAAGAACGCGGTCATCACCCGTGCGACCGCCGGGTCGTCGATCCCCGCTTCGGCCTCGAACACGATCGAACCCGAGATGAAGCTGCCCGCGGAGCCGAAGTTGTCGGCGAGGACCTCGAATCCCTGGGCCGACTCGGAAGCCGGGCTCTCGAACGAGCTGTCCGACGATGCACCGATGGCGCCGACGGCCATGAACGTCGCCACGAAGACGGCGACCCAGGCAGCGAGCACCGGGCGACGATGACGGAACGAGAAGCCACCGAGGCGGGCCCAGAGCGACGGGCCGTTCGGTCCGCCGTTGCCGTCGTCCGGTGTCGGGGGCGCCGTCGACGCAGGGCGATCCAAGGTGGACATGCTGTTCATGACTGAACATCATGTCCAGTAACCGGCTAGAATGCAACGACGCGACGACGTGTCCCCGGGCACACGTCTCGTCGAAACCCCATGACGACCTCCACGACCGAAACCTGCGGCGGTGACCCTCGCATCGAACGCACCCGCGCCGCGGTGCTCGAGGCCGGGGTGACGATCCTGTTCGAGAAGGGTCCCGAGGCGGTCACCCACGCGGCGGTCGCGAGCGACGCGCGGGTGAGTCGCACGACGGTCTACAAGCACTGGCCGAAGCGTGGCGATCTGCTCGTCGACGTACTCGACCAGATCGAGCCCCACAAGCGTGTGGACCCGACCGGTGACGTGCGGGCGGACATGCGCCGGATGGGTCGCCAGATGGCGGCGGCATTCGAGGATCAGCGGCTCAACAAGATCTTCAGTTCGCTCCTCGCCCAGGCGCAGTGGGATGACGAGACCAGCCAGGCGCAGCAGGCGTTGATCAATGCCGGAATGGCCGACATGGCGGTCGTGCTCGACGCCGCCGTCGACGCGGGTCAGCTCCGCGACGGGATCGACCCGCTCCGAGCGGCCGGCCGGCTGATCGGCCCGATCTTCTTCGCCGCGCTGATCGCCCGTCAGCCGTTGACGACCGACGAGGTCGACGATCTGGTCGACGACTGGCTCGACTCGGTCGCCCGCTGATCCGTCAGCGAGCGGCGAGGACGGCGGCGATCGCGCGGTCGATGTCGTCGGCGGTGGTCGACGTGTCCGACACGCTGATCCGCATGGCGCGGCGACCGTGCCAGGTGGTTCCGCCCATCCACGCCTCACCGCCTGCCCGGACCCGCTCGATCACCCGGTCGGTCGCCACGTCGTCGCCGAACGCGGCCAGGACCTGATTGAGCGCCGGTGGACACAGCACCTCGACCCCCGCTGCGTCGAGGTCGATCGCGATTCGCTCCGCGTGCCGACAGCAGCGTTCGATGGCGTCGGCGACGCCTGTGCGGCCGAGGGTGGCGAGGATCGCCCAGACAGGAATGGCACGGGCGGCCTGCGACATCTGGAGGCCGAGGTTCATCGGGCTGCGGCCGTCGTCCGCCCCGGCGTAGGCGGCGTTCATGCTCATCGACGCGCTCAGCGCCGTCGGATCGGCGACGACGACGACACCGCAGTCGTACGGCGTGTTCAGCCACTTGTGGCCGTCGGTCGCCCACGAGTCGGCCCGGTCGACGCCGTCGAGCAGATGGCGCCGTTCGGGGACGGCGTTCGCCCACAGTCCGAAGGCACCGTCGACGTGGATCCAGGAGGTCGCCGGATCGAACCGGTCGATGATCGCTGCGAACGGGTCGCTGTGTCCGGTGTTGACGTTGCCGGCCTGCAGCAGGACGAGCGTCGGACGGTCCGACCCCGACACGGCCGCCGGGATCGCGTCGGCTCGCGCTCGTCCGACCCCGTCGGTCGGGATCTCGTGGAGGGCACCCACGCCGAGGCCGGCCAGCCGCAGCGCCTTGAGCGCCGACGAGTGGATCTCGGCCGACGCCACGATGTCGACCGGCGGAGCGCCGATCAGCCCGTTCGCCGCGGTGTCCCAGCCGACCCGGCGCAGCAAGGTGTCGCGAGCCGTGATGATCGCGGTGAGGTTGGCGATCGATGCCCCCGCACAGAAGCTGGCGACCGCGTGCGACGGCAGGCCGAGGAGGTCGATGATCCAGTCCGCCGCCAGAGCATCGAGGTGTGCGGCGACCGGTGACATCACGGCGAGGGCCGCATTCTGATCCCATGCGCCGGCGAGGACCGACGCCGCGAGCCCGACCGGCTCGACGCCGCCGGTCACGAAACCGAAGTAGCGCCCGCCGGTGTTGGCCACGGTTGCGGCGCCGCCGATCACGTCGAGCATCGCGAGGACGTCAGCGGCCTCGAGCGGTCGATCGAGGGTGACGTCGAGGTCGATCGATTGCAGTCGATCGATTGCCTCCTGTGGTGGGACCACCGCCCGTTCCCGCTCGGTCGCGACGTACCGGGCGGCGCGCGTCGCGGCGTCGAGCAGCAGATCGGACTTCGACGGCGTTCCCCGAGACGGCGGCATCACCGCAGTCTCCACGACCCCCCGCCCCCCGACAAACTCACCGGGCGGAGTGGGTGGTGCCGTGCAAAGGTTGGTCGATGAGCGCGCTGTCCACCACGCCGGAGCCGCCCTACTACGCCGTGATCTTCGCGAGCACGACGACCGACGACAGCGTCGGCTACGCGCGAGCTGCAGCGCGGATGATCGAGTTGGCGACAGGGCAGCCCGGGTTCCTCGGCGTCGATTCCGTCCGGAGCGATGGCGTCGGGATCACGGTCTCGTACTGGACCTCGGAGGAGGCGATCCTCGCCTGGAGGGAGCAGGCCGAGCACGCGGCGGTCCGCGACGCCGGCCGCGCCCGGTGGTACGAGACGTACGAGCTCCGGGTCGCCCGTGTCGAGCGGGCGTACGGTTGGCGGGGACCATCCCTACGATCGGGACCGTGAGCGAGACGGTGACCGACGACGGGCTGGAGCGGCGGGCGTGGTTCGAGCGGGTGATCGGCGAACTCCACGAACGTTTCGCCGATCTCCGGGACGGGGAACCGGCCTCGTACATCCCCGAACTCGCGCAGGTCGATCCCGACACGTTCGCGATCGCGGCGATGACGATCGACGGTGACGCCTTGGCGGTGGGCGACGCCGACCACGCGTTCACGATCCAGTCGATCTCCAAGCTGCTGCTCTACGGGTTGGCATTGGAGACGCACGGCCGAGACGCGGTGCTCGAGCGGGTCGGCGTGGCGCCGACCGGCGATCCGTTCAACTCGATCGAGCTCGACGAGAATCCGAGCCGCGCACCGAACCCGATGGTGAATGCGGGCGCGATCGCGATCACCGATCTCGTCGCAGGGGGCGATCTGGACGAACGGATCGAGAACGTGCGTGCGATGTATTCCCGATATCTGGGTCGGCTGCCCGTGGTGGACCGCGCGGTGTGGGCGAGCGAGCGGGCGACCGGCAATCACAACCGGGCGATCGCGTACCTGATGCTCAGTCAGGGGATCATCACCGATCGTGTCGAGGAGACGCTCGACCTGTACTTCGCCCAGTGCTCGGTCGAGGTGACCACCGTCGATCTCGCGATGATCGCAGCGACCGTCGCAAACCACGGCGTCCACCCGGTCACCGGTGATCGCGTCGTGCGCCGTGACGTCACGCGTGACCAGCTGACGGTCGCGCTCACGTGCGGCATGTACGACTACGCCGGCGAATGGGCGTACTCGGTCGGGATCCCCGCCAAGAGCGGTGTCGGGGGCGGCATCCTCGGCATGCTTCCCGGCGTCGGGGGTCTCGCCGTGTTCTCGCCGCGCCTCGATGCGCACGGCAACAGCGTCCGTGGCCTGCGCGTGTTCGAGGAACTCGCACGGGAGTTCGGTCTGCACCTCTTCGATCCCGATCGACCGTGGCGCGGACCCGCGCCGGCGTCGTGACGGACGCCGGTCAGATCGGGCTGACGGTGACGGCGTCGCCCGCGGCGACGCTCCCGGGACGCAGAACGGAGGCGTACCAGCGGCTCGACCCGCGGTGGAGGTCGTGATCCATCAGCGAGATCTCGCCGTCGACGAACCACTGGGCGTTCTTCCGGCACGGCGTCGCAGGTGCGCTCAGCTGCAGGCGGACGTCTCCGATGTCGACGATCGTGCCGCCGTGGAGTGACGACCAGTCGACACCGGAGATCGTGACGTTCTCGCCGGCGTTCCCGGGCGCGATCGGGTGGCCGTCGGCTGCCAGGCCGTCGATCACCTCCTGGCTCCACAGACACAGCGCCTGCCATGGACTGCCATGATGCGCCCGAGCCGCCTGGACGTCGCCGTCGATGCCCCGCACGCCGATCGTCGCCGAGCCCACTGCAGTCTTCGGGACACCGCCCGCCGAGGCGCTGAGCTGGGTGACCGCGCCCCGCTGGCGACGGACCACGTCTCCTGCGGCTCGACGCACGTCGGCGATCGAAACGAGCCCGTGCCAGAGATGGTGGACCTCGTCGAAGAGGTCGGGCGACGTGGAGATCGACTTGAGGTCGTCGATGCGACGGGCATCGAGCTTGTCCATGAGCTCGGGAGGAGCATCGGCACTCCACTCGACGAGCAGAGCGCCGGCCTGTGCGATGGTGCGTGCCGCGTCGTGCTCGTTCCATTGGCGGCGGTCGAAGCCGCACCGGTCACACTGTTCGACGCCGATCATGTGGTGAAGCTAGCCCGCGCCGTCACGGTCCCGGCGTTCGTGGGGTCGTCCGTGGCGTCCGATCGTCGATCCGGGAAACACGAATCGCCGTACACCTCGCTTGGCACGGTGGTGGGCGGTCGTCGAGAATGCGGCGATGCCACCGCTGGTGCCGTTCGTCCGCCGCATCGAGGACGGACCGCACCCCGAGTTGCTCGCCGCGCTTCGCCGGCAGCTGCCGCACGTCGAGTTGGTCGAGCACGCCGACATCCCGGCCGACCGGCGGTCCGAGGCGACCGTGGCGATCGTCGACGGACCGAGCGCCGATCAGCTGGCCTCACTGCCGGAGCTCGCACTGGTGCAGAGCACGTGGGCCGGCGTCGAGGCGATCATCCCCGCGGTCCCCGACGGCGTCGCGATCGCTCGGATGGTCGATCCCCAGCTCGCTGCCACCATGGCCGAAGCGGTGCTCGCCTGGACGCTGTACCTGCATCGCGACATGCCGCGCTACGCCCGCCAGCAGCGGGCCGGCGAGTGGATCGAACACCCGCTCGTGCGCACGTCGGACCGGCGGGTGGGCGTCGTCGGGCTCGGTGCGCTCGGCACGGCAGCCGCACGAACGCTCGCGGGCCACGGCTTCGACGTGGCGGGATGGTCGCGTTCGGCGAAGCGGATCGACGGTGTGGCGTGCTTCGACGGCGATGGAGGACTGCGAGCGCTGCTCGGACGATCGGACATCGTGGTCAACCTGCTGCCCCATACCGCCGCGACGGCGGGACTGTTCGATGCCGACGCGTTCGCGGCGATGCCGGCAGGCGGGTCGCTGATCAACTTCGGACGCGGGCAGACGGTCGAGGACGACGCGCTGCTCGCGGCACTGGACCGTGGCCACCTCGACCACGCGGTCCTCGATGTCTTCGATGTCGAGCCACTCCCCACGGAGCACCGGTACTGGGGCCACGGGTCGGTGACCGTGCTCCCGCACATCTCGGGCCCGACCAGCGTCGACACCGCCGCCGTGATCGCTGCGGAGAACGTCCGACGCTTCATCGCAACCGGCGAACTACCCGTCGATGCGCTCGTCGATCGCGCCCGCGGGTACTGACTCCCTGTCCGAACGACGGACAGCCGCGGTCAGCCCGTGGTCGCCGGCTCGCGCACGGGCGACGAGAACTCGATCACGCCGTCGTCGACCTCGACATCGGGACCGAGCAGGTGCTTCTTGTCGTAGCTGTAGCTCTGCGCCGCCGTCCACGGGTCACGGTCCGACTGCTTCGGGTACAGGTGGATCTTGCGCTGCATGTACCCGGCCGGGAAGCCGTCGATGTACGGCCGCTGCGGCATGTCGGGGTCGCTGACCACCGGGACCACGCGGGTCGCTCCGTGCTCCTCCATCTTGTTCAGCAGCCGACAGATGTAGCGCGCGACGAGATCGGCGCGCAGGGTCCACGACGCGTTGATGTAGCCGAACGTGGTGCCGAGGTTCGGCACGCCCGAATACATGAAGCTCTTGTACGTGAACGTATCGGCGAGGTCGATCTCGACGCCGTCGACCACCGGCGTGACCCCGCCGAGCGTCAGGAGTTCGAGGCCGGTTGCGGTGACGATGACGTCGGCGTCGAGGTGCTCACCGCTCCGGAGCACGACGCCGGTGGCATCGAACGTCTCGATGTGATCGGTCACGACCGCCGCGCGGCCTTCTCGGATCGCGACGAAGATGTCGGCGTCCGGCGACAGGCACAGCCGTTGGTCCCACGGGTCGTAACTCGGGGTGAAGTGCGGGTCGATCAGTGACGCGTCGTCGCCGAGCGCCTTGGTGACCTGCTTGTTGATCATCTTGCGCAACTTCGCCGGGTTCTTCCGTGACGTGCTGTAACCCCATTCTGCGCGGGTCGAGTTGATCTTGCGGATCGCGCGGTACGCCAGCTTCTCGGGCAGCACCTTGCGCAACCCGATCGTGATCGGATTCCGATTCGGAGCCGGGAAGATCCATGTGGGGGAGCGCTGCAGCATCGTGACGTGGGCACCTTCGTCGGCGAGCGCCGGGAGCAGCGTGACGGCGGTCGCCCCCGAGCCGATCACGACGATCTTCTTGCCCGCGAGGTGCTCGCGGGTCTGGAGGTCGTCGGGCCACTCCTGGGGGTGCACGATCTGGCCACCGAAGTCGGCTTCGCCGGGGAAGTCGGGTCGGTGTGGGTTGGAATACGAGTAGTAGCCGCTGCACATCTGCAGCCAGGTACACGTCATCGTCTCGGTCTCGCCGGTGGGGTTCCCGGCGCCGTCGGCATGGTCCAGCGTGACGGTCCAGCGCGAGGTGTCGGAGTCCCACGAGGCACCGACGACCCGCCGGCCGAACGTGATGTGGCGCAGCACGTCGTACTCCTCGGCGGTCTCGCGGATGTACTCCTTGATCATCGGGCCCGGGGCGATCGAGACGTCGCTGGTCCACGGCTTGAAGTCGTAGCCGAGGGTGTACATGTCGCTGTCGGAACGGATGCCCGGATAGCGGAACAGATCCCAGGTGCCGCCGAGGTCCTGGCGGGCCTCGACGATCGCGTAGGTCCTGGTGGGGCATTCACGCGTGAGGTGGCACGCCATGCCGATCCCCGACAGCCCTGCACCGGCGATCAGGACGTCGACGTGCTGTAACGGTGCTCCAAGCTCCATGCCCCGACCGTACTCGGCGGACCGAGGGGAGTCGGGCCGTGGCGGCGCGCGTTGCCGGGAGGTCAGTGGAGGGTGCGGCCGGCGAGGAAGGTCCGTCGCTCGGATTCGCATGCGGCGTGGACGAAGCAGCCGTCGTCGTGGTCGTTCGTGAGGCCTTCCGATTGCATGAACGCATACGCCGTCGTCGGCCCGACGAATCTCCAGCCTCGGCGTTTGAGCTCCTTCGACATCGCGGCCGAACGCTCGGTGGCCGCGAGGATGCAACCGTCGACACCGCGCTCCGGACGATCGACCGCCCAGCTCCAGATCCAGTCGACGAACGACCCCTCGGTCTCGATCAGTTCGATCGCACGCTGCGCGTTGTTGATCGTGGCCTCGATCTTGCCCCGATGCCGGATGATGCCGGCATCGTCGAGCAGACGCCGGACATCGCGTTCGTCGAATCGTGCAACCTGTTCGATGTCGAATCCGGCGAACGCCGCGCGGAAGTTCTCCCGCTTGCGCAGGATCGTGATCCAGCTCAACCCCGACTGGAAACCCTCGAGGCAGAGCTTCTCGAACAGCCTGAAGGTCTCGGTCGTCGGTCGACCCCACTCGGTGTCGTGGTACTCCAGGTAGAGAGGGTCGCCGGTCGGCCAGTTGCACCTGACGGGAGCGGACGAGCGGCCCATCGGGCTCAGGCCTTCCGGTTGCGACGCAACAGGATCTGCTGGGCGATGGTGGCGACGTGGGTTCCGTCGGCACGCAGCACGTCACCGGTCGCGAGCCCGCGTCCACCGGCGAGTCCGTGGGATCGCGTGTCGAACCAGTGCCACTCGTCGGCGCGCGAGGGACGGTGGAACCACACCGAGTGGTCGAGGCTCGCGCCGACGAAGCGGGTGCGGTCGGACTCGTCGTTCGCGAACTCGGGATGGGCCGAGCGGCCGGCGCGGAACGGCGCGGCGTCGGACATGAACGTCAACCCGCAGATGTGGTTGACCGGGTCGTCGCCGAGGTCGGCGGTGAGGCGGATCCAGTACCCGACCCGACCGTCGGGCAGGTCGACGGCGCGGCGGTCGAGGAGCGCACCCCACGAGTCGTTGCGCAGCGTCGGATCGTCGGGCGCGGGAAGCGCCGGGTCGAGTTCGGCGATCTGGGCGTCGGCCTCGTCCTCGGCGACCTGGAACGACACCGAGGCGTTGAGAATCGCGCCGGCCGACTGACGGGCCACGACCTGGCGGGTGGTGAACGAGCGACCGTCACGCAGCCGCTCGACCTCGAAGCGGATCGGCTCGTCGGGCGATCCGGGGCGGATGAAGTAGGAGTGGAACGAGTGTGCCGGTCGGGCCGGGTCGACCGTGTGGATCGCCGCGCGCAGGGCCTGCGCGACCACCTGGCCACCGAACAGCCGACCTCCCCACGGGTACCGGGCGACGATGCCGACGTAGGTGTCGGGCCCGTGTGGTTCGAGTTCGAACAGATCGGTGAAGTCGATCGTGTGGATCCTCGGAGCGCGCATGTCGTGATCCATCCGTGCAGGTCTAGCCGGATCGTCGCAGGGCCGACCACCCCTGGCCTCGCACGGCGGTTGACGTAACGTCGTGGGATGGACGATCTGCTCGACCTGTCGGCGTCGATCATCGAGAGCGGCGATGTCGACAAACCGTTCAACCGGATCACCAACGAGTTGAGCGAGGTGGCAGACGGGCTCGCGGTCGTCGAGTCGTTCAGCCACAGCGTCGTGGTCGACGCCGGCGACGGCCTGGTCGCTTTCGACGCCTCGCACGCGAACACCGGCGGCGCTGTCGTCGATGCGATCCGGGGCTGGTCGTCGACGCCGGTGTCCCACATCGTCTACACCCACGGTCACGCCGATCACGTCGGCGGGTCGGTTGCATTCGACGCGGCGTATGACGACATCGCCGTCCTCGGCCACGAGAACGTCCAGCGCCGGTTCGACCGCTACCGGTACACGAACGATTGGAACGTCTTGATCAACGCCCGCCAGTTCGGCGGCGTGCGTGGCGACTTCCAGATGGGGGGTGGTGCCCCCGAGTTCATCCCGGCCGACACTCTCGTGCCCACACACGTCATCGGGGACCACGAAACGGTGACGATCGGTTCGCGGACGATCGAACTGCGACACGCGCGCGGCGAGACCGACGATCATCTGTGGGGGTGGATACCGGAGCGGAAGTGGCTGTTCGCCGGTGACTTCGTGATCTGGAACTTCCCGAATGCGGGCAACCCGCAGAAGGTGCAGCGCTACCCGGTCGAGTGGGCGGCCGCACTGCGCGACATGGCATCGCTTCGACCGGACATCCTGCTTCCCGCGCACGGCCTCCCCGTCGGTGGTGCCGATCGGATCGAGCAGATGCTGACCGACATCGCCGGAGCGCTCGAGGGACTCGTCGAGGATGTCGTCGAGATGATGAACGCCGGTGAGGTGCTCGACACGATCGTCCACACGGTCCGCGTCGACCCCGACCTCCTGGCGAAGCCGTACCTGCGACCGCTCTACGACGAGCCGGAGTTCGTGGTGCGCGGCATCTGGCGCCGGTTCGGCGGATGGTGGGACGGCGCGCCGAGCCGGCTCAAGCCCGCGCCCGATGCACAGCTCGCCACCGAGCTGGCGACGCTTGCCGGTGGCGCCGATCGCCTTGCCGCCCGGGCCGCGGAAGCGGCGGGGTCCGGCGACTTCCGGATCGCGTCGCACCTCGCCGATCTCGCCGCGTGGGCCGAGCCCGACGACCGCGCGATCCACGGGATCCGCGCCGAGGTGTACAGCGCCCGTCGCAAGCACGAGACGTCGCTGATGGCGAAGGGCATCTTCGCCGGCGCCCTCCGCGAATCGAGGGCCATCGCCGACCCGGATGCCTGACCGGGTCGACGGCCCGGCATCAGCGGGTGACCGACCGCCAGAACGCCCGATAGTTGGGGTAGGTGATCTCGGGGGTGATCCACCCCGCGTCGACGAGCCCGTCGTGCAGTCGCGGGAGGTTGCGCCACGGAACGCCCATGTCGACGTGGTGCGCCAGGTGCCAGCCGGTGTGGTACGGCACCATCAGGTAGCGGGCGATCCGGGTCTGGTGGATCACGTGGGTTGTTTCGCGACGGTCGCGCGAGCGGATCATGCCCCCGTGCTCGGCGATCGCCCGCAGGCGGTTCGAGAACTGCCAGAGCGTCATCCACGACGCCAGCCAGACGAGGTACATCAGTGGTCGACCGACGGCGATCGAGGTGCCGAGCATGACGATCTGCACCCCGAGGATCTCCCACGCCTCGACGCCACGTCGCCGCAGCGCCCGGGCGAGCTGCTTCATCCGCTTGTAGCCGGTGATGCCGATCAGGTCGCGGCGCAGCTTGCGGTGCCACGAGTCGGCGGGGATCGGATAGCCGGCGTACAGCGCGAGGTCGGGCTCGTCGGGTCCCATCTCGTCTCGATGGTGGGCGAAGTGGGAGCGGCGATACGCCAAGGTCGGCTGGAAGGTCGGATAGCCGAGGAGCCATCGTCCGCAGAAGTCGTTCGCCCACCGCCTCGAGAAGAGCAGTCGGTGTGCGGACTCGTGGGCGAGGATGTTGAGGCAGACGTGGCCGCGGGCCATCAGGAAGAACGCGAGCAGGTACGACCACCAGGTGTCGATGATCCCGGCGACGATCACGACTCCGAACGACTGTGCGAGCGTGCCCAGTACCGCGAGGACGTTGCGCCCGTTCGGGATCCGGCGGAGCTCGTCGCGCCATGGCCGAAGCGGGACACCCCGTTCGTTGAATCGCTCGTCGGGGAGCACGTCGGGCAGCGCCGACGCCGGAGGCACGAGGGTTGCGACGGCGGAGTCGGCGTGCTCGAGGTCGGCCACGGTCGCCACGCTAGTGGGCACGCTGCCCTGGGTCCGATCGCGGTCGATCGCCATGTGCTCGGGTGTGGCTCCCCGTGACGGTCACCTGACCGACGAAACGTTCGACATCGTCTCGCTCACACAGCTCGGTGCCCGGAGTGAGGACCGCGGCGGTCCCCGCCGCCACGCCGTGGCGAACGGCCTGTTCGAGATCAGAACCGCGGAACAGCGATGCGGCGATGCCGGCGACCATCGAGTCGCCGGCGCCGACCGTGCTGACCGGGCGCACGGGCGGCGGCCGGAACCACGTGGCACCCTCGCCACGGATGGCGAGGAGGGCTCCCGACGGTCCCCTGGACGCCACGACGGCTCGCACGGAGCCCCGTCCGAGAACCTCGTCGACGGCACGCTCGATGTCGAGCGCCGTGGCGGGCTCCCAGCCGACGAGTTCGGCAAGCTCACGCTGTGATGGTTTGACGATCGTCGCGGAGGTGGAGGTGACCGCCGCCAGCGCCGGTCCGTGGGTGTCGACGATCGTCGTCGTGTTCGGACCGAGATCAGCGATGATCCGCGCGTAGAAGTCCGTCGGCAGGCCGGGTGCGACGTTCCCCGAGAGCACGACGATTCGAGCAGCACCGGCAGCAGCGACGATGCGTCGGCGCAGGCCCTCTGCATCCTCGACCACGGGTCCGTCGACCGACAACCGGTACTGGCGGTTCGTGGTCGCCTCGGTGACCGCCGTCGACTCCCGGGTCGTGGCCGGAATCGTGAACGTCGTGACCTCGAGACCCTCGGCACCCATCCGGGCCACCAACTCGTCTCCGATGGGGCCACCGGCGACGACGAATGCCGTCGACGCCGTTCCCAGTCGTTGCAGAGCTCGCGACACGTTCACTCCACCGCCGCCTGCTTCACGACGACAGTCGCGTGCCCGCAGCTTCACGTCGGGCACGAGTTGATCGACCACCATCGAGACGTCCAACGCGGGGCTGACCGTGACTGTCAGCAGCCCTCCCGCCGGTGCTCCGGCACGTGGCGATCCACTCATCCTTCGAGCGTGACGAATGGTGCCGGGTGACGGGAGGGCCATTCGTCACCGAGTTCCAACGCGTGACCCGACGCAAGGCGTGTCGGGCGCGTCAGAACGAGGCGCCGGCGGGACCGCCGCGACGACGCGCACCGCGGCGCTCGCGCGGCTTGGCCACCTGACGTTGCACGGCGACGACGAATTCGACCTCCGGAACGTCGATGTCGCCGTCGAGCACCTGGCGCATCATGGCCAAGTGGGTCGGAGAACTGCCGCAGCAGGCGCCGATCATCTGGATCCCGGCCTCGCGCTGGCGATGGGCGTGGGCCGCCATCACCTCGGGAGAACCGCTGTAGTGCAGCTCGGCGCCGTGCCACTCGGGCATTCCGGCGTTGGCCTTGCTGATCAGCAGGATGTCCCGGTTCGCCGCACGCATCTCTCTCAGGGCGGCCTCGGTGTCCGCGAGGTTGTTCCCGCAGTTCGCGCCCACCGCATCGATGCCGAGTTCGGCCAGCCGGATCACCGCGTCGGTGCCGGTGACGCCCATCATCGTCCTTCCGGCAGTGTCGTAGCTCAGGGTCGCGCAGATCGGGAGGTCGCTGACCGAACGGGCCCCTTCGATCGCCGCCGCCACCTCGTCGAGGTGACTCATCGTCTCGATCCAGAGCACGTCGGCACCGCCGGCGTCGAGGCCCTTTGCCTGTTCGGCGAAGGCCGACGCGCACGTCGCCATCGTCATGGAACCCATCGGCTCGAGCAATTCGCCGGTCGGGCCCATCGAACCCGCGACGATGACACGACGGTCGGCGGCGTCGGCTGCGTCACGTGCGACACGCGCGGCGGCTTCGTTCAGCTCGACGACACGATCGTCGAGCCGGTGCAGTTTGAGCCGAAAACCCGTCCCGCCGAACGAGTTCGTGAGGATGATGTCGGACCCGGCCGAGACGTAGTCCGAGTGGACCGCCGTGACACGGTCCGGGTGCTCGACGTTCCACAGCTCCGGGGCGCCGCCGGACTCGAGCCCGCGTGCGAACAGCTCGGTCCCCATCGCTCCGTCGATCAGCAGGACGCCGCGTTCGTCGAGCAGTTCGTGCAGGATCGTCATGAGAACAGTGTGCCCGCTCCTCCACGCACTCGCGCGACGTTCCCGCGGGGCGATTTGGTCCTAGGTTTGCTGCCGTGACGGGACGGATCGGCTGCGTGCTCGTGACGTTGGCGCTGACCACTGCGTGTGCCGGTTCGCCGGGCGTGGATGTCGAGGACTCGAGACGACTCGATCCCGCGGCACCGGCGACGGACGGACCGACGACCACCTCGACCGGTCCGGGAACGTCGCTCCCCGCCACTGGGCCGTCCGATCCGGCCGAGCCGTCGGATCCGGCCGAGCCGGCATCGCCCGGACCCGAGGGCGTCGGTGACTCGCTGTATCCGGCACTCGGCAACGGTGGTTACGACGTCGACCACTACTCGCTCGCGCTCGACGTCGACGTCGAGGCGAACGAACTGGACGGTGTCGCCACCATCGAGGCGACCGCAACCGACGAGCTCGCTGCCTTCCACCTCGACCTGCAGGGTCTCGAGGTGATCGAGGTCACGGTCGACGGATCGGAAGCGTCGGTCGAGCGAACGGGCCACGAGCTCGTGATCGCTCCCGACGAGCCGATCGCTGCCGACGTTGCGTTCACCGTCGTCGTGCGTTACCTCGGGACACCCGAGCCGATTGCGGACCCGGCGATTCCCTTCGACACCACCGGCTGGCATCGGCGCGAGGGCACGGTGTACGTCGTGTCGGAACCGTCCGGGGCGATGTCCTGGTTCCCCAACAACAACCATCCGACGGACAAGGCGACGTTCGACATCGAGATCACGACCGACAGCGAGCTGACCGCGGTGGCCAACGGCGTGTTGGACGGCATCGAGGACGCGGGGGAGGGGCGGGCGACGACCACCTGGCGGATGGACGACCCGATGGCGACCTATCTCGCCGCGGTGTACATCGGGGACTTCGAGTTGCGCGAATCGGTGACCGACGACGGGCTCCGGATCCGCAACTACTTCCCGCCGGCGTTCGCCGACGACCTCGAGGCCGACTTCGAACTCACTGCCGACATGATCGGGTTCTGTGAGTCGCTGTTCGGTGCGGACTACCCGTTCGACGAGTACGGCTCGATCGTGCTGCCGTTCGGCCTCGGATTCGCGCTCGAGAACCAGACGATCACGGTGCACGGTCTCGACATCACCGATCCGTACACGATCGCCCACGAGGTCACCCACCAGTGGGCCGGAAACTCGGTCACGCTCGGCGACTGGCAGGACATCTGGATGAACGAGGGCTTCGCGACGTACCTCGCATACCTGTACTTCGAGGACAGCGGTACGGCGAGCGACATCGAGCCCCGTGGGATGTACGCAGCGCTCGGCACCGGGTCGATCGGCCCCGCCGAGGTCCCGCTCGACGACTTGTTCGGCATGTCGGTGTACCTGCGGGGTGGCCTGGCGCTGCACGCGCTGCGCATCGAGGTCGGTGACCCGGTCTTCCGCGAGATCATCGCGGCGTACTACGCCCGGTTCGCCGGAGGCGACGTCACGACGAACGAATTCCTCGATCTGGTCGACGAGATCGCCGGCTCCGAGGCAGTGGCGGTCCTCGACGACTGGTTGTACGGCGACGAACTGCCGGTGTTCCCCGAGTAGCCCGAAACGTCGCTGACATGTTCGTCGGTGCCAGGCACCTATGAACCAGGGGTGTCATGTTCGTCGGTGCCAGGCACCTATGAACCAGGGGTGTCATGTTCGTCGGTGCCTGGCACCTATGAACCTGGGGCTACGAACACCGTCAGGCGATGCGGGTGTAGCGCAGGTCGGTCGGTGGGCGGCCCTCGTCGATTCCGCGCTGCTCGAATCGGGTGAGGGGTCGATCCGCAGGTCGCTCGACGACGCCTCCCACGAGTCGCGGTTCGGCGTCGCACACGCGTTGCATCAGTGCGGCGTAGTCGGCGATGTCGGTGGCGAGGTGCAGCTCGCCACCGAGCGCCAGTCGGTCGACCAGCGCGCCGACCACGTCCTCGCGCACGAGTCGTCGGTGGTGCTGCCTCGTCTTCTTCCACGGATCGGGGAAGAAGATCCGGACGACGCTGAGCGACTCCGGACCGATGCGTCGGAGGAATCGGATCAGGTCGCCATGGACGACCCGGACGTGAGGGAGCGGGTCGTTCTCGATGGCGTCGAGCACCGTGACCACCCCCGGATCGTGGACCTCGACCCCGACGACGTCGAGGTGCGGCTGAGTCCGCGCCATCTGGATGGTCGACTCCCCGTGGCCGAAGCCGATGTCGAGCACGACCCCTCGGTCGGGGTCACGGTCCGGCCCGAACACGTCGTTCCAGTCGAGCACCGGCCCGTCGAGGTCGATGCTCCACTTCGTGATCCACTCGTCGAATTCCCGCCGGCGCTTGGGGGACAACCCGCGCCGCCGGACCTTGAACGTCAACGCCGGCCGCGACACGTCACGCGCCGTCGCGCGGTCCGCAACGGGTGGCTCGTCGGTCGGGTCGCTCACGGCGCCCGAACCTAGCGGCGTCCCACCCGAGGTCTGCCGTGAGCCGTCACCGTTCGGTTCAGGTCCCGGTGAGCCCGTCCAGGCCGGCTCGGAAGGCGCGAAGGCCCTCGGCGAGCGAAGCGGTGAGCGTTTCGAGTTCGGTGCCCTCCACGTCGATCGAGATCGGGACGTCGAGTTGCACCGGGACGTCGACGTCGATCGGGACCGATTCGTCGATGGGCACGTCGACGGTGAGGTCGATCGGGACGTCGAGTTGCACCGGGACGGTGATGTCGATCGGGACGTCGACGCCGAAGGGGCCGTTGATCGTCACGGTGGTCTCGACCTCCTCGTCGATCGGGATCGACGTGTTGATCGGGACCTGGACGGTTCGTTTCAGGTCGAACGTCTCCGAGATCGAGATCGTCTCGTCGATCGACACGTCGAAGTCGATCGTGGACGCGCCGAAGTCCTCGAGGCCGGTGACGGCACGGTCGAGACCCTCGTCGATCGACGGGCCGATCCCGTTCACGGTCTCGACGAACCCGTTGACCTGCGAGGCGTAGAGCGCCGCACCCGATTCGACGCGGGCGAGGTCGGCCCGTGTCGCCGCCAGGTCGTCCTCGGCGGTCTGCACCCTGGTGAACATCCACAGTGACATCGCCAGCGAACCGATCAGGAGGACGCCGAACCCGATCGCGACCGCCGTGAGGTTGCGATGCACCCAACTGTGTGCTGGGACGTCGGGCGGCGGGAACGCGTCGTCGCCGATCGCGATGCCCGCAACGACGGTGGGCATCTCGTCGGTGTCGACCGAGGCGCGGGTCACGACGAACGTGTCGTGTTCGCTCGTCTCGGCGTCCGGCTCGGTGCCGGTCGCGGGTTGGGTGCCGGACTCCGTCGCGACGACGGGCTCTGCGTCGGATGTCGGGGTGTCGGATTCGGTGGTCACGAGGTCCTCCAAGGGTGCGAGGGGGTCGGGGGTGTCGGGAGGTGAACGGCGCAGCAGTGCCAGACACAGCACGAGGCCGAGACCGAGCGCGACGGCGCTCGCGAGAAAGGTGTCGGCGATCGACTGCGCCGTGAGGCGCGCGGTCGCCTCGCTGAGCGCCGACTGGAATCCGGGGTCGGTGATCGGCGGCAGGTCGATGTCGGCGCGAAGGGCATTGAAGCGGGCGAGCCCCCATGCGGTCAGCGCAGACAACCCGACGCTGAGGCCGATCATCCGCACCACCATCACGACCGCTGCCGCTGCGCCTCGCGAGTCGGGCTCGGCGTGGTCGACGACGGCTGACGTCGTCGGGGCGACGGTGAGCCCGATCCCGCCGCCGAGGAGCGCGAGTTGCAGTGCGAACACCGGGTACGGCGTCTCGCCACCCCACGTGAGCCCCATCAGGGTGTAGGCCACCGTTGCCGCGACGAGGCCCAGCAGGATCGGCGGCCCGTACCAGGTTCGCTCGGTCACGCGCCCACCCACGTACGACAGCAACGCCATCGACGCGGTCATCGCCGACAGGATCCAGCCCGCGATGACCGCCGACCGTTCGAGGTCGATCTCGACGGCGTTGACGAAGAGTGGAACGTCGACCATCGCGATGACGAGTGCAGCACCCACCACGAAGTTGACGATCAGGGCGGCGCGGACGTTGCGGCCGCGGAACAACTCGGCGTCGATCAGCGTGGCGTGGCCGGCGCGCCGGCGATGGCGTTGCTGCCAGACGAACCCGGCGCCGGCCGCCGACGCGAGCAGATACAGCCACCGGAGGTCGGTCCCGCCATTGCCGGTCAGCTCGTCGAGGCCCTGAACGCTCTGCACCTCCGCCGAGCCGAGCAGGGCGAGGTTGAGCGAGACGAGCGCGGCCGTCAGGAGGCCTGCGCCCAACCAGTCGACGCGGGCATCCCGGTCGGGTCGGTCGTGGTCGGCGAGCGCCCACCAGACGGCCGCCGCGCCCACGAGAGAGAGTGGCACGTTCAGCCAGAACTGCCACCTCCAGTCGAGAAACCGGACGAGCATCGCCCCGTACAGCGGACCCCACACCCAGCCGAGGGTCTCGATCGCGCCGAGCGTCCCGAGCGCCCGCGCCCGTCGGGCGACGGGGTACACGTCCCCCACGACGGCGAGCGCGATCGGCACCATCGCACCGCCGCCGACAGCGGTGAGGACCCGGCCGACGAGCAACGTGCCGAGCGAGTCCGACAACGGGATCCAGATCGTCCCGACGAGGAAGATCGCATAGGCGGCGAGGAACGTGCGACGCCGTCCGATCACATCGCTGACGCGCCCGGCGACGGGCATGACGGCGATGAATGCGATGAGGTACGCGTTGACGATCCAGGCGGCGTCGTCGAGCCCGTCGGGGAGCACGAGTCCCAGGTCGCCGATGATCGGGCGCAGCATGGTGGAGACGACGGTGAGGTCGTCGGCGGCGACGAAGACGCTGAAGCCGACGGCCCAGAGGATCGCCCGGGGTGAGGCCGAGCGGTGCGGGGCGTCAGGGGACGTTTCGGTCACGGTTCGACGCCCTCGGGCGGCCGGATGTCGAAGTCCTCGTCGTACTCGCTGAGGTCCAGGCTCCACTCGACGTCGGCGCCGTCGACGGTGGTGGTGAACTCGACCGCGCGCACGTGTCCGGTCACCGGTTGGATCCAGAAGTCGATGACCACGTCTTGATCCTGCACGAGACCCGCCGTGATCGTCTCCACTCGGTCGGCTGGGGCGGTGGCGGCGATGTGGTACCGAGTGGCGCCGTCGCGCTTCTCCGTCCCGACCAACTCGACGTCGGTCAGACCCTCCATGAGCGGTTGCCATCCGCCCTTCGGGTCGAAGAACAGCGACGGGTCGAGGTCGATCCCGGCAGGCAGCGGTTCGAACTCACCGGTGATCGGGTTCGACAGCCAGATCTCGTCGTCGAGCGCGACCGCCCCGAGTTCGCTCACGAGGCCGCCGTCGACCTCCACCTCGAGAACGGCCTGCGCCGACCCGGGCACGGTGAACCGACCGATGACGCTGTTCAGCGTCAGCTGCTCCACCTGGTCGATGTGGACCGGAGCGCCGCGGCGCCGCAGTTCGAAGCGCACGCTCTCGGTCGCGCCCATCGCCGTGGCCGATGCAGCGACGATTGCATCGGTGTCCGCGGGAATCGTCGGTTCGGTCGGCTCGCCGGCCTCGCCACCACCGCAGGCGGTGACGAGGACCGACACCGCGATCAGCAGTGGCGCGACCGTTCTCCGGCGGCGGGTGGAGGTCGGTCGGTCGGTCGTCTGGGTCATGGAATCGCCTTCGTGAGTCGGCGACGCGGGGCGTCGGGCTCGGGCCGATTCGTGGACCGAACAGTGGTACAACAATGCCCGCTCGCGGACCATTCCCACCGTCAGCCCGGGTCGGGACGCCGGCGGTTGCGTCGCCAGACTGTCACGATGTCCGAATCCGGCCCTGCGACGACCACCGACGACGGAATCCGTCGCCGGTTGCGTCGTCAGGCGGCGTCGATCACGCTGGCCGTTGCGCCGTTCGGGATCGTCTTCGGGGCCGCGGCCGCCTCGGCCGGGCTCAGGTTGCTCGAGGCGGTCGGCTACTCGCTTTTCGTGTTCGCCGGCAGCGCCCAGTTCGCTGCCGTCGAGATCCTCGGCGACGGTGGTTCGGTGGCCTCGGCGGCGACGGCCGGGTTGCTGCTGAACGTCCGGTCGCTGGCGTTCGGCGTGATCATGGCACCGGCACTCCGTGGTGCCCTCTGGAAGCGCGCCCTGATGTCGCAGCTGATGATCGACGAAGCGACCGCCGTCGGTGTGGCGGCGACGGAACCGGCGGATCGACGGTACGGCTATCTCGCCGGCGGGCTCGGTGTCTTCGCGGTGTGGAACCTGACCACCGTGCTCGGCTTCGTCGTGTTCAGCAACGCCGGCGACCTGATCACGGATCTCGGGTTGGACGTTGCAGGGCCCGCAGCCTTCCTCGCGCTCCTGTGGCCGCGGCTTGCCGATCGCCGCCAGCTGGCGACCGCGGTTGCCGGCGCGTCGATCGCCGTTGCACTCGTGCCCATCGCTCCCGCGGGAGTGCCGATTGTCGTCTCGATGCTCGGCGTGGGTGCCGCCCTTCTCGTCCCGTCGTCGTCGGGTTCGGCTTCGAACTCCTGCGAGGAGGTGACGTGAGCGACGCGCTCGTCGTGCTGCTCGTGCTCGCGGGCGGGACGTACGTCTTCAAGGCGGCCGGTCCCCTCGTGCTCGGAGCGCGCCGGCTCCCCGCCCGGGTCCAGACGCTGGTCGACCTGCTCCCGGCGGCGTTGCTCGCGTCGCTCGCGATCGTGTCGACGGTCGGTGACGGAAGGGCGGTGGTTCTCGACGCCCGACTGGTCGGTTTGATCGTCGCGGGAGTCGCTCTCCGGCGTCGGGCGCCGTTCGTGGTCGTGATCGTGCTGGCCTCGGCCGCAACGGCGGCCGTGCGCGCTCTCGGCTGATCGACTGACAGTTATGGGCGCGAATTGTTTCATTCTCGTTAAGCTTCTAGCCTCGTGGTCAAGGCGGGCGCCGAACTCCCCGATGAGGCGTCATGAAACTGTGGTCAGTGCTATGTGTGGGGCTCGTCCTCGCGATCCCGACGGGGGTGGTGACCGCAGCCGTCGACACACTCGAGAAGACGGCGCACCCGACACGGCCCGCAGCGCGAATTCAGAACGCGACGGCGATCGCGGACCCACCGCCACCGCCCGCTCCGACCGAGCCGCAACAGATCCTGGCGCTCGTCAACAACGTGCGCGCTGCGCACGGACTCTCCACGATGCGGTTGAATTCCTCGCTGAACCAGGCCGCACAGGGCCACAGCGCGGAGCAGGCCGCCGCCGGGGCCATCTTCCACGTCGCGCCGAACGGCACGGACCCCGGTGATCGGATCGCTCGTACCGGCTACAGGTTCAGTACCTGGGGCGAGAACGTCGCCGCCGGGTACCGCAACCCACAGGCGGTGATGGACGCGTGGATGCGCAGCTCAGGTCACTGCCGGAACATCTTGAACCCGGCCTTCACCGAACTCGGGGTCGGCTACGTGCAGCGGCCGGGCGATCCGTCGCGCTATTTCGACTACTGGACCCAGGTCTTCGCCCGGCCACAGGGCGTACCGGCGCCCGCAGGCACGTACAACCCCGCGTGGTGCTGATCGTCGTCAGATCGGCGGGTTGAAGCCTTCCACCACCTCGATGAACCCGTCGACGTCGGCGTCGGTGATCTCGATGCTCAGCGCGATGAAACCGCGGCGCGCCAGGTGGTACCCGGCGTCGAGACAGTGGAAGAACAGCAATTCCTCGAGGCCGTCGTCGGCATCGGTCAGGTCGTGAGCGGAACGAACGGGGCCGGCAGTGCCGTGGATGTTCATCAACGACCCGGTGCCCGTCGCGCACATCGGGAGCCGCTTGCGGATGAACGTCTCGTTCAACGTCGTTCGCAGCCGCTCGCCGCGTCGATGTGTCGCGTCGAGCACCTCGTCGGTGAGCACCTGCGTGAGCGTCGCGACGCCGGCCGCCATCGAGACGACGTTGTTGTTGAACGTCCCCGCATGGCCGAGCACGCCGCCGGCGGCCGGGTCGAAGTGTGCCATCACGTCGGCGCGGCCACCGAACGCGCCGAACGTGAACCCGCCCGCGAGGTACTTGCCGAGCGTCGTGAGGTCGGGTCGGATCCCGAGCAGCCGTTGTGCGCCACCTCGCGAGAAGCGTGAGGTCATCACCTCGTCGAACACCAGCAGTGACTCGTGGTCGTCGCAGAGGGAGCGCAGTGAGGCGAGAAACGCCCGGTCACCGGGGATGCAGCCACCCGAACCCTGCATCGGCTCGACGAGGACGGCCGCGATCTCCGTCCCGTGTCGTTCGAACACGCCCGCCGCCTCGTCGGTCGAGTTGAAACGGCACACCACCCAATCGTGGGGCACGTTGACCGGGTTCGAACCGGCGCCGAACGTCATGACGCCGCCGTGGTAACCGTTCGCGAAGACGACGATCTTGGACCGAGCGGTGTGGTGCGTCGCGACGGCGAGCGCCATGAGGTTCGCCTCGGTTCCCGAGTTGGTGAACCGGATCCGCTCGATCGAGTCGAAACGCTCGACCAGCAGTTCGGCGAGCCGGACTTCGTTCTCGTGCACCGCGCCCAGGGCCCACCCGCTGTCGAGCGCGTCGCGTGCCGCGTCTCGCACCGGGCCGGGGTCGTGACCGAGCAGGCCCGCCGTGTAGTTCCCGAGCAGGTCGATGTAACGATGCCCGTCGACGTCGGTGAGGGTTCTCCCGGCGGCACTCGCGACGCGGAACGGAAACGGGTCGAAGTGGAGGACCGACCGCGTGTTCCCGCCGGGCTGGACGGCGCGCGCCCGGTCGGACCAGTCTCGGCTTCTCGGTCGCCGTTCTGCGTAGCGGTGGCGGGCGGCGGCGATGGCGTGATCGAGATCCATCGCGTCAAGCCTGCCACCCGGCCCCCGGTCGGGGAGTCAGGGGCCGAGCGGTGCCGGATCGGAGAGGTCGCGCCGGAGTCAGGCCGGGGCGGTCACCGAGACGTCGATCGAGTCGACGAGCACGCGTGCCGCCTCCAGCGCGCCTTCGGGGTCGACGTTGAGCTGACCGGCAGCGACGATCTCGACACGTGTCAGGCCCAGGAAGCCGAGGAACGCGGTGAGCCAGGTCGACGACAGGTCCATCGGCGATCCGACGGGCACCCCACCCGAGGCGACGATGATGTACACCGGCTTGTCGGGGATCAGGCCCTCGGGGCCGCTTTCGGTGTAGCGGAACGTCGTGCCGGCGCGTGCGACGAGGTCGGCCCACGCCTTGAGCGCGGCCGGCGGCCCGAAGTTGTAGATCGGGAGGCCGATGACCACCGCGTCGGCCTCGACGAGTTCGGCGATGAATTCGTCGGCGACGGCGAGCGCAGCGCTCTGCTCGGGCGTGCGCTGGTCGGCGGGGGTCCACATCGCCAGCAGGGTTTCCTCGCTGAGCAGCGGCACGCCGTGGGACAGATCGCGGGTGCGGACCGAGATCTCGTCGGGGAACCGGTCGATCAGGCGGGTTGCGAGCTCGCGGCTCGCCGAGCCGGCCGAGCGGGCGGAGGAATCGATACGGAGGATGTTGGTCATGGACGCAGCGTACCGAATCTCATTGCGATCACAACTAATCGGCGCCGCACATCGCGCGCAGAGAGAATACGTCGAGGCCGTACGCTTCGGTTGTGTTCCTCGGTGACGATCTGCTGCCGTTCCTGGTGCTCGCGTTCGGCGGGGCGCTCTTCGTCGGCAACCTGTTGGCCGTCGTCAAACCGCCCCGACAGCAGCTCGACGAGACGCACCTCGAGCGGGCGCCCGTGGCCCGTTCGCTGACCTTTGCACTCGTCGGTCTCGTCGCCGCGATCTGGGCGATCGCCTCCCTCGTCGCCGGTTGACCGGCGCGGCGGGAACGTTCAGTCGAGGGCGATGATCACGTCCGTCGAACCGCCGGTCGACTGTGTGGTGACGCTCACGGTCGTGTCCCCACGGGCGAACGTAGCGCTGTGGAAGTCGCTGCCCTGGTTCAGCTTCGAGCTCTCCGTGAAGCCGTCGTCGGTGAGCCGATCGGCGTAGGCGTCGAACGCGTCCCTGGCGCTGGCCCCGGTCCGTCCGGTCACGACGATGCTCGAGTCGCCGGCACCGGAGACGAACGTTCCGACGAGCTCGTCCAGTCCGTCGGGTCGGGGGACGTCGCTCGGCCACTGGTCGGGAATCCCCTCGCCGGACGTGAACACGGCGTCTCCGTCCTCGCCGTCGACGGTGACATCGATGCTGTCACCGTCACCCGCGATCTGGCCGCTCGTGACCTCGCCGTCGGCATCGGTCGCCGTGAACGTACCGTCGGAGTCGAGGTCGAAGGTACCGTCCTTCCCCTGTGCGTCGATGCCGTTCTCGTCGGCATCGACGGAGAAGTCATTGCCGTCGGCGTCGGTTCCCCGGATCACGACGCCGTTCTCGTCGACGCTGAGGTCGAAATCGCCCTCGTCGGACTTGACCGAGATGCCGTCGTCGTCGAATTCGACGTCGACGCCCGTGTCGGACTCGGCGGCCCGCTCGACCGCTTCCTCGGCGGCGCGCTCGACGAGGTCGCCGCACCCGGCTGAGAAAATGACGAGTGCGGCGACGGTGAGTGCGGCGCCGGTGGTGGTGTGGTTCATGTGACGTCCTCTTCGTTCGGGATGCGTGTGCCACGCCTCCGACCCGACCACAGTAGGTCCGCGACCCGGTGGCGCGGTCAGCCACACACCTGTGTCGCGGTGGCGCATGAGCAGGTTCCGGGGAGGCCGTGCACTTTTCGTGTCCGAAAGCTGGAAGATGTGGTCATGAGCGGTCCGCTGCAACTGACCTTCGTGGAATCCGCGTCCCGCGCGCACACACTGCCGGAGTCGCCGGTCGAGGTCGCGTTCGTGGGGCGTTCGAACGTCGGCAAGTCGTCGCTGATCAACGCGCTCGCCAACCGCAAGCAGCTCGCGCGGGTCTCCAACACGCCGGGGCGCACCCAGCTGATCAATCTGTTCCGACTCGACGAGGGGCAGCCTGGCAACCGCGGCTCCCGGCTCGCGGAGGAGCCGCTCGGCACGGTCGTCGACCTCCCCGGCTACGGATTCGCGAAGGCGGCCAAGGCGATCAAGGGCGACTGGCCGGCGATGATCGAGGGCTACCTCCTCGAACGCGAGGAGCTCGTCATGGTCTTCGTCCTGGTCGACGGCGCGATCGGCCCGACCAAGCTCGACGTCCAGATGCTCGACTGGCTGCGGTTCAACGGTGTTCCCCACACCGTCGTCGCGACGAAGCTCGACAAGGTGAAGTCCTCGAAGCGGGCGACACGCAAGAAGGAGCTGGCTGCCGGGTGCATGCTCGACCCCGGCGACATCGTGTGGGCGAGCGCGACCAACGGTGACGGCATCGACCGTCTCCGCTCGCTCGTCCGGATGCATCTCGCCGACTGAGCTGACGTAGCGTCGATGCATGACACCTGCGACGTCCGCCAGCGTCTCGATCACCGGTACCGGACTCTTCACCCCTCCCGAGTCGATCTCGAATGCGGAGCTCGCTGCATCGCTGACCGCGTCCGTCGAGACGTGGAACGCCGAGAACGCAGACCGGATCGCTGCCGGGATCTCGGCCGCCCGTGACCTGCCCGACGAGGCGTTCATCGAGAAGGCATCGGGGATCGGCTCGCGGTACGTGATGGAGAAGTCGGGCGTCCTCGACCCTGATCGGATGCGACCGATCCTGCCCCTCCGCAGCGAGGATGAACTGGGCGTCCAGGCCGAGATGTCGATGCCCGCGATCCTCGAGGCGCTCGCCCAGGCGGGTCGGGAGCCGAGCGACGTCGACGCCGTGATCGTCGGATGCTCGAACCTCCAGCGTGCCTACCCGGCCGTCGCGATCGAGATCCAGAACGAGCTCGGTGCCGGCGGGTGGGCGTTCGACATGAACGTCGCGTGCTCCTCGGCGACCTTCTCGATCCAGAACGCCGTCGACGCGCTGCGCAACGGCACGGCGAACTGCGTGGTCGTCGCCAACCCCGAGATCACGTCCGGCCACAACAACTTCGAGCTGCGCGACCACCATTTCATCTTCGGCGACGCGTGCACGGCCATCGTGCTCGAACGCACCGACGAAGCGGTGTCGGACGGGGGGACCGATCACGGGCGCTGGGTGGTTCTCGGCACCAAGCTCGCCACGCAGTTCTCGAACAACATCCGCAACGACTTCGGGTTCCTCAACGAATCGGAGGACGGCGCGCGCGATCCCCACGAGTTGGTGTTCCGTCAGAACGGCCAGTCGGTGTTCAGGGAGGTGTGCCCGCTGGTCGTCCGCCACATCACCGGGCACCTCGGCGAAGTCGGCGTCGATGCCGCCGATGTCCGGCGCTTCTGGCTGCACCAGGCGAATCTGAAGATGAACCAGTTGATCGCGAAGGGCGTGCTCGGCCGAATCCCCGACGAGGACGAGGCGCCGGTGATCCTCGACGAGTACGCGAATACGTCGTCGGCCGGCTCGGTGATCGCATTCCACAAGCATCGGGCGGACCTCGAGGGCGGTGATCTCGGGGTGATCTGCTCGTTCGGCGCGGGCTATTCCGTGGGCAGTGTCGTGGTGCAGCGCGCGATCGTCTAGCGGGTTCCTCGGCCCGGATCGGATCTCTGCGATGCTCGTACGGTGTTGCTCGACATCGTCTTCTTCGCCGCCGGTCTGGTCATCGTCGTGTCGACCTTGCTGTCCGCCGTGCGAACCGTCGTCATCCCGCACGGTGGATCCGTCCGACTGACCCAGAGCGTCTTCAAGTCGGCACGCAACCTCGCCCGGCTCTACGCACGCATCGACCCCTCGCCGCGCCGCCAGCACGGGGCGCTGCAGGTGGCCCTCGCCGGCGGGTTGCTCGCGCTCCCGATGGCCTGGCTCACGTCTGCGGTCGTCGGGTACACGCTGATGTTCAAGTCGCTCGGCGCGGCATCGTGGCGGCAGGCCTACGACCTCGCCGGGTCGTCGATGTTCACGCTCGGATTCGCGAAGGCCGAGGACCTGCCGAAGCTCACGCTCGCGTTCACGGCGGCGGCGCTCGCGATCTCGATTCTCGCTCTGCTGCTCGTCACGTACCTCCCGACGATCTACACCGCGTACACGCATCGCGAGACGCGGCTGACGTCGTTCGAGACCATCGCGGGTGACCCGCCGAACGTGGTCGGGATGATGATCCGTTCGCACCAGTTGACCAATCTCGATCGGCTGACGGTGCTGTGGGACGGTTGGCGTGAGTGGTTCGCCGAGCTCCGCGAGTCGCACACCGCGCTTCCGGCGGTCGCGTTCCTCGGATCGTCGCGCGAGGACCGCAACTGGGTGGCGACGGTGGGCACGCTGCTCGACGCGGCCTCGGTGTCGCTCGCCGTGCTCGACGTCCCGACGAACGCGGACGCGGCGCTGTGCATCCGCAGCGGCACGCTCGCGCTGCGCGACATCGCCGAGTACTTCGGGATCGACGTCGACGACGATCCGGCCCCGGACGACCCGATCTCGGTGACCCGCGCGAGGTGGGACCTCGCATACGACGAGTTGGAGGCAGCGGGCCTTCCGCTCGTGGAACGGGAAGCGGCGTGGCGGGACTGGGCCGGGTGGCGCGTGAACTACGACGCGGCTCTGCTCGCGCTCGCCGAGTTGACGGTCAGTCCGACCACGCGCCTCGCCGAGGGAGGCACCTACCGTGCTCACTGAGGCCGTCGTCACCCGCCGCTCGGAAATCGTCATCGCGCGCGACGACAGTCGCGGGCGAGAATGGCTGCGATGAGTGCTCATACAGCGGGTTCGCACGATCTCGCGGTCGAGGCCGAGGGCCTGGTGAAGACGTTCGGCTCCATGCGGGCGGTCGACGGCGTCTCGTTCACCGTGCCGCGGGGTGCCGTCTACGGGCTGCTGGGCCCGAACGGAGCGGGGAAGACCACGACGGTCCGCCTGATGACGACGCTGCTGCGGCCCGATGGCGGCAGCGCTCGGATCGACGGCATCGACGTCGTGGCGGATCCGGGGCTGGTCCGGGCGCGGATCGGGCTCACGGGCCAGTACGCGGCGGTCGAGGAGCGTCTCACCCCGAGGGAGAACCTGAACCTCATCGGCCGGCTCTACCACCTGCCGCGACGAACGATCGGACCGCGAGCCGACGAGTTGCTCGATCGCTTCGACCTCACGTACGCCGCCGACCGAGTCGTCAAGGAGTTCTCGGGCGGGATGCGCCGCCGACTCGACATCGCGATGAGTCTGATCGCACGCCCGTCGGTGTTGTTCCTCGACGAACCGACCACCGGCCTCGACCCCCGGAGCCGGCTCTCGATGTGGAAACTCATCGAGGAGCTCGGAGCGGACGGGACCACCGTTCTGCTGACGACTCAGTATCTCGATGAGGCGGATCGGCTCGCCGACCGGATCGTGGTCGTCGACGCGGGCGGCGTGATCGCGAACGGCACGGCCGACGAGCTCAAGGACCAGATCGGCGGCGATCGACTCAGCGTGGTCATCGCGGACGCGGGCAATGCGGCGCGAGCGGTCATGGCGTTGCGATCGCTGTGCACGAGCGACGTCGTCGTCGACGACACGGGCCGCGGTCTGTCCGCGTCGATCAGGTCGGGCGACCGGATGGTGCCGTCGGCGATTCGTGCACTCGACGACGCGGGCGTCGACGTCCTCGACGTCGAGGTCCGTCGTCCGACCCTGGACGACGTGTTCCTCCAGTTGACCGGCCACACGGCAGAGGATCCGTCCGACGATGACACGGCAGTGGTGGACGGAGGTGTCCGATGATCCGTCCCGACGGCCACGCCGGCGAGATCTTGCGGGACGACCCCGCCGCGTCCCCGGTCTCCCCGGCGGACGCGCGCGTCGACGGCGTGTGGACGGCCCGACCGGAACCGTCCTCCGGGTTGGTCAGCGCGGCTCGGGACGCGTGGGTCGAGGCGACCCGTCATCTCCGTGCGATGCCCCGCAATCCGGAGGTCCTGATCTTCGCCACGCTGCAGCCCGTGATGTTCGTCCTGTTGTTCGTGTACGTGTTCGGCGGCGCCATCGAGGTGCCCGGCTTCGAGGACGACTACACCCAGTTCCTGATCCCCGGCATCTTCGCCCAGACCGTCGTGTTCAATTCGGCGTTCACGTCGGTCGGCATCGCCGAGGACATGCAGAAGGGCTACATCGACCGGCTGCTGTCGCTGCCGATGTCACGCTCGGCGGTGCTCGTCGGGCGCACGATCTCCGATCTGGTCCGCAACGTGTTCACGTTCGCAGTGATGCTGTTCGTGTCCTTCCTCGTCGGGTTCCGATTCGAGGGGTCGCTCGTCGGGGCGGTGGTGGGCACCGGTCTGCTGTTCGCCTTCAGCTACGCGTTGTCGTGGATCCAGGCACTGATCGGCCAGAACGTGTCGTCGGTCGAGGCGGCGAACTCCGCCGGGTTCATCTGGATGTTCCCGTTGACCTTCCTGTCCTCGGCGTTCGTCGACCCGAGCCAGATGCCCAGCTGGCTGCAGCCGATCGCGATCAACAACCCGTTCACCATCGTCACGAACGCGTGCCGTGCGCTGTACAACGGCCTGCCCGTGGGGAGCGATCTGTGGGTGTCGCTCGCCTGGTCGGCGGGCATCGTGGTGGTCTTCGCGGGGTTGTCGATCCGCCAGTTCTCCCGCTCGACCGTCGCGTAGTCGACGTGTCGGTCGCGCGCGAGCGGGCCGTGTTCGGCCCCCGATGATCCGGCTGGAGCAGATTCCGCCTGTCGTCTTCGGTGGTCGCGTGGTAATCTGGTGTTCGCTCCGGCGGGGCCGCACCGATCGATGCGCCGAGTCGGTACGGTGGGCGTCCTCGACGAGATCCAGGGAGGCATCGTGCCGTTCGTCCTCGACCCGAACCGACCGGTCCAGAACGAGATCCGGCGCGTGACGCGGGAGCGGTTGGGCAAGGCGGTGGAGCTCCTCGACGGGCTGGGCGACGCCGATGCGGACGAGATCGAGCGAGCGGTCCACGGCGTCCGGAAGCGATGCAAGGAGGTACGCGCCATCGCGCGGCTCGTACGACCCGCCCTCGGTGACGACTTCGATCGCTTCAACTCGAACGTGCGCTCGGCGGCCGAGGAGCTCGCACCGATCCGCGATGCCCACGCCGTGCTGGCCACGTTCGAGGCCCTCCGGGCCGGCACGGGTCGATCGCACGACGACGCGTTCGATCTCGTGGGCGCTGCTCAGCGGGCCGCGGCAGCGCAGGCCACCCGAAGCGTGTGCGCCACCGACCCGAACATCGAGCGGGCGCACACGCTGCTGGTGGAGAGCCGGAAGCAGCCGAAACTCTGGCGCGTTCCGAACGGGTACCTGACACTCGTCGACGGCCTCGAGACGAGCTATCGACGGGGCCGTCGGGCGCTTCGTCACGTGTCCGCCGAACCGAGCGACGACAATGTCCACGAGTGGCGCAAGGCGGTGAAGCAGCTCTGGTACCAGGTCCGGTTGGTCGAGGCATCGGCTCCGAGTGTCCTCGAACCCCTGTCGCGCGCTCTCGACGGTCTGGCCGAGGCGCTCGGGGACGACCACGACCTCGCCGTCCTGATCGAGCGGCTCGACGCAGACCCGGCCCGGTACGGCGGCAAGGAGACCGTTGAGTACGTGACGCGGATCGCGCGGGCGCAGCAGGACGATCTCCGCCGCCGGGCGTTCAGGTTGGCGGAGACCGTCTATGCCGAGCAGCCGCGCGCATTCGCGCGACGCGTGCAGACGTACTGGGAGTTGGCCACGGCCGTCGGCCCGGAATTGCCCACCGGCGGCATCGCCCAGGTGCTCGGTCCCGGGCACGAACCGGCCGGACACGATGCGTCGGCCACCGCGGTCGAACGTGAACGCAAGTTCCTGCTCGATCGGGCGCCCGACTTCACCGACCCCGGTGTGTCGCTGCGCCAGGGCTACCTCGCGATCGACGGGTCCGTGTCGGTCCGCGTTCGCGACGCCGGAGAGGACGCGTGCACCCTGACCGTCAAGGCTGGTGCGGGAGCGGTGCGGACCGAACTCGAATGGCCGCTCACGCGCGCCCAGTTCGATGCGGCGTGGTCCGCGACGCGCGGCCGACGGATCCACAAGACGCGGCACCGCGTCGTGCTCGACGCTCACACCGTCGAGGTCGACGTGTTCCACGACGACCTCGACGGCCTGCTCCTCGCGGAGGTCGAGTTCGATTCCGATGATGCGCTGGTCGCGTTCGAGCCTCCCGCCTGGTTCGGAGCCGAGGTCACCGACGACGTCGCGTACACCAACGCTGCGCTTGCAGTGAACGCGGAGCGCGGGCAACCGGGGCAGCCGGCCTGATCAACCGGTGGGGATGTTCGGTTCGACGCCGAAACCCATCGTGCCGGTGGTGCCGCGGAGTGCATCGAGCGGGTCGCGGACGTCGTCGACGTATCCGAGTGCGTACGCGCCGATCTGGTAGCCCATCAGCTTGAGCAGGTCGTCGTCGAGGCTTCGCGTGATCTCCGGCGGGCACGAGAGATACTGGTTCTCCTCCTGGCGCAGCCAAGCCGCGCAATACGTGAGGTTCAACCCTGTTCGCACCGCCTCGGACCGGTTGGCGCCACCGCCGTGGTACACCTTGCCCGTGTAGAGCAGACACGATCCCTTGGTCATCTCCGCGGGGACGGTCTCTGCGACATCGTGGTCGAGTTCCACCGGCCAGTCCTGGCTGCCGGGGATCACGCGCGTCGCACCGTTCTCCTCCGTGAAGTCGGTCATCGCCCAGATCGTGTTGCACTGCGGATGAACGTCCGGTGGGAACGCGAAGAAGTCGAACGCCCACTCGTCGCGATGGATCGACTGGCCCGGCGACTCCGGTCCGATGGAGATGATCTGGGTGAGGTGGATCTGGAACTTCGACGCCTGGTGCAGCAGTCGGGCGGCGACGTCGAGCACGAGCGGATGCTGCACGAGCTCGCGGGCTGCTTCCGACCGGGCGATCAGGCCGCCGGTTCGTTTCGTGCGGCGCCCCGAGAAGTCGTCGGAGCCGAACGGCGTGGCAGCGACATGGGCGGCCATCTCCGAAGCGATCCGATCGATCAACTCCACCGAGGCGAGGTCGTCGACGACGAGTGCGCCCTCTGCTGCGAGTACCCCGTGGATGTCCTCGGTGGTGGCGGTCGCCGGCAGGTGCGTCACTCCCATGGGACGACAGTAGTGCGATGTACGATCCACCCCGCGGTGGAGGAGAATGAGCCGGATGGTCGATCCGTACAGCGCGGATCCGTGGGACGCTGTGGAGATGTCAGCGATCATCGAGACGACCGGCCTGGTCATGGAGTTCCCTGCGACAAGGGCGCTCGACGGTCTCGACCTGCGCGTCCCCTCCGGTGTCACCGGCCTCGTCGGTGCGAACGGAGCCGGCAAGACGACGCTGATCTCGTTGGTCCTCGGGCTGCTCAGACCCACATCCGGGACGATCAGCGTGCTCGGTCTGAACCCGACGACGGACGGACCCCGACTGCGGGCGATGATCGGCTACGGCCCCGAACGCAACGTTCTTCCCGACGACATGCAGGCGTACGACTTCGTCCGCCATTTCGCCCAGATCCGCGGCCTTCCCCACGACGAGGCCCGCTCGCGAGCCAGCGACTCGCTCTACCTGGTCGGGCTCGGCGAAGAGCGGTTCCGGGCGCTCGGCACGATGTCGAGCGGTCAGCGCCAACGCGTCAAGCTCGCGCAGGCGATCGCCGCCGACCCGAGCCTGATCGTCCTCGACGAACCGACCGACGGCCTCGATCCCGTGCAGCGCGACGAGATGCTGGGCATCATCGTCGATGTCAACCGCACGTTCGGGATCGACGTGATGCTGTCATCGCACGTGCTCGAGGAGGTGGAGCGAATCTGTGACCACGTCGTGGCGCTCGATGCAGGCCGCCTCGTCGCACAGGGCTCGATGACCGACCTGGCCGGCGCGCTCGGCGGTGTCGAGGTCGAGTTGATCGATCTGGCCGACCGTCCGGGCTCGATCGACGCGGTCGAACGGCAGCTCGTCGGTCGCGGCCTGATCGTCAGGCGGTTGGACTTCTCCCTCTCGGTGTCGGGAGCCACCGATGACGAGCTGTTCGACGCCGTCGTCGCAGCGGTCGCCACGGCGAAGGCACGGGTCAGGTCACTCGGCCGTCGTCGGCGCTCGCTCGACGACGTGTTCACCACCGACATCGCCGCCACGGCGCAGGCGGGACCGGGACGATGAGCCGGCCTCTTCCGCCGTCCTCCGCGCCGCGACCCAACGCCGCACCCGTTCCGTCCGGTGCACAGATCGTCGAACGCGGGTTCCAGCGCTACGACGGGCCCCGCGCGGGCGTCGGCCAGGCGATCCGAAGCGTCTCCTGGCAGAGCATCCGCTCCACGCTCGGCCTCGGCCGTCCGGCACGCCACAAGATCTTCCCCGTCCTCGCCATTGCGATCGCGTACATCCCGGCGATCGCGTTCGTCGGACTGTCGGTGATCGTCGGCGACATCCTCGACCCGAACGAGATCGCGGACTACGCGAGCTACTACGGCTTCATCACGGCGGCGATCCTGCTCTTCGCCGGGCTCGTCGCTCCCGAGGTCCTCGTCGGGGACCGTCGCAACGGCATGTTGGCGATGTATCTCTCGACACCGCTGCGCCGGGGCACGTATCTCGTTGCGAAGGCGGTGGCCGTGCTGCTCACGCTCGCGCTCGTCACACTCGGGCCGCCGCTGCTCCTGCTCATCGGTTACACGTTCGAGAACGCCGGACCGGACGGGCCCGGCGACTGGATCGTCGTGTTGGCGCGAATCCTCCTGTCGGCGTTCGCCATCTCGGGAGCGCTGAGCGCCGTCTCGATGGCTGCCGCAAGCCTCACCGACCGCCGCGCGTTCGCGTCGATCGGCGTCGTCCTGCTGGCGCTCGCCTCGCCGGCCGTCGCGTCCGCCCTCGTCGACGGTGCCGGACTCTCACCGAACTGGCGCCTGATCGACGTGTTCTCGATGCCGTTCGAACTCGTCTTCCGCATCTTCGGCGAGCCCGGCAACTTCCCGGAGTTGTCGACGGTGAGTGTCGTCGCCGTCAACCTCGCCTGGATGATCGGCGGGACCACCGTGGTCATCTGGCGCTACTCCCGACTGGTGGTGGCACGATGAACGCGGACACACCGGCGCGTGAGGCGCGGCCCGCCGACCCTCAACCGCCCCCACCCCCGCCTGTGGGATCGGTCGCCGCGCCGCCTCCGCCTCCCCCCGGCTCGGTGCCGCCGCCGCCCCCTCCTCCGCCCGCCGTGGGCCGCTTCGTCCCACCGCCCGCGCTCAGCGGGATGATCGCGGTCAACAACGTGTCGAAGTTCTTCGGATCGGTTGTCGCCGTCAGCGAGGTGAGCTTCGCGATCGACGACGGCGTGACCGCACTGCTCGGCCCGAACGGGGCCGGCAAGTCCACGCTGTTCCGGATGCTGTGCGGACTGACGCCGGCGTCGCGTGGCACCCTGCGTGTGCTCGGTGAGGATCCGCGCCGCAACCGGGACGTCCGCGGCGCGATCGGTCTCGTCCCCCAGCAGGACGCGCTGTTCGACCACCTCACGGCCGGCGAGTTCGTGACCGTCGCCGCCCGCACCCAGGGCATCGACGCCGAGCACGTCGACGGCGTGGTCCACTGGGCGCTCGAACAGGTCGATCTCCACGACGTCGGTACGAAGTCGGTCGGCCAGTTCTCCAAGGGCATGCGCCAGCGGGTCAAGGTCGCCGCGGCGCTCGTGAACGATCCGAGGGTGCTCGTGCTCGACGAGCCGCTCACCGGGCTCGACCCGGTGCAGCGCCGTCGCATGATCGCCCTGTTCCATCGCCTCGGCGACGAGGGTCGTTGCGTCCTGGTGTCCAGCCACGTGCTCGACGAGGTCGCGCGGCTCGGGTCGAACGTGCTCGTCGTCGCGCAGGGCCGGCTCGTGGCGCGTGGCGACTATCGCGATCTCCGCGAACTGATGGACGACCGCCCGCACCGCATCCGACTCGGCGCGTCCGATCCCCGTCGTCTCGCGACCGAACTCGTCGCTCGCGGGCTGGTGAGTGCGCTGACCCTGCACGACGGCGACGTGGTGGTGGAGACGCTCGACGTCGACACCCTCGGGCGCGAGCTGGCACCCATCGCCGTCGAACTGGGGGTGCGCCTCGACGAGGTCCATCCGCTGGACGACGATCTCGAATCCGTGTTCCGCTACCTGGTGGAGGGACGATGACCGACCAGACGACCACCCCGCCGCTGTCTCCATACCCTGCGGGCGTCGTGCGTTCGTCGGTCGGGGCGGTCGACGCGTTCGCCGTCTCGTATCGGCTCGTGCTCGGCCAGATGCGCAGCATCGGTCGCATCGTCGCCCTGCTGCTGTTGTCGTTGACCGCGACCATCGCCGGGTTCGCCGTCGGCACGGCGGACTCGGCCACTGTCGACCAGGCGGCAGCCGTGATCGCGAACCTCGGCTTCGCCGTCGTGCTCCCGGTCGTCTGCCTCGTGTTCGCCGGCGGGTCGATCGGCGACATGCGAGACGACAAGACACTCGTCTACCTCTGGCTCCGACCGATGAACCGGTGGCCGATCGTCGTCGGTGCCGCGCTCGCCGCGCTCACGATGGCGACGCCGATCGTCCTCCCCGCCATCGTCGTCGCTGCAGGGCTGACCGGAGTCGGGAACGGCCTCACCGGCGCGACGCTGATCGCCGCCATGGTCGGTCTGGTGAGCTACGCGTCGATCTTCACGATGCTGGGGGTCTGGTTGAAGCGTCACATCGTGTGGGGCCTCGCCTACATCCTGATCTGGGAGGGTTTCATCGCCCTGGGCGGTCGGGGCGTCGCCCAGTTCGCGATCCGCACCTACACCCGCTCCATCCTCGTCGACCGCACCGGTGCCGACCTGGCCGGAGCCGACTTCTCGATGCCGACCGCGATCGTGGTGCCGTTGGGGATCGGTGTGGCTGCGCTCGCCCTCGCGAGCTGGCGCCTCTCCCACCAGGACGTCGACTGACCTCACCACCGCACGACACCACAACCGCACGACCCAACCCCGCTTGCGATGAGAGATGAGAGTCACCCCGACTCTCATCTCTCATCGCACGGGTCGAACGGTCAGGCGGCGGCGCGGGTCTTGCGGAGGATCGGGTCGGCGATGCCGAGGCCTTTGTCCGCGAGCCACATCACCTTGCCGGCCGCGCCGGGTGTTTCGTTGTCGACGAGGTTGCCCATCACGGCGAGCGTGATGTTCGCGATCGATTCCGTGCTCACAGAGAACCGCAGTCCGGTCTTGAGGATCCATGGGTGTCCGATGAGGAACGAGAAACGGCGACCGGTGCGCAGGAACGCGTCGAATCGCTCACCGACCTCGAGGTCGTATCGATCGGACACCGTGGCCGGGTCGTCGACGAACAGCTCGGCAGCGAGCATGCCCGACTCGAGCCCGTAGTCGATGCCCTCGCCGTTCATCGGGTTGACGAGTCCGGCGGCGTCGCCGATCGCGACCCAACCCGGACCGTGTCGTTTCTGCGTCGACATCGGCAGCCGCCATGCTCGCGGGCGCTCGAGGTTCGGGCCGAGCTCCCACTCCGGCTCGACGACACGCCGGTACGAGTCGATCATCGTGTTGAGGTTCAGCTTCCTGAACCCCTTCATGGTCGACAGGGCGCCGACGCCGATGTTGACCGTGCCGTCACCGGCCGGGAACATCCAGCCGTAGCCGGGGACGGCCGTGCCGTGCTCGTCATGCAGCGAGAGCATCGCCTCGAGGTGTTCGTCACCGTGGCGCGGCGTTTCGGCATACGTACGGATCGCGAGCCCGAAGGTCTCCCCCTCGACGCGCGTGGCACCGAGCATCCGTGCCACCTGTCCCGGCGGGCCGGCGGCCACGATCGTCAGGTCGGCGGCGAACTTCTCGCTCACGCCCGTGGCGACACGATCGTCGCTGGTCGGCCGGGCCTCGACCCCGACGACCCGGTCGTCCTCGATGATCGGCAACGCTTCGGTCTCGAAGCGGATGTCGGCGTCGGACGCCGCAGCAGCATCGATCAACGCGGCGTCGAGCCGACGTCGTGGCCACACCGCGCCGTGATCGGGGAACCGACCCGTGGTGGGCCAGTCGAGTTCGCGCGTCGTCGATCCTGCGATCATCCGGAGCCCGCGAATGCGGTGCGCGTCGGCCATGTCGATCTCGAGTTCGCGCAGCGCCCCGACCGCCCGCGGCGTCAGCCCGTCGCCGCACACCTTGTCCCGACCGTGCGGTCCCTTCTCGAACACGACGACCTTCGCTCCGAGGCGGGCGGCACGGATCGCAGCGGCGGCGCCGGCGGGACCGCCTCCGATGATGGCGATGTCGACCTTCTGCACCGGTCCACGGTGCCTCGAAAAGCCGCGAATTGCACGGTCGAGCAGGTGAAACCGCGAGCGGCACCCGTCACGTTCGATCCTTACCCAACCTTTCGGTTTCCCATCCCGACCGCTGACCATCGGGGTGTTGCATGGCATCCATCAAACCCCCCGATCTCTCGGACTCACAAGGAGCAATCATCATGAAGAACTTCTCGAACAAGCGGATTCGGACCGGCCTGCTGGCCGCAGCACTCGCCGGCGGCACGATCGTCGGTGCGACACAGATCGGTGGCATCGCCAACGCCCAGACCGACGACACGACCGTCGAGGACCCGACCCGGGACCAAACCCGCGAGGAACGGCGCGACGCTCGTCATGATGCACGCGAGGAGTCGATGCAGGAGATCGCGGCTCTGATCGGTGTCGACGTCGATGCGCTCCACGACTGGTTGCGCAGCGGTGGCACGCTGGCCGCGGTCGCCACCGAGAACGGTGTCGAGCCGAGCGCCGTGATCGATCTGATGGTCACGAACGCGAACGAGCGGATCGATCAAGCGGTCGAGGACGGCCGGATCGACGCAGACGAAGCCGACGAGCGGCGGTCCGAGATCCAGGAGCGGATCACGACCATGGTGAACGAAGGCCGTCCGGATCGCGCCGGTCGCGAGGCCCGCCAGGAGCACCGGCAGGAGTCGGTCCAGGAGATCGCCGACCTGATCGGTGTCGACGTCGAGGCCTTGACCGAGTGGCTGCGCAACGGCGGCACGCTCGCGGAGATCGCCGACCAGAACGGCGTCGACCCCGATGCCGTCGTCGACCTGATCGTCGCCGACATGAACGAGCGGATCGATCAAGCCGTCGAGGACGGCCGGATCGACGCCGATGAGGCCGACGAGCGGCGGTCCGAGATCGGGGAACGGGTCATGGAACGGGTCAACGAAGGTCGTCCCGAGGGCGAAGGCCCCGGTCGCCGTGGGGGACACGGGCCGTTCGGTGGTGGCCACGGCGACCCCGCCGACGCCCCACCGGTCGACGACGCCGAGGGCTGACGGGCCCTCGCTCCCGCTGCGTCTCCACGGCGTCGCAGGGTTCGGCCGGGCACTCCTCCGTCCCGGCCGGACCCTCGTCGGCGCGTCACGACCCCTGACCTAGATTGAGCCCCCGATGTCGACCATCCTGATCGCCGAAGACGACAAGCAGATCCGCGAAGCACTCGATCGCATCCTGCGCTTCGAGGGGTACCGCACCGTGCCGGTGAACGACGGTGCCGCGGCGCTCGAGGCGTTCGTCGAGCACGAGCCGGATGCAGCGATCCTCGACGTGAACATGCCGTTCGTCGACGGGCTCAGCGTCACCCGCAAGCTGCGCGATCGAGGCGACCGCACCCCGATCCTCATCCTGACCGCTCGTCAGGCCACGGCCGATCGGGTCGAGGGGCTGGACGCCGGCGCCGACGACTACCTCCCGAAGCCGTTCGAACTCGACGAACTCCTCGCTCGGATTCGGGCGCTTCTGCGGCGCGGTGGGAACGGCACCGTCACTCCGGCCCTGACCGTGGCGGATCTCACCGTCGACACGTCGAAGCGACTCGTCTCCCGAGGCGAACGCGCGGTCGAGCTGACCAAGACGGAGTTCGACATCCTGGAGTTGCTCGTGCGCAACGCGGAGATCGTCCTGTCCCGCAGTCAGATCTACGAGGAGATCTGGGGCTACGACTTCGAGTCGTCGTCGAAGTCCCTCGATGTCCACGTGGGCTATCTGCGTCGCAAACTCGAGGACGGCGGGGAAGCGCGGCTCCTGCACACGGTGCGCGGCATCGGGTACGTCGTGCGGCCTCCGGTCGGCGAATGAGCCTTCGTTCCCGTCTCGCACTCCTGTTTGCGTTGGTCGCACTCGTCGCGAGCGGGCTCGTCGGTGTGTTCGCGTTTCGCAGCACCGCGCGCGAGCTCGGCCGGTCGACCGATCGCTTCCTCGAACAACGTGCCGAGGAGACGTTGCGGGCGGTGCGCGACATTCTCGCCAGTGGTCGCCTCGGCGCCGGCGCCGGCGCCGACGGCCGGCGCAGCCCGAGTCGTCCGAACCGCATCGACAACGGCTTGCCGGTCGCCGATGACGACGCGATCATCCAGATCACCGGTCCCGCCGGAACGCAGCTCACCAGCAGCAGCGAGCTGCCGTCCACCGAGGCGTCGGAGGAACTCCGCGTCTTGCGACCGGGACGGACGCCGCGACCCGTCACGCGCTTCGACGACATCACGATCGACGGCGACCCGTATCGAATGGTGTCCCTCGCGATCCCACAGGGTGGCGTGGTCCAGGTGGCACGTTCGACGAGCGAGGTGGAGGCGGTGGAGTCGATCCTGGTCGGGCGCTTCGTCGTCATCTCGATGGCGGTCGCCTTGGCGGCGGCCGGACTCGGCTGGTTCTTCGCAGCGCGCACGACGGCGCCTCTTCGTCGCCTGTCGAGGGTCGCCTCGGACGTCGCCGAGACCCGCGACTTCACCACCGACGTCGGCGACGGTGACCGCAAGGACGAGATCGGGAGGCTCGCCTCGAGCTTCGCGGCGATGCTCGAGGCGTTGGAGGCGAGCCGCGTGCAGCAACAGCGTCTGATCCGCGATGCCGGCCACGAGATGCGCACTCCGTTGACGAGTCTGCGTGCAAACGTCGCGATGCTCGAACGTGCCGGTGATCTGCCGGAGACGGACCGCGAGGAGATTCTGGGCGCGATCCGATCGGAGCTCATCGAGCTCGGAGACCTCTTCGACGAGATGATCGATCTCGCCACCGATCAGCACGAGATGGACGTGACGTTCGAGCCGATCGACCTCGCCTGGCTCGTCGGTGACGTGGCCGCGCGCTGGGAGCGTCGCAGCGGGCGCACGATCGACGTCGACGTGTCACCGAGCGTCGTGCTCGGGGTGCCCGCGATGCTGGAGCGGGCGGTCAGCAACCTCGTCAGCAACGCCGACAAGTTCAGCCCTCCGGCTGCGCCGATCACCATCGCGTCCGCCGACGGCGCCGTGAGCGTTCGCGACACCGGACCCGGTATCCCGGTCGCGGATCGCGAACGTGTCTTCGACCGCTTCTACCGCAGCGAGGTCACGCGTGCGATGCCGGGCTCCGGGCTCGGGCTGTCCATCGTCGCACAGGTCGTCGAGCGCCACGGTGGCCGGGTGTGGGCGCGTGAAGCCGAAGGTGGCGGCGCCGACGTCGGGTTCCGGCTTCAGGCGGTCGAGCCGACGGGCGCACCGTCGTCCCGTGCGTCGGCCCCGACCTCCGACTCGGCCGACGCTTCGTCCACGTGACGTCGGCGCCGGTCCTGCATCGACTCCTCGATGGCGTCGGCGTCGAGGAAGGTCATCAACCCGGCGATCATCGTGAGGCCGAAGAACCCGACCAGCATCAGCCCGTCGATGCTGACGTGGAGCAGGACGCCGAGCACGATCAGCAACGGGCGGAGCGGCTTGTACCACAGCAGCGTTCCGAGCATCAGTTCGACGATCAGCGTGCCCCACGTGAGCGCCGCCACGACCCAGATGTTCTCGACGAGCACGTCGATCTGTCCGATGCGTTGGAGATCCTGGAGTCGGAGCGCCGTCGACACGGCGACGCCTCGGATCCATTCGTCGCCGCTCTTCGACCAGAAGGCGAAGAGGTACACGACCATGACCTGCAGCTGCACGAGCCGCATGCCCCACGGTGCGACCATGCCCGCGCCGTAGAGCCCGTCCCGTCCGAGACGGCGGTACCGGTCGAGCGACAGCGCGGCACCGGTCGGGGTGAAGGCGAGCAACAGGGTCAGGTCGCGCAGGATGACGTCACCCGAGTTGAGGATCAGTTGGTTGCGGCGCTGCACGGCCACCATGAGCACGAACGCGACCACCAGCCAGACCGTCGGCTTCCAGCCGACGATGATCGCGACCGACGCGACGACGAGTGCCACGATCGCCAGGCGGATCTCGTTCGACGTGTCGAGGGTGATCCAGCGGAAGCGATCGCTCGCCAGCTCGGGGGGTAGGAGCGCGTGTTCACCGAGCAGGGCCGAGACGTCGAACAGCATCGAGATGCTCCAGAAGAGGATCGTCAGCCCGATGATGATGCGCGCGATGGCGAGTGGCCACGCGGGCCGACGGTCGACGAAGAGCCGTCGGCCGGCCGTCGTGAGGCCGTCGGGCAGTTTCACGACGTGCCCTCCCAGGTGTAGAACTCGAACTCGTTCCAGCCTCCGTCCCCGATGCGGCCGTCCGCGGTCAACGGCTGGTGCTCGATCCAGCGTCGGATGAGCGTCACCTGCGCTGGAGCGACGCCGTCACGGACGTGCTGGTCCGCGACCCATCGGGCGAAGGCCGGCCAGTACAGCCGGTAGTCGTCGAGCCTGATCCGCTCCTGGAACTTGTTCCATCGGTACTGGCGGTACGCACCGACACCGGGGTCGTACTCCGGGATGTCCCAGTACTCCGTCGTGCCGTCGGCGTATTGGATGCGGGCGCGGACGTCGAGCGAATCACTGCGCGGATTGGGGCTGAAGACCGCCCAGTCCTGGGCGAGTCCGACGTCGTCCGCGGGTCCCCACCATCCGGCCACCGCGTCGCGCACGGCAGAGTCGGGAAGGTTCGGAGTGAGAATCCAGAACGATCCGACGACGACGACGAGTCCGACGACCCAGCGTCCGACGGTCGTGCCCAGCAGTCGAGTGTGGAGGTCGACGTCGTCGCGCGGGTCTGCCTCGGCCACGTGGTCATCGTGTCAGACGACGCGTGTCGACCCGCGGCACCCGAACGGGTGGGTCTACGTCTGGAGCTGTCGGGAGAGCGCCTCGACCGTGTCGATGAACTCCTCGATCATCTCCAGCACGACGGTGACAGCGCTCTTCGGCTGGTTCATCGTGCCGACGATCTGGCCGACGAAGTAGTTCGACAGTTGTTCGGCGCCCGAGCCCGGCGTGTACGCCGCGCGGGCGATGCGCTTCTGGGCTTCGTTGGTGAGGATCGGCTGCAGCGGCATCCCGAGCGGATCCGGTGTGTCGGCGCGCTCCCACTCCTCGGTCCACTTCGACTTGAGCATGCGCGCATGCTTGCCGGTGAGCGAACGCGAGCGAATGGTGTCGGCCGACGTCGCGGCGAGGAACTTCTGTTTCACGACGGGGTGCGTCTCGGCCTCGTCGGTCGTCAACCACACCGAGCCACACCAGACGCCCTGAGCGCCGAGAGCCATCGCCGCCGCCATCTGCCGGCCCCGTCCGATGCCGCCGGCGCCGAGCACCGGGATGTCGACGGCATCGACGATCTCCGGGATCAGCACCATCGAGCCGATCTCGCCGGTGTGTCCACCGGCCTCGGATCCCTGGGCGATGATGATGTCGACGCCGGCCGCCTGGTGACGCTCGGCGTGCTGGGGACGACCGGCAAGGGCTCCGATCAGTTTGCCCTCCTCCTTGCAGCGGTCGATCAGGAACTGCGGCGGCGGGCCGAGCGCGTTCACCACGAACGCCGTGTCGTGCGCGAGGGCGATGTCGAGCAGCGGCATCGCCTGCTTGGCGCTGAACGGCGCGGTGCCGCCGGCACCGGTCGCCGGGACGGTGGCGCGTGTTGCGTCGTCCTCGGGCAGTTCCGGCACGTCGTAGCGGGCGAGGATGTCGGCGACGAACTCGCGGTGGGTGTCGGGGATGAGCGCCGCGATGTCGTCGAGCGTGTAGCCGCCGTCTCCGTCACCGGCGTACTTGGCGGGCACGATGAGGTCGACCCCGTACGGCCGGCCGCCGACCTCGTTCTCGATCCAGTCGAGGTCGATCTCGAGTTGCGTCGGCGAGTGGGCGACGGCACCGAGCACGCCGAGCCCCCCGGCTCTCGTCACGGCGGCGACGACGTCGCGACAGTGGCTGAAGGCGAAGATCGGGAATTCGATGTCGAGCATCTCGGTGGCAGCAGTCTTCATCCCGCCATCCTCGCCGCCCCGTCCCCGCGCCGACGAACTCGTAACGGAGTGGGTCAGACCCACTCCGCTACGGTCTGGCACACTCCGACACATGGCTGACGTGCTCTTCTGTACCGACGACTTCGCCGCCCGGCACCGTGACCGGCTGCGAGCGATTGACCCCGACCTGGAGTTGGTGACGCTCGACGGCGACGAGGACGTGAGCGAAGAGGATCTGGCCCGGATCACGCTGGCGTTCTTCTCACACGACTCGTGGCCGGAGCGCGCCGTCAACTTCTTCGGCGTCGCGTTGCGCGCGGACAACCTCCGCTGGTTGCACACCATGTCGGCCGGCGTCGACAGCCCGGTGTTCTCGATGTTCACCGACCGAGGGGTCCGCCTGACCAACTCGTCGGGCAGCAGCGCCGAGCCGATCGCGCGCACCGTCATGATGTACCTCCTCGCACTCAGCCGGGATCTCCCGTCGATGATCCGGTCACAGGATCGTGCGGAGTGGAACTGGCACCGGTGGAACGAACTCGGTGGCCGATCGATCGCGATCGTCGGGTGGGGACCGATCGGGCAGGAGGTCGCTCGCCTGGCGACGGCGTTCGGGATGGTTCCCACCATCGTCCGTCGTCGCGCGCGCGGTGACGAGCCGCATCCGGTCCGGCCACTCGACGACATCATCGACGTCGCGCGCTCCCACGACGCGATGGTCGTCGCGTTACCGCTGACCTCCGACACGGCCGGGATCATCTCGACGGAGGTACTGACGGCGATCGGAACGAACGGCTTCCTCGTGAACGTCGGCCGTGGCGAGCTCGTGGACCAGCCAGCGCTCACGGCGGCGCTGGTCGAGGGCCGCCTCGGCGGTGCCGGGATCGACGTGACCACACCCGAGCCGCTTCCCGCTGACGATCCCCTCTGGGCAGCGCCGAACCTGATCATCACGCCCCACAATTCCGGGTCGACCGATGGGACGGGCAGACGGTCGGATGAAGCCTTCCTGGCCAACCTCGAACGTTGGGTCGCCGGCGCCACCCTCGTCAACGAGGTCGATCCGTGAGTTGGCCGACCGGTCGGCAGCGCGACGGTGGCATCGACCGCATCACGCTTCCCCCGGACGTCCGTGGCGCGCTCTACCTGTGCGGCAAACACGTCGTCGGCCCCGACCCCGAAGCGGTCCGTGCCCTGCTCGGCGACGGCACCGTCGTCGTCAGCTTCAACCAGCCGCGCGACATCGCACGCTACGAGGGGTACGCCGCATGGTTGGGGAGCTCACCGGATGCGCGCTGGTTGCCGGTGCCCGACTTCCACGCGCCACCCCTCGATGATGCCCTCCCGCTCCTCGACGAGGTCGCCGCGCTGCTCCGCGCCGGCCGCCCGGTGGTCATGCACTGCTCGGCTGGTGTCGGGCGCGCGGGCACGATGGCGGTCGCCGTGCTCATGGTGCTGGACGTCCGATGGTCGGACGCGCTCGCTCAGGTCGCCCGCGAGCGTCGAGGTGCCGGACCCGAGGTGGGCTCGCAGAGCCAGCTGATCCGAGCACTTGCCGCACACCTGTCCACCGGGAGATGATGCCGGCGCGACGACTCAGCCGGCGTCGTACTGCACAGCGGCACGCGCGCTGACCCGACCCGTGATGAAGTCGGCGATCACCTGCTGATGGTCGGGATGATCGCGGTAGGTGACGTAGTCGTCGATCGACGCGTACTCGCCGACGATTGCGTAGTCGTAGTTCCCGTCGGCGAGGCCCAGATCGGGGCCGTGTCGGTAGTCGCCGACTTCCGGGATGGTCGCGACGAGGGCGTCGAGTGCGGCCCCGGTCGCCGTGACGTGTGCCGCGTCGACGTCGTCGTTCCACTTGAACATGACCACGTGTCTGAACATGGAGGCCAGTATGACCGACCACGGCCCGGTCGATGCGGCCGCGCAGCGGACCGTCAGGCCTGTGCGACCAGCGCGAGGACCTCGTCCTCCGGGATCGCACCGAACCAACGGCCGAGTTCCCGGCCGTCGGTGCCGAGCAGGACGACGGTGGGCTGTCCGGTGATCGCGAAAGCGCTCCACGACTCGAACGACGGGTCCCAGAGCATCGTGAACGACTCGGTGCCGCGCTCGTCGACGAACTCGAAGGCCTCGTCGAGGCTGTCCTGGGTGCCGAAGCCGATGACCTCGACCTCGTTCGCGTGATCTCGAGCGAACTGCTCGACGTCGGGAGCCTCCCGACGGCAGGTGGGTCAATGCGGCGCCCACGTCCACAGCAGGACGGGACGGTCGGACGGCAGGATGTTCGCGACGTTGGCCTCGCCGCCCCTGCCGACGTCGTTGACGACGAGATCGGGGAACGGGTTGGCGTCGAACTGCGACTCGGGCTCCACCGCCGTTGCGAACGAACGACCACCGACAGGCACCGGTTCCGGCCCCGTGGCCGTGGCTTCGGTCGCCGGGGGTCGGTCGCCGGTGGGTCGGTCGCCGGTGGGTCGGTCGCCGGTGGGTCGGACGGTGCTTCGTCGGCGGGCGCCTCCGCGGATGCGTCGGTCGCCGCGCCGTCGAGCGGATCGTCGGTTGCTTCGCCCGGTGCGGGAGAACCTCCCGTGGCTTCCGTCGCGGGGACGGTGGGCTGCGCGGTGTCCGGTGACGTGCCTGCGGACGGGTCCGAGGCACCACACGCCGTCAGCGCGAGCCCGACCGTCACGGCCAGCAGATGAGTCCGATGTCTCATGGCACGGCATGCTGGCACGGTCGGTGATCGAACCGGACGTGCGGCACAGGAGTTTCGAGATCGGTTCGTGACCTGCCGATCGCGACCGAACAGCGACACGCGGACGTGTCAGCCGCGTGTCGCGAATCGGTCGCCGAGCGCACGGATGTGCTCCGGGTACATGTCGCAACAGCCGCCGACCAACGAGGCGCCATCGGCGATCCATTCCGCCACGAAATCCGCGTAGCGATCTGCCGTCAGTTCGGCGCGACGCTCGAAGATCACTTCGTTGGCCCGATACGTGCCGCTGCGGGTCGTCGGAAAGGCATTCGCATAGGCGCCGAACTCGAATGTGGCACCACGGCGGTCACGCGCCGCGCCCAGCGCCGACAGCGCGGGCCCGGTCTGTTCGGGGATCGAGCAGTTGATCAGCAACGCCGACACCGGCAGCTGTTCGTCGATCACCGCATCGACGATGTCGTCCATGGACTCGCCCGATCGGATCGCGATCTGTCCGTCGGTCCATTCGTCGGGGACTGCGAACGACATCCACAGCGGTCGGGGACCTCGCAGGTCGTCGACGGCTGCCGCGATCGTGCGCATCTCGGCGATCGTGCTGAGGGTCTCGCCGAGCCAGATGTCCACGAACGGGTCGAGCGCCCGTGCGATGTCGGCGTAGATCGGAGCAGCCCGCGGCAGAGTCGAACCTGTTCGGCTCGTACGAGCCGAACAACGGCGGCATCGAGCCCGCGACTCGGACCGGGGTCGTTGCGTCGTCGGCGGCGGTTCGTGCGAGCCGACCGGCGAGGGCGGTCAGCTCGACCCCGCGGGCGGTGAAGAACTCCGGGGTGTGGTGGAACGGGACGACGGCGTAGTTGTTGGTCGTGATGACCTGAGCGCCGGCCTCGATGAAGTTGCGGTGGGCCTCGACGACCCGTTCGGGGGCCTCCATCAGAGCGAGCGACGACCACTCGGGCTGGCGGAAGGGCGCACCGATCCGGCGGAGTTCCTTCCCCATGCCACCATCGAGAATGGTCACGGCGGGCATCGCCGTGACGTTAGCGACTTCGGACCGCTCGACGGGGCGGTCCGTCTCGGTCCGGAAACTCGATGGGAGCCGCCGCGACCGGTCGACCCGGCCGCCTCATCCGGCGGGCAACGGAAGCCCTTCCCTGCTTCCGAGCACCGACAGGAGACGCGGGACCTGGTCGTCCGCACCGCCCGCGGCCGTCGCCGTGATCGAGCCGTCGGTGCGGATCAGGAATCGCGGTCCCGCGGCCGCCGCGAAACGGGCGTCGTCGAGGTAGAGCCGCGGCTTGATCATGGCCGGGTCGCCGTTCTCGGGGCAGAACGTGAGGCAGTTCCCGCATTCGTTGCACAGCTCGCTGAACACGAGGTACTGCTGCCGTCCGGCATCGGTGACCTCGGCGGCGAGGGCCTCGGGTGTCGGCACCTTGAAGAAAGCGTCGTTCGGACAGACCGTGACACAGAAGTTGCACGCGACGCACCCCCACATCTGCAGATCGTGGTCCACGCTGCGGGGTAGCTTCTCGTGCCCGGCGAGGTGGTAGCTCGCCAGATCGTCGCCGGTGACGTGCGCGAGATGCGCAGCGGCGGTGTCGCGGTACCCGGCGTCGCGCGCGGCGGCCAACCGGGCCGCACGGAAGCCGTCGAGATCGGTCGTGCCGGAATCGACGACGGCCTTGGTGAGCGCCTTGAGCATCGGTGCGAGGCGTCCGTAGCCACCGGGTTGGAGCAGGTCGGAGCACACGCTGGCCGGTCGCACTCCCATCGCGATCGTGTCGGCGAGGTTGTCCTTCGTGACCCCGGCGGAGAAGCTGATCATGATGTCGCCGCCACCGTTGGGTGCGTCGGGGTCTGCATCCGGCCCGTCGTGGCCGGGAATCATGAACCGGCCGGGAAGGGCGGTCGCGAGTTTGACGAGCACCGCGGTGGCGAGCACGTGGAGCGGCGCTCCGGAGAGGTACATCGTCTCGTCGGGCATCCACCCCTTGTGGTTGTGCACCACCAGCGTGTTCGTCAGCTTGATGCCGAAGCGATGGCCGTGGTCGAGTGCGAAGCGGTGGAGCTCGTCGATCAACGTGACCGCCCGATCGAACGGCAGGTCGTCCTCGAACGCCTTCGGGACCAGCTCGACGTCTGCGTACCCGAGCGTGTCGTGGACGATGTCGCCCACGCCCTCGGGCCCGAGCAGCGTCGGGTTGAGCTTGACGATGACGTCGATGTCGTGACGGGCGACGAGGTGCTTCGTGATCGCCTCGATCTCGTCGGGCGGGCAGCCGTGGAACGTCGACAGCGTGATCGTGTCGGAGATGTGCGTCGGGAACTCGAGGTCGCGGAACCGGGCGAACACCGATTCGTCGGGGATCTGCGCACGCAGTCGCTCGATCTCGTCGGTCGCATCGTGCATCGCGTCGATGAAGCCGGCGACCTTGTCGGACCGGATGCCGGCGAGGTCGTAGCCGACCGACATGTCGAACACGTGCGGGCCGGGCCCACCGTCATCCGGGTGACCGACGAGCTCGCGGAGCGGCTCCCAGTGCCGCAGCATCTCGATGATCATCCACGCCTTGACGTACTCCTCGAGGCTCTCGTGGACGAGGAGCTCCTGGCTCCACTCGATGTTGTACCCGATCGTCTGCATGTCGATGCACGGGCGGGCGATCCGGAGATCATCGAGGATCTGGACCGTCTTGAGTTCGAACAGCCGGGCGCCACCGAGCCACGACAACACGATGTTCTGTGCCATCTGGCTGTGTGGACCGGCGGCCGGGCCGACCGGGGTGGCCGCGGGGCGCCCGAGGAATTCGAACGAGAGGTCGATGTCGGGGTCGGGTCTCCAGAACCGCGCCGTCGGCAGGTCGAAGATCCGTTTGCGGGTCGTCCACTCGTGCTCGATCCGCGCGAGCAGCATGGGCAGCGACATCGGAGTGAGCGGTGGCGTCGGCTGAGGGGGCGGCGTGTCGGCGGTGGTCATCGGTGAGGCGACTGTACAAACTGTCAAGAGGAGGCGCCAGTGCGATCGCGGTCGCGGGCGGATTGCTCATCGAGTCGAGACGCGCCGGCAACGCCGGACCGGTTCGACGACGATCATCCGATGGACGCGTCACCGACGGTGAGTTCCCGCGACCATCGGCAGTACGTTCGCTCGATCACCATGCCGATGTCGAGGTAGAGACCGAGCGCTCCCGTGCGCGAATCGGTGTTCAGCCGGATCGTCCGCTCGCCACGCTCGTGGAAGATGTCGAACAGAGTCGCCAGGAGCGCCCGGGCGATCCCGCGATCGCGGTGGGCCGGAGCGACCGCGACCTGGTCGACGAAGCTCTCCGTCTCGTACTGCAGGCCGATCGCGGCACCGACGACGGCGTCGTCCGCCGTGGCGACCACCAGGAGTCCGGGGTCGAAGAGCGAACGCCGCGTGGTGTGGCGTTGCCAGTCGTCGAACGGACGCGACTCCCGACCCGGCCACTCGCTGAACGCGGCATCGATGATCTCGTACACGGCGTGCTCGTCATCGGGTTCGTAGCCCCGGACGACGACCGACGGCGGGAGCGCACGAGCGTCGAGTGGCAGGACCACGTCGTCGGGCAGCCGCAGGATCCACGAGTCCCACAGCTTCTCGTAGCCGCGGGCCGCGAACAGGCCGTCGATGCCCGGGAGGCCGTCGAGCACCGTCTGCCCGATGCGCACGGTCGACTCTCCCACCGCCCGCTCGCGCGCCCGCTGTTCGGTCCAGCGGACGAGTGCCATGCCGATGCCGCGGCCGCGTACGTCGGGATGGACGTCGACGTCGGCGCGCTCCTCGTCGATCTGCGCGAACGCGACGGGCCGTTCGCCGTCGAGGACCATCACCGCATCGACGGCCAGGTCGAGTGTCGGGCTCGCCCAGTCGGTCAGCACGTCGTCGAGGTCCAATGCGACGTCGCCGACATCGTGGAGCGACGCGACATTGGCCAGGTCGACGACGATCGGCGCGTCGGCTTCGGTCGCTCCCCGAGCATGGAACCCGGCGGGCAGTGTGTCGGCGAGCGAGCTCATCGCCCGTGTTGCGTGGGCATGTCCTCGAGGGTCGCGTGCAGCCGGCCGGCCTGTTCGGCGGCTTTGGCGCGGATCTCGTCGGCGTCGACGCGGGTGGCGACACCATTGCGCAGCGCCGGTTGCCCCGCGACATCGACGTCGATCGCGTTGATCGTCGGCGTGAACGCCACGTGCCACGGCTCGATCGCGTCGTACGACCACGTCACCCGGTCGTCGGCGACCTCCGGGTACAGGGCGCGGTTGGTCTCGAGCCATGACCACGCGGTGTCGGGCGTCGCGCCGAGGTCCGCGGCGCGGTGGGCGACGTAGGCGAGCTGGAACTCGGCGAGCATGTCGGCGCCGATCCCGTCGGTGCCCAGCCCCACCGGATTGGTGAATCTGACGGGGTTCGCGTACCCGACCGAGTTGTTCATGTTCGAGCGCGGGTTGTGGACGATCGTGCCGAGCAGCCCGTGGTCGTCGGGCAGGTGGACACCGTGGATCAGCAGCCAGTCGTCGCGTGTGAGCTCGCGGAGCCGGTCCGCCGCCCCGACGTCGTCCGGGCCCTCGGCGACGTGGATGTGGACGCCGACCCCGTGTGCCTCGGCGAGCTCGGCCGCATCGAGCAGATGGGCGTCGGTGCAGGTGAAAGCCGCGTGGACTCCGACCATCCCGCGGCGCATCCCGTCGTCGTCACGCTCGGACAGCTCGCGCAGGTAGCGATCGTTCTCGGCGAGGCCGCGGAGTGCGCCGCCCGCGCCGTGGCGGTCGGTGATGCCGTAGCACGTGTTGATCCGTACGCCGACCTCGTTGCAGGCGTCGGCGATGACAGACAGCGAGCCGCTGATCGCCCGCGGCGACTCGTGGTGGTCGATGATCGCCGTGCATCCGGCTTCCAACGCTTCGAGCGCCCCGAGCTTCGCCGACCACTCGATGATCTCGAGATCGAGTGCCTGGTCGAGTCGCCACCAGACGTTCTCGAGGATCCCGAGGAAGTTCGCCGGCTGGGCGGGTGGTGGCGGCATGCCGCGGGCGAGCGTGGAGTAGAGGTGGTGGTGCGCACACACCAGCCCCGTCGTCGTCGCACTCATCGCTCGACCCCGAGTGCCCGGCCCCGAACCGAGATCCCGGCGGATCGTGACGGTGAGCATCCGGATCCGCCGACATGTCGGGTCGGGAGGTCAGTTCCAGGCACCGGCACGCTCCCGGTTCGCATGGTTGAGCAGGGGAAGTTCGTTGTGCCACTCGCCGGTGCGGGCGTGCATCGCTGCCGCCACCGCGCCCGCGGTGGGGACGAGTCCGATCTCGCCGACCCCCTTGATGCCGTAGGGGGAGTCGGGCTGCGCCGCCTCGACGAGGATGACATCGACGGGCGGCATGTCCTTGGGACGGATGATGTCGAGGCTGCGCAGCGTGTCGTTGAGCGGCCGGCCGGACTCGTCGCACGGGAACCCCTCGGAGAGCGCGTAGCCGAGGCCCATGTGGACGGCGCCCTCGATCTGACCCTCGCAGAGCATCGGGTTGACGGCACGACCGACGTCGTGTGCCGCGACGACCTGCTCGATGTCGCCGGTGTCGGGGTCCATGATCACGACCTGTGATGCGTAGCCGAAGGTCGAGTGGATGATCGGGTCGTCGATCGGAGCTCCGGCGGCCCTGGCCTCGGCGATCTGGCCGAGCGAGTTCGTCCAGTCGACGCGGTACTCGCCCTCGTAGTCGACGCCGACCGCGCAGCCGCCGGCCTTCGCCGCCTCGCACGCGGCCTTGACCGAGCCGGCACCCATCAGCGTGCCGCGCGAGCCGGTGGTCTGACCGGCGCCGAGTTCACGCGTCGAGTCGACGATCACCCGGATGCGCTCGGCCTCGATCCCCAGTTCCTCGACGGCGACCTGGAGCACGACGGTGTGCACACCCTGGCCCATCTCGGTCCAGCAGTGGCGCACTTCGACCGTTCCGTCGTCGCGGAAGTGGACGACCGCCTTGGCGATCTCCTTGAACCCGTTGCCGAGTCCGGAGTTCTTGAGTCCGAGTCCGATACCGACCGCCTTGCCCGCAGCGACCGCCTCGTCGTAGGCGGGCTTGACGGCGTCGAGGCATTGGCGGGCCCCTCTGCATCCGTCGTCCATCCGTTGGCCCGGACCCCACACCTCGCCGGGCATCACGACGTTGCGCGACCGCATCTCCCACCCGCTGATCCCGACCTGCTGGGCGAGCCGATCGAGGACTCCTTCCATCGCGAATTGCGCCTGGTTGGCGCCGAACCCGCGGAACGCGCCGCAGACCGAGTTGTTGGTGCGCGCTGCGACGGCCTCGACGTCGACGTTGTCCACGAGATACGGCCCGGTCGCGTGGCCGGCAGCACGTTCGAGCACCTTCATCCCGACCGACGCGTAGGGCCCGGAGTCGCCGACCATCCGGACCCGGACCGCCGTGAGCCGGCCGTCGGCATCGCAGCCGGCCCGGTAGTGCATCTTGATCGGGTGGCGCTTCGGGTGGATGAGCAGCGACTCCTCGCGTGAGAGCGTGATCTTCACCGGGCGCCCCGTGTGCCACGCTGCCAGGGCCGCGTGCGCCTGGTTCGACATGTCCTCCTTGCCACCGAATGCGCCGCCGTTCGACACCAACTCGGTGGTGACGCGCTGCTGATCGATTCCGAGCACCGCGGCGATGTCGTTGCGGTCGTCCCAGATGCCCTGCCCTCCTGAGTACACGTGGAGCCCGCGTTCGTCGCCGTCCCCCGTCGGCACAGCGAGCGTGGACTCGGGTTCGAGGAAGGCGTGCTCGATGCGCTGGGTCTGGAAGGTCTCGTCGACGGTGAAGACCGCCTCGCGGAGTGCCGTCTCGACGTCACCCCGGGCGTAGGTCGACGTCGACAGGATGTTGCCGTCGAGTTCCCACACGGCCGGCTCGTCGGTGTGGATCACACGCACCGGGTCGACCATCGGCTCGAGCACGTCGTAGTCGACCGTGACCAGCGCGGCGGCGCCGCGGGCGATCTCGCGAGTGTCGGCCACGACGATCGCGAGCACGTCGCCGAGGTACGACGTGCGCCCGTCCTCCGGGATCATGATCGGCCAGTCCTTGTGGATCAGCCCGACGCGGCGGGCCGCGGGGATGTCCGCCGCGGTGAGCACCGCGTGCACGCCGTCGACCGCGAGCGCCTCCGAGGTGTCGATCGACCGGACGTCGGCACGGGCGTGATCGCTCAGGCGCAGCGCACCGTGGAGCATCCCCGGCACGACCATGTCGTCGATGAAGTCCCGTGTGCCGACCGACAGTTCCCGACCCTCGTACTTGATGCCGCGCGACCCGACACCACCGGGCTGGACGACGACGGGGACCTCGTCCTGGGCCAACGCCTCGACGGCGTCGAGCACCTTGATGTAGCCGGTGCAGCGACACAGGTGCGCGCCGAGGTGGCGCGACGCCTGCTCGCGGGTGAGCGCCGAGCCGTTCTTGTCGATCAACGCCTTCGTGCGCATCACGATCCCGGGGGTGCAGAACCCGCACTGCAGCGCGCCACATGCCGCGAACGCGTCGGCCATTCGATCGACCTCGGCCCGATCGACGCCCTCGAGCGTGACGATCTCGCTCCCGGCCGCCTTCTCCATCGACGTCTGGCACGACACCCGCGCCTTGCCGTCGATCAGCACCGTGCAGCACCCACACTGGCCCGTCGGTGAGCAGCCGTCCTTGGGCGAGGTGAGGTGGAACTCCTCGCGCAGCGCCGCCAGCAGGTGCGGGTGGACCGTGCTCGCCAGCACGCGCCGACCGTTGAGCGTGAACTCGACGGAGGTGGCGGGCTCGGCGGCCGGCTGTGTGGTGTCGGTCATGGCGACCTTTCTCAGGGGTGCTTGGGTGCCGTCGGATCGATCGGGTCGAGGCGTTCGTCGGCGGTCGGCGCCAGCATGTGCACCGACGTCGGGGAGGAGGAGGGTGTGCGCTCGCTGGCACCCTCCAGCGAGAGCGGCGCCGTGGTCGACGCGATGAGCTGATACATCTCCGGTCGCCGATACCGGTCGAAGTCGAACAGGGTCTTCTTGTAGCGATCGCACATGTCGAGGTCGCAACGGGCCGTGATCAGCTCGTCGTCGATGCTGGTGGCCTGGGCGACGATCTGACCCGACGGCGCGATGATCATCGACTGCGCGAGTGACTCGACACCCTCCTCCACGCCGCCCTTCGCCACGCCCACCACCCACGTCCCGTTCTGGTAGGCGCCGGCCTGCATCACGAGTTGGTTGTGGAACGACTGGAGCGGGTTCTGCGAGGGGTCGGGTGCGTAGCTGAGCGGGGTGTTGTAGCCGATCAGGATCAGCTCGGCGCCCTGGAGGCCCATCACCCGGTAGGTCTCGGGCCAGCGGCGGTCGTTGCAGATGGCCATGCCGATCGTGCCGCCGAACGCCTCGTGGACACCGAAGCCCTCGGGCGACTCTTCGAAGTACCGACGCTCGAGATGTTGGAACTGTCGCCACGGTTCGTAGTTCTCGTGACCGGGAATGTGCACCTTCCGGTACCGCCCGACGATCTTCCCGGCGCGGTCGACGAGCACGTAGGTGTTGTAGCGATGCCCGTCGGGCGTCAGCTCCGCATACCCGAGGCAGAAGCCGACGGCGAGCCGCCGGGCCTCGTCGAACAGCGGCTGCGTGGCCGGGTTCGGCATCTCGATCTCGTAGTAGCTGTCGAGCTCGGTGGTGTCGCCGGCGATGCCCGACTCGTCGCCCTCGTCGAGCAACCAGCGGGGGAAGAACGTGGTCAGCGCCAGTTCGGGGAACACGACCAGCTCGCAGCCGTACGCCGCGCCGCGGCGCAGCAGCGCGACGAGTCGATCGACGACCGATTCCCGGCTCTCGCCGCGCGCGATCGGTCCGAGTTGGGCGGCCCCGACGGTGACCGAGCGCGTCACGCGAGCTCCGTTTCCGTCAGCTGCAGCAGCACGTCGAGCAGCACGTTGGCGCCCGCCTCGAGGTCGTCGGGTTCGGTGAACTCGGACACGTTGTGGCTGATGCCGTTGACGCTCTTGGTGAAGATCATCGCCGTCGGGCAGATCCGGGCGAACATCTGGGCGTCGTGGCCCGCTCCGGACGGCATCCGCATCGACGACAACCCACGTTCGGACGCGCACTGCTCGACCATGTCGATGACGCGCGAATCGAAGCTGACCGGTTCGAACCGAGCGAGCGTGCGGGTCTCCACCCCGACCCCTTCGCTCTCCGCGACCTGGGCGGCGTGTCCGCGAAAGCGGGTCTCGGCCCGCTGCAGCATGTCCTCGTCGGTGTTGCGGAGGTCGACCGTGATCACCGCCTCGGACGGAACGACGTTGACGAGGTTCGGTGTCAGGGTGATCGAGCCGACGGTGGCCACCTGAGCACCGCCGAACTCGACCGCGAGACGACGCACGAACGTGGTGATGTCGGCGGCGACGCAGCCCGGGTCGTGACGCAAGCGCATCGGCGTGGTGCCGGCATGGCACGACTGACCGGTGAGGGTGACCTCGGTCCACGAGATGCCCTGGACGCCTTCGACCACGCCGATCGTGATGTCGTCGTCCTCGAGAACCGGGCCCTGCTCGATGTGGAGTTCGACGAACGCGTGCGGGACACGACCGGGGATGGGCGCAGCGCCTCGATAGCCGATGCGGTCGAGTTCGTCACCCACGCGGAGGCCGTCGCGGTCGGTGATCTCGAGGGCCTCCTCCACCGGCATGCCGCCGACGTAGACGAGGCTGCCGAGCATGTCGGGCGGAAAGCGGGCGCCTTCTTCGTCGGTGAACCACCCCACGGCCAGCGGACGCTGCAGGGATCGTCCGGAGGTGAGGATGGTCTCGATCACCTCGAGGCCGGCGAGCACCCCGAGGTTGCCGTCGTAGCGGCCGCCGGTACCGACGGTGTCGATGTGCGATCCGGTCATCACGGGCGCGAGCGTCGGGTCGAACCCCGGCATCGTTGCCACGACGTTGCCGATGCCGTCCGTCGTGACGTCGAGGCCGAGTTCGTCCATCCAACTCCGTACGAGGTCCCGGCCGGCCTTGTCCTCGTCGGTGAGGGCCAATCGGGCGCATCCCGTGGTGCCCTCGATCGCTCCGATCTCACCCAGCTCGAGGAGGCGGCGCAGCAACCGATCGATGTCGATGCGCAGGCGGCTCGCGGTCACGCCCGCGACAGTACCAGTGGCTCTTTACAAAGTGTCAAGCACCCGTCTCGCCCGTGTGGACTCCGCGGCTCGCGAACGTCCATCCCGGATCGACGATGCCGGAGCGTTAGGGTCGCAGGGGTGGGGTCGACGCCTGCGATGGAGCCCGAAGACGTCGACTTCCTGCGCGCGGTGCAACCGATCGTGGAGTTCCTCGGCGGCACGATGTCGTTCGAGGCCGGTGTCGGAGACCTGCCGATCGAACGCAACGGCCGGCCGGTCGCCTACGTGCGCGGCGGCGAACTCCACGGCGCGCTCGACCGGATGATCGAAGCCGTCGAGCGCGACGTCGGCGCCGAGCTCTCGCAGATGAGCCGAGTGCAGAAGCAGGTGGCCGTCCGTACCCTCGACGAACAGGGGGTGTTCCTCCTCCGCGGCGCCGTCGACCAGGTCGCGAGATCGATGGGTGTCAGCCGGGTCACCCTGTACAGCTACCTCAACGCCCTGGAGCGCCGCGCATGACCTCGTCGGATCGAACCTGCGGTGCCCGCATCGAGGTGCTCGTCGAGCCGTTTCGTGAGAACGACCCCGGCCCGCACGTGACGGCCGCGATCGATGCGATCGCGGCCACCGGAATGGAGCCCGACATGGGTCCGTTCGCGACCACCGCAGAGGGTGACCTCGATCAGGCGATCGCCGCCGTCACGGCCCTCGTGCGCGCCGGTTTCGACGGTGGAGCGGACGCGATTCAGGTCCGCATCGAACGCACCGACTGAGGCACCGACAAGCCGTCGAACGGTCCGGGCTCAACCGAAGGCGGCCGCGAACATCTCGATGGTCGCGTTCCACGCCCCCGTCGCCGCGCCGTCGTGGTAGTTGGGAAACCCCGGCCACGTGAAGCCGTGGTCAGCACCTTCGAAGATGTCGACCCGGACGTGCTCGAACGGCTCGACCGCATCGAGGAACCGCTGGTGCATCGCGATCGACTGCACCTGGTCGGCATCCCCGATCGCCAGGTAGAGCGGCATGGTGATCTGCGTGGCCGTGAGGTGCGGCGAGTCGGGGGCGTCGTCGGCGAGGAACGACGGGTGCCAACCGGCGCCGGCCCGCACCCGCCGGCCGTCGCGCACCATCCGACGAATCACCGCGCGGGCGCCGAGGCAGAACCCGATGGTCACGATCGGGGTGTCGTCCGCGATCCCTGCCGCAGCGAGGGCCCGGTCACCGTCGTGTTGGATCCGCTCGTCGGTCATCGCCGCGATCCATCCCCACACCATCTCCTGCGTGGTCTTCCCGTCGGGCGGTGGCGTGTCGAGCGCGTTGAGCAGCCGCCCCTCGCGGTGGTGGAGGTCGGGGGTCACGACGAGGTACCCCGCCGCCGCGAGCTTCGCAGCGAACGCGTGCGTCGCCGACCGGATTCCGGGCGCATCGATGAACAGCAGGACCGCCGGCCAGTCGGCGCCGTCGTCGCGATCGGCAGCGGGGCGCGTGACGAGCACGGCCATGTCCCCGTCGTCGGTCGCGGCGTCGATGATCTCCTCGCGTGTTTCCATGGCGCGACGGTACGCGAGGAACGTCCGGCGGGACCCGACCGAGGTGCCCGTGGAAGAATTGCCGTCATGCACGATCTGGTCATTCGCAATGGACTCGTCGTCGACGGCACCGGCGCCGACCCACAGCCGAACTGCAGCATCGCCGTGGATGGTGAGGTGATCACGGCGGTCGGACCCGACGTCGAGATCGGACCCGGGCGACGCGAGATCGATGCGACCGGGCTGCTGGTGACCCCCGGCTTCGTCGACATCCACACGCACTACGACGGTCAGGCAACGTGGGACGGCGACCTCGAACCGTCGACCCCGCATGGTGTCACCACGGTGGTGATGGGCAACTGCGGGGTCGGTTTCGCACCCGCGAAACCCGATGAGCACGACTTCCTGATCGAGCTGATGGAGGGGGTCGAGGACATCCCGGGGGCAGCGTTGAGCGAGGGCATCTCGTGGAATTGGGAGTCGTTCCCCGAGTACCTCGACGAACTCGACCGTGGTGAGTACGCCGCGGACGTGGCGGCGATGATCGCCCACGGCCCGCTGCGGACGTACGTGATGGGCACGCGTGGCGCGGACAACGAGCCGGCGACCTCCGACGACATCGCGGAGATGGCACGGCTCGTGCAGGAGGCGGTCGAAGCCGGTGCGATGGGCTTCTCGACGAGTCGAACGATCGGCCATCGGGCCATGAACGGTGAGCCGGTTCCGGGCACGTTCGCGGCCGAGGACGAACTCTTCACGATCGGACGTGCGCTGGCCCGCGCCGGACGCGGCGTGTTCGAGGTGGCGCCGGCGGGGCTCGCCGGGGAGGATCTCGTCGCGCCGAGGAAGGAGGTCGACTGGATCTGTCGGCTTGCCGACGAGATCGGACGCCCCGTCACCTGGCTGATGCTGCAGAACATGGTCGAGCCCGACGAGTGGCGCGAGCTGATGGAGCTCTCCCAGCAGGCGCAGGACGCCGGCAAGCGGGTGGTCCCCCAGGTCGCCGGTCGGCCGTTCGGCATCCTGATCGGCTTGTCGACCCGCCACCGGTTCAAGGACATGCCGAGCTTCGCGCCCCTGCGCGGGCTCTCGTTCGCGGAGCAGGCCGCAGCGATGGGCGATCCCGAGCTGAAGGCGCGGCTGATCGCCGAGTCGACGGAGGTGATGGAGTCGATCCGCGAGATCGAGCCGATGGCGTACCAGGTGGTCAACTCCTACGAGCGTCAATACCTCCTCGGCGATCCGGTCGACTACGAGCCGACCGCCGATCGCAGTATCGCCGCTCGTGCGGAGGCGAACGGCGTCGAGCCGATCGAGGAGCTGTACGAACGACTTCGCGATCGGGACGGTGAGGCGCTGATGATGATGCCGTTCCTCGGGTACGCCCACGGCAACGGCGACGCGCTCCACGACATGCTCACCCATCCGGCGGCGGTGCTCGGGCTGGCCGACGGCGGTGCGCACGCGAACTTCATCTGCGATGCGTCCACGCCGACATGGATGCTGACCCACTGGGTCCGCGACCGGACCCGCGGGCCGAGACTCCCACTCGTCGACGTCGTCAAGAAGATGACCGCCGACACTGCGGCGCTGTTCGATCTCACCGACCGGGGCCTGCTCGCCGTGGGCAAACGCGCCGACCTCAACGTCATCGACCACGCGAACCTTCGACTCCGCGAGCCGCGTCTCGTCGCCGATCTGCCGGCCGGTGGGACCCGGCTCCTCCAGGCAGCGGAGGGCTACGTGGCCACGGTGGTTCGTGGCGTCGTGACCCGCGAGCACGACGAGTTCACCGGGGCGCGTCCAGGTCGACTCGTGCGCAGCTGAGGTCGACGGCCGATCACCCGAGCGATCGGCGTCTGCCCGCGAGGAGCAGTGCGGAGCCGGACACGAACGCCGCGAGGCCGGCGAGGAGCAGCGTCGGCGACGCGGTTCCGGTCGCGGGGAGCTCCGGCGGATCGTCGTGGGGCGGTTGCGTCGGTACGTCGAGCGGTTCGGAGGTGACGTGGACGTAGCAGAGCTCGTACCCGAGCCCGGGTTGTTCGGGAACCTCGACGGGTTCGCAGTCGGATGTCACCTCGAAGTCGCTCGGAATGCCGCTGAACCTGACGGTGTAGGTCCCCGGCGCGAGTCCGACGCAGGCGTACTCGATGAACAGGTTGGTCGGTTCGGCGACGGATCGTTGGCGCTCGGAGCAGGCGGACGAGACGTCGACACCACCGGCGTCGGCCACCGTCGGCTCGGTGCCGAGGAACCACCCGAGGTCCCGACCAGTTGCGCCGGCCCAGGACACACCGAATCTCAACGGTTCGTAGGGAACCGGTCGCCCGCAGAACCAAAGCGGATTCCCGGCGTCGATCGTGAACGTCCCCGGCGGGTCGTCCGAGACGGACGACGAGCTCGCACAGGCAGCCGCGGCCCGAAGCCCGGCGGGGACGTCCTGGGGCACCGCCTCGTACGTGCCGTCGGCCAGCGGAACGCACCATTGCCGGTCGATCCCGCCGCGTCGGTCGAGTTCGCACGGTGGGATCGCCGTGCCCGTGTCGTCCTCGATGACCAGTTCGAGATCGTCCAGCGGGGCACCCGTGTCATCGACGGAGGAGGTGCCGTCGATGACGACTCCGGGTGGAGACACCGTCGCGGAGCACCACCAATTCGTGTAACCACCGCCGAGCGGGATGTACGTGTGGCCGGTGCGCGCCGCCGTGATGTCGATGCAGTCCCAGGTCACGATCGCGTCGGCCGGCGCGCCTGTGAGCGACACCGCGAAGGCGCCGTCCCCCAGCCCGGCACACAGCCGCTGCGGCGACGCGGAGTCGACAGGCGTGACGAGTGGTCCGCACGCGGAGTCGGTGATGTCGGCGCCGTCACGCGACAACCGGAGGTCGATCGCGGGGGCGAGACTCGGCGGTGACACGAGGGAGATGTCGATCTGACGCTCGTCGGTCTGGGCGGCAGCGGGCGCCGGCGCGCCGAGCACCGCGAGCACGCCGAAGCCGATCACGGTCCGAGAGAAACCACCGATGGCCATGGCTCGACCGTACGTCATCTGCGAACGGGCCCGACACAGCGTGGTGCCGGCCCCTGACGTCCGGGCCGGGCCGACCCGCCGCTCGCGGCGCGTGACGACCACGACCTGGTCGTCGCCGTCACGCCGAAGGTCGTCGAGTTCCCGCCGGGTGTCCCCTGATCGCCTGCACCGGGCGGGCGACCGTCGCGGTTGATGCACATCGGGGAGGTGAGGATTCGCGACGATGTGGGAGGTCGACGCTCAGGTCGGCGTCGACGCGTACCGAAACACTCATGTCATGACCCCGTTCGTCCATCGCCAAGCGCCTGCACTCGCACTGGCCACGGTCGTCGCGGTGGCGCTCGCCGCGTGCGGTGGCGGCGAGCCCGTGGCCGTCCCCGGACTCGCGCAACGGTCGGCCTCCCAGCCGCCGCCGGCCGCCGAGCAGACCTTCACGCCGGTGGCTCGCGTCGCCGTCGCGTCACCTGTCGACCCACCGCCGACCACCTCGGGCGCAACCACGACGACGGAGCCGCCCGCGACGACCGTCGCCCCCGCATCGGCGATCACCGCAGCCGGCCCGGCCACTGCGACGCTGCCGAATCCGGTCCCGGTCCTCGCTGCGGTCAGTGGGTGGCCGGCGTTCGATCTCCACCTCCAGACGCTCCTCACCGCCGGCTCCGACGCCGTGTCCGCAACCGTCCTGCACAACGGCGAGGTCGTGCACGAGGTGGCACTCGGACACAGGACGACATCGAACGATCCGGTCTCGATCGGAGATCGGTTCCGCGTGGCGAGCATCAGCAAGGTGATCACGTCCATCACCGTGTTGCGTCTGGTGCAGGCGGGTCGGCTCGACCTCGACGGGCCGGTCGGCGAACGGCTCGCCCGGCGCGTGGGTGCGGTGCCGAGCAGCGGCGTTGCGGAGATCACCCCGCGCCACCTCCTCACGCATCGATCCGGTCTCGCGCAGTACGAGGACCTGATGTTCCGTCGCGAGGTCGAGTCCTGTGACGAGGCGGCCGCGACGGGTCTCCGCCGTCCACTCGAGCGGGCGCCCGGCACCACGCTGCGCTACAGCAACCTGAACTTCTGTCTGCTCGGTCTGCTCATCGAGGAGATCACCGACCGCCCCTACGTGGACGTCGTCCGTGACGAACTGCTCGCCCCGCTCGGCCTCGACGGCATGCGCCTCGCCGGGACCTTCGACGTGCGAGACGGCGACGTCGAGCACCGCTCCGTCGACGGGCGGAACTACATGGAGGTGCTCGGGGCAGCGGGCTCGTGGATCGCATCTCCGACGGATGTCGCGACGATCATCGACGCACTCGACACCACGACCGCCGGCTGGAAACCACTCGGGTCCGATCTCCTCGCCGCCATGACCACGATCACCGTCGATCCACCCGCCGCGGTCCCCGCCGATCCGGGCTCCGTCACGACCGCCCCCGCGCCCCCACCCGCGCGGGTACGGCATGGGGCTGATGATCTTCGGGCCCGGCTCGTACGGGCACACCGGCACCCTCGAGAGCACGCACGCGATGACCGCTCGCCGCACCGACGGCTACACCTGGGCGATCACGGTGAGCGGCGATCAGCCGTCGTCGAGCCGCGACCTCGCGGCGATCATGGACGACGCCCTCCGGTACGCCACCGTGCTCACCGACTGAGCGTGGAAGGCACAATGCCCACGTGCCACGGGTGCCCGTCACGGGGTCACCGGGCGCGGTCGGGAAACCGTGGGTAGCTTCGGGTCGATGAAGGGGCTCGCCGTTCCGGAACCGACCGAGGACTTCACCGCCGACCCGGTCGAGCTCTTCTTCGACCTCGCGTTCGTCTTTGCGTTCTCCCAGCTCGTCCACCTCCTGATCGTGCACCCCGACTGGGAACACGTCGGACGGGCTGCGCTCGTCTTCGTCCTGCTGTGGCTCCCGTGGACCCAGTTCACCTGGTCGGCGAATGCCGTTCCCGGCAATCAGCGTTCGGTGCGCATCGCATTCCTGATCGGCACCGCGGCGAGCGTGCCGATGGCCGCAGCGGTCGAATCGGCGTTGGACGGGAGCGGACTCCTCTTCGCGGTGCCCCTGGCTGTCATCCACCTGATGGCGCTCGCACTCATGTTGATCGGTGTCGAGACCGGATCGAGCGAGTTCCGCTCAGCGGTCACCTACGCGATCCCGAACCTCGTGGCGATGGTCGTGCTCATCGTCGGCGGCTTCGTCGAGGACGGGGCCCGCGTCGTGCTGTGGGTCGTGTCGATTCTGATCGTGCTGTGGTCGACCAAGCGGGCCGGCAGCGGCGACTGGGTGATGCGGCCGGGACATTTCGCCGAACGTCACGGGCTGATCATCATCGTGGCGCTCGGCGAGGTGGTCGTCGCGCTCGGCAATGCGGTCGTCGAACCGCTCAACGAGGGCGGGGGCTTCAGTGCGACCGCCGTGATCGCGTTGGCTGCGACCGGCGTCGCCGCGGGGATCCTCTGGTGGTCGTACTTCGATCGGGTCCAGCCGGCGCTCGAACACCGAGCCGAGGAAACCGACCCGCACGATCGCGGACGCTTCGCGCGGGACGCCTACACCTACGCCCATGCGCCGATCGTCGCCGGCGTGATCCTCATCGCCGTCGGACTCGAGGAGGCGGCGCTGCACCCCGACGCGGCGTTGCCCTACGCCTATCGGATGATGCTGCTCGGCGGTATCGGACTCTTCATCGGCGGCATCGCGATCGCCGTGTACCGGGCGTTCGGCGTCGTCGCCAACGAGCGTCTCGCAGCGTTCGCGGTGTCGGCGATCATCCTGTTCGCCGCCGACGACCTCCACGGCGTCTGGCTGATCGTGCTCATCGACGTGCTGGCACTCGCGGGCCTCGTCGTCGAGCATCTCCGCATCGAGGTTCGTCCGGGTGCGAACCGCCCGACGATCCACCATTCCCACGACTGACCGGCGCGCCGGCATTCCGCCGGCGATCGCCACCGTCGCTCTGATCGATGCAGTCGGTGGGTCGACGCGTTCAGCTGCGGTCGGACGGACTTCCGATGTCGTCGCGTTCGGAACCGACGATGCGGTCGACGGCGGCGCCCACCGTCGGAGCGAAGCGCTCGCTGCCGAACCGGTCGCCGAGACCCCGACGTTCGAGATCGTCCTTCACGGGCCCCTTCATCTCGGCGATCACCAACTCGATGCCCGCCTGGGACAGTTCGTCGTCCAGACGCACGAGTTCGTCGACGGCCGTCGAATCGACGCTCGTGATCGGCTCTGCGGCAAGAATGACGTACCGCACGCCTTCCCGACCGGCGACGAGCGAGCGGACGTACTCGGCGAACATGCCGGCGTTGGCAAAGAACAACGGTGCATCGAAACGAACGATCACGACGCGCTCGATCACCTCCCCGTTCGGATGACGTGAGAGGTCGTGGTATCCGCGAACACCAGGGCGTCGCCCCAGTTCTGCCCGGTACGGGCGCCATGCCTCGTTCACGAAGGCGACCAGTGACAGCGCCACCGCGATCACGATGCCCTCGAGCACGCCGACGAGTACCACTCCGAGGAATGCGGCCGCCGCCAGCGCGGCGTCGACCGGATCCACGCGCAGCAGGCCCGCGAACGTCCGGACATCGACGAGTGACGACGCGGCGACGATCACGACGGCCGCCAGCACGGCCGAGGGCAGATAGCTCGTCAGGTCGGGAGCCAACAGAACGAACGCGAGGAGTGCCACGGCGCCGACGAGGCCCACGACCTGGGTCTGCCCGCCCGCCTGTTCGGCGACCGGGGTCCGAGACGACGATGCCGACACCGGGAATCCCCCGAACGCTCCCGATGCGATGTTCGAGAGGCCGATCGCTCTCATCTCGTGGCTCCCGGACACCGTGTAACCATGACGGACGGCATACGCCCTGGACAACACGCTCGTGTCGGCGAATGCGATGAGAGCGATGCCGAACGCCGGGCCGACGAGCGACCGCACGTCGCTCCACATGAGCCCGTCCAGCGCGGGGGCAGGCAGTCCTGACGGCAGCGCGCCGACGACGGGCAGGTCGTCGCGCCACCCTCCGATCGCGACCGCCACCATCGACGAGACCACGACGGCGATCATCCCCGCGGCCCGGCTCCACACCGCGCTGATGCCGATGATCGCGACGAGCGCGCCGACACCGAACGCCGAGGCGAGCGCGGACGCGTCGCCGTCGGACAGACCCGTCACGAAGCCCCACGCGTCGTCGACCGCCGAACCGTCCTCCACCGAGAAGCCGAACAGCTTCGGCAACTGGCTGACGACCACCACCAGGGCGATGCCGTTGAGGTAGCCAAGCCGGATCGGCTTCGACAGCAGGTCCGTCACGAAACCCAACCGGCAGAGACCGCCGACCAACAACAGGCCGCCCATCATCAGCGCGAGCAGGCCGGCGAGCGCCACCGCCCGATCGGGATCGCCGGCCGCCAACGGGATGACGGAGGCGGCGATGATCGGCGCGAGGGCGGAATCGGGTCCCAGCACCAGCAGGCGCGAGGGCCCGACCAGCGCATACGCGACCAGGGGCACGATCGTCGCGTACAAGCCGGTCACCGCCGGGAGCCCGGAGGCTTCGGCGTAGCCGATCCCCGCCGGGATCAGTACAGCCGTGACGACCAGTCCGGCCAGAACGTCGTGACGCAGCATCGATCGGTCGTAGTGCTGAGCCGTCGCGAGGGCGGGCAACCAATTCGAGACGCGCGCCACATCGATGTTTCTAGCCGATCGGCGGGGTCACCGGTGCCGGTGACGTCCACCGATGCCGTCCGCGCCCCGAACGCCTCGGCTCCCGGCGATCGTGCGCTCCGCCGCTCCCGCGGTTCTCGTCGGCCAGGGCCCACCACCTAACGTCCGATCCATGTCTGACGCACTCATCATCGACGCCTGTCGCACACCCCGGGGGATCGGCAAACCGGGCAAGGGCGCCCTCTCGCATCTGCACCCGCAGCACGTCGCTTCGACGGTGCTCGCCGCGCTCGTCGAGCGCAACGGGTTCGACACCGCCGACGTCGACGACGTCGTCTGGGGGACGAGCTCGCAGGTCATGGAGCAGGGCGGCGACCTCGGCCGGATGGCCGCGCTCGATGCGGGGTACGACATCACTGCGAGCGGCGCCACACTCGATCGGTTCTGCGGTTCGGGGATCACCAGTGCGAACTACGCCGCGCACGCCGTGATGGCCGGAATGGAGGACCTGGTCGTGTCGGGCGGGACCGAGATGATGTCGCTCCCGAAGAAGGGAATCCTGCCGATGGGGGCGAACAACGCGCACTTGCAGGAGCTGCACCCCCAGTCTCATCAGGGCGTCTGCGCCGACGCGATCGCCACCCTGGAGGGCATCCCCCGCGAGGACCTCGATGCGCTCGCCGCGGAGTCGCAGGCTCGGGCCGATCAGGCCATTCGCGAGGGCCGCTTCGACAAGAGCCTGATCCCGGTCCTCAATCTCGACGGGTCGGTCGCCCTCGACCGCGAGGAGTTCCCGCGTCCCGGCACGACGGCCGAGTCGCTCGCGGCGCTCCGACCGAGCTTCCCCGAGATCGCCGACTACCGGCACACTCCCGAGTCGAAGACGTTCCGTGAGTTGATCAACCAGCGATATCCCGACCTCGACATCCAGCACGTGCACCACGCCGGCAACTCGTCGGGCGTCGTCGACGGTGCGGCAGCGATCCTGTTCGCCAGCGAGGACTACGCCAGGGCCCACGGGATGACGGCGCGCGCCCGCGTCGTGGCGACCGCGAACATGGGCGATGATCCGACGTTGATGCTGAACGCGCCGGTGCCTGCGGCTCGCAAGGTGCTCGCCAAGGCCGGCATGACGCTCGACGACATCGACATCTTCGAGATCAACGAGGCGTTCGCGGTCGTGTCGGAGAAGTTCCAGCGCGATCTCGACCTCGACCGCAGCAAGGTCAACGTGAACGGTGGGGCGATGGCATTGGGCCACCCGATCGGTGCGACCGGTGCGATCCTCATCGGGACGGTGCTCGACGAGCTCGAACGTCAGGACAAGCAGGTCGGTCTGATCACGATGTGCGCCGGCGGCGGCATGGCGCCCGCGATCATCATCGAACGGGTGTGACCCGGTCGCTGCGGGAGGTGACGGCCGGGGCCGTGCGCAGCCTGACCGACAGGCAGGTCACACAGCCTTCGAGTTTCTCGAACTCGCCGATGTCGCAGATGACGGGTTCGAATCCGCGGCGGCGGATCAGCGCCGCGCTGGCCTCGGTTCGTCCCGTCATCAGCACGTGTCCATCGCCGAGGTCGACGACGTGCGCGCCCGGTTCCTCGGGCACCGCGAGGAACGGATCGAAGGTCGACGGGTCGTCGACGACCGGTTCGTAGCCGATCACGGTGCCGTCGGGAAGGGCGGTGACGGCTGACTTGAGGTGGAGGACACGCGTCGTGGGGACGGCGATGACGTCGGCGCCGAGTGGTGCGACGATGTCACGCAGCTGTTCGATCCCGGACTGGTTGGTACGGCCGCCGAGCCCGACGTAGACGGTGGTGCCGATCTTCATCACGTCGCCACCGTCGAGGGTGCCGGGTGGGCGGATCTGTGCGACGTCGTAGCCGAGTGCGGCGAGACGTGCGTCCAGCCCGTCGATTTCCCCGCGTCGCGACATCGTCCCGGGCCAGGTGATGATCGCGGTGCGGCCGTACATCACCAACACGTCCTCGACGAACACTCCGTCGGGATGCTCGTCGAGCGGGTCGAGCTCGATGACCGACCATCCGTGTTCCCGGAAGACGTCGACATAGTCATTCCACTGTCGGACGGCCAGCTCGACGTCGACGCGCCGTCGGGCGATGTGGGTCAACTCACCGTCGGCCAGTTCCGGGCTCGGTCGCCGTACGAGAATCGTGCGCTGATCGTGCGGAGGTGATGACACGATCGCAGTTTCGCACCCGGCACGGTTCTCCTCCGCAATGGTTCGCGTCCGCTCATCGCCGATTTCTCACTGTGTTACCGTCGTCGACCGGTCGGAACACCGAGGGGAACAGTGGGCTACTGCAAGGTACTCGGCTCGATACGTGCATTCGACGCCGAGGGAGAAGAGTTGGCGCTCGTCAGCGAGTCGCAACGGCGGCTCCTCGCGATGTTGTGCCTCCACTCGCGTACCGTCGTGCGTTCGGTCGTGCTCGAGGAGCACCTCGGGTTGTCGGCGGGGGCCCTTCGCACGTCGATCAGCCGCCTTCGCCGGGTGATCGGCGCCGAGTGTCTCGTGACCGGTCCGGCGGGTTACGAGCTCCGGGCGGAGGTCGACGTCGGCGAGTACGAGAAGTTGGTCGGTGCGGCCCACGTCTCGAGCGACGCGCAGGCTCGATGCGAACTCGTGCGGGCTCGCGCGCTGTGGCATGGTCTGCCCTACGACGAGTTCGCACATGAGCCGTGGGCAGAAGTGGAGGTACGCCGGTTGAGCGAGCTGCGCACCGCGGCGATGGAAGAGCTGGTCGTCATCCTGCTCGACGCGGGCGAGGACGCTGCTGCGATGGTCGAGCTCGTCCCGTTGATGGACGAACATCCCTATCGAGATCGACCCCGGGCGCTGCTGATGCGGGCATTGAGCCAGGCTGGGCGAACGACCGAGGCACTGCGCCAGTTCCAGACGTACCGGTCCGTGCTTCGCGACGACATCGGTACCGAACCGTCGGCAGCCCTGATCGAACTCGACCGCACGATCGCAACCGGTGAGGATCTGGAGGTGCTTCGACGGCAGGGTCACCCCGCGTGGACACGCCACCGCAGCCCGTCGCAGCCCGCCGCGCGTGACTCGCACCTCCGCTTGCCGACGCCGCTCAGCTCGTTCATCGGGCGCGGGCGCGAGACCGCCGAGATCGCCGGATTGCTCGGCGATCACCGGGTCGTGACGCTCACCGGTGCCGGCGGCAGCGGAAAGTCGCGGCTCGCGCTGCGGGTTGCGTCGGTCGCGCCGGATCGAGGGAGCACCGATGCGTGGTGGATCGATCTCGGGGTTCTCGCGGTCGACGGCGACGTCGCCGAGCAGATTGCCACCGAGATCGGTGTGGTCCCCCGACTCGACGCGCTCGTCGAACTGGAGCGACGGCTGCAGGACCGACCGACGTTGCTCGTGCTCGACAACGCCGAGCACGTGATCGACGCGACCGTAGAGGTGCTGGCCGCGCTGCTGGCGAGGTGTCCCGATCTGCGAACGCTGGTCACCAGCCGAGAACCGCTCGGCATTCCCGGCGAGGTGGTGTGGCGTGTGCCGGCGCTCGGACTGCCGGACGAAGCCACCCGCATGACGCTCGACAATCTCGACCAGCATGACGCGCTGCGTCTCTTCGTGGCCCGGGCACGCGAGGCGCGGCCCGGGATGGCGATCGACCGACGGGCCGTCGACCACATTGTCTCGATCTGTCGTGAACTCGACGGCATGCCGCTCGCGCTCGAACTCGCCGCAGCGCGACTCCGGACTCTGCCGTTGGAGTCGGTCGCGCGCAGCGTCAACGAGATCACCCGCTGGACGGGCAGTTGTCGGCGGGCCCCGCTCTCGCGATACGCCACGCTGAGAGCTTCGATCGAATGGAGCTTCGATCTCGTCAGCCCGATCGAGCAGCAGATGTTGGTTGCGCTCGCCGTCTTCCGGTCGCCGTTCGACGTCTACGCGGCACGTGCTGTCGCCGTGGCGATCGATGCGGACGATGAGGCGCTCGATGTGATTCAGCGACTGACCGACGTCGGGCTGCTGCATCTGGACGACGACAGCGGGCGGTATCGCATGCTGCACACGGTCCGCCAGTTCTGCCTGGAGTTCGAGGGTGCCGACCGTCCACCTCGACAGCTCGTCGATGAGGCGCACGCGCGATTCATTGCGACCTGGTGCGCCGAGGTGGGGGCGGGCGACCATGGGATCGAGCACCAGCCGTTCGTCCGCAGGATGCCCGACGTGGTCGCCGCGATGGCGTGGGCCAGGGCCAACGATCATCACGCCGCGCTCAGGATGTGCAGCGACCTGGCCGCCGTACGCAGCGCCCTCGGCCACGGCGCTGACTTCGACGCGACCTGGCGTTGGCTCCTGGCGTTCGACGACGCGCACCGCGGTCCGGTCTGGGCAGAAGCGGTGGCCGGCCTGCTGACGACTGCCACCACCCGGTGCTGTGAGACGGCTGCGGTTGCCGCGCAGCTGCCCGCGCACCTGGCTGTCGGACCAGGGCGTGCTCGATCATGGCTCGAGCGGAGCAGTGCGATGGCGCCTGCCTTCGACGGTCGTCCGGCTCAGATCCAATCGTACGCCGAGGGGTTGCTCGATCGCGGCGACGACGTCGAGGCGTCCATCTACGTCGGGCTCGCGGCGTACATCCTTGCGTTGATGGGTCGACTCGACGAATGCGATCCGCTTCTCGAACAGCTTCGTCGCCTGACCCGCCGCCACGACACCCAGTTCAGCGTCGACTCGGTCGGCAATGGGTATGCGGCAGCGATCGTGGCGGAGACGTTCCGAGGCGACCTCCGGTTGGCAGTCGACCGCAGCCGACGACCGGTGCCCATCGATCCTGCGTTCTCCATGACCTCAGCCGCCGCGCTGGCCCATGCCGCCCTGCTGTCGTCCGATACCGAGACGATGGAGCGAGCTCTCGAATGGGCAACGCAGGGATCGTTCCCACTCCTGCAGTTTCTCACCCCGTTCACGAGCTGTTGTCGTGCACTCCTCGACGGCGCGGTCGGCGAGGCGGCGGACCACGCCGGGGAGTTCTGGGATGAGGCCCTGGCCGTGCCGGTGTGGCGCCTGGTTGCTCTCCCGCTGATCAACGTCGCGCTGATCGGCGCAGGTCGCGTCGATGCCGCCGGCGCGATCACCGATCAGGCGACTGTGTTGCTCGCCGACATGGCGACGGCTCCACTCCTCATCACAGCGGTCCATCTCGCACAGAGCCAGGTGGCGCTGGCTCGCGGCCAACTCGATATCGCCGATCACGTGGCGATCGCCGCACTCGATTCAGCGCGAGCACACCGGTTGCCGCTGGCGGCCGTCGATGCCGTCGAGCTCCGCGCCGAGGTGTCGAAGCGACGCGCCCAGCGCGTGATGTCGCGGTCGCTCGCGGAGGGAGCCCGAGCCGAGCGCGAGCGGCTGAACTACCGCTTCGTGTTGACGGCGACAGCGGCCTGAACTCCCTCCCGACGAGGATCAGGGCATCTTGACGAGCACCATCCGCTCGACCGATCCGTCGAGGAACAGATCGTCGGCGCCCGCCTGAGCGATCATGCCCTGGTAGTCGGCATCGCCGTTCATCGTCTGGGTCATCGCATCGAGCTCCTCAGCGGTGTCGCACCCACCCATCCAGAACACCTGGAAGAGGCTGCCCGCGGCGGTCGTTGCGACGGTGCCACCGTGCCCCGTGATCTTCGTGATGTGTTCCATCGCGGCGATCGACCATCCCACAGTGGCAGCCATGTCGTTGCCGCCCATCGTCGCCCGGGTGACCATGGTGAACTGCCGCGGTTCGGCTGGTTCGCCCGTCACGGCGATCGCCTCTGCCAGGTAGGTCTCGGCCGGGTGCGCCAGCACCCCGGCCGCATCGTGCGAGAGCCCCGCCCAGGCCTCCGAGCCCATCAGCTTCATCTGCGCACCCACCATGTCGGCGAAGCCCTCGGCACGCGTGCTGAGCAGTTGCGTGCCGAACGGCCGCCCGGCGAGCGCAGCCCACGACCACCACTGCTTTCCGGTCTCGCTCGACAGGACGTCGCGCATCTTGGTCACCATGGGTCCGAGCTGGCCGCTCTTGCCCGGTGCTGGCGTCAGTTCTGCGGATTGAATGAACATGAGTCGTTTCCCCTTTTCGAGGGGACACCCCATGCGCCCCCGTCCCACCAGCGTGACGATGAGTTGTTACCGCTGCGCGTCACCTGCGAATCGCTGGCTGCGGCTCGCGACCGAACCGAGGGCCGTGACGTCAGTCGATCAACGTGTTGGCGAAGATCTGCCAGGCGAGCGCACTCTTCGCGACGAGGCTGAGCACGATGTAGACCGTCTCGCCGAACACGTAGTCGCTCCACTTGCCGACGCCTCGGTACTGCAACCACTGGTTGATCGCGAAGCAGTTGAAGAAGACGAAGATCGTCACGATGATGCCGTAGACGAACGTCGGCGGAGTTCCGGCGCCCTCGATCGACGCGTTGATGACGAGATAGGCGACGATCGTCACCCACGGCCCGATGCCGGCGAAGCACCCGAACCAGAACGGCGTCCACCAGCGGTCGCCGTCGGGCTGGTTGACCATCTCCATGATCCAGCCGAACAGGATCATCGACGCGTTCACGAACCCGATCGCGATCAACGCCGCCACGTCGGTGATGCCGGTGATCAGCGCGATCAGCACGATCATCAGGCTCGACGACAACGAATACTCGACCCAGCGCAGCCGGTTGCGGCCCCGTCGCAGTTCGCGGCAGTAGAAGCGGAAGCCGCCGGGTGCCGCGATGATGAAGTGGAACAGCGCCGAGATCAGCATGAACGCCGCGGTACCCAGCGCGAGCGGGACGCCCCAGAATTCGTCGAAGGTGCCCTCGGAGAGGGGCGTTCCCGGCGGACCGTTGATGTTGAAGGTGCTCGTGGGCAGCTTCGTGTCGTTGCCGAGTGCGATCATCAGCGTCCCGGAGACGAGATGGACCAGCCCCATGAGGGCGTTGAACACCCTGAGGCGTCCGAGCCGGGCGTCGGAGATCTCGACGACTTCGCGGTCGGTGTCGATGGTGATGGTGGTCATGGGCGATGCAGACCCCTCGACGGGGTGTCCAATCCTCCCACGTGGAGAGCCGGTCAGCAGGGTCGTGGATCGAGGTGGACGCCGGCGAGCATGCACCGCACCGACCCGCCGGCGAGTTCGATCGTCGGGATGTCGACCGACACGATCGTCGCCGAGCGTTCGATCACGTCGATCTGGTCGGCGCGAAGCGCCCGATGCGCGCGACCCGACATGGCGAGAAGTCGACCATCGGATCCGGTCAACTCGAACGCGTTGCCTGCGAAGTCGAGCAGTTGTCGTTGGGTGAGGTCGATCACCGACCGCCCGGTCTCGGTCAGACGTGCGGCCACCTCGGCACGGCGCAGTGGATCGATGATCGCGTCCAGGCAGACGAGAGCGAACTCGGTGCCCACGCACATCAACACGTTCGTGTGGTAGATCGCCGTGCCGTCGGCGTCAGCGGCGTCGAATACCATCGGCTCGAAGCCGTTGTGGGTGCAGAAGCGCTCGAGGATCACCGGATCGGCACGATTCGATCGGGCGACGTAGGCGATCCGTCCGATGTGATCGAGCACCATCGCCCCGGTGCCTTCGAGGAACAGCCCGTCGTACTCGAGACCCGAGTAGTCGATGACGTCCTGGACACGGTACTGCTCCTTGAGCAACTCGATCACCTCGGGACGCCGCTCGCGGCGACGGTTCACGGTGTACATCGGATACATCACGATGCGTCCACCGCGATGCGTCGAGAACCAGTTGTTCGGGAACACGCTGTCGGGACGGTCGCTCGCGTCGTCCTCGAAGAGGTGGACGGTGACGCCGTGCGCGCGCAGTGCATCGGCCAGCGCGGTGGACTCGGCGAACGCGGCAGCTGCGACCTCGGTGGCCGGCCGGCCCGCGGCGTCGGACTGGAACACGTTGTCGGCGGCCGTCTGCTGGTTGACCGTGAAGTGGTGCGGACGGATCATCACCGCCGTCGTGGGTGCCTGGACCGAACGCGAATTGGTCCCGTGCGGTGCGCCGATCCTGACCGCCGTCGTCATCACGCCACCACGGTCGGACGTCGGGCCTCGATGAGCTCGAACAGGTTCTTCGGGTCGGCCGGCTCGGCGATCAGGTCCAGCTCGTCGTAGTAGTCGGTGCCGTCGAGTCGGGCATTGAGGAAGGTGAGCGCGGCGAAGTCCTCGATCGCGAAGCCGACCGAGTCGAAGATCGTCAACTGGTCGTCGGCGGTCCGTCCGGGGGCGTCACCGGTGAGCACCCGCCACAGCTCGGTGATCGGCCAGTCGTGGGGGAGGAACTGGATCTCGCCCTCGATGAAGGACTGCTCGGGGAACTCGACGAAGACGCTGCCGCGCTTGACGAGTTCGATGTCGAGTTCGGTCTTGCCCGGGCAGTCACCGCCGATCGCGTTGATGTGCAGACCGGTCACACCGGCGGTGGAGCGGGCACGGTCCACCATCTCCTCGGTGAGGATCGTCGCGTTGCGCTTGTCGGCGGTGCACGTGGTGATGATCGGGGCGCCGGTGATCGCGTCCTCCGCGTCGTGACAGAGCGTCACGTCGAAGCCGAGCCCGGTCGCGTTGCGTTCGAACTTCGCCATCGCATCGGGATCGACGTCGAACACGCGCACGGTGTTGATGCCGAGGTTGGCACGGAAGGCGAGGGCCTGGAACTCGGCCTGGGCGCCCGATCCGATCAGCGCCATCGTGGTGGCACCCGCAGGGGCGAGGGCCTTTGCTGCCATCGCGGACGTCGCCGCGGTGCGGAGCGCGGTGAGCAGCGTCATCTCCGAGAGCATGATCGGGTACCCGGTGTCGACGTCGGCGAGCGCGCCGAACGCCGTCACGGTCTGGAGTCCCCGGGTCGAGTTGATCGGGTGCCCGTTGACGAACTTGAAGCCGTACGTGGTGCCGTCGCTGGTCGGCATCAGTTCGATCACGCCGTGCACGGAATGACTGGCCACCCGGGGGGTCTTGTCGAAGAGAGGCCAGCGGCGGAACTGGCGCTCCATCTCCGAGGTCAGGTCGCGCAGCAGCGGTTCGAGGCCGGTGTCGGCTGCCCAGCGAGCGAGGTGGTGGACGTTGACGAATCGGACCATGCAACGACCGTACGTATGGGCGATGTGGACTCGCAACGGCCAGATCGGATGAATTTTGCACACTTCATGAGCAGATTGGTCAGTACCGATGTACGTTGTGAACATGATCGATCTCGACGAACTGGATCGCCGGCTGATCGCGCTGTTGCGGACGGACGGACGGGCTCCGGTGACCACGTTGGCGCGCCAACTCGGCGTGACCCGGGCGACGGTCAACAGTCGTCTCGACCGTTTGCAGGAGTCGGGCCGCGTCCTCGGCTTCACCGTCCGGATGAGGGACGATCACGACGACGGTGTCCGCGCCATCACGCTCGTCGAAGTCGAGGGGCGCACGACGAACGACGTGATCCGAGCGCTGCGCGGGCTGCCCGAGATCCAGTCGTTGCACACCACCAACGGAGGGTGGGACCTGGTTGCAGAGATCCGTTGCGACTCGTTGCTCGCATTCGACCGGGTCCTCGGCCAGATCCGTTCGGTCGACGGAGTGATCAACAGCGAGTCCAGCCTGCTGCTCAACTCCGTCCTCCGAACCTGAACCGTTCATTGGTGCCAGGCACCGATGAACAGTCTGCGGGGGTCAGGCGAGCAGGCGGCCGTGACGATGGAGTGTGCGACTGATCGCTTGCTCGCGCACCCAGCGCTGAAGCTCGATCATCGGATCGGTCACCGGCGCGACGACATCGACGGCGATGTTCGAGCGATGCAGGATCCGGCGGGCCTCTGCGTCGAGATCGGTCAGGAGGCGCACACGATCGGGTCGTGTCGGTCCCGCCGCCGAACGGTGGGCGAACTCGAGGTCGGTCTCGTCGTCGGCGCTCGAGATCCCCAGCTCGACTCCGGTGATCTCGGAGACGATCCGGAGCACGGTCAACTCCCGCTCGGACCCGGTGGCGTGGCGGACCTCGACGCGCTCGAGCGGGAAGTAGCGGAGGATGTTGGCTTCGGCGACGAGGCCGGCCTCGTCGTGGTCCGTGCAGTAGTAGCGCTGCCAGACCGAACGCATTGCCGTCCGCAGTGTCGTCGCATCGATCGATTCGCCCGAGGGGTCGCTGATCCGGGCGAACTGGGTGACGTAGCCGGGTCCGCCGGCCTTCGCACCCCCGCCAACCGACGAGCGCTTCCAGCCGCCGAACGGTTGCCGTCGCACGATGGCGCCGGTGATGTGCCGGTTGACGTACGCGTTCCCGATCTCGACGTGTGCCAGCCAATGCTCGACCTCACGATGATCGAGGGAGTGGATTCCGCCGGTCAGTCCGAACTCGCCCGCATTCTGCAGCTCGATCGCGTGGTCGAGGTCGTCTGCGCGCACGAGACCGAGCACCGGACCGAAGCACTCGGTCTGGTGGAACCACGAGCCCGCCTCCACCCCGAGGCGGATGCCGGGTGACCAACTCGTTCCCGGCGCGGCGCCCGGGGTGTCGACGAGGCGCGGTTCGACGAGCCAGGTTTCGCCGTCGTCGAGAGTGGTGAGCCCGCGCTCGAGCTTGCCCGTCGGTGGCGCGATCAGCGGACCGACCATCGTGGACGGGTCGGTGGCGGCGCCGACCCGGAGACTCGTCACTGCGTCGCGCAGCCGCCGACGGAACGTGGGATCGTCGTAGACCTCGCCGATGACGATGCCGAGACTCGCGGCCGAACACTTCTGGCCCGCGTGACCGAACGCCGAACGGACGAGGTCGGCGATCGCCTGGTCGATGTCGGCCGACGGGGTGATCACCAGGGCGTCCTTGCCGCTCGTCTCGGCGAGCACGCGCAGGTCGGGTCGCCAGCCGAGGAACATCGCCGCCGTGTCGTATGCGCCGGTGAGCACGACCGTGTCGACACCCGCATGGGTGACCAGATGGCGGCCGACCGGACCGTCCTCGCACACGACGAGTTGCAGCACGTCGCGGGGTACCCCGGCGCGCCAGAACTGATCGGCGAGCCAGGCGCCGACGACGACCGCCTCGGGCGCCGGCTTGAGGATCACGCTGTTGCCGGCGGCGATCGCCGCCGCCACGCCACCGGTCGGGATGGCGTAGGGGAAGTTCCAGGGTCCGACGACGACGATCGTGCCGCGCCCCGTGACGTCGAAGCCGGCGCCGATGGCGGCGCGGAGGCGAGCGCTGCCTTCGGTGGCGTAGTAGCGGCAGAAGTCGATCGCCTCGCTGACCTCGGGGTCGCCCTCGTGCATCGTCTTCGCGACGTGGTGAGCCATGAGCCCGATCGTCCGCGCCCGCTCGGTGCTCATCAGGTCGGCGGCGGCCAGCAGCCACCGCCGACGCTCGTCGAGCCCGTCGACGGCGGCCGGGCGTGCGGTCGCGATGACCTCGTCGATCTGCTCGGTTGCGTCGAGCAGATCGATCCCCGGCCGGGGTGGAGCCGTCAGGGCGTCGATGAACCCGTCGCGAACCTCGGGCATCGTCATGTCGCTGTCGGGCTCGTTCTCGAACCCGTCCCCGGCGGTCGGGTCGATCGGAGCTCGGCGCCGGCCGCGGAACACGTCGTGGCGGGCCCCGACCGAGGTGCGGAAGCGGTCGGCCTCCTCGTCGAAGCCCGGAGAATCGGGGGTGAGCGTGAACAGCGACCGCAGGAAGTTGTCGGGCTGCGTGTTCTCGTCGAGGCGGCGAGACAGGTAGGCGATGCTCGCGTCGAAGTCGTCGTCGGCCACGACCGGCGCGTACATCAGCAGTTGGCCCGCTGCAGCGTGGACGGAGCGCGCCTGCGCGGGAGCCATCCCCTCGAGCATCTCGAACTCGATGCGGTCGAGGACGTCGCGGTCGCGTCCGAAGGTCAGGGCCCACGCGATGTCGAACAGGTTGTGGCTCGCCAGTCCGAGCCGCAGGCCCGCCGCCCACTCGGGCCGCATCGCGGACTCGAGCATCGCCTTGTAGCTGGCATCGACGTCGGCCTTGGAACCGTACGGCGCCGGCACCCAACCGTGGAGGTCTGCCTCGACGGACTCCATCGCGAGATTCGCACCCTTGACGAGGCGGACCTTGACGGTGCCGCCGTGATCCGCGTGACGGCGGGCGGCCCACGTTCCGAGCCGCTCGAGCGCGGCGTGGGAGTCGGGGAGGTATGCCTGGAGGACGATGCCGGCGTCGATGCCCGCGAACTCCGGCTCGTCGAGGACGCGCATGAACGACTGCAGGGTCAGCTCGAGGTCTCGGTACTCCTCCATGTCGAGGTTGACGAACGTGCGCGGCGACGCCGCCTCGGCGCGGCGGTACAGCGTGCGCAGACGTTCGCAGATCCGGTCGAGCGAGATCTCGAACGCGAGGGCGTCGAGGTTGGCGACGATCGCCGACACCTTGACCGACACGTAGTCGACATCCGCGCGTTCGATCCGATCGAGAACGGCGCGCAGCCGCTCGTCGGCCTCGGCATCGGAGAGGATCGCCTCACCGAGGGGGTTGACGTTGAGCCGGACGCCGTCCCTGCTGCGTCGTTCGAGATGTCGTGCGAACTCGGGATCGTCGGCCGGGATCACGATCCCGTGGGTTTCGGCCTTGATCTTGCGAAGCACCAGCGGCATGACGACACGCGGGAGACGTGGCGCCACGACGGCACCGGCGCGCAGCAGCAGCGCGTCGAGGCGCCCGACCGCGCTGGTGTGGTGTGCGGCCACGACGTCGGCGAATCGCGCGGCGGCGAGACGTGGTTCGTCGATCCGCAGGACTTCGTCGGTCATCGCGAAGATCAGCTGGCGGCCCTGTTCGTCGGCCAGGAGCGCGCCCAGCCGTTCACGACGACGCGCTTCGGCGCGCGATTCGTCCCGCTGGCTGGACGCGAGCAGCCGACGCGCGAGTGCAACCGCTTCGTCCGCGAGTTCGGCATCGGTACGTTGAACAGGGCGGGAGAGGGTCGACGCGCTCATCTCCCCATGGAACACGTTTCGGCCGGGCCCGGTCTTGCACGAATTCGTCGCCGCGCGGTGCTGAAATCGAACAAGCCGGGCCGCTCGCGGCATTCGTTCCCCGCACGATGGATACTGGGGCATGCTCGACCGGTCGCTGGAGGCGGTCACCGACGTGTTGGCGACCACGCCGTCCGTGATGTTCTGCGTCAAGTCGGTCAGCGGCGTGTATCTCGCCGTCAACCAGGCGTTCGCCGATCGTGCCGACGTGGCGGGACCTGGTGACGTGGTCGGTCGCACGGCCCGCGACCTCTTTCCCGTCGAGCTCGCCGAGCGCTACGAGGCGCAGGATCGCGCCGTCATCGAGACCGGTCACATGCTGACCAACGAGCTCGAACTGATCACCCGACCGGACCGTACGGTCGGATGGTTCCTCACCTCGAAATCACGGTGGATCGACGACGCAGGCCAGCCGGCCGGCGTGGTGAGCGTGTCGGTCGACCTCCGCACCCCGGTGGACGCGGCCGCGCCCCACGGGCGGCTCGCGGCGGCCGTCGACGTCGCACGGCGACGCTTCGCCGAGCCGATCGAGGTGGCCGACCTCGCCGATGCCGCAGAGATGTCGGTCGCCCAGCTCGAGCGGACGGCGCGCCGGGTGCTCGGGCTCAGCCCGAAGCAGCTCGTGATGCGGTTCCGACTCGAGGAGGGCCTGCGTCTGCTGACGACGACCGAGCTGTCGATGGCCGAGGTCGCCCACCGCTGCGGCTACTACGACCAGAGCGCGTTCAGTCGTCACTTCCGCAAGGTGGTCGGTTCGCCGCCGGCCGCGTATCGCGCCGCGCATCGGTCGTAGCGTCGGCTGCCGGGTCGGCATCGGCGAGTGGGCGCAACACGATCATCGACGCCGCAGCGACGATGCCCACAGCGATCGGAACCGACCGGTAGGTGAACCAGACGTGGACCTGGCTGTGGTTCTTCAGCACCTCGAACCAGACGAGCGGGATCAGGGCGGGACTCGCGACGATCAACCGGTCGACCCAACGGTCGACGGGTGGGCACCATCGCGTGCGGCGCCGCCACACGAACACGAAGGTCGTCAGGAGGGCCGCGACCACCACCCCGGTGAGCGGCTGTCGCAACCACACCTCGAGGTTGACGCGGATCGTGGCGAAGAGGCCGTACTCGATGCTTCCGTTGTCCCCCGAGATCCGGTTCTCGGTCGTGAACCGGATGACGTCGATCACGGAGTCGATCCCGAACACGAAGCTGGCGAGGATCCACTTCGACACCCACATCCACGTGTAGCCGAGGATCCACGCGACCACAGCGACGATGATCCGCATCGCGAGCGCGAGCCGGGTGAGCACGAGCGAGCCGCCCATGCCGATCACCGCGGTGCACAGCGCCCAACCGCCGCCCGGGATGGTCAGGATGTCGGCGTACACGACCGTCGCTCCCGACACGATCGAGACGGCTGCGACGCGTTGCCACGTCGGTGACCGCGCGACCACGTCGTGAGCGAGCCAGCTCGTCCCTAGGATGGCGAGCGCGCCGGTCGCGTGCGGCAGGCTGCCCGGCAACTCGATGAAGTCGGTGGTCAACACGAACGGCGCGAGCAGCACCACGGGAACCGCACGGCCGTGCCGACGCGCGAGCGACCTCGCGAGGCCGAGCAACCCTGCAGCCAGGGCAACGAGCATCACGACCCGCGCGCCCTGCAGTCCGACCACCGCCAGCAGTGGCCTCAGGACGACCGAATAGCCGTGCCAGTAGCGGTAGTAGGGATAGCTCTGCTCGAGGCCGTTGCCGTCGAGGTACGACTGCAGTCGCGGTACCGCCTCGGAGCACTTGCCGAGCGTCGGGTTGCTGATCGCCGACTCGATCGTGTTGGTGCCCGGAGGACTCCCGAGCCCGATCGTGATGCCGATGCAGTCGGTGAACCGGTCGATCTGGTGTCCGGTCAGTGCCGTGCCGTAGTCCTCCGTCGTCAGCCGCTCGTTCAGGATCTCGGTGCCGAGGTGGCGGGCGACCGGACGGTCGGGGATCGCATCGGCCAGCACGACGAGCACGAACCCGACGATCGGCAACGCCACGAGCAGCAGCACGAGTCCCCCGATGCTCCGGACGCGCGAGACAGAGGCAGGGGCCATGGTCATCGATCGGCGATCCTACGGGTGGTGGTTGGTTGCGTCGTGACCGCCTCGCGGGTGGGGTCAGGCCGATGTCGACCACACCGAGACGTGGTTGCTGCTCTCGCCGTCGAACGGGGTTCTGTCCCAGTCGGCCCGGCGGTGCGTCGGCGTCATGCCCGCGAGTTGTGCCATCAGGTCGTACTCGGCCGGCCATGCGTAGCGATGGTGCGATTCGAACGTGGCGGCGTCGTCGTCGCCGATCCGGTAGTGGTGGGAGACGAGACGCTGCTCGGCGAGGTCGTACTCGTCGATCCCGATGTGGTCGTCGCCGACCGCGAAGGGGAGGAACCGTTCGCCGGGGCCCAGTCGCCGCACTCGGGGGACGCCGGTCTCGATGAGGAAGTGACCGCCCGGTCCGAGAAGATCGGCGGCATTGCGGAAGCAGGCGACCTGTTCGGCCTGCGTCAACAGGTTGGTGATCGTGTTGAACACGAGGAACACGAGCCCGAACGATCCCGCCGAGTCGAGGCGGGTCGTGGCCATGTCGCCGATGGTGACCGGGATCCGGTCGGCATCCGGCTTCTTCATCATCTCGGTGATCATCGCGTTCGACAGTTCGATCCCGTGGACCTCGACCCCACGTGCTGCCAATGGGAGCGCGATCCGTCCGGTGCCGACCGCGAACTCCAGTGCGGGTCGGTGGCCGGTCAACTCGGCCAGTACACCGACGACGTCGCGCAGGTGCTCGGGTTCGAACCGCTCGCGGACGTCGCGCTCGTACCGTGCCGCCACCACCGCGTCGAAGCCGCCGTCGGTCATCCGCACAGCTTCACAGGCGGCACCGTGGACCGGCGGGTGGATTCCTGCGCAGCGCCGCGGCCCCTTAGGCTGAGGAGGAGAGGTTGCAGAGCGCACGGATCGAGGGGATCGCGATGGCGATGACGGAAGACGTACCGGCCACGGTGCCGGTGCACGAGACACCGGCCGACCCGGTCGCCGCCGTCCGGGCGTGGCTGGAGGACAACTGGGACCCCGACCTGTCCGTCGCCGAATGGTGGCAGCGTCTCGGTCTCGACGGCTGGGCGTCGCCGATGTTGCCCAACGACGCGTTCGGCCGAGGCCTGTCACGGTCCGACTCGGTCGCGGTGATGCGCGAGATCGAACGGTTCGGGGCACTCGGCCCGCCCGCGGGCCTGGGTCTGCTGCTCGCTGCGCCGACCATCGCGACGCACGGGAGGCCCGAACAGGTCGCCGAGCACGTCCGCGAGATCGTGACCGGCCGGCGCGCGTGGTGCCAGTTGTTCAGCGAACCGGGCGCCGGCTCCGACCTCGCCGGTCTCACCACCCGTGCCGAGCAGGACGGCGAGGAGTTCATCGTCAACGGGCAGAAGGTGTGGACCTCGCTCGGCCACACCGCCGACATGGGCATGCTGATCGCGCGGACCGACGTCGACGTTCCGAAGCACCAGGGCATCTCGTGGATGGCGATCGACATGCACCAGCCCGGGGTCGAGATCCGCCCGTTGCACGAGATGACCGGCCACGCGATGTTCAACGAGGTGTTCCTCACCGATGCGCGGGTTCGCGCGGCCGATGTGATCGGCGGGGTCAACAACGGCTGGGCCGTCACCAACACGACCCTGCAGGCCGAACGCGCCGGACTCGGCGCGGGTGGATCGGGGGGCGCCGCGGGCGCGCAGCCCGGCACGATTGCCGGCCAACTCGACCGGCGTGTCGGCGACCTCGTCGCGCCGGTCGACCCGAAGAGGGCCGCCAAACGGGCCACCGCCGCCAATCGACCCGGCAACCAGCTGCTGGTCGACTTCGCCCGCGCGGCAGGCAAGCTCGACGACCCGTCGATTCGCCAGGACCTGATGAGGCTCCACACCCTCAACCGGATCGGCAGCTTCAACGGCCAGCGTCTCAAGGCGATGCGGACGGCGGGGCACGACATCCCCGGCATGGCGAACATCTCGAAGCTGTTGATGAGCGACACGGTCCGCCTCACCCGCGACCTCGGGCTGCGGATCATCGGCGCGTCGGGCACGCTGCACGGGTACACCGACGCACAGCGCGAGTCGCTCGACGCTGCGACCGGTCATCCGCTGCTCGCCGTGGTCACCGGCACGGCGCTGTACGCGCAGGCGCCGCCGATCTACGGCGGGACCGATCAGATCCAGCGGAACATCATCGGCGAACGTGCGCTCGGGCTCCCGAAGGAACCGAACGACGACAAGGTCCGCCCCTTCTCCGAACTCCCGAAGAACGTGTGATCCCATGACCTCGACGATCGATCAGCCTCGACTCACCTACTCCCGCGCCGAACTGCTCAGCTCGCACGACTACGCGGCGCCACATGTCGTCGCGGGCCGTACGCTGCACGGTGGGTTCCTCGACGACGGCACCTACATGCCACCGCGTGCACTCGGTCGTGTGCCGGCGCTCGACGCGTGGGAGAAGGCGCTCCGAGCGCGGGGCGGCCAGCCGTTTCCGGCGTCGTCCGACCTGCTGGGCGGTGTCCGTCTGCCGAACACGGCACAGCGGCTCGTCCTGCTCCGCAACGGGATCACCGACGAGTTCTGGAACATGCTCACCGTCGTCGGCAAGATCGAAGCGAAGGGCGCGTTCATCGGGCTGTTCCCTGTCCCCGACCTGAGCGAGTACATCATCGAGGACACATCGACGATGGCGATCGGTCACCTGGCCGGCGGGTTGTTCGAGGCGCACGGCATCGACGAGGGCGGCATCCCGGCCGAAGGGATCGGCGGCCACGACGAGATGTGGTTCGCCGCCCGCGATCTCGCGTTCGGTCCCGATGCCCATCCCGACGTCGAGCCGCAGCCGGGGCTCGCCCGCGAGGACGGCGGTCGCTACCTCCCCGAGATCGCCCGTGAGGTCGAGGACCTGTTCTCGTTCATTGCGAACGTGCTGATCATCGAGTTCCGGGCCGAGATCGGCTTCGCCGAGACGCAGCAGATCCTGCGCACACCGGGCCTGTTCGGCGAACGATCTGCCGACGCACTGCTCGCCGCAGAGATCGTCGGACGGATCCGCACCGACGAGGAGATCCACGTCCGGTCGCTGAACCTCTGTCTGGGCGAGCTCCAGAGCGTGACGGTGCGGACACTCGCCGGCGGCACGATCTCCGGCGCCGAACTCGTCGATCGGTTCTGGGACGGCATGGTCCACTGGGCGACGGTCGACAAGCCGCGGCTCGACGCGGAACGAACCCGCGAGCGCCTGGCCGAACGGATTCTGCGGCAGCCCGACGGCGAGCGGATCCTCGCCGAGTTCGAAGCGGCCGCCACTTGATCCCCCACGACGGTGGGGTTCGGGCAAATCCGGGTATACCTGAACGATGAAGTTCATCATCGCCCTCATCATCGGAGTCGCCATCGGCGGCTATTTCCTCAAGAACATGGACGAGGATCAGCGCAACAAGGTCGGCGGCGCGGCCGGCAAGGCGGTCGACGCCGTCAAGCAGTCGAAGGTCGGGACCATCGTGTCCGAGAAGACGTCGAAGGCCACCGACCAGGTGGCCGACACCGTCGACGACGCGACCGACAAGGTGGCCGACACCGTCGACGACGCGACCGACAAGATCGCCGACGCGGCGGACTCCGTCAGCTGACGTCGATCGGCGGCTCCGTCGGGTAGCGCCTGCGCGCCGGGTGGAGGATCAACGCGCGGTCGATCCGTGCCGGATCGACCGGACGCGTGTGCGCCAACTCCTGGCAGTTCGGACACCATGTGGTGACCCGTCGCCATGGTGTGGCGCCCTCGTCCATTCCCTCGAGGCGCGTGCCGCACCACCGGCACGGCTGACGTCGACGCCCGTACACCCAGTGATGCGCCTCGTGCAGCCGGCGGCCCGTCGTGTTCTGCGGCCCGCGCTCGGCATTCGTCCGGATCAGCGCGCTGCCGGCGCGCACGATCAGATCCAACCCCTCGATCGAACCGACCGGCTGGAACGGTGACACCCCGCCGATGAACGGCACCTCGACGGCATAGACGTTCCCGAAACCGGCGACGTTGCGTTGATCGAGGAGGGCACCCGCGAGCGGACGGTCGTCGTCCCGGGCGAGCCGAGCCAGGATCGCGTCGATGTCCGGTCCTCCCGCTCCGCACAGATCGGGTCCGAGATGTCCGACGATCGATGCTTCGTCGTCCGTCGCGACGACCCCGATGACCGGCATGTCGATGGCGGTCACCCACCCGGATTCGAACTCGACCTCGAGTCGACGCTGCCACTCCGGTGCCGTGGATCTGTTCCCGAGATCCCAGCGGCCGTCCATCCGCAGGTGGCCGTAGACGGTCCGGTCGTCGTCGAACCGGAGCAGCAGCCACTTGCCGACCGCGTCGGCTGCGACCAACTGTGCGCCCGCGAGGTCGAGGTGAGCGATCCGCGGGTCCCGGGCGATCGAACGGGTACAGCGTTCGCCGGCGAACCGCGCACCGATCCGGTCGGCGAGTCGTCGAACGGTGTCACCTTCGGGCATCGACCGACATCATGCGTCGAGGACGGACGCGATCGCACGGAAACTCGGCACCGATGCCAGCAGGCCGACGTGGGAGCTCTCGACCTCGATCGATTCGGCCGCCCGATCGAGACAGGCCTGCCACTCGATCACCCCGTCGACCTTCGACCAGATCGTCGTCCACGGCACGTCCACCCCGAATGGTGCGGCGAGGTCACGCTCGTATTCGGCATCCGCTCCGGGGTCCGCATCGGGCCCGATCGGCAGCAACGCCAACAGGCGCATCGCCTCGACGGATGCACGGAGCGGCCCACTGCGGGGGAGGTGGGCGCGTACCGGTGCCCCGAGCGTGATCAGCCGGGTGACGAGATCGGGATGACGCTGCGTGGCGACGCGGCTCTGCTGGCCGCCGCGGCTGTGGCCGATCACGATCGACGGTCGGTCGCCACGTTGCAGCGCCGCGCCGATCTGCTCGACCGCGGTGCTGCTGGTCGAGGCGTTGCGCCCCACATCGGCGATGTCGACGTCGAAGTCGGCGCGGCCGAGCCACCGTGCGAGCGGCTTCGCGGCGTTGGGCCCAGCCAGGTAGCCCGTCACGACGACCACGCGTCGGCCGTTGCCGGAGCTCAGCGGCACGTTCGTGCGCCGGAGCCGCGCGAACTCCAGAGGTGCACGTCCCTCGTGCCAGAACGGCCGCCCGAACACTGCGCTGAGTGTCGACGGCAACGGCGGGAGTTCGTCGCGCCCCATCAGCCGAAGCTATCCAACGTGCTCAGACCCGGAGCCGCTGGACTCCGCCGGACGTTCGATCGGCGGAACGGGCGGGATTGCGCGCATTTCTCGAAGAGTGACGCGTCGGCCCTGGCCAGGGCGATCGGGCCGCAGTTTCGAACCGCCTCGCGGGAGTAACCGCGGGAGTAACGGACACCGTGGAACGGAGCGGTCGGGCGGAACGGTCGTCGCCCGCGGGACATCAGGGGAGGAGTGTGAATTCGCCGAGGTCGGATCTCACGACGGTGAAGTGTCGCCGGTCGAGCGTGGCGATCTGGGTGGTTCTCAGTCGCTCGGCGGCGGTGATCACCGATGCGTCGACGGTGCCGAGGGGGAGGTCGCGGTACCGGCCGACGAGCTCGGCGATGCGCATCAAGTCGGCGGCCGCGACCGGCTCGGCGATGAGGTTGCCGGTCGCCAGGTCGCCCAGGAATCGGATGTCGGCGTCACTGCCGAGGCGGCTGGCGACGAGATAGGTGACTTCGGTGATGACGAGGGTCGGGACGATGAGCGGGCCGGGGTGTGTCTCGAGCAGTTCGAGGCACTCGGTGTGGTGGCGGTCGTCGCGGTCGACGTAGGCGTAGAGCGGGCCGGCGTCGACGATCAGTGCGATGGTGTCACCTCGCCGGCGATGATCTCCTCGATCCGCTCGGAGATGTCGCGGCGACCGCTCGCGCCTGCGCCGGCGGCGAGGAGTCGTCGGCGGTCGCGTGGCGCTTCGAGCAAGGTCTCGATCGCTTCACGCGTGAGCTCCGAGACGGTCACACCGCGCCGCTGCGCTTCATGGCGCAACCGTGCGTCCAGCTCATCTGGGAGTTTTACGGTCGTCCGCTGCATGTATGCCAGCACACCCCAACGGATGGCGGGCACGAGTGTCAACGCGCTCAGGCGGCGCGCTTGCGTTGGACGTGGTCCTGGAGGTCGTCGATGGTGAGGCGGACGCTGCGGCCGATGCGGACGGGTGCGAGCTCGTCGTCCCAGATCAGTTGGTAGACGGTCGACCTGCTGACGGGGAGGAGCTCTGCCGCTTGCGGGATGGTGACGAGCAGCGGCGGTCGCGGCGTGGCTTCGGCCTGGGGGACCGGGTCGTTCGCGGCGGCCTCTTGGTCGAGCGCTGCCAGGGTGGGGCCGTTTGGCTCTGGCTGCAGGTGCATCTCGGGCGGAGTGTTGAAGCGTGCCGGTGTATCTCGTCTTGCTGATCGCGGTGGCGGTCGCAGTTGCCCGTGCGAGGAGTCGGATCGAACAGGTCGAGGGGCCGGACGGCTCGCGAGAGTTGACTCCGTCTCGACGGGAGCGCTGGACGGCGGCACCAGGGTCGGAGAAGGCGGCGCTGATGGTCCTTGCGCTATCCGCGGTGGTCTGGTTGCTGCTCATCCTGCCCATCGGATTCGCCGCCGCAGCGGTCGCGCTGGGCGTAGCTGTCTGGAAGCGCCCCTATCTGGAGGCGACGCTTGCACCCGTCGCGTTGATCGGTGGGGCCGTGATCGCCGTGTACGACCTTCTGGTGCCGCTGCTACGGGACGAGGAGGACTGGGGTGCTGCCGTGCTCAACACGGCCCTATTCGGCGGGCTCTGGATCTTGGTGGGCGTCTTGCTGGGCGCCGCCGGAAGATCCCGCTCCGTTTCAGGCGTGGCCCCAACTCATCGACCTGGCGCCTGACCACTACCGAAGGGCTCAAGTACCCGCCCCGGGAAAGACCGTTCCGCCAAGCGGGTCAACCAGCTCGGTGACGCCCCAGGCGCGAGCACCCCGGTTCGGCGCACTCGGGCACCGACGGCTGTGGTTCTCGGGTGCTCCAATTGGTCGGTTTCCATGCGCCGAGTGAGCGCGCACGGCGTCGTTGGGTCGTCATCTCCCGAAGATCAAGGTGGCGACGGTGAGCACGACGATTGCCAGTACCAGGAAGCCAACCCAGACCGCAGCGGCTGTCCCGACAAACTTCTTGCCTTGCCCGGCTCCACCTCGCCGACCGGAGACGAGAAGGGCCACCGCGACAGCGACCACCGCAAGCGCGAGAAACAGGGGCACCGGACAAAGGCTACGCGCCGCAGAACCGGCGCACTGTGACGGAGTGACCGGTCTGACATGCAGCTCATGACGCGGTCACCGTCCGCGTTCGACTGGTGGATCCTCGACGTGGTTATCGCGCTCCCGATATGGGCCGCGATGCGGCGCTGTCGGAGAACCGATGGGCGGTCTATCGAGTGTGCATCATGCGCTGGCCCCGGTGAGCAGAATGAAGTTCTGCTCGGGTCGGTGACCGCTTGATGCGTGTCGATATGCGCCCCTCCAAAGGCGCAAGCGTCACGGTCGTCAATCCATCGACGAGGTGGCGGCACGGACCGCGTCGACCGAGTTGTCGAGCTGGGCCAGCGTGATGCGCTCGGTATCGATCGTCGGATCGAACGGTCGAGCCAGGAGTTGGTTGTAGACGGGCAGGGCCGGGACGACACGGTCCGCGAGCAGCGCGTCGAGGTCCTCCCATCGCGACCAGTGCTCGACGATCCGCACGACGTCATTCGTGCCGTCGCGGAGGCCGAAGTCATAGGAACGACAGCCGTACTCGAGCGCGTCGGAACGCCCGGTCTCAGCGAGGGCTGAGAGGCATTGCTGAGCGTGGTCTTCATCTCTGCACGCAAGCGTCACGAGATGGACGAGGTTCGACGACATGATGGTCCTCCCACAGCCTTGGGTCGTTCGACGATGCCCACTCTTGCGGATCAGCGTTCGACGGGCTGTCGATGATCTGTCAATGAGCATCGATGATCTGCCAGACCTTGCGTTGCCTGATCTGGGACGGGTCGAAGACAGCGCGAGACCGATCCTGTCGTTCGCGTGGCACTCGGGCGGTCCGCACCGCGCAGCCGCCCATCACCATCCCCGTGCACACATCATCGAGGTGCTCGTCGGGTCGATGTGGGCTGCGACACCGGAGGGTTCATGGCTGGTGCCGACCGGTCAAGCGATCTGGATCCCGCCGCGGGTCTTCCACAGCGTCTATTCCCACGGAGCTGCGTCGGCTCGCATGTTGTTCGTCGACGAGACATGCGCCGTCGACCTGCCCACTCGGGCCGGTACGGTCACGGTCAGCCCGCTGCTGGGTCAGCTGGCCGCTCGCGCGCTCGAACACGGCAACGACTACCTACGTGACGGGCCGATGACGAGGCTGTCGGCTGTCGTTCTTGACGAGCTGGCGGCCATGGCGAACGCGCCGCTGCTCGTTCCCATCTCCTCGGAGCCCAGGCTGGCCGCGGTGATGCAACGGCTGATCGACGACCCCGGGTGTGAGCACCCGCTCGGGCAGCTCGCCTCGGCCGCGGGGGCGGGCGAGCGAACGATTGCCCGACTGTTCGCCACCGAGACCGGGATGAGCTTCTCGCAGTGGCGGACGCGACTCCGTCTCGTCGAGTCCATCGAACGCTTGAACAACGGTGCGACTGTGACCGAGGTCGCCGCCGAGCTGGGCTACTCGAGTCCAGCAGCCTTCACCCACATGTTCCGCTCGAACCTCGGCAGCCTGCCGAGCGCTCATCAGCACCAGACCCGACAAGGCACCGGAACCGGCGGCGGAGCCTGACGCGACGCAGTCTCGGGTACCCGTCACCGTCCACCTGCACGTACATCAACCCCCAGCCGGCAATCGTCCCCGCCAGCACTGGTGCCGTGTCGGGCAACGTTTGCGCGCTTGACGAGGTCGCGGAGGGCTCGGTCGTGTGCGTTGCGGTTGCGCCAGATGATGTAGCGGCGAATCATCGATGCCTGTTCACGGTGCGAGGCGTGGTCGGTGCCGTCGAGAGTGAAGTAGCGCACCGCCTGGAACCGGGCTTCGATTCGGTTCAGCCATGACGAGTAGGTCGGTGTGTACGCGAGCTCGATGTTGTTCGCCGCCGCCCACTCGCCGACTCGGCGGTCCTTCTTCGTGGACAGGTGTGGGGAGAAGTTGTCGAGCACGATCCTGGGTGAGACGCATCATCTCCGTGAACACTGGGAGTTCGCCGCAGCGCTGATGTCGGAGCTGTACGACGACGGCTTCCGGCAACTCCTGATCGAGGCGCCCCACATGGCTAGCTGGCCGCTCTGACGACAGGCCTTGCGACAGCTCAGGACGGTGTACGGAGCAAGCCGATCCAGCAACGCCGACTGCCACGCAGTCAGCACCTCCGGCCCGATGTCGATGACGCGCGCGCCGCCGAGCTCGTCGACGAGGTACGCAATCGACTTCCGGTAGGTCGCGGGCGACGACTCACGAACCTGGTGGCGAGCAACCGACTCGAGCCATCAGTCGCCCAGCTCCCGGACGGGCGTCGCGATCGAGAACCTTGACGTGGTCGGGGAGCGCCGCCTGCCGAGTGCGGTGACGAGCTCGTCCGCCGTGATTCGGCGAGCGCCCTCGTCGGTCCGGAGACCCGCTTGATCTTGCCGTCAGGGCCGACGTAGGTCGCCCGCCAGCGGCCCTTGACGACGGTGCCATCCGCACGCGTCGAGGCTGGCTCGAAGTAGACGGAACCGACGCCGTTGGAGTTCTTGCCGGCCACCGAATTCCCATCGCCCGCATTGACACGCTTGCCTCGTGGCCCTCTCGGCACGGTGACCTCCTGTCGTACGAAGCGGTCGGGCCTCCGCGGGAGCAACCGCGGGAGTAACGCAACAGAAACGGCCGCGAAGGTACAACGGCGGATGTCAACATCATCCCAGCTCAGAGCACATTTCGGTGGACCTCCGTGGACGTCGGCGAACGTCCACGGAGGCACCAGCGGAACGGGGGGGATTCGAACCCCCGGAACCTTTCGGTTCGTCCGCTTTCAAGGCGGGTGCATTCGTCCGCTCTGCCACCGTTCCGCCGACCACGCTAACGCTCGTCGGCACGGACTCGCTCGGGTGACCGCTCAGAGCAGTTGGGCCACGGCGTGGATCACCAAGCCTGCGAGGCCGCCGACGATGGTGCCGTTGATGCGGATGAACTGGAGGTCGCGGCCGACCTGCAGTTCGAGCTTGGTGGCCGTTGCCTCGGCGTCCCATCTTGCGACGGTCGATGCGATGATCTCGCTGACTTCGGCTCGGTAGTTGGCGACGAGGTGGGCGAGCGCCGACGCGACCCAGTCATCGATCTTGCGCTGCAGTTCGGGCTCGGCCGCGAGCCGTTCACCGAGTCGCCGGGTGCTCGACACGATCCGCTGGCGGAGTTCGCTGTCCGGATCGTCGACCGCCAGGAGCAATCCCCGTTTCGTCTCGCTCCACATCGACTCGATCCAGTGCCGAACCTCGGGGTGGTCGAGGAGTTCCTGCTTGAGCTCCTCGCCCTTGGCGCGGAGTTCGGGGTCCTCGCGCAGCCGACGAGCGAAGTCGGCCGACCGGACGTCGACGCTGGCGCGCAGTTCGTGGTCCGGCGACGCGCGCACGTCGGCGATGAATCGCGTGACGACGTCGTAGATCTTGGCGAACACGCGGTCGTCGATGCCCTCCGGAACCCACCACGGCGACTCCTCGTACAGTCGATGGCGGAACGTGGCGCGATTGTCGTCGAGGAAGCCACTGACGCCGACGAGGACCGCGTCGAGCAGGCGCTGGTGGTGTCCGCCCTCGATCGTGATGTCGAGCACGCGGCCCACGACCGGTGACACCTGCGTGGCCTGCACGCGGGAGCGGACGAAATGTTCGAGCCCGGCCTGGATCTCGTCGTCGTCCAGCACCTCGAGCCCACCGCGGACGATGTCGGCCAACGCCTCGCCGGCTCGTTCGGCGTGTTCGGGGTCGGCCAGCCATTCGCCGGCGTGGCGGCCGACCTCGGCGCCGTGGAGGCGCTCGTCGATCACCTCGGCGGTCAGGAAGTTCGATTCGACGAAGTCGCCGAGGCTGCGTCCGATCTGGTCCTTGCGCTTCGGGATGATCGCGGTGTGGGGGATCGGCAGCCGGAGCGGATGACGGAAGAGGGCGGTCACGGCGAACCAGTCGGCGAGCGCACCGATCATCGCGGCCTCCGCGACGGCGCGGACGTAGCCGACCCACGCGCCGGAGTCCTCGTTGAGCTTCGCGACCACGAACACGATCGCCGCGACCACGAGCAGCGACGTCGCGACCAGCTTCATGCGGCGCAGTGCGCGGGCACGCTGCATGTCGGCGAACGACATCGTCGAGTCGGTCGGAGGGGCCACGTCGAGAAGCGTCATCGCCGTCGAACGTATCCCCGCGTGATCCGGGCGGTTCGTGTTGGCCACCCCGGCGCTATGCTCGCCGCTTCGGGCCTGCGGGTCCGAATGGAGAGGTGCCAGAGCGGCCGAATGGGATGCCCTGCTAAGGCATTGATCCTCCGGGATCCGTGGGTTCAAATCCCACCCTCTCCGCCAGCGGCCGGTCGGTCCTCGTTCATCGAGCGCCGACCGGCCTCGCTCGTCATCGCCGCGAACGAATTGCCGCGTCCCGGCACCGACAAATCGTCCGGCCGCCGGCCCGTCGTTCGCGATTTGCCGGGTCCGGGACGCGGGAAATCGTGGGGGCGGCACATCTCACCCAAATGACAACCATGTCGTCTGGATGACAGCCGCGTTGCGGTTTGATGACGAGTGGAGTAGACATCGTGCATCGGGCGATGTCGGGTGGTGTGACACCACCGCGAGATTCCCCTCGAGAACTGACGACACGATCGGCGTTGGGCACGACAAGGCGTAGGTGACGAGATGAACCGTGATGACATGAACCCGGGTGGAACGACCCCCGGTGACGATTTCTGGGGCTCGACACCCGACTGGACGGAGTCGACGGGTCGCACGCGGCGCGAGCGCTCGAAGGGCCGTGCGGATCTGACCGGCGCCATCAAGGGTCTGTGGAACACAGCGATGTCGGGCGGTGCCGAAGGCACCCGCGAGCACCGCGTCTTCGACGCCACGGACGCTCGACCCGCGGCAGCGGGGTCGGCGATCGATCCGACGATGTTCGACGACCTCGACACCGAGGTCCCCCTGTCGACCAGCGGACGCGTCGACGTGTTCGACGCCGGCGCGCCGGCCACCCACAGTGAGTCCCCCGACCCCGATCCGGACCCCGAGTTCCTGCACCCGACCACCGAGGTCCCGGTCATCGACGCAGCGGCGCCCGCGCCCGATGGGTTCGAGACGATGACCCCCATTGCGATGATCGAACGCGACGACACGCGCCGAGGTGCCGGCCGTTCGATCGACCCGCTCCTCATGCGGGTCGGTGCCGTCGCCGTGTTGACGACCCTCCTGGTCCCGTTGATGATCGGTCTCACGTCCAACGACGGCACCGGTGACACCGTCGCCTCGGGGCAGACCCTTCCGGCACCGACGCTCGTCGGCCCAGCCGCCGACGCCGCGATCGTGTCGACCCCGGACGTGGCGCTCGACCCAGACCTGCTGCCGCCCGCCGTCCCGGTGAACCCGCCGGTGTCCGACGACGACGGCGACACGACCGCCTCGGCCGCCGAAACCCCGAGCACCGGGGCGACGACCGGTGACATCGTCGAGCTCGCCTCCGACGAATCGACCGGCCCGACGTCTGCGGACAGCGCCGGGTCCACCTCGAACGGCCCGGCGGTCGACGCGCCGGCGACTGCCCGAGGCGATGCCGATCGGAACCGGTCCTGCGGGGTCGAATACGACGTGCAGCCGGGCGACTTCTGGCTCCGGCTCGCCGAGGGAGCCGGCGTTTCGCTCGCCGAGGTCCTCGAGGCGAACGGTGCCACGACCGACACCCCGCTGTACCCCGGGACGACGATCTGTCTCCCCGCCGGTTCCTCGGTACCATCACCACGGGCACCCACGACAACGCCCGCACCCACGACGACGGCCGCCCCGACCACGACCGCAGCCCCCACGACCACCACCACCACGACGACCATCGCGGCGACGCCGGGCGACGTCGAGCAGATCATCCGCGACGTGTGGCCCGACGAACTCGAAGAGCGTGCTCTCGAGATCGCCTTCCGCGAGAGCCGCTTCGTGCCAACGGCGAGGAACTCCTGCTGCTACGGCATCTTCCAGATCTACTGGAGCGTGCACAGGAGTTGGCTCGCCGACATCGGGGTCACGAGCGACCAGCAGCTGTACGACCCGGCCACCAATGCCCGCGCCGCCTACGCCCTGTATCAGCGCGCCGGCGGCTGGGGCCCCTGGACGCTCTGAATCCACCCGAATCTTCGATGGCGGTCGTTCGAATCTCGGGCCGAGCCGTCTAGAATGTGGATCGCCTTCGGGCACCGGCGCTCGTAGCTCAATGGATAGAGCACTTGACTACGGATCAAGCGGTTGGGAGTTCGACTCTCTCCGAGCGCGCACACACGATCCCCCGCCATGCGGGGGATCGTCTGGTAATGGGCGCCGATCTGGCACGCTGGGTGACGGTGGCCGCAGAGGCCACGAAAAAGTTGCTCATGTTCACTCCTGATTCTGCCGATAGTCGCTCATGAGGATCGTTCGAGTCGCCGCGCTCGTCGGCAGCCTGATCCTCCTCGTGGCGACCGCGGTGTCGCTGATCAACCGGCGTGGCGACGTCCGTGACGAACAGCTCGCCAGGGTCGAGGTCGTGTCGAACATCACCGAGCAGTCGGTTCGGGAGACGTTGGACAACGTCGCCCACCTCGTCGACCTCGCAGCGCTCGCCATGCTCGACATCGATACCGGCACCGAGGAGGGCGTGACCGCCGCCGGTCGAATCGCCGACTCGCTGGCTCAGGCCGTGCCGGGATCGGATGCGTGCGTCAGTGCTTCCCCTCTCGTGTGCACCGACACCGACCTGTATTCGCTCTCGTCGGTCTCGGAACTGGCGGCGCGATCGGCGCGTCCGGTCGAGACCGACAGCGGGGACACCGTCGGTTCCGTGCTCGGTGTCGACGCCGATGCAGACACCGTGTCCGTCGTGAGTCGACTGATCGACGGTCCGCGGGCGATCACGGTGGCCCAGCAACTTCCGGTCGAGGCGCTCGTCTCCGAAACGGCTCGATCGGCGATCGAGGACGTCGACGTCGCCGTCGACGTTGTCGCGGACGGCCGCTCGACCGACGACGAGTTCGGAATGGTCGAGGTGGTCGACGGTCGACGGACCGTCGTCGACGTGGTCGGCGACCCCTTCGCGGTCGGATCGATCGAGGTGACGTCATCTGTCGAGAGCGAGGTCGGGCTCGCAGCAGACCGGGCGTTCACCTATCTCTCGCTGCTCGCTCTCGGCACCGTGCTGCTCGCCCTCGCGGGCTGGACCTTCCTCGTCGAGCGCCGTCAGCTCGAGAAGCGCGCCACCACCGACGAACTCACCGGGCTGATCAACCGTCGTGAGTTCGAACGGGTCAGCGAAGAGGCGCTCGACATGGCCGACCGGTTCAACACCGGTCTGTGCGTGATGGTGATCGACCTCAACGGCTTCAAGCAGATCAACGACCGGCTCGGGCACCAATTCGGCGACCTCGTGTTGACTGCGGCGTCCGAGCGATTCGTCGACGCTGTGCGCGACACCGACGTCGTCGGTCGGTGGGGCGGCGACGAGTTCGTCATTCTCCTCCCCGGGCTGTCGGAACGCACCGCTGTGCGCAACAGTGCGGAACGCATCTGGAACAAGCTCGCGGGTTCACCGGTGGTCGGCGACACCATCATCACGTGCAGCATCGGCGCCGCGATCTTCCCGCGCCACGGGATGACGCTCGATGCCCTGATGCGCGCCGCGGACGTGGCGATGTACGAGGCGAAGACGACCGGCGTGAGCCATCGCATCGCCGACACGATCGCCGTGGGTGAGTCACTGCTGAACCCGGACGGGTCGATGGAACCGCTGCCGTCGGCGGAGTCCGAAACTCCCCAGGTCGTCACCGACGAGTACGCCGGTCCGGATCGGCGACGTTCCCCGGTTCCGCCGCCTCCGATTCCGCCCGTCCCCCTTTCGGGATCGAGACGGGGCAGCGGTGATTCCGACGAGCTCGCGCCGCCCGCGCCGCTGCACGACGAGCCGTCGGTTCGCTGAGGCGTCGCGTCGTAGACTCGGCGCGTGCGTGACGACGTCCTGACCTCGAAGCTCGCGGGATTCGGCACGACGATCTTCGCGGAGATGTCCGCGTTGGCGGCTTCGACCGGCGCGATCAACCTGGGTCAGGGATTTCCCGACACGGACGGGCCGTCGGCCGTTCTCGACGCGGCGGTCGAGGCGATCCGAGCAGGGGTGAACCAGTACCCGCCGGGGCTCGGGGACCCCGGGCTCCGTCGGGCGATCGCGGACCATCAGCGACGTTGGTACGACCTCGCCGTGGACCCCGACACGCAGGTGGTCGTCACCGCCGGCGCGACCGAGGCGCTGGCCGGTGCGCTGCTCGGGATGCTCGATGCCGGTGACGAAGTCGTGCTGTTCGAGCCGATGTACGACAGCTATCAGGCAGGCATCGCCCTCGCCGCCGCCACGCCCGTTCCGGTGTTGCTCCGTCCCGATCTCGATGAGGGCATCTGGCGGTTCGATCCCGACGCCCTCCGCGCGGCGATCACCGATCGGACCAAGATCATCCTGCTCAACACACCGCACAATCCGACCGGCAAGGTGTTCGATCGGAGCGAGCTGGAGTTGATCGCCGAGCTCGCGATCGCACACGACCTCATCGTCGTGACCGACGAGGTGTACGAACACCTCGTGTTCGAGGGTGCAGAGCACGTCCCGCTCGCCACGCTTCCCGGAATGTTCGAGCGGACCCTCACCATCTCCTCGGGTGGCAAGACGTTCCACACGACCGGCTGGAAGATCGGTTGGATGAGCGGCCCGACCGAGCTGGTCACCGCGGCGCGCCTCGCGAAGCAGTACCTGACCTATGTCAACGGTGCCCCGTTCCAGCCGGCGACAGCAGTCGGTCTGGACATGCCCGACGGGTACTTCACGACGCTGCGCCGCGATCTGCAGGTGGCCCGGGACCGTCTCGTGCATGGTCTCGAGCGGGCAGGTTTCGTCACCTATCGACCCGAGGCCAGCTACTTCGTGACCGTCGACGTCCGCTCGGCGCGCTCGGACGGCGACGGGATGGCCTTCTGCCGGTCGCTGCCCCACACGGCCGGAGTCGTTGCCGTTCCCGCATCCGCGTTCTACATGCACCCCGAGCACGGGGTACATCTCGTCCGCTTCGCGTGCTGCAAGCAGCTCGGCGTGATCGACTCGGCGGTCGACCGACTCGTGGCGGCGTTCGGATGAGCGTCCTGCGCGTCGCGGCGATCCAGCACGACATCGTGTGGCACGACCGGGAAGCGAACTTCGCTCGTCTCGCGCCGATGATCGCCGGAGCAGCAGCCGGCGGCGCGCGTCTCGTGCTGCTCACCGAGACCTTCTCGACGGGCTTCTCGTTCGACACGCCCGGCATCGGCGAACCGGAGGGCGGGGCGTCGGCGCAGTTCCTCGCGGCACGGGCGAAGGAGCACGGACTCTGGCTGGGTGGCTCGTGCCCCGAGATCTCGCCGGATGCGTCCGTCGACGACCGGCGGCCGTCGAACTCGTTCGTGCTCGCAGGTCCGCACGGCGAGGTGCATCGGTACCGCAAGATCCACCCGTTCTCGCATGCGCACGAAGAGCAGTTCGTGCGTGCCGGCACGGAGTTCGTCACCGTCGAGGTCGAGGGGGTCCGGTTGAGCCTGTTCGTCTGCTACGACCTCCGTTTCGCCGACGAGTTCTGGGCGCTGGCCGACCGGACGGACGCATACCTCGTCGTGGCCAATTGGCCCGCCAAGCGCCGGTTGCACTGGTCGACGCTGCTCCGGGCCCGAGCGATCGAGAACCAGGCGTACGTGGTCGGGGTCAATCGGGTCGGTTCCGGCGGTGGGCTGGACTACAGCGGCGACAGCGCGGTGATCGATCCGCTCGGCGAGGTACTCGCCTCCGGTGCCGGTGGTGAGACGGTGCTGTTCGCCGACATCGACCCCGCTCACGTCGCGAGCACGCGCCGTCACTTCCGCTTCCTGCAGGACCGACGCTGAGTTCGTTCCGATCAGTCGATGAGCGGGCGTCGCATCAGTGACACCTCGATGCCGTGCGACATCTGGCGGCCCACTTCGGTGAAGCCGAGGCGCTCGTGGAATCGCAGCGACGGCTCGTTCGGCGGGTCGACGTTGACCTCGAGCGTCAGCCCGGTCGCGTCGGGGAAATCGCTTCGAATTCGCCGATCGACCTCCGCGTACAACTCGGTGCCCCAGCCCCGTCCGCGAGAGCTCTCGACGAAGGCCACCCGGTCGAGGTAGAGCGCGTCGGGGTATCGGTCCATGCACCAGCGGTAGTTCACGGAGTCGTACGTCGAGCCGCCGGCGAGGACCAGGCAGAAGCCCGACGATCTCGTCCTCGTGGTCGACACAGAGCGCGATCGCCGCTTCGTCGGCGAGATACGTCAGGCCTCCGTGATCGAGTGGTCCCACCTCGGGCACGTTCGAACGGTTGATCTCGAGCACGCGTTCGAGGTCGGCGGACACGAGCGGTCGAATCAGCGGCGATCGAGACATCGCCCGCAACGTAGCGAACCGGACGATGAACGATCGCGAACCAATCGGCCGCGTCGGCCGTGCCCGTCGAGAACGTCGTATCCTCGGATCATGTTGTTCCGCAAGAACGTCACCATGGTCGAGCCCGCCGATGCCCTCCCCGGCCGGACCGATCAGACGATGCCGGTCCCCGATGCGCACTACGTCAACGGCAACCCGCTCGTGGGGCCGTGGCCGGAGGGGATGGAGATCGCCGTCGTCGGGATGGGGTGCTTCTGGGGAGCCGAGCGGATCTTCTGGCAACTCGACGGCGTCTACTCCACGTTCGTCGGCTACGCCGGGGGATACACCCCGAACTGTACGTACGAGGAGAACTGCACCGGCCTGACCGGTCACGCCGAGGTCGTGGGCATCGTGTTCGATCCGAAGGTGATCAGCTTCGAGCGGATCATGCAGGTGTTCTGGGAGAGCCACGACCCGACGCAGGAGATGCGTCAGGGCAACGACGTCGGGAGCCAGTATCGCACCGCGGCGTACGCCACACAGGCCGACCAACTCCCCGTGATCGAGGCGACCCGGGACACGTTCCAGGCCCAACTCGATGCGAAGAACTTCGGGACGATCACGACCGAGGTCAAGCAGATCGACTTCGACCGCGACTTCTACTACGCCGAGCCGTACCACCAGCAGTACCTCGCGAAGAACCCCAACGGGTACTGCGGGATCGCCGGCACGGGTGTCAGTTGCCCGATCGGGCTGGGTGCCTGAGGGGACCACCGAGAACCATCCGAACACCTCGACGAGGCGGGTGGACGACGTCCGGAGGGCCGTCCCGTGCGACACGACCGCCGGCTGGTCACGTGTGGGATCGGCCGGATCACCAGCCGCTCGCGCGGATCTCGTCGCCATCCGCGTCGAGGCCACGGCCGGCCCATCGCAGTGCTCCGGGCGTGGCCGACAGCCGTGCGATCAGACTCTGCATCGGGGTGTCATCGAGGGTTTCGATGGCACCCCGATGTGCGTAGTGGGCGTCGCTCGCGATGTCCGCCATGTCGAGGACGGGGCCGATCGCGGCTTCGGCGGCCGTGAACCGGTCGAGCACCTCGGCTCGTGTCCGCGCTGCGCACCACGCGGCCATCGCCGCTTCCAACTCGTCGCGATGTGCGGCTCGGCCCCCGAACGTCGTGAAACGCTCGTCGTCACCCCGGCCGATCAGGTCGAGCACCCGGGCGGCCACCGAATCGCTGCTCGTCGACACCGCGACCCAGCCGCCGTCGCTGCAGCGGTAGGTCCCCCGCGGCACGGTGTACGGCAATCCGGCACCGAGGCGTTGCTGCTGCTGGCCGGTGACGGCATACAGCGAGGCGAGCGGACCCATCGAGGTGGAACATCGTCTCCAGCAGGTTGGTGTCGACCACCTGGCCGACTCCGGAGTGGAGGGCGACCATCGTCGCGAACGCGGCCGCCAATCCGGTCACCTCGTCGGTCAGTGCGATCGGCGGCAGGAGCGGTGCACCGTCGGGTTCGCCGTTGAGTGCCGCGAATCCCGACATCGCCTCGGCGATCGTCGCGAAGCCCGGCCGCAGGGCGTAGGGACCGGTCTGGCCGAAGCCCGGAGACCCGGGTGATCACCAACGACGGTCGACGTTCGAGGAATACGTCGGGGCCGAGGCCGATTCGTTCCATCGTGCCCGGTCGCGAGTTCTCGACGAGCACGTCGGCGTCGTCGACGAGGCGGAGGAACACGTCCCGGCCTGCCCGGTCCTTCACGATCGATCACGATCGTGCGCTTGTTCCGGTTGACCAGCTTCCACCACAACCCGATCCCGTCGCGGGGGTCCTTCCATGCCATGTCGCGCAAGCCGTCGCCACCCGGCCGTTCGACCTTGATCACGTCGGCGCCGAAGTCGGCGAGATAGCGGGCGCAGTTGGGGCCGGCGATGACGGTCGACATGTCGAGCACCCGCAAGTCGTCCAGCGGACCGCTACGGGCTGATTCGTCGCTCACCGTCGATCATCGCAGACAGGGACCCGGCCGGGCGAGTCATCTAGCTGGGCTTTCTCAAGAAATCTTGACTTTGCACGTTCGCCCGACGCGCGCTCGGTATGACCGCTGACAGTGCCGATCTTACCGTGCTGAGTGCTGACTGTCGAGGGAATGGCCCTGGGGTCCGAGAGAGAACCGCATGGATACTTCGAACGTTCAACCCGCCGACGAGCAGCCACCGATCATCCGGTGCGGGAACGGCGGGTTCACGCTGTCCGAGGTGATCGTGGCGATCGCCCTGACCGGTGTCCTCGTCCTCACGATCATCGCCGCCGGCTGGACCCTGATCCGGGTGTTCGCGTCTCGGACGAACAGGCGGCCGTCGAAGCCGTTCTGGGGGCGGCGGCCGACGAACTGTCGCAGTTCGGCTGGCAGAGCTGCCCCGAGGAGACGCTCGACTACGACGTCCGCGTCGGTGAGGCGGCCTCGCGGATCCGACTGGCCCTCATCGTCGGTGACGGTCAGCAGGATCGAATACTGGGACATCACCACCGGATCGTGGTCGGGTGTCAACCCGTTCGTCAACACCGACACCGGGCTGTGCGGCCCCGT
>CAWGNY010000014.1:0-5776 GCA_963824025.1 Ilumatobacteraceae bacterium
TCACCGTTGCCCCCACCTCTGACCAGGTTCTCTTGCGAGGACGTAGCGCCGCACCGCCTTGATCGACACCCCCGACGAGATCAGCACCGAGGCGCAGTGGTGCCGCAGGTCGTGGGTCGTCGAGTCGGTCGGGCCCTTCGCCGAACTCGGCGAGGTGAGCGGCCAGCACCTCGGCGACCAAGTCGGGCTGCGCCCGATTCCCGCCCCTGACTTCGCCCGTCCACAAACGCGGCGCTTCAGCGGCGGGGTTCGGTCAGCGGGCGGGATTCTGCCCGTACCGGTGCGGGGCTCAATGAGGGCTTGCGGGCAAAGAACGCGTAGCCGTTCACGTCGAACGCCCGAGCGTTGGCCTCGCCGGTGGCACCACCGAACGTGTCGACCGGTTCACCGATTCGTACGTCGTCAAAGCCGATCTCCTCCAACAACGCCTTCCAGCCTGCGCACGGCAGGCCACCGGCAATTCAACCGGTCCAGAGATCGATCTGGCGGACGGCGTCCTCGGGTACCGGCCTGCCGTTGGCGATGTCGGCGAACTGCAGGACGCCACCCGGTCGGAGCACTCGCCACGCCTCGGTGAACGCCTCGGACTTGTTGGGGCAGAGATTGACCACGCCGTTGGAGATCACGACGTCAGCCCAACCGTCCTCGACGGGCAACTCCTCCAGAAACCCCTCACAGAACTCGATGTTGGTGGCACCGATCTCCTCGGCCGTCACCCGCGCCTTGGCGAGCATTGCACGGGTCATGTCGACCCCGACCACATGTCCTCGCGGGCCAACCGCCCGCCCGGCAAGGAACGAGTCGAAGCCGGCACCGGAGCCGAGGTCGACGACTCGTTCACCCGGTTCGAGCGACCGGAGCTCGAACGGATTTGCCACGCCGGCGAACGACTCCACCGCTGCAACGGGCAACTCGTCGACGGCCGCCATGTCGTATCGGCATCGTTGCGCCGCGGTATACCCGGTGTGGAAGTGATAGGTCGCATCGGGTTCCTCGGCGACGGCTGCGTACTTCGCCTGCACCTCGGTCCGCAGCTCGTCACGATCCACGAGCGCCATTGCGCCGCCGGTCGTGGTGAACCGCCGCTGGACGTCCTCGATCATGCCAACCCCCTCAGCATCGACTCGGGCCCGATCAAGTGTGAGCGTCGAAGCTGCAGATGTCAACCGGGCCTGCCCCCGCCGGCCTACCTCGTCGGGGATCTCGTCGGTCGTCAGCGGGACGCCGGAAGACGCCGCACGCCCAGTCACGGCTTCGTTGCCCTGTCGTCCGATACTGGCGCCCCGCTCCGTGTCCGGAAGATTCCGAACGAGGTCCCCCGATGCCGGCGTTCGGGGAAGGACTGAACGTGTCGATGTGTGACGTCTGGCCCTGTCCTCGAGCGCCACGGTCGCAGGACGCTGAGCGTGAGGTGGATGATGATGTCGCAGGCTCACTGGGATTCGGTGTATGCCACGGAACACCTCGACGAACTCGGCTGGTACGAGCCGGTGCCATCGACGCTCGGGCTCGTGACGGCGTACTCCACGCCGGTCGATTCGGTGATCGACGTCGGTGGAGGTACGAGTCCGTTGACGATCGAACTCGCCCGGCTCGGCTACCGAGATCTGACGGTGCTCGACATCAGCGAACGAGCGCTGGACGCGTCGCGGAATGCGTTGGGTGAGCATGCCGAAGGCGTCAGTTGGATCCGAGCCGATGTGACCAGCTATCGGCCAGATCGTCGTTGGCACCTCTGGCACGACCGAGCGGTGTTCCACTTCGTCGTCGAACAGGATGGCCGGGAGGCATATCGGTCCGTCGCAGCGTCGGCAGTCGAGCCGGGCGGGATCCTGATCGTCGCGACGTTTGCCCCCGAGGGGCCCGACAAGTGCGCCGGGCTCGAGGTGTGCCGCTATGACGTCGCCGCGCTCGCGAGAGAGTTCGCGCCCGACTTCGATCTGGTCGAAGGCCGCAGGCTCATCCCGATCGCAGGGACTGGTGACCAGCGTCCGTACAACGGCGTCGCTCTGCGTCGCATCGGACAGGACTGAGTCCACGAAAGCAACGCCGCCCGACGCGTCCCACATGTGCCGATGGGTGACACGCGACAACGGCCCGATCCGGCACAACGGTCCAAAACGCCCGTCGTGGCTGACGTGACGTGCCGGGCCCTCAGTCCGGCGTGATGTTGTTGTTGATCCGGAAGAGGTTGCCAGGATCGTAGGTCTTCTTGACCCGTCGCAACCGAGCCAGATTGGACCCGAACTGCTGCTCGACGACCGTCTCGTCGGTGGACTCGTCGCCGGAGAAGTTCAGGTACGCCCCTCCGGCACCGTCGAGCCGGCGGGCCGCAGTGATCGAGTCGCGGACCCACTCGCGGACCTCGCCGAACTTCGCAGGATCGTACGTACCGCCGTCGATGCTCAGCATGAACGGTGCACTCCGATCGCCGAAGGCCGTCGCCTCGGCCGGCACCGCAGCCGTGGCACCACCCATGATCGGAACATGGATGAGCACGCTCGGATCTGGACGTGACATCGCACGCTCGTGGATGAACGCCATGGCGTCGTCGTCGAGCTCGTCGAGATAGGTCGACTTCCAATAACTGTGGAGGTTCGCCACCAGTGGATCGAAACCGGCCTGGAACGCCCGGTAGGTCGGGATGTGCTCGGTCAAGTCGAACAGCGGCGTCCCGAGACCCCGGAACTCGTCGATGATGCCCTGTCCCGCGCTCGCCGCACCGGCGTAGAGCGCCGCGACGATGAACACGTCCTTGCCCTGAATCGGCGGCGGAACACCGTCGTCGACCGGAAGCGACCAGTACAGCGCCCGCGTGGTCACCTCGTCACCGGCACGTAGCGCGAGATCACGCCACTGCGGCATCAGTTCAGCGCCCGCAGCGGCCTCGTGGAACACCGCCGCGAGGGCAACGTCGGGTCCCACCGCGTGGGCCCGGAACGTGAAGTCGACGACGACGCCGAAGTTGCCGCCGCCACCGCGGATCGCCCAGAACAGATCCGGGTTCTCGTCGTCGCTCGCCGTGACGAGCTCGCCCGATGCCAGCACGACCTGCGCGGCGACGAGGTTGTCGCAGCTCAGGCCCCACTTGCGGTGGAGCCAACCGATGCCGCCGCCGAGTGTCAAGCCGCCGACACCGGTCGTGGACACCACGCCGCCCGGTACGGCCAGGCCGAAGACCTGGGCTTCTCGGTCGACCTGCCCCCAGGTCGCACCTCCCTGCACCCGTACGGTCTTGTTCGCTGGGTCGACCCAGACCCCGTTCATGTCCCGCATGTCGAGCACGAGCCCTCCGTCGACGGTGCCGTGTCCGGCGACGTGATGCCCGCCGCCGCGGACGGCGAGCAGCAGCCCGTGTTCGCGAGCGAGGTTGACGCCGTCGATGACATCGGCCTCGCCGGAACAGCGAATGATCAGGCCGGGCCTGCGATCGATCGCCAGGTTCTCGACTCTGCGCATCTCGTCGTACTCGGGATCGCCTGGACCGACGATCGGGCCCCGGAAGAGCATGCCGAGTTCGGCGAGCTGCTCGTCGCTGAAGTCGACCGATCCCTTTGGAACGGTCGCGAGTGAAGTGGCCATGATGCCCCCTCCCCTGTTGTGCCCGCCAGGAACGTGCCGACTCGACGTCCCCGACCCCCAAGATCGGCCGCCGTGCGCCGAATGGGATCCACCGTACGCCTGAGCGTCCCGGGGATCAAGGTCCTCTCGGGGCAGGAGAGGCCGCGCGCTCACCCTTGGGCGGCGCTCGCCGTTCGCCTTCGCGATCTCGACCGTGCGACGTCCGGCGTCGGTCATCAGCCCGGCCGCCTCCATCTCCTCGACTCGGCGCGAACTCGTGGACAAGTGGTCGGCCCGGTGCCCCATCCGTTCGCGCGATCGACAGCTGGGCGCGTCCCGGTGCGGCCGACCGGTCGATCACCTGGCAGATTCGGGTCGTGGTTCGACTGTTCGACGACTCCTCCGCTGCGATCGATCGATTCGGGTTGCTGCTGATCGTCACCGTCACGGCGGTCGTCGTGCAGAGCCTGGTCGACCTCCGAGCGCCCATCAGTGACCAGGGCGGTGAACTCGGCACGCTCGTGTTCACCGGCTTCGCCGGTGCGACGGTCCTGCTGTCGCTCCGGGCCTCCGGAGTCGCCCGACGCTGGCGGATCGTCGCCGACATCCTGGTCCTGCTCGCGATCGTCCTCGCGACGGGGCTGCTCGTCGCCGATCTCGCCGTCGACCGCGATCTCGAGGTCTTCGGAGCGGACGCTCCTGCCCCAGGCTGGGTCGTGATGTCGGCGATTGCGCCGGTCGTGGTGATCCTGCGCCTCTTGCGCCACCGCCACATCTCGCGGGGAACGCTGCTCGGTGCCGTGTCCGCACTGCTGCTCATCGCGATGTTCTTCAACTTCGTCTTCCTCACGATCGGGCACCATCAGGACACCGAGTTCTTCGGCGAGCTCGAGCGGACGACGAGCTACATGTACTTCAGCCTGGTCACGATCACCACGCTCGGCTACGGCGACCTCTCCCCCGCCACCGATCTGGGTCGGCTGATGGCGTCGGCGGAAGCGGTCATCGGCCAGATCTACCTCGTGACGTTCGTCGCGTTCCTCGTCAGCCTCTACGCGACGCGCCGGCAGCGAGAGCCCGGCGGCACCGAACCCGACCCGGCAGAGGTGGTGCTGCGAGAACACTGAAGACACCGCTGCTGGCCTCGTTGATGTCGGTGTGTGACGCTAGCGCTCGGCGTGGCCGAGTTCGCTCAGGCGGGTGAGCCCCTGCTCCGCAGCGCTCGCCAGCCGGCCCTGTTCCGCCACGACGGCGGGGTCGTCGCGTCGGGACGGCAGCATGCGTGCGGGGTTCAGTGCGCAGTCGTTCGCCCACGCGGCGATGTCGGGCTCGGCACCGTGCAGGCCCGCTGCGACCGCCCCGCGTGCCTGCATGAGGGCCCAGTCGGCGGGGCGGTTCGGAAGCGAGTTGGGTGGACACAACCGATTGCGCTCGCGATCGTCGTCGCGAGTCGCCTCCACATACCCGGCGAGCGCAGCGTTGAAGCAGGGGAACCCGGCGCGGATCGTCTGCAGGCGGATCGCGTCGGGCGCCCAGATGGGGACCGGGGTCGGGTACTGCAACCCCGAGGCGGCACAGTGCACGACGAGCGAACCAGGGGCCAGCGGACGTACACCGTCCTCGAAGACGATCTCGCGGCCCGTCACCTGCTCGATGTGACCTCGGCGGACGACGTTGTCGACGGTGCGGAGGAGATCGAGTTCCCATGCGCCGAGTGTCGGGGTCTTGGCCATCGTGGGCGTGACGTCGGGATCGATCCGGAACATGATGCCGGCGGCTTCGAGTCGCAGGAAGAGATCGTCTGGCGACTCGGCATCGGCGGCGGCCGCCATCGTGTCCGCGGCCAAGCGGAGCGCGACGACCGGGTCGGGTTGGACGACCGCACGGTTGAGCATCCAGGGATCGCGCGGGCGGACCCACACGATCCGATCGACCGGAACGCCGTTGTTCAGCAGCCACACGATCCCGTCGGTCGCGGTCTTGCCGGAACCGACGATCACGAACTCCTCCGGCGCGTCCCCGAGGCGAGCGAGTTCGTTGACGGCGACGACGTGGGCGTCGTCGGAGACACCGAACGGCGGCGGAGTCGTCGCCGGGATCGTCGGCGAGAGGTAGGCCGCGTCGACGACGCGCCGCCGCACCTCGACCTGCACACGCTCGCCCGACACGAGCGAGGTGACGACGTGGGACGACCCGTCGGAGTGGTACTCGCTGC
>CAWGNY010000015.1:0-88688 GCA_963824025.1 Ilumatobacteraceae bacterium
CCCCCTGCTGTAGAGGACAGCGTCGGTATCTGGGACGAGGCGCGCGAACGGCCCCGTGGCCCACAGGACCCTCTGGGCGGTCGAGGATCCGGCGTGCGGACCGAACCGGCGGCGCCTTCCGCGTCACCGGGTGTGAAGCCACCACGGCCCAACGGGTTCACCGATCCGCACCCCGACGACTGCGTCGACGTGGCCGAGCACGACCGAGGGGCCATCACCGGCTGGTTGCCATGTCCGACCGCCGTCACGCGACGACCACGTCGGCGTCCCGCCCGCCGGGTCACCCACCGCAGCGGCCACGAGATTCGACCCGTCGGCCGCAACCGACCACATCGCGCCCGCTCCCGACGGCCCGAGCGGTTCGGGATCCGTCACGATCGCGGCGTCCCATCGCACGAGATCTGCGCTGAACCACGCTCGAGCGAAGCCGCCCGACCCTCCGACCACGACGAACCCGTCATCGGTGACGGTGATGTCGTGCGCGTCACCCACGGCCGGCGTTCCGGACCCCTCGGGCAGGAGCATGCGAGCGAATGGCCCGCGGTCGTGCGAGACCCAGACGGCCGGTACCCGGACCGCCGGACCGGCCGGACCGTTCGGCCACCTGTTGACCGCACCGACGATCACGAGGTCGTCGCCGAAGTGGCCGATCCGATGGGCGAATGCATCCGTGAACACCTCGTTGTCGGATCCGGCGAGTTGGTCCCATGACGACAGGTCGTCACTGGACCAGACCCGCAGCCGCGCGCCCTGGGTCGTGTCGGGATCGCCGGCTTCGAGTACGGCCACGCTCACCGCCCGGTCGCCATCGGACCCGACGACGACGCCGAAGCTCGACGAGACCGAACCGACCTCGTGCAGGGTCCAGGTCTGGAGGTCCGCTGTCGTCGCCACCGACACCACCGCCGGTGTCGGATCACCACGGACGCAGCCGACCACCAACTCCTCGCCACGAACAGCGATGTCACTCCATGGATCGCAACCGTGAGGGAACTCGATCTCTCGTTGCGCCCAGCGCCCGCCGCCCGCCGACGTCCACGCCACGTGCCGCTGACCGCCCGATGTTCGGACCGCGCCCACGACGAGGAGTTCGCCGTGCCACTCGAGCAACCCCGCGATGCCGAGTAGATCACCGGACGACGCGAAGATCGCCCCATCGGCGGGTCCCGGTGCCTCCCAGCTCGCCGGGACAGCAGAGCTCGGCAACGGTTCGGGACCGACTCGAAAGACCCATGCCAACCCGCCGACGACGCCGACGAGCGCCGCGGCGGCGAGCAGCATCCGGGTGAGCGGACGGCGAGTCTCCCTTCCGGCCGAGTGTGCGTTCGACGCGACGAGATCGAGACGGTCGTCGCGGTTCGACGACGTTCGGGACGGCAATTGGTTCGGGAGTTGTCGTTCGATCATGGCCCACGACCTGTCGAGGTCGGCCCCCGACGTGCGGCCCGCGATTCGCGCTCGGCACCGGTCGCAGTGGAGGACGTGGTCCTCGATCCGATCGGTGACATCGGGGCCAAGCCCACTCGGGCGAGCGAGGTAGCCGTCGAGGGCGAACGGTGCGAGATGGTTCATGTCAGTTCCCTTCGCAGCCGATCGCGCGCCCGCTTCAATCTCGACTTGACCGTCCCGGCGGGCACGGCCAGGAGGAGACCGGACTGCGCGATGCTGAGGTCGTCGACGTAGGTGGTCTCGATCACGTGGCGAAGGTCGGCGTCGAGCGAACGGACCGCCGACGCGACCCGCAAGCGCTCCACGACGAGCTCGTCTTCGTTGCCGACCCCGACCTCGGCCACATCTGGCATCGGTGATTCCCAGCGCAGACGTCGCCGCTCGACACCGATCAGACGCCGACTCGCGATTCCCCAGATCCATGCCGCCGGCTCACCCGAGCCGTTCCAGCTCGCAGCGGATCGCCACACGGCCACGAACGTGTCCTGCAACGCATCGAAGACGAGGTCGTCGTTCCAGCAGCGACGCCGCAACCGGGCAAGCAACCAGGGGGCGTGCCGATCGTGAAGCGTGTGCAGCGACTCCCCGTCGCCGTCCGCGATCCGAATGATGAGCTCGCCGTCACTCAACCTGGTTCGATCCACGGCGGTCCTCGGGCAGATGTTGCGGATCGAACCTTCTCAGCTCCATACCTCTGTTGTCGCGCCCGGCCGCCGGCTGGTTCGCGGAGCCGTCGAATTGCAGCGGCACCGAGGCAACTCGACGGCGCCTCCATCGTTTGCACGTCGATGACTTTTCGCCATCGACCTGCGATCTTGACAGACAGGCTCGCGCCGGACGACGATCACATTGAGCGGTGTCCCCCGTGCCGCGTCGAGAACATCCGCACCGCACGCCGCAGATCGCTCCGGCTGCAGTAGAACAGTTTGGGGATTGCCATGAGATTCGCTCGAAGCTCGGTCCTGCTCGCGGGAGTTGCCGGGCTCCTCTTGTCCTCCGGTGTCGCTTTGGCAGGGGAAGGCAGTCAATGGACATCTGCCGGCGGTGACCGGCAGAACACGCGGTCGCAGCCGTCCGAGCACAGGATCAGCGTCGACTCGGTCGGAGGGTTGACCGAGAAGTGGGTGTTCGAAACGGATGGTGACGTGTCGGCGACGCCGGCCGTCGACGGCGACACCGTGTACGTACCGGATTGGGGTGGCCAGCTGTACGCGGTCGACAAGCGGACGGGACAGCTCAGATGGCAGACCAGCATCGCCGAGGCCACCGGGGTTGATTTCGACAAGGCGCGTGCCACACCGGCTGTCACCGACGACGCGGTGATCGTCGGCACCCAGGGTTCGATCTTCACAGGCGGGCAGGGGGCCCGGGTGCTCGCGTTCGACAAGCACACCGGCGAACTCCTGTGGAGCACGCAGGCGGACCCGCACCCCGCCGCGATCATCACGCAGTCCGCCACCGTGTTCGACGGCAAGGTGTATGTGGGCGTGGCATCGCTCGAGGAGGCGCTCGCCGGGAGTCCCTTCTACCCGTGTTGCAGCTTCCGAGGCAGCATGCTGGCCCTCGACGCGAAGACCGGGGTCATCCTGTGGAAGACGTACATGGCGCCGGACGGCTACAGCGGCAACGCCGTGTGGGGCAGCTCACCGGCGATCGACACGAAGCGCCGGCAGGTGTACATCGCGACGGGGAACAACTACTCGGTCCCGCAGTCCGTGTCCGACTGTGTGGACGCTGCGGCAGGTGATCCGGCTGCGACCGCCGCATGTCCCGCCCCCGACGACTACTTCGACGCGATCGTTGCGCTCGACATGGGGACGGGTGCGGTGAAGTGGGTGACCAAGGCGATTCCGTTCGACGCGTGGACGACGAGCTGCCTGCCTCCGCCCTTCGGTGGCGCCGGCACGTGCCCGGACCCCGAGGGGCCGGACTACGACTTCGGTCAGGCGCCGGCGCTGTTCACGGCGAGGAGCCAGACGGGCAGGAAGATCGAGCTCGTCGGCGCCGGTCAGAAGAGCGGTCAGTACTGGGCGCTCGATCCGGACACCGGCGCGGTGGTGTGGAAGACACAGGCCGGACCGGGAGGCACCGCGGGCGGCCTGCAATGGGGGTCGTCGGTCGATGGCACCCGGGTGTACACGGCGAATTCGAACAGCAACTACAAGAACTGGGTGCTTCCCGACGGTTCCACCACCAACCTCGGTGTCTGGTCCGGGCTGGACGCCGCCACGGGTGCCGTGCTGTGGCAGACGCCGGCACCGATCGCTCCACCCGACCCGTTCACCGCCATCTGGGGCACCACGTCGGGCCCGACGACGACCGCGAACGGCGTCGTGTTCGCATGCTCCCTCGATCCGGCCGGTCACATGTATGCACTCGACGGCGCCACCGGCGAGATCCTCTGGAGCTTCGCCAGCGGCGGATCCTGCCTGTCCGGCGCGGCCATCTCGCAGGGGATGGTCTACTGGGGGTCCGGCTACAGCAACTTCGGCGGAGGCTCACCGAACAACCGGTTGTACGCCTTCGGTCTGTAGATCGAGCCGGCTGGGGGCGGAGAGCGCCTCGCGACGATCATCGTCGCGAGGGCGACGACGGGCCTCGATCGACGCCGTGGTCGACGACGAGCGAGCCCGGCGGCGACGGGGTCGGTGTCAGGGCAGGACGACGAGTTTGCCGGTGGCGTGTCCGGCTTCCATGTCGGCGTGCGCGACCGCGATGTCGTCGAGGCGGTAGGTGCGATGGATCGGCACGACGGCGTCGCCGGCCGCGACGTCGTCGAGGAAGTCCTGGAGCACCCGGCTGGGGAGGTCGGCGGCGTCTCCGCCGTAGGCGGTGAGGCGGACCCCACGTGGGAGGTACTCGATCGGGTAGAAGTCGCGCACGGTCCACTGGTTGGAGAGCATCCCGGTGAAGCACACGACGCCGTGGACCCGGGTCGCTCGCAGCGTGTCCGGCAGTGTCGGGGTACCGACGAGTTCGAGCGCGGCGTCGACGCCGTCGGGAAAGATCGTGCGGGCTCGGTCGGCAACGTTTCCGTCATCGACCAACACATGATCGACTCCGACGTGGCGCAGGGCCTCGGCCCGATCGGGATTGCGGGTGGTTGACAGAACGGTCATGCCGAGTCGCTTGGCGAGCACCGCTGTGGCCATCCCGATCGACGACGTGCCGCCACGGATCAGGATCGACTGGCCGGGTCGGGCGTCGAGCCCGACCGTGAGTGAGCCGTGCGAGGTCTGGAGCATCTCGGGCACCGCGCCGAGCGTCGCCCAGTCGAGGCCGCTCGTGAACGGCACGATCTGGCCAACGGGAACACAGGTGTACTCGGCGTACCCGCCGTCGAACGTGCGTCCCATGCCACCCATCAGCGCAGCGACCTGTTGTCCGACCTGGAACTCGCCTCCGGGGCACGCAGCGACGGTGCCGGCGGCCTCGATGCCGAGAACCCGTGGAAACGTGACGCCGTCGGCGAGACCGAGGCGGGTGTGGAGCTCGGAACGGTTCAGGCCGAACGCCTCGATCTTGATCAACACCTCTCCCGCTCGCGGTGTCGGAACGGGGAGATCGCGGACCTGGAGAGCGTCGGGCGGGCCCGGAGCATCGAGCACGACGGCGCGCATCGTGGCCGGGGTCGCTGCCATGATCAGGCGCTCCTTCGTTGCCCGTGGACGTGGGTCCGCAGCTTGCGAACCGTTGCGGCAAGACGGTTCAGCTCGCTCGTCGACAGCGGAGCGCCAACCCGGCGGTCGAGTTCGGCGGCAACACTGCGTTGCGCTGCTTCGAGGAGTCGTCGCCCCTCAGCGGACATCCCCTCCATGGAATTCGCACTCGCCTGTCGATTCCATGGCATGGATATCGGCTGGATCGTTCGCGCCACCACGCGGATCTCCGACTACCGGCGAACCGCGGTTGCGATGACGAACTCCCCCGGTACGAGATATCCCCCACCGCTGCGGAACTCGTCGATCGATTCGAGGTATTCGCGGTCGACATGTCGCCGCTCGTCGTCGCCGAACCGACCATACGGCAGCGCCACCGGACCCCCGAGAAAAGCGGCCCCGATTGCGTCACCCGCATCTCGATAGGCGAGCTCGACCCGCAGGCGAGCCACGCTCACATCAGTGAAGCCGGCCTGCTCGAGAGTCGCCTCGATGACACCGGGCGCCCCGAGGAAGAAGAACATCGGACAGACATCGGACTCGACGCGGCGGTCAACGATCGGAAACAACTCCGCCCACCCGCAGTGACGGCGTTCGCCCCACACGGAGACGACGATCCGACCAGAGGGCCGCAGTACTCGAAGCATTTCGGCGACCGCGACCGCCGGCTCCGGCACATACATCAGCCCGAGGGAACACAGCGCCTGATCGAACGATGCGTCCTCGCAGTCGAGGGCCTCGGCACCGCTCACTCGGAATGACGTATTGCCGGATGCTCGCGCCTTTCCGCCCGCTTGCGCCACGGCCACCATCTTCTCCGAGATGTCCAACCCCAGAACATGACCTGCGGCACCGACCCGGTCGGCAGCATCGAAGGTGATCTCGCCACCTCCACACGCAACGTCCACCACGTGCTCGCCGACCTGTGGATCACTGAGGCGGATCACGGCCTCGTGGGCCGGGCGGAGCTGCTCGCTCCAGAAGGTCGCGTAGTGCGCCGCGGCACGGTCCCACCCGTAACGTTGGACCCGGCGTTGCAGCCTCGGTTCCATCTCAGGCCGTGGGGGCCGTGATCGAAAACGTTCGTTTCATCGGCGTTTCATCGGAGAACACGTCGCGGTACGGGCTGAGGACGTCGCCCTCGTCGAGCACCCGGAGAATGTCGGCCTCGGAAGCCGAGCTCTCGACGATGACGTGGTACCGGACCTCGCTGTAACCGGGCCGCGCGGTCGCCTCGATCGAGAGCATTCCCGCGACATCGAAGTCGGCTTCGACCTCAACGGTCAACGACACCAGGTCGACACCGAGTCGCGCGGCGCGCATCTGGTAGCCCATCGCCAGGCAGCTTCCGAGTGCAGCGCGCCCGAGCACCCCCGGCGAAGGCCCGGAACCGCTACCGCCCATGTTGTCGGGGAGATCGGTCTCGAATCGGAATGCGCCCTCCTCGCTCGTGCAACGGAGCCCATCGGTGATGGTGCTGATCGAGCGCTCGGTACCCCTGCCGAGGCCCGGGTGCTTCGTGACAGCGTTCTCGACCCGTTCGAGCGCCACGCCGAGGGACTGTCGGCCTGGGAGGTGTGTCGTCATGGGGGCACCGTACACCTCCGCTCCGGGCGACGGCGACGCGTTGCCCGGCCGGATCGACACCGGCAATTCCAGATCCACCCTCACGCACCGAAGGAACGAGCCACGCGAGCGCCGAACGATCGAGGTGGCAACGACAGCCGTGATCAGTCCGGCCGAGGAGCCAACGCTCCGCGTGCTCGCGGCGGCGGTCGGTGGCGGGTATCGCGACCAGCGGCTCGCCTTCGACCTCGACCACCAGCACGCCGTTCAGGAGCAGGTACCGCTCGTCACTCGACGATCCTGTTCCAGGAGCTCTCGGTTCTGCGTGACCCGGAGGATGTCGGGCCTCGCGCCGCCGCGTATGATCGATTCCTGAAGCCGTCGTTCGAGCGCAGTCTCGACCTCCGTGACGAGTGCGGGGGAATCCTCGTCACCCCACGGTGTGCGCCGCCCGAACGATGGGTTGGCCCGTCTTCGTCCCGGGTGCCGACCGTGGCAGCGGAGTCACGGCGCTGCCGGTGGGCGATGACCCCACGAGCTCGGTTTGGTGATCTGGGCGACGGTCCACGTCGTGTCGTCGACGAGCAGTCCGTCGTAGCCGAACTCGACGTCGAAGCCGGATGGAGAGCGGCTGTAGAACGACACCATGTGATCGTTGGTGTGCCTGCCGAGACCCATCGAGATCGGCGTGCCGGTCTCGTGGTGACGGTCGAGTGTGTAGCCGACATCGTCGAGAGTGCGAGCTTCCAACATGAAGTGGTACAGCGCCGGCTTGGCTGCGGCGACGAGTGCGAGGCTGTGGTGACGCGGGTTGCAGCGCAGGAACACGACGTCGTCACCGGCTGGTTTCCAGTAGTCACTGACCCGGAAGCCGAGCAACTGCGTGTAGAACTCGATCGACTCGGCCAGGTGTGGGGTGCCGAGGACGATGTGCCCCATCCCTTGCGGGCCCGTCTCGAAGCCGCTGATTCCGGCCGGTGACACGAACAGCTCGTTGTCGTGGATCGCGCCGTGAAAGAGTTCGAGGGCGAATCCGCCGGGGTCGGTCGTTCGGATCAGTCCTCGGACGCGGCGGTCCGCGCACTCACGGGCGGACGCGGCCTCGGCGGCGAATCCGGCCGCCGCGATTGCCTCGGCCGCGCATTCGAGCGCAGCCGCGTCGGGAAGTTCCCACCCGGCGAACGCCAGTCCGTCCTCTCCCTCTCCGGGCCGGACGACCACTCGGAAGGGCCGATCGTCGATCCTCATCCGGAACCCGTCCGTGTCCGCTCGCACCATCGTTCCCAACAGTTCCGCGTACTCTCGCCAGCCGTCGACGTCGGTGACGTCGATCCCGATGTACCCCAAGCTCCGAATATCCATGACCGTCCTCTCGATCTGGTTCTGGACCGAGCCTGCTCCCGCGTCGCCGGCTTGACCTGCGCGTGCATGGTAATCATGGTCTGGTCCGCCGACGTCACATCCGCTCGGGAAGGCGCAGGTCGGTCACAGATCGATGATCTCCTCGAACACGTCGCCCAGTCGATCGGCGAGCCGCTTCTTGCGCTTCTTCTTGTTCCCCTTCGTGGCCGCCTTCTCGTGACGGTCACCGTCGGGTCGATCGCGTGGGGGTCGGTTGCGGCCGTCGCTGTTCGCCGGTCGGTCGCGAGCGAGTCGTTCGAGTTCGCCGCGGTCGAGCCAGACCCCTCGGCAACGTGGACAGATGTCGACCTCGATTCCGGCGTGGAAGGTGATGTCGAGTGTCGTGTCGAGGCAGAGTGGACAGTTCATCTCAGGGAGAATCTCGTCGTTCGTGGTTCATGATCGAGCGGTGTCGAGTGCGTCGACTTCGCGTCGTGCGAGTTCGAGGGCGTGGAGATCACTGTCGAGGCGTTGCAGGTGCTCCTCGAGGTGGTGTGCGGGGTCAGTGGTGATCGTCTGGGCGCGAAGGGCTCGAACCGCGAGCAGTTCGACGTCTGCGGTGGTGTCGAGCATCCGTCGGCCGATCCTCTCTCGGCGGTTGATCATGTCGTTCACCGCGTCGTATCGCTCGCGCAGTGTGGCGACACGGCGCTCGAGGTCATCGGCATCGGTGGGCGAGCCCGGTTTCGTGCGTTCACGCAGGGCTTGTTTCAAGTCCGCTGCAGTCTTGTCCGGGTCGAGTTGCCGCACGGCTGCATCGAGTCGCGCGGCGGCGTCGTTCGCCGCGCCCAGCGCCCGCCGGAGGTCGTCGAGACGATCGTGGACCCAGGTCGGCTGCTCACGGGACAGGATCATTGCCGAGGCTTCGTCGAATCGACGCTGCCACTCGGGTACAGGTGATGCCGGGTCGGGTGGTTGTCGGCGGCGGAACATCACGCTCTCAGAAATCGATGAGTTCGCTCAGCAGCGATTCGCGCGTGCGCTTCTTGCGGTGGCGGGCTCGCGCCGGGATCGTCGTCGATCTCCACGCCGGGGCGTTCGGTCATGACGAGCGTGGTGTCGGTGCAGGTCGGGCAGTTCACGAGGCGTCTCCATTCGAGATCATTGGTCGGTGTGCGTGGCTCTCACGAGTGAGCGGAGAGCGGACGAGGTGTTTGTGGACTTCCAGGGTGACGAGCAGTGCCACGCCGAGGCCGACACACACGGTCAGGTCGATCGCGCTGAGTGGGTCGAGGTCGAGGAAGTCGTTGAGTGGCGTGTAGAGCGCAGCGAGTTGGAGTGCGACGACCAGGGAGGCGATGGCCAGCATCACCCGGTTGGTGGTGAACCCGATGGTCCGGAGCGATTCGGTGCGCGAGCGGGTTCCGAAGGCTTGGAAAACCTGCATGAAGGCGAGCGTGGTGAAGATCATGGTCTGCCATTCGGCCTGGTCGGTCTCTCGATAGATGAACCCGATGCCCAGAGATGCGACGCCGATGACGGCACCGATCCACACGGTTTGACGTCCGAGGCCGTCGGCCCAGAGACTGGCCCCGGGTCGATGTGGGGTGCGTTGCATCACCCGGCGTTCGGCCGGCTCGACGCCCATCGACAGCCCGAGGAGGCCGTCGGTCATCAAGTTGAGCCACAGGAGCTGCAGCGGCAACAGCGCGACGGCGGCATCGAGCTCGCCACCCGCGAGCAGGTACGGGATGGGCCAGCCGAGCATGACGATGATCTTGCCGAGGTTGCCGGCGACGGCGAAGCTGACGAAGCGGCGCAGGTTGTCGTAGATCACCCGGCCCTCCTCGACCGCTGCGACGATGGTCGCGAAGTTGTCGTCGCGCAGCACCATGTCGGAGGCTTCCTTGGTGACGTCGGTGCCGGTGATGCCCATCGCGACGCCGATGTCGGCCTGCTTGAGCGCCGGGGCATCGTTGACGCCGTCTCCGGTCATGGCCACGACCTGATCCTGGTGTTGGAGCGAGCCGACGATCCGGAGCTTGTGTTCGGGCGAGACCCGGGCGAACACAGAGACCTCCGACGCTGCGGCGTCGAACTCGGCGTCGCTGAGCCGATCGAGATCGAGTCCCGTGAGCACCCGGTCGTCGGTGGCGATTCCGAGTTCTTCGGCGATGGCCTTCGCGGTGAGCGGGTGGTCGCCGGTGATCATCACCGGCCGGATGCCGGCGGTGCGGCACACGGCGACGGCATCTCGGACCTCGCTGCGCGGCGGGTCGATGATGCCGACCAGGCCGATGATCGTGAGCGACGACTCGGCGTCCGCGACCAGCGTCGACACCTGCGCAGCCGGTTCGGAGAAGTCCCGGGAGGCGACACCGAGCACGCGGAGCCCGGCAGCAGCCATCTCGTCGTTCGCGGCCAGAAGCGACGATCGCTGCCCGTCGCTCAGCGGGACGACACCGTCGACGGTTCGAATGTGGTCGGCATGAGCCACGAGTCCGTCGATTGCGCCCTTGGTGAAGGCGAACGAACCGGCGGTGTCGATGGCGTCGAACAACGTGTCGGTCGCTGGCGCCTGAACGATCGGGCCGTGGACCGTGCTCATGCGTTTGCGCCCCGAGTCGAACGGGTTCTCACCGACCCTCGGAACCGCCTCACGAAGGGCCCGCACGTCGACCCCGGCATTCGCCGCGAGTTGCAGCAGCGCAGTCTCGGTCGGGTCTCCGATCAATGACCACGTACCATCGCTCCCGCGTTCGACTTCGCCGTCGTTGCACAACGCAACGGCAGCAACCAGCAGACGTTGCGAGCTGGTCCAGCTCGCAACGTGGACGGGAGCCTCTGGCTCGACCGTGGTGCGGACGCCCTCGACGTACAGCGCCGTCACCGTCATGCGGTTCTGGGTGAGCGTCCCGGTCTTGTCCGAGCAGATCACCGTCACCGAACCGAGCGTCTCGACAGCGGGCAGCTTGCGGATCAGCGCGTTGCGGCGAAGCATCCGCTGCGCACCGATTGCCAGCGTGAACGTGACCACCGCCGGGAGACCCTCCGGGATCACCGCAACGGCAACGCTGATCGCGGTGAGCACCAGGTCCGACGCGGACTCGCCGCCCACCGCACCCATCGCGACGACGAGGACGGCGACGGCGACACCGACGAGGGCGAGTTGTTTGCCGACGCGATCGAGCCGCACCTGAAGCGGCGTCGCCTCCACCTGCACGCTCTGCAGCAGCGTGGCGATCCGGCCGAGCTCGGTGCCCATCCCCGTCGCGACGACCACACCGAGACCTCGACCGGCAGACACCTGTGTCCCGCTGAATGCCAGACATCGACGATCGCCGAGCGCGACGTCGGGTCGGTCGATCGCGTCGGTGTTCTTGTCGACCGGTTCGGACTCACCGGTCAGGGTGGCCTCCTCGATCCGCAGGTTCGCGACCTCGATCAGGCGGAGGTCGGCCGGCACGACGGTCCCGGCTTCGAGGTGCACGACGTCGCCGGGCACGAGTTGCGCCGCCGGGAGCTCGACCGTGCGCCCGCCGCGTCGGGCCTTGACCACCGGAACCGACATCTGGCGGAGTGCGGCGATGGCACGCTCGGCACGGTACTCCTGGAAGAAGCCGAGCATCGCGAACAGCACGACGATCGCCCCGATGGCACCCGCCTCGAGGAACTTGCCGAGGGCCAACGACAACAGTGCAGCGCCGATGAGGATCAACACCATCACCGCCGACACCTGCTGCCAGACGATCTTCAACGGGTGCGTCGACCCGTTGTCGATCAACTCGTTCGAGCCGAAGTCGGCCAGGCGTTGCTCGGCGTCGTCGAACGTCAGTCCTTCGAAGGAGGACCGTTGCGCCTCCACGACTGCAAGGGCCGACAGTCGGTACCAGTCGGTTGCGACATCGGGGAGCGCGCCGGTGGGGGCGTCGATGTCGCCGGTTGTGGTCGTCGGAGCAGCGGTTGCGCTCATCATCGACCCGCAAGGGCAGGGTCGGACGCGAGGAGCGCGGCGATGCGGGCCTCGGTGGGCGGGTGGGTGAGGAAGAGGTTCGAGAACTTGACGTCGCGCCCGGTCAACGGATTGACGATGTACGCCGTTGCCTGGGCCGGCGGGATGTCCATCGGCAGGGCGCGCGCGGCGCTGTCGAGCTTCGCGAGCGCACCGGCCAGCGGGCGGGGGTCACCCATGAGTTCGGCACCCAGCCGATCCGCCTCGAACTCGCGGGAACGTGACAGCGCCATCTGCATGACCGTTGCCGCGACGGGAGCGACGAGCGCGAGCACGAGGACGGCCAGGGGGTTCGGTGCGTCGTCGTCGTCGGATCCCCCACCGAACATCGACGCGAACATCGCCAGGTTGGCCAACATCGAGATGCCCGTCGCCACTGCGGCGGCAATCGACCCGATCAGAATGTCGCGGTGTCGCACGTGCGCGACCTCGTGGGCCACGACCCCGCGCACCTCGTCGCGATCGAGTACGGCCAGCAGCCCTTCGGTCACGCACACCACAGCGGTGCGTTCGTTGCGTCCGGTGGCGAATGCATTCGGCTGGACATCGGGCGACACGAAGAGCCGTGGCGTCGCCATCCCGGCACGCTCGGCGAGCGCGGCCAGATCGGATCGCAACCATTCCAGCTGGCCGGGTGGGACTTCGACGGCTCGTGCGGATCGGACGGCGAGTCGGTCGGAGAACCAGTACGAACCACCGACGAGGCCGAAACCGAGGACGGCACCGATCACGAGGCCCGTCGGCCCGCCCAGCATCGAACCGACCAAGATGAAGGAGCCGGCGAGACCGGCCAGCAGGGTGAAGGTCTTCAGACCGTTCTTGTACACGGGAGCTTCCTTTCAGCACACGACGAATTGACGTTGCTGAAAGTCTCCCCGCCCGATTGCTCGGACTGGCCACGCCGGTCCCTTGCGGGACGTCCTGACGACTGGCCTCGAGGGGTACTCCCCTTCAGTAGCGGAGATCATACAGGTCACGAATCGCATTGCTCACGACATACCCATGGATTCGTACCGATCGAGGGGCCCGAGGCGGACTCCGCCATCGGTCCGGGCGATGAAGCGCTCAGACGCTCGGGTCGCGCCCGATGAGCCCGAGGAACCGGTTCATCGCCGGAGCATCAGCCGGGACCTCGACGGGGTCGCCCATGAGTCCCATTCCGCGGAGCGTGTCGGCGTTCGCCGAGATCACCGCGAACGAGGCTTCGGCGACGTCGTCGCTCGCATGAGCGTCGAGCCCGACCGCCTCGGCGACGTCCCACGAGTGTCCGAGCTGGTCCCACACGGAGAACGCCAAGATGTCGTCGATGGTTCCTTCACCGAACCAGTAGCTGCCGACCTGCGCGAGCACCCCCGGACGATCAAGGGCCTCCGACAGCTCGTCCCGGGAGGTGTTCCACAGCGCGACGACGTCATCGACCGGATCCGGAGTCGCGGGCAGCACGTTCTCACCGGTTCTGGCCATGGCCTCGACCGCCTGCATGACACCGCATGCGTGGATCACGACATCGCGGGCAGACCAGCCTTCGCACGGCGAGTCGCGATCCCAACGATCCGCCGGGACGCGCTGGATCACCGCGTCGAAGCCGTACATGGCCTTGGTGTAGTTGCGCGAACTGGCACTCATCGAAACCCCCGTGTGTCGAATGTCGAAGTCCAAAGTACACAACGGGTGGAGCGGCCCTCACCGGACCCGCGTCGATGGCGGGGATCGGCACGTCACCGGGGCGGCGACGGATGCCTCGGTCTTGTGCGTGCTCGGCCACGCCGGGATCGAGACGCCCGACGGCAAATCGATCGCTCACGGACCGCGAGCGACGCTCCGTCTCGCGGCGGTGGCATCGCCTGCCGGCGGGCAAGTGTCGGAGACGTCCGAGAGGTCAGCTCCCGCGGAGAAATGCCTCGATTTCGTCGCATGCGACCGCGGTGCCGTCTTCGGCAGCGATCTCGGCTCCGAGTTCTCGGGCCCGCCCGTCGAGAGCTTCATCGGTCAGGAGCCGTCGCATGCCGCGAGCCAGGTCGCGGTCGCGGCGGATCCAAATTCCCGTGCCGAGCGCTTGCTGGCGTCGGGCATGCCAGAGTTGGTCGAACAAGCACGGCACGATCAGCGACGGCTTGCCGGCTTCGAGGGCCAGCGCGTTCGTGCCGTGCGCTCCCGACTGCACGAGGCCGCGAGCCCGGCGCAGCAGAGGTTCCAGTGGGACGAACGGCCAGACCCCGTGGCGCTTGGCGACGCCCGCGGCTCTAACCCGCTCGGTCACCGCGGCGTTCGACGTGAGGAAGACGCCGCGAGCGCCCAGGTCGTCCAGCACGCCGGCGACGTGCTCGAAGACCTCCGGGCGCGCCGATGCCCCACTTGTCCCGAGCGTGACGACGACCGGTGGTTCTCCGGATCCGAGGAAGGCCTGAACGTCGTCGGGCAGTTGGCCGTCGTTCGGTCCGCGCCACGAGGTGAAGCCGACGAGCCGATAGTTCGACGGCCAGTCCGCCGCCGATTCCACGTAGCGGGGAGAAGCGAGACCCAGATTGAGATGGGGCGACAGGCGCGCATCGACGACACTCCACGTTCGGCTCGCGCCTAATCCCAGCGTCTTGCGGAACTCGACGAAGCCCCGCCGGCTCATCAATGGGCCGACGAGCCGCGATCGGCCGAGTTGCCACAACGCCCGGTTCGGCCATCGCCCGAGATCCGGCATCCCCGCCGGCGGAGCGGTGGTTGTCGGTACGAGCATCGGGAACAGATCGCCGACGATCCACGGGATCTGCCGCCGCTCACACGACATCGCCCCGACGATCGACGCCGCCGGATGCGACACCAGGAGATCGGCATCGATCAACTCGGTGTCGACTGCTTCGAACAGGTCGGCGAGATGCGGGACGGTGAAGCGACCGAAGTACAGCGGCAACAATCCGGCGCCGCCGAACGGCATCCCCCATCGGGCGATGAACGGGCCATGTTCGTCGAGGGCGACGGGCGAGAAATCGGTTCCACTGTGGACGCATCGAAACGGTTCGGACGCGAACAGCGGGTGGAACTCCCTCGGCACGACATAGCTGACATCGTGGCCTCGGCGGCACAACTCCGACGCGACGGGCACGTACGGGAAGACGTCACCGCGATGCGCCATCGAGTGGAACACGACCCGAGCCATCGTCGACCCTCAGGTCGGATCGTCGACGATGTCCGCGTCGACGATGTCCGATTCATCCTCGTGGACTGCCGGAGGAGGCTCCGCTTCGAGGTAGATGCACTCACCGGGGCAGTGCTCAGCGGCATCGACTGCCGCCCGGTCGTGGCGCGGCGGCACCGCGACGCTCAGTTGGCCGGGTTCGGTGAACACGACGTCGCGATCGTGGACGTAGCCGAGACCGTCCTCGAGCACGACGAAGAGATCCGGGCACCTGTCGACGCACAACCCGGCGCCCGTACACAGGTCCTGATCGATCCAGACCCGCATCACCGACCTCCTATCGTCACCGTGGCCATGTTCGTCACCTCCACGATCTGCAAAGAGTAGGGTCCGCGGAAAACGCGCGGTGTCCGACCACCCTTTCCAGGATCGCTGATCATGTCGGCGTCGGCCGGTCGAGCAGGCGGACACGACCGCCACCCTCCGTCGAGGGAGCGTCCGAACGCCATCACGACACCGCGTCCGCCCTGCTGATGACGGTCACCGTGGCGCTCACCGGGTCGACCGCGACGACGTCGCCCGTGGACATCCGCTCGAGCGCTGCTGCGTCACCGATCACCGCTGGGATGCCGAGGTCTCTCGCGATGGTCGCAGCGTGGCAGGTGAGCCCGCCGGTCGTGGTCACGAGGGCTCCGGCTCCGACGAGCACGGCATTCCAGGACGGGCTCGTGAATCTCGTGACCACGACATCCCCTGGCACCATGAGATCGAACGCCGTCAGCGGATCGTCGACGGCGAGAGCCCGACCCGTGTAGGCACGTTCCCCGACCCCGACCGCATGGGTGCCGAATCCGGTCATGTGCTCGGCTGCGGCCAGTTGCGCAGCTGCCATCAGTGCAAGGGCCCTCGGCAGAGCGGACAGTCTCGGGATGGGGAAACTCGGTCCGAGTCTCACCGGCGCGTCGAGGGCGGAGAGACGGAGGCGCTCCCGGCGTCGATCGACCACGGCGGGCACGTCGAGGTCATCCGAATCGCCCAACGCTGCGCGGAGCTCATCGACCGTCATCTCGATCGCCAGTGTCGGATCCTCGAACCCGAGCCGGCGACCCGCTTCGAGCATGGCGCGCCGCAACAGGCCCATCGGCCACGCGCCCGTGAGGAGTCCGTTGTCGTCGCGCAACCACGTCGCAGTGCGGGCGTCATCCACGAGATCACGCAGCTCTCCTCGATGCTCCTCGCCGAAGGGCTCCGACATGTCGACAGGCTGTGCCCGACCGCTCGCGACCCGGCTCGGGCGGTGCCCGAGCTCGCACCACGCCAGTGCGTCGAGGTCGTAGCCGGTCACGAGTTGCCACGGCGGCGTTTCGGACGACGGGTCGGTGTGCGACGGTCCGAGCGCACCCAGTGCGATCGCGGGCTCGATGCCCAATTCCTCACAGCGGGCGATCAGCAGCCCCACGGGGATCAGGTCGTCGCCGTGCAGTTCGAAGTGCCGAGAGTATCCCTCCGTCACGAGGCGGCGACAGTCCGCCAGGTGGGTCGACAGGTCGCGAATGGTCATCGATGCGGGATCGACGGCCTGGACCGCCTCGTCTCGGCGATGCCATTCGTGGCGTTCGCTGTCGAACCATCGGTGCGCGACGTCGCGCCATGGACGGCGGTGCAGAGTACGTCGTGCCGCGGCGGTCCTGCGGCGAAACGTCGGGTGGATCCGAGCGAGCAGCCAGACGAGGACGGCGGGAGGCGTTCGCGTCATTTCGCGTGGGCCGGCCAGCGGCACGGGCGCGACGTAGAGGTGACCGTGCACGTACGCCACGTCCAGCCCGCCGGCCAGCACTCCGTAGTTCTCGAAGTTCGCAGCCATCGCGGGGGGTGCCGTCTCGGAGTAGAGGAGCTGGTACTCGGGCGTGAGCGCGCCCGGGAAGTGGTCGGCCAGTCGCTGCCAGGCTCCCGGCCCGGGCGGGACGAAGTCGGGATGACTTGTCATCGCACGTCGGATTCGTTGGCGTCGGCCCCGTGACGGGGATGCGGATCGAACCTTCTCGACTCCATGGCCTTCTTGTCGCGCCCGGCAGCCGGACGGTTCACGACGACGACGGCAGCCCGTGCATCAGCATGATCGGATCCCCGTCGCCCGCCGCCCGCACGAAGCTCGACACGCCACCGGCCGCGAACGACTCCCCCGCGGCGCGATGTGCACCGATCGCCTCCGCGGTGGTCGGGGCCGTCGGGCCTCCTCCCAACCCGGCGACAGCGGGCTCTCCTGCCACATCGGTCTCCTCTCTGCGGGCAAGCGCGACGGTCGACCCCACGCCTCGGCTTCACGCTACGGACCGCTGCGGCATCGATCATCCTCCACATCGGGTGACCACTGCGCCTGACCGCAGCTACAACAGGTGCTGTTTCCGCAGCGACCGCATGGCGAAGTACCCCAGGCATGGTGGGGCGTAGAAGGTGATCATCCGATACGACATGGCGGCAGCCATGGCGGTCGAACTGTCGACGCCGATCGCGCCGAATCCCGCAGCCAGCGCCGCCTCCGTCACCCCGACACCACCCGGCACGGGCATCAGGCCGGCGAACAGCGCGACGGCCTCGTTGACGAGCACGACGTCGGCAAACCCCACGTCCTGGCCGAACGCTCGCAAGACCGTGTACATCGCCAGCGAGAAGAGCAGCTGCACGAGCACGTTGGCGAGAACGACGGAGATCAGGCGCCGCGGCGACTTGAGCAGAGGACCGATCCTGGCCCACGTGGTCCTCGCCACCGACACGACGGGATCGCGGAACTTCGGCACGAGGGCCACCACGGCGATTCCGACGACGACGGCAAGCACCGCGAGCAGTACGAGTTGGCCGTCCAGGCTCGGCGCGTTCGCGCTGATGTTCATGTCCAGGCTTCCGAGACCGAGTCCGACGATCGCGAGCATCAGGCTGATCTGAGCGACGAAGCCGCCGACGCTGTCGAGCCCCGCGACGCCGATCGCGGTCGTTCGGTCGAGCCCGTTGCGTTGGAAGAACCGGATGTTGACGGCGACACGGGCCGCGGTGGAGGGAATCGCGAGGTTCACGAACGTGATGGCGAATTCGAGCAGGGTCAGCCGCGCGAGCGGTATCGGAAGTGGCGCTGCTCGCGACACGGCGAAGGCACTGGCGACTCGCGGGATCTGACCGAGCACGAAAGCGAGGAGGAGAACGGCGAAACTGGCTCCGGCGATCGCATCCACGATCGAAGCGAGACCAACGCTCTGGATCGCACCGATGACCGCGTACGCGACGACGACGAGCAGGACCAGCATCACCACGTTGCCGAGCGATATCCGTCGAAGCGTCTGGAGCTCCTGCTCCTCGGCGCCGACCTCGGTGACGGTGGCCTTGCGGAGATCGTCGATGTCGAGGTCAGCGGCGTCTGCCCGTTTCCGCAGGTCGGGCAGCATCGCTGCTGGTTGCACGAACGTGGTCGTCTCCGTGAGCTGTTCGACGCCGAGCGCGTCGACGGCCGCGGCCACGGCCCGGTCGGAACCGACGGCCACGGCGGTCGACGTCAGGAGCTGTGCTTCATCGAGTCGACGCGACGTGTCGCCCCAGTCGATCGTGGCCCGATCGAAGTTGCCGAGGAACACGCGTCCGCCGGCAACCTGAAGATTGTCCGGAGTGATCCCACCATGGCGAATTCCGGCATCGTGAAGTCGCCCGAGTGAACGCCAGGCGTCGGCCAACACCGCGTCACCGATCTCCTCGTCGTCTCGACCCAGCCCGGAACCCTTCCGCTCCGAGACGAACAAAGCGTCGCCTCGGCTGTCCATCGCCGCCGCGACGAACGGTGTCACCGATGCGCCTTCCCGCTCGGCGAACAGGGTCAGATACGCCTGGTGTTCGATCTGGTGTCGTCGATTGACGGTGACGTTGCGGCCACCCGATCGGTAGAACACGAGGCGCCAGATCTTGACGAAGAACTGACTGTCCCACGAATCGCGGCCGTGGACCTGGACGTCGAGCTCGCGATCGTCGGGGGTCCTCGCCCGCGCGAACGTCACACCGTGGCGGACCTCCACGTTCCCGGGCGTGGCATCGACGCCGATCGATCGCAGCGATTCGCCGAGATCGTGCAGCGACGGTGTCCCGTCGGGCGACCCGAAGGCGAGGTGGACCAGCGCACCCGCGGCCCAGCCGATAGCGACGGCACACAACGCCGCACCGGCCACGGCGGTGCCGAGCGCGAGCGCCGAGATCCAGGCGATGCCGATCAGCCAGCGACCGCACTTGCGGAGCGGACTGACGAGGTACGGATTGGCGACGGTGATCGCGGCGGCACTGGCCGCGAGCGCAAACGACGGGAAGCCTGCCGATCCGTCTGCGGACCCGATGCTGTCGGACAGCGTCGGGATCGAACCGTCGACGGCCCATCCGACGAAAAGCACACCGGCCGCGGTGAGCACGAGGCTGACCGCCCAATCGCGCAGCAGCGTCCAGCGGCCCCGCGCCACCGCCAGAACAGCGATGACGACGACCGACAACTGGGCGAGGTCGAACGCCGCACTCCACAGGAAGTCGAACAGCCCGGTGAGCGTGGCCAGCCAGTCGGACAACGCCTTCTCGAAGTCGCCGGTACTCCCGACCCCCCACGCCGTGACGGCGATGACGACGAGCGACAGCACCAGCAGCACCACGTCGGTCGGGCGTCGGACCCGTGGCGGACGCGAGGCGACGGCGAAGGCACGTGTGGTCAGGCGCCCTGCTCCGAGATCGGACAGGGGGACGTCGGGGCCGGCCCGCTCAACGTCACTTCCGAGACTGGTCATGAGCGGCCGGCCCACCATCGTTCGCGTCGTTCCGCGATTCGATACGCTCGAGACGCTCGACGATCTCCGCGAGCGACCCTTCCAAGCGGGCGAATGGGCTCGGTTCGCGGGCAGCCGCTTCGGCTTGGGACTGCGCCATCCGGACACGTGCTGCCTCGATGAACAAGGAGGTGACCGCGGCGGTCACGACGGTGATCAGCCCGATCCCGGCGAGCATCACGACTCCCGCCACGGATCGCCCGACCGTACTGGTCGGCGTCGTGTCGCCATAGCCCACCGTGGTCACGGTCTGCAGGGTGAACCACACGGCCTCGCCGTAGGACGGGTAGTTGTCGCGGTCGAACGCCCACATCAACAGCGCGCCCACCAGGACCACCGCGATCGTCACGCTCGTGATCGCCGCGATGGCGTACCTCGCTGACGCGGGGTTGGCCTGGAAGCGTTCGAAAAGCGTCGCATGAATCTCATCAGGGCACCGTCGCTCGGCCGACACGAGGAAGGATTCCCGGATCGTAGAGGCAGGGCCCCGATGGTTCGGGGATCCCTAGTCCTCGCCCTGCGACGGCACGGCATGGAACGCTGCGATGGCCTCGTCGACCGACGCGAAGACATGCTCGGCCCCGATGGCGTCCAGGACTCCGAATCGCTCGAGTTCGGGCATCAGCCGTTCGGCGGAGGCGACGCAGAAGACGACATTGCGGTCCGCGAGTTGTCCGGCGAGTTCGAGCAGTGTCTTGCCACCGGTGAAGTCCACGTCGTCCATCGCATCGGCCAGCAGAACGAACCACCGAGGCGGCTCGGGAACATCGACGAGGGCGAGCACCTCCCCGGTGAACCGCGTCGAATTGGCGTAGAAGAGACCGACGCCGAATCGGTACACGACGAGCCCGGGCTCGACCCGCGTGCCCGGCGACGCGGGGACTTCGATGACGCTTCCCTGATCGTCGCGTGTGAGGACAGCGTCCGGCGCGTCGTAGTGGCGCCGGACGTGCTCGAGCAGGGACAGGATGATCGCCAGAACGATCCCCTGCTCGACGCCGATCACGACGACGACGACCGCTGTGACCGACGCGATGACGAACTCGTCGAGACGCAGGCGGCGAATCTCGTTCATTCCCGCGATCTTGACGAGCTTGACCCCGATGAGGAAGACGACCGCCGAGAGCACCGCATTCGGCATGTACTGCAACGGCTTCGTGAGGAACAGCAGCACGATCCCGACGGTGATCGCCATCGACAGCATCGCGACCTGCGTCTTGCTGTGGGCCTCGTCGGCCATCTCCGTCTTGGTCGGGCTGCCGTTCACCGGAAACGTGCCGCTGAACCCGGCAGCCACGTTCGCGACGCTGAGCCCGACCAGATCGTTGTTCTCGACGAAGTGATCCTGGTACTTGATGGCGTAGGCGCGCGACGTCGCCGCGCTCTGCGCGAGGATCACGAGCACCATCGACGCCGAGGTCGCGAGGAGTGGCACGACTTCGCTCCAGCCGACCCCGCTCGGCAGGCCGACGGACGGAAGCCCGCTCGGCACCGAGCCGAGCACCGAGACCCCGTGCGATTCGAGATCGAAGCCCCAACTGATCGCGATCGCACCCACGACGGCCACGAGTCCGCCCGGGATCGCCTTGATCCAGCGCTCGAACACCAGCAGCGTCCCGATCACACCGACCGAGACCCCGACCGTGGTGAGCGACGCGTCGGGAATCTCCCCGAGCGTGTCCCAGAACTTGAGCACCGTGCCGGCGACGTGGTCGATCTCGACGTCGGGGGCCGGGACGCCGAGCATCCCGTCGAACTGACCGAGTGCAACCTGGATTCCGACACCGGTCAGGAATCCGATCAGAACGGTGCGCGAGATGAAGTCGGCGAGAAACCCGAGCCGCGCCAGCCGAGCGAGCAACAGCAGGCCTCCGGTGATCAGCGCAGCCAGGCTCGCGTAGGCCACCCACTCCGAGGAGTTCGGTTGCAGACCCGACACGCCGAGCCCGGCGATTCCGGCGTACAGGATCGCGGCGGTTGCGGAATCCCCTCCCACGACGAGGTGGCGCGACGAGCCGAACACGGCGAACGCGATCGCCGGGATCAGGATCGTGTACAGCCCGGTGATGACCGGTGTTCCCGCGATCTGTGTGTACCCCATGACCTCGGGGATCGCGAGCGCCGCGAGCGTGATCCCTGCCACGATGTCCTGCATCAGCAGGCTGCGTCGATAGGGAAGGATGCCCTGGAGCAGCGTGACCCAGCGCCCGCGCCGGTGCTCCGACTGCACGGGAGTTGCGGCACTCACGACGGGCCCCGCTGACCTCGATGCGTCGTACTCACGGTCTCCCCCATGCGCGCCGGCTCCCGGTGATTCAAGCTGTTGAACGTACGCGTGTTCCGACTCGTCGACCTCGCCCAGATCGGGTGATTCGAGAGTCCCTCGACGCCCCCGTCGGGCGATCCTGCGTTGCAATTCATCCGATGTGGGCGATGTGGGCCGTGCATGGTCGGCGTTACCTTCCTCTCGACGTCAATTCAGCGTCCCCTCCCGAACCTGACAGACTTCGGCACCAACACACACACCTTCTCAAGGAGACACTCCATGCTTGCATACGACTACCCCATCCTCGGTCTCTTCTGGAGCATGCTCCTGTTCTTCCTGTTCTTCGCCTGGATCATGCTGCTGTTCCGGGTGTTCGCCGACATCTTCCGCTCGGACATGGGCGGGTTCGCGAAGGCCATCTGGTCGATCTTCGTGATCATCGTGCCGTTCCTCGGCGTGTTCGTGTACCTCATCGCCCATGGCGACGCGATGACACAGCGCGACGTCGCCGACGCTCAGCAGAGCGAGCAGGCCTTCCAGACCTACGTCCGCGAGACCGCCGGGACCGGCGGCGTGGCGTCCGAATTGAGCCAGCTGGCCGATCTGAGGAGCCAGGGCGCGATCACCGATGCCGAGTTCGAAGCCCAGAAGGCGAAGCTGCTCGCCAACTGACCGTCGCCTCGACATCCGATCCGATCCCGACGCCGAGGAGTTCTCGACATGGTCCACAGGCACGTTTCCAACGATGATGCGCTCGATCCCGCATACGCAGGACGTTTCGCCCATGCGCCGATCCCGAAGAACCGGATGCCCGACGACGAGTCGTTGCCCGGAGCCGTGTATCGCATGATCCACGACGAGTTGCTGCTCGATGGCAGCTCGCGGTTGAACATGGCGACGTTCGTGACGACGTGGATGGAGCCCGAGGCCGAGAAGTTGATGGCCGAGACGTTCGACAAGAACATGATCGACAAGGACGAGTATCCGCAGACCGCGGAGATCGAACGTCGCTGCGTGAACATCGTCGCCGATCTGTTCCATGCGCCGGCCGAGGGCGACGCGATCGGGGTGTCGACGATCGGCTCGAGCGAAGCCGTCATGCTCGGTGGGCTCGCGATGAAATGGAAGTGGCGGCAACAACGCGAGGCCGCCGGACTGCCCACCGACAAGCCGAACATGGTCATGGGTTCGAACGTCCAGGTCGTGTGGGAGAAGTTCTGTCGCTACTGGGACGTCGAGCCCCGCTACGTGCCCGTCACTCGCGATCGCTTCACCGTCGCCGCCGACGACGTGATGGAGAAGGTCGACGAGAACACGATCGGCGTGATCCCGATCCTCGGCACCACGTACACCGGGGAGTTCGAGCCGATCGGCGAGATCCACGATCGCGTCGTCGCGTACAACAGCGAGCACGGTACCGACATCCCGATCCACGTCGACGCGGCGTCGGGCGGGTTCGTCGCCCCCTTCCTGCACCCCGAACTCGAATGGGACTTCCGACTCCCGCAGGTCAAGTCGATCAACGTGTCGGGGCACAAGTACGGTCTGACCTACCCCGGGATCGGATTCGTCGTGTGGCGGTCCGCCGAGGAGCTGCCCGAGGACCTCGTCTTCCACGTGAACTATCTCGGCGGGGACATGCCGACGTTCACCCTCAACTTCTCACGCCCGGGCAACCAGATCGTCGGGCAGTACTACAACTTCGTGCGTCTCGGTCGCGACGGCTACCGCCGCATCATGGAATCGCTGCGCGACGCCGCGATGCACATGTCGTCGAAGATCGCAGAGATGGGGCCCTTCGAAGTGGTCAGCGACGGCTCTGCGATCCCCGTTCTGTCGTTCAAGGTCAAGGACCCCTCGAAATACACGGTCTTCCACGTGTCGGACCGGATGCGCAGCGGCGGCTGGCAGGTGCCGGCGTACACGATGCCCGCTGACGCCGAGGAGGTCGCCGTCATTCGGATCGTCGTCCGCGAAGGCTTCGGCATGGACCTCGCCGACATGCTCCTCGCAGAACTCGCGAAGTCGGTCGCTCACCTCGAGGCGTTCCCGCCGGCGCAACCGGCCCCGGCCTCCGGCTTCAGCCACACGTGACACCACCGCAACGGACGGGGCGCTGATGCGCTGGCGGCGACGACTCGGGTGGAACCCCCACGATCTCGGTTGGCGCATCGCCGTCCTGTTCATCGTCGGATCGTTCCTGTTCGCGCTCGGATCGTTCCCGCCCTATTCCCAACTCCTCGACGGGCGGATCGTCGGTATCACGTTCGTGATCGGGTCGTTGTTCTTCACCACCGCGGGGTACCTGGCCTTCGTCCAGGTGATCAACGACGACAGCGGGAGCGCTGCACCGGCCAGACGCTGGGCGTGGTCGCCGCGCACGACGTCGTGGTGGGCTGCGTTCATCCAGCTGATCGGCACGCTGCTGTTCAACGTCAACACGATCCTGGCGATGGTGCAGACGTTCACGGTCGAAGAGACCAACCGCCTCGTGTGGGCGCCCGACTTCTTCGGATGCACCGCGTTTCTCGTCGCCAGCCATCTGTACTGGACCAACACGTGCGGCCGACTGTGGTGCACCGACACCGACGACCCGAACTGGTGGAGTTCACTGCTCAACTACGGCGGATCGATCGCCTTCATGGCCTCTGCGCTCGCCGCGTTCACCCTCGAGACCACGGGGGAGGCGATCAACATCACGATCGTCAACACCGGCACCTTCATCGGAGCCGTCTGCTTCCTCGTCGGCGCCGACCTGCTGTTGCCACCGGCTCCCGAGAAGCGATGACGAGGGTGGCAGCGCACGCCACCGAATCCGCCACCGATCGATGTGAGTGCCGGCGCAAGGCCTGCGTCAGCGCGGCTTGGCGAGCTTGCGGACCGGAGGGAGCACGTACTCGCCGCTGAGCATCGGACCGGTCGGCTGGTAGCTTCGCAGGATCGGTCGGAACTTGCCGGACGGGGCAGGGAGCCAGTTGGCGAGGTGTTCCTCTGACGGCTTGGATCCCTGCATCAGGATCGTGACCGCGCCGTTCGGACCCAGCTCGAGACCGGGCGTACGATCGCCGATCGAGTAGCGATCGATCTCGTTCGCCACGAGGTAGTAGTCCGGTTCGTCGTACATCGTGAGCGACCAGAACGCATCCACCTGCGGCGGCGGATCGAGCGTCAGTTCGTACGCGTTGTTCCCGTCGAGTTCATCGCCGTTCTCGTCTTGCCACAACACGTCATACCTGGCCTCGTATCCGTGGTTTCCCCACAGCCCGAGTCGGGCGGCGACCGCGCGAGTCACGTAGGCCGTGGTGCGGTCCGCGATCTTCCAGTCGGGGGCATCGATGGTTCCGATGCCGTGGTGATCGAGGTTGTAGTCGAAGGCGTGCATCGCGCTGCTCCAACCGTCGACCATCTTCAGCGAGGTCCTGCTCAGTTGCTCGAGAGTCGCTTCGCCACGTCGGCGCCCCTCGACGAGCGCGGCCGCGAGCGCCGGGTCCGGGTCGATGAAAGGCGACGACGCCTCGGTGAGGCCGAGGAGTTCGGCAGACTCGAGAAATTCGGCATCGGCCGGGGGTGGCGGAAACGCAGCGAGGGACACCCGGAGTTGCTCCCACCAGAGCAGATCGTCGGAGACGCCGTCCTGCACGGCGGGCACGCCGACCTCGTCGTCGTCCGACGCGGAGCCGTCCAGCGGACCCAGCGAGAAGCGGTCCTGGAGTGCATGAACGGCGGGCAGATCGTCGTCGCCGTCGACCTGGATCCGGCCGACGATCGCGAAGATCGACGATGGAACCTCGATCAACGTCGCCCCCTCCGGTACGACGCCGTCGTACCCCGCCGGCGCCAGCACGAACGTCTGCGCAGTGGTGCCGGTGGCGCGGCGACCGACGTAGGCGAAGTTCTCCGACCACGCATCCACGAACTGCAACACGTAGTAACGGTCGCGAGTGTCCGGCACCGAGAGCAGCAACGGGCCATGGCGGAGATCGCACCCGGCGACGAGATAGCACGTGTCGTTGTTGGGGCTGACGAAGGTCGCGTCGGGCCCGAGGAGTTCGCGGGCGGCAGCGAACCGATTCGCGCGGGCATCGGGCACGATCGTCGTCGAGCCGTCGATCAGCCTCTGGGTCTCGGCAAGGTTGTAGACGAGCGGGTATCCGTAGAGGTACGTCTTCATCGCGACGTCGGCGAGGTCCGGAGCGGTCATGTGGAGCACCGTAGCCAACCACGGTCGCATCTCGTCGCCCGGTGTGGACGGCACGGTGCCCGTCGGCTGCGTACCGGCTCCCTCCGCCGCCGACATCGCGGCTCGGCTGTACGTGTCGCGAAACACAGTGAAGAGTCATGCGGCGGCGATCTACCGCAAACTCGACACCAACTCGCGAGCCGAGGCAGTCGATCGCCTGCGGCGCGCCGGACTGCTCACCGAAACATGACGGCGGGGTCGACCCCGCCGTGATGGTTCGTCCGGATGATCACCGTGAGTCGGCCGGGAGAGACCGGCGGAGGAGTTGCCTGAGGTTGGCGACATCGCGGTCCCGTCCCGCCATGCGGCGCCGGGGGCTGCGTCGCCGTACCGGGCGGCCTCGACCAGGGCGGACACCGAGGGTGTACGGCAGCATCATGACGGCCTTCGGTCGGCGCGGGCCGCGCGGCGAACCTCCGGACCCCACCGGCGAGGTCAACGGAGCGACCTGACGAACAGATCACGCGCTGCCTCGTCGAAGCGCCGGTGCGTCGGTTCGACCACGATCGTGCCGTCAACGGGAGAGAAGCGGCAGGTCACCCAGTAGTTGTGGTGGGCGCGTGTCCGATACATCCCGGCAACCACGAGTACCGACATGCCGAACAGGACGAGCCCGACCACCCCGGTGAGCAGCCCGATCGCGGCGAAGGTGACGGCGGCCATCGCGGCCGACGACGCGATCGAGTTGCGGAGGCGCCACACCTTCCACACCCGAACGCTGACCGGCAACGCGACCGCGTGGCGCTCGCGCCCGGGGAGGAAACCGACCACGGCCGCGAATCCCGGAATGCCGAGCATCCACCGCGGGCCGCCCCATCGCAAAGCCGTGAGCCGCACCGCGTGGGTGGTCTCGGTTCCGGACAGAACACATCGATCGGGGAAGATCCCGGCTACCTGATCAGCGACACGCAGCACCGAACGAGCCATCACCACTCCCCCGTCGCGACGACTCCCGCACCGAGCATGTCGACCGGCAGCACGTCGGCATCGCTCGATGGTGACTCTCGGTCGGCGTCGGATGGCTCGAGCGTGTCCATCCCCACCGACGAGGTCCGGTGCGTCATGGTCGACACGCCTCGTGGACGATCACGATGCCACGTGAGCCGTCGACGGTGATGCGGGCACCGTCCGGGATCGTCGACGATGCGCCGGTTGCGCTGACGACCGCAGGGATGCCGAGTTCGCGCGCCACGATCGCCGCGTGGCTCAGGTGCGCCCCGACGTCGACCACCACGCCCGCGACCGCGAGGAACAGCGGGGTCCAGGCGGGGTCGGTGATCGGGGCCACGAGGATGTCGCCGGGCTGGAGGTCGCCCGGCTCGGCCGGATCGGTGACGATGCGGGCGGTTCCGGTGGCGCTCCCCGAGCAGACCCCGATTCCGCTCAACTCGCGGCCGGAGGAGTCGGGACGCCGGAGTTCACTGCGCAGCTGCCAGGTCGCCGGGTCCGGGATCTCGCCCTCGAACCAGAACGGCGGGACGCGGGCCTGCAGGTAGTCGTGGCGTACCCGGCGCTCGGCGACGACGTCGCGGAACGGTTCGGGGTCGACCAGTGCGTCGGTCAACTCGTCGAGTGTCAGCAGGAACGCATCGTCGTGCGAGTAGTCGGATCGTCGCGCGAGTTCTGCCAGCGAGAGTCGCACCGGATGGAGCAGACGGACGAACGCTGCCTTGATGCCCTCGCGTTGCGCCTCATGGGTCGCGACACCCCGCATCGCGAGATCGAACCCGCGACGCTTCAGGCGTGGAAGCCGTGCCCTGGTTTCGACACTGCGTCGGCCCCGATCCGCGGCCAGCGCCGCGCCGACGGCGATCGGATCACGATCGACGGGAGCGAGGCGGAGCCGATCGATCGTGTTCAACGCGATCGACGGATCGGTCCCCCACGTCGCCGAACGCAGTTCCCACTCGTCCGGACCCCGCGCCCCGTGGCGTCGCTCGAACACGGCGAACTCGGCCAGGAACTCGTCAGCGGCCGGAGACGACATCGACGCCAGACGATCGAGCAGGTCCTCGGGTCCGGCATCGCACGCGGCTGTGAGCTCGGGCGACGATGCGACGAGTCGCCCGAGTCGCCACAGATCCGCCGGCGGCTCGGCGGACTCGATCGTGCCGAGCCCCGATGTGAGCCGATTCACGAGGTCGTCGTCGCCGAGATCCGCGACCAGTCGCTCCAGCATCGAGCGGCTCATTCCTGCCAGCGAGCCGGCCGTCAGCAAGTCGTGCATCAACCGCTCCAGACAGTCGTCGGCGCTGTGCACGAGATCGAGCAGCCGCGACGTGGAAGCCGACGCCGGGTCCGGTGCGGCGTCGACGAAGGCGTCGACGAGCGCCCGACAGTCGACGAGCCTGCGGTCGTTCGGCCGCAACATCCCGCTCCCGAGCGAGGACGCAGCTCGGAGGGCTGCACGCATGCTGTGATCGCCACGACCTCGACGGTGCGGCGGCGCATCACTGAGGCCGAACAGTTGCCGATCGACATCGATGACCGTCAGCCCCGGGGTCCGCGCGACGACGCTGCGCGCCAGTGACACGTTTCCGTACAGATACCCGGCGAAGCTCGCGGTCATCGCCGTCGTCTTGCCGTCGAAGTCTGCGACCTGTTCGCTGGTGGCGAAGCCGAGTTGCACGAGAGCGCTGCGCATCCCCCGCGCGAACGGTTCGTTCATGATCGAACCCGTGAGCGGAGCCACGACGTTCGGATAGACCTCACCGGTGTTGCCGCGACACATCAACGGAAACCGGGTACTGACCCGATGATCGTTCGGCCACCACCGGCCGTCGGGGTAACGCTCCAACGTCATCGCGCCACGCTCGTTCGAGAAGTCACAAAGATCACACCGCTGTCCCTCCGGCGACTCGTCCCCACACTCCTCCTGTCGCGCCCGACAGCCATGTGGTTCGCAGCAACTGCGGACGGACCGCAGCGGCGGGGTCACCGCCGTGACCGGCAGCGTCGCTCGCTGTGCGGGGCATCCGCTCGTTCATGCCCCGTCAGCGGACGCGTGGAGTCGCGCGAGTGCGGCGAGTTGACCGTTGAGAGTCTCCACCATCCAGGATTCGGGTGCGGACGTCTCCGCCTCCGCCTCGAGCGCTGCCACCTCCGACGCTCGTCCGAGGCCGGTGTATGCCTCGAAGAGCGTGGCCGACGGCCAGAAGTGCCCCGCCGGATCGACGGGCCGGCCATCGTGGTCCGTTCGCTCGCCCGCCAATTCGGTCTCGACCATCTCGACCACACGCTCGCGGGTCCGCCGCGCCCAGACCGCATCGGCGATCGCATCGTCGCCGGACGACTCGGCTGCGCGCACGTCGAGCATGAACGCGTCGTTGATGCCGTTGTACCAGTCATCCTTCAGGTGGAAGCCCTTGCCGTCGGCGCGGACCGCCTCCTCCAAGTCGTTGGGATCGCTGCGAGCGTCCGACAGCCGCGTGTGGATCGCCCCCCAGACCGACTCGGCGATGACGATCGTGGTGTTCGGCCGCAACGCGTGATCGGTCATCGATCCATCCTCCCAGATCTGCGTCGCCCGGTCGTTCGTCGACCGGCGGTGAGTGCGTCCCCGCACGGGCGCCGTCACGGACCACCCGTCGAACGGCGATCTGAAACGACCGCCTCGGGTTAATGTCGGTCATGACCACCGTCGAGTCCGACTTCGTCAGCAACGCGAACGGCCGCACCGAGCCACCGAACATCTTGTTCATCCTGGCGGACGACCTGGGTTGGGCCGACCTGAGCTGCTACGGATCCGACGCGATCAGAACCCCGAACCTCGACCGCCTGGCGGCGGGAGGTGTGCGATTCACCCACGGGTACTCGGGTTCGCCGTGGTGTTCACTCACTCGATTGTCGCTCTACACGGGCCGCCATCCCGGGCGCCTCGAGGCCGGTATCGAGGAGCCGCTGCGCACTCGCTCCGAGACCAACGGGATTCCGGCCGGTCACCCGACCTTGCCGTCGTTGCTTCGCGACTCGGGCTACGACACCGCGATGTTCGGCAAGTGGCACTGTGGTTGGTTGCCGTGGCACAGCCCACTCCGGATCGGTTTCGACACGTTCTTCGGGAACCTCGACGGAGCGATGGACTACTTCGAGCACATCGGCACGCTCGGCGAGCCCGACCTCTGGGAGGGCGAGACGCCCGTGGAGATGACCGGCTACTACACCGACATCATCTCCGAGAAGACGGCCGAGTTCGTGGCGAGCCGGCGTGACCGTCCGTTCTACGTGCAGCTCAACTACACCGCCCCGCACTGGCCGTGGGAGGGTCGGGGAGACGCCGACGTCGGGGCCCGGATCCGGTCCGACTACGAAGAGGGCATGGTCCCGTTCCCGCTGTTGCACAAGGACGGCGGCTCGTTGGCGAAGTACGGCGAACTGGTCGAGGCGATGGACGATGGCGTCGGCGTGGTGCTCGACGCGCTCGAGACCGCCGGCAAGGCCGACAACACGATCGTGGTGTTCTCCTCCGACAACGGCGGGGAACGTTGGTCGAACAACTGGCCGTTCGTGGGCGAGAAGGGCGATCTGACCGAGGGCGGCATTCGCGTGCCGTTCATCCTGCGCTGGCCCGGAGCTGTCGCTGGGGCCCAACGAACGGATCGGCCGTCGATCACGATGGACTGGACCGCAACCCTGCTCGCCGCCGCCGGCGTGGATGCTCACCCCGAGTGGCCGCTCGATGGCGTGAATCTGCTCCCGTGGCTCGTCGACGGCGCCCCCTATCCCGAACACGACTTGCTGTGGCGCATCTCGAGCCAGGGAGCGGTGCGCCGCGGGAGGTTCAAGTACCTCCGGGACGGTCGGGACCGAGCGATTCTCGGCAACTGGCCTCGCCACCCCGGCCGCTACGAGCTGCTCTTCGACGTGACCGTCGACGGTCGCGAGGCGGCCGACATCGCGCGTCACCACCCCGACGTCGTTGCCGAGTTGCGCGACGTCTGGAGTCGCTACGACGCGCAACTGGTGCCGTACCCGGCCGATCATCCCGGCGTACCGAGGCACGCCGGGCCCGGGCGCCCGGCGGTGAGCGAAGCCGATTGACGCGACCGCTCCGAAACCGCGCCGGGCCGCCCACCTCGGTTCGGCCGCTGATCTCGTCCCACGCGGCGCCTGACGGCATGCACACTCCGACGGGAGCGGGCGCGGCAACGATGCGACATGTCCGGCGACCGCCGAACCCGATGGGCATCGAATCCGGGTTTTCGAGGGCGAGTGGACCATCAACGAGCCGCCCGAGGGCTCCGCAGCGCCGTCACGGGGTGTCATCACCGACGAGCAACGTGAGGTGCCACCCACCTTCGAGCTGTGCGACCGGGCCAGTGACGAGTCGCGTGCTGCCGCAGAGCAGTTGACGTGGACGGCTTTCAGGCAGCCCGACCGCCCCGCGCCCGATCCCTTCCCACAGCTGACCGAACGCGAGCACGAAGTACTGGAACTCCTGGCGCGCGGTAGGCGCAACGCGATGGTCGCCGGAAGGTTGTTCCTCAGCGAGCGGACGGTGCGCAACTACGTGTCGAACATCTTCACCGAGCTTCAGGTGGCCGATCGCGCACAAGCGATCGCTGCCGCGCGCGACGTCGGAATCGGCCAGCCACCGACATGACGCTCGCCACCGTCGTCTTGCTCACGATCGGGCCGACCGACGACGAACCACGTCGAGGCACGAGGCCGCGCGAGGTCAACCGGGCCCGGCGGCGCTGACCTCGTACGCGCCGGTCGAACCGTCGAAGCCGGAGACGACCACGAACGAGGCTCGGTCGGCCCACAGGATCTCGAGCAACCCAGGATCGGATTCGAAGTCGTCGAGCGCGGCCAGTTCGGCGAAGTCGAAACTCTCGGCTTCGCCCGGTCCGCCGTCATCGACGACGAACGGTCCGAACGGCGTCATCACCCCGAGCACGGCGTCGAAGTCTGCGAGCGGGACGACCTCGACGACGCCCACCCCGTCGGTCGTGCCCGACAGCACGTGGTACACGGACTCCTCGGGCCCGACGATCTCACCGCGCGCCGAATCGCCGACCGCGAGCGGCACGAGCCGCACCGGGTCGATCGAGATGAGGTACTCGCCCGTCGATCCCTCGTAACCGGAGACGGCGATCGTGAACTCGCCGTCCGCGGGGAGTGTCGTGAGCAGCGTCTCGGGCTGACCCGAGCCTGAACTGTCCGCGCCGGCGATCTCGTCGAGACCGTCGAACATGGAAACCACGGGATCGAAATCGTCGAGCGGGAACACCTCCACCCTGAACCCCTCACCCGCCACGCCGACCAGCACGTGTCGGGTGACATCGTCCGGCTGGTCGATCCTGCTGATCTCCCCGGCGTCGAGCGGTGCGACCTCGATCTCGTAGCGGCCGGTGCTGTTCTCGTAGCCGGAGACGGCGATCGTGTACCGAACGCCGGCTTCGAGGTCGACCGTCAGCGATTCGGCCCCGCCTCCCGCCCCCTGGTCCACGATGTCGGACGATCCGTCCGAGCCGCCGGAGAACTCGAGGACCGGATCGAACGCCTCGTCGGCCGGCCTGACCTCCACGGCGACGAGTTGATCCGTCTCGCTGGCGACCGAGTAGGTCGAGGCATCCCCTGCGTGCTCGACGATGCCCGCTGCGCTCCCACCGACGGTGAGCTCGGTCGACCGGGACTCGATCGTCCTGATCTCGAGCCGGTAGGTGACGCCGCTGTTCGTCGGGGTCACGCCGACGACGAGCGGGCCGGCTTCGATCGCCGTGTGGCGGATCACCGCGCTCCGACCTGCGCCGCCGGTCTCGTCGGCTCCCTCCGCATCCGCGACCTTCGGAGCCGGGACGAGCGACGCGTTGCTGATGAGCTCGCCGAGTTCCTCACCGTTGCCGGCGGACGTGACGCTGTACAGCTGCAGGTCCGCCTTGACCCCGTCCCCACCGCCGTAGGTGAGCGTCATCTCGACGACGTCGCCTGCGGCTGGTTCGAATCGGAACCGCCGGAACGGTTCGTCTCCCTCCTCCACCGTGATGTCTGCCGGGAGCGAGTCGATCCTGGTCGCTGACAGGCTCGCCGACCCCCCCGCCGCCCGAGGCCGAGAACGCGAAGGCGATGGCGACCAGCAGCACGATCCCGGCGACGATCGCGGCAGCCTTCCTCCACCGTGCGACCCGTTGCCGTTCGAACTCGCGGTTGGACTTGCGGATCGGATCGACGAATCGGTCGTGCGTCAGCTCGTACCAATCGAGGCCGCGGCCGGGATCGGCTCTGATCAGGTAGGCGTCCCGGAGCCGCTGCAACACGACCTCGCTGTTGCCCGGCCCCTTGCGCACCTGCTTGCGGAAGCCGTCTTCGGTGATGAGCTCGCCGCCGAACCACGCACGGAGCTTGCGCTCGCCGACATCGGCGTGTTTGTCGCCGACCGTCGCGTCGATCTGCTCGCGGTAGTAGGCCTCGAGCGCGTCATCGACACCGCCGCGCTGGAGATCCGCCGGACTGATCGTCCCCTTCCCGGACTCGATCGCCCTCGACCAGAGCCGCCGGCACACCAGCTGCAACTGGAGCGGCTCGACACTGGGCCCGTCGGCTGGAACCTTCTGGCCCCGTCGCTCGACGTTGACCTTGCGGAGCTCCGCGACGACCTGCTTCGCCGCCTCCGGATCGAACTCGACGGCCGCACCCGGCACGTCGTTGCACGGCCCGAGCGCCGCCTCCTCTGCGGCCTTCGGGCCGAGCAGGCCGAGCCGGAAGCGGGTCTGCAGACCGGTCGGAATCGCGCTCAGGAACGGATCGAGCTCGGCGATGAAATCCTCGCGCATCGCGAAGAGCGCCCAGATCTCCACGTTGTCGAGCGCGCGACCCAGGTCCTGGAGGAATGCCCACTTGTCCGCATGGTCGGCCGCGTCGAGGGTGAACAGCTCCTCGAACTGGTCGAAGACGACGCACAACCGGTCGTCCGGGTACTCGTCGACGAGCCGCGGGAGGTAGTCGACCAACTTCGTCCCCGGCCCGACGGACGCGGCCGCTGCTGTCCGCGCGATCACGCGATCGCTCGCCAGCGACTTGATCACGCTCGCCGAGTACCGGTTGATGCCGTCACCGGCGGATTCGTCGGTCTGGTAGCCGACGCGGATCACGCGAGGGATGACGAAGCCGCGCTTCGTCAACTGCTCCCGGAGACCACCGCTCGCCTCGACGAGCGACGTCTTGCCGGCTCCGGACGGCGAGTACAGGAGGACGATGCGGTGGGCGACGAGCAGCCCACGGATCTCGCGCACCTCGCGCACCCTGCCGTAGAGCTTGTCGCCCTCGGTGAGCGGGCGCGGGCCGGCGTAGGGATTGACGGGCGGCGCGACGTCGGACTCTGACGGCGACGGCGACGCGAGCGTGGTCATCGCGTCGCCTTCAACGCCTCGGAGAGGTCCGTCGCGAACCGCTCGACCGACGACCAGTAGAGGTTGATCGGCGGCGCGCCGAAGTCCTTGAAGTATTCGTCGAGGTACTCCTTTGCCTCCCGGGGCTTCATGGTGTCGTTCGGCACGTCGATCGCCGCCGCGACGTGCAGGAACTTCTTCCGGTTGTTGAGGTGCTCGGTGGTCTGTGGGTTGAACAGCGCCCGGAGGAGCACGCGCACGTCCCAGTCCAGGGCGGAGAAGCCCAGGAACAGCAGGTTCGACTGCGCCAGCTCCTCCTGGACGAGCACGGGCAGAACGGCCCGATTGCCGGCCAGACCACCCGGTGGGGGCGGAACGGAGTTCTCACCGCGACCCTCGGATTCGATGTCCTCGAAGTCGACGGCGCGGTGGGCGTGGCGGTGACCGGCGGCGGCGACGAGGAAGTCGAGGTAGTCGTCCTCCGTGATCACGAGCGAGTCCCGCACTCCGAGCACGCCGAAGACGTGGAACACGAGCGGCTCTTGCGGTGTCGGTTCGTAGCTCGGATCGGTGTCGAACGGTTCGGCCGGCCACGGCAGCGTTGCGGTGTTCAGTGTCGGCCAATCGGGCTGGTCGGCGCGCCACTTGGAGTAGCCCGATCTCGGCGTCTTCCCGGCACGGATGAGCGCGTGCTCCAGGATGCTGGACATGTCGGTCGTGATGTAGATCTTGCAGTTCAGGCGGGCGACCACACGATGCGGTTCCGAGTTCTGCGACGGCGACTTCGACTCCCACGCGTCGACGACCATCTCGTCGATCGTCATCTCCTCGATCGACGAGGCTGCGCCCACGCCGAAGATCCCCGGGAATCTCTGCTGGATCATCTGCTTGTAGAACCTCCCGAGATCGTCGAGCAGCATGAGCGGCTGCGTCACGAGCGCGAACTGCGCGACCTGCGGCAGATCCTCGTACCGCTCGCCCAACGGGTACCCGAGGTCGGCTGCCCATGCCGTGGCGAGTTCTCGCCGACTTCCGAGCAGCCAGTCCGTCATGCCGCTGCCGAGAATCGGCGCGACCACGCCCTTGCCGGCGTTCGACACGAGCGGCCTGAGCAGCCCCTTGGACGCCGATGGCGCCTCTCGATACCTGCGGATCAGATCGTCGACGAGCTCGGCGTTCGCCGTCGTGAGGTGATCGTGGTGTCGCTCCTTGAAGAGTTCGAGCAACCCGAACACCTCGCCCCGCTGATCGGGTTCCTTGAGCTGGTGCGCCAGTTCCTCGATCAACGTCGACTGGTCGGCCGCGTCGAGTTCGTCGCGCTCGACGAGTTCCTTCTCGCGTGCGAGATCGGTGATCGGTGGTTTCGGCGGGCGCGGGAGGTCGGACTCCGCGATCGTCGTGGGGCGTACGCCCTTGAACTCGTCCAGCACGTCGTCGAGGGCGGCGATCGTCTCCTCGCGCTGGGCGGGGTTCACGAAGAGATCCCAGTTCACCAGCTTGATCTCCTCGAGCAGGAGGTCGCCAGGCGGCATCTCTCGGACGAGGACCACCCGCACGGGCTTTTTCAGAGTGAGTGCGTAGTCCAGTTCTTCCCGGCAGGGCTTGGAGCGAACCGAATTGGGACTCAGCGCGAAGATGAAGAGCTGGCACTCCCGGATCTCCCGGAGAATTCGGTTCCACCATTCCTCCCCGCCGCGCAGCGATTCGGTGTCGAGGAAGGTCGGGTGGCCATGCCGATCGGCGATGCCCTCGTACAGCTCTTCGACGATCTCGTAATCGGCCCGCGAATAGCTGATGAATGCCCTCACACGTGCCCCTTCACAGATGCCTCCGGATCCTGGCTGCCGTCGACCCTACTTCAGGGGTGGGAGACAACCCCGTCGTCGCGTCGACCGTTGCCGTCGTCGTCGAGACCGGGACGGAATCAGGACCACGCGGCATCAGCGCTGGTGGGTCTCGAACATTCGTGCGATCACCACGACACCGGACACGGCGGTCGGCGCGGCGACGGCGTAGATGGCGGCCTCGACCGAAACGAGGTCGGCGACCATCCCGGCAAGGAGTGCACCGACAGCGAAGCCGGCGTCGCGCCACAACCGGCAGATGCCCACGGAGCGCGCACGCCGGGTCGGGTGGGCGACGTCGCCGATCGCGACGAGCAGCGTGGGATGGACCATGGCGGTGCCGACACCGAGGACTGCTGCACCGGCAGCCGATGGCCGGAAACCCGAGGTTGCGCCGTGAACGCCGTCAGGCCGAACTCGTCGGTCGCGAGGAGTGGGAGGACCGTGCGTTCCTGGACGATCATCCCGCCCACGAGCGCGTTGACACCGACCAGCAGCGAGAACCGGGCGATGTTCTCCCGCAACCCCAACCGCACGGGCGGCGGGCCGGTCGACCTGTTCACCGCCCGACCCTCGACGTTCGGCCGAAGGCAGTCGTCCACGCGGCCGCCGGCTGCGAGCGACGCGTGATCATCCCTGCTTCCTCAGGGTGAACGTCGTTCCGCCCGTCGCGTGGCCCATTGCGGCGACGAGAAGAGCGCCGCTGCGCTCGCAGAGCTGCGCGATCGCGAGGTGACCGGCCGGATGATCGTTGTAGACGGCCAGCACCGAGCCGACATCGAGCACGTCGATGGATTCGTGGACGGCCGTTGCCAGCGCTGCCGGCTCGAGGCCGGGGGCGTCGAGGAAGCCGACCACGTCGCTCGCGTCGCTGATCAGAGTCGGTCGCCGTGTCGGCGGGGGCGCGTCCGGCGTCGAGTCAGGGCCGGCGGGCACGGAATGCGTAGCCCTTGACATCGAAGGCCCGGGCGTTGGCTTCACCGCCCGCGCCTTCGAACGTGTCGACCGGGTTGCCGATCTCGATGTCGACGAACCCGACCACGGCGAGCATCGTGGTCCAGCCTGCACACGGCAGGCCACCGGCAATTCAACCGGTCCACAGGTCGACGTCGCGCAGGGCCTCCTCGGGCACCGGTCGGCCGTTGGCGATGTCGGCGAACTGCAGGGTCCCGCCCGGTCGCAGGACCCGGAACACCTCCTCGAACGCGAGTCGCTTGTGGGGGCACAGGTTGAACACGCCGTTGGAGATCACGACGTCGGCCCACGCCTCCTCGACCGGCAGCGCCTCGGCGATTCCTTCCCGGAACTCGACATTGTCCGAGCCGAGGGCGTTGGCGACGGAACGCGACTTCACGAGCATCTGCGGTGTCATGTCGATGCCGATCACCCCGCCGGCGGGTCCGGTCGCCCGTGCGGCGAGGAACGTGTCGAACCCGGCGCCGGAGCCGATGTCGACGATCCGTTCACCGGCTTCGACGGGACGCAACTCGAACGGATTGGCCACTCCGGCGAACGACTCGACGGCGACGTCCGGAAGCTCGTCGACGAGCGTCATGTCGTAGCGGCAGCGCCGTGCGAGGTCGCGTCCGGTGTGGAAGTGGAAGTCGGCGTCGGGTGTCTCGGCGACCTCGCGGTACTTGGCGCGCACCTCGTCGCGCAGTGCCTCGGGGTCGACCGGAGTCGGCGGATGGTCGGGTTCGGTGATGGTCGTCATGGTTCCAGCATCACGGATCGGGAGCCGGGAGTCTTGGGGATCGGATGGGGAACCGGTGGGGATCGCAGCCGTGCGATCAGCTGTCCGGCAGACCGGCGATGGTGAGGCCGCTGGAATACAGATCGAGTTGTTCGGGTCGCTTCAGGTAGAAGAGCTTGCGTCGGGCGTATCGGACACCGAACTCGGGACACCGCTCGACGAGTTCGGCGACGGCGAGGGCACAGTCGTCGCGTCGCCCGAGGTGGGCGAGCGCGACCACTTTGTGGGCAAGCGCCCAGTACTGGCAATTCGGAATTGCGGTCGCTCGTTCTGCCCATTCCACGGCCTCCTCGTAGCGGCCGGCGAAGACGAGCGCAAGCGCCCCGTAGGACAGGAACGCCCAACGCTGCGGATCGTGTGATCCGAGCTCCACCGAACGGGCGAACTGGCTGAGCGCCTCGTCGTAGCGGCCCTCGTAAGACAGTGAGTCACCGAGACCGCAGAATGCCGCTGCGAAGGTGGGGTTGAGTTCGATCGCCCGTTCGTTGTCACTGAGCGCCGCCTGATAATCGCGACGCGCGAGCTGAACTCGTCCACGCAGCATGTGGAAGACAGCGTTCTGGTCGTCGGCGGCGAGCGCGCGCCGGGTTGCGGCGAGCGCCTCGCTGAGCACATCGGGGTCGGGGTCCGTTTCCCAGTACGTCATGCCGAGCACGACTGCGTATGCCCACCACGCGTGGGCGTCAGCAAAACCCGGGTCGATGTCCCGAGCTCGGCCGAGGAGCAACTGGGCTTCGACGTTGTCCTGGGCGGTGAAACGGTAGAAGTGCGCGATCCCCAGGTGGAAGAGGTCCCAGGCCTGCATGGCGGCGTGTGGTTGCCGAATGATCCTCGCACGCTCGGCGAGCCCGACCTCGGGCTCGATGATCGCGACGATCACGTCGGTGACCTCGTCCAACACGTCGAACAGCTCGTCGATCCGACGATCGAAACGGTCGGACCAACGGGAGGTTCCCTCGGTGGCGTCCGTCAAGCTCACGGTGACCCGGAGTCGGTCGTCGTCGACTCGTACCGTTCCCTCGATCACGTAGTCGACGGCGAGCTCATCGCGAAGCCGCGCAACCGCATCGGGCCGGCCCCGATATCCGGACGTCGTCGCCCGGGTCAGGACCCGCAGCCAGCGGTGCTTGGAGAGCGCCGTGACGATGTCGGAGGTGAGCCCGTCGGCAACGTGCGCTCTGCTCGGGTCGGCGGAGAGCATCTCGAACGGCAACACCCCGATGACAGGTTGTCCGTGGCCGCCTGTTGTGGTGCCTCCGACGAGGGGACCTGTCCGGTGATCGCTGCCGGCGCATTCGTCGTCGACCGGCGCGATGAACATGTAGCCCCGGCCGTGGACTGTCTTGACGACCGATTGTTCGCGTCCCGTGTCGCCGACCGCCCGGCGGAGGGACTTGATCTGGGTGGTCAGTGCCGATTCGCTCACGAAACGGTCGCCCCACACCGCGTCCAGCAACTCGGTCTTCGTCACCACCTGGTGCGGGCGGTCGATCAGTTCGATGAGGATCTGCATCGCGCGCGGCTCGAGCGCGACGACCTCCCCGCTCCGACGCAGCTCGAACCGATCGAGATCGAGCTCACAGTCGCCGAACCGCAACCCCATCACCCGATGGTAGCCCCCGTCCCCGGCGTGCTCGGCGGGCTCGACCACGCCGACGACGGGACGAGAACATCCTCGTCGACGGCCCGACCGGACGGGTCGGTGTGTCGGACGGTCAGGCGATACGGATCGAGTCGTCGAGGTACCAGCCGTACGGGCCGGGGTGGCTTCCCGTGTCGGCACGAGGTTGGTAGTGCTCGTTCTGGAGCAGTGCGACGAGGCTGCCCCGGTTGGCGACTGCGGTCTTGGCGAACACCGATTTGACGTGGTCCTCCACGGTGTAGCGCGACACGCCGAGGCAGTGGGCGATCTGTTTGTTCGCGAGCCCGGTGGTGATCAGTGTCGTGACTTCACGCTCGCGCGGCGTCAGCCCGTACGCCTCGGCGACGAGATCGTTGAGCTGGATGGGGCGGGCAGCCTCGATGATGATCGCCGCTCGATCCTCACCACCGGCCGTCACGGCACGGAGCCCCGAGGCGTGGAGCGTGATCCAGCTTCCCTGCCGGGACGGCAACGAAGCCCGCGCGAGGCCCTCGCCCCGAGCGGTCGCAATCGCCAGCGATGTCACCACCGACGGGATTCGGTCGCGGTCGTCGAGTTGATCCAGCCATGCGTCGGCCTGCTCCGTGCGCTCGCAGATTTCTCCGCCGGTCGTGACCGTGAGCAGGCCGGGGCCGAGGAGCGGTGCGCTCGTCGCGCTGGTCGCAGCACGCAACATCGTGAGCCGGAACAGATCGGCGATCGACGGTGCGACCGCGGCAAGGGTCGCCTCGTCACCGAGGGTGTAGGCAGGGCCGGGACGCTGTCGATACAGCGTGAGCGTGCCCCAGCAGGCGCCCTGCGATCGCAACACGGCGCGCATCTCGTCCACGGCGTCGAGCGGTTCGAGCAAATCCGCGTAGCGGCCCACTCGCTGCAGGTGTCCATCGGTGACCGCCGACAGCCGACCGACAGGTCGATCGGCGCGGGCGAGATCGGCATAGCTGTTCGGTTCGTGGGCGCGGAACTCGTGGTCGTACACGACCCGTTCGAATCCGGCGTCGTGGCCGACGCCGGAGACGAAGCAGCTGGTCCAGCACATCGTGGCCGGATCGAGTGTGGACAGGGCACCGACGTCGTACCCGACGACCGCCCGGAGTTCTCGATCGAGCGCGGCCCTGACCGTCGAGAAGTCGGCGTTCCCGGCGGCCAGGCGCTCGATGCGCGAGCGCAGCTCGACCTCACGAACGTGTTGCTTCATCGACCGGAACACTACGACGGCATCGCTCGAGCCGACATCCCTGAAATCGGGGATTCCGGCCGGCGCCGGCGATTCGTACCGTCGACATCGACCGGCCGGACTCCACCGGCCCCATCGAAAGGACCCACCGTCATGGAACGCGACGACCTGTTCACCAACATCCACAAGGCCATCCGAGTCGGCCTGTTCGACCTCATCACCACGGCAGGAGCGACCGACTGGAGCGACGCGCGCGACGTCGACCGCTTTGCCGACAAGTGGCAACGCATGCACGCCCTGCTCGACGACCACAGCCACCACGAGGACGACCACATCCTGCGCATCCTCGACCCCCACGACCCCGCCGCCACCGAAGCAGCCGAGTCCCAGCATCACACGCTCGACTGCTGGCTCGACGAGCTGGCGGCGTGGGTCGACGCGATCGTCGCCGACGCCGATCGCGTTCGCGGTCTCGCCCTGTACCGCGAGCTCGCACTGTTCTGCGCCGACTACCTCACCCACATCCACGACGAGGAGACCACCGTCATGGCCCGCGTCTGGGAGCTGTGCACCGACGACGAGATCGCCGCCACCCGCGCCGCGTTCATGGCCGACATGAATCCCGCCACACTCGACACCAGCCTGCGACTGATGCTCCCCGCGATCGACCCGGCCGCCCGTACAGCCCTCGTCACCGGGATCGCCGCCACCGCGCCACCACCCGCGCTCGACGGAGTCCTCGTCATCGCCCGCGACGTGCTCGACGCGGCCGAGGCCGACCGGCTCGCGGCGCTCGCGATCGGTGCCGCTGCATGAACCGAGAAGCATTGCGATCGCGGCGACGCCGGTCGGAATCGTCGGCATCGGGGTCGTCGAACCTCCTCGACCTCGCGGCCGAGCGAGTGGCCCCCGATCACCCACCATGTCGGGCGGGGCGCCTAGCCTGGGCCGCAAGGCTTCGGAACCCGCGCAGCCGACCAACCTGAAGATCTTGCCGGAACTGTTCTCGGAGGGCGAACATGCAATTCGACCGAGATGAAATCGGGCACCCCAGCGTCGCGGCTCGCCGTGAACGCGGCGAGCAGGCCCGGCGGACCTCACCGCGATCGGCGGCCGGAACGTGGCAGCCCCCTCCCGGTCGGCGCGACCCGGTCGACATCATCGAAGAAGGTGCCGAGACGGCCATTCGCTCACTGGTGCCGATCCGGTACGGCAGGATGAGCGAAAGTCCGTTCACCTTCTATCGTGGAACGGCGGCCATCATGGCCGCCGACCTGAGAACGAGCACCGTGACGGGGATCCACGCACAGCTCTGCGGAGACGCGCACGTTTCCAACTTCGGGTTGTACGGCGCGGCGGATCGATCGATCGTCTTCGACATCGACGACTTCGACGAGACACTGAGGGGTCCGTGGGAATGGGACGTGAAGCGTCTCGCCGCCAGTTTCGTGCTCGCGGCGAGGGAGAACGGTTGGAATGCCGAGGTACAGCGCTCGGTCGCCACGATGTCAACCACGAGCTACCGGCACGCGATGCGTACCTTCGCCGAGATGGACGACCTGGACGTCTGGTACAGCCGGCTGGACATGGATCGCGCCACCGACCTCCACGAGTCGATCACGAGCAAGGCCGACAGGCGTGCGGTCGAGAAGGCGAGGAGCAAGGACAGCAAGCAAGCCGCCCGCAAGCTGTCCCACGTGGTGGACGGGCAGCGACGGATCGTGAGCCAACCGCCGCTCGTGGTCCCGTTGCGGGACTTCGTCGAAGATGTCGAGTCGGATCGTGTCGAGCAGGCGCTCCCGGAGCTCTTCGGCAGGTACCGGGACACGCTGCAGGGCAATCGGCAACATCTCCTGAGCTCGTTCGAACTCGTCGACATGGCGCTCAAGGTCGTCGGCGTGGGCAGTGTCGGCAGCCGCTCCCTCATGGCGCTCCTGCGCGGTCACGATGACGACGATCTCCTCTTCCTGCAGATCAAGGAAGCGGGCAGATCGGCGCTCGCCACACATGGCGGATTGTCGTGGCGAGGCAATCCCGGACGGCGGGTGGTGGAGGGCCAGCGGCTGATGCAGGCGACATCGGACATTCTGCTCGGCTGGTCATCGGTCGGAAGTGACCACTTCTACTTCCGTCAGCTGTGGGACATGAAGGGCTCGTTCGACACGTCACGGGAGAGCAGGAGCGACATGAAGAAGCACGCCTCCATCTGCGGCTGGGCCCTCGCACGCGGGCATGCACGGTCGGGCGACCGCATCGCCATCGCCCGCTATCTCGGGAAGGGCGACGTGTTCGATACGGCGATCGGAGACTTCGCGGTCTGTTACGCCGACCAGGCCGAGCGCGACTACGAGGCGTTCATGGCCGCCGCTCACAGCGGCCGGATCACGCTCGACACCAGCGTCAACACGTAGATCTCAACGATCCGGGGACGCGACTCGTTCTCCGGGATCCGGCGAGACCGTCAGCGCGAGCCATTGCGGGTAGCTCATCGCAGATGCCGTACGGGGTCCGAACGGCTCCGGGCAGGGTGTGTCGGCGACCAATGCCCGCCATGACGCCACCAGCGCATCCCTTCGGGTCGCGGGCGCACCGAACGCGGCGAACGCGAACGTCCACCCGTGGTCGGCGCCGACGAACACGCTCGCGATCTCGACGTCACATCCCGAACCGGTCGGCTGCGAGTCCGACGAGAAGGCCAGTTCGGTTCCGTCGACCGAGAACCGTCGTTTGACGACGGACTTGCGAACGTCGACCCACCGCTCGTCGCCGGTGATCTCGAAGAGACCGTATGCCGGGCTCCACTTCCGCCACACCTCGAGTGAACCGGTCAGACCGTCGCCGAACTCGATCGGACCGTCGCACGACTGCCGGACCTTGAGCTCCAACGTCTCCCCGGCACGGCGTTTCACGCCGACATCGCCACAACCGACGAGCAGGTACGTGTCACACCGTTGCTCCGCGACTCCGGTCGAACCGGTGAACCAGCCGACGACGTCGTCGGGGATCGGCCCGGGCACGAACCAACGCAATTCGGTCGTATCGACGACCGACAGCAAGACGGCACGGGGGGCGCGAGTGATCTCGCGAACCGGTGCGCGCACCTGATCCGACCCGACCACGATCGCAACCAACTCCCAACGGTGAACTTCACCAGATATCGACCTGACATCCACGACGGATGTTCGCCCCATGTTGGCCGACCGGCGACGCCCACGCCAGGGACGAACGTCCCACAGGTCCGACCCGCGAGACCCGGAACGTGGCGTCGCCGTCATGGCAGACCGATTCGGTGTCGTCGCACCGCGTCACGGGTGGTGATGCCGACCGACTTCACTGCGCGTGCGGTCGACGGGCGCAGGACTGCGGTCGCCGGTCCGGAGATCGATTACGTTCGAACGGGTGGAGAAGACGACGTGCGTCGAGTGACCGCAGATGTGTCCGCTGATGTCGGACGGAGCACCGGTCGGATCGGTTCGGGAAGGCCCTGTCGGCGGACCGGTTCTCCCCACGTCGGCTCGCGAGCATCGAGGTGACGTCGTCAGAACGACCGTTCCGGGCCCGGGACCGCCTCCGCTACCGATTCGACCTCCTGTTGTCCCGCGGCACGGGGGCAGTACTGTTGTTCCTGGGCCTCGTGACCTTGGCCGTCGTGCTGATCGGCGCACTACTGCTCACCATCAGCGGCCAGACCTTCGCAGGAAGTGAGCAGTCGTCACTCACCGAGGACATGTGGCAGACGATGCTGCGCACCATCGACGCCGGCACGATGGCCTCGGACGTCGGCTGGGGACGACGCGTCCTGGCCCTCCTGGTCACGATGTTCGGCATCCTCATCGCCGGCACCTTGATCGGTCTCATCGCCAGCGGCGTCGAACAGCGCGTGGACGAGATGCAGCGTGGGCGCAGCATCGTCGTCGAGAACGACCACATCGTCGTACTCGGATCGTCGCCCCGGCTCCCCGTCATCGTGGACCAGTTGACGCTCGCAAACCAGCGGCGCGGCGGTCGCACGATCGTCGTGCTGGCCGACGAAGAGCCGCGAGAACTCGCCGACAACGTCCGTGCAGTGGTGACCGACTCCCGCGGAAGTCGCCTCGTGTTCCGCAGGGGCGACCCGACACGCCGATCGGACCTGGTCCTCGTCGGAGTGGCCCGCGCTCGAGAGGTCATCGTGCTCGCAGCCGACGACGAGGGCAGCGACGCACGCGCGGTGACGGCGACCCTCGCCCTCGGTGCCGAACTGGGTGGCTTCGATCGCATCCCGATCGTCGTCGAACTACGCGACGTCGGCGGGGCAGCGGGCCTCGCGCGCGCGTGCGCAGGGCAGGTGCATCCGCTGGTTCCGTCCCAGGCGATCGCACGCCTGACCGCGTTTGCGCTCGGACAACCCGGCCTCAACCGGGTGGTGGAGGAGTTGATCGACTTCCACGGCTGCGACATCTACGTACGGCCACTCGGCGACATGGCGGGCGCCACATTCGGCGACACCGTCGGGAGATTCGCGAAAGCCCGTCCGATCGGCCTGATGGACCCGTCCGGTGGCGTCGAGCTCAACCCCGATCCGAACACGGTTCTCGACGAACCGGATCGGCTGGTCATCGTGGCAGACGACGACGGGGAGGCCCTCGAGCCGACGGTCCCGAACGCGTCGAGAGCGCCGGTGACGCCCCACCGGGTGACACTGGAGAAGTCCTCGAGGAGTCGCACCCTCATCGTCGGCTGGAACGATCTCGGCACCCTCCTCGTCGAGCAACTGTGCGAGGACGCGACTCCGGGATCGATCGTCGACGTGGTCTACGACGCGAGGCTCTTCGACGCGGACGAGGTGCGCGTCACCGGAACGACAGACCTGGCATTGGGTCTCACGCCCTCGCGAGTCGACGTCTGGCAACCCGACGACGACCGGCAACTGGGCCGATACACCACGATCGTCCTCCTCGGGTATCGGCGAGGACACGGCACCAACGAAGCCGACAGCCGGACCCTTCTCAACCTGATGACGCTGACACAGGCGATCGAGCGTCACCCGGGGCAACGACCCCGGATCATCGTCGAACTGCTGAACGCCGACAACGTCGATCTCGCCGAGACGTCCGGTGCCGACGATTGCATCATCAGCGATGCGATGGCGAGTCGTCTGCTGGCACAGCTTGCAGAACTCCCCGTGCGACGGAACGTGTACCTCGAGCTCTACACCTCCGATGGTCCGACCATCCGCATCGTGCAGGCGAGTGCATTCGAGCTCGCAGGAGACCTGGAGTGGGCTGACGTCCTCGACCGCGCCTACGCAGCGGGGTTCATCGCGATCGGCTGGCGACAGGCGCCGAACCGCGGCGGTGCACTGGTGATGAACCCCGACGTCTCGGACGTGATCGTCATCGATCCGGACGATCACCTCGTCGTGATCGGCTGAGCAGGCCGATCAGACGTCCGGGTCGCCGGCGGCTGCCGCGTTCGTCGTCTCCCCACCCTCCGGGGCGACGGTCCGATGACGGCGCAACACGCGGTCGGCGGCATGCCATCCGCACATGCCGTGGACCCCCGCCCCGGGCGGCGTCGATGCCGAGCACAGGAACAGTGAGGGATTCGGCGTGAGATACGGTTTCAACGCCATCGTCGGCCGGAACACGAGTTGCAGCCCGGTGTGCGCGCCGCCGGCGATGTCGCCGCCGACGTAGTTCGGGTTGTACCGATGAAGGGCCGTCGGTCCCGACGTGTGACGCGCGAGCACCAGGTCACGGAAGCCGGGAGCGAAGCGCTCGAGTTGGCGTTCGATCTCCTCGGTGGCGTCACCGTCGAAGCCGTGGGGAACGTGGGCGTACACCCACAACGTGTGCTTCCCGGCCGGGGCGCGAGAGGCGTCGAACACGCTCGGCTGCACGACCAACACGAACGGACGGGTTGGGAGCCGACCGGCAGCCACGTCGGCTTCGGCAGCCACCAACTCGGCGAAGGTACCGACGACGTGGATCGTGCCGGCCCGGCGGGATGCTTCGTTCCGCCATGGCACCGGACCGTCGAGCGCGTAGTCGATCTTGAACGCACCCGGACCGTGACGGAAGCGTTCGAGCCGCCGTCGAAACCGCGCCGGCAGCGCATCACCCGCGATCGACGACAACTGCGCCGGATTGGTGTCGAACAACGCGACGCCGTGAGCGGGAAGGTCCACCATCGAGCGGACGAACACCCCGGTCTGCACCTCGCCACCCAACTCGATCAGCTTCGCCGCCAGGGCGTCCGCCACGGCCTGTGAGCCGCCCTCCGCCAGCGGCCAACCATCCACATGTGCCGATGCTGCCATCGTCAACCCGAACGCGGCGGTGAGCGGCCGACGGAGCGGCAACATCGCATGAGCCGCACAGCCACCGAACAGGGCGCGGGCCTCCTCGGTCTCGAACCGCCCGGCAACCCACGTTGCGGGTTGGAGCGCCGAGGCGGAGAACTTCGCCATCGCGACCGGATGCCGGGGGACGGACACGACGGGCCCCAGCAACTGTGGGAGCAACTGCTCCCAATGACGGGTGACTCCACCGACCTGCCGGACCCACGAATCCCCGTCCGCTCCGAGTCCGGCTGCGGTGTGTTCGAGGCTGCGGTGGAGGATCCCGGCACGACCATCGTCGAGGGGATGGGCGACCGGGATATCGGGCCACACCCACCGGAGCCCGTAGTCGCCGAGCGCGGCGAGCGAGGTCGCGGGCGACGACACCCCGAGCGTGTGCACCGCGGCACACACGTCGTGGACGTATCCGGGGAGCGTGAGCTCGGCGGAGCGCGTGCCACCACCGATGACCTCCCCGGCCTCCAACACGACCACGGACCAGCCCGACTGTGCGAGGCGCACGGCGGCGGAGAGTCCGTTCGGACCCGAACCGACGACGACGGCGTCGTACCGTTTCGTGGTCATTCCGGTCGACCGTCCGACGAGCAGGCACGATCGTTCGGGTCGCGGAGCGGGAATTGTTCGCAGAGCCGCCCCATGCGGCGCATCCTACGGTGCGCCGTCGTCGCCACTTCACATGTCGGCGACGCCCGTCGACCCACGTTCCGACGACCCTTTCCCGACGACCCTCTGAGCTCGTGCGGTGATGACCGCGACACGCCGGATCAGGTCAGAGCTCGCACGTCCCCGACCAGGGCCAACAGGCCGAGTACCGCCACGCCGAGCCACAACGCCTGCACCACGACGTCGACGACACGGCCGCTCGTGAGGCGGCGGACACCGGTGTCGCGGACCAGCGTCCACACGGTGAAGACCACCGCCGAGGTGCCCAGGATCAGCAGGGTCGGCGGGAAGACGACGACGAGCGCGATCGGCAACATCCAGCGGACCCGACCGGTTGCGGTTCGCGAGGACGGCCTGCTCACGCGATCGACGACCGGACCGATCGCGACGCCGAACGATGCCGGGAGCAGGATGAACAACCCGATCGCGAGCCAGGTGGGCGTCAGCAGTCGGAAGTCGATTCCGTCGCTGTGGATCAGCATCGATCCGACGACGACGCCCGCCGCCGACCCCACGGTCACCCGACGGAACCACACCGGACCGATCAATCGGGGGGCCACGCACTGGTACGTCGCGACACCCAGGATCCCGACCGCGGCACCGAGCGCGAGCAGGTTGTAGGTGCCCGACAACGTGAACCGGCCGATCGTGAAGTCGTCGTCGCTCTGCACGCCGACCACCGAGTCGGGCGACGACAGCCGGAGCGCGAACATCGCAGAGCGACTGCCCATCCCCACCACGACCACGCCGACCGGAATCCCGGCCACGACCAGGACGCGGAGTTGCTCGGCCACGGTGGTTCGAACCCCCACACCGTCGCCGGTGATCACGTGCCCACCTCCCCCGCGGGTCGGACCAGTGCCCGGCCGGCCCGTGCGGCGGGATCGCGTCCGAGCACGACGAACCCGAGCGCCGCCAGGAGTCCGACGGCGGCCCAGTGGGCGTGGGTCGCCCGCCAGGTCGGGCCCGGCGCCGCCCACAACCACTCGAGCGAGAGCCGATGACCGAGCGTGAACAGCGCTGCCACCACGACGATCGCGGCGGACCGAACTCCCGTCCCGCGCCATGCGGCGCCCCGCTGAAGAAGCGACGCGACCACCCACCCGAACGCGCACAGTGCGACCAGCTCGACCGCCAGACCGGCGGCGGGCAGCCCGGCGCCATTCGCGTCACGGTCGATGAGCGCCGCGCCGAGGACCACGACCCACCAGAGCGCAACGGTTGCCAGTCCGGTCAGGGTCACCGACAGCGATCGGTACCGCAGCAGCCCGAACGACGTCGTGACCACCACCTCCGCATTCGAGTCCTCGAGGCACGTCGCAGCAGCCGCGGCGAACAAGACGCTGCCGGTCCGAACGACCGGGATCAGGTCCTGAGTCGAATCGAACCCGGCCGCGCTCGCCCAGACGACCGCGGCACACCCGCACGACGTGACGCCGAGCGCTGCAGTGGGCACTCGCCGAACCCCGTACACGAGCGCGAGCGTCCGGACATCGGTCGCGGGCCGGCGGCGACCGGAGCGAACCGGCCGGCGGCCGGGACCGCCACCGGTCTCGATCACGGCGCACCACCGGCCACGAACTCCGCCGACACCACCATCTGGCCGATTCCCGACCCCAGCACGATCGCGAGCGCCACCATCGACGTCAGCCACGCCGACCGATCGCGACGGTGCCGCAACACGGCGACGACGACGAAGAACACCGCGACCGCCGCGAGGTACACGAGATGCCACCACGGCGTCACTCGATCGAATCCGGTCACGGGCACGTCGCACACCGTGTCGAACTCGCCGCAGCCGATCCACTCGCCGTGCACGACCCCGGTCGCCATCGGCCACCACCACGTCACGGCCCCGGTCGGCACACCGAACCAGGCGCCGAGGAACACACCCTGGATCATCGCCAGGAACGCCAGCGGCACGATGACGAGCCAGGTCGGGATCCAACGGACCAACGCGAGAGCAAATGCGAACACCGCCACGAACGCGAACGGTGCTTGCAGGAGTTGGGCGATGTTCGGCCGTGGAATCACCACGCCCCTGAAGTAGTCGGTACCCGGCCCGATCGTGGGCCCGGGCCTCACGGCGGCGTACACGACGGCCGTCGCACCCAGTGCGAGCACGAACCCTGCCACGGCTGACGCGCCGTGCGCGACCGATCGACGATCAGCGCCGACAGGTGCGACATCGAGCAGTTCATCGGTGTTCGAGTACCTCGAACGGAGCATCGCGAGGATGCCGTGGACCACGATCACGAAGCCGGGAATCAGGAGCGGGAACCCGAGCAGGATGATCAGCCGGTCCTCGTGGCCGTCGTCGCCCCTCACGTTCGCGATCACCCACATCGCCGACGGCACGAGGGCGCACCACACCGCTGGATTCCGCAGTGTGCGAGCACCCTCGACCCTCGCCAACTCGAGCTCCGCGGTCGTCATGTCAACGCGCCTTCCGGGAGTCCTCCATGGAGCAACAGGTAGCCGTCCTGCACGGTGGGTGCGATCAACTCCGCGCCCTCGGGCGCGTCACCCACATGCCGATGGCGACCTTCGCCGGTCCGCCATGACACCATCGCAGCAGGGTCCGCGGCGTCCGCCACCCAGACGCGTCCCGCCGCACGACGGGCCAGCTCACCGGGCGTGTCGTCGAAGAGCACGGATCCATGGTCGAGCACGATCACCCGATCGCACATCGCCTCGACGTCTTCGGTCATGTGCGTCGACAACACGACGCAACGTCGGTCGGCATGACGAGAGATGATCTGCCGGAACCTGAGCCGCTGCTCGGGATCGAGGCCGACCGTCGGCTCGTCGAGGACCAGCAACGCGGGGTCCCCCAGCAACGCCTGTGCCAGTGCGACGCGGCGCCTCATCCCACCGGAGAGCTTGCGGATCTTCTTCGAGCGCACGTCGCCGAGGTCGACCTCGTCGATGACGCGGCGGACCTCGTCGTGACGCGCACGCCGATCGACATGCTCTTTCAGGATCGCGACGTAGTCGACGAAGTCGAACGCGGTGAAGTTGTCGTACAGCCCGAGTTCCTGCGGTACGTACCCGAGCCGGCGACGGATCTCCAATCGGCCCGACGCACTCCCGGGGTCGTGTCCGAGGACGCGCAGTTCGCCGCCCGACGGCGCCAGCGCCGTCGCCAGAATCCGCAGCAACGTCGTCTTCCCGGCCCCATTCGGCCCGAGCAGCCCGGTGACCCCGGAACCCAGGTCGAGGTCGAGCGAGTCCAGCGCCGGCGATCGGCCGTACGTCTTGGTCAGTGAGCGTGCACGGACGATGGCAGCCATCAGGTCTCCCGTTGGTCGAACATGTCGCGTCGGATGAGGATGATCGCCGCCGCGGCCACGAACACCAGCACCGAGAGCAATTGCGCGGGCCTGTGGAACATCTCCAGCACACGGGGCAGCGGCAGACGCAGCACCATCGGCGGGAGCAGCCATGCCAGGCCGACGCCGATCGCAGCCCGTTCGATGTCGATCCAGCTCGACAGCGCCAATGCAGCGGCCGCGAGGGCAAGCGACGGCAGCAGCCACGCGATTGCGAGCCAGCCACGATCGACCACCCACGGCACGGACAGCATCGTCAGCGCCAGGGCCGGCACCACCGACGCGATGACGCGGATCAGCAGGATCCGCAGAGCGGACGTCGGCACAGTGGTGACGAGTGGGTACGCGGGATCGCTCCACCGACCGAACGCTCCCGCCGTCGCGACCAGCGCACCAATCGGAGCGATGATCAGGTAGAGCCCGAAGAACCGCCCGTCGGGCGATTGCGCCGCGATGACGGCCAACAGCAGGCTGAACGCAACCGCCACGGCGAACGACAAGCGCGCCCGGGTGGTCGCCGTGACGATGCGCGCGGTCGAGTCGGAACATCCGACCCACCGGAGTGCCCGTTCCGACGCTCCGGACGCCGGCTGATCGAGCACGTCGGTCACCGACAGCCACACCGAGTCGAGCAGTGCGTCGTCGATCTCCTCGCCGATCGCCGCTCGGCACGGACCGCACACGAGGAGGTGCGACTCGACCGACGCCACGCTCGCTGCGTCGAGTCGCCGCGCGGCGTACCGCGCCGCAGATGTCTCGTCCACATGCCAGTTCACGCCAGGGCTCCTCTCAACTCCGCGCGTGCGCGCATCATGCGCGTCTTCACCGTTCCGGACGGAATGCCCAGGTACTGCGCCGCCTCACGACTGGTCAGTCCGTCGAGCACCGTGGCCTGGACGACCGCACGGAGCTCCGGCGACAACGACCGCAGTGCACCGGCGAGCTCGCCGTGTTCGGTGCCCGACAGCACCAGGTCCTCCACGTCGGCGAGCGTGTCCGCCAGGTGCGGATCGCTCGGCACCGGCTCGGGTCGGCACTTGCGAAGGATCCCGATCAAGCGGCGAATCGCGATCCCCCACATCCAAGCGGCGACCGCGCCGGCACCCGAGTACCTGCCGGCGCCCTTCCAGACCGCGACGAACGTGTCCTGGAGCGCCTCGGCCACCGCCCCGTCGTCCGCACAGCGATGCCGCAACCGCGCCACCATCCAACCGGCGTGACGCCGGTACAACTCGGCGAGCGCATCGCGATGCTGGTCGGCGACCATCGACACCAACTCCGCATCGCTGCAGTCCCCGAGACGATCGTGCACACCAACACTGTCGCGCCGATTCGGACCATCGGTTCGCAGGCGCGCTCCACGCGCTGCCCTCTTCACGACCGGCACGACGACCTCGACGCAGCGGCGCTGTGGTCCGGAGGTCCTTCGGCACTGGCCACGGCGCCCACCGTCCGTCATCATCGGGGCAACGACCGCGAGATGCGCCGCCGGGACGCGACATCCGAAAGGGGTGATCAGGATGCCTGGGTGGGAGCCACCGTTGCCACCGGTGCAGGGGCCGACCCCTTGGCCCGCTCCCATGCGAGCCGCGCCGCCACCGCCGACGGTGCGGCGCTCGACTCCGGCCGGGATCGTGGTGGCGCTCGTCGTCACGGCGATCGGAATGCTGATCGTCGGGTTCGAGTTGTTCATGGTCCATGTGTTCGTCGGCCGCGAGGAGAGCTGTCGAGCCAACCGCGGCGACGCGTACCAGTCGTGTGTGCGTCAGGAGGACCTGACCGAGCTGATCGCCGAGGGCATCGCGATCGGCCTCTCGGCCGCAGCGCTCGCGATCGTGCTCCGGAGTGCTCGTCGTGGCGACGCCCAGTGGAGCGACGCGACGGTCGTCGTCACGGGCGCCGCCGCAGTGTTGTTGGCGCTTGCCTGCATCGTGCTCTGGATCCAAGGGAGCCAGGGGGGTTGGACACCGAATCGGCCGTTCCCGTACCAGCCGGTCCCGACGATCTGGGGCCACGCCACCATGACGATCGGCGCCGTGAGCGGCCTGTTGATCGGCGTGCTCGTCCCCCTGCCGCGACCGCGAACGAATCACGTCGGCTGAACAACCGAACGGTACGGGCCCACCTCGGCCGACGTCCCTTCGGCTCGCGCGTGTCCGATCGGCTCGCCCGACGGGCCGCCGGGGATCAGGCTGCGGGGGTCGGCGCCGGCCGTCGACTCGTCGAGGACCGTCAGGCCGGCGCCGGGACGACATCTCCAGCGGACTCGACAGTTCCGTCCGAGCGCTCCGCGAACTCGGCGGCTGCATCGCCGTAGAGCAGGATGGCCGGCGTCGCGACGAGCGGCACGACCAGCCCCGTGACCAAGAACGAGATCGCGAGGTAGAGCCACAGCGGCACCGCGCTGCCGAGCAGAATAAGCAGAATGAGCTGCATTCCGGTGTTCACGATGAAGGCCAGCCACGTGAACATCGTCACCGTGAACGCGATCGACCACCAGCGGCCCCGTACCAGCTCCGTGCTGCGCGCCAACGCCTCGGCTCCACCGAGGTCCTCGGTGACCGCGACCGGCACGGCGAACTGGTAGCGCACCGCCTGCCGGATCGACCACGGCAGCCCGATGACGGTCAACGCGAGTCCGAAGACGATGACGCCCGCCCGCACCATCGTGACGACGATCGCGGGCAGACGCCTACGGACGAGGCGGACCGCATCCCTGAACGGCTGATCGCCGACGTCGCTCGCCAGGTGCCAGAACGCCGAGATCGTCGCGAACGCCACCACCAGCATGATCGTCGTCAAGACGCCACCCACCGCTTGACCGGCGTTGAACGTGGTCGTCGCCGCAACGAGTCCGACGACGATCGCCGCGGGAACGTACAGGATCGCGATCCCCCCGATCGCTCCGCGTGACGTCCAGTACGAGGCGAACGAAGCCCGGATCATCTGACCTGCCCGGCGACGGCGGCGCAATGGGACGGGTGGAACCGACGACCAATCGGTGCGGCGAACGAGCACGCGCAGCGCCCATGCAACGAGCAGGAGCACGACGATCACGGTCGTCGGTGATTCCTGCGCCTTGCGGAACTGATTGGAGCCGAAGTCGACGACGTTGCAGAACGTGTCGAGGATGGTGGTGTTGCCGTCGGTGCTCCCGGGAATGGCGACGCTCGCGGTCCGCAGCTCCTGATGCCAGTCGACCGGCGCCTCCCACTGCGGCTTCGTGTTCGGACCGGTCGGCCCGTTGAACGCCCCGCGTTGTCGCTCACCCCACCGCCCGGTGAATGCAAGCCACGCGAACTCGTCATCGGCGCCGGCGGCGGTGGCCGGGAGCAGGACCACGCCCGGTTCTGTCCGCACCGACGGCCCGATGGTCGTGTCACAACCGAACCCCTCCGTGCCGCTGCGCCCGAGGAACACCGACGAGTCGAAGTAGCTGGCATGGGACCCTGCCGACGAATACACGACCGGCCTCGACCCCTCGCGCTCCAGCTTCCCGCTGTCCCAGTCGGCTCGCTCACCGCCTTCGTGTTGCGCATAACCGACTGCGACCGGCTCCGCGGCGAGCGCCTCCTCCACCGTCGACGCCTCGAAGAGCACCTGGACGAACTCCCAGTCGCTCTCGTGCTTGTTGTTCCAGTCGTTGTAGTACCAGTACAGCCAGTACTGGACGGCGACGAAGTCCGGCTCGTCGGCCTGCTGAACGACGTGGGCGTACACCACGGGTTCGGTGCCCGCCGAATACGAATCGAAGTCCTGTTCGTACACGCAGCCGGGGTCGAGCGACAGGCCGTTGAAGTCGAGGAAGAACCCGTCGCCACGACCGAACAGGTCGGACGCGGTCGGTGCTCGGCGCACGACCGGATCGCCCGTCCCGGCCTGACGCAGCAGCACGTCGTCGTTGCCGAGCACGAGGTCGACCGATGTCGGGGCGAACGCCTCCCCCTCGGTGTCGCACGGGCCCGACTGTTCCTTGAGCATCACGATGGGGGCGTGACGCTCCGCCAGTTCACGAGCCGCGTCGGATGCCGCGGTGTCCTGGGCCTGCACGCGGTCGGCGCCGACCAGAACGGAGAACCCCGCCAGCACGGCCAGCAACGTCGAGCACACAGACCGCACCGCGCGAGGCTAGCCGAGTCCCCGATCGACATCGGGTCTCGCCGACCCGGCCTTCGCACCGACGTCGGAGAAGCCGGCCGGACCCACCGGTACTTCGGACCCTGGCCCTGTGCTCGACCGGCCGTCATCCTGGAAATCGATGGAGTGGTGCAGATGATGATCGTGGCCTGGGTTTTCGCGCTCGTCGTCGGGGTTGGTCGTGGCCGCCTTGGCGAGTCGACGTGCCGTGATCCACGCGGTGCATGCCTCTGAGGCCGCGGGCGTTTCGGCCGGCCTCGTCGGGGTCACCGTGGTGGCGATCGGGACCGACCTTCCCGAGATCGCGAACTCGATCGTCTCGGCCTTGAGCGGCAACGGCGATCTGCTGGTCGGCGACTCGGCCGGGTCCGCTTTCACGCAGGTCAGCCTGGTGCTCGGGATCCTGTGCATCGCAGCCGTCATCCAGGCCGACCGACCGTCGATCGCCATGCTCGGCGCATTGACCGCCGGCGCGCTGATCCTCGACGCCTGGCTGGTTCGGGACGGGTTGTTCTCGCGCCGCGACGGCCTCCTGCTGGTCGGCGCCTGGGTGCTCGGACTCATCGCGACCTTCGTGATCTCGCCACCCCGCGAGGGTGACGCTCCCAAGACCACGACGAGCGCTGCACCACTCTTCGCGAAGTCTCTCGGCTGGCTCGCACTGGTCGCCGTCGCGTCGACCGTGATCGTCGAGAGTTTCGTTCAATTGACCGACGACATCGGTGTGCCGCAGTTGGTCGCAAGTGCCGTGGTGCTCGCGCTGGGTACGTCGTTGCCCGAACTCGTCGTCGACTTGACGGCACTGCGCCGCGGCGCCGCGGCGCTCGCACTCGGGGACCTGTTCGGATCGTCCCTCCTTGACTCCACCTTGGCCATCGGCAGCGGGCCGGCCCTGCGTGCCACCGAGGTCTCACCCGGTGCCGCGACCGCGTGCCTGATCGCTGCGGTGGGTGTCGCAGGGTCGACCGTCATCGTGATCTCCCGTCGACGGCACCGCTACCCCTCCGCCGCGCTGCTGTTCGTCCTGTACGGTGCCGTGATGGCGTGGCTGATCGTCGCGACGGCATGACGAGAGCCCCGGCCCGGACCCTCGCGTGGCATCGTCGCACGTCAGGTCGTGAGATGCTCGACGAAGAAGTCGCGGGCCAGTTCGGCCACGACCGCGAGCGCTCCCGGTTCTTCGAAGAGATGTGTGGCGCCTGGGACCTGCACGATCGAAGCCCCGCCGTCGAGGTGTTCGAGCGCTTCGCGATTCAGTTCGAGGACCCGCGTGTCCCGGCCGCCGACGATCAGCAACGTCGGTGACCGCACCTGGGCCAACCGCAGCCCGGCGAGGTCGGGGCGGCCACCCCTCGACACGACCGCCGCCACGTCCGACCCTGGCGTCGCCGCGGCCCAGAGCGCGGCCGCCGCCCCCGTGCTCGCACCGAACAGACCCAGCGGCAGACTCGTGAGCGCCTCGTCCTGTCGGACCCACTCGAGTGTCGCTGCCAACCGGTCGCCGAGGAGTGCGACGTCGAAGACGAGCTCGTGCGACGACTCCTCCTCGACGGTGAGCAGGTCGAACAGCAGGGTCGCGATTCGCGCTTCGTTGAGCGTCTTGGCAACGAACCGGTTCCTCGAGCTGTGGCGGCTGCTGCCGCTGCCGTGGGCGAACACGACGAGCCCTCGTGCATGTTCGGGCACGTTCAGGTAACCGTCGAGCGACACTCCGTCGGCGTCGACGACCACGTCGACGTGTCGTTCGGCGACCGGCGGCGGGCGTTGCGCTCCGGAGCCGTCGGCACGTCGGCGCTCGGTTGCCGACCGCAGACACTCGATCACCTCAGCGTCGGGCGTCTGCGCGAAGTCGCGGTAGAAGAGCCCGACCGAGCCGAACCGCCAGTGCGTCTCGACCGCGACGTACTCGTCGGCGGCGTCGTGCAAACGTTCCGCCCAGTCCGACGGCGCCACGGGAACCGCGAGCACGACGCGCGATGCCCCTGCGGATCGCGCCACGTGGCACGCCGCGCGCGCGGTCGAGCCTGTTGCCACACCGTCGTCGACGACGATCACGACACGATCGAGGAGCGACTCCGACGGACGACCCGCCCGGAACCGATGGGACCGCCACTCCAATTCCTCACGTTCGCGACGCTCGACCTCGGCGAACTGCTCGGCGGTCACACCCGCCCGGGCGACGAGATCGCTGTCGACGTAACGGGCACCGTGTTCGCCGATCGCACCCATCGCCACCTCGGGCTGGAACGGGATCCCGAGTTTGCGCACGACGATCACATCGAGCGGCGCGTCCAGCGCGGTGGCAACCTCATCGGCAACGGGGACCCCGCCGCGGGGTAGACCGACGACGACGACGTTCGGGTCATCGCGGTAGTGCGACAGGCACGACGCCAACTGCCGACCGGCATCTCGACGATGCTTGAACATGGGACTCCTCCTGCGTGACCTCGAACACCGGCAACGGTACGGACGCCCGGCCCGATCGTCCAGGGGCCAAGGTCACGTGCGACGAGACCGGACCGGCCCGGCACCTCGGGACCAAGTTCCCTATCCGGTCGACGACGATCGGGCGGACGCTCGCGACGGAAGGAGGTCGTACCGGATGAGCGAGAACCCGTCCCCCGCTCGCACCGCACGCGTCGCATGGTGGGCTCTCGCGTGTGCGGTCGTTGCACTGGTCGTCGGACTCGCCGCCCTGCTCGTCGCCGTCGGCACCGATGACGCGGGCGCACCGGCCGACAGCATCAGCGAACCGACGAGGGCGCCGCCGGAGTCGACTCCACCGGCCACCACCCCGTCGTCGTCGGCGACACCGACGACGACCGACACCGATGAGCCGATCACGTCGGCGCACAGCCCGTCCACGAGCGACACCACGTCGACGATGCTGCCGCCGACGACGGTCGCGGAGCAGGTGTCGCCGGAACTCTGGCCGCGGCAGGGATCGGACGTTCGCTACGTCGATCCGGTCTCCGCCGCCGAGGGGTTCGCCGTCGACTTCGTCGGCTTCGACCCGGTCATCGTCGGCGATTTCGCCCCCGGCGACAGCCGTTCCGGCGAGGTCGAGGTCCGCACACGCCCTGAGGGAACGCCGACGGTGGTCCACGTGCGCCGGCTCGCCGACGACGCGTGGGTCGTCGTCGGCGCATCGAACGAGAACATCACGGTCGCCCAGCCCGCCGTCCTCGATGAGATCGCGAGCCCGATGGTGGTTGCGGGCAGTGCCATGGCCTTCGAGGGGACCGTGCAGGTGATGTTGTACTCCGATGGCTCGGACGAGCCGATCGTGACCGGCTTCGTGACGGGCAGCGGCGGCCCGGAGCCCGGCCCGTTCGCCGAGGTCTTCGAATGGAACACCGTCACGGCGCGCGGCGGGACCCTGCTGCTGTTCTCGACCAGCCCCGCTGACGGATCCATCGAGGACGCGACGGCGCTGCGACTCCGGTTCCACGACGTTCCCGTCTGACGATGCTCCGAGGGTCATGACGAAGTGCTCTGGTCACATGTCGGATCCCCCACGGAGACTCGACGTGTGACCACCGTGCCGGCCTCCGAGCGTCTCGTCGTCTCACTCGACGACGCCGTCGACGGCACCGTCGCGGAAGTCGGGCTCAAGGGCTGGTACCTCAGTCGGCTGCGGGACCTCGGCTTCAACACCCCCGAAGGATTCGTGGTGACCGCCGCCGCCTACGAGTCGGCGATGCGCAACGCGAATGTCGAGCATCGTCTCGACGCGATCTGGGCCGCGGCCCGCAACGCCTCGGGTGACGACATCGCGATGCTGGCGCGCAAGGCCAGACACCTGATCTCCCAGGTCCACTTCGACGGGACGCTCACCCACGCGATCGATGCGTCGCTCGCGGCGCTCGTGGCGTCGGCCGATGTCGATGCGGCGCACGTCCCGCCGATGGCGGTGCGGTCGTCGACCGCGCCGGGAACCGTCTCGGGACCGGAGTGTGCGGGCGTTCACGCGTCGTTCACCGACGTTGTCGGCTCGGCCCACGTCGTCAGCCGTATCCACAGCTGCTGGGCGTCGTTGTTCGGAGAGCGAGCGCTCGCAATGCGTGCTCGCGGCCTCGGAGCCGATGACCCGACGATGGCCGTCGTGGTGCAACGAATGGTCCATGCCCAGAAGTCCGGGCTCGCGACTCCCCGGGGCGCCTCCTCCGACCTGCTCGTCGAGGCAACGTTCGGGCTCGGCGAACCCATCATCTCCGGGGCCGTCGAGCCGGACCGGTACGTCATCGACCGCGCGATGTCGAGTCCGACATCGGCGACGATCGGCCGCAAGCTCATCGTGCTGGAGAGCGGCGGCGGCCACGCCTTCCTGCCCCCCGAACGTCAGGTCGCACGGGTGCTCGACGACGCTGACCTCGCCCGGATCGGCCGACTCAGCGCATCGATCGACGAGCACTTCGGCGCCCCGCACGAGATCGAGTGGGCGATCCTCGACGACACCCTCCATGTCCTGCAGATCCGCCCGTTCACCCCCGGCCCTGCACCGATCGCAGCACCGGTCGACCGTTCGATCAGCGGGATCGGGATCGGCGTCGGGTTCGCGACCGGACGCGTCCGGATCGCGCGCCGCCTCGCCGACCTCGCGAACCTCCGCGCCGGCGAGGTCGTCGTCGCGTCCGACACGACGCCCGAATGGACACCCCATCTCGAACACGCCGGAGCGGTGATCACGGACCATGGTGACGGTTCGTGTCACGCGGCACGACTTGCTCGCGAGTTGGGCATCCCGGCGGTCGTCGGAACCGGCACCGCGACCTCGGTCCTCGCCGACGGACACGCCGTGACCGTCGACGCCGCACGCGGCTGGGTTCTTCCCGCCGTGGCGCTCGACCGCAACTGATCACCGCTCTCGCCGCAGACGGGTCGCCACCTTCCGGATCTCCTCGACCACCAGCGTCAGCGCCGCGAGTCCGAGGCAGGTCATCCAGCGCCGGACGTCGAGCGGTGTCGTCTCGAATGCACGGTTGAGTGGGGCGAGCTGCACCACCGCGACCTGGAGCAGCACCGTCGCCGCAGCGGCAGCCCACAGCAGTCGGTTGTCGAACGCACGGAAGAACGCGCTCGTCGTGTCGGAACGGGAATTGAAGGCGTTGAAGATCTGCGCCAGGACCACGGTGGTGAACGTCATCGTGCGAGCAGTGACCAGATCGCCGGATCCACCGAGCAGCCCACCGGCCAACTCCAGGTCCAGAGCGATCAGACCCGCGAGCGCGGTGGTGACGCCGATGACGACGATCGTGACGCCCATGGTCCGATCGACGATCGGATCGTCGAGCTTGCGCGGTGGTTGCGCCATGACGTCGTCGACACTCGGATCGACGCCGAGTGCCAGCGCCAGCGCGCCGTCGGTCAACAGGTTGATCCAGAGGATCTGGGTCGCGAGGAGAGGGACGGCCAGTTGGCCGTCGGCGACGACGAGGCCGAGCGGAGCAGCCGCCAGCACCCCGACGATCATCACCAGTACCTCACCCGCGTTCGAGGCGAGCAGATAGCGAAGGAACTTTCGGATGTCGGCGAAGATCTCGCGTCCTTCGCGGATGGCGTGGACGATCGTGCCGACGTCGTCGTCGGCGAGGATCATGTCGGCGGCCTCACGTGCGGCCTCGGTCCCGGCACGACCCATCGCAACGCCGATGTCGGCCCTGCGGAGTGCCGGGGCATCGTTGACTCCATCCCCGGTCATCGCAACGATGTGGCCCGCCCGCTGGAACGCGTCGACGATCAACAACTTGTGCTCCGGGCTGACGCGGGCGAACGCGGTCGTCTCCCCGATCCGCTCGTCGAGCAGCCGCTCGACCACACCGTCACCACTGCGCTGTGCCGCATCGAGCTCAGGGCCCGACATCACCGACCGGTCGCCCACGGACATCCCGAGCGACTCGGCGATCGCGGCAGCCGTCCGTGGATGATCGCCGGTCAGCATCACGGTGCGTATCCCGGCCCCGGCCGCCTCCGCTATCACCGACCTCGCCTCGGGCTTGGCCGGGTCGACGATCCCGAGGACGCCGAGCAGCACGAGCTCACGCTCGATCGACGGATCGATCGGGTCCGGTCTGCGTTCGTGCAGGCGCATCGCGACCCCGATCGTTCGGAGCCCCTCACCCGTGAACGCGTGGATCGCACGATCCATCGCCTCGCGGTCGGCGTTGCGGAGGGGTTCGATCTCGCCGGCTCGGTAGACATCTCGGCATCGCCCGAGCAACACGTCGGGTGCGCCCTTCGTGAACTGCACGACCGCACCGGGTGTGAAATCGCGGCCGGAGAGCCATGGAACCGAGGTCGCGGCAGGGTGCACCGACGACATCAGTTTCCGGTGGGATTCGAAAGGGACCTCCCCCACGCGGCGAAACGGCTCTCCGGATCACGCACACCGAGTTTCTCGGCGGCGACGAGCAACGCCACCTCCGTCGGATCCCCGCGCACCTGCGACGTGCCGTCGGGAGCGTCGTCGAGGGCAGCATCGTTGACGGCGGCTGCTGCGCCGAGGACCGCCGCCACCTCGTCCTCGACCGGAGCGGACGAGCCGCTGCCCGGGTCGACGGTCAGGATCCCGACCGGTTCGAACCCGACCCCGGTGAGTCGCGCCGAGCCCGACACCGTCACGAGCCTCACGACCGTCATCTCGTTGCGGGTCAACGTGCCCGTCTTGTCGGTGCACACGACCGACGCCGACCCGAGCGTCTCGACCGACAACAGCCTTTTCACGATCGCGTCGTGGCCAGCCATGCGCTGCACCCCGAGCGCGAGCACGACGGTCAGGATCGCCGGGAGCCCCTCGGGCACCGCCGCAACGGCGAGCGACACGGCGACCAGCAACGCGTCCAGCACGTCGCCGAGGCCGTCGATCTCAGACGTCGCGAGGATCGAACCGACCATCACGAGCCCGAGCGCGACGACGACGATACCGAGCAGTCGGCTGAGCCGATCGATCTGACGACGAAGCGGCGTCGTCTCGTCGTCGCCATCGGCGAGCAGCGCGGCGATCCGCCCGATCTCCGTGCGAGGTCCCGTCGCCGTGACCAGGACGCGTCCTCGCCCGCGTGTCACCGCGGTTCCACTGAACACCGAGTCGGTCCGCTCGGCCACGGGGGCGCTCGCCGGCACCGGCTCAGGGGCCTTGGCGACGGGCACACTCTCGCCGGTGAGCGGTGCCTCGGAGACCTCGAGCGACCACGACTCGACGAGTCGCCCATCGGCACCGATGGCGTCACCCTCGACCAGCAGCACGATGTCGCCGACGACGAGTGCACGAGTCATCACCCGGACGTCCACGCCATCACGACGCACGATGCAATGTGGCGCGCTCAGCGCTCGAAGAGCGGCGACGGCGCTCAGCGCCCTCCCCTCCTGCCACAGACCCACGATCGCGTTGACGAGCACGATCACCGTGATGACGATCACCTCGACCGGCACCGAGTCCGCGCCGTCGTACCACCATGCGAGCGCCGAGATCACGATCGCCGCCAGGAGAAGCATCACGAGGGGATCGTCGAACTGGGCGAGGAACCGACGGGTCAAGCTCCGCGGCGGCGACTCGATCAACTCGTTGGGCCCATCGCGTTCGAGCCGCCGAGCAGCGTCCGCCGACGCCAGTCCGCGCTCCAGGTCGCTTCCGAGGTCGTCTGCCAGCTCGGTGACCGTCGCCACCGTGTCGGTCATCGGGCCTCCTCGTCGGTCGTCCGTACCCAGTGTCGGTGGATGCTCCGCCTCGTGGCAGGGGCGAAGGTCCCTCCCCGCGCCACCGCTCGCCGCCAACGGTCGGGGCGTTTGACTCTGGCGGAACGAGCGCCCGAGGACTTGTCTGAACGCATGGAATCCACCCGACGACGTCCGGAACGGCCCGTGGCACGCGCTCGATCCGCGCCCCGAACCTGGGTGGTGGGAATCGACGGCTCGCCGTGGTCGCGACACGCCGCACTGTGGGCCGGCGCACACGTCGACGGACGCGGCAACGAACTGCACCTGCTCACCGCATGGCATGTCCCCTACCTCGCGCCGATGACGGCGTGGCGCGGACCTCCCACAGCGGCGTCACAGGAGTACGGGTCGAGCAGTCATCAGCAGGTGGAGCGACTCGCCGCCGAGCTCCGATCCGCCGTCGACGTGCCCGTCGAGACGATCGTGTGCCAGGGTGGGGCAGCTGCCTGTCTCCTCGACGCGGCCGGCCATGCCACCCTGCTGATCGTCGGGTCGCGCGGTCGCGGCGGCTTCGCGCGACTCGCCCTCGGCTCGACGAGTACCCAGTGCGCCACCCACGCCGAGGTGGCGACGGCGGTGATCCCGCGCGGAGCGCCGATCGGACCGATCCGTCGAATCGTCGTCGGCGTCGACGGCTCGACGAACTCCCTCGCAGCAGCGCACTGGGCCCTCGACTTCGCCGATGCCGGCACGGTCGTCGAATGCCTGATGGTCTGGGATGCCACCCCCCTCATCGCGACCGACGAAGCGTTCGTCCTCCCCGAGGCCACCGAGGCCGTCCATCGGCGTTTCGCCGAGACGATGAAGGAGTTGCGGCAGTCGAGCGATCGCAGCGACCTCGAGATCGCCGAACGTTTCGAAGAGGGGTTCCCGCGTCGTGTGCTGCGCGACGCAGCAGCGCACAGCGACCTGCTCGTGATGGGCGCCCGCGGGCAGGGAGCGATCGGGTCGATGCTGCTCGGCTCGGTCTCGTCGTGGCTGCTCCATCACCTGGACCGCCCGATCGTGGTGGTTCCCGACGCGGTCGGCGACCACCCCTGAGGCCCGTCAGCCGTCGAACTGTTCGAACGCCCGCCAGGCATCGGTCGCGTACGTCGACGCGGGTCCACCACCCATCAGAAGCGCGACACCGATCGTCTCGGCGACCTGCTCTCTGGTCGCTCCGGCGCGCAGGGCATCGTGCATGTGCAGGGTGATGCAGCCATCGCAACGTGTCACGATGCCGATCGCCACCGCCATCAACTCCTTGACCGCCGCGGAGAGCGCACCGTCCGCGAGCGCGGCCCGATGCAGGGCCCCGAACGCCTTCATCTGCTCGGGGATGGCCTCGTTCAAGTCGCGGTATCCCTGCCGCAGCTCGCTTCGGCGCTCGGGGAAATCGTGAATCGTCATCGGTCTTCGTTCTCCTTCGACTCGAGCACCGCTGCACCGGTTCCCGGTCGACGGTGCGGGTGATTGTCACCCGGCGGCACGATGACCACCGGGCGATGACTGTTTCGGACGACCCAGTGACTGGTGGACCCGAGAAGAGGCTCCTCGCTGTTGCCGGCGCCATGGGAACCGAGCACGATGAACCCGGCATCGACCTCGTCGGCCACCCGCAGGATCGCCTCGATGGCGGAGCCGTGGGCGACCCGCGCGGTCCAACGGAGTCCTTCGACATCGTGGAGGGGAGCGCACCACGTGGTCTGCAGCAACGCCGCAGCTTCGCGTTCGTGGTCTTCGATCGGCGTTTGCCAGCCGGACTCGTGGCTGTACAAGCCCAGGGCGTGGACGACGACGAGTTCGACATCCAACGTGTCGGCCAGGTCCGCGGCGAAGAGCAGTCCACGCTCGGACTCGCGAGAGCCGTCGGCACCCGCCACGACAGGTGCGCCGGCGCGCATGCGATGCGATGTCGCGGCGGCGGACCGGGGAATTCGCTCGCTCATGAGCGCCATTGTCGGACAGGGCGCCTCCGTGTTGCAGGGCCATTGGACCCCTGAGCTGGTCGGACAGGACGTTCGACCCTTCGCCGTCCGTGCGCCGACATCGATGATGTAGTCATGACCAAGCGTTCTGTCGTCGAGATCGGCGAGCAACCGTTCCGTCCCGCACACGTCGCGATCGAACCCGATGGCCTCACCCGCCTCACCGATTCGCAGGGGGTGCTCCGCCGCTACGGCCTGCCTGGACCCCACGTCACCGTCGTCATGCCGATCGCAACCCCGGGCCGTCGCGAGAACAACATGGAGAAGCGCTGGAGCGCCACCCGCGTCGACCTGCGTCAACTCGGGGCCGACGAGGACGTCCTCCGCCAGCTCGATGTCGTGGTCGGCGAACTTCCGCCATGCGGGTACGAGGCACTGATCACCGCCAACGCCGACAGCGCCGCCTACTGCTGGCTGGTCACTCCGACCGGCGACTCGATGATGCGCGTCGGTGACCTCCCCTCACTGATGCCGGCGTTGATCGAGTTGGATCGGCGACCCCGGGTCGTCACGGCTGCCGTCGACCGCGTCGGCGCCGATCTCGCCCTCGTCGACCACGCCCACTTCGAGGCCGTGCGGACGGCCGACGGGAGCGCGGACGGCATCCACAAGTCGGCCGGAGACGGGTTCGACCAGGCGCGCAACCAACGCCACAGCGAGGTGGTGTGGGACCGCAACGCGTCCAAGGCCGCCGGGGAGATCGGCCGGCTGATGGCCGAGCACCACGCCACGTCGGTGGTCCTGACGGGAGACCGTCGAGCCGTCGATCTGGTCGCCGACCACCTCGACGGACCGAACGTGAGCGTGTACATCGCCCAGGCCGGGGGACGCCACGAACCCGACACAGGCCTGCGACTGCTGGCAGCAGCGATCACGGCCGCCCACGACGCGCAGGTCGACGCCTGGCGGGCGGACGCGGACCGACTCGCCGAGGAACTCGGCCAACAGGACCTCGCGGTCGACGGGGAGATCCACACGCTCCAGGCGATCGCCGACCACCGGGTGTCGATGCTCTTCGTCGACAGCGGCACATGGGCGGACCGCACCCACGTCGACGAGACCATTCGAGCCGCGCACGCGGATGGCGCCGGGGTGTGCCCGGGACCCGCCCCCGAACTGACCGACGGCATCGGTGCGCTGCTTCGCCGTGCCTATTGACGCCCAACCCAACAATCATCGAGAGGAGGAGACGACATGAGCGAGACCCACACCTGCCCGTACTGCGAGCTCGTGTTCAAGTACCACAACGAGGTCGTCGACCACGTCCGCACCGACCACCCCGAGCACGCGTCGTCGGTCGCCGGGATCGAGCCGCGGGAACTCCCCCACGACTGACACGTCGGGCGTCACCACACCCTGTACATCCATCGAAGCGGCCGACGCCACGCCGTCGTCGGCACGAGAGGAGCACGCCATGGTTCAACATCTCATCGTTCCCGTCGACGGGTCCGACAGCTCGTGGCACGCAGTCGACATCGCACTGTCGCTCGCCCGTCGGACGATGTCTGCGGTGCGCGTCGTCGAAGTCGTGTTCTCCCCGAGCGACCGCGCGGACGCTCGGGTTCGCCTCGAGGAGGGCATTGCCGAACTCGACGACTCCGACCTCGATCTCGACATCGGGGTGCTCCTCAGCGAGGAGACCGTCGCGTCCGCGATCGAGGCTGCGCTCACCGACACACCGGGCGCGACGGTCGTCATGTCATCCCACGGACGAGGCCGTTCAGCCGCACTCGTCGGCAGCGTCGCCGAGGACATCCTGCACCGCACGTTCGGGCCGATCATCGTCGTGGGACCACACGTGGTCGCCGACGACTTCTCGGGGCCGATCGTCGTGTGCGTCGACGGCTCCGACGAGTCCGAAGCCGCCCTTCCCCTGGCGGCCGCATGGGGAATCGAGTTGCGAGTGGACCCGTGGATCGTCAACGTGATCGGGCCCGACGGTTCGACGCACGCCGACTCCGACGTGATCGACTCCATGTACGCCTCGCGCCTCGCCCACGATCTGTCGAAACGTTCCGGTCACCCGGTCCAGTTCGAACAACTCCGCGAGGGTCACCCGGCCGTGTCGATCCCCGGTTTCGCGACGAGGATGGGTGCGTCGCTGATCGTCGCATCGTCGCACGGGCGCGGCGGGTTGTCGCGCCTCGCGTTCGGCAGCGTGACGTCCGGTTTCGTCCGGCACGCCACGTGCCCTGTGATGGTCGTCAGGCTTCCCCACCCGACCAAGCGCTGGGACGACGCCGACGCTCGGGCGTGGGCGATGTGATCGCGCCCCGCCTGCGTTTCCTCGGTGCCGCGGGCACCGTCACCGGCAGTCGATTCCTGGTCGAACACACCAGCGGACGGGTGATGGTCGATGCCGGGCTGTTCCAAGGACTCCGCCATCTCCGACGAAGCAATTGGGATCCGTTCCCGGTCGATCCGCACAGCATCGACGCCGTCGTCCTCACGCACGCCCACATCGATCACAGCGGCTGGCTGCCCGGCCTCGTCCGCGACGGATTCAACGGCCCGATCCACGCGACCGAGCGCACGTGCGACCTGTGCCGCATTCTGCTACCCGACAGCGCGCACATCCAGGAGGAGCAGGCCCGGTTCGCCAACGAACGCGGCTTCAGCCGGCATCATCCCGCACTGCCGCTCTACACGAGCGCCGATGCCGAGGCTGCGTTGGCCCTGCTCTCCCCCGTTCCGTTCGGCACGGCGTTTCCCGTCACCGACGCCATCGACGCCACGCTCGTGCCCGCCGGGCACATCCTCGGCTCGGCGTCGGTCCACCTCGACATCGACGACGGCAGACACACGGTGCTGGTGAGTGGGGATCTCGGGCGCGGCGACCACCCGCTCCTCGTCGGTCCGACGACGCCGCCGGCGGCGCAGACCGTCCTGGTCGAGTCGACCTACGGTGACTCGGTCCACGACCCCCCGGTCCACGACGAAGACGCGCTCGCCGACGCGGTCGGCACCACGGCAGCACGCGGCGGCAGCGTGCTGATCCCCGCCTTCGCCGTGGACCGCACCGAGCTCCTGCTCCTCCTGCTGCAACGCCTGATGCGTGAGCGAAGGATCCCGACCCTGCCCGTGTTCGCCGACAGTCCGATGGCGTTGTCGGTGCTCGAGGTCTACCGAGACGAACTCGGCGGCGACATCGACTTCGATCCGGGCGGCGGCCTGCACCAGTGCCGGTCGGTCGAGCAGTCGATGGCGATCGCCGGCCACCTCGGCCCGGCGATCATCGTCTCCGCGTCCGGGATGGCGACCGGTGGTCGCGTCCTCCACCACCTCGAACGAATGCTGCCGGACCCTCGCAACACAGTCGTACTCTGCGGATTCCAGGCGGCCGGCACGCGCGGTCGATCGCTGGCGGACGGCGCGAGCAGCGTGCGGCTGCACGGACGCGACATCCCGGTTCGGTGCACCGTGGTCCAACTCACCTCGATGTCCGTCCACGCGGACGCCGACGACCTCGTCGGCTGGGTCGACCGGCTGTCCGAGCGACCGGACCACGTGTACGTGGTCCACGGTGAGCCAGAGGCCAGCGAGGCGCTCGCCCGTCGACTCCGACGCGAACTCGACCTCGATGCGACGGTCCCCGCCCAGTTCGACGAGATCGCGCTCGGCGGTCCCGTCACAGACGTGACGGTCGAACGGCCCGCACCGCACCGGCCGGAAGGGTGACGACGAGCGCCTCGTGATCGCTCCCGTGCGCCGACCAGCACCAGTTCGTACCCGGCGGGATGGCGACCGAACAACGGGGGCCGAGCGTGACCGTTCGCCCATCGACCTCGAGCGCGGCGTCTCCGCGCAGCCCGACGACGAGCGCGAACTCACCGTCGTGCGTGAGGCGGGTCGCCGCGGGGTCGCCCCCACCCGACACGACGATCGCCCCCGCCAACCCGTCGGTGGCCGTGCCGATCCCCGTGTCCCGAACCTCCAGCGACCGGTCGACCCACGCCGCCGTCGCTGCCCCCTCTCCGACGTGACGCACGAAGCGCTGGCCCGCGAACTCCCTCTCGGGCCGCACCACCGGCGTGGGGAGGTCGAGATCGTGGTCGGCCAGGGTGTCGTGTTCTGCCGGACATCCGATCTCGATCACCTCGAGGCCCGCTGAGCTGCGCAGCACCCGGTGGCGGATCTCGGGGGGCTGGAGCACGCAGTCGCCCGCGACCATCCGGAACGGATCGCCCTGGTCCTCGTAGACGAGGTCGACCCATCCCGCGGCGACGTAGATCATCTGGAATCGGATCCGGTGGAAGTGCACCCAGTCCGCCACGTCACCACCCCCTTCGATCCGGATGTGGCTCGCGATGAAGCGTCCGCCCCAGCGGTCCGGAAGGAGATCTCGATACTGCATCCCGGCCCGCCCGACGCCGAAGCTGCCGTCGCCGGCATCGACGACGGTGAGGCGGGGAGCATTCGGCGGCACCTCCACCGACGTCGACCGCGTGCCGAACTCGACGACCGAACCTCCCGGCGATCGCAACTCGTGGTCGTCGTCCGACTCGAGCCGGAGCCTGATCGGGAGGTCGTGGCGGGACCGGCGCAACTCGATTTCCAGGCCGTCACGTTCGACCACCACACGGCGGGGATCGTCGGCAGGGGTCACGAGGAGGACGCGGAACCCGGCAGCTCCGGTGAAGAAGGCAACCTCTCGGTCCAGTTCGGTGCAGTCGACGACGATGACACTCATCGGGCCAGTCTGCCCGCTCGACAGCCCTCGACATCTCGACTGCGCCCGACGTTCACCACGCCGCCAGTACCCTCGCTGCGGTGAGGAGCTGGCTGGGAGTGCCCCGAAGCGGTGGTCGTGCGGCTGCCGTGTGTGGGCTCGTCACCGTCGTACTCGCGTCCTCCTGCGGGACGTCGCGGACCGAGGTGGCCGTGCCGATCGAGCGCCCCGCGGCAACCACGTCGACCGGAGCCGACGATGGTCTGATGCTGACGTCCGCCGATCGCTCCGGCGATGCGGGGCCGGACAGCGACGCAACCGACCGACCGCTCGCCGACGGCGGCGACGACGAACCGCACGGCGGCGGCGTCGTGGTTCCCGCCTCGACGGCATCTCCCACGACCACGGCACTCCCGCCGGCCACCGCACCACCCACCACCGCGCCACCCACCACCGCGCCACCCACCACCGCGCCACCCACGACCGCGCCGGCGACCACCCTCCCGGCACCCGGGCTCTCGGAGCGGGTCCCGACCGACCCGTCGTTCGGCGCGACCGCAGCGGCGTTCGACCGCCTCGCCCGGGCCAACCCAGGGGCGTCGCTCACCGTGGTCCGCTCAGGCGAAGTCGTGTTCAGCGCGGCCTCCGGTGCCACCGTCGACGGGCGGCCGGCCACCGGCGACACGCCGATGGTCGTCGCCAGCGTGAGCAAGATCATCGTGGCGATCGCGATCGCCCGCCTGCACGTCCAGGGCCTCGTCGACGTGTCCGGCCCGGTGCCCTGGGAGGACATCGGCATCGACCCGGACGACGGATGGAACGACGTGACGATCCGCGAGCTACTCGACCACCGCAGCGGTCTGAGCAAGGCTCGGTCCTCGTGGTTCACGGGCGAGGGATCGTGCCGCGAGTACGTTCCGTCGCTGCTCGCCTCGCCCCCGAACGGCGACCGGGGTCGGTGGGTCTACTCCAACGGCAACTACTGCCTGCTCGGCCTGCTCGTGGAGCAGCGAACCGGACAGCCACTCGACGTCGCACTCCAACAGCTGGTGTTCGACCCGGTCGGGGTGGACGGTGTCCACCTGACCGACGGCGGTCTGCAGCCCGGTGATCAACCTCACCCGGATGGCGTCACCCGGTTGTCCCGTCTCGGCGGCGCGGGCACGCTGATCGTGTCGACCGACGACACCGCCATGGTGCTGGGGCGCATGACACCGGCCGATCGATGGATCCTCCGGCCTCCGGGAGTGTTCACCGATCAATACGGATTCGGCCACACGGGCACGGTCGACGGTGCCAAAGCCTGCGTCTGGGTGCTCGAAGACGGCGCCACCGTCGTGTCCGCCACCATCGCAGGGAACTCGCCGAGCACCGGCGGCAGCGTCTGCGACGTCGTGGTTCCCGCGGTCGCATCGGACCTCGGGTTCGGGTCGGCGAAGCCGGAGCGCACGCCCTGACCCGAGTCGTCCGCTGTCAGAGATCCCAGAGCTGGCGGGCGGCGGTGACGACCGGAACGCCGATCTCGCCACTCGATGCCGGCTCGGGCCGATAGTGCTCGCCGACCAGGGCGCTGAGTGTTGCGCCCGTCGACATGCTGAGGGCATCGAAGTCGTAGCCGCCCTCGAGCGCGACGAGCAGCCGACGCGCCGGCACCAGCTGGCGGAGCCGGTCGGCGAGGTCGGCGTAGTCGCCCGAGGTGAGCTGGAGCCCGGCGAGGGGATCGTTGCGATGTGCGTCGTAACCCGCCGAGATGACGAGCCAGGTGGGATCGAAGCGTTCGATCACGGGCGCGATCACCTCGTCGAACGCTCGGCGGAACACGTCGCCGCGGGTCCCGGGCGGAAACGGCAGATTGAGGTTGGTGAACGGCGCCCCCTCCCCTCCCGTTTCCGTGAGCCGTCCGGTGCCCGGATAGAGCGGTGACTGGTGTGTCGAGACGTACAGGACCGACGGGTCGTCCCAGAAGATGTCCTGGGTCCCGTTGCCGTGGTGGACGTCCCAGTCGACGATGGCCACCCGCTCTCCCCGCTGGCTCAGCGCGCGTGCGGTCACCGCGACGTTGTTGAACAGACAGAAGCCCATCGACTGATCGAATTCGGCGTGGTGGCCGGGTGGCCGATTCGCCGCGAATGCGACGTCGCATCGCCCCGACTCCAGCTCATCGACGGCGTCGAGCAGCGCTCCGGCGGCACGACGGGCGGTGTCCCACGAGCCGGGAGATGCGAACGTGTCGGCATCGATACTGCCGCCCCCTGCCGCGCAGAAGTCACGGATCTGGGCGACGAGCCGGGGGTCGTGGGCCGCTTCGAGTTCCTCGACGGTGGCGAGGCGAGGTTCGACGATCCGTGAAGCCTCCGCCAGTCCGGCGGCCGGAATTCCTGCGAGCGATGCGTCGAGTCGACCGGGGCGTTCGGGGTGGCCGCCCGGCGCACGGTGGTCGTCGAGTTCGGCGGCGGAGAACACGGCGATCGGAAGATCCACGACCCCCAGCGTACGCGCAGCGGTCGGTGGTGCCATGCTGAAGGGGTGCCCCAGTCAGATCCCTCCGATTCGCGATGGGCGACGACCGTTGTTCTGGGCGACGGCTCGACGGCGTTCATCCGACCCCTGGTCAGCGCCGATCAGGAGGCTCTGCTCGCGTTCCACGAGGCGCAGTCCCACGACAGCCTGTACAAGCGCTACTTCTCGCCGAAGCCGACGCTCACCACGAGCGAACTCGAGCACTTCACGAACGTCGACATGGTCGACCGCGTCGCACTGGCCGTCGAGGTGCACGATGAGTTCGCCGGCTGGTCCAGCTACGAACGATGGCCGGGACGCGACGAGGCCGAAGCCGCGTTCATGGTCGACGACCGATATCACGGCCTCGGTATCGCGACGCTGATGCTCGAACACCTGGCCGCGATCGCCCGCACGAACGGTATCGAGCGCTTCACGGCCGAGGTCCTGAGCGACAACCGCGGGATGCTCGCGGTCTTCGCCAAGGCCGGCTGGCCGCTGCAGCGCCGCTTCGACTCCGGCGTGGTCGACCTCGATTGGGAGCTGGCGACGACCGACGAGTTCATCGACACGGTCGAACGTCGGGAGCAACGCGCCGACTCGCGGGCCGTCGCACGCATTCTGCTGCCGCGAGCGATCACGGTCATCGGTGCCTCGGACCGTGCCGGGTCGGCGGGAAACCTGCTCTGGAAGAACGTGCGGTCGAGCGTCAACGTCCCCGTCTACCCGGTCAATCCGCGTCTGGAGGATCTCGACGGGGTCCGCTGCTTCGGGTCGGTCGGCGACCTCCCCGAGGAGGTGTCGCTCGCGATCGTCGCCGTTCCGGCTCGCGCGCTGGAGTCGACGATCGAGGCCTGCATCGACAAGCGCATGCGCGGCGCCGTCATCATCACGACACTCGAGCCCGCCGGTGGTACGTCCGAGTTCGACATCACCGCGATCGTCCGACGCGCCCGACGCAACGGACTCCGCCTGATCGGCCCGTCGAGCATGGGCGTCGCATCGCTGCAGCCGAACTCGCAGCTGCAGGCCGCGCTCGTCCACGTCACGCTGCCTGCCGGCGGGGTGGCGATCTCGATGCAGTCGGGGTCGCTCGGGGCTTCGCTCCTGCGGCGGGCGCACGACCTCGATCTCGGGTTGAGCTGGTTCGTCTCCCTCGGCGACAAGTCCGACGTGTCGGCCAACGACCTCCTCCAGTTCTGGGAAGACGACCAGTTCACGCGCGTGATCGGGCTGTACACCGAGACCTTCGGCAATCCGCGGAAGTTCGCGCGCATCGCCCGCCGGGTCGGACACACCAAGCCGATCGTGGCGGTGCGCACCGGGGCTGCGGCCGACGGGCAACTGGGCAGCGCTCTCTACCAACAGGCGGGCCTGATCGAGGTCCCGACCGTCCATGCGCTCCTCGACACCTGTCGTGTCCTCGAATCCCAACCCGTCCTACGCGGCCCCCGCGTCGCCGTCATCACGAATTCCGCGAGCCCGGGCACGCTCGCGCGAGCCGCGATGTCCGCGGCCGGCCTCTCGCCCTGCGACACCGAACCGGCGCTCACCTGGCGCGCTGAACCCGATGACTACCGGGCAGCGATCGAGGCCGCCCTCGCCGCCGACGACATCGACGGGCTCCTCGTGATCTACGCACCGCCGGTCCCTGCGTTCGAGGCGGTGATGGGTCCGACGATCTCGGAGACAGCGGCAGGCGCCGCGAAGCCGGTCGTGGCCGTGATGATCGGCTCGGGCGACGGCTGGGTCGCGGGCGAGGCGAGCGTGCCGAGCTTCGCGTTCCCCGAGCAGGCCGTCGAGACACTGGCGTTGTCCCATGCCTACGGGCGGTGGTTGGACACCGAGGCGGCAGAAGGCATCGTCGAACCTCGTGAAGTCGACCCCGGTCGCGCCCACGCTCTCGTCAGTGCCTGGCTCGAACGCGCGACCGCGAGCCCCGACGCCGGTGTGCATCTCGACATCGAGGCGGCGAGCGAACTCCTGGCGACGTACAGCGTCGCGGTTGCCGTCGCCCGAGAGGCCACGCCGCAGACCGCAGCCGACGTCTCCGAGCGGATCGGTTTCCCGGTCGCGGTCAAGTCGACCAGACGCACAGCGGGGCGATCGGCTCGTGCGGGCGTCGCACTGGATCTCAGCTCGACCGAGGAGGTCGACGAAGCCGTCGCCACGATGGTCGATGCGCTCGGCGACGGCGCCGAGACGTTGATCGTTCAGGAGATGATCCCGCCCGGTGTCGACGTCCGCATCCACTGCCACCGCGATGAACGCCTCGGCGTGATCGTCAACGTCGGGTACGGCGGTGTCGACGCCGACCTGATCGGCGATCGAACCAGTCGTCTGGCTCCGCTGTCGCCCGCGAGCGCTGCGGCGATGCTCGGCGAGACCAAGGTCGGCAGCGCTCTCGCGGCCGCCGGTCTCGACTCGTCGCCGCTCGTCGACGTGATCGTGCTCGCAGCGCAGCTCTGCGCCGACCAGCACGACGTCGACGACCTCGATCTCAACCCGGTCGTCGTGTCGGATGGTCAGGCCATCGTGACCGACGCCTCCGTCCGCCTGGTCGATCGGCCCGACGACGGCGACGGCCCGATTCGCCGTCTGGAGTGATCGATTCGGCAGGATCGACCGTCGCCGGCGACGATCCGGATCGGTCGACATCCGCCTCCCGCGCCGCCGGAACTGCTGGAATGGAAGCGCTGTGAAAGTCGGTGTCCTGCTCCCCCTCGTCGCTGCAACGGTTGCCCTCGTGCTGTTCTTCCTGTGGTACCGCCGCAAGCTCGCCGACCTGAAACCCGAGACGGAGCAGAGGTCCCTTCCCGGCGCACGGCTGACCGCCGAACGGCTGCGGCGGCTCGCCAGCCCACCGTGGCGCGTGGTGTACGAGATCGGTGAGCGACACCTCGGGGCCGTCGATCACGTCGTCATCGGCCCCACCGGCGTGATCGCGATCGAGACCCTGATGATGAACCGGCCGGACGTCGCCGAGGGGGCGGACGGCGCGCAACTCGTCGCAACCGCCGCCATCGAGCGCGGCGATGTCGATGACCTCACCCGAGCGATCGGCGTTCCGTGCAACCTGCTCGCGAAGGTCTACTGGGGCACGGCGCAACCCGATCTGCCCGCCGCGATCGAGGTGACCACGGGGCTCGTCGCGGTCGACGGTCATCGCCTCGTCGACTGGCTCGTCGGCCTCCCGCCGGGCCCGTTGTCGCCGACCCGGGTGGACCAGGTCTGGCACGTGGTCACCACCGGTGTCGGTCGCCCCGATCCGCTCAGCTGACCGCGCGCACGCCATCGCTCCCCGCCGCTAGGTTGCCCGACATGCCATCCGCGCCGGAGTTCGAGGGCCCGACCACCGAGCTGCTGCAGACGCTGATCCGCAACGAGTGCGTCAACGACGGGACACCGGATTCCGGCGCCGAGACCCGGAGTTGCGACACCCTGCGGCAGTACCTGGAGGGCGCAGGCCTCGATCTCCAGACATACACCCCCCGCGCCGGCCGCGACTCGCTGGTCGCCCGGATCGAGGGGTCCGATCCCCACGCGCCGTCGCTGTGTCTGATGGGTCACACCGACGTGGTCCCGGTCAACGCCGACGGGTGGAGCAACGATCCGTTCGGCGGGGAGTTGATCGACGGTGAGGTCTGGGGTCGTGGTGCGATCGACATGCTCAATCTCACGTCGTCGATGGCCGTCGCGTTCCGGCACCTCGCAGATTCCGCGTTCCGTCCGCGCGGAGACCTGATCTTCTTCGGCGTCGCCGACGAAGAGGCGGGCGGCGTGTGGGGCGCGGAGTGGATGGCCGAGCACCACTGGGACGACATCGACGCCGACTACGTGCTCACCGAACTCGGAGGTTGGTCGCACGAGTCCGCTGACGGCTCCCGGCAGGTCACCGTGAACGTGAACGAGAAGGGCATGGCGTGGCGTCGCCTCCGCGTTCGCGGAACTCCGGGGCACGGATCGATGCCGTTCGGTGCGGACAACGCTCTGGTCAAGGCCGCGGAGATCGTGCGACGGCTCACCGCGTACCGCCCGGCACCCAATCTGGACGAGATCTGGCGTGCGCAGGTGGATTCGATGGCGCTCACCGACGAGGTTCGTGCCGGCCTGCTCGACCCGGCCGCGATCTGGGACACGATCGCCACGCTGCCCACCCCGGTGGCGCGCACGTGTCACGCCCAAACACACACGACCTTCTCGCCGAACGTGGTGCTCGGCGGGCAGAAGACGAACATCATCCCCGACGTGATCGACCTCGAGGTCGACATCCGGACCGTGCCGGGCGACCGCGAGGACGCTCACGGCCACCTTCGAGCGGCGCTCGGCGACCTCTACGAGCACGTCGAGGTCAGCGACATCCAGAACTCACCGGCGACGTCCTCGCCGTTCGGCGCCGACAACGCGCTCTGGACCACCGTCGAGAAACACACCCAGATCGCGTACCCGGGCGCGAAGCTCGTCCCCGGGCTCATCGTCGGAGGCACCGACGCGCGTTTCTACCGCGAACGCGGGCGGACCGCGTACGGCGCCGGGCTGTTCTCCCCGCGCATGGACTTCGCGACGTTCGGCTCTCGATTCCACGGGAACGACGAGCGCATCGACGTGGAGTCCCTCGGGCTCTCGGCCGAGTACTTCCGCGGTATCGCGGTCGACCTGCTGTCCTGAGCGAGGAACCTCTCGCAGCAGTGTGTCGGATCGTCAGTGCCGGCCGAACGGGTTGATCGAGCGTTCGGTGAACGAGTTGAGGGCACGAACGATGTCGCCGCACACGAACTTTTGCGGTCCCGGCGAAGAACGCGACACCGGCGAGACCACGCTGCGGTCGACCAGGTCGTTCAACGCCCGGCGGATCGACGCCGGACTGGCGTCGAGGATCGGTTCGAGAACCTCGGTGTCGACCACCGGATGGCTGAGCAGGCCGTCGACGATCGGGTGGGCCAGTGCGTCCGATCGCAACGACGAGGTTCGTTCCCGCCACTCCCGCTGCATCTGCACCACGTCGTCGAAGAGGTGGGTGGCGTTGCGCAATGCGGCAAACGTCGCATCGGCACCGAGTTCGACGATCGGCACGAAGTCGCCCATGCGATACTCGGTGAGCGCCTCGACGTAGCGGTGCTTCTGCGAGACGATGCCGGCCGAGATCGGCAGCGTCGCAGCCTTGGTCAGCCCGTCGCGGCGGAGCAAGGCATGGATCAACGCCCGCCCCACGCGGCCGTTTCCGTCGGGGAAGGGATGGATCGTCTCGAACTGTGCGTGCATCACCATCGCCTGGATGAACACGGGCATGTCGGTGCGCTCCATGAAATCGCACAGGTCGTCGATCGCCCCCGGAATCCGGTCCGGCGCGGGAGGAACGAACTCGGCCTCGGGTGGACCGGCCGAGTAGCTGCCGATCCACACGGTCTCATTGCGCCACCGCCCCGCCAGGACCGGGTGTGTCGATGCGAGCAGCGCACGGTGCACGTCGAGGATCGTCTCCGGTGAGATGTCGTCGGCGAGCACGATCGCGGCGGTCGTCGCGTCGACGTTGCCCATCACGTCGGCGACGGACCGACCCCGGTCGTCGCCCGTCTCGGCGATGAGGAGATCCGGTACCGGTGCCGCCACGTTCTCGATGCGCGACGACGCCGACGACTCGATCCGCACGAGCAGCGACTCCAGCGGAGCCAGGGTGTCCCCGACGCGCAGGTCGAACGCAGCGATGGCGGTGCGGACGTCCTCCGACACCAGCGCGCACTCCGACGGCAGCATCATCTCCGCGTTGGCGATCTCGGGAACGACCGCGGAGTCGTAGCGCCGCCCTCGACCCGATCGGGTCGCGTCGCCTCCCTCTTCGATCAGCCAGGTCAGCCGTTCGAACGTGACCGGCGGCCAATCGGTGTGGCGGGGCATGCTCAGCAGACCCCGTTCAGCGGAAGAGGTCTCGCTCGGAGTCCCGCAGGACCGGCGCCATCGATGCTCCGTCGTCACGCTCCCACTCGAAGCCGCGGACGACAGCGACGGGGACACGACTCGTGTTTCCCTTCACGAGCTCGCCGGCCGAGGCGAGTTCGTCGGCGGTGCAGATCTCCTGCACCCGGAACTCGTGCCCGTGGGGATCCTGCTGGCCGATGTAGCTGTACAGCGGATGCATGCCGGCGATGCCGATCGCGACGTCGGTCTGGCCCTCGCGCCACGGTCGGCCGAACGTGTCGGTCATGATCACGGCGACGTCGACACCGAGTTCGGCGAACCGCGCCCGCAGTCCACGACACGAGGCGTCCGGATCGAGGGGCAGGGTCAGGACACGTCCGTGGGCGCCGCTCGAGGACTGGTCGACGCCTGCGTTCGCGCAGCAGAACCCGTGATGGGTCTCGGTGATCAGCACCGGACCGATCTGGCGGATCACCCGTTTGGACTCACGCAGCACGACCTCGGTCACCCGCGGATCCTTGTCCCACTTCGTCGACCAGCGGATCGCGAAGTCGGATGCTTCGACCTCGTCGAGCTCGACCGAGCAACCCTCGGCCTTGGAGACGATCTTCGAGGTGACGAGCACGACGTCACCGTCGAGCAACGGGTCCCCCTGGGCCGCCGCAGCATCGTGGACCATCGATGCCAGGTCCATCCCGCTGACGATCTCGGGGAGCCCCTCGACACCGAGTACTTCGAGCCGTGCCATCAGTGCGCGCAGATCACAGTGGGAGCTCGGCGAGGAACGCGTTGATCGCCGCATTGACCGGCACGGGATTGGTCAGGTTCGCGGCGTGTGCCCCCGCCACCTTCACGACCTCACCTGCGCCGGGCAGACGAGCCGCCATGAGCTCGGCGCGATCCATCGTGATCGCCGTGTCCTCCGTCCCGTGGACGACGAGCACCGGACACGTGATCTCGTCCAGCCGTTCGGTGATGTCGTCGCGGGTTCGCAGGCACTGGTACGGCTCCCGGAAAGCGTTCTTGTCCCGTGCCTTCCACTTGGCGATCCATGCCGGACTGTGGTCAGGGTCGTCGATGATGATTCCTGCGACGATCGCGGTGAGTTCGTCGGACGGACCCTCGGTGAGCCAGACGTGGTTCATCGCGTCGTTCGCAGCGGCGGTCTCCGGGTCGTCGACGCCTGCCTGCGAGTCGAGCAGGACGAGCGCGCGCACACGCTCCGGAGCGGTCAGGGCGGCGCGCAGGGACAGGAATCCGCCCTGGCTCATCCCGCCGAGCACGGCGGACTCGATCCCGAGATGATCGAGCAACCCGAGGCAGTCGGCGGCCGAATCCCAGTAGGTGAACGGCTCGCCGTCGTACTCGGTCGCACCGAATCCTCGCTCGTCCCACGTGATCACCCGGTACGTGTCACTCAGCGCCTCGACCTGAGGGGCGAACATCTCGTGGTCCATCAGGAAGCCGTGCGAGAGCACGACCGGCGGGCCGTCGCCGCCGGTGGACTCGAAGTACAGCCGCTGACCGTTGACATCTGCAAAGGGCATGAGCCCGAAACTAGTTCGACGGGACGGCGAGAAGGATCAGCAGGGCCGGACGCCGACCTCGACCGCCCCACCGTCGGGATCCTCGGGCAGACTGCATCCATGACAGACGAGCGTGACCGACCGGTGTCGGAGATCTTCGACCCGTCCGCCTGGCACGAGGTGCCCGGCTTCGACTTCACCGACATCACCTACCACCGGGCGATCGATTCCGGTGTGGTGCGGGTCGCCTTCGACCGACCCGAGATCCGCAACGCTTTCCGTCCCCACACCGTCGACGAGCTCTTCCAGGCACTCGACCATGCCCGCATGTCCACCGATGTCGGCTGTGTCCTGCTCACCGGCAACGGACCGTCACCGCGCGACGGCGGGTGGGCCTTCTGCTCCGGTGGTGATCAGCGGATCCGCGGGAAGGACGGATACAAGTACACGCAACCACAGGGGGTCGGCGGGGAACTCGGTGAGAACGCCGACTCGATCGAGCCCGGCCGGGCGGGCCGCCTCCACATCCTCGAGGTCCAGCGCCTGATCCGGTTCATGCCCAAGGTCGTGATCTGCGTGGTCCCCGGGTGGGCGGCCGGCGGCGGGCACTCGCTGCACGTCGTGTCGGACCTCACGCTCGCATCGACCGAACATGCCCGGTTCAAACAGACCGACGCCGACGTGGCGAGCTTCGACGGAGGGTTCGGCTCGGCCTACCTGGCTCGCCAGGTCGGCCAGAAGTTCGCCCGCGAGATCTTCTTCCTCGGAGACGAGTACTCGGCCGACGACATGGTCGCGATGGGCGCTGTGAACAAGTCGGTACCGCACGCCGACCTCGAGGCGACCGCGCTCGAGTGGGGGCGACGGATCTGCGCCAAGAGCCCGACGGCGCAGCGGATGCTCAAGTTCTCGTTCAACCTGATCGACGACGGGCTCGTCGGCCAGCAGGTGTTCGCAGGCGAGGCAACCCGTCTCGCGTACGGCACCGACGAGGCCGCCGAGGGACGCGACAGCTTTCTCGAGAAGCGCGACGCCGACTGGTCCCCCTTCCCGTACCACTTCTGATCCTCGCATGACGGCCGACATGATCGTCGTCGACGATCCCGACGACGATCGCTTCGCCCAGTTCCGACTCAACGAACGCGGGTTGGCGAGTCGGGCCGACAAGCGCGACGACGCAGGCGCCGGATGGTTCCTCGCCGAGGGAGACCTGGTCGTCGAACGTGCGCTCGACGCGGGATGTGTGCCGATCGCCGCGCTCGTCGATGCGGTGCGTGTGCCGGACGTCGCGGACCGGCTCGGATCGGCTGGTGCCCCGCTCTACACCGGCGGCGACGAGGTCCGTCGGATCGTGTCGGGCCTCGGGATGCCGCAGCCGATCATCGCGCTGTTCCATCGGCCGGCCCGCCCGAGCGTCGCCGAACTCGCGGGTCGCTGCCGACGGATCGTCGTCCTCGAGGCCGTCGACAACCCGGCCAACGTCGGCGCGATCATCCGCAACGCCGCAGGACTGGGCTGGGACGGCCTGATCCTCGATCACACCAGCGCCGACCCCTTCGCGCGCCGTTCACTGCGCGTCGCCATGGGCACCGCATTCGTCCTCCCGCACGCACGGACCACGACCCTCGTCGACGACATCGCCGGGCTCGTCGACGTCGACCTCTACGCGTTGACACCGCAGCACGACGCACTGTCGCTCGACGCCGTCGACCCGGGCGACCGAGCAGCGATCCTCATCGGCTCCGAACGGTCCGGGCTGTCCGACGCCCTCAGCGGGCTCGCGACCGCCGTGCGGATCCCGATGCGGGGCGGTGTCGATTCACTCAACGCCGCGGCGGCGACGGCGATCGCCTGCTGGGAGCTCCGCATCCGGGGATAGAACGGGGACATGTCGAGCGTCCTGCTGCTGTCCTGCCCGGACCGACCCGGCATCGTCGCCGCAACCGCGCAGGCGATCGCCGACAACGGAGGCAACATCGTGCACGCCGAGCAGTACGTCAAGGCCGACGATGCCGACTCGGGCGCCGCGTTCTTCCAGCGAGTCGTCTTCGATCTCGATCGCACCGACACCGACGAGTCGTTCCGCCGCGCCTTCGCTCCGACGGCCGAACGCTTCGACATGACCGTCGATCTGCGCGACGACACCGTCCCGGTCCCCACGGCGATCATGGCCTCGAAGCAGCCGCACTGCCTCTACGACCTGCTGACGAGGTGGAGGAGCGGCGAGCTGCACATGGATCTCCGGGTGGTGATCTCGAACCATCCCGATCACGAAGGGATCTGCACCCACATGGGCGTGCCCTACGTGCACCTCCCCGTGACCAAGGAGACGAAACCCGAGCAGGAGCGCCGGGTACTCGGCACTCTCGACGCTCACGGCGTCGAGCTGATCGTGATGGCGCGCTACATGCAGATCCTGAGCGACGACTTCGTTGCACGTCACCCGATGCGGATCATCAACATCCACCACTCGTTCCTCCCGGCGTTCATCGGCGCGAATCCATACCGCCAGGCACACGAGCGTGGCGTCAAGTTGATCGGGGCCACGGCGCACTACGCCACGGCCGAACTCGACGAGGGTCCGATCATCTCCCAGGACACCGCTCACGTCAGCCATCGGGAGACGGTGGCGCAGCTCACGGCACGCGGACGCGACCTCGAAACGGTGGTGCTCGCCCGTGCCGTGGCGGCACATCTCGAGCACCGGGTGGCCGTGCACGGCCATCGCACGATCGTGTACAACTAGTGCCGGGTCAGACAACGTTCGCCTGGTCTCTGTCTCACAACCGGCGATAGGTGGTAGCCCTCGACGCTCAACCCGTAGAGCATTATGGGACGGTCGGCCGATCGCGTACGTGCCGATCACGGACGGGTCGGCGGTCGAGCGACAGCCGGAAATATCGTGCGGTCGAGCCTTGGCGTTGACAGCTGTCCCGCCCAGTAGCTGTTCCTGAGTTCGCGTCCTGGCCCATCACTTTCGTCGTGTCTTTGAAGACTGCTGCCTGATCGTCTGCTGGATTGAACTCGCGGTCCCGGTCATGGTCGCCGGCGAGCCCTTCGGCCACGTCCTAACCGAGAAGCGTGACGACGGCTCACGTCCGGAGCGGTCCGCAGAACCAGATCGCCTCGTCGGTCGTGCCCGCTACGTCCTCGGCCCCGATGGTGTATGAGAACAGGCCGTCCGCGGGGAGGTCATGGGAGTACAGGTGCTGACCGTCGGCAAGCTGCTTCTCGGGTGCGTATTGGGGCACTGTCGCGACCCACTCCGGCTTGGTGACGTACACACCGGGTCCGCCCTGCTCCTCCAAATACTCGATGTGCTCGTCGTATGTGACGTCGTCGACGAGTTGCCGCACCCACATCTCGGCGGAGCGATCGGATTCGTCGATGAACAGGAACGTGTGTTGGCCGGGATCGAGCCCCCTGTCTGTCAGGGTGAGGTGAGACACCTGCGGTTCCCGATTATCTGACCCGACGGGGCGAGACAGGAACACCTGAACCATGACCATGACGACTGCATCGTTGAACGGCCGCGCCCAAAATGGAGGCGTGACCGACGACGACATCGACCCCGCGGCGAAGCCGACACGACGAACGTTCAGCGCCGAGTACAAAGCTGAGATCGTCGCCGAGTACGACTCTCATCCGAAGGGCTCCGATGAGCGCGGCGCGATTCTGCGCCGGGAGGGCTTGTACACGTCGCACATCTCGGAGTGGCGCAAGCAAGCCGCCGCGGGTGCCCGGGAAGGCCTTGCCGGCAAGTCGCGTCAAAGGCGATCGGCCGAGCAGAACGAGTTGGACAAGCTCCGCCGGCAGAACGAACGCCTCGCTGCTGAGTTGAAGCGGACGCAGACGGCGTTGGAGATCACGGGAAAAGTGCACGCGCTCTTGGAGCAGCTCTCCGAGAGCGCGGACACCGAACCGAAGTCGAAGCCGTGACCGCCGAACACCTCCCCGCACTCGAGGCTGAGACCTCGACGAAGCAGGCGTGCGAGCTGCTCGGCGTCAACAGGTCCACGCTGCTGCGCCGACGCCGGCCACCACTGCACGGCCCATCAGTGCCTCGGCCGGCACCGCCGAACAAGCTGTCCGAACCCGAACGTCAACACGTCCTGTCGGTGCTGCGATCCGAGCGATATTGCGACCTGGCACCGGCACAGGTGTGGGCCCAGCTGCTCGATGACGGCATCTACTTGTGCTCGATCCGCACCATGTACCGGCTACTCGCCGCCGCCGGGCAGAACCGTGAACGCCGCCGGCAACGCACGCATCCGGCGCGCAAGAAACCCGAGCTCATCGCCCGCACACCGAACCAGGTGTGGTCCTGGGACATCACGAAACTCGCCGGCCCCGAACGCGGGATCTACTACGAGTTGTTCGTGATCATCGACATCTACTCGCGCTACGTCGTTGCCTGGACCGTCGCCGCAGCCGAGACCGGCGAACTCGCCGAAGCGTTCATCGCCGACGCCCTCGACCGCCAAGGCGTCGAACGTGATCAGCTCACCTTGCACGCCGATCGAGGATCGTCGATGACCTCCAAACCCGTCGCGCAACTCCTCGTCGATCTCGGGGTGACTCGCTCCCACAGCCGCCCGTCGGTGTCCAACGACAACCCCTACTCCGAAGCCCAGTTCAAGACCCTCAAGTACTGCCCGGCGTTCCCCGGCCGCTTCGGATCGATCGCGGATGCCCGAGCGTTCTGCACCGCGTTCTTCGATCACTACAACCACGTCCACCGTCACGTCGGCATCGGACTCCACACACCGGCGTCGGTCCACTACGGCACCGCCACCGAGATCCGTGCGGCACGAGCCGACACACTCACCGCCGCCTACAACGCCAACCCCGCCCGATTCCGCCACCAGCCACCCACGCCGCCGAAGCTTCCCGAGGTCGCCTGGATCAACGAACCCAACCGAGAAGCACTCATCCAATCCGCGTAAGAAGTTGTCTCATCCCCCTTGACACGTTCCGCTCCGCTGGCCCCTCAATTTCGCACTGCTCTCCGTCGAAGGTGACCGTGATGTCGGCATTGACTCCGTCGCTATCCGACCCGCACGCAGCCGCCGCGACGAAAGCGGTCACAGCCAGGGCCATCAGTTTCTTCATACCTCCATCGAGCCGCTACGGGTGGCCCCGCACAAGAGTCCGAGGTCGGTGGTTGACGTCTGAATCGCTCCGGGCGTCTTGCGCACAGTTCGAGTCGAGTCCCTGACGTGGCCGTCTGGAAGAACGGGTGTCGGCGACCAGCGATGCCACAGCGCGCGCCTGCACCCGCTCAGCCTTGATCCAACCGTCCGACGTCCACCCGGCACTGATTCACCCTTGGCCGCCGCTGATATCGGACGGGTCGCCGAGCCCCGACGTGCCGATCAGGAGCGGTCGGCTGGGGTGCCGCACTCTGTTGATCTGATCGGTTTTCGGGGACTCGATGGATCCGCGGCGGGCTATGCCTGGGATGGCTGAACCACTCGCGTACGCTCTCGCATGCGTCCACGACGTCGGCAGTGGTTGGTGGTTCGCCACGTTCGAACATCTCGACCTGGAGCCGTGGGCTGTAGATGCCGATCGATTCGAGCTGAGCTGCGGTGACGGGCGGAATTACGTAGCGGATGTGCACCGGCGTGTCCTGCGAACGCAGTTCCACCCGGCGCACGCATTGCTTCATCTTCCGCACACGACGACTGTGTCGCCCTGCAACCATCCGCGACATCAGGGGTGGCAGGTCGCAGACTCGCGCCGCCTGGTCGGGGCGACATGCAGCCGCACGCTTGCGCCGTTCGAGATGACACCCGCCGGCGCCGGTCAGGCAGGGGCGACATCGACGAAGGTGTCGTTGAAGCAGGCGCCGTTGATCAGCGCATCACCTGTCGACGGGGTGAGTGCGTTCACTCCCCACCCATCGCTGTGTTTGCGGAGCCAGACGCCCTTGTTCATCACGGCGACACCGGGTCGGGTGTCATCGTTGACGTCGAGCGGCACGACGATCGACGACTGGTCGTTGAACACGCGCACCGTCTGGCCGGCCGTCAAGCCACGTGCTGCGGCATCCGTCGGGTGCAGCAGCACGGCCGGCGAGGGGTTCTGGAACTCCCCGAACATCGAGTTCACGAGCTTCGACGACGCCGGGCTGATCAGCGTGAGCGGATGGGCCCCAGGAATCGGGACATGACGCGGAACCCCCTGATCAGGATCGACGAGTACTGCGCGCCCACTGTCAGGGGCAGTGTCGACGAACTGGAGCGTGGCCACATCGAGCACCCTCGGACCTGGGTCGTCGATGACCGCATCGATTGCGGCCGGTTGCCAGTCGTATCCCAGTGCCCGGGCCAGCGCCAGGCCCGTCTCGTCGTTGGATCGGCTCTCGCCGACGCGGTCGATCACCGGGCGAACCGGCTGCACCGTGTACGTGCCGTACCCCCCGGTGACGTCCTCGATCTCGAAGGCTGTGGTCGCCGGGAGCACGACATCCGCGTAGCGAGCGGTGTCGGTCGAGCACCTGATCGTGCACGATGGTGAAGACGTCATCACGAGCGAACGCGCCGACAACCGCTCGTTGGTCAGGACACATCACCACCGGATTCGCCCCTTGGACGAACGGTACGCGACAAGGGTCATCTGAGTCCGGAGCGAGCCAGCGACCCACCTGATGCATCGGCACGCTCCGTCGTTCGACGGTCTCGATCGACGGCCAGCGACGTTTGGGATCGAGCTCGCTAGCGTCGGTCGACCCGATCACTCCGCTGCCTCGCACACCGAAGTGGCCACCGAGCACGGGCAGCGAAAGGATCGCCCGGCACGACGCGCCACCGTTTGCGTTTCGCTCCGTACCCCACCCGACGCGCAGCATCGACGGACGGGTCGTGCCCCACCACTCGGCGAGCGTGGCGATGTCGGCTGGGTCGAGCCCGGTGACCTCGGCAGCACGTTCGAGCGACCACTGCTCGCCGTGCGCCAGCACCTCGTCCGCACCGCTGGAGTGGTCGGCGATGAACGTCTCATCGAGGTGGCCGTTTGCCCGCCAGTGATTGGCGATCGCCGATGCCAGAACGATGTCGGTGCCCGGTCGGATCGCAAGGTGCAGATCAGCTCGCTTCGCCATCGCAGTACGCCGCGGATCGATCACCACTACCTTGGCGCCCCGCTCGACCGCTTCGCGACGAGCGGAGGAAAGTGCGTGTTCGACACCGTCGGATTCGCACCCCAGATGACGATGAGACGCGCATGAACCACATCGAGCGGGTCGGCCGAGGCCATGCTCCCGTACACGCTCGACCACGCCGCTCCCATCGTGCGCCGCGCAGATCGTGGGCTCCGCAATGGTTGACCCGAGCGCTGCGAACAACGCCTCGGTCATGCTTTTCCGTTCGACAGCAGCCGCCGACGAGTTGTAGGTGAACGCGACCACGGAGTCGTTGCCGCTTGAGTCGATTGCCTGTCGGATGCGCTCGGCGACGAGTTCGAGTGCCTCGTCCCAGCCAGCCTTGCGGAACTTGGCCGACCCCTTCGCGCCGACACGGATTAGCGGCGTCATCACCCGTTCGGGAGCGTACACACGCTTCATGTGCTGCTTCACCTTTGCGCAGATCCAGCCGTCCGTGAGCGCATTGGCCGGCCCGGCATCGATGTCGGTGATCCGTGTGCTCCCCGCTGCGTCACGTGTCACGGTGACCGCGAGCGAGCAGGTATCGGGACAATCAAGTGTGCACGCCGTGTGGTGAACCTCGACATGGATATCGGGGTCAGTCGTCAGCGCAGTCCGAACGGTCATGACAACATTCTCCCCGACCGACGGACCCGAGGGCGTCTCATCTTGGACCGAGGGACATCCTCCGCCAAGCGCCGACTGAACAATCTCGAGTGGGTCGCCGCTCACAGTCGTGCCGATCCCGGACGCCTTGTGTCGCCGTCTCCGCAGGACATTCTGGGCGGCTGGTGTTCGACGTCGGTATCACTTTGATACCGTAGTGGGATGGCAATGACACTGAGGCTCTCTGACGACGAGCAGAGCGCGCTCCGAGACCGAGCGGCGGCGGAGGGAATCTCGATGCAGGACGCTGCTCGCCGTGCGATCCGTGACTACGTGGCACGTTCGGAGCACCGCTCCCGAGTCGCCGCAGCGGCAGAGTTGATCACCGACGTGCACGCCGACGCTATCGAGCGACTTGGTCGCTGAGCGTCCCGTCGAGTTCCTCGACCTCGACGACCTCATCGACCTCACGCGACTCTTGCTCGGCGACTCACCACCCATCCGCGACGTCGGCCTGCTGGCCTCGGCCGTCGCACGACCTCAAACCACTGTCGGCGGCGAAGATGCCTATCCGACGATGTGGCTCAAGGCAGCTGCCCTTCTGCAGTCCGTCGTCGGAAATCATGCCCTCGTCGACGGCAACAAGCGACTCGGCTGGCTCTCGGTCGCAGTCTTCCTCGAGATCAACGACCTCAGCGTCGCAGCGGCTTTTCCAACGATGACGTCTATGCGTTGGTGACGGAGGTTGCCCAGGCCGAGCACGCGCTCGACGACATCGCCGAACGGCTGCGACACCTCGTCGACTGAAGGACGACTCCGCTGGCCTGGTCGCGACGTTCTACGCGCACATCACCGAGCGCCGAGGTGCCGATCCCGGACGCGGTCAGCGTGGTCGAGCGACGTGATTACGTGCG
>CAWGNY010000016.1:0-112403 GCA_963824025.1 Ilumatobacteraceae bacterium
GCACGACGCGACACCCGAATCGGCATCGACACATTCGAACTCGGCTGTCACTACCTGATCCAACCCGTAGAACCCGCCATCGACCGGTGCGGTCACCGTCACCTCGGGTGGGGTGGTGTCGAACCCGAACGTGATGTCGTCGAGGTAGGTCGGGCCCGTCGCGGTCGGGCACGCATAGTTGACGAAGATGTGCACACTGTCGGCGGCGTCAGAGAACGGCGCAGCAGTGACCTGCTTGACCCCGTCGATCCAGATGTCGAACGTGTCCGCGTCCCAGTCGATGTTCCTGAGCTCGATCAGATACCAGGTCCCCGTCGACGCCGGCACGATCTCGTAGTAGATCCCGTCGTGGACATACCGCAACGCGCCCTGATGGTAGGAGATGGTCGTGATCCGTCCCCCGCCGGGATCCTGCAGATACGCCCCGAGACCGGACGCGTGCCCGGTGTCGCCATCGGCACGGAAGTACCAGCCGACCGAATCAGGAACCGACGGATCAAACGTGTACGACGGCCCATAGCAAGAACCATCGAAGACCACCTCACCCACGAAGTCCCCACCGTTGGGCGACACCGGTGTCGCCACCGCTCCGATACTGCCGTTGAGCGTCGGATGACTCGTCGACCAACCAACCACGTCACCATCTTCGAAATCATCCAACACCGTCGTCACATCCACGCTGTAGGTGTGAGACACCACAGTCGTGTTGCCGACATTGTCGATGGCGGTCACCGTGAACGTGTGCTCCCCCGCAGTCGACGTGTCGACCAACCCACCAGCAGCCACATCACCGGTGCACGACGCCACACCCGAACCGGCATCAACACACTCGAACCCTGCCACCACCGACTGATCCAACCCGAAGAACCCGCCATCACCCGGCGACGACAACGTCACCGTCGGACCGTCCCCGTCCACGCTGTAGGTGTAGATGGTCGAGACATCACTGTCGCCGGCCGCATCGGTGACGGTCACGGTGATCGGGAGCAGACCTTGGGCCGTGTAGATGTGCGTGCCCGTTAGGGTCCCTCCGCTGCCGGGTCCGGTTCCGGGGATCACGTCGGCGGGTTCGGCTGCTGTTCCGTCTCCCCAGTCGATGGTGGCGGTGTGGGCGTCTGGTACCTCCCGGTCGGTGAACTCGGCGGTGAGTTCGATCGTCTCGCCGGCTTCCACAACGGCTGGAGCCGAGAGGTCAACGATCTCGGGGAGCAGGTCCCAGACGAGAGTTGTGAAGGCGTCGAAGTCGGTCTCGACTCCGGCCAATGTCACGCCAACGGAATCATGGGTGAGATCGACCGTGACACACACCCCGGTCGCGTCGAGCACCTCGTAGTCGCAGAGGGAACCTTCCCAGGCGCCGTCGGTGATCTCGGCGCTTCCGATGCCACCGAACTCACTGAGGATCGACGTCACGAAGGTCGTGGTGTCGTCGACCGCGCCCGAGACAGTATCGGTCGCGGTGTTCACCTCGTCGACGGTCAACGTCGTGATCTCGAGGCGCATCGTGTACGCAGCCTCGGACGTGGTGACGATCTGACCCGGCTCGAGATCCACGATGCCGGCCAGGTCGATGGAGGCGCCGGGAAAGCTGCTGCGCGGATCGGTCGCCCACGCCGGCAGGACGAAGTCTCCGAGTTCGCTGCCTTGCCCTGATCGGCTGACTTCTACGGTGGTCTCGTAGAGCGGGTCACCGTCAGCAGTTTCGATCGTGACCGTGACGGGGCTCAACCCGGTTCCGTCCACGGTGACGACATCGAGATCGACGATGGCGCCCACCCCGATGCTGGCCATCGGGGCGTGCCAGACGGTCGCGTCGAGGTCGTCGTCGCTCTCGCCGAGCACGAACCAGTACTGCCCGACCAAGTCGACGATGCCGGAACCGGCAGCCGGATCGCTCGTCTCGGTCGAGAAGTCGGCGGTCCACTCACCGAACTCGTCGGCGGTGACGTCGCGCCGACCCCAGCCGGCATCCGTGCCGGCGAAGATGAGCACGCTGCCGCCGGGATTCGCTGTGCCCACGAACACATCGGCGTCGACGTCGACCTCGGTCACACCCATCGGCGTGACGACGTGTTCCTTCGTCACGGTGCCGTCGGTCGCGCTCACGACATGACCCTCGACGACGTCGACATCCGGGAACAGATCGACGAATCCGATCGTGGCAAACGGCTCACCCGGCTCCGTCGACGGCTCGACCACGACCGTCGCGGTGCCCAGCACGCCGTTGGCGGGATCGTCGTCATCGTCGACCGTGACCGTGACCGACGCCCCGAGCGGCCAGTCCAGCACCCGGACCGTATCGACGAACGGATTCACTTCGACGATGGGGTTGGGAACCCAGAAGTCGTCTTGGGTCGTGTTGCCGTTCTCGTCGTACTGGTGCGCGATGAGCGCGAACCCTGGCTGGAGGTCGTCGGCACTCATGTCGACCTGCCACGTGCCGTCCGGGTTCGGGTCGACCCAGTAGTCGCCGACCGGGTACTCGTGGCTCCCTACGTACACCGGCTTGCCGGGTTCCGCGATCCCCGAGACCAGGTCGGTGACCGGGTCGGCGGACAGGATCTCGAGATTGGTGACCACGTGGGTGAACGAGACGACGCCATCGCCCACGGTCACCGAATGACCGGGCTGGATGTCGAAGTCGGGGGCAATATCGACACCGAATCCGTCCCGTGACGTGACGGCGATGTCGTTGACCTCGTAGTCGACGCTCGCGCCGTTGGACGGATCATCGATCGAGATCGTCAGCGTGGAACCGGACCGCCAGCCGAACACCCAGATGGAGCCATCTCTGTACGCGACGTTGAAGTGCGGGTCGAGGGCGTCGGCGATGGTTTCGTCGCCGTCGGCGTCGGTGATCGCGGCCTGGCCGCCCATGTCGGCGGTGACGTCGATGGTGAAGTCGGCGGTCCAGGTCCCCGACGTGACGGTGGTGTTGACGCTCTCGCCGCCGGTCTGATTGCCGACGTCGACCCGCACCGGTGTGCCGTCGGGCTGATCCGACGTGCCCGACGCTGTGTCGGCGGCGCGGTCGAGCGTGTCGAAACTCAACCCGACCACGGTCAGCGACCGGGTCTGGTCCGCGACGGTGACGTCGACGATGTCGTCGGGAGCGAGATCGAAGTCGGGGTCGCTGTCGTAGTTGAAGTTCCCGAAGGCGTCGGTGGTGAACGGTTCGCCGGCTGCGGTGCCGTTCACGGTCAGGTTCACTGCGCTGTAGGGAGCGAACGCGTTCCCCTCGACCCGGTCGGGGTTGTTGGTCGACGTGGCGCGGATGTGGGGAACACTGATCGTGTCGACGGTGGCGTCACCGTCGGGGTCGTAGATCGCGACGAAGACACCCATGTTCTCGGTGATGTCGATCGTGAAGCTGGCGGTCCAGGTGCCCGAGGTGACGGTCGCTGTGACACCGTCGACGAACAAGTTGCCGAGCTCGTTGACTGCGTTGACGTCGACTTGGGTGCCGTCGGGTTGGTCGGACGTGCCCGACGCGGTGTCAGCGGCGTAATCGACTGTGTCGAGGCTCAACCCCACGAGCGTCAGCGAGCGGGTGGTGATGCCGTCGGACACTTCGACGCTGTCTCCGGGGTTGAGATCGAAGGTGGGGTTGTATCGGTAGTCAAAGTTGCCGTCGGGGCCGGTGGTGGGCGGATCGCTCACGGGAACGGGGCCGGCGCCGGTGTCGACGGTCAAGGTCACGGTGGTGTCGGGCGCGAAGTTGAACCCGAGCACCCCATCGGGAGTGTTCGTCGAGCTCGCCCAGATATTCGGCGACGGCGCGATGGTGTACCCGTATTGAGTGCTGTTGCCGTTGGCGTCGGATTCGAACGCCCCGATTCCGTCGCCGTACTGGAGATCATCAGCGCCCATGTCGACTTGCCAGCTACCATCCGCGCCAACGACGGCCGTGAAGACATCAGTGAACGGGTACTGCCCGACCGTGACGGTGCTACCCGGCGTGGCCACACCAGTGACGAGATCACTGACCGGGTCAGCCGACGTGATCGCCAGAGTGGTCACGACATGCGTCGCCGCGACGGTTCCGTCAGTAACAGTCACCACGTGACCGGTCTGGATGTCATAGACCGGTCCGATGGCGACGTTGAATCCCAACGTCGATGCCACGGCAACATCCGTCACCTCGTAGTCGACCCCAGGGCCGGTCGCGGGGTCGTCGATCGAGACCGTCAGGTTCGATCCCTGCGCCCACCCGTACAGGTGAATGAAGTCGTCGGACGGTTCGACGTCGGGGTAGTTGTCGTACGCCACGTTGATGTGGGGATCGACACCGGGCGGGCTCTCGATCTCAACGATGCCGACGCCGCCGTTGTCGGGGATGTCGTTCCAGCACTGCGACCCGCTGCCCATCGCGACGGTGTCCTCGCCGAGGTAGTCGTTCGGCTCGCCCGGGCACCAGTTCGTATACCCCACCGGCTCGCCCGACACCCACACGAAGCTGCCCTCGACATCGAGGTCGTTGAGCCCGATCCAGTAGTGGCTCGATCCGAACTGCTCGTACAGCCAATCCTGCTCGGCCTGATCGGAAACGGTCACCAGGTGACCGCCCCAACCGACCGCCTCGTCCTCGGCGGCGGCGAACGACTCGTGGGAGTTGGTCACCCCGTACACGTGACCGTTGGCCGTGTTCTCGACCCACGTCCCGGGCGCGAGATCACCGATCGCGTCGAAGAACACCCGCTCGATCCGGATGTTGGCGTCACGCTCGAAGCCGCCGCCGGGCAGCTCCCCCTCGGCGAGGTCGTTGAGCCAGGTGAAACGGACCCTGTAGACGCCGTCGACGGGCACATCCAATTCAACAAAGCCATGCTGCAGCTCACTGTCGCTCGCCGACACCACCAGCGACTCGCCGCCCGGGCCCACCGTCAGCTCGTACTGCGGGTACCAATAGGGATCGTCGCCGAGGCTGCCCTCGTTCATCGCCTCGATCCCGACCGTCCAGCGACCGGTGGTCAGCTCGACCTCGTACTCGGCCCATTCATCGGCGACGTTGCTCCAGATCGCCGTGCCATCGATCGTCCATTCGGCTGAGGCCGCGCTGAACGCGGAGCCGTCCAGAACGAGATCCGCCCCCACGTAGGGGGCGGCTTCAGCGGGACTGACAACCGGGATGGTGAACGACAGCGCCAACGCCAGGGTGCTGGTGATGATGCGGAGTGCTCGGGACCTCATGGCTCCGTCCTTCCCATGATGCCGAGTCGACCGCCATCGGGAGGTCAACTCCCACAACAATCTTGATGCAATGTTTACGATGTAACGTTGCCATCGTCAGCCGGTGTCCGCGTTCAAGCAAGGGCCGAACGGCCCCGATCCGGCCCATACCGGCGCTCCCAGACGGCGGATCGGGCAAAGACGGGCGAACTCGGCCAACCCTCACGCTCAAGTCGATGTTCAGCTCGGCCCGTCTCATTGGCGAATGCCGGGCTCGGAACCCTATTCCTCGATGACTGCGACACCAAGACGCCCGCAAGCAGAATCACCATGGAAGCGGATCTGATCGACCGGTCGCTTGGACCTGTTCCAGGCTGCGATCTGGAGCAGCGTCTCGATGCCGCTGGCCGGCGCTGTTGTTGCCCCAGCAGGTCCGAGTACGGGCTCTACGCGTTGATCGCTGGGGTGCGGTGAGCGGGGTCCCGGGGTCATAGGGGTCCACCATGCGTGTCGGAGGCCCCGGCATTCTGCGGATAACGACATCTGCAGATTGGAGGGCCTCCGACGTGGCCAACGGTAGTGGTGAGCCGAGCGCGACCGCGCTCGTGGGGATGGAGGGCTGTCACCGACAAGGGCTTCGTGGTGAAGTCCCAGATCATGCGCGACGGAGAGCACTGGCTGCTCGTGCAGACGATGGAGCCGTCTCGGTGGTGTCCCACGTGTGCGGTGGTCGGGGTCGGCAACGGCCGCCGGCGGGTGGTCGTGCGCGATCATCCGATCGCTGGGGTGCCGACGGTGTTGGTGTGGGACAAGCGCACCTTCCGCTGCCTCGAGCGACTGTGTGAGCGGGGTTCGTGGTCCGAGACGTCACCGCTGATCGCTCCTCGGGCGTCGCTGACCGAGCGGGCTCGAGCTGAGATCTGCCGGCGCCCGGACGTTCACCGCCCGCTCGTCGTGATGGCCGTCATCGGGCTCGTCGCCCTCAACTTCGAGACCACGTTCCCCTCGATGGTCCGATTCGGCTTCGACCGCTGAGCCGGCACCGTCGTGGCCGCCAGGAGCGTCAGCGCCATCGGATCCATCCTCGGCGGCATCTACGCTGCCGGCATCACACCCGACACCCGACGGACACTCGTCAGGGTGCTCGCCGGCTTCAGCGCCACGCTCATCGTGTTTTCCGTTGCCCCGAGCTACACAGCCTTCGTTGTGCTCGGCATCCCGCTCGGCTTCGCCTCGGCGTGCCTCCAATCGGTCAACACCGACGCCGTACAGCACGCCACCGAACCCTCCGTGCACGGCCGAGTCATGGCCCTCCACGAGATGGCACGGAACGGCAGCGGACCGTTTGGAGCGATCGCCATGGGATGGATCATCCAGACCACAACACCCAGAGTGCCATTCGTACTCGGCGGGCTCGCCGCCCTCACCTGCGCAGCCACACTCACACAAACCATCAACCGCCGCGCCCATGTCGATCCGCTCGTCCTCGAAACAGTCGTATGAATCGAGCGGCAACACCGGCCGAGCTGGCCCCTGAAGGGACCCGCCTACGGCCAAGTCGGTGAGGTGAAGTCCTGCGGCGGCGATCACACTTTCCCTCCGCTGCGGATGACTTCGAAGGTCCTGAGATATCCGACTCCAAGGGTGCTCGCCGACCGCTCGTGACACCCAACCTCTCAGCTGGCGTGGAAGAGGTCAGCGGGTGAACGGCCGCAGAACCCACCGGCCAAGGGCCCCAGGAGGCCTAAACAGCGCCGCTTGCGGCTGGAAACGGTTTCCACAAGGTGTCAGCTGGACTGGCCGACTTGACGGAGTCATCGATGGCGATGCCTGTGACCTGGGGTTTTCCGTGGAGCTAAGGAGAATCGAACTCCTGACCTCTTCCATGCCATGGAAGCGCTCTACCAACTGAGCTATAGCCCCGAATTTGTGCGACAGCGGATGATAGCGGCGTCAGTTCCACTTCAAACGAGGGACATCGCCGTAGAGACGCTCGATCTCGTAGAAGTCTCGCATCTCCTTGTGGAAGACGTGAACGACCACGTCACCGTAGTCCAGGAGGATCCACTGCTTCTCCCGGTGACCCTCGGTCCGTACCGGACTCCGCCCGAGTTCGGCTTTCGCAGCGGCTTCGACGTCGCCGGCCAACGACTCGACGAGGCGACTGTTGGAGGCACTCACGATGACGAACCATCCGGCGATCGCGAGCACGTCGCCGACATCGAGGACGACGATGTCGTCGCCCTTCTTGTCGTCGGCGGTGCGGGCGATCGCCCGTGCGAGCGATTCACCGTCGTCGTCGATCAGCGCGTCGTCGTTCACGTCCGAGGTTTCCGTTTCAGCCATCGCCGACGACGGTATCGCTGGATGTGTCCGGAACCGGGGTGTCGGACGGCTCGTCGGCGTCGACCAGGGTGTCGGTGTCGGTGTCGACATCGACATCACCATTCGGACCCGACACGTCGAAGTCGGCCTCCTCGTCCCGATCGGTCGACTCCACCTCCTCGGCGGCCGCCCGTTCGATCTCGAGCAGTTCGGCGCGCTGGACGAGGAAGTTCTCGCCCAACACGACCACGACGTCGACGCCGTCGATGAGCCGCTCGGCGACGATCACCTCGGCGTCACCGAAGAAGCGCTCCGACGTCGCGCGGACTTCGTCCTCGAGGCGCGGGTCGGAGACGAACAGCTGCGTCGTCTTCGGCACCGCACCCGGCGTCTCCGCGAGATCGACGGCGACGATGTTCGCCTGCTTGAAGATGAGCTCCCCGATGAAGCGTCGCGTCATCGATGCCTTGCTGATTGCCGTACCGTCGGCGGTCTCACCCAGAGCGGCGACGTCCTCCTCGTCGAACCCGACGACGAGCATCATCGAGACGCTCTCGTTGGGCGTCGACACCAGACCCGGGGAGATCGACCCGAACACCAGCAGCGAGTCGGGCCGTGAGGCGATGACGAAGTCGGCGTCGGTCTCGTTGTCGGCGTTGCGGGTACCGAACTCGTCGATCCCGAGTTCGCGCACGCCGACTTCTCCGGCGAACAGCCGCTCCCACAGCTCCTCGAACGACGTGGGTGCGACCGGTCGGTCGAACTCGTCGAGCGGCGGTTCGACGGCGGCGACAGGTGACGCGTCGGCGAGTGCCGTCCACAACGCGACGTCGGTGGGATGGTGCCCGTACGAGTCACCCGACGCGTCGATCGCCGTGAACGCAGCGGCCATCGTCCCGACGTCGAGCGTGCTCTCCCCCGCCCGTGCGACGAAACCCGACCCGGGCGTGTCGGAGTCGACGACCCGCGCGGGGAGGTCGACCCGGAACTCGCCGAACGGCTCGAGGAGGTCGGCGAGCTGGTCGGGCCCGGCCACGGCGCTGTCTCCGATCGTCAGCGTGAGCAACGGTTCGAGTTCGGCGATGAGTTCGGCCTCCTGGTCGACATCGTCGGGCGTGTACGGCTGACGACTGACCGGGCGTCGCTCCGGGCCGAACCCATTCGTCTGATCGACGTTGACGGGGACGACGACGATGCTGCCGCCGATGCCGGACGGGTCCAGTGTCAGCACTGCAAGCGAGCTCAGGCGATCCAGGTCGTCGACCAGGCCGATCACGGCGTTGGGTGTCTCCGGAAACGAAACGACCTCGCGTTGCTCGGTCTGGGGCGCCCGCCCCTCCTGGGAGGTGCGCAACGTCGCGACCGCAACGGCCGACACGCCGATCACCGCCACGACCCCGATCAACCCGAGGATCGCTCCGACGATCGTGAACCGTCGGCGTCGGTCTGCGTTCGCCGTCACGCGCACGTCCGTTCGGTCGGCTCGTAGAGCGAGCGCTGCTCGATCACCTCGAGCACGGCATCGGTCAACAGATAGTCGAGTGGTCGCCCGTCGCGGAACCGCTCCCGCAGGTCGGTGCTCGACACCTCGAGACGCGGGACCTCGACGTGGATCCAGTCAACCGAATCGTCCAGTTCGACCGGCGACCCGGGCCGATCGACGACGACGAGACGCGAGCGCTCGATCACCTCGTCACTGCGATCCCAGGTGTGGAGCTTCGCGGCTGCGTCGTCGCCGACGATCGTGAACAACTCGGCACCGGGATACTCCTCGGCGACGACGCGCAACGTGTCGGCGGTGTAACTGTTCCCCCCCAGATCGATCTCCTCACGGCCCGGGATCAGCCCCGGCACGGCCTCCACGGCCGCCGCGACCATCGCGAGACGATCCTCGGCGGGGGTGATCTCCCTCGTCCCGTCCTTCTGCCACGGCACGTTGGCCACCATCAAGATGACCAGATCCAGGTCGAGAGCATGGTGGACATTGATCGCGGTGACGAGATGCCCGACGTGGGGCGGATCGAACGTACCGCCGAAGACTCCGACCCGGCTCGGCGCACCATCGGTGAGCTGCGCAGTCGCGGTCCTTGACACGAGCGACAACCCTACGAGACGAGACGCCGAACCGGCGATCACCGACGGCGCCGACCCGAATCTCGATTCCCGCGAGCGGGGGGCTTGACACGTCTGTTACTGTCAACTGTCCCCCAAACCACCCCCCTGTCACCGGTTGCACGCGGGATTCCTCCGGGAAGCCCTCCGCCATCAGCGCGCGTCGCTCAGATCTCTCACGACAAGCCGCCCACACAGCGGCGAGTTCAAGATCAAGCCGCTCGTCGGTCGTGTGCCACAAGGCACAGCTGTCAACCGGAATCCACCACACAACGAATGGTTGTACGAAGCATCATGAATGACTCCATTGGCCTCTACCTGAACGATATCGGCAAAGTCCCACTCCTGACCGCAGAAGACGAGCGCGAGCTCTCGCGGGTCATCGAGGCAGGTCGTGAAGCCCAAGAGCAGCTCGACGCCGGCAAGCGCGGCGTGGCACTCAAGCGTCAGGTCCGCGAAGCGGCCAAGGCCAAGGACCGGTTCATCCGCTCGAACCTCCGCCTCGTCGTCTCGATCGCCCGACGGTACCCGCTCCCCCAGGGCATGGACCTGCTCGACCTCATCCAGGAAGGCAACCTCGGTCTCGAGCATGCGGTCGACAAGTTCGACTGGCGCCGCGGCTTCAAGTTCTCGACCTACGCGACGTTCTGGATCCGGCAGGCCATCGGCCGTGCGCTCGACCAGAAGGCCAGCCTCATCCGGATCCCGGGTGATCGCTCCGCCAGCCTTCGTGCGGCGCTGCGCCAGGCCAGCGGCGACGGTGAGACGCTCGACCAGGCGAACGCCGAACTGCATCGCCTCACCACGCCGGTCAGCCTCGACAAGACCGTCGGTGACGACGGCGACGCCACGCTCGGCGACCTCATGGCGAACGGCGACACCACGCCGGAAGACGCCGTGATGGCCCTCGTCGAGAGCGACCTGCTCGACGAGTTGCTCGGCACGCTCGACGCCCGTGCCCGTTTCGCTGTCGAGGCCCGTTTCGGCCTCGTCGACGGCGAGCGCAAGAGCTTCCGTGAAGTCGGCGAGCAGCTCGGTGTGACCGCCGAGGCCGCACGGCGTCTCGTGAGCCGAGCGGTGGCCGGACTCCGCGACGATGCGGAGCGCATCCTCGCCGTCTGAGCATCGCCGACCGAATCGAACGAGAGCGGCCCGGAAACGGGCCGCTCTTGTCGTTTTCGGGCCGGATAGCGTGTCGCCATGCTCGCGCAGTGGTCACCGTCGTCGTGGAAAGAACATCGGGTGGGCCAACAACCGCGGTGGCCGGACCCCGGCGCGCTCGAACAGTCGCTCAAGACCGTGTCGTCACTCCCCCCGCTGATCTTCGCCGAGGAGGCGCGGTCGCTCCAGACACATCTGGGCCAGGTCGCCGCCGGCAATGCGTTCCTCCTCCAAGCAGGCGACTGCGCCGAGAGCTTCGAGGAGTTCTCCGCCGACAACATCCGGGAGAAGCTACGCGTCATCCTCCAGATGGCGATCGTCCTCACCTACTCGGTCGGGGTTCCCACCGTCAAGGTCGGTCGCATCGCCGGCCAGTTCGCGAAACCGCGCTCCTCGGACTTCGAAAAGGTCGGCGACGTCGAGCTGCCATCGTTCCGGGGGCACATCGTCAACGATCCGACGAGCACCGAGGCCGCACGCATGCCCAATCCCGAACGGCTGGTGCAGGCCTACCACCAGTCGGCGTCGACTCTCAACCTGCTGCGAGCGTTCACCAAGGGCGGCTTCGCCGACCTCTCCCGCGTACACGCCTGGACCCAGGAGTTCGTCTCGGCCAGCCCCGCGGGTCAGCGCTACGAGCAGCTCGCCTCCGAGATCGATCGGGCGCTGTCGTTCATGCGGGCGTGTGGCATCGAGACCGAGCAGAACGCCAGCCTGTCCGAAGTCGACGTGTACACATCCCATGAAGCGCTGATCCTCGGGTACGAGGAGGCGCTCACCCGCAAGGACTCGCTCACCGACGCCTGGTACGACTGCTCGGCGCACATGTTGTGGATCGGCGAACGGACCCGCGACCTCGACGGCGCCCACGTCGAGTTCCTTCGCGGCGTCGGCAATCCGATCGGCTGCAAGGTCGGGCCCAGCACCACCGCCGACTACCTCATCGAGCTGTGCGAGGTCCTCAACCCGTCACGGATCGCCGGCCGACTCACCCTGATCACACGGATGGGGGCCGACAAGATCGAGGACGGCCTGCGTCCCCTCCTGCGAGCCGTGAGCGATTCGGGTCACCCCGTCGTGTGGGCGTGCGACCCGATGCACGGCAACACGTTCACCTCCGACAGCGGACGCAAGACCCGCGCGTTCGACGACATCGTCGCCGAGATCGGCGGGTTCGTCCGGGCGCACCGCGCCGAAGGCACCTGGCCGGGCGGGATCCACATCGAACTCACCGGCGACGACGTGACCGAGTGTCTCGGCGGCGCCGAGGAGCTGCGCGACAATCAGCTCGACGATCGCTACCAGACGGTCTGCGACCCGCGGCTCAACGGTCGCCAGAGCGTCGACCTCGCGTTCCGGGTCGCCGAACTCCTTCGCGACTTCACCTGAGCCATCGGGCGATGGAGCGGGCACTCGACCTCCTCGGTGAGTTCCCCGTCACGACCGTGGCCGGCGCGGTACTTCTCGACGGTGTGGTCGCCGACCACGAGGGACCGCTCGACCATCGGTTCCGTCTGGCGTCGATCGCGAAGACGATCACGACCTGGGCCATCCTGATCGCGGTCGAGGAAGGCATCGTGTCGCTCGACGACGAAGTCGGGCCGCCTCCGGCAACCGGCGTCCGGACCCTTCGCCACCTGCTGGCGCATGCCGGCGGCTACGGCTTCGACGGTCCCGAGCCGATCGTCAGCCCCGAACGCAACCGGATCTACTCGAACACGGGCATCGAAGTCGCGGCCGAGCACGTGGCCACCGCCGCAGCGATGCCGTTCGAGGAGTACCTCCGTCTGGGGCTGCTGGACCCGCTGGGGATGACCGCGACCGAGCTGCGCGGTTCGCCCGCTCACGCGATGTGGTCGAACGTCGACGACGTCGTCCGGTTCATGCGGGAGGTCGCGATCCCGGTCCTGGTCTCCGCGGCAACCGCCCACGAGGCGGTTCGTCCCCACTTCCCCGCGTTGGGAGGTATCGTTCCGGGCGTGGGACGTTTCGACACGTGCCCGTGGGGATTGGGGTTCGAGATCCGTGGGGACAAGTCTCCCCATTGGACCGGAACGCGCAACTCTGCGGCGACATTCGGCCACTTCGGTGGTGCGGGGACCATGATGTGGCTGGATCCGGCGATCAGCTCCGGCCACACCCTCGGACTGGTCACACTGACCGATCGTCCCTTCGACGAATGGGCATCGGAAGCACTGCGGCTGTGGCCGGCGGTGTCGGACGCGGCCATCGAGGAGTTCGCCGGGGCCCGCTGATGACCGACACCCACCGCTTCCGCCATGGCGACCGCATCCGGTACACCACGACCGATGACGACGGCTTCCCCCTCGTGCGGTACGGATTCATCGGTGGCGTGACCCACGACGGTGGGCCGGTGGTGGTGATGCTCGACGGTGAGCTCGGCGGCGACGTCGTCGAGCCCGACACGATCGAACCCGTCAGCATCTGCAACGTCACGCTCAAGCTGGACGGCAGCGATCTGCTCGACGACCCGTCGCTGCGTCCCGGTCTCGTCAACCTCTGGCGGGCTGAGGCGGAAGACGCCGGACTCCAGATCGCCGCGATCCACCCGATCGAGACCGGCCTGGGTCTGCGCGACAGCAGCGAAGGGTATGCGCTCGCAGAGCTGACCGCGGCCGGTGACCAGTACACGCTGCGCGCCACGCGCTGCCCGACCGAGGACGCCATCCTCCTTCGGGCCGCCCGCCCCGACCGTTGGGTCCTCTGAGCGACGGTTACAACGCCACCCAGTTCAACGAGACACGGGCCACGCCGGTGTTCTCGTAGTACTCGAGTTTGAGGTCGACCGAGCACGGATCGTCGATCAGGACGTCGACGGTGTTGGTTCCGGCGGCGTACGACTGGGTCTCCCAGTCCTCGAAGACCTGGAGCCCGTTGACGAACAGCCGTTGGCCGTCGTCGCTCCCGATCGTGAAGCGGTACATGCCCGCCGCCGGGAAGTCGACCGTCCGGGTGAAGCGGGCGGAGAAGCCGTCCACCGGTACGGGCGCAGCAGGCGAGCCGCTTCCCCAGTTGAGATCGACTGCCGTCGGAGTGCCCGAGTGCACCACGGAACCGCCCAAGTTCGCGTTGGCGAAATACGAGGCCTGCCACGTGGGATCACTACCGGTGCAGACCGGTGGGGGCGGCGGTCCCGCCGCCTCCTCACACGATGCGCGAGCGCACACTCGCCACGAGTTCACGCGGACCCGATCATCGATCGAGGTCTCGTACGGACGGTATTGCACGACCGCCTGCACCGACGTGAAACCGTCGCGCACGGCCGTCGACGTCAACAGGATCTCGGCGGTGATCGGGCTCGTCGGCACCGAGATCTCGAAGTTCGTCGCCGAGGTCGATGATTGGAGCACGAGCCGGCTCACGATCAGACCGCCCTTCATCCGCTGGGTCGCCGTGTTGGTCACGTTCCCGAACTCGACCTGTGCGAGCGGGGCGTACACCAGGGCGTGAGCGACGAACTCCTTCTGATTCCCGCTGTCGGTGTAGATCAGGTTGGCCGTACTCGTCGCCGCCGGTGCCCTCAGCGTGCTGGCGGCCGCGGCTCCCAGACCACCGTCGCCGCCCGGCCGGCACCAGTCACCGTTGGGCGCGCAGAGCGTCTGAACGCTCACGTAGTTGGACCCCTGGCGTCGCGCATTGATCTCGATCGACCCCTGTGTCGCGATGTTGAGGCTGGACCCACGTGCGAAGTAGAACGTGGCACCGGTTTCGCCGACCGGTGCGGTGTCGGCGGCCTGGGCTGCGAGACACGCATTCGTGGTGGCGATCTCACGCGTGGTCGTCGTCTGCGCGTTCATCCGCCCCGCCGAGACGACCGACTGTCGAACCACCCACGGGCCGGTGAAGTCCATGACGTAGTCACCGGTCTTGAAGTACGCGTCGGTGCCCCTCGTGTCCGGCGGCGTCGTGTAGCGGCCGGGCTCGAAGACCCGGCAGCCGCCGCCCGACGTGACCTGCGTGTACGAGCCGGCGACGGGGTCCGTGGTCCGACTCACGGCACCATTGCGTGGGGTGAGACCCGTGAGGTTCGGGACGGCGGGACTGGCGAACAACTCCTCCCACGGCACCGACACGCACACCGGGCCGAAGATCAGCTCCGGCTCGAAGACCAGCGTGCTGGGCAGGGTGGATGCCTTCACCGAGGTGCATCGCTCCGACCCGGACGGGTCGTGGTACAGGAGCGGTCCGTTCTCGATCTGGACGGGCGGACCGAGGGAGAACGCGGACGGGTCGACACGGGACATGTACACCGGCCCCCCGAGGATCTTCGAGTTGCTCCCCGACTGCGAGGAGAGCAACGACTGCGTCGGACTGAGCCCCTCGCCGGTGAGCACGGCCGCGTAGGCCTGGATCCCCTCGAAGCCGGACGTGATCCGCTCACACACGACGGATGCCGTCGCGCCGTTGAAGTCGGCTTCGACGCCGGGAAGAACGGCCTCTTGGGTGTCGAGGATGCAACCGGCATTGCGGAGCTTCAACTGGTCGATCGCGTAGCGCATGCCGGCATCGGCGGCCGACAGGCGATCGCTGCGGAGTTCGGTCACCGCGCCATGGCGGAGGTTGCTGACGACGTACGACGACAGCGCGAGCACGGTCAACGAGATCGCACCGATGAAGATGAGCGTCAACGGCAGGATCGAGCCGCGATCGTCGTGATGAGGTCGTTGGGCCGCTGATCTCATGAGGGGAAGAACTCCGATGGGTTGCGCGATGTGGTCTCGACGAGAACGGACTCGCCGGTCTGGCCGGTGAGCGTGAAGGCGACCACGGCGACGTTCCCGGTCGGGTCGAACGACAGCGAGGCGACGGGAACCGCCCACGCTGCGAGTTTGGGCGTGACCGGGATCCGCGAGTCGAGCGTGTACGGGTCGCCGTCATCGGCCGAGCAGGTGACGCGCACGACGCGCCCGGCACCATCCTCGATCTCGAATCGATAGTTGGCGACGTACCGGCGCGTGTCGACGATCGTCTCGGTCCACTGCATGTGGACGATGTTCGTGCCGGCCGCGCCGCAGTCGTTGTTGTCCGCTTCCGGAGCGGTGGCCACGTTGAATCCGCCTTCCGCCTGTTCGGGAGAGAAGGGCGGCGTCGACATCGTGTCGTGGGAGAGAAACGTCGACAGCGAGCGCGTCGACCGGGCATCGTCGATGCGATTCTCGTTCGACGGTGTCGTCCGGATCGCGGCCGAGATCGCCGTGGCGAGCGCCGCGATCAACACCCCCGAGATCACCAACGTCAACGTGAGTTCGACGAGCGTGAAGCCGCCATCGGGGCGGGATCGCCGCATGCCGGATTGCGATCTCATTCGCTCTTCACCATCTCGAGGGTCTGGCGCGCACCGGAGCCCGGTGCGATCACTTCGATCGTCACGCGCTGGGTGTAGAGCGGACTGTCGGCGAAACCCGCGCCCTCGAAGCAGAACGCGGGCGACCACTCGAAGTCACCGTCGACCGAGGTGCGGCCGAGATATTCGACATCGGTCACCTCGATCGTGGCGGCCGTCCCGGCCCACACCGGAGGTGTCGACACGCCCTGCGCCGCAGCGTCGTACGCGGCGATTGCGTCGAGTCGGCCTTGGCCGTCATCTGTGCACGGCACACGTTCGACCAGGTGAACCGCGTCCGAAGCGGCCTGGAGCCACTCGAACGTCAGTGCGTGATTGCGATCCGTTTCCGACGCCACGATCACCGATTGGATCCCTGCGAGCACGACGACCACCGTCGTGCCCATCAGCGACATCGCGATCAATACCTCGGTCAGCGAGTACCCGCGATCCGACTTGGTGGATTTTCGACCCATGTGCATGAGATCCCCTCTCTGCTGACCAATCGGCACGACAGCGCAAGACTTGAGGTGGTCCGCGGGAAAAGGCCGACCGCCGGTCAGATCGACGGTGGCGAGAACGGCGCCGACGGAGGCAGATCCATCGTCGTCCGCGACCCGGGGTCGACCGCCCCTTTCAGCGACGCCACAGCCGGTGCGGGAGCGGGCAGCGTTCCGGGGGAGGATGACGGCGCGGGAGCCGGTTGACTCGTGCTGGTCTTCGCGGGCATCCGCCGCTCGGCGAAGACCTGGTTGACGCCCGTGGCGGCGCCGGACGACAGGACCTCGTCGGCACGTCGGATCGTCGAGGCGAGATCGGTGCCTGCCCCGCTCGCGACGCCCACCGAAACGGTCACTCGCGATTCGGCGAGCAGCGGCATCCGTTGGACGTTCGACCGAATGCGGGTCGCGACCGCCAAGGCGTCGGCGTCGGTGGTCGCGGGGAGCAGCACACAGAACGATTCGCGTGCGTGCCGGTAGACGACGTCGGTGGCGCGCACGGTCGCCATGATCACCCACGACACCCGCTCGAGCACCTGATCGCCGGACGCCACACCCTTTCTGCCGGTGAACGACGGAAAGTCGTCGACGCAGATCAGCAGTGTGGCGGTCGGCTGATCCGACGTGTCGAGGCCTGCGGCGATGTCGGCGTCGAGTTGGCGGCGATTGAACGCCCCCGTCACCCGGTCGACGATCACGTTGTCCCGCTCCTTCGGACGTCGGAAGAGTGCCATGTCAGAGCATCGGCAAGTTCCGCCTGCTCCTTGAGGCACGCGACGGCCCATCCGCGCGACCGTGTCAGGTCACCGCGTGTCGACCACTCGGAACGCTTCGGCACTCGACCCCTCGGGCAACCCGTGCTCGGCAGCGACTCCCTGCCACCAGGTCCGCACCCGTTCCTGCATCGCTGCGGGATCGCGGTGCTGGCTGCGGTGGCACATCAAGGCCTCGATCTTCCGATCGAGCTGATGGGTGATGTCGACGACGTCCTGTGCCGCGCTGCCGAAGGGGATCCAGACCTCGTCGACCGTCCAGTCGTCGAGGTCGACGATCGGTCGCCCCGGGAACGCGAAGGGATTGCGCGCGTCGGGATACACCGCGCTCATCGTCGCCTCACCGGTCGCGATGTGGTCGGGATGCGACCCGTAGGTCGATTCGAGGCTGCGCATCGGCAACTGGGTGATCACGACCTGCGGACGAACCTGACGGATCACGACACTGATGTCGTGACGAAGATCGAGATCGGCCACGACCGAGCCGTCCATGTGGCCGAGGAACCGAAGGTCGCTGACCCCGACCTTGGCAGCCGCCTCGGTCTGCTCCCGTCGACGGATGCGGGCCATCTCGTTGCGGGGAATCGTGTGATCGAACCCGCCCGCCTGTCCGTCGGTGACGAGGCAGTAGACCACTTCGACGCCCGCGTCGGTCAGGTTGGCAATCGTCCCCGCCGCGCCGAAGTCGACGTCGTCCGGATGGGCCATGACGGCCAACACACGATCGATCTCATGAGGTTGCAGCATCGCCTCAGTCTGCCCCAGCAAGGACGCGTTCGGGTTCTCGAACCGGGTCGCGCACGGCTTGCCGCCGACGAGAAGCGTGAATTCGGCCATGCGGTGCCGGAAGTACCTACAGTGCGGTGCATGACGACGAACACCGACGGCATCTCGTCCGAGGACATCACCCTGGACGATGTCGATCTCTCCGACATGGAGTTCTGGGCCGGACCCCGCGACGTACGCGACGCCGTCTTCGCCGCCCTGCGGGACACGCCGGGCCTGCGCCACTACGACGAGCGGGTGATCGAACAGTCCGCGTTCACACCCGGGCCCGGTTACTACGCACTCGCCCGTCACGACGACATCTGGCACGTCAGCCGCAACCCGAAGCTTTTCTGTTCGGGACAGGGCTCGAACATCACGGACCTCCCGCCGGAGATGGGCGAGTTCTTCGGTTCGATGATCGCGATGGACGATCCGAAACACTTCCGGCTCCGCTCGATCGTCTCGAAGGGCTTCACGCCCAGGGAGATCACCCGCGTCGAAGGACTCGTGATCGCCAAGGCGAAAGTCATCGTCGATCGGCTCGAAGATCGACACCCCGACAAGTCGTGCGACTTCGTCGAGCACGTCGCCGCGGCGCTCCCGCTCGAGATCATCTGCGACATGATGGGAATTCCCGCCGAGGACTACGCGCAGATCTTCCGGTGGACGAACACCATCCTCGGCGTGGGCGACCCCGACTTCGTCACGAGCTACGACGACCTCATGACCCATTCGCTCGAGATGTTCTCCTACGCGCAGGCACTCGGCGAGGACCGGCGAGCGCACCCGCGGGACGACATCACGTCGGTGATGATGGCGGCGGAGGTCGACGGCGAACAGCTCACAGCGCAGGAATTCGGTTCGTTCTTCATCCTGCTCGTGGTCGCCGGCAACGAAACGACACGCAACGCGATCAGCCACGGGATGAAGGCGCTGACCGATCACCCCGACCAACTCGAACTGCTGTACGGCGACTACGGGGCGCATTCCCGAACGGCGATGGAGGAGATCGTGCGGTGGGCCACCCCGGTGATCCATTTCCGTCGCACGGCGACCGAGGACACCGACATCAACGGATTCCCCGTCGAGCAAGGCGACAAGGTTGTGATGTTCTACAACTCGGGCAACCGCGACGAGCGGGTGTACGAGGACCCGTTCCGGTTCGACGTGACCCGACCACTGCAACCCGTCCAGATCGGATTCGGGGCCGGCGGGCCGCACTTCTGCCTCGGGGCGAACCTCGCCCGTCGTGAGATGACCGTGATGTTCGACGAGATCCGGCGGCGGCTGCCGTCGCTCCGGATCACCGGCGAACCGGACTATCTCCGGTCGAACTTCATCAACGGGATCAAGCGTCTCGAATGCAGCTGGGACTGATCGCTTGAGCGGCGCGGCCTGGCAGCCCCGGGAACAGAACATCGGGGACCTGATCCGCGCCCTGACCGTGGTCGGGATGTTGACCTACGGGGGTTGGGTCCTCTGGTTCTTCCAGGTCGTGCAACGGGCGAGCCGGGTCGGGGGCTCGCGGTTCGCGTCGGCGTGGGAGCAGAGGATCGAGGCACTCAGCTTCATCAGCTTTCCGCCCAACGTCCCGGTCCTTGCCGTCGCAGCGGCGGCCGCTGCACTCGCGACCTGGCTCGCGGGTCCGACCCAGGACATCGTGCTCGCGATCCTCCTGCGCGTGATCCGTTGGTCGGCGAACGCTCTCGTCGCGTTCGCCGTGCTCTCGGTGATCACCGTCATCGTCGGCGAGGAGGAGGGCCCCGACCGCTTGGGCACCATCGCGTTCCGCATCGGCGGCGCGCTCTGCGCCGCAGCGGTGTCCTACCTGTGTCTCGCCGTCGGGAGAACCGCTCCCGGGGGCTGATCGCCGCGATGGCGACGACGGGCGTCGCCGACCCGCTCGCCGGGTCAGGCGCCGAGGTCGCCGGAGCGGAAATGGTTCCGACAGAGCAGCTCGTAGCGCACGCTGTCGCCGAACAACGGCTGATCGTGGTCGGCGGTGTCGCCGACCATGACCGTGTCGCCCTCGTAGACCACTCCCCCGTTGACGACTCGGGCATTGTGCGTCGCGCGTGCACCACACCAACACCGGGCCTCGACCTGCAGAGGAATGTGCTCGTCCGCCAACTCCAGCATCCGTCTGGTCCCGTCGAACAGCCGCCCGCGGAAGTCGGTCAGCAGCCCGAACGCGAACACGTCGACCTCGAGGTCGTCGACGACGCGGGCGAGCTGTTCGCACTGCGCGGGCGTGTAGAACTGCACCTCGTCGCACACGATGTAGTGGAGCGGCCAGTTGTCGGCGGCGAGCTTGTAGAGATCGACGTCCGGGCTGACCTCGATGGCGGGGGCCGCCACGCCGAGTCGGCTGGTCACCTGCCGCCCCTCACGATCGAGTGTCGTGAGCAACAGGCCGAAGAGCTGGCGGTTGGCCAGGTTGTGGTGGATCTGCAGCGCGAAGGTGCTCTTCCCGGAGCCCATCGTCCCGAAGTTGAATCGAAGCGTTGCCATGATCGAGTCGGAACCTATCCGCGATCACCCATCGGGTCGCCCATCTCGATCCTCGTCGACGACGGCCGGCCCATCGATGCGGGTGATCTCGTCGTCGGGACCGTCGTCGCTCGAGCACGCAGTTCCGAGCCCGGATCCGAGCAACACGACACCAGCACAGAGCGCGAGAGTCCGGATCGGCCGCATGCGCGCGAACCTATCGGCCCGCCGGGTGCCGATCACGTCACTCCTGGACCGCCACGGCCCACCGAGGCACCAGCCGGACGTCCGCCCGCTGATTCCGGAGGAGAAGGTCGTCGAGGTCCTGGGACGTGCAGCCGGACACGGACACCGCATGCCCACACACCGAGAACACACGCACGACACGATGGATCTCCGACCGGCGCATTCGGCCGGAACGCGTCGGGCCCCGGGGCGATCGGAGTCTCGCCCGTGTGACTTCCGCGGTCCGTCGCCTTCTGTCTCGTTCTCGGCGAAGCGAGTGACTACGGTGAGCGGTACCGCCGTTGGGAAGCGGGCCAACATCAGCAACCTGATTTCTTTGGGGGAATCACACATGACCGACACGATCGACCGGTCGGGCACGGCGGGCGACGACCGGGTCCTCGATCACCTCGTGGTCCGCTTCGCCGGCGACTCCGGCGACGGGATGCAGCTCACGGGCGACCGTTTCACCTCGGTGAGCGCGTCGTTCGGCAACGATCTCTCGACACTGCCCGACTTCCCGGCCGAGATCCGCGCACCGGCAGGCACCGTCAACGGCGTGTCGGCATTCCAGGTGAACATCGCCGACCACGAGATCACCACACCGGGAGACGAGCCCAACGTGCTCGTGGCGATGAACGCCGCCGCGCTGAAGGCCGAGCTGCACCGACTCGAGGTCGGCGGCACGGTGATCATCAACGAGGACGCGTTCAGCGAACGCGACCTCGAGAAGGCCGGCTACGTCGACGAACTCGGCGACACCGTCAATCCGCTCATCGACGACACGCTCAAGGGCTACCGCGTCCTCACCGTTCCGATGACCAGCCTCACCAAGGAGGTCTGCGAGCCGCTCGGGGTGAAGCCACGCGATGCCGAACGTTCGAAGAACTTCTTCGCGCTCGGCCTGGTCTCGTGGATGTACACCCGACCGGTCGAACCGACCGAGGAGTGGATCGACGACAAGTTCGCCGGGAAGGAGCAGGTCGCCGCGGCGAACAAGGCCGCGTTCAGGGCCGGCTTCAACTTCGGCGAGACCACCGAAGCGGTCGGGCATCGTTACGAGGTCCGCCCCGCAACCCTGCCACCGGGCACCTACACCTCGATCACGGGGAACACCGCGCTGGCCTGGGGCCTCGTCGCCGCCGGTCAGCTCGCGCAGCTCCCGATCACGCTCGGGTCCTATCCGATCACGCCGGCGAGCGACATTCTCCACGAGCTGTCCCGCCAGAAGCACTTCGGGATCCGCACCGTGCAAGCCGAAGACGAGATCGCGGCCGTGGGCGTCGCGCTGGGTGCGGCATTCGCCGGGCATCTCGGCATCACCACCACGAGCGGGCCGGGCGTCGCACTCAAGAGCGAGACGATCTCACTCGCCGTTGCGATCGAACTCCCGATGGTGATCATCGACATCCAGCGGGGCGGGCCGTCGACCGGGCTGCCGACGAAGACCGAGGCGAGCGACCTGAACCTCGCGCTCCACGGTCGTCACGGCGAAGCACCACTGCCTGTCGTCGCGTCGTACAGTCCGGCGCACTGTTTCGAGGCGGCGATCGAGGCGGCACGGATCGCGCTCAAGTACCGCACGCCCGTGATCCTGTTGAGCGACGGCTACCTCGCGAACGGATCCGAGCCGTGGAGACTCCCCGACGTCGCATCCCTGCCCGACATCTCCGTACCGTTCACCACCGAACCGAATCACGTCGCACCGGACGGTACGGAGGACTACTGGCCGTACCTGCGCGACCCGGAAACGCTGGCGCGACCGTGGGCGATCCCCGGGACCCCGGGCCTGATGCATCGCGTCGGTGGACTCGAGAAGTGCGACGGTACCGGCAACATCGACTACACGCCGGAGAACCACCAGCGCATGACCGATCTACGTGCGGCGAAGATCGAGGCCGTGGCGGCCGACATCCCGCCGACCGAGGTGAGTGGCGACGACGACGCCGACGTGCTGGTGCTCGGCTGGGGCTCGACGTGGGCGGCGATCGACGCTGCGGTGCAACGCCGCCGACGGGCGGGCGTCAAGGTCGCGAAGGCCCACATCGTGCATCTCAGCCCGCTCCCCCCCGACCTCGGCGACCTGCTTCGCCGCTACCGCCGTGTCATCCTCCCCGAACTCAACCGGGGCCAACTCGCACACCACCTCCGGGGCACCTACCTCGTCGACGTCACATCGGTGTCCAAGGTGCAGGGGCTTCCGTTCAAGTCGCGCGAGATCGAAGACGCCATCGATGCTGCCGTGGCGAGTCTCGGCAGCGAGCAGGAAGGAACCGCGTCATGAGTACCGCATCGGTTGCCGTGACCACCAAGAAGGACTGGACCAGCGACCAGGAGGTCCGCTGGTGCCCCGGCTGCGGCGACTACGGCATCCTGCTCGCCGTCCAACAGCTGATGCCGGAGCTCGGCGTCGCCCCGGAGAACACCGTGTTCGTGTCCGGGATCGGCTGCTCGAGCCGTTTCCCGTACTACATGAACACCTACGGGATGCACTCGATTCACGGTCGGGCCCCGGCGATCGCGACCGGTATCGCCACGGCCCGACCCGATCTCGATGTGTGGGTCATCACCGGTGACGGAGACGGGCTGTCGATCGGAGGCAACCACCTGATCCATGCGCTGCGGCGCAACGTGAATCTCAACATCCTGCTGTTCAACAACCGCATCTACGGGCTGACGAAGGGCCAGTACTCGCCGACCTCGGAGGTCGGCAAGATCACGAAGTCGACTCCCTTCGGTTCGGTCGATCACCCGTTCAACCCGCTGTCGGTCGCGCTCGGTGCCGAGGCCAGCTTCGTCGCGCGAACCCACGACCTCGACCGCAAGCACATGCAGGAGATCTTCCGGGCGGCACACGCCCACCGCGGTGCATCGTTCGTCGAGATCTACCAGAACTGCAACGTCTTCAACGACGGTCAGTTCGACGGTGTCACCAAGAAGACCAACCGCGCCGAGATGATGATCGACCTCGTCCACGGTGAGCCGATCCTCTTCGGTCCGGAGAACGAACACGGTGTGATGCAGGGAACCGACGGGTTCCTGCACGTCGTCGAGGTCGCCGACGTCGGCCTCGACCGGATCCTGATCCACGACGAGAAGAACGAACACTCGTCACTCGCGTACGCCCTGGCCCGCTTGAGCAGCGACGACCACTCGCCCACACCGTTCGGCGTGTTCCGCAACGTCGAGCGCGCCGAGTACTCCAAGCTGGTGAGCGACCAGATCGTCGAGGCGAGCGAACGGAAGGGACCCGGAGATCTGGAGGACCTGCTCGCCTCGAACGGGACCTGGACGGTCGACTGACCGAAACCGGAACGAGTTCAGGCGATCCGGCGGCCGTCGGCCGAGTCGAAGATGACGGCGCGACCGACCCTGAATCGGATTCGGCTTCCCACCTCGTCGGCAGTTGCAGGTCCCGTTGCGGTCACCATGCGCCCGCCCCACGTGCACAGCAACCCGATCTCTGCGCCGGGGATCACCCGCCGCAGGATCCCCGTTGCCTCTCCGCGTTCGTCGCGCACCAGTTGCTGCGGTCGCACGCCGAGTGTCACGTTGCGACCCTGATACGCCCGCAACGCCGGATCCCAACTCCGCAGTCGGACCGCATCGTCGTGGACGAGCCAGAAGCCGGTCCCGTCCGACTCCACGCGGGCCGGCAGGGTCCAGAGCGATCCCGTCGCCGACGCGACATCGAGAGTCGCCGGCTCGTCGTGGAGGTCACTCGGCGTGCCGTACTGGATGATGCCCGCCGGTGACCCGTCGAGCACGACGATCAGCGACGCCAGCGACATCGCGTCTGCGGGGTCGTTCGTCGCCATGACCGTCGTGACGCCATAGCCGCGTTGGAGCGTGCGGATCTCCGCACGCATCGCGCTGCGCAGGTGCTCGTCGAGGGGAGCGAACGGCTCGTCGAGGAGGAGCACCTTCGGCGAGCGGACCATCGTTCGCGCGATCTGCACGAGCTGCTGCTCGCCGCGCGAGAGGTGCGCCGGATCGCGCCGGAGCAGGTGCTCGATGTGCATCGCGCGGGCTTCAGCCGTCACCCGGTCGCGCATCGTCTCGGCGGTTTCGCCGCGAAGTTCGAGCGGGAACTCGACGTTGCGCCGCACGTTGCGGTTCGGGAGCAGGGCCGGGGTCTGGAAGACCATCCCGACGTCGCGAGCCGCCGGCTTGACCCTGGTCATGTCGACACCGTCGAAGAGGATCGACCCGCTCACCGGCACGACCAGCCCCGCGATCGCTCGGAGTACCGTCGACTTGCCGACGCCTGATGGTCCGACCACCGCCGCGAAGGTGCCGTCGCCGATGTCGAGCGAGATGCGGTCGAGGATCGACCGTCGCCCGAGTTCGACCGACAGGTCGGAGAGCGAGACGGAGGCCATGCCGATGCTCAGTCTGTCACGCTCCCAGGACCCACCCCTCCTCGTCACGAACGTTTCGTGTCGCCGCATCCGTCGGGCACGAACCGATCCGGAAGTCCGCGCCTCGCGCGACCCACCGGGCGGTTTCCACCACCTGAACCTCGTCGCGAACCCGGCCGTGGAGCTCCGGAAGCCGCTGGAGCGACGGCCAGACCTCCGCGACCACCAGATCGGGAACCTGTGATCCACCGTTCCATCCGCCGAACGGCCAGACCTCGACGGTCCGACCCTCGTCACCGAGAGACCCCACCAGCCGCGCCAATCGAGGGATCCCGACGAGACTCTGACTGCCGACGCATCCGACGCCGATCAGCTGCCAGGCCGAGAACGGGCGGAAGCCACGACTGCGGAGGCGGGTCTCGACCAGCCGCCATTCCGCGAGCGGGCGCGGATCGACCTTGGTCGACGTGAGTGTCGACGATCGCCGGGCGACCGGACATCCCCAGAACGGCCCGGGGCCGGGGCCGATTCGTGCATTGAGCTCGGCGGCGACCTCGAATCGGTTGTTGCTGTTGTCGTCGGCATCGTCCACCAGCTCGACGAGCAGGTCCCAGGTGGCGCGCCACGGAACACCCGCGAGTCCCAATGCCTCGGCCGTTCCGGCAGGGAATCCGAGCGAGAAGTCCACACCCAGCAGGGTCGACCCCGGACGCCGACAGAGTTCGTCCAACTCGGCGGAAGCGCTCGAGCGGGTCTCGGGATTCGAGGTCGTGAGATCCCCGGACGACGTGTCGAGCACCGCGATCCAGATCGAGTCCCGCCCACGTCGGGGGCGGGAACCGGCGCTCCAATCGACGACGACCACACGATCGAACATCACACGAGGGCGGCGATCAACTCGACGACGGCGTCGCCGTACTTGTCGAGCTTGGCCGGACCGACTCCCGAGATCCGTGACAACTCCTGCTTGGTGGTGGGAGCCACCCGAGCGATCGCAGCCAGGGTCTTGTTGTCGAACACGACGTAGGCGGGCTTGCCGGCCGCGAGTTCGGTCCGGAGCGCCTTCAAACGCTCGAAACGAGCGGCGGCGCCGGCATCGAGATCAGCGGTCGCATCGGTCTTGTGAGCCGGCTTCGATCGCGACGCGACCGGGTCGGGACGGTGCGAGGACACCACCCGCCGAACCGACGGTTCGGTGGTCAGCTCCTCGACGAACGGGCTGGGATCGGGGCCCGTCACCACGGTCGCGTGCGTGCTGGCCCGCGTGATCGCGACGTGGAACAACCGGCGCTCCTCCTCGACGTCGTCGGCGAGGCGGTGCGGGTACTGCTCGGCGTCGACGTGGTGGACCACGACGTGCGGCCATTCCTGCCCTTTCACCCGGTGCACGGTCGACAAGACCACGCCATCCGACGAGCGGGCGGTCGCGAGTCGGCTCCGCAGCCACGAGTCGAACGTCGCGACATCGTCGTGCAACGCCGCGAGATGCCGGATGGCGGTGAGGTCGTCGCCCTGAGCCGACCGGTTCATCCCGCGGCGGGTGGAATCGAGCCCGGACACCGAGCCGGCCAGCCCGATCTCGTCGATCAAGGTGATCACGACGTCCGACGTCGGGGCCCCCGACTGCACCACCTTCTGGAGGGTCTGGATGTCGGCCGCGAACTCCATCAACCGGTCGGCGTCGCGCTCGTTGTTCAGCCGCCCGGCGAGCTTGAACAGGTCGACCATCGTCCCCTGCTCGGCGATCCACGAGTTGATGCGCGGATGGAACGACCGGGATGGTCGCCGCAGTGCCTCGCCCAGATCGGCAGGGAGGAAGCGGCCGCGTTCGTCGGTCGATGCGAGGCGGAGCCACGACAGCACGCTCCGTACGGCCGTCCGCTCGAGGAACTCGAGACCGACGCCGCCCGAGATCGGGATCCCCTCCCCCACGAGGGCCACCTGGACCGGTGCCAGCACCGCGTTCACCCGGGTGAGCACGGCCACCTCCCCGGGCCTGGCGCCGAGCGCAAGCGCGTCGCGCACCGCGCGGGTCGTCGCGGCAACCGGATCGACCGACCCATCGATGCTCCAGCCACCCGGGTCCGACGAGTAGGCGCGAATGGTCTTGGCGACTCGGCGCTCGTTGTGGCGCAGCAATCGGTCGGCGACCTCGACGATGCCTGCAGGGCAGCGATAATTGACCTCGAGCGGGTGCGCACCGGCGCTGGGGAACAACTCGCCGAAGTCGATCAGCCACCCGGGGTCGGCGCCGTTGTAGCCGTAGATGGTCTGGTCGTCGTCTCCGACACCGAAAACGGCCCCACCCGGCGCAGCGAGCAGGCGGATCAGCAACAGGTGGGCGGGAGTGAGGTCCTGGAACTCGTCGACCAGCATCGTGCGGCAGGCGCGCTGGGCGGTCCGGCGGGCCACCGGATCGGACAGCAGGATCATCAGTGCCCGATAGATCTGATCGTCGAAGTCGACGAGGTGTCTGCGCTCGAGCAACGCCCGGTAGCTCGGCCAGAACGCCGCGAACCCCTCGACATCACCCTCGTAGCGTGCCTCGACCTCGTCGGGTGCAACCAGACCGAGCCGGACGAGGCTCAGCGCCTCGACCCAGGGTGCCACCGGGTCGCTGTTGCGCCGCTTCGGAAACGACACGAGGTCGCCGATGATGCGCCGGACGTCGACCTCGTTGATCGTGCGCCAGGATGCGGGCATGGGGGCGAACGGGGTGGTGCCGTTCACGATGGCCAGACCGATCGCGTTGAGGGTCCGGACGTGCAGACCGGCGAGGTCGCCGGTGCGTTCGCGCATCTCCTCCTGCGCCCGCTTGTTGAACGCCACGAGGCTGACCGCGCTCGACGGCAGCCGCCAGTTCGTGAGGAGGTGACGCGCCCGCTCCGTGAGAACCCGTGTCTTGCCGGACCCGGCGGGCGCGATGATGCGCGCTGCGCCGCCGGGGTGGGTGACGGCCTCGAGCTGGTCCGGTGCGAGTTCGGCGGACGACAGATTGGTCCTCGGAACGGCCGGATCGCCGTGCTCGACCGTGACGGTGTGGAGGACCGGAATCCCCTCGACCGGTTCGACGAAGCGCAACGGTCCGGCGTCGAGCCAGACCGCTGTCCCGTCGGGCAGCCGCACGTCACCGGGCTCGCCGTCGGCGGTTGGCACGAGGCCGGCGGCAACGGCGCTGTCGAGCGCGTCCCAGGACGCCGAACCATCCCGCAGGTCGATCGTGTTGGCCCACAGCAGGTGATGGAGTTCGTCGAGGGCGAACTCGAAGTCCGCACCGACCTCGAACGGTGCCGCGTCGGTCATCAGCATCGGTGTACGAGCAACACCGAAGCGCCGGTCGAGGTCGTCGGCGAGTGAGGCGTCGATCTCGATCAGCAGCCGGCTGCCGGAGGCAGCTGCGGCCCGGAGCACACCGAGCGCATCGGACGGAGAGGTGAGCGCGTCGACCCCGAGTCGGAGACGTTCGACATCCGCCCACTGCTCGGGCACCGGGGTCGACCCGACCACCAGCGCATGACGACCGAGCCGATCGGGCCCGGCTCCGGCGGAGGCGACACCACGTTCGACCTCGACCGCGACCGGAGCGCTGCGAACGCTCGCGGCGAGGTCACGTCGCCTGGATGGGTCGGCACGATGCTCGGGAGGCGCCGTCGGCGCGCTGTGCGCTCCGGCGTCGAGCGGCGGCGGGACGTCGTCGTCGACGGCGATGTCCTGCTCGCCGTTCTTCGTCCAGCAGGCCCGCACGTCGGCCGGTCGATCGTGTTCACCACCGCAGTACGCGCACGCAATCGCCATCAGCACAACGTAGCCAACCGGACCGGCGATCGCACACCTGTTCGATCGCGTCGCGCCGCGTCACCAGAACGAGACGACGCGGTCACCGACCTCGGGAATGCCATAGGTGACGCAGAGCCCGAACCCGTTGACGATCACGAGAGCGGCGACGACGCCGACGACGATCCACGCCCGACGCCGGCGATGCCGCCCACCACCCGACATCGGCGCGGGCATGTACCAGGTCGGAAGCAGGGACGCTCCGACCGGTTCGGCACCGAACGGCACGGCATCGTCGTCGATCTCCGGATCCGGATCGGCCGCCAACGCGAGTTCGGTCAACTCGGCATCGGTGAACGCCACATCCATCGCGCGAGCGTAGACGCCGCCGACGAACAGTGCCGACCGCGGCGCGCCATCACAGGTCCAGGGCGGTTTCCCCGAGGGCACCCCAAGCATCCGTGTGCACGCCGCAGGTCGGCAACAAGACAATAAACTAGAGGTGAACGGCTGTGGGAAGGAAGAGGACAAACCTGTGAATTGCCGTGTGGATTGCCGCCTTCGGGCTGTGGACCGGTGCGGATCTCTGTGGACAGCTGTGGACGAGCCGCGTCAACCCAGGTCAGGCCGGTTGCAGCTCGACGGGGATCCCATTGAGCACCGAGGTCCCCGAGAGCGGGTCGAGCGCGCGATCATCCGCCAACACGTTCGAATTCACCCCCGCATGTTCGGCCGCGACCCGCATCTTCGCGCCCGGCAGGTCATGTCCCCACCCGTGCGGCAAGCTGACGACGCCGGGACGGATCGCGTCGGTCACCTCGACCGGTGCCACCACTTCGCCGACGCGCGAGGTGATCCGCACCGCACCACCGTCGGTCAGCCCGAGCGAGTCGGCGTCGTCGGGATGGACCTGCAGGGTGCAGCGCTGCCGTCCCTTCACGAGCACGTTGATGTTGTGCATCCAGGAGTTGTTGCTGCGCAGGTGTCGTCGCCCGACCAGCACGAAGTCCCGATCGTTCAGTTCCGGGATCGCCGCGGCGAGCCGGTCGAGGTCGTCGACGAACGCGTCCGGAGCGAGCTCGACGCGACCGGTCGGTGTCCGCAAGATCTCGGGAAGACGCGGGACGAGCGCGCCGAAATCGCGCCCGTGGGGATTCGCGAGCAGGTCGTCGAGTGACGCTCCGCCCGTATCCGAACCGAAGCCGTCGCCGAACGGACCGGTCCTCAACATGAAGTCGATCATCCGTTCCGGGCCGCGGCGACCCGATGCGTCCAGCTCGGCACGAAGCTCCTCGGGGTCCCGTCCGAAGACGTTCGAGTACTCGTCCTTCACAGCGCTGGAGATCATCCCGTCGATCGCCAGGTCGTCGACGATGGCGGGGTCGGCGTCGGCACCGAGCCCCTGCGCGATGAGCGAGAGCTTCGAGATCACCTCCCACTCGTCGGGCTGACCGTCGGCGAGCGGGAGGACGGGCGCCGAGTAGTTCGCGACGTTGCGAACGGCGAACTGGAGGAGCAGGAGATCGTAGTGACCACGCTCGAGCTGCGACGGCACGGGCAGGATCACGTCGGCGTGTCGCGTGGTCTCGTTCAGGTACAGGTCGATCGACACCATGAACTCGAGTTCCTCGAGCGCTTCGGCCAACTGCACGCTGTTCGGCGTCGACAGCACCGGATTGCCCGCGAGCGTGACGAGCGCACGCAGCTGCCCCTCACCCGGCGTCGTGATCTCCTCCGCGAGGGCGCCGACCGGGTACTCCCCCATCACCTCCGGGTGGCCGCTGACACGACTGTGACCGCGTCCGATCCGGAACCCCTTGCCCGATCCGGGGCGCCCACGCGTCGTCGCGCCGCCGGCGACGGGCGTGGCGAACATCGAGCCGCCCGCCCGGTCGAGGTTGCCCGACAGTGTGTTCACGACGTCGACCAGCCACGATGCCGTCGACCCGAACTCCGTCGTCGTGGTCCCGATCCGGCCGTACACCGCTGCGGTCGGCGCCGCGGCCAGTTCGCGAGCCATCGTCCGGATCGTGGCGGCGTCGACGCCGGTCGGTCCGGCAACGGATTCGGGGGTGAACGGTCGCAGTGCGTCACCGAGGCGTTCGACGCCGGCGACGTACTCGCGAACATGGTCGCCGACGTCGGCCAGGCCCTCGTCGATCATGACGTTGGCGATGGCGGCGAGCAGCAGCGCATCGGTGCCCGGTCGGATGCTCACCCACTCGTCGGCCTGCTCGGCGGTGCGCGAGCGGCGAGGGTCGACGACGACCAGCTTTCCGCCCCGCGCCTGGAGCGCTTCGAGACGACCCGGAAAGTCGGGCGCCGTGCAGACCGATCCGTTCGAGGCATACGGGTTCGCACCGAGGATCACGAGGTGGTCCGTCCGGTCGAGGTCGGGCACGGGAATGGCGACAGGCGAGCCGAAGACGTGGCCCGCCGCGACGTGGCGAGGCATCTGGTCGACCGTCGATGCACTGAACCGGGTCCGCGTCCCGAGCCCGGTGAGCAGCGCTCGGGAGAAGGTCATCGCCGACAGGCTGTGCGCCGTCGGATTCCCCACGTAGACGCCCAGCGCCTCGCGCCCGTGGCGCTCGATCACGTCGGGAAGGCGGGCGGCGATCTCGTCCCAGGCTTCTTCCCACGAGACCTCGACGTGTTCACCGTTGCGTCTGACGAGCGGGCGGCGCAGACGGTCCGGGTCGTCGTGCAACTGCTTGAGTGTCGACCCCTTCGGACAGACGAAACCATGCGAGAACACGTCGTCCATGTCACCGCGGATGCGCTGGACACGTTCGACGCCGTCCTCGCCGCGTGAGATCGTGATCTCGAGACCACACCCCGCCTCACAGAGCGGACACGTACGCATCGCGGTTCTCGTCGTCGAAGTCGTCTCGGTCATGGTCCGATGTAAGCAGATCTGACACGATCGGCTGCGATGCAGGTTCGACTCCACCGAGTTCTCCCCGTCGCCGACGGGCCGATCACGATCGCCGAGGCATACGACTCACCGCTCGGTCGGCGCCCGGACCGGCCGTGGGTGGGGCTGTGCATGGTCGCCTCGATCGACGGGTCGACGGTCGTCGACGGCGTGTCGGCCGGGCTGTCGAGCGACAACGACGCCGAGGTGCTGCGCCGGCTGCGGTCGATCGCACAGGTGATCATCGTCGGTGCCGGCACCGTGCGCGGCGAGGGATACGGCGCGCCCGCGAAGGACGGGCAACGCATCGGCGTCATCACGCGCAGCGGTTCGGTCGACACCGACACCGAGTTGTTCCGCTCCGGGGCGGGGTTCGTCATCACCACCGAGAACGCGACGATCGACGACGAGCGGGTGGACGTGATCCGCGCCGGCGTCGACCAGGTCGACCTCCGGGCGGCGGTCGAGTCGATCCCCGAACTCTGTCCCGGCACCGAGTTCATCCAGGCCGAAGGTGGTGCCACCCTCAACGCCGCTCTCGCAAGCGCCGACCTGTTCGACGAACTGAACGTGACGATCTCGCCGGCCACGGTCGGCGGAGATGGGCCGCGACTCGTCCACCACGGCGCCCACCATTCGCACCCGTACGATCTCGAACAGCTCGTGGTCGACGACGAGTCGTTCGTCTTCAGCCGTTGGCGCCGGCGCGGGGTGCCGTCTTCTCCATGAGTTCGAGCTCACGATGGAAGTCGGCGGCGGCATCGAAGTGCTTGTACACGCTCGCGAAACGCAGGTAGCTCACGTCGTCGACGAGGCGCAGTTCATCGAGCACCGTGAGCCCGACAACCGCGGTCGAGACCTCGGCACCGTTCAGGCGCACGACGTCTTCGACGCGCGTTGCCATCTGCTCGAGTTCGTCATCGGACACCCCCCGACCCTTCGTCGCCGCAGCCAGCCCGGCAACAACCTTCGACCGCTCGAACGGCACGACTGCGCCGGTCGACTTGACGACGGTCAAGGGTGCATGGTCGACGCGCTCGAAGGTCGTGAAACGGTGCGAACAGGTCAGACACTGGCGGCGACGCCTGATCGCGGCGCCGTCCTCGGCGACCCGTGAATCGACGACCTTGCTGTCGTCCTCGCGACATGATGGACACTGCACGGGGGCAGTGTAATGCTCGACGTGACGGGAATCAGGGCAGGTGAACGGCCTGTCCGACGACGATCGAGGTCGCCCCATTGAGGTCGATCAACGCATCGACGTACCGGTCACGATCGACCGTCCCGCGGTGTTCATCGGCGATCGACCAGAGCGAATCCCCCGGCCGAGCGACGTGGACGTCCTGGACGGGCCGCGGCACCGCGACGGCCGATTCGGCCACCGCCGACGCGGCCTCGGCGGCAGCGGCAGGGCTGCCGCCGAGACTGTTCGCCATGCTGTTGGCGAGCGCAGCCGTCACGACGATCGAGCCGAGCGCCACGATCACCGCACCCAGGCGACGGGCTGCGTAGTTCGGGCGGTCGGCCGGACCTCCGACCGGTGCCCGCGTGACTCGGCGGTAGCGGCTGGCAGGCCCGCCCCGCTGCGTCGACGACGTGCGATGGTCGAAGGTCCGTGAGCTGATGGTCGTGATTCCGGTGACGGTCATGTTCTCCCCAACAGAGTGTTCGTTGCTCGTTCGACGAAATCAGCGTGATGCAACGTGTGTTCGACAGTCAACAGGAGATCGAACAGATTGTCAACTGGACGTGGGGCGAATTTCGAACACACGTTGGCGTACAGGTGTTTGACTCGGAGATGTTGTGGCCGTATCGTGTTCGTATGGCTCCAAAGATCAGCAAGCGGCAGCGTGCGATTCTCGACTTCATCGAGGAACAGATGCGCGATCGCGGTTTTCCGCCCTCGGTGCGTGAGATCGGCGACGCGGTCGGGCTCACCTCGCCGTCGACGGTGCACAGTCATCTCAACACGCTGCAGCGGCTCGGGTACCTCCGACGCGATCCGGACAAGCCGCGCGCGATCGAAGTCCGCTTCGACCCCAACAGCGGGGCGGTCATGGATCGTCGCCCGGTGCGCTACGTACCGCTGGTGGGTGACGTCGCAGCCGGCACCGACGTACTCGCCGAGGAGAACGTCGAAGAACTGCTGCCGGTACCGATCGACTTCGCCGGCGAGGGCGAACTGTTCATGTTGCGGGTCCGTGGTGAGTCGATGATCGACGTCGGAATCCTTCACGGCGACTACGTCGTCGCGACCCAGGTCGACCACCCCAACAACGGTGACATCGTCGTGGCGGGGATCCCGGGTGGCGAAGCGACGGTGAAGACCTACGAACGCTCGGGTGCCACCGTGACCCTCGTACCGGCGAATCCGTCGATGGAGCCGATGGAGTTCCGCGCCGACGAAGTCGAGTTGTACGGCAAGGTGGTCACCGTCATGCGCCGCTACTGAGCGGCACGCCGTTCCTGCCGAGCGATCCGCCGGCCGTCAGTTCGGGGGTGGCGGCGCAGGTCGCTCCCCGGTCGGTGGGTCACCATGATCGTCGGGCAGCCGCGCCGGGCGGCCGTCGCCGGGTTGCGCCCTGTCAGGCGACGCAACCGGGTCGTCCAAGCTCTGCGGGGCCCGACTGAGCGTCCGGTCGCTCGACGCAGAGTCGAGCGGGCTTGCCGGGGGCGCCGGTGGGCGTGTCGCCGGGCCCTGGCCGGGGAGTGCCGGTTGCCCGGGTACGCGTGCAAATCCCGACGACGGATCACGGGGTGGCGGAGGCGGGCCGAACGACGGCGGGGGCGGTTGTGCGAACGGCGAACCGTCGCCGGACGGGGGTGCCTGGCCGTGCGGCGACGCCGGTGGAGCAGGGGGTGGCGGACCGGGCCGTGCATACTGCGGCGGACCACTCTGTTGGCCGTAGACCGGCGGCCCCTGCGGGACCTGCCCGGGTGTGAAGGGCGGCGGCGCCGTGCCGCCCCGCGCCCACTGCGGCGCTGCGACCTTCGCCGTGGGCTTGCGCGCCCCGAGCAGGACGAGTCCCGTACCGAGCAGCAGTCCGAGGACCCCGGCCGCGATGGCGCCACCCCGGAGAGCCACGACGCCTTCGTTCGGATCCGGACCGACCGCCACGACGAACACGTCGTCGTCGGTCGACTCGACACGCACGACGTGATCGTCGGTCTTGGTGATGTCGATGGCGAACGCCGCCGACCCGACGAAGCCGGACTCGCTGTACTCGAGGTCGGTCGCGGCGCTGTCCAGCGCGACGAGTTCACCGTCCGGATCGACGACGGTGACGTTCACGTCGGGCGAGGCGGATCCGATGTCGTAGGCACCCTCGACATCGCAGTCCCCGCGGATGCCGTCCAGACGGCCCGCGCGCTCGATGTATACGAAGTACTCGCCGGTCTCGGCGAAGTCGAGCGTCGTGTCACACCCGACGGGTGCCCGCGCGAAGCTCTCGACGGCGTCACGGCGACGATCCTCGCCGATGACCCACAGCACGACCGAGGCGACCAACCCGATCACGATCACCAACGCCCCGAGCCCGATCAGCACACCCCGACGAGATGAAGATTGCGCCATGTCAGGACCTCGCAGTTCGCTGCAGCCGGTCGACCACGACGTCGATCCGATCGTCCGGTTGTACCACGGCGACCCGAACGAACCCTGCGCCCGCCGGACCGTAGAACTCGCCCGGGCTGACGAGCGCGCCACCGTCGAGGGCCAGTCGCCGTGTGAACTCCCAACCATCAGAGGTCGGAATCCAGAGATAGAACGCTCCGTCGGGGATCGCGACCTCGCTCCCCGACCAATCGCTCAGGACGGCCGCCATCCGCTCGAGCCGACCGCGGTAGCGGCGTCGCTGCGCCTCGACGTGTTCGTCGTCGTCGAGCGCCACGACGGCAGCAGCCTGCACCGGTCCGGGGACGAGGAGTCCCGCGTGCTTGCGGACCTCCCGGAGATAGTCGACGACATCGGGATCGCCGACGTAGAAGCCGGCACGAGCCCCGGCGAGATTCGACCGCTTCGACAGCGAGTGCACGGCGACGACACCTTCGTGACCGTGCTGGAGGATCGTCTGCGCCCGCCCCGCCCACGTGAACTCGATGTAGCACTCGTCGGAGAAGACCGGAACGCCGCGGGCGCGCCCCCATGTCGCCGCGGCACCGAGGTCGTCGAGATGGCCCGTTGGATTGCCGGGGCTGTTCACCCACAGCAGGAGCGCCCGCTCGGCATCGTCGGCTCCGATCGAGTCGAGATCGAGACGGCCATCGGCACCCATCGCGACCGGGACGGGTCGCAGCCCGGCGAGGGTCGCACCCATCGCGTAGCTCGGATACGAGATCTCGGGGTACAGCACCGTGTCACGATCGGGCGAGCGCAGCCCCATGAACTGTGGGAGCAGCGCGACGAACTCCTTCGATCCGACCGTCGCACCGATCTGACCCGGCTCGGCCGCGACGTCGAAGCGGCGGTGGAGCCACCGCTGGACCGCGCCGTGGAACTCCGGGGTCCCCACGCTGGGCGGGTAGGAGCGTTCCGCGCCGCTCGTCGACAGTGCCGCAACCACGGCGGCGGGCGGCGGATCGAACGGAGTGCCGATCGACAGATCGACGACCGACTCGTACCGGTCGAGGATCTCGGACTTCAGCTCGTTCAACCGGTCGTACGGATACGGTGGCGGGACGAACGGTCGTACCGTCATGCCGGGACCTCCGCACTCCCGTCGGTGATGAACTCGACGAGACGTCCCGCCGACGGGTCCGAGAGTCTCGCTCGAACCGTCCACGAGGTCTCACCGTCAGTGGTCGACACCACTTCACCCTCCCGGTGCACCGCGGCGAGCACATCGCCGCGGTCGTAGGGAATGACGAGCTCGTAGACCACGGCGAGCGAGCGCAGACGATCCCCCAGCACCCGGAGGAACCCGTCGATGCCCTCTCCCGTGACGGCACTGACGGACACCGAACCGGGGTGGTCGGCGAGCAACTCCTTCGCCGCACCGGGTGCGAGATCGGCCTTGTTGATCACCAACAGTTCGGGGACGTCGGCGGCGGAGATCTCACGCAGGACCTCGTGAACCGCCTCGATCTGACCATCCGGGTCGGCGGCGCTGCTGTCGACCACGTGCACGAGGTAGTCGGCCTGCGCGGCAACTTCGAGGGTGCCTTTGAACGACTCGACGAGCCCGTGCGGCAGCCGGCTGATGAAGCCGACCGTGTCGGTCAACAGGACCGGTTCACCGCCCGGCAGCGCCAGCCGCCGGGTGGTCGGATCGAGCGTTGCGAAGAGCCGATCGGCGCTCAGGACACCTGAATCGGTGAGTCGGTTGAGCAGAGTGGACTTGCCGGCGTTCGTGTACCCGACGATCGCCACCGAGGCGAGCCCGCTCCGCTGCCGGCCCTGGCGTTGCAACGCCCTGGTCTCGGCGAGCGAGGCGAGTTCCCGTTCGAGTTTCGTGATCCGCCGCATGATTCGCCGTCGATCGGTCTCGATCTTCGTCTCGCCGGACCCGAACCGGCCGCCCACGCCGCCCCGCTGCTGGGACAGCTTCGCCTTCGCGCCGCGACGCAAGCGTGGAAGTCGATACCTGAGCAGCGCGAGTTCGACCTGGGCCTTGCCCTCCATCGTGTGTGCGTTCTGCCCGAAGATGTCGAGGATCACCGCGGTCCTGTCGATCGCCGTGCGTCCGAGCAACTTCTCCAGGTTGAACTGTTGGGCCGGTGCGAGCTCGTTGTCGAACACGACGGTGTCGGCGTCGACCGCGAGACAGAGCTCCTTGAGCTCCTCGGCCTTGCCCTTCCCGAGATACCAGGTGTGATCGGGCGCGTCACGTCGTTGTACGAGCCTCGCGACCTCGTCGGCGCCCGCTGTGTCGACGAGCAGTGCCAACTCGTCGAGGCTGGCGTCGACCGCATCGTCGTCGTCGCCGGGCAGAGCGACGGCCACGAGCACGATCTTCTCCCGGACGGTCCGGTCGATGAGGGTGCCGGCGAGCGCCTCGTTGTACGGATTGTTCGGCTCGCTCACGGAACCTCGATCTCGATGGTGGCGACGAACGCCGCAGGGCCGTTCAGGATCGCACGGGTCGGCTCGTCGCCGGACAGCGAAACCGTCGCGGTCCCGCCGTCCATGTGCACGACGACCTCGGGTTCGATCGGCGGGACGAGACCCCACGACCGTGCGGCGAATGCTGCGGCGCAGGCGCCGGTCCCGCACGCCGAGGTGATGCCGGCGCCGCGTTCGTGCACGCGCATCGTCACCGCGTTCACTTCTGGTCCGGGCTCGATGATCTCGAGGTTGACGTGCGGAACCTTCGTCCCGAGCGCGACCAGGTCGACGACGGCCACCTCGTCCACGCCGACGACGGAATGCGGGTTGCCCATCGAGAGATGCGCCACCGGACGGTCGGGATGACACCCGAGCGCCGCCCAGCCTTCGGGTTCGCTGAGCCTGGTCACGGCTCCCATCTCGACCCGCGCGGTGATCACGCGAGGGTCATCGGTGGCCGTCAGCGTGACCAGCCGGTCACCCGCATCGGTCGAAATGAGCTGCGGTTCCAGGTCGCCGCGGCGCGCGGCGACCGCTTGTGCGAAACATCGGATTCCGTTCCCGCTCATCTCGGCGACCGATCCGTCCGCGTTGAAGAGCGTCATCTTCGCGGCGTACCCCGGCGCGTCGGTCGCGACCAGGAGCCCGTCGGCCCCCACGCCGGTCCGGCGATCGCACACGGCGACAGCGAACTCTGCGAGATCGGCAGCCGACGTCGCCCCGTCGTCGTAGAGCACGAGGAAGTCGTTGCCGAGGCCGTGGTGCTTGGTGAGCGATCGGCGGGTCATGCGCGGAGGGCGTCGATCACGGTCGGGACGACCTCGGTGACGGGATCATGTTCGACATCGATCCACTGTACGCGTGGATCGCGGCGGAACCATCGCTCCTGGCGAACGGCGAACTGGCGGGTGCGGGTGATGATCATCTCGATCGCTTCATCCTTGCCGATCCGCCCCTCGAGGAGCTCCACGATTTCCTTGTAGCCGAGCGCCTGGCCGGCCGACCGGGAGAACCCGAGCGTGAGGAGTCGTTCGACTTCGTCGATGAGACCGGCGTCGACCATCGCGTGGACACGCCGTTCGATCCGTTCGGCGAGCACGGCCCGCGGTCGGCGGAGCCCGATCTGCACGACGGGCGACGGCGGGTAGGTGTCGACACCGGGACCGAAGGTGCTGAAGGGACGTCCGGAACCGAGCACCACCTCGAGAGCACGCACCACGCGCCGTCGGTTGCCAGGTTCCATCTTTGCCGCAGCGGCAGGATCAAGGTCGGTGAGACGGGTGTGGAGGGCCAGCGTGTCCGGTTCTCGCTCGAGCGCCGCGCGCACGTCCGGAAACTCGCCGGGCAGGTCGAAGTCATCGATCACGACCCGGTGGTACAGGCCGGTACCACCGACGAGCAACACACGGTGGTCGCGCTGCCCGATCCCTTCGACCGCACGCCGGTAGGCGGGTTGGAAATCGCCGACGGTGAACTCTGCGCTCGGTTCGACCAGATCGATGCAGTGATGGCGGATCTCGGCCCGTTCCGCCGCGCTCGGCTTGGCCGTGCCGATGTCCATCCCCCGATAGACCTGCATGCTGTCGACGGAGACCAACTCGACGTCACCGAGCCGGCGCGCAACCGAGATCGCGACATCCGACTTTCCGGACGCCGTCGAACCCACGATGGCCACCCGAGCCGGGCGCAGGTCAGAGATGTTCACCCTCGGCGATGCGCTGGTGGTGGTGGATGACCTCGGCGACGATGAACCGCAGGAACTTCTCGGTGAAGACGGGATCCAGCCCCGACTCCTCGGCCAAGTCCCGCAGCCGGGCCAACTGGATCTCCTCGCGACCGGGATCGGCGGGAGCGAGCTGCGCCTGCTTCTTGTAGCGGCCCACCGCTTTGGTGATCTTGAAGCGCTCGGCGAGCAGGTGAACGAGTGCAGCGTCGATGTTGTCGATGCTGGCCCGATACTCGGCCAGCCGTTCGTCGTGCTGCTGTTCGGCCATGCTCACAGCGATGCTACGGGAATCCGCATCGTGTGTCGGGCGTCGGCGACGTGACCGACGTAGTCGCCGATCAGGTGGTGCGGGGCGGCCCGGGTCACCGCGACGCGGGCGTAGCTCCCGGCGCGGAGCGGGCGCGGCGCGGCGAAGTGCACCAGCTTGTTCTGCCGGGTCCGGCCCGAGGTGACTCCGGGATCCTTCTTGGACGGTCCCTCGACGAGCACCTCTTCGGTGCGACCCACGCGGGCCTCGTGCTTGGCGATGGCGGATCGCTCGACGACGACCCGCAGCCGCTCGAATCGCTCGCTCGCCACCGCCGGATCGACGAAGTCGGTCTCCATCTCGGCGGCCTCGGTGCCGGGACGGGGCGAGAACATGAACGTGTAGGCGTAGTCGTACTCTGCCGCGGCGGCCACCTCGAGTGTGCGTTCGAAGTCGTCGTCGGTCTCGCCGGGAAACCCGACGATGATGTCGGTCGACACGGCGAGGTCGGGGATGGTCCGACGGGCCTCGGCAAGGCGGTCCAGGTATCGCTCGGCGGTGTAGCCGCGGTGCATCAAGGCCAGCACCCGATCGCTCCCGGACTGCAGCGGATAGTGCAGGTGCTCGCACACCTCGGGGGTTTCGGCCATCGCGGCGAAGGTCTCGGGTCGCATGTCCTTCGGATGGGGGCTCGTGTAGCGCACCCTTTCGATGCCGTCGACGGCGCCGACGTCGCGGAGCAGGTCGGCGAACAGTGGGCGCAGCGTGGCGGCGTCGTCGCCGGCCCGGCGTGCGGCGAGTTGCAGATCGCGACCGTAGCTGTTGACGTTCTGGCCGAGCAGCGTGACCTCGGTGACGCCGTCGGCGGCGAGCTGTTCGACCTCGGCCACGATCTCGGCGTACGGCCGGCTCATCTCCTCGCCTCGAACGGCCGGGACGATGCAGAACGCACAGTTGTTGTCGCACCCGATCTGGATCGTGACCCAGCTGTTGTAGCTCTTCTCCCGCCGCACCGGCAGCGCGGACGGGAACATCGCGTGGTCGTCGACAACGGCCGCTTCGAGGACCTCGGTGATCGGCACGTCCGACGACCTCGCCGCTTCGAGCAGCTCGGCGGCGCGGTGGACGTTGTGGGTCCCCATGACGACGTCGACGTGCCCCGCCTTCTTCGCCACGAGGTCCTGATCCTTCTGGGCGAGACAGCCGGACACGACGATCTGACGTCCGTCCTTCTTGGCCTTCCAGGTCTTGAGGTGGCCCAGGTTTCCGTAGAGCTTGTTGTCCGCGTTCTCCCGGATGCAGCACGTGTTGAGCACGACCACGTCGGCGTCGGCGTCGGAATCGGCCCGAACGAGGCCGTCGGCCTCGAGGAGTCCGGCGATGCGTTCGGAGTCGTGCTCGTTCATCTGACACCCGTAGGTGTGCACCACGTAGCGCCGCTGTTCCCGTTCCGACATGCCGGGCAGGCTATCTAGCCCCGAACGAAGGGGATCCGGATCGGGTAGCGCCAACGGACGCCGGCGTTGGCGCGCATCGCACCGACGATGCTGAACACGACGTTCACGATCACTGCGCCGATGATCACGGCGACGAAGAGAGCGATCGAGATGCCGAACCCGATGCCTGCCCCTGCATCGCTCCCCGATGCACCGAATGCGCCGCTTGCCGCCAGGCCGACGAAGAACACGATGAACGCGCCGAGGTAGGCGACCAGGAACGTGAGCTGGAAGTTGAGTGCCTCGCGGGAATGCCACCGGGTCTCGGGCCGCTGCTCGTCGTCGGAGATCAGGTAGAAGACGAGTGGGAGAACGAAGCCACCGATCAGCACACCGCCGTGGGTCAGGATCGACAACGTGCGGTCGTCGGACGACGGTCCGCTCGCGGGGGCGGCCGGACCCCATGCGCTCCCGTCCCACCATCGCAGTGCCACGCCGTCGTGATACCAACCCGGCGGCGGCGTGGCCGCTGACGGTGGTGGCGGCGGGACGGCATCGGTCACCGTTTCAACGTACTCCTCCCCTGCGCCCGAGACGGATAGCGTTCGCCGAGTGATCGCCATCTTCCAAGCCGAGAACCTCACCCTCTACCGCATCCTGTACCTGATCCACATCCTGTCGATCGTGGCCGCGTTCGGGCCGCTGTTCCTGTATCCGCGGATGAAGCGGGCAGGCGAGGTCTCGGCCATCGCAGCACTCCACATGAAGCTCGTCTTCCCGGCGCTGGTGGTGCTCTGGGTCGCCGGTATGGGCATGGCCGGCGTCGGCAAGTTCTCGCTCGGTCAGATGCACTGGATCACGATCACCATCGCGCTCTGGCTCGTGGCGCTCGGGGTCAGCTGGTTCCTGATCCGCCCCGCGATCTCCGACGAGTCGGAGGACGCGGTGAAGAAGATGGCGATGGGAATCGGGATCACCCACCTCGTGCTCGTCGTGAGTCTGTGGCTGATGATCTTCAAGCCGTTCGTCGACGGCACCTATGTGATCAACACCTGATCCGACGATGCCCGACGCGGAACGGCCGTCGGTGGAGACGCTGATCAGTCGAGTGCGATCGGCTGCTCGTCGGCCTCGGTGAACACGTCCACCTCGGCGTCGGCGGCCGGTGCGTTCGGATCTTCCTTGAGCCCGGACTGGATGAGGACCTTGTCGCTGATCTCCATCATCACCTCGGGATTCAGGCGCAGGTACTCCTTGGCCTTTTCCCGGCCCTGGCCGAGTTGTTCACCCTCGTAGGTGAACCAGGCTCCCGACTTCTTGACGATGCCCAGATCGACCGACAGATCGATCAACGACCCCTCACGGCTGATGCCCTTGCCGTACATGATGTCGAACTCGGCCTGCTTGAACGGCGGCGACACCTTGTTCTTCACGACCTTCACACGAGTGCGGTTGCCGACGGCGTCGGCGCCGTCCTTCAGCGTCTCGATACGGCGGATGTCGAGGCGAACCGACGAGTAGAACTTCAACGCCCGGCCGCCCGGTGTGGTCTCGGGCGAACCGAACATCACGCCGATCTTCTCGCGCAGCTGGTTGATGAAGATGCAGATCGTGTCGGTCTTGGAGAGGTTGCCGGTGAGCTTGCGCAGGGCCTGGCTCATCAGTCGGGCCTGGAGGCCGACGTGGGTGTCACCCATCTCGCCCTCGATCTCGGCGCGCGGGGTGAGTGCAGCCACCGAGTCGACGACCACGACGTCGATCGCGCCGGAACGGGTGAGCATGTCGCAGATCTCGAGTGCCTGCTCCCCGGTGTCGGGCTGGGAGATCAGCAACTGATCGACATCGACACCGATCGCTGCGGCATACGCCGGATCCATCGCGTGCTCGGCGTCGATGTAGGCGCAGACACCGCCGTTGCGTTGCGCCTCGGCGACCACGTGCATGGCGAGCGTGGACTTGCCGGACGACTCCGGACCGTAGATCTCGGTGACGCGACCGCGGGGAAGGCCACCGACACCGAGCGCCAGGTCGAGTGCGAGCGCACCGGTGGGGATCACCTTGATGTCCATGTTGGTGCGTTCGCCCATCTTCATGATGGCGCCCGTCCCGAACTGCTTGTCGATCTGTTGCAGTGCGATCTCGAGGGCCTTGGAACGGTCGTCTTTTGCCATGTCGTGTCTCTCTTTCGTTGCGTTCACTTGCGGATCTGAAGGGGATTGCTCACCATCATGACGAAGGGGTACTCCAGAGTTCCCGAAGGCCCTCCCCGTCAGCGTTTCGGCGAACTCCACCGGTGTGATTCGAGAGCGTACAAGACGAACAGTCGTTCGTTCAAGCTTTGGTCGACCGAACGTCGTGAAGACTGCGCCACCAGCACGTTCGCGGGCTCCGACCCGAATTTGGCAGACTCTCCCGGTGCGTCGTTCGCTCGGTGGTCTGATCCTGCTCGTCTCGAGCGGCTTCTTTGCGATCGCGATCAGCACGTTCTGGCTGGACCGCGTGGCATTCACACCCGAGGTCGACACCGATGCCGCGTACGCGATTCTGGGCGACGAGGACGTCCGCCTCCAGGTCGCGTCGGTGATCGCGGGCGCCGACGCCGCCGAGCTCGGGGTGTCACCCTCGGATCTCAAGGTGCTCGTCACCCAGGTCGCCCGCATCCGCGACGGCGCCACCGAGATGCGCGTGTTCACCGCCGCTGCTCACGAACGGCTGATCGGTGACACCGACGCGGCCGTGGTCATCACCCCGGCCGAACAGGTGCAGATCACCCGCACCGAGCGCGCCGCCGTGCTCCCGCCGATCACCCTGCCCGTCGAGCGGGTCGGCGCGTTCGACGTGATCGCATCGATCACGACCTGGACGTGGATGATCACCTTCGGGCTCGCGGCGTTGACCTTGCTGTTCGGACTGGTCGTCCGACCGGAGCGGGGCGAGTTCTCGTTCGCACTCGGTGTCGGCTGTGCCGCGACCGGGATCCTGCTCGTGGTGTTCGGCTATCTGGTCCCGGCGTTCCTCTTCCCGGCGATCTCCGACGGCATCTGGGTCGGCGTGTTTCCCAGCCTCGCGACATATCGACGCTCCCTGACGTTCGCCGCGGCGATCGTGTTCATCCTGATCGGCGCGGGGGCCGTGGGCCTGACGGGGAATCGTCGTCAGCGTCGGCAACGCTCCACGCCGCTCGCCGCCACCCGGTACCGCGAACAACAGCGCTGGAGCAACTGAAAACGACCGGACCCGCTCCGAGGAGCGGGTCCGATACGTCGATGAAGAGCCACGTCAGTGACTCGTCGGTGCTTCCCCTGGGACTCGAACCCAGAACCAATGGATTAAGAGTCCACTGCTCTGCCAATTGAGCTAGAGAAGCAAACAGCGCCGCAGGCTAGCCCCGCCGACGACTATTCACGCATCACTGCGCAGGGTGGCCAAGGGGACTTGAACCCCCAACCGCCAGGATCACAACCTGGTGCTCTACCTGTTGAGCTATGACCACCATGCCCCGCCCGATATGTGGAGCGGGGGGCGACATTCTGCCACCGCGAGCGCTGATCCACACCCCCGGTTTCGACGGTACGTCCCGCGGGCGTTCCCGCTTCCTCGTCACCCCACCCAGACGGCCGAGTCGGGACGGCCGTCCGGAACGACTTCGTCCGACAGGTCCAGCGTGAAGCGGGCATCGATGCCCGGTCGCAACAGGTCGATCTCGAGCGGTGCGGTTCCGATCACCTCTCCCTCGGGGTCGTGCCAGATGAACAGCACCCGCAGATCGCCGATCTCGGTCGGTGCACTCGAGCGAACTCGACCGGTCAACTCGTCACCGTCACGTTCGAGCGCTCGGACGTCGAGCAAGTCGGCGAGTGCGATGTCCTGCGTTTCCTCCCCCACCGAGATGTCGAACTCGATGCGCACCGGATCGTCGTCAGGGTCGGAGAGTCGCCCGGCGACGGCCGCCGGTGAGTCGGCGTCGATGACGGCGAGCGTGTCGGTGACCGATTCGACGATCTCGCCGCGGGCCGAGATCAGACGGACCGTGACCTCGACGTCACGACGCGACGGTTCGTCGGGCTGTGTCCGCACCGCGACGCCCCAGTCGAAGACAGCGTCACCGCGGTCGACGAGCCACACCTCGTCGACCGCGACGAGGTCTTCCGGGCTGATCGCCGGGACCGACACGACCGTGGTGTCGACGACGGTCGTGACCGTCGTCGACGTCGCGACATCGTCTCGGCGATCGCTCCCGAGTTCCGCAGCCGCCGCGACGACGGCCCCGACGATCAGCACCGCGACGACCACGACCAGCGGAATCAGCCAACGGCGTCGTTCTCGTTGTCGCAACTCGCGGTGCTCGGCCTCCCGACGGGCCTGCTCGACCCACGGATCGGGCCGCGGAAACATGGTCACCGGCCGCCCGGCCGGTGGAGGGAACTCGTTCATCGCGTCGATCCGCTCGCAGCGCCGTCCTCAGCTCGGGGTCCGCAGCGGTGCCGCCGAGGACGAGGCGACCACGGCTGCTCCGATCCTCGTGCTCTCCCTGATCGGATCCATGGCGAGACAGTACCCGCGCCACTGAACCGGTGTCCGGTGCTCCTCGCCGGCCTCAGACCGGAGCCGGCTCGCCGTCGACGAACAACGGGGTGATGCCCTCGACCTCGATGTCGGTCCGCATCTCCGCCGGCGTCGGTGCCGAGAGATCGCCCGCTGCCGCTGCGACGATCGTCGGGAGGAGCCGCGCATCGCTGGTCGTGTTGAGGAACATCTGCGGGTGCGACAGCACGTACCGCACCGCCCGTCGGATCGGTTCGGGACCGGTCAACGGTTCGTACCAGCTGAACCGACCGGTGTCGCCGTCGGCCCAGGCACCGCGGGCGATCGACTTGATCGTCTGGACGGCGACCGAGCGGGCGGCGCACACGTCGAGCAGCCTGTCGACGTCACGGCGGTACACCGGGTTGTCCATGAGCACGAAGTTGATCGGCAGCAGGACCGACGCGAAGTCGAATCGTTCGAGACTGCGGAGATGCATTCCGGCGATGGGCACGCCGTGGCCGGTCACCCCGATGCTCCGGACGAGGCCCTCGTCGCGCGCAACTGCGAGCGCGTCCACCGCTCCGCCCGGAGCGAACGCGGTGTCCCACCCGTCGGGGTCGACGAGGTTGTGCAACTGGATGAGGTCGACCGAGTCGACGTCCATCCGCACGAGGGACCGTTCGAGTTCGGCTCGTGCGGCCGCGCCCGTGCGCTCACCCGTCTTCGTGGCCAGGAAGACCTCGTCGCGATGTGCCGCGAGCCATGGCCGCAGCCGATCCTCCGACGCGCCGTAGGACGCTGCGGTGTCGATGTGGTTGATCCCCCACCCCGCGATGCTCGCCAACGTCGTGTCGGCGCGCTCCTGGCTCATCGCGCCGAGCGCCGCTGCGCCGAAGATCAACCGGGTCGATTGGTGGCCGGTGCGGCCGAAGGGTGCGACGGGAAGCATCTCGCCACCTTCTCACGCGCACCACCGTCGGACGAAGCCCGATCACACCCGTGATCGACACGGTCGAGGCTGCCAGACTGCACCGATGCGGATCGGTGAACACGTGCGGACCGACACCGGTTGGGAAGTGGTCGACGAGGCGCCGACCGACGACCGCAGCATCACGATCGGTTCGAACTTCATGGTCGGGAACGGATACCTCGGCTATCGCGGTACACGACCCGACCAGGGCGCCGACGATTTCGTGGGATGCATCGTCTCGGACACCTACGACATGGCCGACGGCGTGTGGCGCGAGCTGTGCACCGTCCCGAACGGGCTCCGCGTGACGCTCACCGCGGACAGCGAGCCCCTCACGTTCGACCCCAGCCGTGACGCAGAAGTCGAACTCACCCTGCAGACCGGGGAGTACACCCACCGATCGACATGGACCTCCGGCGCGGTCGACGCGACCGTATCGGTCCGTCGCTTCGCCAGCCTGGACGACCTGCACCTCGTGATGCAGGAGATCACCGTCGTCGCCGACGCGCCGATGGCGCTGTCGATCCACACCGACATCGACGGCGACGTGTGGAGCCTCAACGGCCACCACCTCGGACCGATCCGCGCCACCCGCGAACCCGGGCTCGCCACGGCCCGCTGCTCGACCGTCGAGTCCGGCGTCGACATCGTCGTCGCCGCTGCGTGGCGCGTCAACGGCCGACCGGCCGTCATGGGTCCGGGCGACGCCGTCACGATCACGACGGCCATGGCCGTCGCGTCGTCGAACGACGACGACGTGCCGTTCGGCCCCCTCGAGCGGGCGTTCCACAGCGCCGAATCGGCGATCGACGCGGGCTACCGGGAGTCGCTCGAGCGCTCCGCCGACCGGTGGGCCGACTTCTGGGACACCGCCGACGTCGTGATCGACGGCGACGACGTCGCCCTCGCGGCGCAGGCCGCACTCCGCTTCTCGATCTGGCACAACCGCATCGCCGCACCAGCGCACACCGATCGGCTGCCGATCGGCGCCCGTGGACTGTCGTGCCAGTCGTACCAGGGCGCCGCCTTCTGGGATCAGGAGATGTTCAATCTCCCGGCATTCCTCCACACCGCTCCCGACATCGCCCGGAACATCCTCGTGTACCGGTGGCGCACGTTGGACGGAGCGCGCCGCAAGGCGCGACGGCTCGGCTACGAGGGGGCCTTCTACGCATGGATCAGCGGGACCAGCGGCGACGAACTGTGCCCGGACTTCTTCTTCGACGACGTGATCACCGGACGTCCGATCCGCAACCACTTCAACACCTGGCAGATGCACGTCAGCCCGGACATCGCGATCACCGTCGACCGGTACTGGGACGCGACAGGCGACGACGGGTTCGTCGTGGAGCACGGTGCCGAGATCGTGTTCGAGGTCGCCACCTTCATCGCATCCTTCGCCAAGTTCGTCCCCCACCGGAACCGGTACGAGATGATCCGCCTGCTCGGGCCCGACGAATGGCACGAGAACGTCGACAACGACGCGTACACCAACCGCGTGTCGGAACTCGCGCTCGCCGCCGCACTCCGGATCCACCGGTGGATGACCGAGCTCCACCCGGAGCGGCTCACCGAACTCGATGCCGGTCCGGAGCGTCTGGCGCGGTGGCAGGACGTCCACGACCGGCTGTACGTGCCGGCGCCCGATCCCGACACCGGACTGATCGAGCAGTTCGACGGATTCTCGGCGCTCGAGGACACCCGCCCCGAGGTGTTGCGGGGGCGGCTGATCGATCCGAGCGAGTACTGGGGCTGGCCGAACGGCGTGGCGGTCCACACCCAGGTGTCGAAGCAGCCTGCGGTCGTCCAACTCTTCGCCGTCGACCAGAGCTACCCGATCGAGATCCAGGTGGCGAACTACGAGCACTACGAGCCGCGTTGTGCGCACGGCTCCTCGTTGAGCCACTCCGTCCATGCGACCGTCGCATGCCGGCTCGCCGCCGCCCGACCCGATCTTCTCGACCGGGCGCTCGTCTCCTTCCTCGACACAGCGACGCTCGATCTGAACGCGACACAGCACGCGAACGTCGGTGGAACGTTCATCGGCGGAATGCACACCGCCGCCAACGCCGGCGCCTATCAGACCGCCGTGTTCGGGATCGGCGGTGTCTCCGTCGAAGGCGGTTGCGTGCGGATCGCCCCTGCCGTCCCTGCGTCGTGGAACTCGCTCAACTTCTCGCTGATCGTTCGCGGGCAGCGTCTCGACGTCACGGTCGGCCACGGTGGACACGTGGTGACGTCGAGACCCGACAACGTCGCAGCCGTCGACGTCGCTGTCGCCGGCCGGGACTCCGTCGCGCTCGAGCCCGGTGGGGCCGTCAGATGGTGACGTCGAGACGAGCGGAAGAGGTGGCCGGGTCCGAACCGGTGCCCGACATCGACGGGCGGATCGAACGAGGTGAGCGACGGGTGGTGTCGTTCGACCTCGAACCCGGGACGCTGCCCGTTGACGGACGCCTCGGCGACGGACAACGCTCTCCGATCGTTCCGCTCGGCTGACCTCGCCGGCGCGTCAGCTCCGGGTCCAGAGCCCGTGAACCGTCCACTTCCGGTCGGTGAACCCGACCGCTTCGGCCACGCGGGCACTCGCGACGTTGCTCGACTGATGCAGATACGTGGGGACGGCCCCCTCCTCGATGACCCACCGGGCAGCGGTGGCGACGAGTCGTCGCGCGAGGCCGCGTCCGCGTGCGGCCTCCGCGGTCACGACGGCGAGTTCGTACCCCGCCCCGTCGTGGATCTTGATGCCCACGCCCGCGATCGGACGGCCGTCCCGGTCCCGAGCGACGAGACGCGGACCGTTGAACGGGGCCAACCACTCGGGGAGGTCGTCGACCTGACGCTCGTACCATTCGCCGACGTCGGGGATGTCCGCGGTGACGCGCTCGGTCGTGCGGAAGACGCCGGTGCCGAATGCGGCAGGACCGACCCCGAGGACGTCGCCGAGCTCGTCTCCGAGGCCGGGGCGCTCCAGTCCGGCGGCCAACAGCTCGCTCACCGGGTCGACGACGTCCGGAGGCACCGCGATCACCGTTCCGACGCCGTCACCGACACCCTGCAGTGGGCGAATCATGCCGTCCCACGTCGGCCGCAGCCGCGCCGGGTCACCGACCACCGTGACCCCCGGCGAGGGTGGAGGCCACTCCCCCACCCACGACCGCAGGTGCGCGGTGAGCCGGTCCGACATCTGCTCGGTCATGTCTCGAGTTCGCGTACGCGCTCGATGACCGGTCCGAAGTCCTCGAGCGTCCGTACCGCGAAGTACGTGATCCCCCACCGGTCACGGGCGCGCAGGATCTCGTGGGCGATCGCGTCGACGGTCCCGATGAGCACGTACGGGATCGCCTCCAGCTCGGTCGGGGTCATGCCGCCACCGATCAGTTCGGCTGCGTCCACCAGCGAGTGCTCGGCGTCGTCGGTGACGTCGACCATCTGGACGAGGGCGTTCAACTCGATCCGGTCGATTCGCTCGCCGGCGCCCGCGCACACCTGCTCGACCTGGCGATCGAGATGAGCGACCTCCCACTTCACCGAGTGCTTGAGGCCGTCCGACTGCGTCCTGCCGAGACCCTGGAGTCCGATGATGTCCGCATGTGCACCGGCGTGAGCCAGCAGTGACGCACCGTTTCCCCCGACGAGGATCGGGAGACGCTCCTGGACCGGCCGCGGCACCCGAGCATCGAGGAGGCGGTGGTGGATCCCGGGATGCGTGACCGTCTCACCGTCGAGCAGCCGCCGGACGATCTCGACCCGTTCGGCCAGTGCGGCCTTGCGTTCCCGCGGGGGCTTCAGTTCGATCCCGGTCGCCTCGTACTCGTGCGGCGTGTGGCCCGCTCCGAGACCCAGTTCGAAACGACCCCCCGACAGCCGGTCGAGAGTCGTCGCCTCCCAGGCGAGCTGCACCGGGTTCCGCATGTCGGCGTTGAGAACGAAGGTACCCAGCCGAATCGACGAGGTCGCCGACGCCACCGCGGCGAGTGCCGGCATCGGGGCGGGTCCGCCCCCGACGTGGTCCGGCAACAGGAACACATCGAATCCGACGGCTTCGGCACGCTGGGCGACGGCCACGGGATCGTCGTCCGCGGCGAGGCGCGGTTGGTACCCGAATCGGATCGCTCGCGTCATGGCGCCACGGTACCGGGGTCCGGCGCGACGATCGATCGCCGTCGCCGTCGCCCTACCATCGCGACATGGCACTCGACGACGAACTGCTCAATCGGGTCACCTGGAAGATCCCGAACGCCCTCGCATTGGTCGGCTCGGCCCACGACGGCGAACGCAACGGCATGACGACCAGCTGGATCACCCAGCTGTCGATGGAACCGGTGCTGATCGGAATCGGCGTCGACAACGGCTCGGTCACCCACCGCCTGATCTCGGCGAGTGGGGCCTTCTCCGTCAACCTGTGGGACGCCTCCGACACCCGCGTCTTCGTGAAGTTCTCGAAGCCGGCCAACGACGACGGCGCCGCCCTCAACGACCGGCCGGTCTCGATCGCGGCCACCGGTGCGCCGATCTTCGAGGAGGCGATCGCGTGGATGGACTGCGAGATGCGGCACACGCTCGAACTCGGGACGCACACCCTGTTCGTCGGCGAGATCGTCGCCGCCTCGATCAACGACGACGACGCTCGCCCTGCGTCGATGAACGACACACGAATGAAGTACGGCGGCGTGAAGCGCCACTGAATCGGCGTTGTGCGGGCACCCCGGTACTCACGCGACGCCGCCCTCGATCTCGTCGACCGGTCCACCGAACGCGATGATCGAGAACGCATTGCCGTCGGGGTCGTTGCAGACCGCCATGCGGCCGACGCCCATGTCGAACGGTTCGACGCTGACCGAACCTCCGAGCTCCGCGATCCGGGCGGCCGTGGCATCGGTGTCGGCGACCGCGAAGTAGACCATCCAGTGCGACGGAAGGTCACCCCAGTCGTCGCCGACCATCGGCATGATCCCACCGACGACGCGATCGCCGACCTTGATCATCTGGTATCCGGGCGCACCGGCACCCTCGGGGACCTCCTCGAACTCCCAGCCGAGCACCGCCGCGTAGAACGCCATCGACGCCTCGGCGTCACGGGTCGTCAGCTCGTGCCATGCGAGCGTGTCGGGAACGTTGACGAGTTCGGCACCGATGTGGTCGCCGGCCTGCCAGAACGAGATGGCTGCTCCGGTCGGGTCGACGACCACCGCCATCGACCCGGACGTGAAGATGTCCATCCTCGGCATCACGACCGTTCCGCCGGCGGCCACGGCTGCGGACAGCGTGGCGTCGAGGTCGTCGACGGAGATGTACGCCGACCAGACCGGCATCGCCTCCTCGGTCCGCTTCGGGCCGAGTCCGGCGACGGACCGCCCCGCGGTGCGGAACATGCGATAACCGCCGGCCTCCTCGCCCTGGTCCTCCACGTCCCAGCCGAACAGATCGGCGTAGAACGCCGCACCCGACTCCGGGTCGGACACGGCGACGTCGGCCCAGCTGGGGACGCCGTTGCGGTAGCGGGTGACGGTGGCCATGTCGATACCTCCTGGCGACTCGATTCGACGCGTCCACCTTCCTGCAAACGCCGCCTCGATGCAAGGGCGACTCATCTCGGGAGATCGCCGACGGTCACCGGAGCGCCGCCGACCGCTGCCGTTAGCCTGACGCGCACCACTACCCCGAGGGATCCATGGCTCACGAATTCATCTACCAGGCCTACAAGCTCAAGCGGGTCTACCCGCCGGACAAGACGGTTCTCGAGAACATCTCGCTGTCGTTCTACCCGGGCGCCAAGATCGGTGTGCTCGGTTCCAACGGCGCGGGCAAGTCGTCGCTCCTGAAGATCATGGCGGGCCTCGACGACGGATTCCAGGGCGAAGCGCGACTCACGCCCGGCTTCACCGTCGGCTACCTGGCGCAGGAACCGCAGCTCGACCCGGACAAGGACGTCAAGGGCAACGTGATGGACGGCGTGGCGGAGGTCCAGTCGATCATCGACGAGTACAACGAGGTGATGGCCAAGTGGGCCGACCCCGACGCCGACTACGACAAGATCGGCAAGCAGCAGGCGATCCTCGAAGACAAGATCGCCGCGACCGACGCATGGTCACTCGAACGCAACGTCGAGATCGCGATGGACGCGCTCCGCTGCCCACCCGACGACGCCGACGTCACCGTTCTCTCGGGCGGCGAGCGGCGCCGGGTCGCGCTGTGCCGTCTGCTGCTCAGCCGGCCCGACCTGCTGCTGCTCGACGAGCCGACGAACCACCTCGATGCCGAGTCGGTCGACTGGCTCGAACGTTTCCTCGGCGACTACGCGGGCACGGTCGTCGCGATCACCCACGACCGGTACTTCCTCGACAACGTGGCGAAGTGGATCCTCGAACTCGAGCGCGGCAAGGGCCTGCCGTTCGAGGGCAACTACTCGTCGTGGCTCGAGCAGAAGCAGGAGCGCCTCGAACGTGAAGAACGCGGCAACGACGCCCGCAAGCGGACACTCGCCCGCGAGCTCGAATGGGTCCGGATGGGCACCAAGGCCCGCCAGGCCAAGGGCAAGGCGCGCTTGAACGCGTACGAGAAGCTCCACGCGGAGGCGAAGGCCGCCGAGCAGCAGGAGTCGAAGCTGCAGATCACGATCCCGGCCGGGCGACGGCTCGGCGACCAGGTCATCGAAGTGACGAACCTGTCGAAGGGCTTCGGCGACCGTCTGCTCATCGACGACCTGTCGTTCACGCTCCCGCCAGCCGGCATCGTCGGCATCATCGGGCCGAACGGCGCAGGCAAGTCCACGCTGTTCAAGATGCTCGCGGGGCGGGAGGCTCCCGACTCGGGCGAGATCAAGATCGGGGAGACCGTCGATCTGAGCTACGTCGACCAGGACCGCGACGATCTCGATCCCGACGCCACCGTCTACGACGAGATCACCGGTGGGGGCGAGGTGCTCGACGTCGGCGGCCGCGAGATCCACGGCAGGGCCTACGTCTCGAGCTTCAACTTCAAGGGCACCGACCACGGCAAGCGGGTCGGTGATCTGTCGGGCGGTGAACGCAACCGCGTCCACCTCGCGAAGCTGTTGAAGTCGGGCGGCAACGTGCTCCTGCTCGACGAGCCGACCAACGACCTCGACGTCGACACCCTGCGCGCACTCGAAGCAGGACTCGAGTCGTTCCCCGGGTGCGCCGTCGTGATCTCCCACGACCGGTGGTTCCTCGACCGCGTGGCCACCCACGTGCTCGCATTCGAGGGCGACAGCCAGGTTCGCTGGTTCGAGGGCAACTTCAGCGAATACGAAGAGCGTCGCAAGCAGGAGCTCGGCGCGGCCGCGGCAACCCCGCACCGGATCAAGTACAAGAAGCTCGCCTGAAGCGGACATCTGCGATGCACACGTGTCCGGCGGCGATTGCCAGGCGATCCCCGTGACCGTCATCCGGACGGGTCGACTCGAGCTGGAGGTCCTCGACCTCGAACGGATCGATGCGCTGCTCGCCACACCGACCGGTTGGCCCGACGACGACGTCGACCATCTCCGGAGATGGCGCGGCCTGGCCGTCGATGACGGCGGGTCGAGCGCGTGGCGAGCGCGGTCGGTCACCACCCGTGACGGGACGATCGTCGGCCATGTCGGATTCCACGGACGTCCCGTGCCACTGGACGAAGCGTTGGCCGACCCGACATTCGTCGGGATCATCGACTCGTCCGACAGCGGAGCGGTCGAGGTCGGTTACACGATCTTCGAATCGTTCCGCCGGCGGGGGTACGCCGTGGAAGCCGTCGCCGCCCTGCTCCGGTGGGCGGAGTCCACCGGTCAGGTGGGTGCGGTGATCGCCTGCGTCGAGCCGCGCAACGCGGCGTCACGGGCCGTGCTGGATCGTCTCGGCGGGTTCACCCGGATCGGGACCTGCTCCGATGACGGCACCGACGAACTCGTCTTCCGCCGAAACCTGACCTGAACCGTTCGCCCGCGCGTGGTGGGCGGCTGTGGAGGTCGGTGGCGTCGTCTACGCTCACGGACATGTGTGTGAACTGCATGAGCAACGCCGAGGCCGCCGGAACCGCCGCGATCGCGGCCGCGTACTTCCTCAAGCCACCGATTCACAAGGCCCTGGCCAAGCTCGACCTCGCGCCGGACCCCGACCCGGTCGCTCACGACGTCCGCACCGTCGCGTTCCTCGAGGCGCTCGGCCTCGACCCCATCGATGCGCTCGGCGCCGAGGCGGTCACGGCGGCCGCAGCCTGGACGCCGGACACCACGTGGGTCCCGTTCCGCGACCGCCTCCGGACACCCGGTCGGCTCGTCGCCCCGGCCATCGCCTGACCTCCCGCCTTCCGGTCGGATTCGGATCGGGCACCTGGTCGAGCACGTCCCGGAACCGAGGATGCGGGCGCTCAGGCATCGACGCGCTCGGCGGCAATCCGGGCTCGACGCTCGGCCTCCTTGCGCCCCATCGGTTCCCACAGTCGGATCACCACCACGTACACCAGCGCGAGCATTGCGAGCGCGGCCGGGTACGCGAGCCACGGGTTGACGTGGTTCAGCGATCTGGCCCCGATCCAGTACGGACCCGTCCAGGACAGGTCCATCGGGAAGCCCTGGTCGGTCACGTCGTACTTGCCGAACTTCGACGGCTCGGCGAACAGCCTCGCCCACAAGCTCCACGAGATCATCCGACTCAACCCGTAGAAGAACGTCGCTCGATACAACGCGAGCAACCCGCGCTCGGGTAACCACCTCCCGAACCACGCCCACACCCGAGCATCCGCGGGGACGATCTGCGTGCGCCAGTACTCCCGGGTGAGAACACGCCACGAGAACAGGACGACCACCAGCCACAGCAGGTCCATCACGAGACCCAGGCTCGAGTAGTACGCCGCCGCGTCGAGATACTTGCCGCCGTCGATCGTCGCCGCGTACGCCCACGTCTGCGACGTGAAGCTCAACGTCAACAGCGGGAACAGCATCATCACGCCGACCGAGTCGTTGATGTCGGTCAGCGTGTGCGCGGCGTACCCGAGCAGGTAGCCGACGGTGAACGCACGGTTCTTCTTCCAGCTCCACCAGATCAGCGTGAAGATCACGCCGGCGAACAGCGTGTGCGTCCACCCCATGCCCGGCCATCCTCGGTGCCACTGTTGCGGCACCGAGGCGCCGTAGTGCCTGCCGTTGATCGTGAACCCGTACACCCAGAACTTCGACAGGAAGTCGGGTGTGAAATCGCCCAGGAAGATCGCCCAGAAGCTGACCTTGCCGCGCATCTTCTTCGGGAGGTGCGCCTGAACGGCGTAGACCTCGAACTGGTGCGCCGCCCAGCTCATTCTTCGCCGCCCGACTGCCGGCCGGTGATCCCGAGCCGATCGGTGATCCACGGGCCGACGACGATGATCCCGACCAGCCACACCGGGCCGACGAACCAGTTCAGGAGCCACTTGTGCCAGATCCCCAGCAGGATGTAGCTGACGGCGGCGACGAGGTACCAGAACCACTCCTCCTTGCCCATGAGACGGCGCGACCCCCGGAAGTCGGGTGGCGGCGTCCCGCGGTCGGTGGTCAAGTCGCTCGACACGAGGAGCGACGCTAGTCGGGCCACGTCCTGGCATGATGGCTCGGTGCCCGCTCCCAGTCACCCGGAGACCGACGCCGAACTCGCCAGCCGGCTGGCGATCGAGACCGGTCGGATCCTGGTGACGCTCCGCGAGCAGATGTTCGCCGACCGGGCGAGCCAATGGGACGTCAAGGATGCCGGCGACGCAGCTGCACAGGCGTTCCTCGCCCACGAGCTGCACACGCATCGTCCCGACGACGCCGTCCTGTCGGAGGAGGAGGGCACGACCGACCATCGACGCTTCGATGCCGACCGCGTGTGGATCATCGACCCCCTCGACGGCACCCGCGAGTTCAGCGAGCCGGGGCGGGACGACTGGGCCGTCCACGTCGCGCTCTGGGAGGGCGACGCGTTCGGTGCGGCGGCGGTGAGCCTTCCTGCGATCAACGCGGTCTTCACGACAGACCCCGCTCCCCCGATTCCCCGGGTCGAGCGCGAGCGACCTCGGCTGATCACGTCGCGCTCGCGTGCGCCGTATTCCGCCGTGCTGGTGGCCGAGGGGCTCGACGCCGATGCGGTGCGGCTCGGTTCGGCCGGGGCGAAGGCGATGGCGCTCGTGATGGGGTACGCCGACATCTACGTCCACGATGGCGGGATGTTCCAGTGGGACTCCGCCGCGCCGGCTGCGGTCGCGATGGCCGCCGGGTTCCACGCCAGCCGCCTCGACGGCAGCCCACTCGTCTACAACGAGCGCGACCCGTGGTTGCCCGACTTCATCGTCTGCCGACCCGAGTTGGCGGAGCCGGTTCTGAAGGCGATCTGGGGCTGAGCGGTCGGGGCCCTGGATGGAATTGAAAGTGACCCGGTTCGACGTCACCGACCGAGTGGCGACCGTGTGGCTGAACCGTCCACATCGCGGCAATGCCTGGACCGGCCGGATGCACACCGAATACCGGTGGATCATGGCGGAGCTCGAGCAACGCGACGACGTACGCGCGGTCATCGTCACCGGCGCGGGCGAACGGTTCTGCGTCGGCGGCGACAGCCAGGCGCTGGCGGGCCATGTCGACCGCGGGGCGTACGATGCGGGGCTTCCCGCCAAACCGGCCGAACCGGGCGGCGGAGACCGTCTCGAAGCCGACTTCGCGTGGCAACTCGGCTATCGACACCCGATCATCGCCGCCGTCAACGGCGCATGCGCCGGTGTGGGGCTCGCGCTCGTCCTGTTCTGCGATCTGCGCTTCGTCACCCCGGCGGCGAAGCTGACGACCGCCGCACCCCGGCTCGGACTCCCCGCCGAATACGGGATGACCTGGACACTGCCCCGACTGATCGGAACCGCGCGTGCCGCCGATCTCCTGCTGTCGGGTCGGGTGTTCACGGGTGCCGAGACCGCCGAGTGGGGCCTCTGGAACGCGGTGGACGACGATCCGCTCGCTGCTGCGACGCACTGGGCCCGCGAGGTCGCGACCTCGACGGGCCCGAACGCCGTGACGACGACGAAGCGGCAACTGACGGCCGATGCGCTGCGCCACGATCCTCAGGCGAGCGTCGGCGACTCACTTCGACTGATGAACGACGCGATGGCGACCGCCGAGTACGCCGAGGGTGTCGCCGCGCTCGTCGAGAAACGCCCGCCGAACTTCTGAGCTCGGGGCCGCGCCATCGGCGACGTCGACGGTCACGGTCGTTTCGTGCCGCCCACTCGTCGGGCGGATCGCAGGGATGTCGCCGGCCGACCCCGTCGACGCGGGATTGCCGCGGGAGACTCGACACATGCCACGACTCGGACAAGTACCTCGCGACGACGCACACCCCTTCGCCCAGGCGGTCTACGGGGCGGTCTTCGGTGATCGCGACCCCGTCGCCGAACCCGGGACCGCATCGGGAACCCCGGGCAACTGGTGGACCGTGTTCGCGCTCGTCCCCGACGCCTTCGACCACACCACCGCGGGCTTCCAGTTCTACCGATCCCCCGACCGCGAACTGTCGGCGCGACATCGTGAACTCGGCCAGACCCGCGCCGGGTACGCGGTCGGCAGCCAGTTCGTCTTCAGCCAGCACTGCAAGGCGATGCGCGATGTCGGCTTCGGCGACGAGCAGGTTGCCGCGATCCCGAATTGGTCGACCGCAGACTGCTTCTCCCCCGCCGAACGGGCGTTGCTGGCCTACACCGACTGTCTCGTGCTCGAACACGGCCGCGTTCCGGACGGGTTGTTCGCCACTCTGCAGGACCACTTCTCGGACGTCGAGATCCTCGAGTTCACCTACATCACGTGCACCTACGCGATGCACGCCACGATGAGTCGGGCGTTGCGTCTCGAGTACGACGACACCGACGATCGCGTGGTCGAGGTCGCCGACCCCAGCGGCAACTTCGCGGGCCTCGACGTGATGGCCGTCGTCGACGACACCTGACGCCTCCGGTCAGGTGTCGTGGTCCAGTTCGGCGAGCACCTCGTCCGTGTGCTCGCCGAGGTGCGGCACCGGGCCGGGGCGCGACGTACGGCCGTCGAAGTCGACCGGTGAAGCGATCGCACGATATTCACGCTCGCCGGCGCGTTCGGACATCTGGACGATTCCGGGTGCGGCCTGCGGATCCTCGATCACCTCGGCGAGCGACTGAATCGGGGCCCACCAGACGTCGTGCGCGTCGAGTCGCTCACGCCAGTGCTCCATCGGGTGGGACCCGAACACCGCGTCGAACTCGGCGATCAACGCCTCCGCGTCGAGCAGACGGCCCTTGGCCGAAGCGAAGCGTGCGTCGGTGGCGAGGTCAGGTCGATCGATCGCGGCAAGCACGTTCGGCCAGTGCCGGTCGCTCTCCAGACAGATCAGCCAGAATCCGATGCCGTCGGACGCTCGATAGCTGTTGACCAGCGGCGACGGATTCGCCTCGCGCGGGACCGTGGGCGTCCGCTTGCGGAACCGAAGGTGGATCCCGAGATCCCACGACACCCCGTACATCCCGGTCCGCAGGAGACTCGTGGCAACCAGTCCACCGCGACCGGTCTGCTGACGTTCGAGCAACTTGGCGAGCACTCCCGCCACCAACGTGAGGCCGGTGAAGTGGTCGCCGAACCCCGAGAGCAGATCCGGAGGCAACTCGCCCGGTGGCACGATCGTGTGGGCGACACCCGACCGCGCCCAGAACGCGCCGACGTCGTACCCCGCACGATCGCGATCGGGGCCATCGAGGCCGTAGCCGGTCAATGATCCGTACACGAGCGACGGGTGGCGAGCGCAGACGCTCTCGTGGTCGAGTCCGAGACGTTCGAGTGCTGCCGGACGCATGTTGGTGATCATCACGTCGGCGGTCTCGAGCAGCCGGTGGAACCGCTCGCGTTCGGCATCGTCGCGGAGGTCCAGTACGACCGAACGCTTGCCACGGTTGTCGATCTCGAAGGGGGGCACGGGGAGTTCGGCGCGCAATCCGACCGACGAGAACAGCCACCGTTGAGGGTCGCCGGCCGGTGGTTCGACCTTGATCACGTCGGCACCCCAGTCCGCCATGATCCCACCGGCGGCGGGACCGGCGACCCACACCCCGAGTTCGATCACCCGGACCCCCGCGAGGGTGCCGCCGTGGTCCGTGAACGCCTCGTCGCGCTCAGCCATCGTGTTGGTCAGCCCAACGCATCGATCACGTCGGGCGGCGCCTGAACGAGTTCGATCAGGACCCCTTCGCCCGATCGAGGCGTCGCCTCGTTGCCCTTCGGGTGCACGAAACAGACGTCGTGGCCCGATGCGCCCCGACGGATCCCTCCGGGCGTGAACCTCATGCCCTGCGCCGCCAGCCAGTCGACGGCGGCCGGCAGGTCGTCGATCCACAGTCCGATGTGATTCAACGTCGGAACGTGCACCTTCGGGGCGACCTCCGGGTCGAGCGGCTGCATCAGATCGATCTCGACGGCGTGGGGGCCACTCCCGAGCCGCAGGATGTCCTCGTCCACGTTCTCCGACTCGGCGACGTAGTCGCCGATCTTCTCGACGCCGAGCAAACCGGTCCACAACGCGGACAGTGCCGTCTTGTCGAGGCCGCCGATCGCGACCTGCTGGATCCCGAGCACCCGGAACGGACGACCGACCTGATCTGAAGTGTCACTCATGTCAGAGGACGGTAACCGTCCCGGCGCCACCGTCGACGGTGATGGTCGCTCCGTCCGCGATCCGCTCGGTGGCGCCCGTCACGCTGACGACGCACGGGATTCCCAACTCGCGGCTGACGATGATCGCGTGGCTCACCTGGGCGCCGACGTCGACCACGACGCCGGCGGCGGGAACGAACAGCGGCGTCCAGGCAGGATCGGTGAAGGGCGCGACGAGGATGTCACCGGGTTCGAGCGCCATCGGATCGCTCGGGTCGAGGATCACCCGGGCCGTACCGGTCACCACACCGGCGCATCCCGGAACACCGTGGAGGACGTCACCGGTCTCGCTGACGGCCACGCCGGTTCCGCCCCGACGCGGCCACTCCGGGATCGGCGGAACCGAACCGTGGACGATGAACGGCGGTTCGAGGTCGAACAGCGCCTCGTACTCGACCGCTCGCTGTGTGAGGCGGGAATGGAAGTCGTCGGGGCTGCTGAGGAACGCGTCGAGTTCATCGTCGAGCAACATGTGGAACTCGGTGATGCCGACGTCGTGGCGGCGGGCGAGTTCCCGGAACGACATGCGGATCTCGTGGATCACCTTGATGATGTTCGTCTTCGCGCGCTCGCGACCCGCGAGGTACACGTGTGCCGACGACAGCCCGGCCTCGAACTGTCCCGCCGTCTCCGCATCGCCTGCCAACGCCTCACGGATCTGCGTGGTGAGGGCCTCGCGCTCGGCCGCACCCGCCGCCGATCGTGCCGCGGGGTCACCATCGGGTCCCTGCTTGCGCATCACGTCGATCAGGCGGAGCGCGAGTTCGGGTTTCGTTTCCCACACATCGCTGATGAGGTCCCACTCGTTCGGACCGCGACTGCCGTACTCCGCCAGGAACGCGGCGAACTCCGCGCGGAACTCGTCGGAGTCGCGATCGAGCCGCGAGAGTTTCCACATCTCGCTGCTCGGCAGTGCGGAATCGACATCGCCGACACCGGTGATCAGCTTCAGTGCGATCACGGAGTCGCCGAGGGCCTCGGCGACCGCGCCGAGGATCCCGGGTCCGATCGATGCACCGGCGGTGACGGTGAGGTGCCGTTCGAACAGCCGGCGCACCGTCGGGAGGAGGCCGCGCCCCGCGCGACCAGTTCGTAGTCGGTGAGTCGGGTGAGGTCGGGACGTTCGGCGCGAAGACGGTTCGCCTCGGCCTGGTCCTCGAGCAACACGTCGAGGTCGCCGGTGAGCACCTCCTGCATCCAGGCACCCATCTTGGCCGTGTTCTCCGGGCTGTCGTGCCAGTCCTCCGGGACGTACGGGGGAACATCGGGATGGTCACCGAAGTACGTGAGGTCGATCATCTCGGCGCTCAGGTCGGGGCCGCGGATGCCGAACATCCGAGCGAGCGACGCGTTGATGTACAGGTAGCCGCCGAACAGCCCGGTGACCTCGTCGACATCGACTTCGTGCGGCTCACACGTCCCCACGTTGATCTGGGCATCCCGCCAACCCTCGTTGGTCGCCTGCCACGTGGTCGTGACGGTGAGTGGGCTGACCGGATCCGGCAGCACTTCGCCCGCATTCGCCCTCGTGTACAACGGGTACCGCGTCGAGACGACGGAATCGATGATCCAACGGTCGGCGCTCATGCGACGACGATAGTGAACGGCTCAGGACCGAACGCGCAGCGGGCGGACCGATCGGTGTTCGACACGCTGCCGCTTCACGATCAAGGCCCGCAGCATCCCCACCAGCACGATCACTTCGGCCGTGGTGGTGATCATCAGTGACATGCCTCCTCATCGTCGCTGCAGTTCGGCGCCTTGATTCAGGATTTCGTCACGAATCGGGGTACCTCGCTCAGGAATCTCGTCCCGGTCACGACATCATGGGGAACCATGACCGACACGGCCGATCTCGCCACCGACCGCAGTTGGGCCGCCTTCACCGAATCGGGTCCGTGGACCATCGAGCGGCACGAGGCTCGGTGGCTCCCGCTGGCCCGGACACTGCGTGCACGAGCGCAACAGGAAGTCCCCACGCTCACGGCCCCACGGCGATTTCCACCGGGGTTCCGAGTGCTGACCGTGGTCGGACATCTCGGCGTGGCGGTCGTGCCCTGGTTGGTGCGCAAGAAGCTGAAGCTCCACGCCGATCCGGAGGCGAGTCGCAGCGACATCTCGCTTCGACTGCGCCGCGCCGCCGAAGCGCTCGGTCCGACCTACATCAAGCTCGGACAGATCATCTCGTCCGGCGAAGGCCTGTTTCCCGCCGAGCTCGTCGAGGAGTTCAAGAAGTGTCGGGACCAGGTCCCGGCCGACCCGTTCGACGTGGTCAAGCGGACCGTCGAACAGGACCTCGGCGCGCGCATCGACGACGTCTTCGAGTCCTTCGACGAAGCGGCACTCGCGGCAGCCTCGATCGCCCAGGTCCATGTCGCTCGGCTGCGCACCGGTGAGGACGTGGTGGTGAAGGTGCAACGGCCCGAGGTCGCGACACTGGTCCGCAAGGACCTCAAGGTGATGGCCTGGCTCGCGCCGTACCTCGTCGGGCGGATCCCGGTTGCCGCACTCGCCAATCCACCGGCGCTGGTCGAGCTCTTCGCCGAGACGATCGTCGAGGAGCTCGACTTCCGAATGGAAGCCGCCAACATGCTCGACATCGCCGGCATGCTCCACGATCTCGAACAGGACCGCTACGTGACCCCGCGTCCGCACCCGACGCTCGTCACCCGGCGGGTCCTGGTGATGGAGCGGGTCCACGGGTTCAACTTCGACGACGTGATCGGGATGCAGGACGCGGGCATCGACACCGAGGACGTGGTGCGCACCGCGATGATCGCTTTCATGGAGGGCGCCGTCGTCGAGGGCATCTTCCACGGCGACCTGCACGGCGGCAACCTGCTCGTGCTCGACGACGGCCGCACGGCGCTGCTCGACTACGGCATCGTCGGGCGCCTCGACGGCGGCAAACGCAACGCGTTTCTCCGACTGATGCTCGGCGCGACGACGAACGACCCGCGGGGCCAGGTGGCCGCACTACGCGACCTCGGCGCCCTCCCGATCGACACCGACATCGACGCGGTCGTCACCGACCTCCGGCTCGACCAGGAGGTCATCGACCCGACCACCCTGACGGGCGAAGAGATGGTCCGGGAGGTGCAACGCGTCGTCAAGGCGATGCTCGGCTATGGGGCGAAACTCCCCAAGGAGCTGATGCTGTACGTCAAGAACCTCGTGTTCCTCGACGGAGCGATCGCACGGCTCGCACCCGACCTCGACCTGATCGGCGAGGTGCAGAACATCTCGATGATGTTCGCGATGAAGCACGGCGAACGTCTGGGCCGCGAACTCGGCGTCGACCCGAACGAAGTCGAGTTCGACATGAACGGCGTGAAGGCCAGCATGGGACTCGACCCGAGCGTCAACCGACTGACCTATCGCGAGCTCCAGGCCCGCCGGGCACTGATCCAGAAGCGGATGGCCGACCACGTCGAAGGTCGCGACTGATGCGGCTGGTCGTGGCACGGTGCTCGGTCGACTACGCCGGCCGGCTCGACGCCCACCTGCCCGAGGCGAACCGATTGATCATGGTCAAGGCCGACGGGTGCGTCGCGATCCACGCCGACGGGGGCGCCTACAAACCACTCAACTGGATGAACGCGCCGAACACGCTCGTCGAACGGTACGACGACGAGCGAGGCCATCAGTGGGTGATCACCAACCCCAAGAAGGAAACGCTCACGATCACGCTGCACGACGTGATCAGCGAGGTCTCCGCCGAACTCGGCGACGATCCTGGATTGCAGAAGGACGGCGTGGAGGCGCATCTGCAGGAACTGTTGGCGGCGAGCCCCGAAGCGATCGAGGAGGGGCTCACCCTGGTGCGCCGCGAGTATCCGACAGCGATCGGTCCGATCGACCTCGTGTGTCGTGACGGCGACGACCGCGTCGTCGCCGTGGAGGTGAAGCGGCGCGGCGAGATCGACGGCGTCGAACAACTCGCCCGCTACATCGAACGGCTCCGGCTCGACTCGTCGCTCGGCGACGTCCGCGGTGTCTACGTCGCGCAGTCGATCAAGCCGCAGGCCAAGGTACTCGCCGAGTCGCGCGGGTTCACGTGGGTCGAGGTCGACTACGACGAGCTACGCGGGCTGCGATCCGACGAACTCAAACTGTTCTGACCCGATGAGATCCCGTCTGGTCATGTGTCTCGGAGTGGTCGTGCTCACCGCTGCGTGCGCTTCGGGGGGCAGCACCCCACAGGTGCGGTCCGCCTCGAGATCGCCCGCGTCGACCACGACCAGCGCCGCGCCGACCGCCTCATCCACCACGATCGCGGTTCCCCCCGCGACCACCACCTCGGTTCCCCCCGCGACCACCACGACGCTTCCCCCGACCACGACGACGACCACGACGCCCACCACCACGACCACGACGACCACCACGACACTCCCGCCGGTGACGGAGACGGCGTGCCGATCGGTCGTCCTGATCGGCGATTCCACGGCGGTCGGGTTGGAACGTGCCAACGTGGTCGACGAGCTGGCGCGGGTCGGCGCCACCGACGCCCGCCTCGAGATCAGCGGTGGCCGATCGATGGTCGAGCGATTGGGCGGGCAGGAGAATGCCGTGGAGGTCGCCGAGCGCGTGGCCGCCGGCGGCTACGTCGGATGCTGGGTGGTGGTCGTCGGCGCCAACGACGCTGCCAACATCGCTGCAGGCTCGAACGCCGACGTGTCGACGCGCGTCAACCGCATGCTCGACGCGATCGGCGGCCAGCCGACGATCTGGCTCGGTGCCACCTCGATCGCCGGGAGCGGGTTCTGGGCACGACCGAACGTGCAGTCGTGGAACAACGAGGTGCGCACCGTCCTGGGCGGCACCGACTCCGTGGTCTTCGCCGACTGGGACGGAGCCGCCAGTGACAATCCCTGGTACGTGTCCGATGGCATCCATCCCAATGCGGACGGCTCGAGGGCGATGGCAGCGTTCATCGCCAACCATCTGCTGTTCTTCTTCCCGCAGCGCTGAAATGGTCGCCGCCGCTCGAGGAACTCGTCACTCCTCCGGGCGTCTCCCCGTCGACTTCGATTACGGTGCCGGGTCATGAGCCGAGAAGTACGAGGAATCATCGCCACATCGAAGGGTGCGCCCGTCTCCATGGAAACGATCGTGATTCCCGACCCCGGACCGGGTGACGTCATCGTCGCGATCCAGGCATGTGGGGTCTGCCACACCGACCTGCACTACCGGGAGGGTGGCATCAACGACGACTTCCCGTTCCTGCTCGGCCACGAGGCCGCCGGCATCGTCGAAACCATCGGCGAGGGAGTCACCCACGTCGCGGTCGGCGATTTCGTCGTCCTCAACTGGCGGGCGGTGTGCGGCGAGTGTCGTGCGTGTCGACGCGGAGAGCCGCAGTACTGCTTCAACACCCACAATGCGTCGCGGAAGATGACGCTGACCGACGGAACCGAACTGTCACCCGCACTGGGAATCGGCGCGTTCTGCGAGAAGACACTGGTCCACCAGGGTCAGTGCACGAAGGTCGACCCCGCCGCCCCGGCGTCGGTGGCCGGCCTCCTCGGGTGCGGCGTCATGGCCGGCATCGGCGCCGCGATCAACACCGGCGAGGTGGGACCGGGACAGTCGGTGGCGGTGTTCGGCTGTGGTGGCGTGGGCGACGCCGCGATCGTCGGCTCCAAGCTCGCGGGTGCCTCGACGATCGTCGCCGTCGACATCGACGACCGCAAGCTCGAATGGGCGCGGGAGTTCGGGGCGACCCACGTGTGCAACTCGACCACCACCGATCCCGTCGAGTTCATCCGATCGATGACCGACGGGAACGGCGCCGACGTGTGCATCGAGGCGATCGGCCACCCCGAGGTCTACAAGCAGTGCTTCGAAGCCCGCGATCTCGCGGGCACCGTCGTACTCGTCGGCGTACCGAACCCCGAGATGACCGTCGAGCTTCCGTTCATCGAGATCTTCGGCCGGGGCGGATCGCTCAAGTCGTCGTGGTACGGCGACTGCCTCCCCGAACGGGACTTCCCGATGCTCATCGATCTGTACCTGCAGGGGCGGCTGGATCTCGGTGGGTTCGTGTCGGAAACGATCGGGCTCGGCGACGTGGAACAGGCGTTCCACAAGATGGAGCAGGGCGAGGTGCTCCGCAGCGTGGTGGTGTTGTGACGATCGAACTGGTCACGACCGACGGCATCTTCGCCCTCGACGGTGGCGAGTGGGAGGTGACGAACAACATCTGGATCGTCGGTGACGATCGCGAGGTCCTGATCTTCGACGCCGCCCACGACCATCGTCCCATCGTCGACGCCGTGAGCGACCGCAGGGTCTCGGGCATCGTCCTCACACACGGGCACAATGATCACATCAACGCCGCAGTTGCGCTGCGGGATGCGGTGGACGCCCCGATTCTGCTGCACGACGCCGACCGAATGCTGTGGGACGTCGTGTATCCGGACGACACACCGGACCGCGCCATCGAGCCGGGGACCACGTTGCGTGCCGGCGGCCACGAACTCGGGGTCCTGCACACTCCGGGCCACTCTCCCGGCTGCTGCTGCTTCCACGACGTCGGGAGCGGAGCGGTGGTGAGCGGCGACACGCTGTTCTGCGGCGGACCCGGGGCCACCGGACGCTCGTTCTCCGATGAGCCGACGATCCTCGCGTCGATCCGCGACGTGCTGCTCACACTGCCCGACCACACCGTGGTCCACACCGGGCACGGCGACACGACCACCATCGGCGCAGAGCGCGCCGGTGTGCTCGCCCGCGCCGCCGAACTCGGCCTCTGACCCCCGCCTACGATGAGAGATGAGCGTGACCCCAACTCTCATCTCTCATCGCAGCAGATCCTCAACCGGGCATCAGGCCGTAGCGTGGGGTGATGCCGGTTCGGGTGGTCGAAGGAGTCGTCCAGCACTACACCTGGGGTGACCACGACTTCATTCCGCGACTGCTCGGTGTTGCCGGGAAGGACCAACCGTGGGCCGAACTGTGGCTCGGCACGCACCCGAACGGTCCGAGCGTGCTCGATGACGGCACCCCGCTGTCGGCACTGACCGGCCCACTGCCGTACATCCTCAAGGTGCTCGCCGCCGCCGAACCGCTGTCGCTGCAGGTCCATCCCACGCCGGAACACGCAGCAGCCGGCTTCGAGCGCGGAATCTTCGGCGATCCGCACGCGAAACCGGAGCTCCTCGTTGCGCTCACCGAGTTCGAGGCATTCTGCGGAGTGCGGCCCGCCGACGCGACGATCGAACTGCTGCAGAGGATCGGTGCCGCGCGACTGGCCGCCGCCGTTGCGGCCGACGGTGCCGGCGCTGTCATCCGTGCGCTCTATCGCGGTGGAATCGACCCGGCCCCGGACCTGGCGGCATGCGCGCGGGCCCGCGGTCCCGAAGCGGCGTGGGCAGTTCGGCTCGCCGGGCGCTATCCGGACGATCCGAGCGTCGCGGTCACGCTGCTGCTCAATCACGTCGCACTCCGACCGGGCGAGGCGCTGCACCTGACCGCCGGCAGCCTGCACGGCTACCTCCGCGGGGCGGGGATCGAGCTCATGGAGGCGTCTGACAACGTCGTTCGCGGCGGACTCACCCACAAGCACGTCGACATCGAACTCCTGCTCGACACGCTCGATCCGACGCCGCTCGCCGACCCGATCGTGCACGTCGTCGGAAGCACCTACCCGCTTCCCGAGGCCGGTGTGGCGCTGGTCCGACTCGAACCCGGCGACAGCCACACCGCATCGGGTCACGAATTGGCGATCGCGATGGACGGCACGACGCTGTACCTCTCACCCGGCAGCCCCATCTATGCCGACAGCGAGACCTACGTGGTCACTCCGTGCACCGCGACCCCCGCATAACGTCGTCGCCGTGACGATGAACCGGACACGCAGGTCGCGGGCTGCTCGGCGACGCAAACGTCGGATGGATCGGGTGGACCATGACCTCACCTCCGCACAATGGGCCGCCCTCCAGAGTGCGTGGGGCGGTTGCGCCTACTGTGGAACGTCCGACCGGCCACTACAACGAGATTGCGTGCAGGCGCTCTCACGCGGTGGGCGCTACACGCTCGACAACATCGTGCCGGCCTGCGTCTCGTGCAACGCCAGCAAGTCGAACGAGGAGGTCACCGTCTGGATGCGCCGAAAGCGGCTCGACGAGCGCACGTTCCTGCTCCGCCATCTGGAGATCCGCACGGCGCTGGCCGAGCGATGCGCGGACGACCCGACCGAGGAATGACCGCTACTTCCTGCGGATCGCCACGATCTTCTCGTTGGCGTTGTTCGCGTCGTCGCCCTGCTCTTCGAGCAGCCTGGCGCGATCCTTCTCGGCTTCACGGCGGGCCTTGTCGAGGTCGGCGCGCTCGAGGGCTGCGTCGATGCCGTGCTCGTTGATGAACTCGGCCCATTCGACGAGTTGGCCGACCATCTCGTCCTCCGGCACGACCGCGACGTTCTGCCCCTTGATGAACAGGTGACCGCGCTTGTTCCCGGCCGCGATGCCGATGTCGGCGTCGCGCGCCTCGCCCGGGCCGTTCACGACGCAACCCATCACGGCGACCTGCAGGGGGATCTCCCGTTCGCCGAACGCGGCCATTGCGTCATTCGCGACCTTGATCACGTCGACCTCGGCCCGGCCGCACGACGGGCACGCGATCAGATCGACGTTCTTGCGCTCGCGGAGCCCGAGCGCTTCGAGCAGTTGCCGTCCGGCTCGTGCCTCCTCGACGGGGTCGGCCGTGAGCGAGTAGCGGATCGTGTCGCCGATGCCCTCCATCAACAGCGTGGCGATTCCGGCGGTCGCCTTGATCAGGCCCGCCGGAGGAGGACCTGCCTCGGTCACGCCGAGGTGCAGGGGGTGCTGGGTGACCTCGCTGAGCGCTCGATACGACTCCACCATCAGAGGCACCGACGACGCCTTCACCGAGATCTTGATCAGGTCGAAACCGACCTCGTCGAAGTACTGCATCTCGGTCTGTGCCGACTCGACCATCGCCTCGGGTGTTGCGCCGCCGTACTTCTCGTACAGCTTCGGATCGAGCGAGCCGGCGTTGACGCCGATGCGGATCGGTAGACCGCGGTCCTTGGCCTCACGGGCGACCGCCTTGATGTTCTCGGGCTTGCGGATGTTGCCGGGGTTGAGCCGGAGTCCGTCGACCCCTGCCTCCATCGCAGCCATCGCCATCTTGTACTGATGGTGGATGTCGGCGATGATCGGCACGGGCGACCGCGGCACGATCTGTGCGAGCCCTTCGGCCGCCTCGATCTCGTTGCAGGTGCACCGCACGATGTCGGCCCCTGCCGCGGCGAGCGCATAGATCTGCTGGAGCGTGCCCTCGACGTCCGACGTCTTCGTGATCGTCATCGACTGCACCGTGATCGGCGCATCGCCCCCGACCGGAACGTCGCCCACCGTGATCTGGTTGGTGTGCTTGCGAACCGCTGCCGAGACCACTTCCATGAGGACAGTCAACCACCCATCGGGGGGTGCGCCGCAGGCATCCGGGCAGAGCGCGGACGGGAGCGTTCGGGCGGGTGAGCGGGTTACAGCGGATCGGTGATGTCGAGGTAGAGCCCCGCGAACATGAACGCGAAGAGGAAGATGATCACACCCATGGCGAGCGGCATCAGCCGCTCGACGTCGGCGAAGTACCGCTGCTTCCCGCCGCGCACCGCCTCCCGGATCCTCTCGTAGACCGCGACGGCCGCATGGCCCCCGTCGAGCGGGAGCAACGGGAACATGTTGAAGACCCCGACGAACACGTTCAGCACGGCCAGGAGCCACAGGACCCCGAAGATCCCCTCGGAATCACCGACGTCATCCGAGAGCGCCGTCACCCCGACGAGCGTCACCGGGCGGGTTTCGAGGTTCTGATTGTCGCCGCTGAGGTGACTGACCACGTTGACGGGGTTGAGCGCCTTGAAGACGCCCTTCGTGGACTCCCAGGCCACCGGGAACACGTCGGTGACCGCGTTGGCCGCCGCGGCGGCAACGCCGTGCTCCTGGTAGACGAACGGGTTGTACGGGCTGACGCCGATGTAGGCCGTACCGAAGAGCTCGCTGCTCTCGGGCACATCGGTGCGGGCTCCGAGACCGACCGGGACGCTCTGCTCGACGCCGTCGCGCACGACGACGAAGTCGACGGTCTCGCCGGGTTCGAACTGGCGAACCGCCGGGCCGAGGTCGGACGGGTTCTCCAGCTCGACGCCGCCGATCGAGAGGATCCGGTCGCCGGGGAGGATGCCCGCCTGCTCGGCAGGCAGCCCTTCGACGGCTTCGGCGACCACGACCTCGGGGACCAGCTCGTCGGTCCGTTCGCCCTGTCCGACGTACACCACGAACAGCAACACCACGGCGATGATCATGTGCATGATCGAGCCGGCCGAGATCACGAGGAGACGCCGGGGAAAGCTCTTCTGCCGATACGTCCGTCCTTCGTCTTCGGGCGCGACGTCGGCGTCGATTCGGTGCATCCCGATGATCCGCACGAACGCGCCGACCGGCACCAGGCGGACGCCGTACTCGGTCTCGCCCCTGCGGAAACTCCACAGACGCGGACCCATGAACATGAAGAACTGGGTGACCTTCATGCCCGTCCACTTCGCCGTCAGGAAGTGGCCCAGCTCGTGCAGGAAGATCGAGATCACGATGCCCACGACGAAGATGAACCACCAACCGCTGAGCGAGTAGAGCCAGACGAAGAGCCCTGCGATGCCGGCCATCGCGAGCGCGCCCTTCCACCCGCCGGCGAGTTCGTCGTCGGAGACCTCTTCGGCGGAACCGCCCGCAACGATCTCGCTCTTGATCCTGTCGGTCCGCGACATCGCGACCGAGGGTTCGGGGGGCGGGAGTTCTTCGAGTTGGTCGGTCATTGCTGCTCAACGATCTCTTCGGCAATTCGTCGGGCGACTTGATCGGCTTCGATCACGTCGGCGACACAGGTGGGGGTGGCACCATCATGGCGCTCCAACACGTCAACACAGACGTCAGCAATGGAATTCCACCGAAGCCTTCCGGACAGGAACCCGGAGACCGCGACCTCGTTCGCCGCACTCAGCCACGCCGGTGCGGTACCGCCGACGCGGCCGGCCTGGTAGGCGAGATCGAGGCATCGGAAGGTGCCCCGATCGGGCGGTTCGAAATCGAGTCGGGACAGTGTCGTCCAGTCGATCGTGCCGAAGGGCGTCGCGATTCGATCGGGATAGCCGAGTGCGTATCCGATCGGCAGGTGCATCGTCGGCATCGACAGCTGGGCGATCGTCGATCCGTCGGAGAACTCGACCATGGAGTGCACGACGGATTGCGGATGCACCACCACGTCGATCCGATCGTAGGGAGTCGCGTACAACTCGTGCGCCTCGATCACCTCGAGTCCCTTGTTCATCAACGTGCTGCTGTCGACGGTGATCTTCGGACCCATCGCCCACGTGGGATGAGCGAGTGCGGATTCGACCGTCACCGAGGCCAACTCGCCCGCCGTCCTGCCGCGGAACGGCCCACCACTCGCGGTCAGCAACAGCCGGTTCACCTCCCGTTCGGGAGCGTACGACGACCGCAGGCACTGGTGCAGCGCACAGTGCTCACTGTCGACGGGCACGATCTCGGCACCGGGGATCGAGCGCAGCGGTTGGACCACCGGTCCGGCGGCGATCAGACTCTCCTTGTTGGCCAGCGCAAGTCGTTTGCCGGCACGGAGAGTCGCAACCGTCACCGTCAGCCCCGCGAACCCGACGACCCCGTTGACGACGACGTCTGCGACGTCGACGATGTCCTCCGCGTCGGTCGTCACCTCGACCCCCGGAGCTCGGGCGGCGATTTCGCGGCCGGCGACACCGTCGGCGATCGCGACCACATCGGGTCGCAGTTCTTCGATCTGGGCGAGGACGGCGTCGACGTCGCTCCCCCCGGCACTCAACGCGGTCACCGCGTATGAGTCCGGCTCCCGTGCGTTCTCGGCGCGGACGACGTCGACGGTCTGCGTTCCGATCGACCCCGTCGATCCGGCGATCGCGACTCGGACCGTCATCGACGCGCCTCGTCAGCTCGGGACGAAGTCGACGAACGGTGTCAGGACGAGGAACAGGTAGTAGATCCCCGGCAGGGTGAAGAGGAAGCCGTCGAAGCGATCGAGCACACCGCCGTGCCCCCGGATGACCGTCCCGAAGTCCTTCACGTCGAGGTTGCGCTTGAACATCGACTCGGTGAGATCGCCGAGCGGGGCCAGTACCGACACGACGAGCCCGAAGAAGAGCAGGTCGCTGGTCTGGCTCCAGGTGTCGAAGACCTCCTGGATCGAGACGATGACCATCACGAGCATCGTCAGGATCGTGCCGCCGAGGAATCCCTCGACCGACTTGGCGGGGCTGATCCATGCGCGCAGCGGAGTCCGGCCGAACGCCGACCCGAGGAAGTACGCGCCGACGTCGTTGGCAACGACTGCGAGCGCGAGGAGGACCAGCGTGTCGGTCCCCCACGGTGTGCCGTCCTCGTACAGCGTCGTCGAGATGTTCGAGTAGTCGAGCAGCATGCCTGCGTACGAACCGAGCACTCCGATCCACACGACGCCGAGCATGGTGATCGCCATGTTCGGCATCGGCCCGGACTCGATCGACGGCGCCCCGATGAACCCGAGCGAGCCGGCGATGAACGCGAACGCGACGACGAGCAGAACACCCTGATCGCCGACCCAGTAGCCCGCGAGCGGGGCGGCCGCGATGGCCGCGACCCCGGGCGCAACAGCGGGCCGGTACCCCTTCTCGGTGACCTTGCCGAAATACTCGATGCCCGCCACGGTGAGCAGCACCGTCACGAAGATGAGCGCTCCGAGGGGACCGATGAAGCGAATGACCGCGAGGAACGCGACCGCGAGGCCCACCCCGCTGGCGATGGCGATCGGCAGGTTCCGCTTGTCGCTCACGCCCACCGACGACCCCGCTGACGGCGGACGTTGGGGGGTCGACCCGCGGCGCGCGGGATCGGGTCGACGTGGCATTCCCGACGGATCGGTGCCGATCGTGATGCGCGGTGGGTCGCGCGGCGGAACGTCGGCAATCACGGCCTCGGTCGCCGTGGTCGCCGCGAGCGCACCGTCCGTGTTCGGGACATCGGCGGCCGCCTCGATCGGATCGTTCTCCCAGCTCAATTCGCCGGTCGGATCCGATGGAGCGTCCGCGGGCGACGGCGAGGCCGTGGCACCCGGGACGGTGCCCGACGGTTCGTCGACACTGTCACCTTCCTTCCACACGGGGGATTCGGACGTGAAGGTCGACCACACGTCGAGATCGTCGGACTCTCCCGGCGCGGCCCGGGCTGCTTCGATCTTCGGCATCTCACCGGTCGGCGGTTCGGTCCAGTGCGGCAGCGGACCGGTGTCGTCACCGAAGCTCAGGCCTGCGTTCTCCCCAGTCGCATCGGAGCCCGGGGCGCGCTGCGACCCGCCGGAATCGTCGCCGAACAAGGGGCCGCCGAACTCCTCGTCGTCGAACTCGTCCATCGACGCCTCGAACCTGCCCGGCCGACGGCCGCCGGCGCTCGGGTCGGCTGCGTCGTCGTTGCGCCAGATGTCATCGGTCATGGTCTCTTCCTTCCGGTTCCCTCGACGCCCGTCAGACCTCGAGCAACTCGTGCTCTTTGCGGCTGAGTGCCTCGTCGACGAGATCGACGTGTTCGCTGGTCACCTTGTCGAGTTCCTTCTCGGCACGCTCGAGCTCGTCTTCGGAGACCTCGCCGTCCTTCTGCTCCGCTTCCATCGACTTGCGAGCATCACGGCGAAGGTTGCGCAGCGCGATCCGCCCGTCCTCGGCCATGGTCCTCGCCACCTTCACGTACTCCTTGCGACGGTCCTCGGTCAGCTGCGGCAACGAGATCCGGATCGAGATGCCGTCGTTGTTCGGGTTGACGCCGAGATCGCTCTCCCGGATCGCCTTCTCGATCGCCTCGAGCGAACCGCGGTCATGGGGCTTGATCAGGAGTTGTCGCGCCTCGGGAACCGAGATCGACGCGAGTTGTTGCAGCGGAACATGGGTCCCGTAGTACTCGATCGTGATCCGATCGACCAGCGACGGCGTCGCCCGCCCCGTGCGAACCGTGGCGAACTGTGAGCGCGTGTGTTCGACCGCCTTCTCCATCTTCTCCATGGTCTCGAGCAGTGTGTCTTCGATCACGGCGGCCAGAGTAGCGCCTCTCTACTCGCGTACGAGGGTGCCCTCGGGGCCGCCCTGCACGATGCTCGCCAGAGAGCCCTTCTGCGCCATGTCGAACACGATGATCGGAATGTCGTTTTCGCGGCAGAACGCAATTGCCGTCGAGTCCATGACGCGCAGGTCCTTGGTCATCACTTCCATGTAGGACACCTCGTCGTACTTGACGGCGTCGGGGTCGATTCGGGGGTCTGCGCTGTAGATGCCGTCGACGCCCGAGTGGGTTCCCTTGATGAGTGCGTCGGCCTCGATCTCAGCGGCGCGCAGCGCTGCCGCGGTGTCGGTGGTGAAGAACGGGTTCCCCGTGCCGGCGGCGAAGATCACGACGCGACCCTTCTCGAGATGTCGTACGGCGCGTCGGCGGATGTAGGCCTCGGCGATGCGGGGCATCTCGATCGCCGACTGCACACGCGTCTCCTGCCCCTGTCGCTCGAGTGCGTCTTGCAGGGCGAGAGCGTTCATCACCGTCCCGAGCATGCCGATGTGATCGGACTGCGTCGCATCCATGCCCGCCAGCGAGCCTTCACGTCCGCGCCAGAAGTTCCCGCCACCGACGACGACGGCGACGTCGACGCCGAGTTGTTGGCGGAGGTGGATGATCTCGGCGGCCGTCGCATCGAGCGTGGCGCCATCGAGGCCGGAGCCGGAATCACCGGCGAGGGCCTCTCCCGACGGCTTGAAGACGATCCGCTTGAAGCTCGGGCGAGGCTTGTCAGTCATCGATGTGGTCTCCGTGTCGGAAGTGTCGGGGGCGAAACGGCCCCGGTGACCGTACCCGACGATCCCCGGAGCCTTTCAAACGCGACGTCGGACGTGCGACGGCGGGCCGACCCCCGGGGCATCGGCTCGGCTGATTCGGGGTCGATGCGGTTCCGGGCCGTGCACGAGCCCGGCGGCCGTCCGGCCCGGAGCAGCGCGGGTCGACGCGGTCAGGGAGTGAACCGGACCGAGTCAGCCGATTTCGACCTGGGCGAACTGGATGATGCTCGCCCCACCGATGAATTGGCTCACGGACTGCTTGTCGTCCTTCGCGTAGGGCTGGTCGAGCAGGACGACGTCCTTGAAGAAACCCTGGAGGCGACCCTCGACGATCTTCTCGATGGCCTGCTCCGGCTTCCCCTCGTTGCGAGTGATCGTTTCCAGCGTCGCTCGCTCGGCCGCGACGACGTCGGCGGGGACGTCCTCACGCGCAAGGTACGTCGGCCGCGCGAACGCGACGTGCACGGCGATGTCGTGGGCGAGATCGGGCGAACCACCGGCGACCTCGACGAGGACCGCATTGACGCCACGTCCGCCCTGGTTGTGCTGATAGTGCCCGAGGTGGTTGCCCTCGGCGGCCTCGACACGCTTGACGCCACCGAGCCCGATGTTCTCCTTCAGCGTGACCTTGAGCTCTTCGAGTTCGTTGGCACGTGCGGAGACGGCGTCGACGCCCTGGGCGGCAACCAGTTCGGCCAGCGCCTGCGCTTCGGCCTTGAACTGGTCGGAGCCCGCGACGAAATCGGTCTCGCTCTTCAGCTCGACGATCGCTCCGACGTTGCCGTCGAGGTGGAGCGCAACGACACCCTGCGTGGCGTCGCGGTCCTCGCGCTTCGCGCTCGCCGCCAGGCCTTTCTCGCGGAGCCAGGTCTTGGCGGCGTCCATGTCGCCGTCGGTCTCCTGGAGCGCCTTCTTGCAGTCCATCATGCCGGCGCCCGACGAGTCGCGGAGCGCCTTGACGTCTTGTGCGGTGAATGCCATGGCGGTCAGCTCTCCTGGATCTCGGTGGAGGCGTCGTCAGCTGTGTCGGCGACCTGCTCGGCCACCTCGGCGGCGGTTTCCTCAGCGACCTCGGCCACCACGTCGGCCGGCGCACCGACCGAGTCCGCGACTTCCGCCGCGTCGGACGCGGCGGCCTCGACGACGGGCTGCTCCTTGGCGGCGTTGAGACGGGCGTCACGGTCGGCCTGCGCCTGTGCCGCAGCGTCGCGGGCAGCCTTCTGCGCGGCCTCGAACTCGGCGATCTCCTCGGGCGACTTCTCGACGGCAGGCTCGGGCGCAGGGTTGCGCTTCTGGGCGATGAAACGGCCTTCGGCCACGGCGTCGGCGATGACACGGGCGAACAGGCTGTTCGCCCGGATCGCGTCGTCGTTGCCCGGAATCGGGTAGTCGACGACTTCGGGGTTGACGTTGGTGTCGACGACGGCGACGACCGGGATGCCGAGCTTGCGCGCCTCGGTGACGGCGATGTGCTCCTTGTTCGTGTCCAGCACGAAGATCGCATCGGGCGCCTTCTTCATGTCGCGCAGACCACCGAGGTTCTTCTGGAGCTTGGCGAGCTCACGGTTGAGGAGCAGCGCTTCTTTCTTGATCATCACCTCGGTCTCGCCGGAGGCAACCATCCGCTCGTACTCGAGCATCTTGGACACGCGCTTCGAGATGGTCTCGAAGTTGGTGAGCATTCCACCGAGCCAGCGCTCGTTGACGTAGGGCATGCCGCACTTGTCGGCGTAGCTCTTGACCGGGTCCTGCGCCTGCTTCTTGGTGCCGACGAAGAGGATCGTGCCGCCGCCGGCGACCAGATCGCGCACGAAGCCGTAGGCGGCCTCGACACGGGGCAGAGTCTGCTGCAGGTCGATGATGTAGATCCCGTTGCGCTCACCGAAGATGAAACGCTTCATCTTGGGGTTCCAACGGCGGGTCTGGTGACCGAAGTGGGCTCCGGCCTCCAACATCTGACGCATGCTGATGACAGCCATGTTCGTACTCCTTCTTGCGGTTGACCGCACCGATCGGCGCCCGAGGGCGACCGCTCGTGACCGGTGAGGCGGTGAGTCGTTCGACATGCCGGACGGCAGGTCGACCGGAAACGCTATCGGGTCGACTCAGGCACCGCACCGCCAGCGCGATGGAGGTGCCGGGCGGGCGGCGCGGTCGTCGGTGGGGACGAGACGCGGCCGGCCCCGGAGTTCGCCGAGGTGCGGCGCAGGGTCGACGTACCTCTGTCCCACCCGCAGCCCGAAGTAGAACGCACCGCTGGCCCGGCCGACCGTCGTCCCGGCCAACACGGCGTCCCCGACGTCGACCGACGTCACCTCCAGACGTCCGTATGTGGCCCGCCACCCGTTCGTGTGGCGGACGACGACGTAGGTCGTCCCGGCGATCGAGCCGACCCACGACACCGAGCCGGACGCGACCGCGCGCACCGCGGTCCGCGCGGCCACCCGGTACTCCAGGCCGCGATTCCCGGCACAGTAGGGACAGGGGGGTTCACGGAACGGATCGGTGACGACCCCGGCGACCGGAGGGCGCCAACACGGGGCGGCACCGACCGGTGAGGGCGCGCCGAACAATGCGACGAGGGACAACGCGACGAGGGACGAAGCGCGACGAGACATGGGTCCTCCTGACAGCTCGGATGACAGAGGGACGCCGAGGGCGTCGATGGGAACGTCAGGCGACGCCGGCGGCGCTCATGCGCGATCGGAGATGCAGAACCGACTTGGTGTGGATCTGCGAGACCCGGCTCTCGGTCACGCCGATGACATCGCCGATCTCCGAGAGGGTCAGCCCCTCGTCGTAGTAGAGCGACAGCACGAGCTTCTCACGTTCGGGGAGCTTGCGGATCTCGGCGCGCATGATCGCACTGAGTTCCTTCTCCTCGATGACGGCCGACGGGGAGCCCGACATCGCCGTGTCGGGAGCCGACGGTTCCGCCCCTGCCGCGATTGCCCGGTCGAGTGGGCCAACGGTCGTACTGGCGATGGCGGACAACCACTTCGTGAGCTCCTTCTCGGTGATCCCGAGGTGCCCGGCCAGCTCCTCGTCGCTGGGAGCACGGCCTTCGCGGTGTTCGAGCTCGGCAAAGGCCTTCTCGACCTGTCGGGCGCGACTGCGCACCGACCGCGGCACCCAATCGAGCTGGCGCAGTCCGTCGTAGATGGCGCCGCGGATACGTGGCACGGCGAAGGTCTCGAACTTCACCCCCCGCTCGGGATCGAATCGTTCGATTGCGTCGATCAGCCCGAAAACCCCCGAACCGACGAGGTCTCCCGAATCGACGTTCGATGGAAGGCCTGCACCGATACGACCGGCGACGAACTTCACGAGCGGCGAGTAGTGGACGATCAGGTGATCACGAGCTGCGCTGTTCTTGCGTTTGAGCCAGCGGTTCCACTGCATCTGGAGGTCGGAGTCTTCGGGAACGATGCTCATGCTCTGGGGTGTGCCTCGCGATAGGCGGCCGAGAGTCGCTCTCGGCTCACGTGAGTGTAACGCTGCGTGGTCGCCACATCGGAGTGGCCGAGCAACTCCTGCACCGCACGCAGATCGGCGCCGCCATCCAGAAGGTGCGTGGCAAAGCTGTGGCGGAGCGCGTGCGGATGGGTCGGGACCGGTGACCGGCGATCGACGATCCGCCTGACGTCGCGCGGGGTGAGGGGCTTGCCGCGCTCGTTGCCGAACAGGACGTCGCCGGGGCCGTCCGGGCCGGCGACGATGACATCGGCTCGGATCGCCAGCCACGCCCGGAGTGCGACGACGGCCGGCTCGCTCAGCGGGACCCGCCGCTCCTTCGCGCCTTTGCCCCAAACGGTCGCTGCGTGGTGTCCGAGCGACAACGACGCCACGGTGAGCGTGCACAACTCGCTCACCCGGAGCCCCGAGCCGTAGAGCACCTCGAGCACCGCGTCGTCGCGCCGTCGCCGCCACTCGGGCTCGTCGGGCGCTGTCGTGGCCGGATCCGCGAACAACCCGCTCAGTTCGGATTGATCGAGCACCCGCGGAAGTCGACCATCGCCGGCGGAGACCGACACGCCGGTGGTCGGGTCGACGGATCCGAGCCCGGTCGCAACCCGCCAACGAAAGTAGCGACGGATCGACGCCGTCTTGCGAGCGATCGTGCGGCGGGCGAAACAACGGGTCGTGAGGAACGCGAGGTACCGCCGGATCGTCGAACGCGTCACGGCATCGGGGTCGGTGATGTTGCTGCGCGTGCACCATTCCGCGAATCCATGCAGGTCGGAGCGGTAGGAGACGACCGTGTTCGAGGACAGGGCCGTCAACGAAGCACTGAAGTCGTCGATGCCCCACCGGTCCACCCGGGCGATGGTAGGACCTCGACGGCAACCACGGAGGGATGATGTCGCAGGTCACGCCAGAGTGGCGTATTCGTCGACGCTCTCGAACCATCCCCCCGCCTCCGCGACCCAGCCCGCTCGCTCGAGCCGGGCGAGCGCCATCGCCGCGCGGGCAAGGTCCCATCGCTCACCGGACGCGACCGACTCGACGGTCTGCGGGCGCTCGCCACATCGACCGAGCACGACCGCCTCGTCGCCGACCGGACGAGGACGAGCGTCGAAACGCCTGGTTCCGGATCGTCTCGTGTCGAGCCCGAGGGCGGCCAGAATCGTCGCGGTCGACGCCGCCGGGGCAGCGCCGACCTCGAGCAGCGAGTTGGTCCCGACGCACGATCGTTGATCGATCGGCCCCGGGACCGCGAACACGTCGATACCCCGCTCGGCCGCCTCGCGTGCCGTGATCAGGCTCCCACCGCGCTCGCGGCTCTCGACGACGACGACGAGCTCGGACAGCGCGGCGAGAATCCGGTTGCGCTGCGGGAACCGGAACGTGTCGGGGGCGGTGCCCGGCGGCCACTCGGACAGCACCACGCCGACCTCTGCAACCTGCTCCCACAGCGCTCGGTGCCGCCGGGGGTACGGATCGCCGTGCCCATTCGCCACGACCGCCGCAGGAGCCGCAGATCCAGCAGCGAGCGCGCCCCGGTGTGCCGCGCCGTCGACGCCCAGAGCGAGACCGGAGACGACACAGACACCCGCCGCTGCGAGCTCGTCACCGAATCGGGCGGCGATCAGCGCACCGCGGCGCGTCGGATTGCGGGTGCCGACGATCCCGACGCGGCGTGCCGCGAGGACACCCGGGTCCCCCTGAGCGAACAGGATCGCCGGACGACGCGGATCGTCCAGCAACTGGGCCGGCCAGTCAGCGTCGCCGGGCACCAGGATCCGGACGCCGAGTTCGGCGCAGCGATCGGCCATCGACGCGGGGGTGATCGAGCGGGCAGACGCCTTCCATCGAGCGGCGAGCTCGGGAAACCGTCGAAAGGTCCCGGCAATCGCCGGCGACGGCGACGCAGCACCCGACGCCATCGCGTATGCCTCGACCGGCGAACGCGCCGAACACAGTGCCACGAGACGCGGGGTCGTCATGAGGTCGAACGCGGCGAGTGCGGCCAGATGCGCGCGGTCGACGGAGGACATCATGCGGCTGCCCTCGATGCACCGACCGGTCGCACATCGGTGCGGAGCTCGAGAGCGAGCGCCACGGTCGCTTCGTCGATCTCGGCCGCCGGGTCCGGGTCGAGGTCGGCGATCGTGCGAGCCACCCGTCGGATGCGGTGGTATCCGCGACCACTCAACCGGCCGCGCTCCATCTGGTCGCGCAGAACGGAGAGCGCCGCGTTCGACAGCGGTGCCATCAGGTCGAGGTCGGCAGCGGTGAGCCCGGCGTTGACCACGCCCTGGCGCTCGAGTGCACGGGCCCTGGCACGGGCGACGCGCTCGGCAACCACCGCGCTCGATTCGCCCCGATCGCCGCAGAGCAGGTCGTCGACGACCGGGCGATCCACGCGGACCCGCAGGTCGAACCGATCGAGGAGCGGACCCGACACCCGACCGGAATACTTGGCGACCTGCGCCTCGCCGCACTCACACCCGCCGGGCCGACCCCCTTCTCCGCACGGACACGGGTTCATCGCAGCGACCAGCTGGAAGCGAGCGGGAATCGTCGTGTGCTGGAGCGCCCGCCCGACTCGCACCTCACCGTCCTCGAGGGGTTGGCGGATCGTGTCCATGACCTTCCGGCTGAACTCGGGGAGTTCGTCCATGAACAACACGCCGCAGTGAGCGATCGAGATCTCACCCGGACGCAGGCTGTGCGATCCTCCTCCGACGATCGACGCCTCGGAGCTCGTGTGGTGCGGGGCCCGGTACGGAGGGCGCGTCACGAGCCCTTCGGGCGGGAGGGAGATGCCCGCCGCCGAGTGGATCATGGTGACCTCGAGGGCCTCGTCGCGCGTGAGCGCCGGGAGCAGACCGGGAAGCCGCGCGGCCAGCATCGTCTTGCCGGAACCCGGCGAGCCGACGAACAGACAGTGGTGTCCACCGGCCGCCGCGATCTCGAGCGCCCGGCGTGCCATCGGTTGACCGACGACGTCGGCGAGGTCGGGGTCGGGCGGTCGGTCGAGCCCGGCGACGACGACGTCGTGGTCGGGCCACGGCGACCGCTGCTCGAAGACCGCCAGCAGCTCGGCGAGGTGGGCGATGGGGCGGACCCGCGCATCGGACACGACCCACGCCTGATGCGCGTCGGCAACGGGGACGACGATGTCGAGATCGGCCAGCACCCCGGCCATCGGGGCGACGCCGGGAACGGGACGGATCGACCCGTCGAGGCCGAGTTCGCCGAGGAACCCGAGTCCGCGGATCGCGTCGGCGGGCAGCCGCTCCGATGCCACCAGCACACCGACCGCGATCGCGAGGTCGAGCCCCGATCCGGCCTTGCGCTGCTGTGACGGAGCGAGATTCACCGTCACCTTCGCGCCGGGCCACGGTACACCGGTCGACATCACCGCGGCGCGGACACGGTCACGGGACTCGCGGATCGACTCGTCGGGCAACCCGACGACGTGGAATCCGGGGAGACCCTTTCCGACGTGCACCTCGACGGTGACTCGATGACCGCGGGCACCGAAGAGGACGGCGGACGGAATGGACGCGAACATGAGGCCTCCGAGATCAACAGGAACCGATTCGATGGATCTGGGAGAGACGGCAACGGCCTCACGACGGGTTCGGACACGACGCTACCCCAGGGGTGCTCCAGAGTTCGGCGGTGACGTCGGATCGCCGGGTCGAGCTGGCATGCTCTGCGAGTGCCGATCCGATTCCACCGATGCCGGTACGGCGTGAGCGCCGCCCGTGTCGCTGCCGTCGTCATCGTCGGGGCGTCGATGGTGGCCTGCGGCGACGACGATTCGGCCGGCAACGCCGAGCGTTTCTGCGGAGAGATCGAGGTCAACCAGACTGCATTGTTCGCCCCCGACCTCGCCTCGACCGCGGAGATCGCACCGTTGCTCGAGTTGTACCGCGAGATCGGCGAACTGGCCCCGCTCGCGATCGAGGCCGAGTGGGATCAGCTCGTCCTCAACTACGAGACGGCGAGCACCGTCGTGCCCGGCGACGACGCGTCGATCCAGGCGGCGACCGCGCAGGCCTATCAGTCGGAACAGTCGGCGGCCGCGGTGAAACGTTGGCTCATCGACAACTGTGCACTCGACATCGGGCCCGTGGCCACGATCGTCGCTCAGGGCGGCTGACGCCCGGGCGTCTCAGAGGATCTCGCCGCGCCGGAGGATCACCGAATCACACAGGCCGTACTCCTTGGCCTCCTCGGCGGTGAACCAGCGGTCGCGCTCCGAGTCGGCCTGGATCTGTTCCAGATCCTTGCCCGAGTGGAACGCGATCAACTCCGCCATCCGCTTCTTCGTGTAGCGGAGTTGCTCGGCTTGGATCTGGATGTCCGACGCCTGACCCCGCAGACCGGCGAGAGGCTGGTGCATCATCACCCGCGCATTCGGCAGGACGTAGCGCTTTCCGGCCGCTCCGGCGGTGAGCAGGAACTGGCCCATCGACGCGGCGAGCCCGAGGCACACCGTGGCGACGTCGCACCCCACGAACTGCATCGTGTCGTAGATGGCCATCCCGGCCGTGACCGACCCACCTGGGCTGTTGACGTAGAGCCAGATGTCGGCGTTGGGATCTTCGCCCTCGAGGTACAGCAGCTGGGCGCAGATCTGATTCGCGATCTCGTCGTTGACATCGGATCCGAGCATGATGACCCGGTTCTTCAGCAGCCGGTCGAACACCGCGGACCTGGGGTCGAACCCCGCCTCCAATCCGTACGGGCTCGGCCGCGTGTCGGGACCGTGATCTGCAAACGTCTCTGGCATGGCGACATGCTATCGGTCGCCGTTTCGGACTACGGTTCAGCGCAATGTCCGTGACCGCTTCGTTCCAGCCAGACCGAGTTGCCGCGTCACCGGGCCAGACGGCGGCGCTGTCGCTGCACCTCCAGAACAACACGTCGACCGAACGGGTGGTCACGCTCCGCGCCGGTGGGGGTCTGGCGGCACAGACGGTGCTGCAGACCGAGACGATCTATCTCGATCCCAACGAGCACTTCGAGGTCCCGGTCATCGTCGACGCGAGTTCCAGCCTCGTCGCCGGGAACCACAGCTGCGTCATCGAGGTCGTCGACGACAAGGAGACGACGAGCGTCGCCGCGACCGTCGAGATCGGTGCAACCGTTGCGTGGAGCGCGCGGCTCGAGCCCGAGCAGTCCGGCTCGCCGACCGCCGGGCGCCACAAGGTCGTGGTCGACAATCTGGGCAACGTGCCGATGTCGGTCGAGATCGCCACGACCACCGAGCCCGAAGTCGTCGCCGAGGTCGCGGCTCCCGTGGTGAACATCGACGCCGGAAGGTCCGCGAAGGTCGAGCTGCGGATCGCTCCGCTCTCCCGATTCTGGAGTGGCCCGGTCGTCGAGCATCCCTTCACGGTGTTGCTGAACGGGAGCGACAACGAACAGCTGAGGCTCGAAGGTACCTACGAGCAGCGTCCCCGGGTTCGGCCGTGGGTCGTCCCGGCGCTCGCCGGGATGCTCGGCTCGTTGCTGCTGGGCATCCTCGCCTGGTTCCTCCTGTTGCGGCCCGCGGTGCAGAACATCGCCGTCGACGAGGCGACCCGGCTCGACACGGTCCAGCAGGAGGCGCTCGACGAGCAGGTGGCCGCCATCCAGGCTGCTGCGGAGGAGGCATCGCGCCTCCCCCTGGGAGATCCGACCGACCTCCGACTCTCGGTGTCCGCTGCGGCATCGACCACCGCGACCGAGGCGTTCGACTTCGACCGGGGCGGCACCGGGCGAGTCCTGTCGATCAGCGATGTGGTCTTCCAGAACCCGACCGGCGCCGTGGGCCGCGTCGAGCTGCTCCGCGACGACGAGGTACTGCTGGATCAGGAGATGGCGAACTTCCGCGATCTCGACTTCCATCTCGTCGCGCCGTTCCAGGTGGACAGCGGCAGCACGATCTCGCTGCGGGTCGCGTGCCGGACACCCGGGCCCGGAACGGAATCGTGTGAAGCTGCGGCCACGATCGTCGGCTTCGTCGACGACGTCTGATCGCGTCAGACCGCGACCGTCGCCGACCTCACGCCGCCGTCGATCGCCACCTCAGCGGCCGATGTTCGGCCCGACGCCCTCGAGGATGCCCGGCTGTGATCGGCTGGAGGTCGCCGTCACGAGCATCGTGGCCGTGACGTCACCGAACTGGTCCGGCTGGCCGGCGACCGATGCGCCGGCGGGGCCACGTCGCGTGTGCGGGAGCAGGACGACGGGGATCGCAAAGCCTCCGGTGTCGTCGACCACGACGCTCTGGGTGCTCCCGCCCCACGTGAGCTCGACGTCGAGGCCCGTGGGGAAACCGTCACCACGTATCGTCACGACCTGGTGAATCGTCGCGACACCGGGAGTGACCGTGAGTGTCGGCGGCTCGGCTCCGACACCGCTGATCGTTGCGACGATGTCGCCGTCGCCGTCGAGCGAGGCGATCAGTTGCACCGACTGCGCCCCTGTCGCGTCCGGAGCGAAGGCGATGGTCACGCTGCACCGACCGTTGGCCGGGACCGTTGTCCCCGCACAGTCGCTCTCGGCGATCTCGAAGCCGGCGACGTCGACGGGCTCGAGGCGTACCCCCACCACGCTCGCCGCATTCGCCGTCGTGTTGACGATCTCGACGAGCCCCGTCCGGCGGCCGGCCTCGACGATCGTCGGAGCGAAATCGAACGTCGTCGGGCTGAACGCGACCGACCCGGGATCGACGGTCGTGGTCGTCGCGGTCGTCGTGCGACCTCCGGTCGTCGACGTGGTTCGCCTCCCGCCCGTCGACGAGGTTCGCCAACCTCCGGTCGTCGTCCGTGAGCCGCCGGTCGAGGTCCCTCCGGTCGTCGCGCGGGGCGTCGTCGTTGTCGTGGTGGTGGAGGAATCGGTCGGGGGAGCCTGCCCCACGGCGAGGACCCGGGTCGTGAACGGGACGGAATCGACCGGCCCGTTCACCGGGACGAGGGTCACCGTCCCGAAGGCATCTTCGAGGAATTCGACCGTGAACCCGACGTCGACACCGCAGGTCGAGCCGGGCCGGACGACGGGCGTGCAGGTGTCGGAACGCACGACGAACGTACCGTCGACGGAAACCGACGACACGCCCAAGCTGGCCGGCCCGTCATTGGTGAACGTGACGATCGTGCTCAACTCGGTGCCGACGTCACCGGCGCCCAGCCGGTAGGTGTCGGAGTCGAACCCCGCGTCGGCGTCGACACCGTTGACGGTGATGTCGGTCTCGACGTCGCCCACCGGCACGACGTCGGACACGACCGTGTTCGCGAAACGGTCGACGGCGGCACGGGACGCCGTCGGGGCCACGGGACCGGTGAGGGTCAGGGTGTCGGTGGTCGAGAAGGCACCCGGTCCGTCACCGGTCCACGACGTGAGCTGGAGAGACGTGCCGGTCTCGTGCACGACGTGGTTACCGTCGCCACTGATCACCGGTCGCGTGCCAGGGCCGATCGGGACCGGGACGCTCACGTCTTCGCGGATCGTCACGGTCGACGAGGACGGATCGTCCACGACCGACGCATACGCGACGATCGAGCCGTCCGCCGACACGGTCGGCTGATGTGCCCCCGCTGCGACCATCGACACGGTGTCGACGGCAGCGCGGCGGTCCACCCGGTAGACGTTCAGCCCGCTCGGGTCGTCGAGATCGGGTCCGGCGGCGAAGACCACGGTCGACCCGTCACCGGAGAGGTCGACGGACGCGTCGATCGACGGCGGTGTGCCCGGGATCGACGGCCTGAACGACGCGGTCGGCGCATAACCGCCGGCCGTACGGTCGAAACGCACCACGTCGCTGCCCACGCTCACGACGACGACAGCGCCGTCGGCGGAGAGCGCCGGCGGCCCGAACTCGGCGACCGGCCGCGCCGGAACGAGTTCGCTCGCGCCCGACCCGGGCAAACAGCGATCGACGACGAACAGGCGAGCATCGGTTCCGGCTGCCTGGGCAGGACCGGACTCGACGGCGCGGACCGCGTCGACCGTCCACGCGATCGTGCAACCGTCGCCGCTCACCGCCGGCTGCTCGCCCCCGGTCGAGCCCGGAACCGGGATGGTCGCGTCGGACCGTCGATCGTGAACCACGATGCTCGATTCCCCGGTGAGGTCCGTCGATGCGAACACGACGATGGTGCCGTCATCGGAGACGTCCGGCGAGACGTCGACTCCAGGGAACGGGATCGTGACCGGTGGCGCCGACTGGGCGCCACTGGATCCACCGAACGAGGCTGCCGCGAGGAAACCACCGAGCAGGAGCGCGCCGGCACCACCCAGGCGAGTCCAGCCGGTCAACATGTGGACAACGTTACTCCCCTGCCGAGCGGGCGGAACATCGGCCGCGACGAAGAAGGGTCGAGGTGTCGCTCCCGGCGGTCATCGGGTGACACCGCTGATCACCACGCCCACGCGCCGGTCGGAGGGCCCGGTCGGCGTGCCCGACTCCGTCAGCTGAAGGACGCCCGCCAGGCCCGCAGTGCCCGTCGGGCTGGCATCGAAACCGGCCCGGTGCGCGAGTGCGTGGGCCCGGACGATGTTCGGCTCGGACGCAACCACGGTGTCCCCGCCCGTCGCCCGCATGGCATCGACGACACCGATCCAGTCGTAGGTCTCGTCGTCGAGGATCCCGTCGGCGAGCGACACGGGATCGACCCACGGCGTCATCATCGTGGCCCAGTCGTCGGCCGCGGTGGCGCCGGCACGCCACGCCCGGTCGAGGGGGGCGCATCCTTCGGCTTGGACAGCCATCAACGCGGGTCGCTGACCGAGTTCGATCACACCCGTGCCGAGGCACGCCGCGAACGCGCCTCCGCCGACCTGGACGAAGATCGCGTCGAGCGTCCCGGGACCGCCCGGTGCTCCGACCTGCTCGGCGATCTCCCAGCCGATCGTGCGTCCTCCGTCGAGACAGAGCGCGTTCTCCGGTCCCTGGACGGTGAACGGCACCGACCCGGTCGCGACCGCTTCGCGGAATCGCAACATCGCCGGATCGCCCGGCGGGTCGACGACGCGTCGCTCGCAGCGGTGCACGGTGGCGCCGAGTTCGTCGAGGCGATCACCGAAACCGTCGCCCATCCACGTGGGGACGTAGACGTCGATCGGCCACGCCGCCGCTCGAGCGAGCGTCGCCGCGGCCAGCGCTGCGTTGCCGCACGATGCGATCGCGAGCGGTGGACGCTCGGGGAGTTCACCGAGCAACTCGAGCGAGCGGAGGTGGAGCAGGATCGTGACGAGGTGCCGCGCCTTCTGGCTGCCCGCGACTCCCCCGGTCTCGTCCTTGACCCACACTCCACCCTCCGCGGAGAATCCGAGTTCGTCCGACAGGACGTCGGACCGGGCGAAGGGCGTGACGACGAAGCCGGCGCCGTCGACGGCGCGCACGGCGTCGTCGAGTTCGTGCACGAGGGCCGATCGCGCAGCGGTGGTCATCCCCCGAGCGGCAGCGGCCGCAGCCCACGCCAGCCGGTGGTCGTGACGGATCAACGGGTTCGGCGATGCGACCGGCTCGTCACCGGGACCGACATCGGCCGAGATCGCCTGCAGTACGTGATGGCGATCGCGCACGGTCGAATTCGGGCAACGCCACGGCATCGGCTCGGTCAGGGCGACCCGTGCTCCGCACACGGCACAGCGCCACCCGACGACGGAATGCACGGCTCGACTGCCTCGGTCAACTCGCCGCGGCGACGCGGCCGTTGAACTCGTCGATCATCTCGTCCCAGACGCCGACGTAGCGACGCAGACCCCTCCAGAAGTCCTGTTGACGGCGCGCCTCGAAGAGTTCGAACGGCGTGCCCTGCTGCTCGACCCACGTGTAGTACCCGAGGTTGAAGATCCTCCGCCGATCGGCTTCGGTGCACTCGATCATGTGGTCGGTGTCGACGTTGGCGAGGTGTTCACCGAATGCCTCGGCGGCATCGGCCGGGGTGAAATCGCCATGGAATCGAGTGGCGAGCAGCTTCGCTCGTTCGCTCGGGTAGAGCGATGCGCCGTCCGTCGCGACGGTGACGAGTGCGTCGTCGGGTCCCAGGTCGAGCAGCTTTGCGGTCTTGATCGCCGCCAGAGCGTTGCAGATCGCGGAGAATCCGAAGTGTTCCAGCTGCGCGACGACACCTTCCGGGACACCCTTCTTCGCGAGGTGGGCACGTCCGGATTCGGAGTTGAACATCAGATCGAGTTCGTCGGTCGCCTTGTCGGAGACGGCGAGGACGACATCGGTGTTGGTCACGTTGTGGATCAGCGGGATGTGCTTGTCGCCGATGCCCTGGATGTTGTGCTCGCCGAAGCCGTTCTCGAGCATCGTCGGACACTCGAGCGCCTCGACCGCGACGATTCTCGTGCCGTACTCCTCCTTCAGGCGATCACCGGCAGCGATCGTGCCCGCTGATCCGGTCGCGCTGGTGAACGCCGCCAACCGGAGGTCTCGGCCCGAGTCGGCGCGAACCTGCTCGAACACGTGGCCGAGCGCCCGACCGGTCACGTTGAAGTGTCCGAGGTGGTTTCCGAACTCGGAGAACTGGTTGAGGATGAAGTTGCCGGGATCCTTCGCGAGTTCGTTGCAGGCGTCGTAGATCTCCTTCACGTTCGACTCGGTGCCGAACGTCCTGATGACGTCTTCGGCGGGGTTGGCGCACCACGTGTCGAGCCAGTCGAAGCGCTCCTGGCTCATCCCCTCGGGCAGGATCGCCACGCCGCGACTCGCCATGATCTTGCTGATCGCGATGCCCCCGCGGGCGTAGTTGCCCGTCGAGGGCCAGACGGCACGGTGCACGGTCGGGTCGAACTGGCCGGTGACGACGCGAGGGGCAAGACACGAATACGCCGCCAACACCTTGTGGGCGGTGATCATCGGGAACCGGTCGCCGAACACCACGATGATCGGCGACGCGACCCCGGTCAGCTCCGGTGGCAGCACGACGTGGTCCGGCACCTGGACCCGGCTGCCGGACAGATCGTTGTACCAGTGCACGCGCCACAGGTTGCGGGCGTCGGGCCCCTGTGGGTCGGCATCGCCGACCTTCTCGGCATGATCGAACGTCGAGGGATCGGCGAGCTGTCCGAACCGCGGCAGGGTGATGCCGCGCTCACGGAACCGCGCGACGCTGTTCGCCAGCGCTCCCTCGTCGACGACCCGGTCGGACAGGCCGAACTGGTTCTCGAGCGCGGCCGCGTTCACATCGGCTGCTGGGGCGGACGGGGCACGTGTGCTCACCTTGACATTCTGTCAAGGTGCGCGGCGATCGGCCACTTCGCTTCGAGCACCGCGAACCCGCCGAGCATCCCGTGGGGACGCAGTCGACGGCGCAGGGGACGGATTGTGCCAACATCGCTGAGAGGGTCGAGAGCCCGGAAATCGAATCGGCGCGCAGCGAGCGGTACGGGGATCCGTCGCGGATGATCGCCTTCACCGACGGCGTCTTCGCCATCGTGATCACCATCCTCGTCCTCGAGATCCGCGTCCCCGACGACCTGCCCGCACGATCGCTCGGCGATGCCATCGACGATGTCGGACCCACCTTCACGGCGTGGATCATCAGCTTCTTCATCACCGGGATGCACTGGCTGTGGCATCGCGACCTCTTCAACCAGGTGCGCGCCGTCAACCGCGACGTCATCCGACTCAACCTCGTCTACATGCTGCCGGTGTGCCCGGTCCCGTTCGCGTCATCGGTGCTCGGCGAGTACCACGACGAGGCGACCGCACTGCACCTGTACGGGTCCGTGCTCATCGCAGCGAGTCTGTTCCGTGTCATCCTGTATGCGCCTACCTGATGCATCGGCCCGAGCTGCTCTGGGAGCCACCGTCTCGCCAACGCCGCCGGTTCGGGATGCTCCTGACGCTCGCGAGCGTCGCCGTGTACGTGATCGCGATCGTCGTCGCGACCGCGCTGCCCACGGTCAGCCTCCTCATCTACCTCGCGGTCCCGGTGCTCTACTTCGTCCTCGTGACCGTGTTGCGCGATCGTCCGGCGACGAGCAGAGCGGCTGACGACTACTCCTGGTCCCGGATCAGAACGGGCGGTCGCCGGGTGGCTCGGTACTCGGCCCGACGTGGGCGTCGAGCCAGGTGCAGACGTCGGCGGCACCCTCCCAACAGTCACGAACGCGTTGCACCACCTGTTCGGTGTGGACCCATTTCGGCGTCCCGAAGTCCTTCGACAGCATCAAGCCCTTGCGGCGGATCAGTTCGATGCGGGGATGATCCCGGTCGTAGCCGCGGGGTGCGGTCTTGAGCTCGCCGATCGACCCGACGGTGTATCCCCGGGCTTCGGCGGTGGCGACCAACCCGGCGATCTCGTCTCCGGTCGCATCCGCGACGACGGCGTCGCGAAACCGTCGCAGCTGGTCCCCGGCCATGGCGTAGTACCCGGCCCCCGCCATCAGCCCATCGGCCGAGAACTGGACGTAGTGACCGGTGCCGCCCTCGGATTCGCCGTAGGCGCCCTGATGGGTCTTGTACGGCGGCTTGTTCCTGGAGAAGCGCAGGTCGTTGTGCGGACGGAACATGTGGAACGGCCCGAAGTCGTCGAGAGCCTCGGTCAACTCCGACATCGGGGTCTTCACGTCGTCGACGAAGCGCTGTTTGTTCTCGGCCCAGAACGCCTTGGAGTTGTCGGCGCCGAGTTGCTCGTAGAACTCGATCGCCTCGACGGGAAACCCTGTGAACGTCATGGTGTCGATGGTACGTGCCCGGCCGACGCTGCGCAGATGGCACCTCCGCATCGGGATCGGTACTGTGCGTCGCCATGGCAGACCTCTTCCTCGGCGGGACGATCGATGGCGCGACGCACGCCCGTACGACCGACGACGCGACGAGCCACATCAGCGTGGCGACCGACGAGCTCACCACGCACGGCGTGATCGTCGGGATGACCGGATCGGGCAAGACCGGTCTCGGGGTGATCGTGATCGAGGAGGCGCTCCGATCCGGTCTCCCGGTCATCGCGATCGACCCGAAGGGGGATCTGACCAACCTCTGCCTCACGTTCCCCGATCTCGCCGCGACCGATTTCCGACCGTGGATCGACGATGCGCAGGCGAGGAACGCGGGCAAGACGCCCGACCAGTTCGCTGCCGACCAAGCCGCACTCTGGACGAAGGGCCTCGCCGACTGGGGCCTCGGGGGGTCGGACATCGGCGAACTCAGGTCGCGGACCGACTTCTCGATCTACACGCCCGGCTCGGAGTCCGGTGTTCCCGTCAACATCGTGGGTTCGCTGCAGGTCCCACCCGACATGAACGACCTGGAGGTCGTCGGTGACGAGATCGAGGGCTTCGTGACCGGCCTGCTCGGACTCGTCGGCGTCGATGCGGACCCGCTGTCCAGTCGTGAACACATCCTGCTCTCGAACCTGATCAACCACTCGTGGAGCGAGGGTCGAGCGCTCGACCTGATGACCCTCGTCGGAATGATCGCAACGCCACCGATCCGCAAGCTCGGAGTGTTCGAACTCGACCAGTTCTTCCCGGAGGCCGACCGCATGAAGTTGGCCATGCAGCTCAACGGCCTGCTGGCATCGCCATCGTTTGCCGCCTGGGCGGCCGGCCCGCCGCTCGACATCGGCTCGATGCTCTTCACACCGCAGGGAGCGCCGCGGTGCGCGATCATCACGACGGCCCACCTCTCCGACGACGAACGTCAATTCGTCACCTCACTCGTGCTGTCGAAGCTCGTGACGTGGATGCGGCGCCAGTCGGGGACCACCGACCTACGGGCGATGCTCTACATGGACGAGGTCGCGGGATACCTCCCGCCCACCGCCAATCCACCGACGAAGAAGCCGATCATGCTGTTGATGAAGCAGGCACGCGCGTTCGGCGTCGGCGTCGTACTCTCGACCCAGAATCCGGTCGACATCGACTACAAGGCGATCTCCAACGCGGGCACCTGGATGATCGGTCGACTCCAGACCGATCGCGACAAGGCGCGTCTGCTCGACGGGATGTCGTCGGCCTCGGGTGGCGTCGACGTCGATGCGATCGGCGACACGATCTCGGGGCTCGGAAAGCGGGAGTTCGTGCTCCGTCGCGCCGGCCAGGACCGGCCGGAGGTGTTCACGACCCGCTGGGCGATGTCGTACCTGCGGGGCCCGATGACGCGCGACCAGATCGGCCGACTGATGGATGCCGAGCGCGTCGAGGTCGAGGTTGCCGCCGCACCGGCACCGAGCAGCGGTGTCGTCGGACGGCCGACCCCCGTACCCGGTGCCGCACCGGGCGAACCGGTCCTGGCCGACGACGAGAGCGCCGTCATGCCCGACGTCGCCGACGGTACCGCCGTACGCTGGGCGGACGTGGCGTCACCGTGGCTGGCCGAGGTCGGTGGTGACTCGCGTGGGACGAGGCTCGCCGCCGCTGCCGTGGCCCGGGTGAGTCTGCGCTACGACGAGGCCAGGGCCGACCTCGTCCATGACGACGAGTTCGAGTGCGTGCTGTTCCCTCTCGGCGAGCAGGTCGACGCCTCGCAGATGGTGAGGGTCGACTACGACGATCGCGACCTTCGGCCCACTCCGCCCGACATGCCCGTGTACCGGCTCACCGAGGCGAAGGTCGCGAACAAGACGTTCTGGTCGTCGCTCGACAAGGCGATCCGTGACCAGCTGGTCCGTACATCGACAGTCGAGATCCGGTCGAACCAGGGGCTGAAGCTGTTCGGCCGACCCGGTGAGCAGGCGGACGCGTTCGAGGCACGGTGCCTGAAGTCGGCCGACGACCGGGCGGAGGCCGAGATCGCGAGCCTGCGTGACAAGTACGAGACCCGGGCCAAGCGACTACGCGATCAGATCGACGGACTGGAGGACAGGATCGACGTGCTGGAGGAGCAGTCGAAGAGCACGCGCAATTCCGAACTGCTCTCGACGGCAGGATCCGTGCTCGGCGGACTGCTCGGCGGGAGCAAGTCGAAGGGAGGCCTGCTCGGCGGTCTGCTCGGCGATGCCGGCACGGCGGCGCGACGTCGCGGGCGGACCGGTGCCGCCGGCGAGCGGGTCGACGCCGCCCAGAACAAACTCGAGCGACTCACGGACGACCTCGAAGCACTCGAAGCAGAGCTCGCCTCCGAGATCATCGAGATCGATCGGAAGTGGATGGATCTCGCCAATGACTCCTCGACCATCGAGGTCGGGCTCGAGTCGAGCGACGTGAAGGTCGTGCAGTTGACCCTCACGTGGATCCCGGTCGACTGACCGAGCGGCGCCGAATCAGTTCACGTCGACGCGAGCGCCGACCGGCAGATGGTTCGTCCACGGTTGGCGGTCGCAAGCCTGTGCCAGAACCCGTTCACGGTCGAACAGCGGCCCGTTGAAGATCACGGCCTCGGCGGCGTGCGCCGGCATCGGGCGGGCGAGGAGGTATCCCTGCCCGAGAGCCACGCCGGCGTCGATCACGTAGGCGAGCTGCTCGACGGTCTCGATGCCCTCTGCCACCACGTCGAGATCGAGTGACCGGGCCAGCGTGACCACGGTGTCGACGATCGTCGAGTCGAAGTCGTTGGTCGTCGCACTGCTGATGAAGCTGCGGTCGATCTTGACGATGTCCACGGGCAGTTTCTGGAGGTACGTCATCGACGAGTAGCCGGTTCCGAAATCGTCGATCGCGACCTTCACACCCCGCTCGCGCACGCCCGCGAGGACCGTGCTGGCCCGACCCACGTCGTCGAGCAGTTGGGACTCGGTCAGCTCGATCTCCAGCAGGTTGGGGTCCGCCCCGGTGGCCGCGATCGCGTCGTCGAGGTCGGCGATCAGGTTGCCTTCGATCAGGTGACGGCCCGAGATGTTCACAGCGAGGCGCATCCCGTCGCCGAGCCCCATGAGGCGCCACTCGGCGATCCGACGGCACGCCGCCTCGAGCATCCAACGTTCGAGTTCGAAGATGAGACCGGAGCGTTCGGCGATCGGGATGAAGTCGTTCGGTGACACCAGGCCCACGCCCGGTCGTTCCCATCGAACCAGCGCCTCTGCGCCCGAGGGGAGCCCCGTGTTGAGATCGGCGAGCGGCTGGAGGTACATCCGCAGTTCGCCGTGCTGGATCGCCTGGCGGAGCGCGAGTTCCAGCTCGGCCTGATGCTCGATCGAGCGCTGCAGCTCCTTGTCGAACATCTCCACGCGGCGTCGGCCCCGGCGCTTGGCCTGGTACACCGCAGCATCGGCCCGCTCGATCAACGAGAGGGGCTCGTCGCCGGTCTCGACCATCGTGGCGCCGACGCTCGCCGACACGGCGAACAACTGGTCGCCGATGGTGTACGGCTGTTCGATCTCTCGGATCATCCGCTCGCCGAAGCCGACGAGCCGATCGGGATCGTTGACGTCGGAGACGATCACGAGGAATTCGTCGCCGCCGAGACGAGCCACGAAGTCGACGTCGCGGATCGAACCCCGAAGACGCTGCGCGATGTCGCGGAGAACCACGTCGCCGACCGCGTGACCGTGCGTGTCGTTGACGCTCTTGAACCCGTCGACGTCGAGGAACATCACGCCGCTGGCGAGAGCCTGACCCGGACCGCCCGAGGTCGCGGCGAGCGCGCTCAACATCCGCTCGAGGTACTCGAGAACGGCGAACCGGTTCGGGAGGCCGGTCAGATTGTCGATGCGTGCCTCTTCGGCCAGGCGGGACTCGCTCATCTGCAGGCGTGCGGTGAGCGCGACGACGCGTTCCATCGACGCCTTCATCGTCGAGCCGACATGACCGGGCAGCACATCGAGTTTGGGAAGCTCGTTGAGTTCTGCGAGGGCCAGAGCATCCATGTGGTCCTCGACGAGCGACAACGTGCTGGCCATGTCGTTGATGGCGCCCGTCACCTTCCGGACGTCGCTCGGCCCGGCAACGGGAAGTGGTTCGGCGTTCAGCTCACCCCTGCTGATCCGTTCGGCTTGCAGGCGCAGCCGGGTCAGCGGGCTGGCGAACGACCGCAGCACCACGAATCCGAAGAGCAGGGATCCGATCCCGATGCCGATCAGCAACAGCAGCGTGTTCTCGTTGCGGCTTCGCGCTTCGAGAGCCCACGCGTCGATCGCGGCGACCGCTGCGGCCCGTTCGCTCGCCGCGAACGCGTCGACGTCTCGGGCATAGTCGATCTGACGGAGCAGCGCATCGGTCGCCGATGCGTCCGTCGAGTTGCGGAGACCCGCGTGGGCGGCGCTCAGCCTCTGAATCGCCGGTGGATCGACCACGAAGGCCTCCGACAACGCGTCCTCGTGTCGGACCGGACCCGCCATCATCTCGATCTCGGTCATCCGGTCGAACCCGAGGATCGCCATCCCCTCGCCGCGCAGTTGGTCTCGCGCGGTCTCGGCGAGGGCACTCGCGAGGAGGAGGTTGCTGGCCAGGTCGACGGCACTCGACGATCCGAAGTCGATGGTGGACAGCACCGCGTCCGTTTCCGAGAGCGCGTCGGCGGCCTGGTCGGCGACGACCTCGAATGCCGACTCGACACCGTTGACCGTCGCGCTACCCGCGTCGATGCGCTCGCGTTCGGCGGCGAGCAGCATCGACGCCTGACGGAGCGCCTCGATCGATGCGGTGTTGGACGTCTTGTCGCGGCGGAGCGTCTGATCGAGTAGAGCGAGCACCTGATCGACCTCGGGGCGGACCCTCGCGAGCATCTCGCGGAAGAGATCGGCCTCCGCCGAGTCCTCGTCGGCATCGACCAGGGCGAGTGACACGAGCTGCTCGGTCTCGAGCGGGATGAGCGTCGCAGCAGCCGCCGATCTCTGGGCCACGGCTCCTGCGATCGCAACCGACCGCTCGGTGGCCACGTTGTTGCGATCGACCTCCCGGATACTGAACCACCCCACGGCCGTCAACGGAATGAGGAGCAACGCGACGACGTAGACCGCGAGCGGAAGGCCCCCATGTCGTCGCTGTTCTGGCATGCAGGGTCGTCATCGGCACCGCCGGAGACGACCTTGAGCAGGGATGTCCCGACGAGTCGTGCCGACGGTGGGACTCGAACCCACACTGACGGCCACCTAAAGACCGTGCCTCTGCCGATTGGGCTACGCCGGCGAACGCTCCATCACCCTAGGACCGGACGGGCGCCGTTCTCGCGTCCCGGTCCGTCCGCCCCGATTCCCCCGCGCGCGTTCTAGCCTCCCCGGTGATGAGTGATGGACACCCCGGCCGACGCGCCGGCGAACTCATCGGATGGGGTGTGGTGGCGAGTGTCGGCGCGGTGATGATCACCCAGGCGTTCGGATGGAACGGAGGTCGCATCGTCTCGACACTGCAACCGCTCACGCCGTACGGCATCCCCCTCATGGTGATCGTCGCAGCCGGTGCGGTCTGGGCGGAGCGCGACGCACTCGCCGCGGCGGCAGCCGGGGTCGGGGTCGGCGCCCTGCTGCTCGCGACCCCGCTCGTGTTCCCACCCGGTCAGCCCCCCGTGCAGCCGGGAGCGACCGGACTCCGAGCTGCCGCGGTGAACCTGCTCTACAGCAACGAGCGCGTCGACGAACTGGCCGACGAACTCGTCGACATCGATGCCGACGTGATCGTCTTCAGCGAGTACACGTACGAGCACCAGACGACGCTGCTCGCCCACCCGCTCGCCACGCGGTACCCGTACCGCGCCAATCGGGACGGCCGGTACGCCGGCGGGATGGCCGTCTGGTCGAAGTATCCCGCCACCGAGAACGACCGGATCGACACGACCAACTACACGGTCGACGCTTCGGTGGACGGTCCCGACGGGCCGATTCGCCTCTTCGCAGTGCACCCTCCGACGCCGATCCTCGATCACGACGGATGGCAGGAGGACCTCGCACTGATCGGCGAGTCGGCCGATGATGCCGGGGGGCCGACGCTCGTGATCGGTGACTTCAACGCCTCGTACTGGCATCCGGCGTTCCGCGACATCCTGCGCCGAGGGTTCACCGACGCGCACATGGCGAACGGCCGGGGTTGGTCCGCGTCGTGGCCGACCAACGAGTTCGTCCCACCGTTCGTCCGCCTCGACCACGCACTGACCGGAAACGGACTCGTCTCGACCGACATCGACGACTTCCGTCTTCCGGGCACCGACCATGTCGCGTTCGTGGTGACCGTCAAGCCGGCGGAGGGATGAGTGCTTCGAGTAGCAGACGAAAGGCCCGACCGCGGTGCGAGATCGCATGTTTGGCCGCCGCGTCCATCTCCGAGAACGTGAGGCCACCTCCCTCGGAGGGAACGAAGATCGCGTCGTATCCGAACCCGCCGTCTCCGCGCTCCGCTGTCGCGATGGTGCCCTCGCAGACCCCCTCCACGCTCACCTCACCACCGTCCGGCCAGCGAACCACCGCAACGGTCCTGAACGCGGCGCGGCGGTCGGTGACGCCGTCCAATTCGGCCAGCATCTTGCCGCGGTTGTCGGCGTACGTGGCGCCCTCGCCGGCGTATCGAGCGGTGTACACGCCGGGTGCTCCACCGAGGGCGACGACTTCGAGACCTGTGTCGTCGGCAACCGCGGGAAGACCGGTCGCCTCGACGATCGCCGCGGCCTTCAGGCGGGCGTTGCCGACCAACGTGTCGGCGTCCTCGACGACGTCGGGGACGTCGGCCGGCCTCGGCACGAGGTCGACGACCCCGGCAAGCAGATCGCGGATCTCGGCGACCTTGTCCGGGTTCGCCGAGGCGCACACGAACTGCCGGAGCGCTCTCATCGAACAGCTGGGCGAGCCGTCGGCGGTTCTGCGAGGAGCTCCGCCTGCATCGCGGCGATGGTGGTCAGGCCTCCCTCGGCGAGACCGAGCAGTGCGTCGAGCTCCGACCGCGAGAACGCCATCCCTTCCGCCGTGCCCTGCACCTCGACGAACCGCGCCTCGCCCGTCGGTTGCCCGTCGGTGTTGCTCTGGAGCATCACCACGTTCATGTCGACCTCGGCGGCCGAATCCTCGACGTACGGAAGATCGAGAACCGGAGCGCCGTCGACGATGCCGACGCTGATCGCCGCACAGAACGAATGGAGCGGGTTCCGACCCAGTTCGCCGCGATCGACGATCCGCTGCAGTGCATCGTGCAACGCCACGAAGCCACCACAGATGCTCGCCGTCCGTGTGCCACCGTCGGCCTGGAGGACGTCGCAGTCGACGGTCACCTGACGTTCGCCGAGAACGGTCATGTCGCACGCGGCGCGCAGCGATCGTGCGATCAGCCGCTGGATCTCGACGGTGCGACCGCTCTGCTTGCCCTTGGCGGCCTCGCGCGCGATCCGCTCCGGAGACGCTCCCGGCAGCATCGAGTACTCGGCGGTGACCCATCCCTTGCCCGAGTTGCGCATCCAGCGCGGGACGTCGTCGTCGACACTCGCCGTGCACAGCACGCGGGTCTGCCCGAAACTCACGAGCACCGAGCCATCGGCCATCTCGGTGAAGTCGCGTTCGAACGTGATCGGGCGGAGTTCGTCGGCGCGGCGGCCGTCAGGTCTCATCATGGAGGCGAACCTATCTCCACGCGCGCCGGAGGCCGTCTCAGCGGGGTGGCGGCCAGGGCACGGTGGAGTCGAGTTCCGGCCCGAGCAGGCGAGCGCCGAGGTCGCGGAAGACGTCGATGTCGCCACTCGATGCGAACCGGTGCACGCCGCGACCGCCGGATTCGCGGAGCAGCCCGGCTTCACCGAGTCGCCGCCGAACCGCGAACGCCGTTTCGTCGGCCGAACTGACCAGGGTGACCGAGGGACCCATCACCTCGCCGATGGTTCGGGCGAGGAACGGATAGTGGGTGCATCCCAGGAGCAGCGCATCGACGTTCGCCTCGACCACCGGCGCCAGCAACCGCTCGGCGAGTACGGTGACCTCGTCGCCGGTCGTCTGACCGCGTTCGACGAATTCGACGAATCCCGGACAGGCGGCGCTGGTCAGGCTGACGGGCACACCGGTCTCGGCGATGCTCCGGACGTACGCTCCCGACGAGATCGTGCCGACCGTACCGATCACGCCGACGTGGCCTGTGGTCGTGGTGGCCACGAGCGATTTCGCACCGGGGCTGATCACGTCGATCACCGGCACGTCGACCTCGGCTCGGAGTTCGTCGAGGCCGGCCGCGGTCGCGGTGTTGCAGGCGACGACGATCGCCTTCGCACCGAAGTCCGAGATCAGGCTGCGGGCGAGTTCGGTGGCGTAGGTGCGTACGTCGGCGAGCGGCTTCGACCCGTACGGATATCGACCCGTGTCGCCGATGTACACCATGTCCTCGAGCGGGAGCAGGTCGATCACGGCGCGGGCCACCGTCAACCCGCCGAAGCCGGAGTCGAACATCCCGATCGGACCACTCATCGGCTGCGAGGGTACTTGCCGGTCAGTCGACGAACGGCGCCTGGAACATCGGTGGAGGGGAGGCCGGCCCGAAGCGGTACTGCACGTCCTCGTCGGGTGGGAGGGTTCGGAGACCGACCACGTTGCCCTGCTGATCGACCTCCACCTCGATCTCCACCCGGCCCCGTCGAACCACCGGGTCAGCGGTGCTCCGCCACTGCGCGGCGAGCGCGGGCTCGTCCGCTGCGAACGCCCCACCGTAGATGCGAATCGTCAGGACACGTGTCGGCGCCGATGCCTCGCCCGGACGATCGGCGACCACCTCCGCGAACGGCCACAACGCCTCGGGAACGAGATCGGTGAGCGTCCGCGGCGCGGCGTCGGCCACCATCGAACGGAGGACCGACTCGGAGACCAACCCGTCCGGCCTCGCCTGCTCCCACGTTCCGTCGGTCGACGCAACGAAGGCCTCGTTCGAGTCCAGCTCGGCAACACCCACCGGTAGCCCCTGGCCATCGAACAGCGACAGTTGGACACGCCCGACCCGCGGGTCGACGATCATCGAATGCCGCTCGACGTCGCCGGCGCGTTGCGTCGTCGTGAGGGTCGGCCCGTCCCAGATGGCGTCCGACACGACGAGTCCCAGACCGGCCCACGGAGCCGCGACTCCCGGCCCCGAGTCGACCGCGTCGGCCACCTCGACCTGGTCCTGCGAGTCCTGGGCGGCAGCGAACTCCTCGTAGCCGAACCACGCCGCGACCCCGGCGGCGACCACGACGGCGAGACGCAGGAGGCGGAGCACGGCGCTCATCCGGCCACCTCGTCGCTCGGCGGTGCGGGTGGAGAGTCCGGGAGGGCGAGGTCGTCGAGTGGCCCTGGCCCGTCCAGCGACGTCGACACCAGCTCGTACGTCGCTGCGAGGCCGGGTAGGTCGGCGGACGTCGACATCTTCCGCACGACGCCGGTCGGGTCGATCCAGATCTCGATGACGAACGACGAGTCGGCGCCGAGCCCCGACGACGCTGCGAGCAACGGGTCTGCCGACCGGAGCGCGAGACCGTCCACGGTGACGGTCAGGTGGCGCACGACGACCTCGCCGACGACCTGCGGCGCCACCGGTCGGCCATCGGTGACATCGTCGGTCCCGGCCTCGTCCGGCGCCGACAGCTCGATCACTTCCGGTCCATCGATGGCCCGACCCGGGAGGGCGACCACCTCATCGTCGGCCACCGTCGCATACGGGTACACCTCGACGGGGAGCACGTCGGAGACCATCACCAGCGCGGCCTGCTCGACCGTTGCGATGGCATCGGCCGCATCGACGAGGAACTCGGCGGATGCCGGCATCCACACTCCGTCGGCCGCGCCACCCATCCAGTACTGGGCGCCGCGACGGGCGACTCGTGCCGTGGAGATGTCCGCCACGAAGTCGCCGGAGGCGAGGTCGACGTGCGCGGACACGGGAGGGGCGACACCCCGGCGAAACTCGACGAACCGAGCGTCGACCGCAGGAACCGGGGTTGCGGGGAGCACCTCGGCGGCGACGGTGTCGGCCTCGCGGTCCTGGTTCCACTGCCAGGCGTAGCGACCCGCGAAGACGGCTCCGGCGACGAGCGCGGCGATCAGCACCGTCCTCACGATGGCGCCGACCGATTCTCGGACGCGGCGGCGCGGGCGCGCCTCGGCGGTCGGCGGCTCGAACTGGGGCGCGAATGCCGGCATTCCCGAAGCGGGCGAGACCGCGGGTACCACGGCGGGCAACGACGGGGCCATCTGACCCGGGTCGGCCGGGACCGTGGCCGGTATCGGCGTCGGTGGGGGTTCCGGCGCCTGGGCGTCGGCGACCGCCGGGGGCGGCGAGTCGCTCGTCGTCATCGGGCTGGCGGGTGGCTCGCCGACGACCGGCACGGACGGCTGCGGGACCTCGTTGGGCGGTTCGGGAGCCAGAGGCTCTCGGTTCACGACCTGTGGCCCCGGGTCCGTGGCGGGCGGCGGCGGCGCAGACACGACGCCGGCCGGCGCTGTCGGGTCCCAACTGAGCGTCGGGAGCGTCGGGTTCTTCGGCCTCAGCGGCGCGGCGGGCGCGGCGAGGACTTCACTGCCTTGGAGCGACGGGAGGAGCGGGGCGGTCAGCGATCCATGGATCTCGTCGAGACCTGGCGGCGATTTCTCAGACACAGAGGATCATCGGCGCGTCGAGAGAGGATCTTGAGATCCGGCCACGATCAGTCGCCGCGCGAGTTCGTCGAGTCGGGAACCGCTGCATCCGAAGGCGCGATTTCCCGGTCGATCCTCTCCGGCGCAGTCGTGTGGATCGCCACCCGCACGCACCGGCGAGCAGGACGCCGGTGACGATCGCGGTGGACCCGATTCGCCGCGGCCAGCGACGCCGACCCTGCGACGCGGCTCCGGTCGCTGGTGTCGACGCGGGTGGAACCCGGGCGCGCGATGCAGGCGATCGGGCGAGAGCGACGGGCGGCGGACCCGCAACGGGCGCGGTCGACGGAGGAGGCAACGTCGGATCGAACACCGGCCGTGGGGCGTTCACCGGCGTCGGATCGTCGTCGACGTCCTCGACATCGAGACGTGGGACGCCCCGTGGTGGCGTCTCGTCGGCATCCCAGAAGCCGTCGAGAGCGGCCAGCTCCGGCCAGCGCGATTCAGATGTCGGAACGTCGTCGGACACGCTCGTTTCATCGGCTCCGCCGCATGAAAGCTTGAGACGTCGTCGACATCACCGCCCGAGAGGGCCCGGCAGACGACTCAGAAGTAGATGATCTGCTCGGCGTTCGCCTCGGCCACGTCGAGGTCGTCGGTGTAGGCACCCGTGGACAGGTACTTCCACCCTCCGTCGCAGACGATGAACACGATCGTCCCGGACGTGATCTGGTCCGCGACCTTCGCCGCTCCGGCGAGCGCGGCCCCGGCGGAGATCCCCGCGAAGATCCCGCATTCCTTGACCAGGCGACGGGTCCATTCGATCGACTCGCGTGGTCGCACGACACGCTTGCGGTCGAGAATCTCGTAACCGTTCCAGTCCTCGAACACCGGCGGGATGTAGCCCTCGCCGATGTTGCGGAGCCCCTCGACCCGCTCGCCGAGCGGCGGCTCGACGGCGACGATCTGGATCGTCGGGTCGTACTCCTTGAGATACGTACCCGTGCCCATCAGCGTGCCGCTCGTCCCGAGCCCCGCGACGAAGTGGGTGATCTCGGGGGCGTCGCGCACGATCTCCGGGCCGGTGCCCTCGTAGTGCGCCCGCGGGTTCGAGTCGTTGGCGTACTGGTACGGGAAGAACCATTCGGGATGTTCGTCGGCGAGCACCTTCGCCCGCGCCACCGCACCGTTCGACCCCTCCTCCCCCGGCGTGAGGATGATCTCGGCACCGAAGATCTCGAGCATCTGGCGGCGCTCGATCGACACCGACGTCGGCATCATGATCTTGATCGGATACCCCTTGAGCTGGGCGATCGCGGCGAGCGCGATGCCGGTGTTGCCCGACGACGGCTCGAGGATGGTCTGGCCGGGACGCAGGCGACCGTCGGCCTCGGCCGTCTCGATCATGTTCTTCGCAATGCGGTCCTTGACCGATCCGAACGGGTTCTGCATCTCCATCTTGGCGAGGATCCGGACGTCGGGGTTCGGCGACAGGTTCGACACGTCGACGAGTGGGGTGTTGCCGATCATCTCCAGCACGTTGGCATGCCTGGTGGCCGGCATCGGGATCTGCGTGGGTGTGTGCGTCAACATCGTCATCTCTTGCTCCAACCTCGCTCCCACCGGTGGCATTCCGATGAATCCGATCTGATTGGTCAGGATTCTACCCGCACCCCGGGATCTGTGACCGGTCGAGCTCGAAATCCTCAGATGACGACGAGCGGCTCGGCGACGATGTCGCCGTCGACGATGCGGTAGCTGCGTGCCTCCGGCGCGTCGCGCTTGAGGCTGACGATCACGTAGTGCCAGTCGGGCGACACGGCAGCCGCCACGTCGGTCGGGCTGGGGTACGGCTCGGAGTGGGTGTGGGAGTGGACGACACCGTTGATCTCCCAGTCGCGATCATCGGCATCCATCTCGGCGTGCATGAAGTCCTTCGGGTTGACCGTGTAGACCCGCGCCGATGCGGCGTCGTTGCGGCACGGGTAGAACACCTGCGCCGAGTCTCCGGGTCCGCCCATCGCCGAGAGCGGCCCGGCGAGCAGGCCACACGCCTCGAGCGGGTACTCGTCGAGCGCGAGTCCGACGAGGCGGGCGTACACGTCGCGGGTCACCTGGAGCACGTCGGCGAGCGTAGCGATCGCGCCGGGTCGGTACCCTCGACGCTCTGATGGCGAAGAAGGGCAAGAAGACCAAGAAGGCGAAGCCGACCGACGGTACGCAACTGATCGCCAGCTACAAGCGCGCCCATCGCGACTACGACATCCTCGACACGTACGAGGCCGGGATGGTGCTGACGGGCAGTGAGGTGAAGAGCCTGCGCGAGGGCAACGCCCAGATCGCGGAGGGCTACGCACGGGTCCGGCGCGGCGAGATGTGGATCGACGGCATCCACATTCCGCCGTACACGAACGCAATCGGTTTCGGCGCGCACGACCCCGACCGCGAGCGCAAGTTGCTGCTCAACCGCGCCGAGATCGACAAACTCGACATGCGGACGGCCCAGGGCGGCTTGACCATCGTCCCGTTGCGGCTCTACTGGAAGAACGGCCGGGCCAAGATCGAACTCGGACTGGCGAAGGGTCGCACCAAGGGCGACAAGCGTCAGAACATGGCCGAGCGCGACGCCGACCGCGAGATCGAGACGGCGTTCAACCGAGCCCAGAAGTACGCCAACGACTGAACCGGACCGGCGTCCCCGGCGTGCCGGCGCATCGGGCGGAGTCGCCGCACCGGACGAGCCGGGTCGGCCGATGCGCGGGTGGCGTCGACATCGGCGGGCCGGATCAACCGAAGGCGGGGAACACCGCGTCGGCGAAGAGGGTGGCGGCGCCAGTCAGCAACTCGGGGGTGGTCGGCTCGCGGCCGGTGGCGAAGACCAGGCAGCACTCGTCGAAACCGACGGCGTCGTGCCGGCGACGGATCTCGTCGACGACGACGTCGGGAGTGCCGGCGAACGCTCGGTCGTGGACGCACTCGCGGTACGACACGTCATCCCCGTTCGCGATACGTCGCAGAACGGGGTCGGTCTCGTCGCCCTTCGTGCCGGCTGCCCAGTAGTAGCGGTGGAAATCGAGCGCCCGGCCGTACCACTCTGCCTCGACCTCGGTAGCCGGTGCCGACCCCGAGCACGGCGCGGCCGTTGCTGATCCGGTCGAGGGTCGACACCTGCTCGCAGATGTTCGCCGGGTGGTGCAGCCCGGCGAGATACACGCCGGTGCCGAGCCGCATCCGTTCGGTGTGGGCGGCGATGGCCGAGAGCAACACGAACGGCGCCGACTCGTCGAGCACCTCGGGAGAGAAGGAGTGGTGTCCGATGAACCCTCCCGAGTAGCCGAGCTCGTCGACGGTGCGACAGAAGTCGAAGGTCCGCCGGTACGGCTGCGGCTCGTCCTCGTCGCGGAAGCGCGGGAGAGTCAGACTGAACTCGATCACGGAACCTCCGACCACGTGAGCGCGCGGGCGTGTCCGACCGCACCCCCATCACGGGCGTGTCCTATGGTCGGCACGGGGAGGAGCACGACGACCGCCGAGGAGTGACCGTGTCGCATCGCTACGAGCATCTGTTCACACCTCTCGAGGTCGGGCCCGTGACGCTCAAGAACCGGATCGTGCGATCAGCCCACGGCACGTTGATGACCGGCGAGCGGTTGATCGCCTACCACGAGGCGCGAGCCGCGGGCGGCGTCGCGCTGAGCACCCTGGAGGCGACGGGCGTTCACGCCGACGCCCCGAGCCCGATTCCGCTCCACAGCGACGACTGCATCCCCTTCTATCGAGAGATCTCCGGGCGGATGCACCGTCACGGAATGGCGCTGCTGCAGCAGATCTACCACCCCGGCGCGGCGACCCGACCGAAGAAGGCCGCGACACAGGTATCAGCGAGTGCGATCCCGAACCCGATGGTCGGAGGCATCCCGACGGCGATGTCGACCTCCGACATCGCCGAGATGGTCGAGGCATTCGGGGCCGCCGCCCGCCGATGCCGCGAGGGCGGACTCGATGGCGTCGACATCCACGCATCATCGGGATACCTGATCGAGCAGTTCCTGTCGCCGGCGAACAACACCCGCGACGACGAGTACGGCGGATCGCTGCAGAACCGGATGCGGTTCCTGATGGAGATCCTGGCCAGCATCCGCGACGCCGTCGGCAACGACTACCTCGTCGGTGTCCGACTGCCGAACGAGGAGTACATCCCCGGTGGGCTGTCTCCCGAGGACATTGCGGAGATCGCCCGGATCGTCGAGCCCTCCGTCGACTACGTCTCGCTCCACATGGGCTCGTACTGGCGCTTCTACAAGCTGCTGGCCCCGATGGACGAGCCGCTCGCCAACGAGATGCCCGCCAACTCGCGCATCACCGCCGGGCTCACGAAGCCCACGATGGTCGTGGGACGGATCATGACCCTCGACGATGCCGAGCACATCGTCGCCCGAGGTGCAGCCGACATGGTCTCGATGGTGCGCGCGCTGATCGCCGACCCCGAACTCGTGACGAAGTCCGCGCGGGGCGAGGCCGACCGGGTCCGGCCCTGCATCGGTTCGAACATCGGCTGTGTCGGCCAGCTCATGTCGACCGGCGTCCTCGGTTGCGTCGTCAACGTCGCCGCCGCCCGGGAGACGACCGTCAGCTTCGATCCACCCGGTCCGGCACCGACTCCGAAGCGGGTGCTCGTCGTCGGCGGCGGGCCGGCCGGGCTCGAGGCGGCACGGACAGCCGCGTTGCGCGGCCACGAGGTGCACCTGTACGAATCGACCCGACGACTCGGCGGACAGGTGGCGATCGCCGCGACCGCTCCCCACCGCAGCGACATCGGGGCGATCACCGAGTGGTTGACGAGTGAGATCGAGCGGCTCGGGGTCACGATCCGGTTGGCGACCATGGTCGATCCCGACCTCGTCGCCGACATCGATCCCGACGAGGTGATCCTGGCCACCGGGATCTCCCCGCGACGCGACGGTTTCCAGCTCTCCACACCCATCGACCCGGTGCCCGGTCACGATCTGGCCCACGTCGTCACGTCATGGGACGTCTTCGGCTTCGGCGGACGCGCCGACCTCGTCGGGCCGGCCCTCGTCTACGACGACACCGGAACGTTCGAGGCGATCTCCGTGGCCGACGCACTCCTCGACGCCGGGCTGTCCGTCACGATGGTCGGCCGACACGACGCAATCGGCTCGGCACTCCCCTATCCACCCGCCACCGTGGCCGCGGCGAAGGAGCGGCTGATGTCGGGCGCATTCGATTTCGTCGGCGGCCACCACCTTCTCGAGATCCGACCCGACGCCGTCGACATCGGTGTCGCGTTCACCGAACGAGTCCGTACCGTCGCGGCGGCCACGGTCGTGATCGTCACCTACGGGCACCCCAACCGCGAACTCGGTGAGTGCCTCGCAGACGCCGGCGGTCGCTGGACCGTCCACCACGTCGGCGACGTCACCGGAACCAACGGCGTCCTCCCCGCGATCCATCGGGCCGCCGCGGTCGCCCGCGCGATCTGAGAGTCACCGAGGCGCTGATCGCCATCTGCGCGTGCGCATCGTTCGGTCGCCAGGACACGTCGGGCCGCGCGTCCCATCCGGCGTCCGTGCCTCAGCTCGATTCGGCATCCCCGTCGTCTCGCCTGATCTTCTGGGCGGTGAATCGCTGTGCCCGAAGATCGTCCGGCCACACATCCGGGGCGAGCCCTGCTTTGCGGAGGAGATGGTCGACGAACATGTCGGCCGACGGCAACTGTTCCCAGACCGACGGGAGGAACACCGCCCGCCGCGAACCGGCGCCGATGAGAAGCCCGTCGACACCCGGACGCAACGCGCCGAGCAGGTCGTTGCGCGCATCCGCGGGGAGCGGCGAGAGCGGCGACAGGACCGACACCTCGATGTCGAGGTGCGTGTAGTCCACCCGGCGCAGTGGCGGCAGACGCGGGTCGGTAAAGGCAGCCGACCATGCATGTCGCGCAACGGCGAGGCCGAGTGGCTCGACGCCCTCGATCGATCCGATGCACCCGTTGAGCTGACCGCGTACGTTGAGGGTCACGAACGCACCGAGCTCCTGGTGGAGATCGACGTGGAAGCCCGAAGGGTCGGGGACGAGCGGACGACGGTGGTCGAGCCCCGCGACGATGACTCGATCGGCAACGTCGAGCAGTTGCTCGCCGGCGATCGCGCCGACCGGTCGGATCGTCGCTGCCTCACCCAACGGTGAACGCTCCGTATCCGACGACGCGGTGGCGGTCTCCGGCGGTGTCGCCGGAGTTGCGAACATCGAGCTGCTCGACGGCGAGGCCTCGCTCGACCGCACATCGCAGCAGTCCACGGAGCGGTCGCGCTCCGCAGGCGTCCACATCACGCACCGCGTCCGGGCGGCGGGCCACGATCGCCGCCGCCGTGCGCGCGTCGAGGCCGACGGCGTCGTCGTAGCGGTGGTAGTGCGACAGGTCGGTGCTGATCACCACGAGCGTTTCCGGACCTCCCCAGCATTCATCGAGCACCGCGGCGACGTCTTCGATCGTCGCGTCCCCCACCGACAACGGCAACAGCGTGAAGTCGTCCAGCACCGACTGCAGGAAAGGCAGCTGCACCTCGAGGCTGTGTTCGAGCGCGTGGGCGCCGTCGTCGATGTGGACGGCCGGATGCCGGAGAATCGCGGCGCGGCCGGGCGCATCGAGCGGGACCAGTCCGAGCGGTGTCTCGAAGGCATCGACACTCGGCACAGCAAGTCCACGGATCGGCACACGGTGACTGGGCCCGAGCAACACGACCCGGCGGATCGTGGTGTGCCCCGACGCGATCCGCGCGTAGGCACTCGCTGCGATTGCGCCGCTGTACACCCAGCCGGCGTGCGGGACGACGATCGCTTCGGGGACCGGCGCGTCCGCCGGGCACTCGACTGCGTCGGCGAACGCATCGCGGAGGGATCCACGCACGGCCTCGGAGGTGGACGGGTAGAACGTCCCCGCCACCGCAGGCGGCCGGACGGTGAGAGGCTCGGCTGTCATGACGACCCCTCGTTCGAACCGCGACGGCTGAGCACGACCGGCTGTCGGCGGGGGCCCCATCCACCGGGCGCCCCCTGGAACACACCGGGGATCGCCGTGCCACACGCCCGGCAGTGTCCCGTGTCGTCGAGGCGGTAGTCACCGATGAGGTAGCGGTCCCGCTCGATCACCCGCTCGCCACAACCGTGACAGTGGGTGCTGCCTCCCTCGGGATCTCGCACGTTGCCGGTGTATGCATACCGGACGCCGTTCGCCATGGCGATCCCCCTCGCACGGGTCAACGTCGACGGCGGTGTCGGCGAGCGGTCGAGCATCCGGTAGTCGGGATGGAACGCCGTGAAATGCATCGGCACGTCGGGGCCGAGATGATCGACCACCCAGGTGGTCATCCTGTCGAGTTCGTCGTCGGTGTCGTTCATGCCCGGGATCAGCAACGTCGTGAGCTCGAACCAGACGTCGGTCGTCGCGAGGTACTCGAGGGTCTCCAGCACTGCTCCGAGTTCTGCTCCACAAGTGTGCTTGTAGAAGTCCTCGGTGAACCCCTTGAGGTCCACGTTGGCAGCGTCGAGATGTCGGTAGAACTCTGCCCGCGGCTCGGGACACATGTAGCCGGCTGTGACGGCAACGGCCGCGACTCCGACGTCACGGCAGGCATCGGCGACGTCGATCGCGTACTCCATGAAGATCGTGGGGTCGTTGTAGGTGAACGCGACGCTCCGGCACCCGAGTTCGACGGCGGTGCGTGCGATGGTCTCCGGTGACGCCTCGTCGGCGAGGGTGTCGATCTCCTTGGACTTCGAGATGTCCCAGTTCTGGCAGAAGCGACATGCCAGGTTGCAGCCGGCCGTTCCGAAGGAGAACACGGCCGATCCGGGATGGAAGTGGTTGAGGGGCTTCTTCTCGATCGGATCGACGCAGAAGCCACTGGATCGCCCGTAGGTGGTCAGCACGACCCCGTCGTCCTCGCGAGCGCGAACGAAGCACACTCCCCGCTGCCCCTCGCGCAACTTGCACGCGCGAGGGCAGACGTCGCACTGGATCCGGCCGTCGTCGAGTGGGTGCCAGTACGAGGTGGGGACGGTGAAGCGATCCATCGCGGTGTCAGTCCTCCGTGTGCTCCCCGTCGAGGTCGCCGCATCCGATGGGGTCCTCGATCGGCGGTCCGGTCGGGGGTGGAAAGTCGGAGATGAAGTCGGCGGGATCGAGTTCGGCGAGGAAGTCGCGGAACTCGCCGACCTCCGCATCGATCTCGTCGTCGTCGAGTTCGACGACCGGCAGTGTTCCGGCCGCATCGAGCACGTCCTCGCTCACGAAGAGAGGTGCGTTCAGCCGCATCGCGAGCGCAATGGCATCGGACGGACGCGTGTCGAGACGACGTTCGCCCATCGGTCCGCTCAACGTCAGATTGGCGACGAACGCTCCGTCGCGGAGCTCGGTCACCTCGGCCGCATCGACGTGTGCATCGAAGCTGTCGACCAGCGTTGCCATGACGTCGTGCGTCATCGGGCGCGGGGCGTGCTGCCCGCTTGCCGCGATCGCGATCGCGGTTGCCTCGGCTCCCCCGACGATGATCGGCAGCAGGCGGTTGGGTGCCTCGTGCTCGCGCAGCACGAGGACCGCGGCCCCCGTGCCCGGATCCACTTGGATCCCGATGAGATCTACCAACAACATGTGATCATGATACAGCACACATCAGCATATTTGAGTCAGTTGGGAGAGGTTTTCGATGATGCCGACCGAGGCGAGCGCCGTCGGGATCGGCGTGAGGTCGTCCGACGCCACCATTTCGATCTAGCCTGACGAGCGTGGACGACCGCATCGACGGCGACGAGTACCGGGTCAGCGACGCCGAGCGCGAGCACTTCCGCACGCGCGGCTACGTGCACCTGCGCGGCCTGCTGGGCGAACACGAAGTGGCCGAACTCGAAACCGACTACGACCGGTTCCTGCACCGCGAGATCGAGGTCCCGGGCAAGGACTACTGTGACATGGCCGGAGACTACGGCCGTGACCCGGACGACTTCTCGATCATCAACGTGATGCTCCCCCGGCGGTACTTCCCGCCGTGGCGCGGCAACGTGTTCGAACGGCGAGCCGCTTCGGTCGCCCGACAGTTATGCGGTGACGGCATGTCGATCGACTACGACCAGTTGCTCGCAAAGCAACCGTTCAAGGATGATGCCGTGTTCGCGTGGCATCAGGACATGGCGTACTGGCCCGACACGCCGGATACGCGAACAGCGACGCTGTGGCTCGCGATCGACGACTCGACGGTCGAGAACGGTTGCATGCGATTCGTGCCCGGCACCGTCGCCGAGCCCACGCTTCGACCGCACGTTCCCCAGTACGGCGATCGCGGCGAGTCCCACGCCCTCGGCACGGGCCTCCGCCCCGGCGACGAGGTGGTCGACGTGCCGATCTCGCGCGGCGATGTCACCGTCCACAACGAGCGCGTCCTGCACGGATCGGGCGGCAACTCCACGGCCGGGTTCCGTCGCGCCTACATCCTCGCGTTCCGACCCGACGAGACGATCGCCATCGAACGCGACCTGGGCTTCACCCACAGCCACAACGACGACGACACGGTACTCGACCAGGTCGGTGTTGCCGGCGAGAGCCGCTGACACCGGGTGGGTGCGCACGTCCCGACCTCGTCCCCGGATCGACGCTTGGCCCGGTAGGATGAGGTTCTACATATCGAACACGAGGGGCTGACTGGTTTCGACGTCAGTAACGCTGTTCGAGTTTGCGACCCGAGTTTCTCAGACTCGTTAAACGGGGAAACCAAAGAATTGCCGATGAGCAGTTCGCTCTCGCCGCCTGATCTCGATCAGATGAGTGAAGAGTCATCGTGAGCAGAAATGCCGCACGGGGCCAATCCATCACAGCCCGGCAACAGAAGTGAGGGATGACGATGGGAAAGACCATTGACGGCAGGAAAGACCGCTGACTTTCAGGAAAGACTGGGCGTGGTCCGCCTCGAGCGGACAGCCGACCCGTCGGTGTCTCAGCGTCAGAGGCAATACCGGGAATGGTCGTAGCGGGTTCGTTCACCGGCTGATGGACGGGGGTTCGATTCCCCCCAGCTCCA
>CAWGNY010000017.1:0-275409 GCA_963824025.1 Ilumatobacteraceae bacterium
CCCTCGCGCACACAGAACCCCTTGCTCGGCAAGGGGTTCGTTCGCGTCGGGCGTCGGGTGTGGAAGTCTTGGCCGATGGTGGACCCCGACCGACCTCCGGCACCCCACCCGCTGCAGCGGATGCTGGCGCCCCGCTCGGTCGCGCTCGTGGGCGCGTCCACCGTGCCGAACGCTCCCGGGAACGACATGGTGCTCGAGCTGCAGGTGTCCCGGTTCCCCGGTGCCGTGTACCCGGTCAACCCGAAGTACGACGAGGTCGAGGGGCTCGACTGCTACGCGGGACTCGCCGACGTCCCGGAGGTCCCCGACCTCGCGGTCCTCGGCGTCGGCAACTCCGTGCTCGAGGACCAGGTACGCCTCGCGATCGATCTCGGCATCGGCGGACTCGTCATCCCGGGGAGTGTGTTGTCACCCGACGACACGGCGGACTCCAGCCTGCGCCGGCGGATCCGTGACCTCGCACTCGCCGCCGACCTCCCGATCGTCGGTGGCAACTGCATGGGGTTCTACAACGTCGAGAAGTGGTTCCGCACGCTCCCGTTCCACCGGCCCTACGAGCTGACCGAAGGAGGTGTCACACTCATCGCCCAGTCCGGGTCGGTGCTCACCGCCCTCCTCTGGAACGACCAGAAACTGCGCTTCAACCTCGCCATCTCACCCGGCCAGGAACTGGTGACCACCACCGCCGACTACATGGACTACGCCCTGGACCAAGCGAGCACCCGCGTCATCGCGCTGTTCGTCGAAGCGGTCCGCTCACCGGAGAAGTTCCGCGCCGCTCTCCGCAAGGCCGCGGACCGCGGTGTCCCGGTCGTCGCTCTCAAGGCCGGGCGCTCGCCCGCAGCCGCCGAACTGGCGCTCAGTCATTCCGGTGCGATCGCCGGCGACGACGCTGCCTACCAGACGATGTTCGAGCGTTATGGCGTGATGTCGGTCAAGTCGCTGGACGAGCTCGCCGCCACCGCCCTTCTACTCTCCAACGACCGCAAACCGGCCGCGGGTGGCCTCGCCGCGATCTTCGACTCCGGCGGCGAGCGCGAACTCATGATCGATCTCGCAGCCGACATCGGGGTGCCGTTCGCGGACATCGACGACGCGACGACCGCCGTCCTGGCGGAGCACCTCGACCACGGCCTCGAGCCGATCAACCCTCTCGATGCATGGGGAACCGGGCGCGACTACCAGGCCATCTTCGAACGGTGCTGGCAGGCGTTGATGGACGACCCGGACACTGCGATCGGCGTCTTCGTCGCCGACCTCACATCGGGCTTCCATCTCCACGAGTCGTTCGCCCGGATCTGTCGCCGGGTCCACCGCCGTTCGACCAAGCCGATCGCGATGCTGACCAATCACGTCGGCACCGACTCCCAGGACCTGGCCATGCGCATCAACGACCTCGGAATCCCCGTGCTCGACGGCACGGTCGCCGGTCTGCTCGCAGTCAAACACGCGCTCGCCTACCGCGACTTCTCCGGGCGACCGACGATCGCACCGCCGACCCGACCCGCGCCGCAGGTCACCGACCGCTGGCGCCGCCGGCTCGAGGAACCGCGCACCCTCACCGAGGCCGAAGGCCTCGCCCTGCTCGCCGACTACGGCGTCCCGGTCATGGCCCACCGGATCGTGACGAGTCCCGACGACGCTGTCGCTGCGGCGGTGGATCTCGGATTCCCCGTCGTGCTCAAGACCGCCATGGAAGGGATCCTGCACAAGTCCGAGGTCAGAGGTGTGGCGCTCAATCTCACCGACGCCGCCGCGGTCCGAGAGGCGTACCTCGACCTCCATCGGCGTCTCGGACCCGATGTCCTCGTCGCGCCGATGCTGCTCCCCGAGGTGGAGATGGCGCTGGGTGTCGTCTCGGACCCGCAGTTCGGCCCGATGGTGCTCGTCGCCGGCGGCGGAATCTTCATCGAGGTGCTGCACGATCGGCAGCTGGGACTCGTCCCGATCGATCGTGACATCGCCGAGAAGATGATCCACAAGCTCGCGGTCGCACCGATCCTCGACGGCGTCCGCGGCCAGCCACCCGTCGATCGTCAGGCCATCGCGAACGCGCTCGTCGCGCTGTCCGATCTCGCAGCCGACCTGGGCGACCTGATCGCCGAACTCGACGTGAACCCGCTCTCCGCGACCCGCGACGGATGTGTCGCCCTCGACGCGCTGGTGGTACCGACTGCGGCTATCGCCGCGGCCGGTTGACGATCGCGAGCGCCGACGCCACGGCGAGCATCACGAGCGACAGCGCGAGGCCGACGGTCGTCACCGCGTGCGGCGTCGTGTCGAGCGTGCCGAGGTTGCCGACCGCGACGCTCACGGGTTGGTCGCCGATCCCGGCGATCGTGGTCGCCCACAACCACGTTGCGATCGACAGGCCGCCACCGGCCAGCCCGAGCCCGTACGTGCGCACCGACAGGAACCCGACGATGCCGGTGAACGCGATCAGGCTCAAGATCACGAGCCGGCCCGCGAAGAACGCACGAGGCAGCCCGACGAAACCGAGGTTGAGATCGACGGTCGCCTCGCCGAGCGGAATCAACGGACCGGCGGCGAGGATCACCGCGCCGACGGCGCCGAGTGCCGCGACCCACGGGTTGAGGCCGGCGCGGCCACCGGTTCCTGCCATGCGCAGGGTGGAGACGAACACGATGATGCCGAGGATGCCGACCGAGAGGATCAGGAACCACCCGAGGTCACGCGTGATCGCCAGCTCGAAACCGTTGACGTCGGTCGGAGTGTTCCGGGTGATGCCCTCCGCGCTGTGGATCGGTATCTCCACCAGGCCGATGGTCATCGCTGCCCATCCGGCGAGAGCCAGGCCGGCGCCTCCGGCGATGCCGGCGCCCGAGCGCAGCCCGAAGCAGCTCAGCAGACCCCCGATCAGCATCGCTGCCGCACCGATGAAACCGGCGACTGCCAGGTTCGTGCCGAAATCCTCGAGCACCCGGATCCCGACGCTGATCCCGTCGACCGGCCGGCTCGTCCGAATGTCGATCACGTCGGCGACGCTCGCCATCAACACCGCGACGGTGGCGAGGAATGCGAACACGAACGCCGCCCGGAGCTTGAACCCCTCCGACGGTGGAACCGTGTAGTCGTCCACGTCGGCGACCCCGTCGAAGAGCGGCCCGCCGGGGTACTGCTCGGGCAGTTCGGCGGTGTCGCCCAACCAGCCCGCCGGAGCTGCGGTGGTCGCCGGCATCGCCGTCGTGGTCTCGAAGGCGGCAGGCGGTGTGGCGGGCGGTGAGGACATGGGATCGGTGAATTGATCGGGCACCGGGTCGACGACGACAGCCGCCGCCGCAGCACCTGCCACCCCGATCGCCTCGGTCGGGGTCGACGCGACGTCGTCCACCGGCACCGCGCCGCGGGCCGGGGGCGCGAAGGGATCGTCCACTGCGGGGGGCGGAGGGTCGTCGGCCCACCGCGCGGGATCGCTCAGGGCCGTCGCACCGTCGAACTCGGGAGCGGGTGCGGGCCCGTCGGCCGCGGGCGGTTCGATCGCCTCGGTCGACCCGGTGATCGGGGCGGCGCCGGGCACGACCTCGAGGGGCTCGGTCCTGTTGGTCACACCGTCGAGTGATTCACCGCACTCGTGACAGAACCGTTGTCCGTCGCCCACCGCGACGTTGCAGACATGACAACGCATCACCACGACTGTACGAGACGGGACGCCCGGTTGCGGATCGTGGCCGGATGCCTTCATGTCACCACTGCCTCGTTCCCGCCAGACGACGGAGCTGCGACGCCACGTACGGACGGGCCCGACGCTGGCCACCGCGCTCCGCGATCTTCGCCTGCAACGACGTCAGCACGCGGATCAGCCGGTCGCGATCGGGTGCCCAGCCGAGCCCGTCGCACTCGTCGGCCCATTCGCTCGGCGTGCGATGCCCTCGCCGCCCATTGCACCGTCGACACGCCGCCACCTCGTTCTCCACCCAGCTCGGACCGCCCTTGATGCGCGGAACCACGTGTTCGGTCGTCGCCTCGACGAGACCCTCGCCGACCGCACGCCCGCACCACACGCACGTGGCGCCGTCCCGTGCGAGGATCAGCTCCATGCGTGACCGTCGGTCCAGGCGACTCCCCGACCCGGTCGGCGAGGTCGAGCGCGCCACCTTGCGGCGACGACCCGGCGGAGTGCGTCGTTGGCGTGATGTCGACGACATGTGGAGAATGCTCACATGAGCGGACGCTTCGCGCCATCTCCGACCGGCACATTGCATCTGGGGAATCTCCGCACCGCCCTGCTCGCCTGGCTGGCGGCGCGGTCGCGTGGACTGGACTTCATCGTGCGGATGGAGGACCTCGACCGTGTCCAGGCCGCCCCGGAGCACGAGGCGAGCCAACTGGCCGACCTCGCCGCGATCGGTCTCGACTGGTCGGCGGAGGTCGTGCGCCAGAGCGAGCGCTTCGACCTCTACCGCGACGCGCTCGCCACCCTCCGCTCCCGCGACCTCGTCTACGAGTGTTTCTGTTCGCGCCGTGAGGTGCGCGCCGAGATCGAGAACGCCCCGAGTGCACCCCACCTCCCCCCGGGGTCGTATCCCGGGACGTGTCGGACCCTCACCACGGCCCGTCGACAGCGGTATCTCGACGACGGCCGTTCGCCGGCGATCCGTTTACGCGCCCAGGAGTCGTGGGGGACGACCCCGTCGCTGATCGAGTTCACGGACCTCGTCGCCGGCGTGTCGTCGGGCGGTGTCGACGATGTCGTGCTCCAGCGCAACGACGGCGTGCCCGCGTACAACCTCGCGGTCGTCGTCGACGACGCGCTGCAGGGTGTCACCCAGGTCGTCCGCGGCGACGACCTCCTGACCTCCACCCCGCGACAGATTCACCTCCAACGGCTGCTCGGCCTGCCGACGCCGACCTACGCCCACGTCCCGCTCGTGATGGGCGTCGACGGCGAACGGCTCTCGAAGCGCCACGGGTCGGTCACCCTCGCCGAACTCCACGGTGCGGGAACCGCCGTCGACGTGATCGTCGCCGCCCTGCTGCGGTCCTTCGGCTGCGAGGCGGCGGTCCGCTCGGAGGTGCCGTCCGTGCTCAGCGACATCGCGACGGTCTTCGACATCGGAGAGATCACCGCGGGAGCGGTGGTGTACGAACCCGCCGCGCACGCGCCCGCGACGTTCACGCTTCGAAACGTCCGGTGAACACCCTGTTTTTCAGGGACAATGCCAGTTTGCGTCAATGGTGCGCCGGTAACATCTCGCACCGTGGCCATGGACGAACGCCGGAAGGCGATGATCGGATGCGGTGTCGTGTTCGGTATCGCCGCGCTCGTCGGCTGCTCCTCGGCGATGACCGGAGGCAACGTGGGCGGCGACGGAGCATCAGCCGCCCCCCAGGCAGTGGTGCCGACGACCACCATTGCGCCGACCACCACGTCCGCGCCGACGACCACCACGACCACGACCACCACCACGACCACCACGACGACGCTCCCTCCGCCGCCGACGATTCCCGACACGATCCGCACGGTCGCCCCACTCGACGCTCCGCTGCAGGCGATCGGCGGCTCGAGCGGGCCCGAGGCGGCACGGGTGCAGCAGCGCCTGTTCGAGCTCGGTTTCTGGCTGCAAGGTGCCGACGGCGACTACGGCTTGACCACCACCCAGGCCGTCATGGCGTTCCAGAAGTACATGGGCTTCGACGACCCGAGCGGTCGCGTCGACGAGCAGACGGCGCAGGCGCTCACCGTCGAGACCGTCCGCCCGCACGCCCGCGCCAACTCCGGCACCCTGGTCGAGATCGACAAGAGCAAGCAGTTGCTGTTCTTCGTGATCGACGGCGTCACCGAGTGGGTGCTCAACGTGTCGACGGGCAACGGCAAGGAGTACACCGAGCCGGACCAGAACACACCGGGTGAGACGATCAGCGGAGTGTCCCTCACGCCGAGCGGACTTCACGAGGTCAACCGCCAGCGCGAGGAAGGCTGGTGGGAAGGTGACCTCGGTCGCATCTACCGACCGAAGTACTTCGTCGGCGGCGTGGCCGTACACGGTTCGGGAAGCATCCCGAACTATCCCGCCTCGCACGGGTGCGTCCGAGTGAGCGTGCCCGCCATGGACTGGATCTGGGATTCGGGCATCATGCCGCTCGACACCTCCGTCTGGGTCCACGACGGCGCCTGATTCGACCGGACCTTCCGCCGGTCGTGGGGCGGTCCCCGCACGATGGGGGTGACGTGGGGCCGGGCTCCACCAGGCCCCACGTCGCCAACCGGATCGCCGTTGAGAGCGATCCGGTCCGATCAGAACAGGGTCTCGCCGTAGTCGGGGAAGATCGAGCCCAGCGCGAAGATCACGGCCTCGAGGCTTGCGGTCTCATTGACGATGGCAACGGCGACGTCGCCGGTGTCGGTGTCGTACAGGACGAGTGATTCCCATCCGATCAGTTGGCCGCTGTGACCGATCCAGCCATTGCCGAAGTCGATGATGCCGAGGCCGTAGTCGATGCCCTCGACGGTCGGACGGGTGGAGAGGCGCTGCGCGATGAGGTCGTCACTCAGCAGGCTGGTGCCGCTGCCCGTGGCAGCCCACAGGCCCAGATCTGCGATCGTCGAGTACATGCCGCCGCCGGCGCCACCCCACGAGACGGTCCAGTCGGTGGCGTCCGTGCCGGGTTCGATGGTTGCCCCGATCTCGGCGATGCTCGCGGCGCCCGCCTCCATGAGGTACCCATGGGAGGACGGGTCGGGCATCGAGTTGTCCCCGGGCGCTCCGAGGGCGCTGTCGGTCAGTCCGGCCTCGGCCGCGACGTCGTTCAGGATCTCGTGGACCGGGCGTCCGTCGACGGCCTCGAGCATCTCGCCGAGGATCAGGTAGTTGGTCGTGGAGTACCCGCCGGTGCCCGCCGGTTCGAGGTCCAGTTCGGTGAGCACGCGGTCGATGATCTCGGTCGGCGTCAGCTCTGTGGTCGGGCTCTCGACGACCGATTGGAGCACGAGGCCGTTGTTCGCATAGTCGGGAATTCCCGACTGCATACCGAGCAACTGGTCGATCGTGATGTCGGCAACGTCGGGATAGGTGTCCGCGAGGTCGGGCAGGATGTCGGCGATCGTGTCGTCGAGGGCCAACTCGCCCGCGTCGACTCGTTCGAGAACTGCAGTCGCCGTGAACGTCTTGGTCACGCTGCCGATGCGGCCGTGATCCTCGATGGTCGCATCAGCGCCGTCGAGCACAGCCTTGCCGTACGCGGCGCTGTACTGGCCGGTTTCCGCGTTCCAGATCCCGATCCACATCCCGGGGATCTGGTCGCCCGCGGTGTCGAGGATCTCCTGGAATGCGGCGTCGATCGCGGCGCTGTCCTCGGGGCTCATCGGGGTGGTGTTCGGCTCGATCCCGCGCCACACGGCGCCACCGCCGGCACCCTCGGCATCCGTCGTGTCGACCGGTTCGGTCGCGGTCGGTTCGGTCGGGGTCGGTTCGGTCGGCGTCGGCTCCGTCGGCGTCGGTTCGGTCGGCGTCGGTTCGGTGGTCACGACGTCGGTCGTGGCCGACTGCGAGTCGACGGATTCCGACGAGGAGTCGTCCGAACCGCACGCCGCGAGGGCGACTGACGCAACGACGAGGACAGCGGCAATCCCGCGGGTCGATGAACGTGTGAACATGAGGTTCCCTTCGGGGTGTCTGAGCAATCGGGGTGCACATCGGTGCCGCCGGTTCCCGAAGATATCGACAGATTCTTCCTCCCACAGCTAGATCTGCTCGAGCGCGGGCCGGTGCGCGCCTCGTCGTCGATCCTCGTGACGAAGCCGCCTGATGTCCGCCGATCGGCTCGACCCGATCGGACATCGTGATCGGTGGTCGAGGGTGCGATGTCCGCACACCACCACCTGGCGTTTCGTCGTGTCCGCAGGTCAGCGCGCCGCGAGCGACCCACGCCGATCCCTCTGTCGCGGCTGGTCGGCGAGCACGTGGTCGCAACGGTCCCGGTGTGGAACTGACGGGGACCGTCGTCTTCGGTCGTTGCGGGTGGTTCCGGCACTGACACGATGGGCGGATGCTTCCCGTGATCGGTGCCCTACGACCCTGGGCCGACCCCGTCATCACCTCCATCGGTCGGATGCCGATGGCATCACCGTCGCCGGCCCATGCCTCGATCGCCGAGGCCCGGGCCGCCGACCCGTACGACACGTCGCCCACGCCGTGGGCGAAGTCTCTCGACGGTCGGTGGAAGTTCCGGCTCTTCGACCATCCCGACAACGTCCCGGCAACGGCGATGACCAGACCCGCCGACGGTCGGAGATGGACGAAGCTCGTTGTCCCGGGCAACTGGAACGTGCACCACGCGGTCGACCAGAACGGTGAACCCGACCCGCCGCAGTACACGAACGTGCAGATGCCCTTCGACGGGCCACCGCCGAAACTGCCCGAGCGCAACCCGACCGGCGTCTACCGGCGCGACGTCATGGTGGCGAAGGGGTGGATCGGACGACGCATCGTGCTCCACATCGGTGGAGCGGAGAGCGTGCACGCGGTCTACGTCAACGGCGAGTTCGCCGGGTACGGCACCGACAGTCGACTCGCCAGCGAGTACGACGTCACCGAGCACGTCGTCGCCGGACGCAACGACATCGCGGTCGTCGTGGTCAAGTGGAGTGCCCACAGCTACGTGGAAGATCAGGACCAGTGGTGGTTGGGTGGCCTGCATCGAGAAGTGCGCATCGAGGCCCGCGCGATCACGAGCGTCACGGCGGTCGACTGCGATGCGACGTACAACCACATCTCCGGTGCCGGCACGCTGACCGTGCGCTCGACAGTCGGTGGAGCCACCCCTCCGGGACCCGGTTGGAAGATTCGGACCACCATCGAGACGTCGTCGAAGAGACGTCTGGCCAAGCCGGTCACGGCGGTGGTGCCCCACGCGTTCGCCTCGCCCTATCTCTTCACCGGCCACCACGTCGACGCCCGTTTCGACCTGGCCGACGTCGAACCGTGGTCGGCCGAGTCGCCGACGCGGCACCGGGTGCTCGTCGAGCTGATCCACCCCGACGGCGGTGTCGCCGAGGTGCACACCCGACTCGTCGGATTCCGTTCGATCGAGATCGCCGACCGGCAGTTCAAGGTCAACGGACGACCCGTGTGGTTCTTCGGGGTCAACCGTCACGACCATCACCCGGTCCGGGGCAAGGCGGTCACCGTCGACGACATGCGTGACGACTTGCTTGCGATGCGGCGGCACAACATCACCGCCGTGCGCACCTCGCACTATCCGAACGACCCGCGGCTGCTCGATCTCGCCGACGAGATCGGGCTGTACGTCATCGACGAGGCGAACATCGAGAGTCACGCGTACAACACCAGCCTCTGCAACGATCCGACGTACCGACCCGCGTGGGTCGAGCGCGTCGCACGCATGGTGTCGCGAGATCGCAACCATCCGTCGATCGTGATGTGGTCGCTCGGCAACGAGTCGGGTCACGGCGACAATCACGCTGCGGCTGCGGGTTGGGTTCGTGCCGCCGACCCGAGCCGCCCCCTCCACTACGAAGGCGCTGTGTTCCACGACGGCTGGGTCGACGGGGGACGAGCGTCGTCCGATGTCGTCTGCCCGATGTATCCGACGATCGCCGACATCGTCGCCTACGGTGACGACGCGCAGGGCGACCGCCCGCTGATCATGTGTGAGTACACCCACGCCATGGGCAACTCGAACGGTTCGATCGCCGACTACTGGGACGCGATCACCTCGACCCCTGGCCTGCAGGGCGGGTTCATCTGGGAGTGGAAGGACCACGGAATCACCACCACGCTGCCGAACGGCAAGCGAGGCTTCGCGTACGGCGGTCAGTTCGGCGAAGCGATCCACGACGGCAACTTCGTCGCCGACGGAATCATGTCGGCCGACCTCGTGCCGCACCCCGCGATCCGCGAAGTCGAGTGGGTGTACCGGCCCGTGACCGTCGCCGCGGCCGGCCGCTCGAAGCTGGCGATCTCCAACCGGCGCAGCTTCACCGATCTCTCCGACCTCGACGCGACGTGGGAACTGACCGTCGCCGGCGAGGTGCGCGACTCGGGTCTGCTCGATGTCGAGGTCAGCCCGCACGAGACCGTCACCATCGGACTGCCGTGCGTGCTGCCGACCGAGCCCGACGCGCATCTCTGCGTGCGCTGGGCCCAGGGATCCGCAACCGAGTGGGCGCCGAAGGGGCACCTCGTCGCCTGGGACCAGATCGAACTGCGCGCGCCGAAGCGGGCCAGCGTCAAGGACCTGTCGCCCTCGGCGAGCAGCTCGCTCGACCTGGCCGGGATCACGACGGTCGCGTCGATCTTCCGTGCCCCGACCGACAACGACGGCTACAAGCTGATGCCTGCCTACGGCGACCGCCACGGGATCGGCGGCCGTGCGCTCGCTCACTGGGTGCGAGCCGGCATCGACCGTCGACCCGCCGACGAGCTCGTCGATCACACCCACCGGGTCGAGGTCGGCGACGACGGCAGCGTCATCCATCGACACACGATCGTGGTTCCCGACGAGTTCCGCGATCTGGGTCGGGTCGGTGCGATGTTCGAGTTGCCTGCCGGATTCGACCGGCTGCGGTGGTTCGGGCGGGGACCAGCGGAGAACTACCCGGATCGCAACCGTGGCTCGGTCCTCGCCACGTGGGAGGCCGCCCCCGACGAGCCGCCGTACCTCGTGCCGCAGGAGTTCGGACTCCGTACCGATTGCCGGTGGTTCGAGTTCATCCGGTCGGCAACCGGTGAGAGGCTGCGGCTGGACGTGCTCGCCCCGACGGCTCTGCACGTCTCGGCGACGAACTACTCCGACGCCGTGCTGTACGCGGCCGCTCACGAAACCGACCTCACTCCGGGAGGCGCTCTCGTCGTGCACGTCGATGTCGCTCACCGCGGCGTGGGCACCGCCAGTTGCGGTCCGGACGTCCTCCCGCGGTACGAGATCCCCCCCGGCAAGTACTCCTTCGCATACCGCCTCAGCGCGTAGCGGTGTGGGTCTGACCCACCCCGCTACGGAGCCGATGGTGAGTCGGTTGTCAGGCGACGCGTTGCGGTGTGGGTCTGACCCACCCCGCGACGCTCGACTGGTCGTTGAGGTTGTCGATCCGGTCGCCGATCCACTCGAAGAACGACGCCTGGGCGATGACCTGGAAGACGAAGTAGGCGACGAGCAGCACGATCCCGGTGATCACGATGCGCCGTACCCACTTCCTGAGATCGCTCGCGTACTCGGTGATCAGCGGCGTGACGCTGCGCACGGCATTGGTGGCCCGATTGCTGAACTCCTGCGCTGCGCGGTCGACCTCCTGCCGCGCGACGTTGCGCACCTCGGCGATGATCTGTGATGCGTCCTGCTGCGTGACGCCGCTCTTGGGTGGGAGGTACCCCGGCGGCACCTTCTCCCGCTCGAAGAACTGGCGGTTCTCCTCGGCCACGATGAGTTCGGCGTTGCTGGGTGGGGCTCGCCGGATGTCGGTCCAGTCCATCCCGTCCCACCACCGCAGGCGCGTCGCCTGCTCCGGATCCGGATACCAACCGGCGGGAGGAGCGTCGACCCTACGCATCGACGATCAGCTGCCCCGGTGTTCGTCGCGGTCGGGTTCGGGCAACTCGACGCGCTCGCTGTCGTCGGGGATCGGCAGGCCGCCCTTGGGGCGGACCTCGTCGTCGCCGTCGTCGGATCGGACCGTCTCGGCGAACGCCGCGACCGTGCCGAGCAACCCCGAGAACTCGGCGGGTATCACGAGCTTGGTGGCCCGACCGTCCCCGATGCGTTCGAGCGCCTGGAGGTACTCGACGGTGAGCACGTTCTTGTCGGTGTGCGCCTCCTTGATGCCGGTGAGGCGTGCCTTCGCCGCTGCTCCCTCGCCTTCGCCGAGCAGTTGGAGGCGAAGCTTGTTCGCCTGCGCGCGGAGCTGGATCGCCTCAGCGTCGCCCTGCGCATCGAGGACGGCCGCTTCCTTGCGACCCTGCGCGGAGAGCACCGCCGCCTGCTGTTCGCCGTCGGCGCGGGCGATCGCGGCCTCCTGGTAACCCTTCGCCTCGGTGACCGTCGCACGACGGTCGCGCTCGGCGCGCATCTGTGCGTGCATCGCCGACACGATGTCCGGCGGCGGGTCGATGCGTTGGATCTCGACGCGCACGACGCGCACGCCCCACTTGTCGGTGGCGTCGTCGAGCACCTCGCGCAGCTGCGTGTTGATCGTGTCACGCGAGGTGAGGGCGCGGTCGAGTTCGAGGTCGCCGATCAGGTTGCGGAGGTTCGTCTGCGCGAGCTTCGTGATCGCCGTGAAGAAGTCCGCGACGTTGTACACGAGCCGTTGCGGGTCGGTCGCTTCGTAGTAGACGACCGCGTCGACGGACACGACGACGTTGTCCTGGGTGATGACCTCCTGGGGCGGCACGTCGACGACCTGCTCACGCATGTCGATCAGCTGCATCGTCTCGATGAACGGCAGGATCAGGTTCAGTCCGGGGTCGCGGGTGGCCTTGTACTTGCCGAGCCGTTCGACGAGCCCGCGTTGGTACGGGCGCACGATCTTGACCGCGCTGACGAGGACGGCGATTCCGATCAGTGCGATGACGCCGACGATGATTGCGACGGGGGTCATGATTCCTCCGATGGTGGGGGGTTCGAGGCCGATGGTGGTGACGTGGCCGGTGGAGCATTCGGCGGCACGGTCGGAGGCGAGAGCCGGATTGCCTCGACCATGACGCGCGTGCCGTTCATCGCGACGATCTGCACCTTGGAGCCGGCGGGAAGGACGCGATCGCTGTTGGTCAACGCACCCCACTCCTCGCCGACGACCTTCACGCGGCCGCGCCGTTCGGTGTCGTCGGGCTCGATGTCGGCGGTCACGATCGCGGTCATTCCGACCAGCCGGTCCGCGCCGACGCCGGCAGGCATGGCGTTGTCGTTGGCGAATCGCTTCGCGTACTTCCAGAACGCGATCCAGAGCGCAGCGCCCAGAAAGACGAAGATCGACCACTGGACCTCGACCGATGCGTCGTAGAAGCCGGCGAGTGCGGCGGCGAATGCCGAGACCGCGAAGGGGAGCAGAACGAACGATCCCGCGAGCACGGTGAGTTCGACGAGGGCGAACAGCACCGCGACTCCGAGCCAGACCCACGGCCAGACGTCGAGATCGATCCCGAGATCAAGCACACCTGCCATGTGACCAACGTACTGGCCGCGTGTGACGGAAATGTCTCGAAGCGGTGACCTCCGCACCGAACGCCATGTCGAGCACGCCACTCCGACGACCGGTGCGAACGAGCCGACCACGACCTGCAACGGTGTCCGACCCGGTGCCGCGGGCAGGCGTCAGGCGCGGCGGATGCGGAGGGGGTGACCGGCGCTCGTCTTGCAGGTGCCGGACTCGATGTCGAAACGCCAACCGTGGAGCGTGCAGACGAACTCGTCGCCGTCGACTTCGCCGAACGCTTCGAGGTCGGCGTCGCGATGCGGGCACCGGCGCTGCACGACGTAGTCACCGATCCGGATGTCGGGTTCGGCGGCCATCGCCTCGGCGTCGGGCGGGGCCACCTTGCGCACGGCCTCGGCCTCGGCCCGCTTCATCCGCTCCCGGGAGAGCGACTTCAGGAAGTTGTAGACGTACTCGTTGAACTCGCCCTCACGCCACGCCACGAAGCGGCACGACAGCAACAACGAGTTCGACCAGTCGACCGCCCGCTGCGCGACCACGGTCTCCACGAGCCGACGGTCGATGTCGAAGCGGAATGCGAACGGCTCCCCGGCGTGCTCGCGTACCTCACCGTTCGGGAAGTCGATGACGATGTCGAGTTGCTCGGCGCTGCCGTCGGCGGGTGCCATCGCCCGCAGCAGCACGTTCGCACCGACCTGTGTGCGCAGTGTCGGGGCGATGTCGAGCAGCGGTTCCCACCACGACCGCAGCGTCTGCAGGAGGTCGGTCGACGGCGGGTTCCAGCCCGCCTTCATCTCGTCGAGCCAGCCCATCCAGTCCGCCTGATAACGGTCGAGGTACGCCCTCTTGTCGTGGAAGATCGCATCGACCTCGGCGTCGGGCAACGGGTGGGTCACGCCGAGGGACCCGTCGACGGTGATCGTCGTGCCCGGGATGTTCGGGATCCCGTGGTACCCCGCCCGCTCCAGCATGTCGAGGAAGACGGTCTGGTCGGGGAAGATGCTCGCCTCGGATCCGTCGATGACGTTCAGCGCGAAGAGGTCCGGGTCGAGGAAACACGGTGGTCCCGCACTCGGTGCGATGGCGCGGGCACCGATCTTCTCGACGTAGCGCATCGCACGGGCGAACTGGGCCTCGACCTTGGCATCGCACGCGGACTTCTTCGCTGCGTCGTCCATCTCGTAGACCATCGGGTACCAGATCGCACCCGAGAACTGCAGCCAGTGGAGGTCGACCGGACCGTGGGACCGTAGCTGGCCGAGGTCGGTGGTGCGACAGTCGTTCTGGTCGACCACGATCGCGTCGTCGGCGATCACGACGAGGGCCGAATCCCCGCCCGGGCCGTCGGTGATCGACGACTCGACATGGATCGCGACTTTCAACCCTGGCGTGATCTCGGTCTCGACGGTGTCGGTGGTCCGGATGAACTCGGTGAAACCCAGTGCGGCGAGCGTGCGCTGCTGCTCGCGTGTCGGGAAACCCGGAAGCAGGATCGGGATGTCCCGGCGGAGGTGTTCGGACAGCCACGCCTCGTCGTGATGGTCACCGTGCAGGTGCGAGATGTACAGGAAGTCGGCATGCTCGATCCGGTCGCGCAGGTCGTCGGAGAGCTGGTCGTTCCGAGGGAACGGGAACCACGAGCCGAAGAACGCGGGCTCGAACCACGGGTCGCACAGGATCGATCCGCCTTCCGTTTCGATCAGCATGCCCGCGTGTCCGATGGAGGTCACATCCATGTGGTCAGGCTACGACCGGGCGCAGATCCCGGCGCGGAACACGACCCGAAACGACGATCGGCGCCCGCGCTCTCGGTTGCCGAACGTCGAAACGAGCGGTGATCTGCGGCCGGGTCAGGCGACGGGCGGATCGGTGTACTGCTGACCGGCGCGGCTGACGTGTTCGGTCCAGGCGTTGCCGTCCCAGTAACGGAGCTCGAAACGGCCCGACGGGTCGGCGTACCAGCCGGCGGGAACACCGGAGGCGGCCTCCTCCGTTGCTGCCGATTCGCTCTCGGCCGCCGCCTCGGCGGCGGTCTCCGTCGTGTCCGAGACGGTGTCGGTGGCTGCATCGGCGGCGGTGTCGGCGACACCGCTGACGGCGTCGCCGGCTCCGGCGGCGACCGCGGTGGCCGAATCGGTGAGCCCACCGCCGATGTCGTCGACGTCGGCCGACACCGCGTCTCCCACGTCGTCGGCAGGGGGCTCGGCATCGTGGTCGGTGGATACTTCGGCGTCCGGAATGGTGGGCACGGACGGGTCGGCGGCCGGTGCGGCACCCCAGCCGGCGGGCTCACCGGACGCCTCGACAGCGGCGACCGCTTCGGGCGTCGCTTCGGGGGTCGGTTCGACCGGTGTCGACACCTCGCCGGGCAGTGTCGGCGTGATCGCGGTGGCATCTGCGGGGACGGCGGTGCCCTCGTCGGACTCGTCGTCGTCGGACGACCACTGATCGGCGACGGTTGCGGCCGCTGCTCCGGCGGCGACACCGCCCACGGCAGCGGCAGTCGCCGGGACGCCGTCGACGTCCGACGATTCGGCGGTGTCGGCATCCGCAACCGGTGCGGCGGTGTCGCCGCCCCGGGACAGGTATGCCACGACATTCGTGCCCGCCGAGACGATGCTGACCACAGACCAGCCCTCCTGGGCCTTCTCGGTGAGCATCGGCGCGAGTGATTCTGCGTCGTACGAGGACGCGGTAACCGATGAGAACTCCTGCATCCGACCAGATTAGACCACCGGGACCGGAAGGAGGCGGACGTCTCGGGAAGAACTCAGTCGTCTGTCTCGTCGTCGCCGGGGTCCACGGTCGGAACATCGACGAACTCCGTGCGATCGAAGGATCCGTCCGCGAGTGTGTTGGGGTCCGCGTGTGCCGGATCGCCGTCGAAGATCATCTGTCCATCGCTGAGCGCGAGCAGCCGATCACTCGAGGTCACACTGGCCAGTTCGTGTGTCGCGACGACGATCGTGGCGCCGTCGTCGTGTGCCCACGCGACGAGGTCGAGCAGGGCGGATCGTCCGGTGCGGTCCAACCCGACGAACGGCTCGTCGATCAACATCACCTCGAAGGGCCGCACGAACGCAATCGCTATCGCCGCTTTCTGCTTCAGACCGCGGCTGAACGTCGCCGGGAGGTCGTCCGCGCGCGCCGACAGGCCGACGCTCTCGATCAGCCAATCGGCGTGCGTCTCCCACCCCTCGGTGTGGTGGAGGCGGGCGACGTACTCGAGGTGTTGGCGCACCGTCAGGTCGTCGTAGAAGACGGGCTGGTCGGAGAGGTACGACAGCGTGGCACGCGCCTCGGGGCTCCCCGGCGGGTGGCCGGCGATCGTGGCCGTTCCGTCCGACGGGTCGAGGAGGCCGGTCAACATCTTGATCAGCGTCGTCTTGCCGCTGCCGTTGTGTCCGATCAGTGAGACCAACTGTCCCGTCGGAACCGTCAGATCGATCGGCGCGAGCGCATCCTGGTCGCCGTAGCGCTTCGTGAGGCCGTGTGTCTCGATCGCCGCGGTCATGTGGCGGTCCCTGCGGCGCGCCCGGCCGCGAAGAATTCCCTGATCGACGCCGACCACCGATCTCGGCGCACCACCCAGAACGTCATCACCACGAGACACAGTGCCACACCGGCGACCGATCGGCCCACCGTCGCAGCGTCGGGTTGCACACGCATCGCGGCGACCGGACCGGCGGCGATTGCGCTCAGGACGATCGGAAGCGCACCGGTACCCACGTTGCTGAACCCCGCGAACTCGGGCATCGAGAACGGGTTCTCGACGTCCCGCTGGGCGCCGGTGAGGGTGGTGTTGGCGAGCGCGGGCGGATCGGGTGCGTCACGGACCGTCGTCACGACGCCGCCGATCGCTCCGGCCCATGCGATCGGGACGGCGAGCGCGAACGCAGCAGCCGCGTGGTCCCGTTCGACCAGGGTCGCCGCGATCGCGCCGATCATCGCGACGGCGGCCAGCAGAGCGGCGGGCGCGAGGAGATGATGCGCGTACAACCAGCCGCGTGGCTCGGGGAATCCGTCGGTCAGGTCCGGGCGGTCGACCTCCTGGGCCAGGGGTTCGAGCGCCTCGAGTCCGAGGAGGAAGCTCGCGCCGACGAGCAGGATGAGGAAGAGCCACGACGAGGTGACCGTGAGCGACGCGGCGATCCCGCCGATGGCGGCGAGGGCCGACATCCGCAGCAGGCGGCTGAGCGGCAATCGACGGATGCCGGCGACACCGCGCTGCCAGACGTAGGTCGGGAGTCGTCTCACGACCGGGCCGGGCGAGCGGGTGGGGCGTGTCGCGGGCCGTTGCCGCGGCTCGCCACCGCGCGCTCGGTTCGGCCGTCTCCGGCCGAACCACGGGGTCGACCGGACCGACTCGGCGCTCAACTGTCGGCGGAGGAGCACGACGGTGCGGATGTCCTGAACGGTGGCGGCGAACCGCAGTTGCGACACGAGTTGCCCGCGCCGTTCGAGCGGCTGCAACCGCAGCCGGCCGCCGAGTGCGAGGGCCGAACCGATGAGCACCACGGCAGCGCCGATCGCGACGAGGTCGACCGCGCGTTCGCGGATCCCCCAGAACAGCGTGCTGCCGGCGAGGTTGCCCGGCCCGATCCTCTCCCATCCCGTCGCCTCGGCGTTCCAGATCCTCCACGCGGTGAGGAACTGCCACCCCACCACGATCGTCGACACGACGGTGGCCAACCAACGCGGCATCCGCAGGGCGTGTGCGACGACCGCTGCGCCGACGTAGTACGCGGCGATCAGCGCACCGAACAGCGCACCGCTCGCAGCCCACGCGGCTCGCGATCCCTCGATCTCGCGGGCGACGAGTTGCCCCAGGACCGCGAGGCCGAGTGCCAACCCGAAGGCGACGGCCCGCAACCGCTGCGCGATCGGTCGCATCAGCACGCGCGTCCGGCTGATCGGTGCGAGAAGCACATGGCGGACGTCGGCCGACTCGACCGAGATCGGCCCGCCCTCGGCGCCGTTGCGGAGCCCGATGCCGAAGGCGAGCACCGCGACGACGCCGGCGATCGACGGCCCTCGTCCCAAGATCAGGTCGGTGGCGATCGGCTCGTCGAGGAGCCCGGCGACGGAATCGGAGGCGAACACCACCGCGATCGTGCCGACGAGCGCGAACAGGTAGACGCGGTACAGGACGTCGAACCACTCGGTGTCGCCCAGGCGACGTTCACGCCGGACCCGACGCAAGTCGCGCAGCACCGCCGTGTCGGTCTCGACGTGCTCGCTCATCGCGAGCGACGGTATCCGGCTGCCGTCGGATGGGGGCATCGAGACGGCAGACTGGAGCGGTGATCTCCATCGACCTCTCCCGTCGTCCGATCGTCCGCCGTGCAGTCGTCGGACTGGCTGTGGCTGCACTCGTCGTCAGCGCGTGTGGCAGCAGCGACGACACCGCGTCCACCGAGGACTCCACCAGCGAGAGCGTCGGCTCGGCGGCACCGCTCGAGGACGGATCGGGCTCTGCCGAGGGTTCGCCGGACGGCGCCGCCGGTGCACAAGCTGTCCAGGAGAACGGACCGATCACCGTCGAGGGCGACCCGCTCGACCCGTTCGAGGGCTCGAACGACGACCCTGCCGTCGGCGCGACGGCCCCGGTCGTCACGGGTGAGAGTTTCGACGGGACACCGATCGTGATCGGCGGTGCGACCGAGAACCCGACACTCGTGGTGTTCCTCGCCCATTGGTGCCCGCACTGCAACGACGAGGTCCCCGAACTGATTGCGCTCGATGCGGCCGGCGATCTCCCCGTCGGACTCGACGTCATCGGTGTCAGCACGGCGGTCGACTCCACGAGGGACAACTATCCCCCCAGCGAGTGGGTGGTCGAGAAGGGTTGGCCGTGGCCGACGATGGCCGACGACGAAGTGGTGACCGCGTTCAACGCGTACGGAGGCACGTCGTTCCCGTACATCGTGCTGCTCGACACCGACGGGACGGTGCTCGCGCGGCGAGCGGGGGCGGCGCCCGCGGCCGAAACGAAGGTCTTCCTCGACGCAGCCCTCGGTGGGTGAACGGACGGCCGCCGCGGCGAGTGACGATGCCACTGCGTAGCCTCATCGCTGATGAGTGACGACGAAGGCTCCCCGGCGACCTCCCCGTCCGTACCACGGATCGGGTTCTTCGGCCCGCTCGGGACGTTCACGCAACAGGCCCTGCTCGGCGTCGAATCTGCCAGAGGTGCAGAGCACGTGCCGTACCGCACGGTGCCCGACGTGCTCGACGCGGTCGAGGCCGGCGAGGTCGATGCCGGGTTCGTCCCGATCGAGAACTCGATCGAGGGGATGGTCAACTTCACCCAGGACGCCCTCGCCTTCGACCACGAGCTGCTGATCACAGGTGAAGCGGTGATCGACATCGAACACTGTCTGCTCGTCAAGCCCGGACGTTCACTCGACGCCGTGACGGAGATCCTGTCGATCCCCGTCGCCACGGCGCAGTGTCATCGCTACCTGCGCGAACGGCTTCCGCAGGCCGAGGTCATCGCCGCGAACTCGACCGCCGACGCCGCCCACCGCGTCAGCCAGTCCGAACGTGACGACATCGCAGCGCTCGCGCCACGCATCGCTGCCGAGGTGTACGGCCTCGACATCGCCGAGGCGGACATCGCCGATCACGCGGGAAACCAGACCCGGTTCGTGATGGTCGCCCGTTCCGGCGTGCCGGCGCCGACCGGGCACGATCGCACGGCACTCGTCGTGTATCAGCGCGCCGACGAACCGGGCAGCCTCATCGCGATCCTCCAGGAGTTCGCCGCCCGACGGATCAACCTGTCGAACCTGTTCAGTCGACCGACGAAGAACGGTGGGCTCGGCCACTACTGCTTCATCATGTACGCCGACGGGCACGTCGCCGACGAACTGGTCGCCGACACGATGCGCTCCCTCCACGCGAAGCAGGGCGGCGTGAAGTTCCTCGGTTCCTACCCGGCGGCCGGCGAGGCCGCCGAAGCAGCGCGTGAGCACGCCGGCGGGCGATGGAGCGACGCCGACGACTGGCTCGCCGACATCCGCAATTCCATCGCGACCTGACGGGCTCCACCGGCGACGGCGTCGCGACTGCCCGTCGTCCGCCCCCCACGTCCCGTGTGTCCCGGTCGACCCGTCACCGTCGTCATCGCACCTCCGCCGACGTGAGGCTCTGCTCGTCGAGCCATGCGATCCGCTCGCGCATCACGTCGAGGCCGTCCTCCGGCGGGCACGCATCGACCCGCGAGGCAGGTCGGTCGAAGACCACCTGCTGCGGATCGTCGGGCCGATAAAGCGGCCACGCCTCGCGTCCCGGTGAGTCGGGGACACCGGTCGCGGCGAAGGCGAACCACCGGTCGCCCATCTCCCGCGCGAGGAGGTGGGCGTCATCAGGGGTGGGAACGAGCGGGAAGCCGGTGTCGAACACGTAGAACACCTCGGCGGCGTGGAACGCGCCGGCCGTCTGCTTCGGCGAGGCCGGAACGGCCCGGAAGTGGTAGCGGTACACGGGATGACCCTGCCCGGCATGATGGCGCGACGCGTGGTCGACGTGCACGCCGAACATGTGGTCGCCGGCGTGGTCGATCCGGGCTCGCATGTCGCCCGCGGCGAGTCCCGGGTACGCGGCGAACACGCGGTCGACGTGCTCGGGTGTGGGATACGACCGTTCGAACGTGGCACGGATCTCGGCACGAGTCACGTCGCTGCCGTCGGCCGGGGCTTCGAACTCCGCACCGGCGGGATGCATGAAGCCGGCGAGCAGCGTGCCCTCGTCGGCGTTGTAACCGATGATCAACGGCACCGGAGCCTGCTCGCCCCGGCTGAACGCCGTCATCGGGGCGGTGGGCAGGACGACCCCGTCCACGACCGGGTAGAACGAACGGGCGAGGTGCGGGGTGGTCGAGTACAGCTCAGACAACGTCGACGCGTCGATCGATCGGAGCTGCGTGATCGACGGGGCACCTGCCAGTTCGGCGAAGGCGCGCCCCGTGTCGAGCGCGGGTTCGAAGTCGAGCATCGGGCGGTCGAGGTGCAACCAGCGTCCGCTGTCGCTCGGGCTCTGGGCGATCGCCCGGTGGAAGAGCCCGCGGGCACGCGGCGAGGTCATCAGGTTGAGGACGGCCTCGCCGCCGGCCGACTCGCCGAAGATCGTGACGTTGCCGGGGTCGCCTCCGAATGCCTCGATGTTGTCGCGCACCCATTCGAGCGCGGCGATCTGATCGAGCAATCCGTAGTTGCCGGACACGCCATCGGCCGATTCCGCGGACAGGTCGGGGTGCGCGAGGAACCCGAACAGGCCGAGGCGGTAGTTGATGGTGACGAGCACGCAGCCCCGTTCGGGCAACACGTTGCTCTGGTACATCGGCTCGGCGCCACTGCCGTCGGTGTGATCGCCGCCGTGGATCCACACCATCACCGGGAGCCCGGTCGCGTGGTGCGGGGTCCGGATGTTGACCGTCAGGCAGTCCTCGCTCTGTTTCGTCGGTGCGAGTTTGATCGCCGTCGCCAAGGCTCGACGTCGCGCGGCACCGAGCCCGAGTCCCGACACCAGGAGATCGAAGAACTGCTCGAATCCGGCGGCGCGCTGGTGGGCGAATGGACCGAACTTGGTGCAGGCGCGCTCACCCGACCACGGTTCGTGCGGCTGGGGAGGTCGCCACCTCAGGTCGCCGACGGGCGGGGCCGCATACGGGACACCACGGAAGTGGGCGATGCGACCGTCGGACGTCAGGGTCCCACGGATCGGCCCGGTGGTCGTGGTCGCCGTCGGTGCGGAACGGGTGCGGAGTCTTGCCATGTCATCAGTTTTCCGCATGTGGCGGGTTCGCCACGACGCGAAGGTCAGTCGCGTCGCGCCGCGAGGTCGTTCGGACCCGCGGGGAGGTAGCCGCCCGCCTCCCGGATCGCCCGACCCCACGGGGCGAGGAGTGTGATCAGTTCGTCGAGGTCGTCGCCGAGCGCGCCGACGACCGGTCGCATCTGGGCGTCGGTGTGCTGCTCGATACGTTCTCGAAACGCGCGTCCTGCGGTTGTGAAGCCGTCGTCGTCGATGAGGTCGAGGCTGCGCAGGCGGTCGTCGGCCCGGTCGAGGTCTTCCTCGGTCCAGGCACGCGTGCGGATGTACGAACGCAGCGGCAGTCCCCAGAAGAGTTCGGTCAACAGGCCGATCTCGACCGCGTCGAGTCCGGCATCGGCCCAGGCTGCGGTGTGGCTGTCGCCGCGGAACTCGCGGAGCAGATCGCCGCACCGCCAGATCGTCCCGAGTGGATGATCCGGATCGGGCAACGCACTCACGCCGGCCGCGAGGGGGCGTCCACCGATGGGCAGGTCGGCGGTGGCGCGGCGGAGCAGCTCATCGACCCGGTCGCGTCCGCGGGGGTCTGGACCGAGGATCCGTTCGAGTTGCGCGAGAGCGCCCGTGTCGCGGGCGGCGCAGATCGTTTCGGCGTCGGTGAGGGTCCAGCCGAGGGCCACGCACGGGACGACGACCGCCGGGTTGAACACCCCGAATGCGGCGGCCACGACCTCACCGCGCACCTGGCCCAGGAGCGACCCGCGGCTCGTGAAGTAGGCAGGGCCGTCCGGGAGGGCGACGCCGTTGGCACGGTGTCGTGACGGCTCGAACCCGAGTCGGGTGTACTCGGCGTGGCACTCCGTCGAGAAGTAGACCTGTCCGATCACCGGTTCGAGCACACCGCCGAGGCGTCGCTCGACGGGCCCGTCGTCGACCGTTTCCATCGGGGCGGAACGTATCGGATGCCCCGGACGCGTCGCGTGTCGGGCGGCACCGCGGCGCGCCGGAGCGACCGTCGGCTGGGACATTCCGAACGGTGATTCGGTAATGTCGATCCGGTGACCGACACGCAGGAACGACCGCTCGTTGACCCCGATATCAGCGTCGAGGACTTCGTTGCCGACGCCCGAGTCTGGCTCGACGAGAACGCCGAGAAGCGATCCGATCGCGGTGGGGACTTCGTGTGGGGCGAAGGCGAGTTCGACGTCGCCGTGTTCCACAACATGACCTACGAGGGGGAAGCGGCGTACATCGCCGGCATCTCGGATTGGATCAAGCGCAAGGCACAGCGCGGCTATCACGCGATCACCCGCCCACCGTCGGTCGGGGGCCTCGGGCTCAGTCGGGCTCATCAGCGCGCGTTCGGTCGGCTCGAGCGTGAGTACGTTTCCCCCGGGCGCCACGAGTTGATCGGCGTCACGGCGGGTCTGATCGCGTCGACGATCGAAGCGATGGGTTCGGAGTCGCTCAACGAGCGGTTTCTCGCCGACCTGCTCCGCACCGACATCCTCGCGTGCCAGTTGTTCAGCGAACCGGGTGCGGGGTCCGACCTCGCGGGACTGTCGTGTCGCGCCGAGCGCGACGGCGACGAATGGGTGATCAACGGTCAGAAGGTCTGGAGCTCCGGCGCCCAGTTCAGCCAGTGGGGCGAATTGATCGTGCGCACGGACCCCGACGTGGTCAAGCACAAGGGGCTGACCGCATTCATGATGCCGATGGACGCGCCGGGCGTCGAGGTGCGACCGATTCACCAGATGAGCGGCGGTTCGTCGTTCTGCGAGGTCTTCTTCACCGACGCACGGATCCCCGACGACCTGCGTATCGGTGACGTGGGAGCCGGCTGGTTGGTGGCAATGACCACGCTCGGCTTCGAGCGCGACCACTCCGAGTCGGGAGCCGACGGGTCCAGCTCGGGCGGTAACTGGACCAAGCTGTTGGCCACGGCGCGCGCCGCCGACGTGCTCGACGATCCGGTGATGCGCGACAAGCTGACCCAGCAGTACATCCGCGGTCGCGTGGAGTCGATGACCAACCGCCGGGCCGCGGACCTCGCCAAGTCGGGGACGCCGGGGCCCGAGGGTTCGCTCGGCAAGCTGCTGTGGACCGAGGGGATGCGAACCATGACCGAGACGGTCGCCGCGGTCCTCGGGCCGAAACTCGTCGCGGACACCGGCGAGTGGGGGACCTACGAGTGGGGCGAGCACGTACTCGGAGCGCCGGGTTATCGGATCGCCGGCGGCTCCGACGAGGTTCAGCGGAACATCATCGGCGAGCGGGTCCTGGGCCTGCCTCGCGAGCCCCGCGCCGACACCGGCGCCTGGAAGGACATCCCCCGCTGACCGTTGCCCGACGGTCACACCCGGCACGCAACGGTCACACGAGGCGGACGGGGTCGTTTCCGGTCCAGCCCTCCGAGGCCTCGCGCACCATCGCGTAGAACGCCGCGAGCCGATCGGTTCGCTCGTAGATCTCCAGCAGGTGACCCATCGTCGAGCGGGCGTCATGGAACGCGAACGCCTGCCCGCCCGATGTCGTCGCCCGCAGCCGGCGCGGGAATCCGTCGGCGGAGAGCGCTGCGCTGGCGGCGTCGAAGTCGTCGACGAACGAGGCGACGTGATGGATCCCCGACGCCCCCACGACCGGGTCGGGCCCGGGCTCGTGCTGCTGCACCAGTTCGACCATCACCGGACCCCACTGGCCGTACGCCGACGAATGATCGAACGCTGCGTCGACCCCGTCGATCTCGACATCGGTGAGCGCGATGTGCTCGATGACGAAGAACGGCCCGATTCCGCGCTCCGACCACCGTCGGGCCGAGCGATGGACGTCATCGGTCGCGTACGCGACTTGGACCGGGGATCCGAACATCAGTCGCCCCGCGGCGTCACCGACACGTTGGTCTCGCCGATCTCCAACCAGCGGAACAGGTTCTCCCAGAAGTGGCGGATCTTGGTTTCGTTGTAGTTGGCGAACACCACCTCCTGCTGTTCCTGCGCCTTCAGGCCCGTCTGCACGTGGGGCAGATTGATCGAGTCCTGCTGGAAGATCTTGGCCGCAGCACCGAGTTCGGTGGCGAGCGTCCAGTCGTCGTCGGGGCCGAGACGACGGACCGCGGCGGGAGCAGGTTTGTCGTCGGGGTCCGGAGCGACCGGGAACGTCATCACCTCGAAGATGCATTCGTCGGGATTGTTGCCGTGCGGGCGCCAGCGGTAGAAGAGGGTGTTGAACACACCCCACGGCGACCAGTTCGGGAACACCGAGTAGTACATCGCGTCGAGGACCTCGGCATCGCTGAACGCGTCCGGATCGATGGTGTTCCCGACGGTCTCACGCGCGGCGTCTCGACGCTGCGCGGCGATCCAGGCCCGGATCTCGGCCGGCGTCTCGACGCCGTCGGGAGGGTCGGGGAGCGTGAGCGGGACCTCGAGCAGCGGTGCTGCGGTCGGGCCACCGATCCACTTGCACAGATGCGGATCGGCCTGCACGATCGGACCGTCGATCCACGTCGCCTCGTCGTCGAAGTGGCTCTCGTGTCCGTCGAGGTCGATCACGCGCACGAGTCCGAGCCGCACGCGTTCGTAGATGTGACCGTTCATCGGATGCCGGTACCGGGCGAACTGCTTGCCGTCGTCCAGACGTTCGTAGTGGGTCATGTTCGCGAGGTGTGGACTCTCGACGGCGTGTGGCGAGATCGCCCGAGAGAAGTTCTCGTAGGTGTCGTAGCGGGTGTTCGCGTCGCCGAGGTCCTCCATCAGCGTCGGATGGGTCGCCACGACGTGGTAGCTCTCCATGAACGCCTCCTGACAAGCCTTCCAGTTGACCCGCATGATCTTCTCGACGTGCGCGGCCTTGTACCGTCGATCGAACGTGCACTTCGCGAAGTGGTCGCCGAGGTCGCCGAGGAAGTCGGCGAGCGGCGCGGCGCTCCGGTCGGGGTTGATGAACACGAATCCCTGCCAGGTGTCGACGAGCGCCTCGGGGAGCGCGTAGTCCTCCTTGCGGACGCTCGGGAAATCCCACTCGCACGGGATCTCCTTCATCGAGCCGTCGAGGTTCCACGCCCAGCCGTGGAACGCGCAGCGCAGGTTGCGCGCCCCCTTGCCGTTCGTCTCGCGCAGCAGCCGGCCGCGGTGCAGGCAGGCGTTGCGGAAGGCCTTGATCCCGTCGTCGGTCCGCACGATCAGGAACGACATGTCCGCGATCTCGTACACGTGGTAGTCACCGACCTCCGGGATCTCGTCCTCGAGGCAGGCGAGTTGCCAGACGCGACTCCAGAGCTTCTCGACCTCGAGCGCGTGGAACTCGGGGGAGGTGTAGTACCAGGCGGGGATGCGCGTGTTTCCCTCGCGGAGCCCGATCCGGCTCTCCTTGCGGAGGATCTCGTCGACAGGGCCCGTGTCGCCGTCGAGCAGCTCGGTGAAGCTGATGCCGGCGGAGCGGTCCGTTCCGGTGATCGTCTCGGTCATCGCGTCAGGTTTTCACACCACGACGGAGGCGGCCGAGTTGGCGAACGACCATTCGGAAAGTCACCACCCGGGTCGCCCGGGCGCGCGCCGGCTCGACATCATGAGGTGATGTCGAACGAATCATCACCGCCCGGTCGTCACGCCGGTCGCGTCGCGATCGTCACCGGTGCCGGATCGGGGATCGGGCGCGCGGTCGCCGAACTGCTCGTCCGCGAAGGTGGTTCGGTGGTGGCCGCCGACCTGAGTGACGAGCGCCTCGCCTGGTGCAGCGACGTCGATCGAGTCGTTCCCGCCGCCGCCGACGTCTCCGACGCCGGTGCCAACGACGCGCTCGTCGGCTTGGCGGTCGAGTCGTTCGGCGGACTCGACGCGGTGGTCCTCAACGCGGGGATCTCGATGAGTGGGACGATCGAAGACGCTCCCGATGGAGGACTTCGACCGCGCGGTCCACGTGAACGTTCGAGCGGTCGCGCTCGGGATCCGCGCGGCGGCGCCCGCGATGCGAGAGCGCGGTGGTGGAGCGGTCGCGATCACCGCATCGACGTCGGGACAGCGTGGTGATCCGGCCATGTGGGCCTACAACGCGACCAAGGCCGCGGTGATCAATCTGGCGCGCTCGGCGGCACTCGACCTCGGTGCCGAGGACATCCGCGTCAACGTCGTCTGCCCCGGCCCCACGATCACGGGCATGACCGAGCGTCTGCAGGAGTTGCCGGCCGCGTACGAGGCGCTCCGTCGCCGCACCGCCCGTCAGCGGTGGGCGACGGCGGACGAAGTCGCGGCGGTCTTCGGCTTCCTCGTCAGCCCGGAGGCGGCGGCGGTGACCGGCGCGGTGATCAACGCCGACGGCGGCATCTCCGCGAACACCGGCCAGTTCCTCCCACCCGAGCGCCCCGCGTGAACCCAGCCTCCGAGCCATGCTCCGTCCGGATGCGGTGTCGTGGTCAGCGGTCGCGGTGTCCGTCGTACAACTCGCGCGGCCAGTACCGGGCGGGCGTGATCGCATCCACCTCGATCAGTTCGATCCGGATCCGGTCGTAGTCGTAGCAGTTCAGCTCGTACCGGTTCCCCCACGGGTCGGCGAGTTCGAACGCCCAGCACAGGTCGAAGTCGATGACGTCGTCAGGGGCGAGCGCTCTCCCGTGCGGCGTGTTGATCTCGCCCGGAAGTGACCGGGCGAACGACACGAAGCTCTCGGCATCGACGGAGAAGGCGATTCCGGTCTCCTGTGCGATCATCGGGTGCCCGTGGCCGGCTTCGAACAGCGCGAGCATCGTCCTGCCTCCGTCGGCGGAGATCTGCAGCGGACCGCCGGGAATTCCGGTCGCCCAGAAGTCGTACTCGGGCACCGGTTCGAAGCCGAGGTGCTCGGCGTACCAGGCGGCTGCGACGGCTCGGTCCGGAACGCGGATGTGTACGTGGTCGAGGTTGCCCATGCGAAACCGAGGACGGCGCGCCATCCCCCGACTCTAGAAGACCGACCGGGGCCCGGCGACCGCTTCGAGCGTGCGAACCTAGGGTTGGAACTCGGTCGTTGCGTTGGCGAAGAGCTCGGCGAACGCATCGTCGTCCTCGGCGGCGATCACGCGATCGACCCAGCCGTGGAACCGCTGCCCTCCGGCCTCGTTGCGTCCGAAGATCACGTGTGGCTTCGCGCCGGTCTTGAGTGCCCGTTGGATGCGGTTGCCCGTGAAGTAGTCCTCGTCGACCACGACGCCGAGCAGGAAGTCGCGCTGTGCGGCGATCGCGTCGGTGAACTCCTCGGTGGGCTCGAAGGTGGCGAGGAAGTTCTGGTACGTGATCGACGTGTCGGGCGTGGCGCCCGGATACAGCGTCGAGATCATGTACATCCGGCCGCCACCCTCGACGCCATCGACGCGGACGTCGAACCCGGCGATCGACACGTGCGGGAAGATCGTCCACACACCGCCGGTCAGGTGGCGGTCGTTCCAGTCGTGCTCGTCGAGTTCGCCGATCGCCAGCATCCGATGGTCGGGCGAGGTGACCCGCTGGTGGGGGCCCCACGCGTCGTAGATCGCCGTGTTCGCGTAGTCCGGTCCGAATGTGTTCTTGTGCAGGATGGGCAGGTGGTAGAAGTCGAGGTAGCCGTCGTAGGCCACCTTCCAGTTCGGCCCGTCGGCGGTCTGTGATCCGACGAACCACGCGTCGGCGATGCCGAGGTGGTCGAGCATCGCGTCGTATCCGCAGAGGTGGGCATCGATGTCCATCGAGCCGTTCGGTTCGAGCTTGACGAACACGATGCCGGATCGCTCGGCACACGGCAGCGGAGTGAGGCCGTGACAGTCGACGTCGATCTCACCGAAGGTCTCGCGGTCGAGGATGCCGACCAACTTCCCGGCCGTGTCGTAGCTCCAGGCGTGATACGGGCAGGTGAATCGGCGTGACGTCCCACTTCCCGGCTCGACGACCACGGCGCCGCGATGGCTGCACATGTTGACGAACGACCGCAGCTCGCCGTCGCCGCCGCGGACGATCAGCACCGGCATCCCCGCGACTTCGATCGCCTTGTAGGCGTTCGGCTCGCGGAACTCTGCGGAGAACCCGAGCACGAGCGGCGTGCGACGGAACACGCGCTCCATCTCCATCTCCCATCGCTGCGGGTCGTAGTAGTTCGACGCGGGCACCCGCGCGACGTCGGCAGCCTGGGGGACGGTCCCCGCACGGGCGTGCGACACGGTGCGACGGGTGAGCTCGACCAGGGTTTCTCGACTCATCGGTCCAGTTGAGCAGATCGCGGAGGTGGACCGCTCAGCGGAGGTACTCCGCATCGGCGTGGCCGCTGGCGTGCGTCTACGGTCCTGCCATGGCAGGAGATGCATACGACACGATCAAGCGGTTCTGGGAGATCCAGGACGACGGCGACTACGCCGCCTTGAGCCCGCTGTTCGCCGACGACGCCGAGCTGGTCGACCCCGTGTACGGGACGTTCACCGGCGGCGCAGCGATCGCGGGGTTCATGCAGATGATGAACGATGAGATGAAGAAGGCCGGGGCGTCGTTCCGTCTCGTCGAGCTGGCGGGCGACGACGAGACGGCCTGGGCGCGCTGGGAGGCGACGACCAACAGGGGCAGACGCGAAGGCGTCGGCATCTACAGGGTGCAGGGCGGCAAGCTCACCTACTACCAGGACTACATGAACGAGGTGAAGGCATGAACGCGATGACGACGGCAGCGGATTTCACCGGCAAGACCGTGCTGATCACCGGCGCCTCGATGGGGCTCGGCGAGGGCTTCGCACACGGATTCGCCGCGGCGGGTGCCGACCTCGTCCTGACCGCTCGATCGGAGGAGCTGCTCGAAGGGGTCGCCGCCGTCTGCCGTGAATCGGGCGGCAAGGTGACGGTGATCCCCGGCGACGTCTCGGTCGAGGCCGACGTCGCACGCGTCGTGGCGGGCGCGATCGAGGCGCACGGGAAGATCGACGTGCTGATCAACAACGCGGGCGTCAGCGACATGAAGGGGGTGGCCCCCGAGCAGTTCGACATGGAGACGTGGAACTGGATCCTGTCGGTCGACCTCAACGGCGCGTTCATGTACCTGCGTGACGTGGGCAAGCACATGCTCGAGACCGGTGGCGGCTCGATCGTGAACATCTGCTCGATCATGGGTCACGGCGCCAACGAGCTGAACATCATCGCCTACACGGCGGCGAAGGGCGCCCTGCGCAACGTGACGCTGCAGCTCGGATGCGAATGGGCCGATCGTGGCGTCCGGGTCAACTCGGTGTCGCCGGGTTTCATCGTGACCGAGATGGTGCGCCCGGCGATCGAGGGCATGGGCATGGATCGCTGGATCGCATCACGCACGCCGATGCGCCGGATCGGCGAGCTGGAGGAGATCGTCGCGCCGGTGATGTTCCTCGCGTCCGATGGAGCGAGTTACATCACGGGTCACGACCTCAACGTCGACGGCGGGACGAACGCGGCCAACGGCTACTACCAGATCCCACCGATCCATCAGGCCTGGAACGCCGACACGCGACCGCGGATCGGCGAGGGATACCCGGGCGTCGTGCCCCGGCCCGACTGGTACCAGGCGATGGAGGCGGGCATCCCCGGCATCCACTTCGATCCGCCGACCGGGTGACGACGTGATCCGTGTCGCACTGGTGACGAAGGGGCACCCGTTCGACGCGGACGCGTTCTTCGCCGTGTTCGACTCGTTCGACGATGTCGATTGGGCGCACGTCGAGCATCCGGAGGCGATCGAACTCGTGCGACCGGAACGAGCGGCCGAGTTCGACGCCTTCGTCATGTACGACATGCCCGGTGTCGTGTTCGACCGGTCCGGCGGACCGGCCGGTCGTGTCGACCCGCCCGACGGCTACGCCGAGGCATTCGAGGGTTTGCTCGCGAGCGGAATGGGCATGGTGTTCCTCCATCACGCCATCGCCGGCTGGCCGGGCTGGGACCGCTATGGCGAGATCATCGGTGGCCGCTTCCACTACACGCCGGCTCGGTGGAACGGGGTCGAGCTGCCCGACTCGGGATACCGTCACGACGTCACCCACACCGTCGACGTCGTCGACCCCGACCATCCCATCTGCCACGGCGTACCGACATCGTTCGAGATCACCGACGAGGTGTATCTGTACCCGGTCGACGCGTCGAGCGTGACGCCGTTGATGCGCAGCCGACATCGTTTCACCGACGACGGTTTCTACTCGGCCGATCTCGCGGTACGGGGGGCGCGGTTCTCGAACGAGGGATGGAATCACCCGCCGGGAAGCGATCTGGTCGCGTGGACGCGCCTGGAGGGTCCGTCGCGGATCGCGTACGTCCAGTTCGGCGACGGACCCCAGACCTACGCCGACCCGACATATCGTCGGATCATCCACAACGCGATTCGCTGGACGGCCGAAACCGGGTCAGACCTCGGTCGTCGTCGCCCCGGCCGGTGAGTTCGCGAACATCGCCTCGGAGTCGAATCCGATCCGCGTGTCGGGAGTGAGCTTGATGACCACGCGCCCGGGCGAGTCGAGGTGTGACACGAACGCCTCCTGCTTGGCGGCGTCGCCGGGGCGGACCTTGGCGGCGAGCGTCGTGTACATCCACTGCAGCGTCTCGGGGTCGTCGAGCACCTCGGCGTCGCCCTTGTAGGTCACCGCTTGGCTGATCCCGATGTTGGTGCCGCGACTGCTGATGGCAACGGCGACCCGGGGACGGGCCTCGACGGCGGGGACGCGCTTGCGTCGGCGGGTACACGTCAGCCAGAAGGCGCCGTCGGCGTAGACGAAGTTCATGACGACGCCGACCGGGTCGCCGGTCGACGTGGTCCACATGAAGGTGCACTCGGTCTGCTTGTCGAGCAGGGTCTGCTCGCGTTCGTCCGACAGCGTGAACATCGAGACGTCCTCGTAGCTGTCGGTGTAGTCGTCGCGGCTCATCGCGGTTTCGCCCCTCCTCCGACGCGGAGGATCTCCCCGCTCACCCAGCTTGCCGCATCGGAAGCGAGATACACGCAGGCGGCGCCGATGTCCTGGGGTGTGCCGAGCCGTCCGAGCGGAATGTTCCACTCGTCGAGCAGCTCGTCCAGTTGGTCCTCGGTCTTGCCGACGGCGGTCAGCATCACCTCGGTCGGGATCGCACCGGGCGCGACACCGTTGACCCGGATGTCCGGTGCGAGTTCGGCCGACAGCGTCCACGTGAGCGAGTTCGTCGCCGCCTTCGCCGCCCCGTAGTGGGCGCTGCCGGGGACGGGGCCGGTGCCGGCGCCCGAGGAGATGTTGATGATCGAACCGCGCTCGATGTATCGGGCCGCGGTCATCGAGCCCACGTAGACCGCAGTGAGGTTGAGGGCGATCGTGCGATCCCACTCCTCGCGCGGGAGATCCCGGAGCGGCATCCGCATCGGCGACCCGCCGGCGTTGTTGACCCAGACGGTGAGTGATCCGAACTCGTCGATCGCGGCTCGGGCGAGCGCATCGACCGCGTCGTCGTCGGTGACGTCGGTCGCGACGGCGATCGCCCGTCCGCCGGCCTCACGGATGTCGGCCGCGACCTTCTCGATCTCGTTGGTTCGACGTGCGGCGACGACGACGGCTGCGCCGGACTCCGCGAACGCCGTGGCGATGCCTTCGCCGATCCCGCGGCCGCCACCGGTGACCACGGCGACGTGCCCGGTCAGGTCGAAGAGTTCAGGGGTGGGTCGGCGTGCTGTCATCGATGGTCCTCGTCGTGTCCGTGTCGGAGCTCATCCTCGCGGGTCGGGAGCGCACTCGTGGCGTCGGAGGGCGCACACGTCGGGATCATCCTGGCGATCCGGCGCCGCGGTGGCCCATCGTCACGTGGACGGGCCGTCGACCGACGTGGCCGGCCCGGCGTGACAACGCGCCGCCCAGTACGTCGCCCCGCAGGCGACCGACGCATCCCGCGCGGTGATGAGTTGAGCGCGGGCCGCTGCGGTGTCTCCGGACATCGCCGACGCGAGACCTCGGACCCTGTCGACGGGTCCCCAGCATCCGAGTTCGGCGGCCGCGATCGCCGTCGATGCCCGGGCGAACGCCGAGCGGTTGTGGGACGAAGCCATCGCCCTGTCCGACCGTCACAACCTGACACTCGTGCGGATGGCGCTGTCGTAGATCGGCGTACCGCTCCACGCGCTCGTGTTCACCGGCGAGAACGGCGCTCTCGAGTGTGACGACCGTGGTCGCCAACCTCAGCCAGTTGCGGGGCCACGGCTCGAGTTGTTCGAGGTCGTCGAGCAGGCGGTGGACGTCGTCGAGATGCCCTGCTTCGGCGTGGACGAAGGATCGGCCAACTGCCGCTCCAGTTGCGGTCGACGCAGCCTCGGACCTCCAAGCCGCGCTGACCGGCGCGACCTGACCGGGAGCCTGCTCACCGCGATCGCGTCCGAGGCCGCGAACGAGTCGCCGGCGGTGCTGAAGACGTCGCCGCCGTGCTCATCGACACCCACGAACGATGTCGTCGTGAACCAGCAGCGACGCCGACATTGCATCGGAGTCCTCCGCCACAGGCGTGTCGACCCCTCCACGTCCGTGAACATGAAGGTCACGATCCCCGACGGTCTCACGAACCACTCCCGACCGAAACCACCCGCTCAGTGTCGCACGCCGGCGTTGTAGCCGATCGTCGTACGGTGCAGCAGCCGGTCGTACCCCTCGTACCCACCGGTGGCGCGGTGCAGGATGCAGCGGTTGTCCCACATCACGAGCATGTTCGGTTCCCATCGATGGCGGTACCGGAACTCGTCGCGGATCTGCCAGCCGTACAGCTCGCCGAGGAGGGGTCGCGCGTCCTCGTCGGACATGCCCTCGATCCCGACGATGTAGCCGATGGTCGAATACAGCGTCTCGGCGCCGGTCTCGGGGTGGACCCGGATGAACGGATGGGTCTGCGTGGCGTACGCGTCGGCGCTCGGGCGGATCCGCATCGACCGTTCGGCGGCGTCGTCGTCGCCGTAGGTGCCGTCGGGCGCGTACCCGCCGCGTGCGGAGTGGATCGCCATCCGTCCTTCGATGCGGGAGCGGAGGTCGGCGGGCATGGCCGCGAGCGCAGCCTGCTGGTCTGCGTACAGGGTGTCGCCCCCGTTCGGCGGGATCACCTTGCCGTACAGGCACGTACCGTCCGGCGGGAATTCCTGGAAGCTCCAGTCCGCATGCCAGTTCTCGGCGAACAGCGACGACGTCTCGTCGGCGGTGCGCATGATCGCCGCGATGTGCGGGTGGCCGTCGATCGATGCGAAGAACGGATCGTCGCCGAACGGCCCGAACCGCAGCGTGAACGCCTCGAGATCGGTGTCGGTCAGATGCTGATCGGGGAAAGCCAGGACCTTGTGGGCGAGCCATGCCGAACGGATCGCGGCGACGGCGTCGTCGTCGATGTCGCGGAGATCGACGCCGCGGACGGTCGCGCCGCAGGCCTGTCCGCTCGGGGTGATGTCGAGTTCCATGACGCCCCCATTCCAGCAGGTCCGCAGATGCATCGACGTCACCGCGTCGCGGGGTGGGTCAGACCCACCCCGCGACGGCTACTCGGTGGGGATGACCCCGGCGAGTTCGAGGATGGTGGTCGGGGGGAGGTACTGCGACGTGACGCGGGCGCCGAACGGCGCCAGCGCGTCCTCGATGGCGTTCGTGATCGCCGCCGGTGCCCCGATCATGCCGCCTTCGCCGACACCCCGGAAGTCGTTCTCGCCGCCGGCGGACAGGGTCTCCATGTGATGCACCTCGATCTCGGGGATCTCCATCGAGGTCGGGATCAGATAGTCCATGTAGGTCGCCGACTGCAGGTTCGCGTCGTCGTCGTAGGTCGCCTTCTCGTAGAGCACGGCGCCGATGCCCTGGGCGACGCCGCCGCGGACCTGGCCGTCGACGATCGCGGGGTTGATGATCGGACCGCAGTCCTCGACGACGAGGTACCGCGGGAAGCTGACCTTGCCGGTGTCGAGATCGACGTCGACGACGCAAGCGTGGGTGGCGACGGACCAGCCGCCGTCTCCCTTGCCGCCGTACGCGAACGTTGCGTCGAACGCGGTGTCGACGTCGGAGTCGCCGACGACGGTCGCAGCGAGTTCGGCAAACGTGACCCCACGTGCAGGGACCCCCGCGACGTGGATGTTGCCGTCGACGATCTCGATGTCGGCGGCGTCGGCCTCGAGCATCTTCGCCGCCTCGTCGATCACCTGCTGGCGCACCTCGCGTGCCGCGTACTTGAGGGCGCCGCCGCCGATCGGCCCGCCCCGGCTCGCGCCCGTGCCGAGCAGTCCGAACGGGGTGCGCCGGGTGTCGCCGAACACGACCCGGACGTCCTCGATGGCCACGCCCAACTCGTCCGCGACGACCTGGCCGTACGTCGTCTCGTGACTCTGGCCGTGCGGCATCTGGGACGTGTAGACCACGACCGAGCCGTCGGCGGCGATCGTCGCCCGCGCCTGTTCGGCCAGCATGGTCTCGGTGCCCGGACTGATGAAGTCCCAGTAGCCGGGAGGTCCGGGGGCCGCTTCGTGATAGCTCGCGATCCCCAGTCCGAGATAGTGGTTGTGGGCTCGCGCCGCGTCGCGGTCGCGTTCGAACTGTTCGATGTCGAGCAGCTCGAGCGCCCGTTCGAGGGTCTTCTTCGTCGACATCGTCTCATCGATCATCGGGCCGGTGATCATCGCGGTCGGCATCTGGTCCTCGCCGATCAGGTTCTTCAGGCGGAGCTGGGCGGGCGGCATCCGCAGCGACCTCGCCACCACGTCGATCATCCGTTCGCGCGCCCAGGTCTCGTTGGCCCAGGGCCCGCGGTACGCGATGTACTTGCCCTTGTTGGTCGCCACGACGCGGGTTCGCATCTCGAACGCGTCCCACGAGTACGAACCCGGGAACATCACCTTCATCATCCGCGTCGCCGACGGTGCGCCGACCGGGAATCCCGGGTACGCGCCCTGGTCGACGACGAGGTCCACGCGCAGCCCGCGGAACGTACCGTCGGCGTCGACGGCGATCGACACGGTGAGGTCCTCCTCGCGGGCCTGACCACCGTCCATCAGGTTCTCGACACGGTCCTCGATCCAGCGCACCGATCGGCCGAGCTCACCGGCCGCGGCGATGAGCGCGATGTCCTCGCGTGCGATCGAACCCTTCGATCCGAACCCGCCACCGATGTCGTCGGCGACGACGTCGGGATATCGATCCCGCCCGAGGAGTCCGAGCCCGATGAGATTCGCGTGCTTGAGGAACGACTTGTCGGCCTTGAGCTGGCTCTTCATGCCGTCGTTGTCCTGCGACTTGAGGCTCTCGGCGTTGGTGGCGAAGAACTCCTTCGCGCCGCTGACGAATCCCGAGCGACGCTGCTTGTTGGTGACGATCTCCTTCATCGCGCTGCGCGCCGGCTGCTTGCCGGTGAGCGCAGCGCCGATCCACCTCAGGGCGTGGCTCGACTGTGTCGCATTGCGGATCGTCATGTGGCCGGTCTCGGGATCGATCTCGACCACGCTGCCGCGGGTTTCCATCGGTTGGTTCGACTGGCGCGGGCACGACAACCGCTCGGTGACGACCCGGTCGGCGGCGGCGAACACCGCGTCGACGTCGCCGGACGTCGCGTCGGCTCCCGCGGCCTTCGTGAAGGTGTCGACGTGGTCGTAGAGGACGTTGCCGTTCGCCTTCTCCCACAGCTGCGGCTTGTCGGACGCCAGGCCGTCGGCGATCGACGCGACCGGATCGAGCGGGTCGTACTCGACCTCGATGCGTTCGATGGCGTCCTCGGCGAGGTGGCGCGACTCGGCGATCACCAGAGCGACCGGGTCGCCGACCATCCGAACCCGATCCTTGCTCAGCGCGTAGTACAGCGGGGTGTAGAGGTCCGGCATCATCGAGAACGGTGGGAACGGATGGGTGATTTCCTCGATGTCGGCCCCGGTGAACACTGCGACGACACCGGGTGCGGAGCGCGCGGCGCCGACGTCGATCGACGTGATTCGGGCATGAGCGAGGGGGCTGCGCAGGAACACCGCCTGCAACACGTCATCGGGTGTCACGTCGGCGACGTACCTGCCGTTGCCGGTGAGCAGGCGGTCGTCCTCGACCCGCTTGACGCTCTGGCCGACGAGGCCGGACTTGTTGGTGCCTGCAGGCTGCCCGGTGACGGTCATGACGCGTTTCCCTTCGTCTCGGACTTCATGATCTCGACGGCTCGTTCGACCCCGGCGACGATGGACTGGTAGCCCGTGCACCGGCAGAGGTTGCCGCTGAGCTCCTCGCGGATTTCCGCGGTGGTCGGATCCGGGTTCTCCCCGAGGAGCGCGACGGCGCTCATCAGGAATCCGGGCGAGCAGAAGGCGCACTGGAATCCGTGGGCGTCCATCATCGCCTGCTGGATCGGGTGCAGCGAGCCGTCGGGTTGCGCCAGCCCCTCGATCGTCGTGATCTCCGTCCCTTCGGCCTGCCCGGCGAAGATCAGGCACGAGCGGGCGGGCTCGCCGTCGACGAGGACCGTGCAGGCGCCGCACACGCCGTGTTCGCAGCCGAGGTGGGTGCCCGTGAGGCCGATGTCCTCACGGATCACGTCGCTCAACGTGCGTCGCGCCTCGACCGTGACCTGCTGGGCGGCGCCGTTGACGGAGAATCCGACGTTGATGACGCTGCCGCCGGCGCTCCGCTCGGCGGCCAGGCGAACGTCGGTGGGGGAGTTCGAGGGTGTGCTCATGCGGGAGCTCCGATCGAGGCGATCGCGGCGTCGAGGCCGCGGCGGGTGAGAGTGCCGGCGAGGTGTTTGCGGTAGGCGGTGCTGCCATGGATGTCGGCGGGCGGATTCAGTTCGGCTGACACGAGCTGTGCCGCGGCGGCGAAGGTGTCGGGCGTGGTTTCGGCGCCAACGAGCGCTTCTTCGGCCGCCGACACGCGGATGGCGGTGGAGGCGGCCCCGAAGAACGCGAGTGCGGCATCGGTGATGACGTTGTCGGCGCCGACCTCGAGGCGGGTCACGACACCGATGAGGGCGTAGTCGCCGTGTCGACGGGCGACCTCGACGACGGATCCGGCGGTCCTCTTCGGCCACGCGGGAAAGATCACCTCGGTGAGGATCTCGTCGGCGCGCAACGCCGTGGCGAGGTATCCCTCGAAGAAGTCGTCGGCGGCGATCTCTCGTCGTCCGGACGCGGATGTGGCGATCAGCGTCGCGCCGGTGGCGATGACCACCGCGGGCATCTCCGCCGCGGGGTCGCCGTGAGCGATGCTGCCGAGCACCGTGCCGCGCGTCCGGATGGCGCGGTGTGCGACCCAGGGCATCGTCTGGCCGATCAGTGGTGCATGCTCTGCGATGACCGGCGAGGTGTTGGCCTGTTCGTGGCGGACGAGCGCACCGATCGTGACCGAGCCGCTGACGTCGACCGTGATGTCGGCCAGTCCGGGAATGTGGCCGATGTCGACGACGTGCGCGGGACGAGCCATTCGCAGTCCCATCAATGGGATCAGGCTCTGCCCGCCGGCCAGGATCTTTGCGTCGTCGCCGTGTTCGACGAGGATGTCGAGCGCCTCGGCGAGAGTCACGGGACGGTGGTAGGTGAATGGTGGAGCTTTCACGTCATGTTCCCTCTGCGGTTGCCGACGTGCCGACACGTCGATCGTCGATTCCATCCTTGTCGCGATCGGGGGTCAGGTCGAAACGGGCCTGAGATCGTCGGACTCCTCGCTGTCGTCGCGTCCCGGAAGGTTGCGGGTGAAGGCGAGCGATACCACCGCCAGGATCGCGGCCAGCAGCAGCCCGGTCTTCAATGCTCTGAGTTGCGCGTCGCGATACTCGGTGACGATGGCATCGGTGTCGTCGTCGGCGACGCCCGCGTCGATGAGCCCCTCCTCAACCGCATCGGCCGCGACGAAGCTGGCGCCGTCGGCGACCTCGGTTTCGATCGCATCCGTGAGCTCGGGCGGGATGCTCGGCTCGGTCGAGATGTTCGCCACGAAGGCCGCCACCAGCGAGCTGATCACCACGGCACCGATCAGCGCGGTGCCGATGGCCGAACCCAGTTGCTGTGCGGTGTACTGGAGTCCACCCGCCTCACCGCGGTCCGCGGGCCCGACCGACGACTGGATCACACTGCCCAGCTGTGAGGCGATCAGCCCCATCGCGATCCCGAGGACGGCGAGGGCGATGGAGAATTCGACCCCGCCGAGCTCGGGTCTGATCGATTTCAACATCCAGAACGCGGCGACGATCAACAGCGAGAACCCTGCTTGCACCACGCGCTTGGGACCGAGCCGGCCCGCGAGCAGAGGTCCGCTCGACGAGGTGACGAACATCGCGATCGAGATCGGGAGCATCTTGATGCCCGTCTCGAGCGCGTCGAATCCGAGCACGATCTGCAGGTAGAGCGGGAGGATGAAGAAGATCCCGAGCAGGATCAGGTTCTGGCTGAGAAAGCAGTTGAGCCCGGAGCGCAGTGGCGGTATCAGGAGGAGTTCGAGCCGGACGAGTGGGTCCTGTCCCCGGCGCACCCGGTGGCCCTCCCAACGGACGAAACTCCAGAGCACGATGCCGCCCGCGAGGACCACGAACGGGGTGAGGGCGAAGCCGAACGGTTCGATCGGCGACTGCTTCGGCGTGAGCCAGCCCCAGTCGCTCGCTTGGAGCATTCCGAACACGATCAGTCCGAGCCCGATGGCGGAGAGCGCAGAGCCCACGATGTCGAGGTTCGGCCGGTGCCCGACGAGCTTCGCGTCCGCGATCAGTCGGGTGGTGAGAACGATGATGCAGGCCACGATCACCTCGCCGACGAAGACCCAGCGCCAGGAGAGGTTGGTGGTGAAGAAGCCGCCGATGATCGGCCCTGCGGCGATGCCGACGCCCGCGACACCGCCGATGACGCCGAATGCCGTGATCCGGTCGCGGCCCTGATAGTTGGCTGCCAACAGGGCGACCAGGGCCGGCATGACCAGTGCCGCACCGATGCCCTCGAGAATCGACCAGCCGAAGAGCAGGGAGGGAATGCTCCATGATGCTGCCGTCAGCGCCGAACCGGTCCCGTAGACGAGGAGCCCGACGACGAACGCACGACGGCGACCGATGATGTCGCCGATCTTCCCGCCGGTGAGCATGAGCGTCGCCATCACCAGTGCGTAGAAGGTGATGACGCCTTGGATCGTGGTGACGGTCGTGTCGAAGTCCTCGACGAGCTGGCTGATCGCGACGTTCATCACCGCCTGGTCGAGCACCATCAGGAACTGTGCGAGCGACAGGATGATGAGCGGACGCCACTTGTGCATCGCGGTCGACGCTACTGCAGCCGGAAGTCGCGAGTCGCTCCGTCAGCGAAGTTTTGCGAGTTGAACTCGCAATTGTGTTCAGCATGATCTAGGGTGACGGGATGGACGAGAATCCTCCGCAGGACGGGCGTCACGCCCGCCGCGAGCGGAGCCGCGCCGCGATCATCGAGGCGGTGTTCGATCTCGTCCAGGAGGGCAAGGTCCCGCCGGAGGTCGAGGACGTGGCGCTGCGTGCGGGCGTCTCGGTCTCGTCCGTGTTCCGCAATTTCGATGGGCTCGCCGATCTCCAGCACCAGGTGTTCGCGTCCTTCCACGACAAGTTCGCCGCGCTGTTCGTGGTCGACGACGCCGATCGCCCGCGTCCCGATCGGATCCGATCGCACGTTCGGACGCGGGTGGAGTTGTCCGCCGATGCGGGTGGGTTGATGCGTATCGGACGGGCGCGGGCCCTCGACCACGAACCGATGGTCGAGGGCCTGGCGCGGCTTCGATCGCGCCTGGCCGAACAGACCCGGCAGCGATTCGCCGCCGAACTCTCCCGGCTCACGCCGGCCGAGTCCGCCAACCTGGCCGCGCTGATCGACGCGACCACGTCACCCGATGCCTACGACGTCATGAGTGCAGGCCACGCCCGCACGCCGCGCCAGATCGGCAAGACCTGGATCACTGCGCTCGACGCAGTCCTGGCCGAATGGACTCCCCACGAAGATGTTCGCCGGTGCCAGGCACCAACGAACATTTCGGGCGGGGCGGAGTCGAATCACGGGGAGACCGAGCCATGACGAGAGGATCACGATTCGAGGGGACGATCGGCCGCACGATCGCCGACTCCGAAGCCTGGTTCGACGAGCCGCCGCATCCCGGCGCCGATGCACCGAATGTCGTGCTGGTGTTGCTCGACGACACCGGCTTCGCGCAGTTCGGCTGCTACGGCTCCGACATCGAGACGCCCAACATCGATGCCCTCGCCGCCGACGGCGTGCAGTTCACCAACTTCCACGTGACGCCATTGTGCTCGCCGACACGGGCCTCGCTGCTCACCGGGCGTTCGCAGCACGCAGTCGGCATGCGCGCCGTGTCGAACTTCCGCACCGGGTTCCCGAATCAGCTCGGCCACATCAGCAACCACGCCGCAACGGTCGCGGAGGTGTTGCGCAGTGAAGGGTACGCGACCTTCTGCGTCGGCAAGTGGCACCTCGCGCCGATGGAGCAGTGCTCGGCCGCCGGACCGTTCGACCAGTGGCCGCTCGCTCGTGGCTTCGACCGGTTCTACGGGTTCCTCGAAGGCGAGACCGATCAGTTCCATCCGGAGTTGGTGTGCGACAACCACCCGATCGAGCCGTCGGCCGGGCCCGAGGACGGCTACCACGTCAGCGAAGACCTCGTCGACCAGCTGATGCGGATGATCAGCGACAGCAAGGGTGTCCGCCCCGACCGCCCGTTCTTCGCCTATGTACCGTTCGGCGCCACGCACGCACCGCACCAGGCGCCGGAGAGCTACGTGCAGAAGTACCGCGGGCGGTACGACGAGGGCTGGGACGTCGTGCGTCGGCGGTGGTACGAGCGTCAACTCGAACTCGGCGTCATCCCCGAGGGGACCCAGCTCGCACCGCGCAACCCCGGCGTCGATGCGTGGGACGAGCTGCCCCGGAACCAGCAGAGGGTCGCCGCACGGCTGCAGGAGGCGTTCGCGGCGTTCCTCGACCACACCGACGACCAGATCGGCCGGTTGGTCGGCGGCCTGCGCGCCATGGGGGAGCTCGACAACACGATCTTCGTCGTCTTGTCCGACAACGGGGCGTCGCAGGAGGGCGGTCCGTTCGGGGTGATGCACGAGATGAAGTTCTTCAACGGCATCTTCGACGACGGCGACCAGATGATCGACCAACTCGACGACATCGGTGGGCCGCACAGCCACACCAACTATCCGTGGGGTTGGGCGCAGTGCGGCAACTCGCCGTTCAAGTGGTACAAGCAGAACACCCACGAAGGCGGTGTCCACGTGCCGCTGATCGTCCATGCACCCGCGTTGATCGACGCGGCAGGCGCCGGCACGTTGCGTGACCAGTTCGTCAACGTGTCCGACATCGTGCCGACGCTGTACGACCTCGTCGGCATCACGCCGCCCGAGATCTACAACGGCGTGGAACAGCTCCCCGTGACCGGCCAGTCCTTCGCATCGGTGCTCGTCGACATCGATGCGCCGACCGCCAACACGCTGCAGTACTTCGAGATGGGCGGCAGCCGGGCGCTCGTCCACGAGGTGGACGGTGTGGCGTGGAAAGCGGTCTGCAAGCACATCAAGGGCGCCGACTACGACACCGAGCCGTGGGAGCTCTACCGGCTGGATGACGACTGGTCCGAGTGCAACGACCTCGCGGCAGCGGAGCCCGGCCGACTCGCCGAGTTGATCGAGCTGTGGTGGCAGGAGGCCGAACGTCACGGCGTGCTGCCGTTGGACGACCGCATGTTCGAACTGTTCGGGGCACGCTTCCGGCCGAACTCTCCGCACCCCGAGGACATGCGTTACGTGTACCGCCCACCGATGTCGCCGATGCCCGGGCAGGCGTCGGCGGCGATCGGCGGCAGGTCGTTCGATCTGACGGCCCGCGTCACCCGGGCGGCCGGCGACGAGGGCGTCATCTTCGCGACGGGAACCGAGAACTCGGGTGTGTCGGTCTTCGTGCAGAACGATCGCCTGGTCGTCGACTACAACGCCTTCGACCGGCACACGATCGTCGAGTCGGACGTCGAGCTGCCCGTGGGCGATGCGACGCTCGTCGTCAAGCTGCGGCGCCGGGCCGGCACGAGCGGCGAGATGTCGATCACGGTCGACGGCACGACCGCCGGCCATGCGCAGCTCGATCGGTTCATGCGGATGATGTCGTCGGTCGGCCCGAGTGTCGCCTACGACCACGGCTCGGCGGTGTCGACCCGCTACACGGCGCCGTTCCCGTTCGAGGGAACGCTCCACGAGGTCGAGATCCAACTGCTCAGCCGGCAGGACGCCGAAGCCCGCGACGCCGAAGCCGCGAACGAAATGAGCCGCCAATGACCTGCAGTAGGGGTCAGACCCCCGTTTCACACCCGTTTCATGTTCGTTGGTGCCTGGCACCGACGAACATCGAGAGGAGCACCCGATGAGCCTGTCCGTGACGTTGTTGGGAACCGGGTCGCCGATGCCGTCGCCGGACCGTGCCGGTCCCGCGACCCTGATCTCGGCCGGAGAGGGGCCCGACGCCGAGCACTACCTCGTCGATGCGGGCCGCGGCGTGTTGATGCGTCTCGCCGCCGCCGGACTCGGCGCGCCGAACCTCACCGCCGTGCTGATCACCCACCTCCACAGCGACCACATCACCGACCTCAACGACGTGATCACGACGCGGTGGGTGATGACGTTCACCGAGACGCCGCTCACGATCGTGGGACCCGTCGGCACGCGGTCGGTCGTCGACCACCTGCTCGCCTCGCTCGCACCCGACATCGGGTACCGCATCGCTCATCACGAGGATCTCGACCATCCACCCCCGGTCACCGTGATCGAGGTGACCGAGGGTGCGGTCGACCTGCCCGACGGTCAGGGAGGCAAGGTCTCGATCACCTGCGGCCCGACCGACCACAAGCCGGTCGAGCCCAGCGTCGGCTTTCGATTCGACTTCGGAGGAGCCGGTGTTGTCGTGGCCGGCGACACCGTGCCGTGCGACGGCCTCGATGCGCTGTGCGCCGGTGCCGATGCTGTCGTTCACACCGTGATCCGCAAGGACATCATCGCCAACGTCCCGATGCAGCGGATGAAGGACACGCTCGACTACCACTCGTCGCCCGAAGAGGCCGCTCGGACCGCGGCGCGTTCGGGCCTCTCGACGCTGATCCTCACGCACTACGTCCCACCGATGCCGCTCAGCGGTACCGAGGACGACTGGCGAGCCCTCGCCGCCGAACACTTCCCCGGCACGATCGAACTCGGCGACGACCTCCATCGCGTCGACATCTCGGCCCGCCAACGAACGGAGACCACAACGTGAAGACACTGCGCACCCCCGACGATCGTTTCGCCGATCTCCCCGATTACCCGTTCGCCCCGCACTACGTCGAGGTCGACGATCAGGACGGAGGCACGCTGCGGGTCCACTACCTCGACGAGGGACCCACGAACGGACCCGTCGTGCTCGCGATGCACGGCGAGCCGTCGTGGAGCTACCTCTACCGGAAGATGATCCCGCTGCTCACCGCGGCAGGGCTGCGCGTCATCGCCCCCGATCTCGTGGGGTTCGGCAAGAGTGACAAGCCGAGCGAGAAGAGCGACTACACCTACGCCCGCCATGTCGCCTGGATGCAGGCGGCGATCATCGACCACCTCGACCTGCGCGACGCCACCTTCTTCGGTCAGGACTGGGGCGGCCTCGTCGGCCTGCGCCTCGTCGCCGAGAACCCCGACCGGTTCGCACGCGTCATCATCGGCAACACCGGCCTCCCGACCGGCGAACACCCGCCGAGCGACGCGTTCATGGCGTGGCAGAAGTTCAGCCAGACCACCGAGGTGTTCGACATCGGCTTCCTGATCAGCCGTGCCACGATCACCGAGCTGTCCGACGCTGAGATCGCCGCCTACGATGCTCCGTTCCCCGACGACGCCTACAAGGAGGGCGCGCGCATCTTCCCGTCACTGGTCCCGACGTCGCCCGACGACCCGGCGGCGGCGGCGAACAAGGCGGCGTGGGAGGTCTTCGAGCAGTGGGAGAAACCTCTGATCTGCTGCTTCAGCGACAGCGACCCGGTCACATCCGGCGGCGACAAGCCGTTTCGACAGCTGGTTCCGGGAGCGCAGGATCGACCCCACGTCACGGTCGCGAACGCGCACCACTTCTTCCAGGAGGACGCGGCACCCCAGCTCGCCCGGATCGTCATCGACGCTGTCGCGGCGGGGTGACCCAGTGGTCGAACGAACCGGAATGATCGCCGCGCCGTCGGAAGCCGTCTGGTCGGTGCTCGCGGACTTCGGCGCGATCAGTTCGTGGGCGCCGAACGTGGACCACTCCTGTCTGATGAGCGAGCAGCGCGACGGCGTCGGGACGGTCCGGCGCATCCAGACCGGCCGGACGACGCTCGTGGAGACGGTCACGACGTGGGAGCCGGGGGCCACGCTCGCGTACCGGATCACCGGCCTGCCACCGGTCGTCAAGGCGGTGACGAACACCTGGCGCGTCGGGGCGTCGGGCGACGCGACGCTCGTTGTGCTGTCCACCGAGGTCGACACCGGACCGCGGCCGCCACAGCAGGTGATCGCCAAGGCGGTCGGTCGGCGATTGGCCACAGCGTCCGAGCAGATGATCGGCGGGCTGACCCGATGGGTCGAGTCGCGCGCGAACGGAGAGGAACGATGAGCAGCGAGGGGGCCCGCCCCGACGTGATCGTGATCATGACCGACGAGGAACGCGCGGCGCCTCCCTACGAGTCCGACGACGTTGCGGCGTGGCGACGCACGACGCTCACAGGAGCGACCTGGTTCGAGGACAATGCCGTCAACTTCCGCCGGCACTACACCGGCTCGCTCGCGTGCGTGCCGAGCCGGCCGACGATCCTCACCGGTCAGTATCCCGAGGTCCACGGCGTCACCCAGACCGACGGGCTCGGCAAGATGGCGGACGACTCGCGCATGCGGTGGCTGCGCGAGGGCGAAGTGCCGACGCTCGGCCACTGGTTCCGCACCGCCGGCTACGACACGCACTACGACGGCAAGTGGCACATCAGCCATGCCGATCTCCACGATGCCGAGGGTGAACGCGTCGACTCGAACGACGACGACGGCAACGTCCTGGCCGACGGCGTCGAGGCCTACCGGCGAGCCGATCCCCTGGACGCGTACGGCTTCTCCGGCTGGATCGGCCCGGAGCCGCACGGCGGCCACCTGCGCGACGCGGGCGTCCGACGCGATCCGCTGATCGCCGACCGTGTCGTCGCGTGGCTCGCGGACCGCTACCAGCGTCGGGCGGCCGGCGACCCGGACGCACTGCGCCCCTTCCTGTTGGTGGCCAGCTTCGTCAACCCGCACGACATCGTCCTGTTTCCCGCCTGGGCACGGAGGGGCAATCCGCTCGACCCGTCGCCGCTCTATCCGCCCCACGTTCCCGAGGCGCCGACGCAGCACGAGGATCTCGCGACCAAGCCCGCAGCACAGATCGCCTTCCGCGAGACGTATCCCTCCGGGTACGGCCCGGTCCGTGCGGTCGCCGGCATCTACTCCAAGCAGGCTCAGCGGTACCGCGATCTGTACCACCGGCTCCACGCCGAGGTCGACGCGCCGCTCGACCGGGTGCGCCGCGCGGTCACCGACCAGGGTGGCGACGCGGTGATCCTGAAGACCTCCGACCACGGTGACCTGCTCGGCGCCCACGGCGGTCTTCACCAGAAGTGGTTCAACCTGTACGACGAAGCGACCCGGGTCCCGTTCTCGATCGCACGCGTCGGAGCGCGCGCCACCACCGGTGTCGCGATCGACGATGCGCCGACCTCACACGTCGACATCGTCCCCACGTTGCTCGCGGCGGCGGGGATCGACGAGTCGATCGCGGCCGCCGTGTTGCGCCGCGACTTCAGCGAGGTGCACCCGTTGCCCGGCACCGATCTGATGCCGGTCGTCGACGACCCCTCGCATGCCGACCGCGATCGCGCGGTCTATCTGATGACGAACGACAACATGCTCGAGGGCGACAGCGGCGCGTCCGGTGTCGCCCGCCGGCTGAAGCGCACGACGCGGCCACCGTTGCCGCTGCGGATCAACACGCCCGCTCACGTCGCCTCGAACTTCGAGGGACTCGTCCGACGTGTCGACGGCACGCTGTGGAAGCTCGTGCGGGTCTTCGACGACCCGGCGACGTGGACCGAACCCGGCGTGCGTCATCTCGCAACGAGCGGTGGGCCCGGCCCCGACACGTACCGGAGTGAACCCCTGCCCGACCAGTGGGAGCTGTACGACCTCGACAACGATCCGATCGAGGCCCACAACCGCTGGAACGACGTGCCCGGGGACACCGCGATCGCCGGCACGTTCGACCAAATGCGCGCCGCGCTCGGGGAAGAACGGGCTCGCGCGGTCCCCGAACGCAACCACCCGTGGCCGTACGCGCCGCGCCGACCCACAGCAGGTCCGATGACCAAGAAGCCGCCACCACCCGTCCGCGCCGTCCGCACGCTCGTCCGGAAACTGGGCATGCATCCCGATGACCCGGACGCCACCACCTTCGAACTCGGCGGCAAGCGTGCCCTCGTCGTCGCCACGAACGTGGCGTGGCTCGACATCGCGAAGCCGACGGGCGTCTTCGCCAGCGAGATGACCGTGCCGTACTACGCCTTCCTCGATGCCGGGATGGACGTCGACCTCGCCAGCCCGAGTGGCGGGATGATCGCCGTCGACCCGAAGTCGCTCAGGCCCGTCATCCGCACGGCGGAGGACGACCGATTCTTGGCCGACGACGAGTTGCGCGTCAAGGTCGCGAATTCGCTGGCGATCGGCGACCTCGACATGTCCGACTACGACGTCGTGTTCCTCGCGGGTGGCTGGGGCGCTGCGTTCGACTTCGGCTTCTCCGAGCCACTCGGCGAGAAGATGACCGAAGCCAATGCCGCGGGTCTCGTCATGGGTGGTGTGTGTCACGGCCCGCTCGGGCTGCTCAATGCGAAGGCCGCCGACGGCTCGCCACTCGTCGCCGGTCGCAGGATCTCCGCGGTGACCGACAAGCAGGTGAGAGAGCTCGGCATCGATGCCACGCCGCACCATCCCGAGCGCGAGCTGCGCGGCGTGGGCGCGGTCTTCGAGAGTGAGACGAAGTTCCGCGACCCGCTGGCCAACCACTGGGTGGTCGACGGGAACCTCGTGACCGGCCAGAACCAGAACGCCGGGCCGATGGTGGCCCGGGAGATGATGCAGATCCTCGCGGCAACCGCGGCAGAAGGCGCGAGAGTTTCATGAGCGACCGGGCAGTACCCCGCTACGGCATCATCGACGAGGGCTACGGCATGCGGCTGGCCACGACGCCGGCCGCCGAGGACGGTCCGGTCTGGATGGTCAACCTGATGAAGTACCGCGAGGTCGCCGACTACGCCGACGGTCGCGAATCGACGGTCACGGGTCAGGAGGCCGATGACCTGTACACGCCGCTCGACTCGCTCGCCGCGGTCGGCGCCGCCCCGGTGTTCTTCGGTGACGTCGACGAGCAGCTCCTCGGCGACGGCACCGTGTGGGATCGCATCGGTGTCGTGAAGTATCCGACCCGCAAGTCGTTCATCGACATGCAGTCGTTGCCGAGCTTCCGGGAGTCGCACCATCACAAGGAGGCGGGGATGGAGTCGACGATCGTGATGGGCACGCAACCGATGGCGACGCCCGAAGCACCCGCGACAATCGAGCCGGTGGACTGGGCCGACGTGCCGTACCCGCCGACCGACGACGACGGACCCGTCGTGGTGTTGCACGTGTTGCGATTCGCCGACGCCATCGCGGCGCACGAGACGCCCGACCACATGCGTGAGTATCAGAGCGCAGCCGGCAAGGTCGCGCTCGCGCACGGCGCACGGATCAACGGCTGGTTCGCGGTCGAGGGCACGATCATCGGCGACGGCCGAGCCTGGCATCAGGTCCGGTTCAACGAGTTCCCGAGCAAGGCCGCGTTCATGGCGGTCGTCACCGACCCGAGTCGCCTCGAAGCGCAGAGGAATCATCGAGAGGTTGCGATCGCCGACACCTACACGATGATCGTCCGGGCCTCGCTCAACGAGCTCGAACGGTCGATCGACGACTGACGACACGCTCGTCGGTGTGAGGTGGCCGCGAACCGGCCATCGATCAGCGACAGGAGGTCGAGCGGGAGGTCGCGGCATGCACCTTCACGATGGTCTCCGGCCGTCGGAGTAGGCGTCGACGACCGGCCGGAGTTGCTCCGGCGTGGCGCCGTGGAGGATCACAGCGTCGGCACCGAGCGCGAGCTGGCGTCGCACGGCGGCCGCGCACTCGTCAGGGGTCCCGGATGCCGCCGGGGCGAGCCACTCGTCGGGGAGCAGAGTCGCGATGTGTTCGAGCTCGGCGGTCGTCGCCTTGTCGTCGATCGCGCCGCGGAACCCGGCCACCAGCTCGTCGGCGCGGAACTCGGCGAGTACCGACGGATCCCACCGGTTGGTCTCGACCAGCAGGTCGCCGTAGGCCTGGAGGTACGTCGCGAGCCGACCGACACCCTTCTTCAGGCGGAGCGGTTCGTCGATGTGATCGCCGATCGTGGCGAAGCACGACCAGACGCGCACGTCGGCCGGGTCGCGTCCGGCCTGCTCGGCGGCGGCCTTCACGGTGTGGACGCTACGCGTGAGGGTCTCGTCGGTGAAGAACGTGTGGAGGATCACGTCGTCGAACAGCCGACCACCGAGTTCGAGTGAGTTCGGCCCGAACGCGACGAGGCCGAGCGGGATGTCCGCGTCGAAATCGGGATCGAGCCGCAGTACGGGCCACGAGCCCGCCGGTCCGTCGTGGCCGATGATCGTCTCGCCGCGCCAGAGCCGGCGCATCAACCCGGCGAAGTCCTCCATCTGCGCAGTGGTGATCCGATCGATGCCGTACGCGTCCTGCATCGGTGGGATCCCCCGGCCGATCCCGAGCGTGAACCGACCCCCCGTCAGGAAATGCATGGTGCTCGCGTACGACGCCGTGACCATCGGATGGCGCGTGTTGTGGTTGGTGGCACCCGTGATGATCCGGATTGCGGCGGACACCGCGGCTGCCGCGCCGCTCAGCGTCGCTGCTTCCTTGATGTTGAACCGTTCGGAGATGAACGCCGCCCCGAGCCCCATGGCCTCGGCCGTGCGGACCTCGTCGAGGAGTTCGCGAGGTGATTCGGGAGCTCCGGCCAGTGTGTAGAAGCCGAGTTCGGGATGGGTTGCCACAACGGTGACGGTAGACGCCGAGGCCTCCGAGACCGTCGCCGAGCCGCGGTACGGTGAGGATCGATCGTCACACGGGGAGTGATCATGACCACAGCAATCGACAGGGGGCGCACCGACATCGCGCTGCTCGACGAGACGATCGGGGCGAACCTCGGGCGGACGGTCCGACGGTTTCCCGACCGAGAGGCGCTGGTCGTCGCCCACCAGGGCATTCGTCAGACCTGGGCCGAGTTCGGCAGCACGGTGACCGCGGTGGCAAAGGGTCTGATGGCGCGTGGCGTCGGGCGTGGCGATCGCGTCGCGATGTGGAGTCCGAACTTCGCCGAGTGGGTCTACGTCCAGTACGCCACCGCCGCCATCGGGGCCATCCAGGTGAACATCAACCCGGCGTATCGCACCAACGAGCTCGAGTACGCGCTGCGGCAGTCGGGGAGCCGAATGCTCGTGACCCGGACGGAATACCTCACGTCGGCATACCGCGACCTGGTCGACGCGGTCGGCGCGAGCCTGCCCGACCTCGTCGACGTCGTCTACTTCGACACCGACGACTGGACCGACCTCGTCGCCGCCGGGGACGCTGTGAGCGATGCCGATCTCGCCGAGCGTGCGGCAGTCCTGACGCCCGACGATCCGATCAACATCCAGTACACGTCGGGAACGACGGGGTTCCCCAAAGGCGCGACGCTCAGCCACCGCAGCATTCTCAACGACGCGCTGCTCGTCGGAGCCGCCTGCGGCTACAGCGAGCAGGACCGTGTGTGCATCCCCGTTCCCTTCTACCACTGCTTCGGCATGGTGATGGGCAACCTCGCCTGTTCGGTGTACGGCGCCGCGATGGTCGTCCCGTGCCCGACCTTCGATCCCGATGCGGTCCTGCGGACGGTCGAGGCCGAGCGGTGTACGTCGCTCTACGGCGTGCCGACGATGTTCGTCGCCGAGCTCGGGCACGAACAGCTGTCGAGCTTCGATCTCTCGTCGCTCCGTACGGGAATCATGGCGGGCTCACCGTGTCCGATCGAGGTGATGCGCAAGGTCATCGACCAGATGAACATGGCCGAGGTGACGATCGCCTACGGGATGACCGAGACGTCGCCGGTGTCGACGCAGACGACGGCGGCCGACTCGATCGAGCATCGGGTCACCTCCGTGGGCCGTGTGCTCCCGCACGTCGAGTCGAAGATCATCGATCCGCTGACCGGCGAGATCGTCGAGCGCGGGCAGGAGGGCGAGTACTGCACCCGCGGGTTCCACGTGATGCTCGGTTACTGGAACGACGACGACAAGACGGTCGAGGCGATCGACGCAGACGGCTGGATGCATTCCGGTGATCTCGCCACGATGGATCCCGACGGATACGTCAACATCGTCGGACGCATCAAGGACACGATCATCCGCGGGGGTGAGAACATCTCCCCGCGCGAGATCGAGGAATTCCTCTACACCCACCCGGCGATCGCCGACGCCCAGGTGATCGGGGTGCCCGACGACAAGTACGGCGAGGAGATCATGGCGTGGGTGCAGCTCGCCGTCGGGGCCGAGCTGACCGCGGACGAACTCAAGGACTATTGCCGCGGCAAGATCGCCCACTTCAAGGTCCCGCGTCACGTCCGCTTCGTCGACTCGTTTCCGATGACGGTCACCGGCAAGATCCGCAAGGTCGAGATGCGCGAGACGTCGATCGCGGAGCTCGGCCTCGAAGCCGCCGCCGCGACCGAAACCGCTTGACGCGTCGCGGCAGCGTCCCACCGGCGCCCCGCGCCGGTGAGCATCTTGTGATCGAAGGTCCCTGGATCGCATCGACGATCTGAGCCGCGGTGAGAACCGGAGGTGCTCCCATGTGGACGTCACGATCTCGAACACGTGCGCTCGGTGGCGCTGCAGGCCGACGGCAGGATCGTCGTCACCGGACAGAGCCTCGTGGGAGGCGGCCGGTTGCTGATCATGCGTTTCGATCCGGACGGATCGCTGCCGCGTTCGGCGACGGGGGCATCGTCACGTCCTCCGACGTCGATCCGACGGTGGAGGCAGGAGCATCCGTCATGGCCCGGCCCAGCGGGGAGATCCTGGTTGCCTCGAGCCGAACATCGGATGCGGCGATGCTTCGCGTGAACGCCGATGGCTCGCCCGACCCTGGATTCGGCCGATCGGTCGGGACGGGCACCGTGGCGCTCGCCGAACTCGCTCTGGTGTTCGGCGTCGTGATGACGATCGTCGCCCGGCGACGCCCGTCAACGAGTCGCGGAGTTCGACCTCCGGACGGCGAACGTTGCACCCCTCACGACCGATGGCAGCGGTTCGGTGCGAACCGGGCCCGGTCAGCCGACGATGATGAGCGGATGGGATTTCGTCTGACGAACATCGACGATCGGGCGAGTCTGGTGGTGGGCGATCGCGCCGTCGACCTCGAGGAGGCGTCCGGGGGTCGTCTCGGACCCGATGCCAACGATGCGTTGTCCGACCCGTCGCTTCTGTCGTCGGTCGCTGCGGAGTTCCACGACAGCAACGCGGGCCGGCCGCTGGCCGACGTGGTGCTCGGTCCGCCGGTACCCCGCCCGGCCCAGGTCTTCGGTGTCGGACTCAACTATCGGAACCATGCCGCCGAGGGCGGGATGGACATCCCCGACGTGCCGCTGGTCTTCACCAAGTTCCGGTCGTGCATCGCCGCGCCCGACGCCGACATCGAGCTCCGCAGCGACTTCTGCGACTACGAGGGCGAACTGGTCGTCGTCATCGGATCGGGCGGGCGTGACCTCGCGGTCGGCGACGCATGGGCGCACGTGGCCGGCCTGTGCGTCGGCCAGGACGTCTCCGACCGCGCCGTCCAGATGGCGGCGACGCCGCCCCAGTTCAGCCTCGGCAAGTCGTTCGACACGTTCGGCCCGATCGGCCCGGCCGTCGTCTCGCCGGACGAGCTCGACGACCCGTCGTCGCTGCACATCACCACTCACGTGAACGGCCAGCTGCGTCAGGATGGCAACACCGCCGATCTGATCTTCGACATCCCGACGCTCGTGTCGTACCTGTCCCACATCACCACGCTCCTGCCCGGCGACCTGGTCTTCAGCGGCACCCCCGGCGGGGTCGGCGTCGCTCAGGGCCTCTTCCTCGCCGACGGCGACGTCATCACCACGACGATCGACGGCGTCGGCACGATCACCAACCGCTGCCGTCGACTGCCCGACCACCCGAATGCCGACACGATCCCCGCAGGCTGGAGACCGGCCTGGAAAGCGAGCACGACCGATGACTGACTCACCCACCGACCGGGACGACATCGTGGTCGTCCTCGAACCCGAGGACGAGTACACCCACGAGCCCGACGCAGCCGAGAACTACAACGAGTCGATGTACCTCAACGCGTTCGACCTCGGCCTGCAGGCCGGCGGATGGTTCCGGCTCGGCAACCGCGTCAACGAGGGCTACGCCGAGATGACCGTGTGCCTCTACCTGCCCGACGGGCGCGTCGCCTTCATCTACGACCGGCCGAAGATCGACAACAACGACGCGATGAGTGCGGGCGGACTGACGATCTCGGTGGTCGAACCGTTCGAGCACCTCACCGTCGAGTATTCCGGTCGGGTCTGCCTGCTCGACGACCCGAGCCAGATGGCCGATCCGCGCACGGCATTCCGGAACAACCCGATGGTCGACTGCACGGTGTCGCTCGACTACCGGGGGGTGTCCCCGATGTACGGCGGCAAGCCGCAGTACGCGGACGGACGCGAGATCGAGGTCGAAGCGGGCACGAGCTTCGCCAAGGCCCACTACGAACAGCACTGCTCGGTGACCGGCACGATCACCGTGGGCGCGGCGCCGGGAGAGGGCGCCGGGACGGTGATGGAGATCGACGGGCTCGGACTGCGTGACAAGTCGTGGGGCCCGCGCTACTGGCAGGCGCTCACCTGGTACCGCTGGCTCCCGATGGTCTTCAGCGACGACTTCGCGATGATGCTCTCCGTGATCGACCGCGGCGAGGGGCGTCCACCGTCGACGAGCGGCATGGTGCTCGTCGGCGACGAGTACCACAAGGTTCTCGACTGCCGCGTCGACGCGGACTGGGACGAGAAGGGCGAGCAGACGACGATGCGGGCATGGGCGAGGACTGCTGAGCGGGAGTACGAGCTCACCGGCGAGGTGATCTCGATGATCCCGCTGCGCAACCGTCGCACCACGCCCGACGGCGAACTCCTGCACACCCGGATCACCGAGGCGATGACGCGCTACGAGTGCGACGGCAAGGTCGGCATCGGCATGAGCGAGTTCCTCGACCAGGTCGTCGACGGCTGGCCCGTCGGCGTACCCGTGTGACCGCGTACGACGCGCTCACCGCGCCGCGGGCCGTGCGTCTCGGTGACGACGGTCCACCGATCCTCGTCTGACGTGTCGGCGAAGATCACGACCCAGTCGTTCGTTCGGCCCAGCTCGTGGGCACGAGCGGTATTCGAGAACATCGCCGTGAAGTGGTGCCCGTCGCGCGTCGTGTGGAGGACGGGGAGCCACCGTGCGCGGGTCGGGTTGAACCGGATCGGCGCGATCGTGACCAGCTCGTTCCGATCGGCCTTGTCCCGGTATTCGCGATCGATGTCCAGCAACAGCTCGGCGCTCGGTCGGAACGGCTGGTGATCGGGACCATCGAGCGGTCGACGGCGGCGACTGTGGAGTCGGTCGACGACCGAGTCGCGGATGGCGTGCCACCGCTTGTCGCCGATCCCACGGAGTCGTCCGAGGCGCCCGTCGTAGATCGCACGCTCCAGATCGTCGAGCGATTCGATGCCGAGTTCGAGGTGGAGTCGCCGCGCCAGCTTCTCGCCGATCGTCGGCACGGTTGCCAGGAGCTTCTCCGGATCGGTGTCGCCTTCGAGCCGGTCGAGCCAGCGCCAGTGTCCGTCGTCGACGACATCGGCGATCGCTAGCGCGAGCGAGCGTCCGATCGTCGGGAGCGCGATCAACCCCCAGAGACCATCGCGGCGATAGATCTGCGCCGCCGACTCCGGCAGCGACTCGAGTTCGTCGGCACCGTTCCGATAGGCGAGGACGCGGAAGGTGTCGGCGTCCTGTGCCTCGAGCAGGGCGGCCGCGCGTCGGAACATCGCTGCCATTCGTGCGTTGAACTCCGCGTCCGGAATCTGTTCACGCGCGACGGTTCCCATGGGTTCATCGTCCGTCTGCGGCACCGGGCGCCGCCAGAGGCGAACTGCCCGATGTTGCGTCAGGCGATGTCGCGGCGGCGGAAACCGATCCAACCGACGACCGCGAGCCCGGCCGCAACGACGAGGAGGACCGCGATCGGAGCCGCTCGGAACGGTGCCGCAGGAACCGCGGGAACGTGCCGGAACGGCGAGAGGTTCAACGCCCACTGGGGCAGCTCGAGCAGCGTCCCGAAGAGGTCGACCACGACGATCGCCGCGACCACCCCCCAGGCGAGCATCGCTCGTCGTGGCCACCACGCGACGAGGCAGGACACGATCCCGGCCACGACGAGTTGAGCGGGAACCATCAGGAGGGCGGCGGCCGACAACGTCAGGATCCGGCCACCCTCTCCGGTCATCGCGGCGAATCCGATCCCCGTCACCGCGCCCATCGACACCAGCGCGATCGTCGTCCCCACCGACGTCACGGCGAGGTGACTGCTCCACCAGTTCGAGCGTGACGTGGGGGTCGCGAGCACCAGGTCGGCCCGGAAAGCCACTTCCTCGCTGCGCAGACGAAGGATCGACGACACGGTCAGGCCCATCGTCAGCAGTGCCATCATCAGGATCGACGTGGCCAGGTACGCGTCGGTGACCGACGCACCGCCCAGGTGGGCGAGGTACGACTCCAGTTCCGGGTTCTCCTCGAAGATCGACTCGGCCTGTTCGCCCACCACGCCGTAGAAGAAGCCGATCAGGCCCAGCCCGACCGTCCAGGCGACGATCGACGCGCGTTGCAGGCGGATGCCGAGTCCCAACGGGGACCCCAGCATCGGTGGTGCGTGTGCGCGACCAGCCCGCTGCGTGAGGATGCCGGCACCGAAGTCGCGACGGGCCTGGAGTGCGATCGCGACGAGAATCAGCACTGCCGACGTTCCGGCGGAGATCAGCAGGACCCACCAGCGTTCGTCCGCGAACGCGCGAATCGACTGCGACCAGCCGATCGGCGAAACCCACGACAGACGACCGTCCCCGACGTCGCCGACGGCTCGGGCGACGAACGATGCAGCGAGTGCGACACCGCTGAGGGCGAGCGCCGCACGGGGCGCCGCTGCGATCTGCGACACCACGGCCGTCAGTGACGCGAACACCGATCCCGCCCCGACCAGCGACAGGCCGAACGCCGCCGTGCCGGTTGCGGGCAGACCCTCCACCGCGAGCACCACCACCACACCGGTGGCGACCGCCGTGGTCGAGATGAGGGCGCACAACAGTGCAGCCGCCGTCCCGGCGTATCTCCCGACGGGCGCCGCCCGGGTCAACTCCGCGTTCTCGGTCGCCTCCTCCGTTCGCGTATGGCGGACGACGACGAAGATGTTCATCAACCCGACGGCGATGATCATCCACACGGAGAGTTCGTTCATCATGACGGCGCCCAGCGTCGGATCGTCGAGCCCGTAGCCCGGCCCCGCCTGGACGATCAACGCCGTGTTCCCGCGGACGAGTCGGGCGTACTGCTCGAGCTGCGCGGGCGACGAGTACAGCCCGGTGATGCTCTCCACCGTCGCGACGACGACGCCGACCAGGCCGGCGACCCACAGGACGATTCTGAGCCGGTCGCGGCGAAGTGCGAGGCGGAGCAGGTGGCGGAGCCCGACGAACGAGGACGACGGATCGGTTCGGTGGGCGAGGTCGAGCGCCGGCGCCGATGGGGCGTCGAGGACGACCGTCACCGTGTCACCCCGTCCGAGCGGTCGCCGTAGAGGCGGAGGAAGAGGTCTTCGAGCGTCGGAGGGTGGCTCACGAGCGATCGCACGCCGAAGGGCGCCAGGTGCCTGATCACGGTGTCGAGTCCGTCACCGTCCACCTCGAACCGGATGTACCCGTCCAGATGACGGACGGCGGAGACCCCTGCGAGTTCGTCCAGCCCGACGGGGGGCGCGTCGGTTGCAACGGTCACCGTCGTCCGGGTGACGGCACGGAGCTCGGTGAGTGTGCCGTCGCGGACCGCCCGCCCCTCTCGGATGATCGTGACCCGATCGCACAGTTTCTCGACCTCGGCCAGGATGTGGCTCGACAGCAGCACCGTCGTGCCGCGTGCAACCGCGTCGAGGATCGTCTGCTGGAACACCGATTCCATCAATGGGTCGAGGCCCGACGTCGGTTCGTCGAGGATCAGGAGTTCGACATCGGAGGCCAGCGCCGCGATCAACGCGACCTTCTGACGGTTCCCCTTGGAATAGCTCCGGCTCTTCTTCCGCGGGTCGAGCTCGAACCGCTCGATGAGTTCGTCGCGCCGAGCACGGTCGACCGGTCCACGCAGCCTGAGCAGGAAGTCGATGATCTCGCCTCCCGACAGACTCGGCCACAGGCTGACGTCGCCCGGAACGTACGCGAGCCGGCGGTGCAACTCGACCGCCTCCGTCCACGGGTCACCGCCGAGCACGCTCACCTCTCCCCGGTCGGCGCGGAGCAGCCCGAGCAGGACGCGAATCGTCACGGTCTTGCCGGCGCCGTTGGGCCCGAGGAACCCGTGGACCTCGCCGCGTTGAACACGGAGATCGAAGTCGTCCAGTGCTCGCGTCGGACCGAACGTCTTCACCAGACCCTCGATCGACACGACCGTGTCGGGCCCGTCGGCAACATCGGCCGCCTCCGCCGTGCGTGCCCGCGCAGGTGAGCTCGTGGTCATCGTGGATGCCTCTCGTCGAGTTGATTCCACTCAATCAGACGGGCCGCGAACCATCCAGGGCCGTTCGACCCACCGGTCGGGCCGAATGACTCTGGCCGGCTGCGATCCGTCCGGCGGAGCATGGAGCCATGTCAGCTGATCGTCCGCACGTGTTGATCGTCGTCGGGTCACGCCACGGAGCGACCCGTGAGATCTCCGGCGTACTCGCCCAGCGCCTCGTCACGCACGGAGCGAGCGTCACCGTGTCGACGCCCGAAGACTGCCACGAGATCGATGCCGACGCGGTCGTCATCGGCAGTGGCGTGTACTACGGCAGGTGGCTCAAGTCGGCGCAGCACTTCGTCGACACGCACGCGGCGGAACTCTGCAGGCGCCCGGTGTGGCTGTTCAGCAGCGGACCGCTCGGAGATCCCACCGAGACGGATCTGGAAGGGAGCGACGCAGGGATCGAGCCGGACGTCGTCGCGCGACTCGTCACCCAGACGAACGCCCGCGCGCATCACGTCTTCGCCGGTCGACTCGATCGAGACGATCTCGGACCCTTGGAGAAGCTCGTCGCGGCCGGGATCCACGCCCCGGTGGGCGATTTCCGCGACTGGCAGGACGTGGAGGCGTGGGCAGACGAGATCGGCGTCGCCCTGTGCGGCGTCGACAGCGCCGGGTGAGCGGGTGGATCGAGATGGACCGACGACAGATGGAGCGGATGCGATCCGGCCGAGGGTTCGTCGCCGCGCTCGACCAGAGCGGCGGGAGCGCACCCGGTGCGCTCGCCCGCTACGGCGTCGAGGTGGATCCGGACAGCGACGCCTCCAGCATCCTCGACGTGATGCACGAGATGCGATCGCGCATCATGGCGAGCCAGAGCTTCACCGGCGATCGCGTGCTCGGTGCCATCCTGTTCGCGGACACGCTCGAACGCGACGTCGAGGGCCGTCGCAGCGCGGATTACCTCTGGAACATCAAGGGGATCGTCCCGTTCGTCAAGATCGACGTCGGGCTCGCTGCCGAGCGAGCGGGTGTCCGGCTGATGAAACCGATCCCCGATCTGTCGGCGTCGCTCGCACGGGCGGTGAGTCTCGGGGTGTTCGGGACGAAGATGCGCTCGGTGGTCGACGGTGGTGATCCGGTGTCGATCCGGTCGGTGGTGGAGCAGCAGTTCGATGTCGCCCGGGAGGTGACCGCCGCGGGCCTCGTTCCGATCCTCGAGCCGGAGGTCTCGATCGACAACCCGTACAAGGACGACGCCGAACGCACGCTGCGCATGCTCGTGTCCGAGTCGCTCGATGCTCTCGATGCCGACCAGCTGGTGATGCTCAAACTGACGCTGCCGACCACCGACGGGTTGTACGACTCCCTCGTCGACCACCCGCGGGTGTTGAGGGTCGTCGCACTGTCGGGCGGCTACGACCGCGAGGAGGCCACGACGAGACTCGCTCGCAACCGCGGCGTCATCGCGAGCTTCTCCCGGGCGTTGGCCGAAGGGCTGAATGTCGATCAGTCCGACGACGAGTTCGATGCGCTCCTCGCCGCTTCGATCGCGGCGATCTTCGAGGCCTCGATCACGTGAGGTCGCCGTGACGGTTCGGTTCGAGGTCGACGCAGCGGGGTGCTCCGAGAGCAGGGGCCCGTCGCGGCTCGACCTGTACTGGATTCCGCTCGGCGCAGGCACCCCTGTCGTTCACCTGAGCGGTCGGCTCTTCGAAGGGATCTCTGCGTTCCTCCAGCGACGACCCCGGTGCGACATCTATCACGCGGCGCTGATCGCCACCACCGGCGACGGGACCATCGCGGTGGAGATGGCACCGATCCCGGATCGGAACGGCCGGGACGAACGCGGGGTCGTGGCGGAAGGAGCGGTGGGCTTCGGATGGCTCGGCGGGCTGCGGATCTTCCGCTACGAGATCCGTCGCTGGAAGAACGGCGTGATCCCGGATCTGTCCGATGCCGTGGCGAGCCCGATCGTCCTCAGCGAGGATCCGGATCTCGTCGCGGGTGTCCTCGAGACGTTGCCGCGGGTCCCGACGCCCGTGTGGGGACGAGACGAACTCGCCGCCGGTGAGATGTGGAACTCGAACTCCGTCGTCGCGTGGACGCTGCGTTGCGCAGGCGTGGATCCCGACCGGATTCCACTCCCGGACGGTGGTCGAGCACCGGGCTGGGACGCGGGGTGCCGCGTCGCGGCGCGGCAGTCGAACGCCTGACACTCGAGTTGGCGAGCGGATCCTCGGGTTCGTCGATGTCGGGACCGTGGTCGCGGCGCAGTGACCTCCGACTCTGGTGGAGAAACGGACGACTCGCGATGCTCCTTGGATGCTCGGGTCGAAACATCGTCGCTCATCTCGGGCGCCGCGTTTCCGTGTGGTCGACCTGCCGCGCCGGCACGAGTACTCGTATCTCGTGTGCCTCGAGGACTGGTCCGACGAGATGCGGGAGGTCGATGATGCCAAGGAGCGTTGGTACGAGCGGATGAAGGGCCGCGGGCTCCGGGTGAAGCTGGCGATCGACGAGGAGGATCGACCGCTCGGAATGATCCAATACCTCCCGATCGAGGAGTCGATGGCCGAGGGATCCGATCTGTACATGATCCTCTGCATCTGGGTCCTCGGGTACGACGAGGCCGCCGTCGGCGACGTGCAGGGTGCGGGGATCGGCACGGCCCTGCTGACCGCGGCCGAGGACGACGCTCGGAGTCGGGGAGCGAAAGGGATGGCGGCCTGGGGGATCCGGATGCCGTTCTGGATGCGGTCGTCGTGGTTCAAGAAGCACGGCTACAGAAGTGCGGCGCAGCGTCGGGGATCCGAACTCGTCTGGAAGCCGTTCGCAGACGATGCGTGCGCTCCGGGATGGCTCCCGGAGAAGCCTCCACCGGCCGGCGCGCCGGACCGCGTGACGGTCACGGCGTTCCAGTGTGGCTGGTGCCCCGCGATGAACGTCGTGTGCCGGCGTGCGGAGCGGGTCGTGCGTGAGATCGGGTCACCCGTCGAGTTCACGCGGGTCGACACGACGACGCACGAGGCAATGGTGGCCGCCGGGCAGTGCGATGCGGTCTTCGTCGACGGACGACGACTTCAACGGGGTGCCCCGCCCTCGATCGATGCGATCCGACGGCGAGTCGGTCGTCGCGTGCGGCGGCTCCGCCGGTCGGATCCCCACCCGGGTGCGAACTGAGTGGCCCACACCGTCATCGGGCAAGGGTGGGCGGGTGCGACCGCAGGAACTCGTCGACGGTGGCACGATCGGGGATCCCCGCTCGTGCCCCTGGGCGGGAGCACTTCAGCGCCGCCGCGGCCGACGCAAACCCGAACGCGGCGAGCGTGCCGCTGCCTTCGGCGAGCGCCAGGGCGAACGCACCGTGGAACACGTCTCCGGCCCCGGTCGTGTCGACGGCATCGACCGGGAAGCCGTCCAGGTGTCGGATCTCGTCACCCTCCAACCACGTGACGCCGCGCTCACCCAACGTGACCGAGACCTCGGCCCGCACGTCGGCGGCAACCGTTCGGAGTCCGACCTCGACATCATCCGACCCGCTGAATTCCGTCATGGCGGATTCGCTGAACACGAGATGGCTCGCGAGGTCGAGCAGCGTCGTGTCCGTCGGAAGCCGGTCGACGTCGACGACACCCGGAACGCCGGACCCACGCGCACGGTCCAGTGCCGCGCGGGTCGCTTCGGGCCACCGCGCGTCGACGAGCACTGCCGAGAGCTCACCCGACGGGAGCCCGGGGACCGCGAGTTGGCCGAGATCGATGCTCGCGTGAGCAACGATCGTACGCGACCCGTCGGGCTGCACGATCACGACCGACTCGGGTGTCGCCGTGGCCGCAAGACGTCGGATGTGGTTGACGTCGACCCGCTCGGCGCGGAGTTCGTCGAGCACGATGTCGCCCACCTCGTCGGCGCCGACGGCTCCGAGCAGTGTTGCTCGACCCCCGAGACGGGCGATCGCAACAGCCGCGTTCGCGGCCACGCCACCCCCGATGACGAAACGCGACGTCGCCCGGTGCTTGCTGCCCACGACCAGCCGCTCCGGAATCGTGTACACGTGGTCGTGGGTGATCGAGCCCGCGCACAGGACGCGTGGAGCGTTGCGCGGTCGGGCGGCGAATCTGCGGGCCATGTCCCCACCGTCTATCAACACTCCTCCCGGTTCCAGAGGCGAACGCCCCTGGGCGCGGGACCTACGCCTCTGCGCAGGAACGCCGATTCCGGGTCCAATGAGATCGAGGTGGTGATCGATGACAGCGTCCGGTTCCACGCCAGACTCGGTCGGGCGGTCCGCGTCCGCGACAGCGGACGCGGTGGTCGATCGTCGGGCTGACTCGTCGAACCGGTGGGTGGTCGACATCGCTCCGCTGGACGGCTGGCCGCGGCGCGCGTGCGAATCGATCGCCACCGTCGCCGACGCGTCGTTCGGGGCGCGTGGCCTCACGGGCCTGGACGGTTCGGTGTCGTGGCCGGCGCTGTTCGCTGCGGGCGTCTACACGGGCGACGACATCCCGGAGCTCCTCGCCGGACCGGTGTGGACGTCGCTCGAGGCGCGGCTCGACGGGCCGTGGACGGAGTCCGTGCAGCTGGACCTTCGACACGGCATCGTTCGTCAACGCTGGGACCTCGATGGCCGGGAGATCGTTCTCCGGCGGTTCCTGTCCGGGGCCGACGCGGGGGTCGGTGTCCAACGGGTGGACGGTCCGATCGGCCTCGTCGAGACGTCCGAGCCGTTGCTGCGCCCTGAGCAACGCCCCGAGACGTCGGTGACCTCCGGGTTGATCGGCGGCGTCGAGGTGATGACGGTCCGAGATCCTCGTTCGGGAGCGACCATCGCGGCCGCCGCGCACGACGAGGTGAACGACGCGTCGTCATCGCGCTCGATCGTCCGCCTCGTCGGGATCGGATCCGGCGGCGCCGCGCTCGCACAGACGCTGGCGGCCGATCGCCTTCGTCGGGCCCGACTGACCGGGGCTGCGGCGTTGGCGCAGCGTCATCGTTCGGCGTGGGATCGGCGGTGGGAGCGATGTGGAACCTGGTTTCCGGATCGGGCCGACCTCGAGCGAGCGGTTCGATTCGCCAATTTTCACCTGCTCTGTGCAGGGTCGACGGGGTCGGAGCCGGGCGGGGCCGTCGGATCACCGCCCGCAGAGTCGGCGATCGGGGCGCGGGGGACCACCGGCACCGCCTATCGGGGTCACGTCTTCTGGGACACCGATGTCTTCGTGGTCCCCGCTCTCTCGGCAATCGCACCTGACGGAGCCCGCCGTTCCCTCGAGTATCGCTGGGCACGCCTCGGGCAGGCGCGAGCTCGCGCCCGGAGTGAGGGGCGGCGCGGCGCGCGTTTCCCGTGGGAGTCGGCTGCCGACGGTGCCGAGGTGACCCCCACGACAGCACACGACCTCCGCGGGAATCTCCTCCCGATCCGGACGGGTGACCTCGAGATCCACATCACCGCAGACATCGCGTGGGCGGTCGGCAACCACGTCGAGTGGACGGGCGATGACGCCTTCCTCGCCACCCACGGTCTCGAACTCCTGGTCGAGACGGCGCGCTATTGGACGGCGCGCCTCGAGATCGACCGGGACGGGTCGGCTCACCTGCGCGACGTGATCGGCCCCGACGAATACCACGAACGGGTCGACGACAACATCTTCACCAACGTCATGGTTCGTCACAACCTCCGACTGGCAGCGGCCGCCGCACTGCGATTCGGTGGATGTGACCCCACCGAGATCCGCTCCTGGCGTGAGCTGTCCGAGGCCGTGGTCGCCGAACCGGACGACGCGGGCATCTACGAGCAGTTCTCCGGCTACCACTCGCTCCACGCCCTGTCCGTGTACGACATCGGTCGACCACCGCTCTCGGCCGACGCACTCCTCGGCCACGATGTGGTCGCCGGCTCGCAGATCATCAAGCAGCCGGATGTGATGATGGCGTACCACCTGGTTCCCGACCTCATGGATGCCGAGTCGTTCGAGCGCAACCTCGAGTTGGCCATGGAGCGAACCGCACACGGCAGTTCGCTGTCGCCCGCCATCAGCGCATCCCTGCTTCTCAGGGCCCGACGGTGGTCCGAGGCGGTGCACTTGCTCGAACTCGCCGCATTCCTCGATCTCGACGACATGACGGGCACCACGGCGGGCGGTCTGCACCTCGCCACGATGGGGGGACTGTGGCAGGCGGTCACGTTCGGCCTCGTCGGACTGCGGCCGACGGGGTCGGGGCTGTCGTTCGATCCACGGGTTCCACCAGACCTCGGGTCGATTCGTCACCGTCTGATGTATCACGGCACCCTCGTCGACGTCCGGATCACCGGGGACCGCGCCCGAGTCGAGGCAGCGGAGCCGGTGCCGGTCACCGTGGCCGACGAGACACGTCTGGCCCGTCGGCACGACGTCCAACGATCCGGAGAAGGATGGGAGCATCGATGAGCGACCGGTCCAGGAAACGAGTTCTGGCGTGCCTCGACGACTCGCCGACGGCCGACGCAGTCCTGAGGACCGCGGCGAACGTGGCGCGTGTCGTGGATGCGGATCTGGACGTCATCTCGGTCGACCCGTCCGGCGCGTCGCGCCCGGTGCGCCCCGACCTGACGGCGTTGGGAGGCCGAACCTCGCCGCGGGACCGGTCTCGCGTCGTCGTCGGCCCGGTCGAGGCCACCCTGGTCGACGAACTCGCGCAGGACGACGTCGTGATCGGCGTGCTCGGATCGCGTGCGTTGACGGCGAAACCCGAGTTGCTCGGCCACGTCGCACACGCCGTGCTGACCACGAGTCGAACGCCGCTGATCGTCGTACCGCCGAACGCGGCTCCGCTGACGGGGGAGGGTCAACGGTTCCTGGTTCCGCTCGACGGGCGTTCACGAACCTCACGTGCACTCGGTCCGGTGCTGGCCGATCTCATCGATCCGATGGGAACGATCGTTCCGATGCACGTGTTCGACGACGCCGACGTGCCGATGTTCGTCTCGTCGCCGCACGATCGAGCCGTGCTCGCCGACGAGTTCGCGGCACGCCATCTCGGCCGAGTCGTCCGCCGGACGGAGCGTCCTCGGCTTCGGATCGGTGAGCCGGTCGAGGAGATTCTCGCCGCGATCCGGCGTGACGCGGCCGATGCGGTGGTCGTGTGCTGGAACCAACTCCTCGATCAGGGACGGGCAGCGGTCATCCGGGGTCTGCTCGCCGACGGTGGCGTCCCGGTGGTGTTCCAACCGATCGACGCCGGTCGAGCCGTGGACGCGACGTCATTCTGAGCGGTCGTCGTCGAGAACGACGGTCTGGGCCTGCTCGAGTGCGTCGACGGCGGGGACGTCGAACGGGGCATCGAGCGGAACCGGGATCTCGTCGTCTGGCTCGTCGTCGACCGTGCGTTCGTCGTCGTACGAGTCGACGGGCCGGGATGGCCGAGGGTCAGTGTCCATGACCTCACTGTGGCGGACCGTTCCGGTCTGCGACAGAGTCCGAGGTCACCTTGCGATGTTGACCTTGGTCCCTACATCGTCGGCGTCGCCGGCGCGCTCAATGAACGCGAACACGCAGTGAGATTCACGAAGAGAAGGAGACACACCATGGCCAAGAAGTCCACTCCGCAGTCGCCGGCTCGGAAGGATCCGACGCCGGCCCGGACCCGTGGATCCGACGAATCCCCGGCACCTCGTCCATCGCGGTTCGATCCGTTCGCTCCGAGCCATCTCGCCGACTGGTTCGACCGGTGGCCCGAGGTCTTCTCGCGTCGCTGGCCGGAGAGCTTCCAAGCGATGACGTCCCCGTTCGCCGAACAGGGTTTTCGCATGGAGCAGTTCGTCGACGACGCCGGAACCCTCGTCGTGCGCGGTGAGCTACCCGGGCTCGACCCCGACGAAGACGTCACGATCGTCGTCGAGGGTGACCGCCTGAAGATCTCGGGGAGCCGGGAAGAACGATCGGAGGAAACCACGGACGGGACCTTCCGCTCGGAGTTCCACTACGGCTCGTTCGCGCGGTCGGTGCCGCTCCCGACGGGGGCTCGCACCGATGACATCACGGCCGACTACACCAACGGCATCCTGGAGGTCAGAATCCCGATCGACGAGAAGCGTGCGGCCGTGACCACCATTCCGATCGCGTCGTCCGGTTGACCGCAGGTCCTCGTGCGCGACGTTGCTCAGGCGACGTTGCGCACGAGCGACAGATGGCCCAGCTCGAATCGCCAGAGCGAGCCGCATCCGGCACACCGGAACGCGACGCCCTGCGTCGAGACGGCCGTCCGGAAATCGGTGCTGCCGCAGGACGGGCAGTCGGCGATCGGGCAGTGGCTGTGTTCGGTCGGCGGCGCAAACGACGGAGCCATGCCGTGCAGTCTCCTCCCGATGTGGGCCGCGCGAACAGGGTCCTTTGGCCGTGCCTCGATCTTCCGGACGAGGTGGAGGATGGCTGGGAAGAGGTGACGCATGGGAGATTCGCCCTGGACGCTGGAGGCCGAGAGTTCGGAGATCGCGCGCCACGACACCGTGACCCTCGTCGACGGCTCGAACTTCATGTTGTGCGGACGCTCCGGGGACATCGAGAGCGGCGTCCACGGCTTGTTCATGCTCGACACGCGCGTGCTCTCGCGGTGGATGCTGACCATCGACGGTGTACGCGTCGAGGGCCTGTCGGTCGTCGTCGACGGTCCGTTCGGCGCGGACTTCGTCGGGCGCGTCAACCCGGGCGACACCGCCGATGCGCCGCTCGTGGTGCTGCAGCACCGCTATGTCGGCCGCGGGCTTCGTGAAGAGGTCGAGATTCGCAACCATGGCGCAGTTGCTCACCACCTCGACGTGCGGCTGGCCATCGGAGCGGACTTCCACAACGTCTTCGACGTGAAGGCCGGCCACGAGGTGGTGTTGCCCGACGGTGCCTTCGTACTCCTCGACGGCGGTGCGGACATGAGGTCGCCGGACGACGCACACTCGCCTGTCGAGTCGGTTTCGGTACGAGGGTTTCCTGCACCCGATGTGCGGGAGCAGGGACAGCTCGGCTGGAGCGTGGTGATCGATCCCGGCGATCGTTGGCTCGTCTGTCTCGAGGTGACGGCCACCGCGGACGGTGCGGAGATCGAGCCGAGCTCCCGGTGCGGGACCGACGTCGCTCACGCGGTCCCTGTCACCCGGCTGGCGAGCTGGCGCGACTCGACCGCACGGATCGTGGCCGGTCATCGCGGTCTCGCCAGAGCGGTCAGCCGATCCCTCGACGATCTCGGCGCACTGCGGATCTTCGACCCCGAACACGTCGAGCGCGTCGTCGTTGCGGCCGGAGCCCCGTGGTTCATGACGCTGTTCGGACGGGACTCGCTGCTCACCAGTTGGATGACCCTGCCGGTAGATCACGAACTCGGCTTCGGCGTGGTGGCCGAGCTCGCCGGGACGCAGGGCCGACGCACCGACCCCGTCACGGAGGAAGACCCCGGAAGGATCCTGCACGAAGTGCGCTTCGACCGCCTGAGCGCGCGGCTGCTGGGAGGGTCCGGCCGCTACTACGGCTCCGTCGACGCCACGCCGCTGTTCGCGATGCTCGTCTCGGAACTGACCCGCTGGACGGGAGCGAACGAGCGGACGGCGGCCTTCCTTCCGGCCGTCGACCGTGCGCTCGACTGGGTCGAGCGGGTCGGGGATCTCGACGGCGACGGCTTCGTCGAGTACCTCCGACGCGACGAGAGCGGCCTCGAACACCAGGGTTGGAAGGACTCGTGGGACGCGATCCGACACCTCGACGGCAGCGTCGCCGTCCCCCCGATCGCCCTCTGCGAGGTGCAGGCATACCACTACGCGGCGCTTCGTGGACGTGCCGATCTCGCCCGTGCCCACGGGGAGCCCGACGCCGTCGTCCGAGCGTTCGACGAGCGAGCGGCGGTGCTCCGGGAGCGATTCGACGATGCGTTCTGGATGGACGACCTCGGGTGGTATGCGGTCGGCCTCGACGAGCGGAAGCGGCCGATCCGGTCGTTGACCTCGAACATCGGTCACCTCCTGTGGAGCGGCATCGTCCCGGAGAGCCGGGCACCTCGGCTGGCCGAGTTGCTGAGTGGCGACGAACTGTTCAGCGGATGGGGCGTGCGCACGTTGGCAGCCTCGGCTGCGGGGTTCAACCCGTTGTCGTACCACTGCGGTTCGGTGTGGCCGCACGACACGGCGATCTCGATCGCGGGACTCGCACGGTACGGCTGTGACGCCGAGGCTCAGCGCCTCAGCCAGGGACTGCTGGAGACGGCCGCCTTCTCCGGCGGGCGTCTCCCGGAACTCTTCGGCGGGTTCGACCGCTCCGACGTCGCCGTCCCCGTCCCGTACCCCGCATCGTGTTCGCCGCAGGCCTGGTCGGCCGCGGCGCCGTTGCTGATCGTGCGCTCCCTGCTCGGGCTCGACCCCGACGTTCCCCGCGGCCGCGTCACGCTCCGACCCCGAATCCCGGACGAATTCGGGCCCATCGCGCTGTTCGACCTGCCGTTGGGTGATGCGGTCGTGGACATCGAAGCCGAGGGCTCGAGTGGGTCGATCGACGTGAAACGAGGGACGCTGGACGTCGTCGTTCGCTGAGGCCGGTCGGCCGCAGGTCAGGTGAGGTAGGCGGTGAGGAGGTCACGCATCGAGACCACACCGAACAACCCACCGTCCTCGGACGCGACCAACACGTGGCGGAGAAGGTTCTCGAGCATCTCCTCGGCAACGTCGTCGACCGTCGACGTCGGCGCCGCCCACTTGAGGTCCTCCGTCTCGATCGTCTCGACCGCGGTCGCGTCCAGGTCGAGACCGAGGGCGACGGCAGTCACGATGTCACGTTCGGAGACGACGCCGTGGACGCCCGAGTCGTCGGCGACGACCGCCAGGCTCACGTCGGCGTCGCGGAGCACCTCGGCCACCCGGCGCAACGAGGCTCCCGGCTCGATCCGGGTCGTGTCGTCGGAGACGAAACCGGCGACGGGTCGCCCGCCGCCGATCGACCCGGTCGATTCATCGTCCATTTCGAAGGTTGCTGTGACATCGTCCACGTCTCCACCGTGCACCAGATCGGGCGTCTCGCGCAGGGGAAAAGGTCCCGAGTCTGCATCCGGTGGGATCGGGACCTGGGACCCTGGGATGCCGGCGGTCGAGCGGTCACGATGGAGATGAGGATGAGGAGGACGCATGGCCGTCGTGGCCGACTTCCAGCAGCGTCTCGACACGCCGGAACCGGGGGGCGTCGAAGCGGACGACCGTGCAGGATCCGAGCGCGCCGTCGATGACTCCGGTGCCGAGTCGGGGGATTCGGAATGGCCTCCCGCGAACTCGTGATCCTCGGCACGGCAGGCCTGGCACCCACTGCCGAGCGCAACCACAACGGCTATCTCCTCCGCTGGGACGGCCGCGCCGTGCTCTTCGACCCCGGTGAGGGAACGCAACGCCAGTTCGCGCTCGCCGGGCTGTCGGCAGCCTCGGTGACCCGGATCTGCATCAGCCATTTCCACGGTGACCACTGCCTCGGGTTGCCCGGCATGATCATGCGTCTCGCAATCGACGAGGGCCACCTCCCGGTTCCCATTCACTACCCGGCGAGCGGTGAGGAGTTCTTCCAACGCCTGCGGTACGCGACGGTGGGTCAGGAGCTCATCCCCGTCGACGCCCGCCCGATCGCGGAGGCGGGCGTGGTCCACCACGACGAGGTGTTCACGCTCCGCTGTCTCCGGCTGTCGCACAGCGTCGAGGCGTTCGGATACCGACTCGACGAACCGGACGGACGGCGTTTCGTTCCCGACCGCCTCGACGCGCTCGGGATCACGGGCTCGGCTGTCGGACGGTTGCGCTCGGCCGGCTCGATCATCCATCGCGGACGGAGGGTGGATCTCGAGCAGGTGACCGAGCACCGACCCGGACAGTCTGTCGCCTTCGTGATGGACACCGCCTGGTGTGACGCCGCGTTGGAGTTGGCCGCCGGAGCGGACCTCGTCGTGTGCGAATCGACGTTCCTCTCGTGCGACGAAGCCCTTGCGACCGAGTACGGGCACATGACGGCACGCCAGGCCGGACGTCTGGCCCGGGAGGCCGGGGCCCGCCGCCTCGTCCTCACCCACTTCTCACGCCGCTACGGCGACACCGATGCCTTCGGCCTCGAAGCTCGTGCGGAGTTCGACGACGTCGTCATCGCGGACGACTTCGATCGGATCGGTGTTCCGGCCCGCCGTGAGGCCGCAGGTCATGCCACCGCATCGTGGGTGACGGGTCCGGCGGGGCACCGCCGTCGGTAGAACCGTGCGTAATCGGCCGCCATGCGGTCGGCGGAGAAGCGCTCGACGACCGCCTGGCGGCATGCGCGACGGCTGATGCGATCGATCTTCCCGAGCGCGTCCACCAGCGACGGGACGTCGTCGGCGAGGAAACCGGTGATGCCGTGGTCCACGATCTCGGGCGCGGCGCCGAGCGAACCTCCGACGACCGGGGTACCGCAGGCGAGCGACTCGGCCATGACGAGCCCGAACGGTTCGGGCCAGTGGATGGGGTTGACGAGTGCGGTCGCGGTGGACATCAGCTGGACCTTCTCGCCGAAATCGGCCTCACCGACGAAGATCGCCTCCGAGCCGAGCAGCGGCTCGACGCTGTGGTGGAAGTACTCGATCTCGAGGGGCTCGCGCAGCTTCGCGGCGATGAGCAACGGTCGATCCGCGCCACGCGCGATCTCGATCGCCGTCTCCACGCCCTTGTCGGGCGACATCCGACCGAGGAACAGGACGTGATCGCCCGGCTCGTCGGAGAACGGGTACCGGGCGACCTCGATCCCGTGGTGGATCACCTCGGCGACGTGGATGGTCGACGGTGCTCGGCGAGCCTGATCGTGGGAGATCGCGACGATCGGGACCTGATGACTCGTCCGTTCGTACAGATCGCTGAGATCGTCGTCGAAGGGCCCGTGCACCGTCGTCACGATCGGAACCCTGCTGCGCGCCGGTCCCACGAACAGGCCGGCGAGGGTGTGGTCGTGGATGATGTCGACGTCGGTGAGTGCGTCGTAGGCAGCAAGGGCGTGTCGGAGCTCCTCGACGACGGCCCCCATCCGGCAGGGGTCGACCGTGTCGAACAACCACCGCCGCTCGACCGGCGTCGTGGACGTGCCGAGGGTGAACAGGACCACGTCGTGACCGAGCCTCGTCAGGCCCAGGCACAGCGCATCGATCATCAGCTCCGTGCCGCCGTAGCCGAGCGGCGGCACGGGCAGCCACGGAGGGGCTACCACTCCGATTCGGAGGGTGGACGCGTTCATGACTGCTCCTCTCTCCCGCCACGGATCGAGAACTCCTGCACGTCACGCTTCTCGTTCGGGTGCCTTCGCACCACGGGCTTTCGACCCTTTGCGGACGTGTCGGGCCGTCTGACTCTGTTGCCCGACCCGTGCGGCGTCGACGATGGAGCGACGGAACGACACGGAATCCCGGAGGTGGAGCATGAGGAACGTCGTGGTCGGAGTCGACGGCTCGGAGTCTTCGCTCGGTGCGCTCGATTGGGCCGCCGAGACGGTTGGCGCGGCCGGACGCGTGCACGCGGTCGTGGGGCTGAATCCCTGGACTCGCTATGTCGTCGACGCGGTATCGGGTCGGGAGGTGCCCTACAAGGAGGTGCTCGAGCGCGACCTCGTCGCGAATTGGAGTGCGGGAGTCGGTCCGCGCGTGGGCGATCTGAGCACGACCGTCAGCGTGTCGACGGCTGCCAAGGCGCTCGACGACATCGCGACCGCCGACCGCGCCGATGCGATCGTGGTCGGCACGCACAGCTCCATGCGCGGGATGCCGCCGCGGGTCGGGCGGACGATCAACCACCTCATCCGGATCACCGACCACCCCGTCGTCGTCGTACCGGGTCGGCCGCCGGTCGGTCTCGACGACGGGGCCGTGGTGGTGGGGGTCGGGCGGGGCGACGCCACACGTGCCGCCGTTCGGTGGGCTGCCCATCTCGCACGCGAGCGCAGGCTGACCGTCGAACTCCTGCACGCCACCGGAGACGCCCCCGTGTTCCAGGCTGACGGTGTGCTCGATCTCGTTCGCTACGAGTTCGGACGGCACGACCCGGATGAGTGGGAAGCCGGCACGATCGGACACTTCGCCGAGCTGTTGCAGACGCTGACCGGTCCGGAGTTCGACGTCGTCGTGTCGACGCCGCCGGGTCTGGCCGCGCTCCGCCTCGATGAAGCCAGCGAGCGGTCCGCCCTGCTGGTGCTCGGCCGCCACCGTTCTGCGCTCGATCGGGGGCACCACACCGCCCAGCCCCTCCGTCACGCCCTGACGCACGCGCGGTGTCCGGTGGCGGTGATCGCCGATCACCCCGACTGGTTGCTCGACGAGTAGGCGAGCGGCTGTCGCTCCTGTCCGAGCCCGTCCTGTCCGAGCCGGATGACCGGGATGTCCCACCGTCGCGCGAGCTCGGTGAGGACCTCGCGATGATCGCCGTAGACGACCCCGAGGTGGTGCTCGACGCCGAGCCCGAAGATCGTGTCCGCGACGTCGCGGACCGGTCGATCCCAGCGCACCGTTCCACTGGTGCCGTCGTAGGCACGTGGTCGATCGAGCATCTCCCCGCCGGCGAGGACGAGGTGGAGACCCCCGGCGCACTGTGACAGGCGTGCGATGGTGACGCGGCCGGCGCGGAGCGCGAACTGGTTGACGAGGGCAACGCGCCGATTCGGGTGCACTGTTCCGACCGCGACGTCGCCGGGTCGGGCGAGTCGTGACGACGCGACACCGCAGTGCCACAGCACCGACGTGTCGTCGGATTCGTCGATGTCGACGAGGTCGGCGATGAACGGGTCGGTGCCGGCCGCGAGCTGGAGCATCAGCGCGGTGACGGCACCGAGGGCATCGGCTTCGCACACTCCGGGGACGCGATCCTCGGTCAGCATCGCGTGCGGCGTGCAGGCAGCGCCTCCGAACTCGGCCATGCACTCGGGCCAGCAACGTGTGGCCACCGCAGCGAGCCCGTCATCGTCGACGAAGTGGCGCATCGCGCAGTACAGACGCAGGCTGGGCTCGAGATCGTTGCTGGACAGGGCTGCGTCGACGGACAGCGTGGAACGGACGCGCACCATCACGCCATCGACACACGAAGGGCACGCAGCGGTCGCCACGTCGAACAGATCGTCCAGCTCGAGTCGGACGACGCCGACACCGAACGTCGACTCGATCACGTCGTCGTCGCCGATGCACGGCTCGAAGCCGGTGGGCGGGGAGCCGATGATCCCGATCCGGCTGCGGTGCAGCCGCTCGTCGACCCGCTCGGCCGTTCGGGCCACGTGCGCGTCGAACGCGTCGGCAGACCCGATGGTGGGGATCGATGGCGCGGGCGGGGTTGCGAGGGCGCTCGCGACCGCAGCCGCCACCCGGTGCGGACTGTCCGGACGTCGTGGGTCGACATGGACGAACGCGCAACGGTGCCGCCGTCGGCGGAGCGAGTAGGCGGCGAGGTTCGCGCCGCACAACGAGTTCAACCGCAGTCGACCGCCGCGTCGGGCCTCGGGAAACGACCAGACCACGATCGGCAGATCCGACGCCTCGGCGATCGAGATCACGGTGGACGCGTCGGTGAACGTCGCCTGCAGCACGATCGCGACGTCGACCGCGAGCGCAACGGCATGGTCGACGGCCTCGGCCACCGCGACGTCATCGGTGAGCACCTTGTCGTCCCCGATCATCGTCACACCGAGTTCGCCCAACACGTCCCTCGCCGCGGACGCCTGAGCGGCACCGAATGCGACGTCGAAGGTGGGGCGTCCGAGCGCGAGTACCACAGCGGTGGTGTCGTTCACACCTCCACCATCATCGCGGGTACCCGCCGACGACAGTGCCGAAAGCCCTGCACGACGACTCGCCCGGTGAGGGGAATCCGACGATGTGACCGAGGACCCTGTGTCGGCGGGGAGTCGCGCCGCACGATGGATGTCTCCAACAGGTGAATCGTCGCCGTGGTGGCGACACGAGTGGTGAAAGGACTGGACCATGAAGGCGCACACCGGTGACAGACTCGTGATCTCGGGTCATGAGATCGGACGGCCCAAGCGTGTCGGCAGGATCGAAGAGGTCCGCGGCGCGGACGGCGAGCCTCCGTACAGGGTGCGGTGGGCCGAGGACGATCACGTCACGCTCCTCTTCCCGGGACCCGACTGCACGATCGAGCACGTGGGCGACGACGCCGAGATGGAGGGAGCGGACCGATGAGAGTCAGTGACTTCACCTGGCGCGAGCCCGTGACGATCGGGGTTTCCGCGACCATCGCGGCGGCGGCGCAGCTGCTCGCAGACCAAGGCGTCGGCTCGCTCGTGGTGGTGGACGGCGACCAACCCGTCGGCATCGTGACCGATCGCGATCTCGTGGTCCGCGCGCTGGCGCGTGGCATCGGACCCGACGCCCGCGTCGACGGGATCATGTCGATGGGCGTCGTCGCTCTCGATGCCGACGACGACGTCGAGGAGCTCTACGCCGTCTTCGCCCGCCACGCGATCCGACGCGTTCCGGTCGTCGACCACGACCGGGTCGTCGGGATGATCAGTCTCGACGATGCGCTCGTGTCGACCGCCGGCCAGATGGCGGCGTTGTCGGGCGTGTTGTCGACGCAGATCGCGTTCCCGCATGCACGCGACGAAGCAGAACCGCCGGCCGTCGTCACCGGCTGACCGCGCGGACCTTGGCCTCTGGCGTGGGAGGGCGCGAGCGCCGAGTATCGCGGGTGGACTCCTCGAAAGGATCGGACCATGGCGACCGTCGACACCGAGACCACACCGGACCGCGGCCGGTCGGGTGACGCTGAACCCCTGACCATCGCGCTGTCGGACGTCGGTTCACCCGACGTGCTCCTCGTGGGCGGCAAGGGCGCCAACCTCGGAGAGCTGCTCCGGAGCGGATTCCCCGTGCCACCGGGTTTCGTCGTGACCGCCGCCGCGTACCGGCGCGTCGTCGATGAATCGGGGATCCGACAACGTCTTGCCGACATCACCACCGCGGCGGGAGAGGCGGACACCGGCGAACTCGCGGAGCTGGCGCGAGCGGGTCGCGAACTGCTGCGCGAGGTCGCGGTCCCCGACGACCTCGTCGCGGAGGTGTCGGCGATGTATGCCCGACACTGTGACGGCGCACGCGTGGCGGTGCGCTCATCGGCGACCGCCGAGGACACGGCGGAGACGTCCTTTGCGGGCATGAACGAGTCGTTCACGAACGTCGCCGCCGATGACCTGCTCGACCGGTTGGTCGACTGTTGGATCTCGCTGTTCGGTGAACGCGTCGTGTCGTATCGTGCCGAGCGTGACCTCGCCGACGAACCGGCCATCGCTGTCGTCGTCCAACAGATGGTCAGCTCCGACCGGTCGGGAGTGATGTTCACCGCCGACCCCGCCCGCCGCGACGAGGTCATGATCGAGGCGGCGTTCGGGTTGGGCGAAGTCGTCGTGTCCGGCGCCGTCGAACCCGATACGTACCGTGTCGATCGGGCGACGGTGGGCGTCCGCGAGATCCGGATCGGGCACAAGTCGTCGAGGATCGTCAGTGCACCGGAGGGTGACCGTCACGAGGTCGTCGAGGAACGCGAGGCATGGCGCCGGGTGCTCTCCGACGAGGAGATCCAGACCGTGGCGTCGGTCGGTCTCGACATCGAACAGCACTACGGCGTCCCCCAGGACGTCGAATGGTCGTACGTCGGCGATCGACTCTTCATCGTGCAGTCACGTCCGATCACCACGCTCGAGGTCGACCTCGACGTCGGCGATGACGAGGAACCACTGCTCCGCGGGTTGGGCGTCGGGAACCGGTCGGGGAGCGGATCGGTGCGCATCCTCGCGTCGCCGGCCGACGGGCACCTGCTCGCCGACGGAGACGTCCTGGTGGCCGAGATGACATCACCCGACTGGGTGCCGACGATGCGGCGTGCCGCGGCGCTGATCACCGATGCGGGCGGAAGTACGTGTCATGCGGCGATCGTCAGCCGTGAGCTCGGACTGCCCGCCGTCGTCGGCACGCGCTCGGCCACCGCCGACCTGCGCAACGGAGATGTGGTCACGGTCGACGCCCGCCGGGGTGTCGTGCTCCGCGGCGCGCAGCAGGTTGCGTCGCTCGCCGTCGTCGATCGAACACCGCCGATGGGGACCACGGCGACCGTCGAGCCCCTGGCGACGCGGCTCTACGTGAACCTGGCGATCGCCGACCGAGCCGAGGAGGTGGCCGCGCTCGACGTCGACGGTGTCGGCCTGTTGCGAGGCGAGTTCATGGTCACCGAGGCGCTCGCCGGGCGGCATCCGCGAGCGTTGATCGCGAGCGGCGGACAGGCGGAATTCATCTCCCGGATGACCTCGCAGCTCACCCGGATCGCGACCGCCTTCGCGCCGCGACCGGTGGTGTACCGGACGATGGACTTCCGCTCGAACGAGTTCCGCGGCCTCGCCGGCGGCGAGGAGTTCGAACCGCTCGAACAGAACCCGATGATCGGGTACCGCGGCTGTTATCGCTACCTGCACGACACCGAGACGTTCGGGCTCGAACTCGAAACCCTCGCCCGCGTGCGCGAGACGTCGCCGAACCTGCACGTGATGATCCCGTTCGTCCGGACGAGATGGGAGCTCGAGGCGTGCCTCGAGGCGATGGCGAAGAGTCGGCTCGGCCGACAGCACGGGATGCACACCTGGGTGATGGCCGAGGTGCCGTCGGTGATCCCGCGGATCGCGGAGTACGCGTCGCTCGGCATCGACGGCGTGTCGATCGGGAGCAATGACCTCACGCAGCTGATGCTCGGCGTCGATCGCGACTCCGAGGTCCTGGCCGACCTGTTCGACGCTCGCGACACAGCGGTGCTGTGGGCGATCGAGCAGATCATCGCGGCGTGCCACCGAGCGGGGATCACGTCGTCGCTGTGCGGTCTGGCCCCGTCGTCCGACCCCGACTTCGCCGAACTCCTCGTTCAGATGGGAATCACCTCGATTTCGGTGGATGCCGATGCGGTCGGTGCGGCTCGCCGAGTGCTCGCCTCGGCGGAGCGGCGGATCCTGCTCGAACACGCGAGATCGTCGACCGCGCCGGATGCGAGGCACGAGCGGAGGCGCGAGGCATGAGCACGAATCCGTGGGACGTCGCGCGCGGTGAACTCGGGCTCGCCTCCGGAGCGAGCGATCTGAACATCGCCGATCTCGCGGTCGCACGCCATGTCCGCAACGGCGGTGGTGAGCAGATCGCGATGCGCTGGTTCTCCCGTGACGACATCGACGCCGAGCATCCCGTCGACATCACCTACGCGATGCTCGAACACCGCGTCAACCGGTTCGCCGGTGGTCTGCACCGCCACGGTATCGAGGGCGGCGCCGGGGTGGCGACACTCGCCGGTCGGGTCCCCGAGTTGTACGTCGCCGCCCTCGGCGCGCTGCGTGCCCGGTGCGTCTACTCGCCGCTGTTCTCTGCATTCGGCCCGGAACCGATCGCCCAGCGAATGGCGATCGGCCGGATCCGCGTGCTCGTCACGACGCCCGTGCACTTTCGGCGGAAGGTCACGGCGATCCTCGACCGGTTGCCGGACCTGGAACTCGTTCTCGTCATCGGGGGTGACGAGGCGGCGCTTCCCGGGCATTCCGAGACCGGCCCGACCGTGATGTCGTTCGGGCGGTTCGTCGGCGAGGGTCACGACGTGTTCGACTCCGGCGCGACGTCACCCGAGACCCCATCACTCGTGCACTTCACGAGCGGAACGACCGGCGCGCCGAAAGGCGCGGTCCACGTGCACGAGGCGGCCGTGGCGCACCATGCCACGGCACGGTCGGTGCTCGACCTGCGCGCAGGTGACGTCTATTGGTGTACCGCCGACCCGGGGTGGGTGACGGGCACGTCCTACGGCATGATCGCGCCGCTGCTGCACGGCGTGACGATGATCGTCGACGAGGCCGAGTTCGATGCGGCCAGGTGGTACCGGATCCTGCGGGAGCAACGGGTCGACGTGTTCTACACCGCGCCGACAGCGATTCGGATGCTCCAGCGGGTCGGTGACCGTGCCGCGCCGGACGCCTTCCCGGCGCTGCGGCTGGTCGCGAGTGTCGGCGAACCGCTCGACGGCGAGTCGGTGCTGTGGGCCCAGCGGGTGTTCGGGGTGCAGGTGCTCGACACGTGGTGGCAGACCGAGACGGGGGCGATCATGATCGCCAACCGCCCCGGCGAGGAGGTCCGGCCCGGGTCGATGGGTCATCCGGTCCCGGGCGTCACGGCGACCCTGCTCGCACGCGATGCGGAGGGTGAGCTGGTGGTCGGCCCGGACGGGGAGGTGCGCGAGGTGACGGATTCGGGGGAGACCGGCGAGATCGCCGTGCGCACCGGATGGCCGTCGATGTTCCGCGGCTACCTCGGCCGCGACGAGAAGTACCGAGCGTGTTTCGTCGGAACCGAGGGCGAGTGGTATCGATCCGGCGACCTCGCTCGACGTGACGAGGACGGCTACTTCTGGTTCGTCGGGCGCGGCGACGACGTGATCAAGACCGCCGGTCACCTGATCGGCCCCTTCGAGGTCGAGGCGGCACTCGACGAGCACCCTGCCGTGGTGGAGTCCGGGGTGATCGGCAAGCCCGACCCGACGGCCGGCGCGGTGATCAAGGCGTTCGTCGTGCTCCACGGCGGTCACGAGCCGAGCGAGGAACTCCGTACCGAGTTGATGGCGCACTGCCGGCGTCGGCTCGGTGCCGCCGTGTCGCCGCGGGAGATCGACTTCGCCGAGTCGCTGCCCCACACGCGCAGTGGGAAGATCATGCGGCGTGTCCTGCGGGCCCGCGAGCTGGGCGAGGACGAAGGCGACACGTCGACCCTCGAAACCCAGCCGTCCCGTGTGGGGAGCGGGCGATGACCCGGTTCCGGCTCGACGGGGTCACGTCCGACGAGGCCCTCGGGTTGCTCGAGGACATGATCCGCGTGCGCGTGTTCGAAGAACGATGCGCCGAACTGTACGGGGAGTCGAAGATCCGTGGTTTCCTCCATCTCTACATCGGCGAGGAGGCGGTCGCGGCGGGCGTGATCGGCGCACTCGATCCCGCCGACAACATCCTCGCCACCTATCGCGAGCACGGACATGCGCTGCTCCGCGGCATCGACGCCGAGTCGATCATGGCCGAGATGTTCGGCAAGGCGACCGGTTGCTCGGGAGGCCGCGGCGGATCGATGCACCTGTTCGACGCGGCGGCGCGCTTCTACGGCGGGAATGCGATCGTCGGTGGCCACCTCCCCCTCGCCGTGGGACTCGCGCTGGCCGACCGGATGCAGCAACGCCGGGCCGCGACGGTCTGTTTCTTCGGGGAAGGGGCGATGGCCGAGGGTGAGTTCCACGAGGCGATCAACCTCGCTGCGCTGTGGAATCTCCCGGTGCTGTTCTGCTGTGAGAACAACCGGTATGCGATGGGTACGTCCCTCGAATCGAGCGAGTCGCAGGTCGACCTCGCTCTCAAGGCCGCAGCGTACGCGATTCCGGCATGGGTGGTCGACGGGATGGATCCACTCGAAGTGCGCCGTGCGGCTCGCAGGGCCGTCGCGACGATCGAGTCGGGTGGCGGACCGGTCTTCATCGAATTCCAGACGTATCGATTCCGCGCCCATTCGATGTTCGACCCGGATCTGTATCGGGACCCCGCCGAGATCGAACGATGGAAGCAGCGCGACCCGATCGAGACGCTCGGAGGGTGGTTGATCGACGAGGATCTGGTGGTCGGTGCCGACATCGATGCGATGTGGGAACGCGCACGCAGCGAAACCGAGCGGGCGGTGTCGGCGGCGGACGCGGCGCCGATCGAGTCCGTCGACACGTTGCTCGACGACGTCACCGCACACCGCGAGGTGCCCGCACCGACAGGAGCACGCTGATGTCGACCGACACGGCGTCCACCGGGGTCGAGACGCCGTCCGGCGGCGAGCACGAGACGACCTATCGCGAAGCGATGCGTACAGCGATCCGCACGGCGCTCGCGGACGACGAGCGGGTGATCGTCCTCGGCGAGGACGTCGCGGACTACGGCGGGACCTATGCCGTCACCAGAGGCCTCCACGAGGAGTTCGGACGCGATCGGGTGCGCAACACGCCGCTGTCGGAGTCCGGCTTCGTCGGCGCGGGCATCGGCGCAGCGCTCGGCGGGCTGCGGCCGATCGTCGAGATCATGACCGTGAACTTCAGCCTCCTGGCGCTGGACCAGATCGTCAACACCGCCGCGACCTTGCTCCACATGTCGGGTGGCCAGTTCAGCGTGCCGGTCGTGATCCGGATGACCACGGGCGCCGGTCGGCAACTGGCAGCGCAGCATTCGCACAGCCTCGAGGGATGGTACGCCCACGTCCCGGGACTCAAGGTCGTCGCTCCGGCCACGATCGACGATGCCCGCTGGATGCTGCCGACGGCACTCGCGGACCCCAACCCCGTGATCATCTTCGAACACAACGCGCTCTACGGCATGAAGGGAACGCTCGCCCCCGGCGGATCTCCCGTCGACCTCGAGTCCGCTGCGATTCGGCGGTCCGGCGACGACGTCACCATCGTGGCGAGCGCCGGGATGGTGCCCAAGGCGCTCGCTGCCGCCGAGACACTCGCGGCGGGCGGCGTGTCGGCCGAGGTGATCGATCTCCGGTCGTTGCGTCCGCTGGACACGGCGACTCTCCGGCAGTCCGTGATGCGAACACACCATGCGGTGGTCGTCGACGAAGGCTGGCGAACCGGCGGCTTGAGCGCCGAGATCGCGGCCGCGATCACCGAGTCCTGTTTCTGGACGCTCGATGCACCGGTTCGCCGGGTTGCGGCGGCCGAGGTTCCGATTCCCTATCCGCGTCACCTCGAGGACCATGCGATCCCGCAGGCGGCCGACATCGCGGGAGCGGCGAGCGAACTGCTCGAGGTGGGCGAGTGACCGAGATCTCCGCGCCGCCGAGCACCGCGTCGATCGACTACGCGATGCCGTCGCTCGGCGCCGACATGGACGAAGGGACCGTCGTGGAGTGGCTCGTCGACGTCGGTGATCGCGTCGAGCGTGGTCAAGTGGTCGCACGGGTCGAGACCGAGAAGTCCGACATCGACATCGAGATCTGGCACGAGGGCATCGTCGACGAGATCGTCGTTCCGACGCGTCAGCTGGTCCCCGTCGGAACGGTCCTGATGCGGCTTCGTCCGGACCACCCGATCGCCGATGAGGAGCCATCGGCCCCACCGGACCGGTCGGGGTCCGTTCGGGCAACCCCCCTCGCGCGGCGACTCGCCGCTGATCGTGGCCTGACGCTGCGCGACGTCGTCGGGTCCGGCCCGGGTGGCGCCGTCCGCGCCCGTGACCTTCCCGAGGTCGGTGCGCCGGCCGTGCGCTCCGCGCCCCCGGCGCGCGACGAGCGGATGCGATCGGTGATCGCGCAACGGATGGCCCGTTCGAACCACGAGATTCCCCACTACCGCCTCGAACGGACCATCGATCTCGACGCGCTGATCCGACATCTCGCCCGCCTCAACGAGGCCGGTCCGGTTGCTGATCGCGTCGTCCCGGCCGCGGCGTTCGTGTGGGCGGTTGCCCGTGCCGCAGCGCGTCACCACGAGTTCAACGGCACATGGACCGACGGCTCCTTCCATCCCGGGTCCGGGGTCAACGTGTCGGTCGCGATCTCGCTGCGTACGGGTGGGCTGGTCACCCCGACGATCGCCGACGCCGATCGACTCTCGCTCGACGAGACGATGCAACGGATCCGCGACTACACGACGGCGGCAAGGTCGGGGGCCCTGCGCTCCGAATGGATGCGCGCCGACAGTTCGATCACCGTGACCAACCTCGGTGATCGTGGTGCGGACCTCGTGCACGGGCTGATCTCACCGCCCGAGGTCGCCCTCGTGGGTTTCGGGCGGATCCTCGAACGTCCGTGGGTGGTCGACGGAACGGTCGTCCCGCGACCGGTCGTCAACGTCACCCTGGCCGCCGATCACCGCGCCACCGACGGTGCCGCCGGCAGCCGCTTCCTGTCCACGCTCGCCCGCTTCCTGGAGGAACCCGATCAGCAATGAGTGACGACGATGCAAGGATGCGGCTGAGTCGGGTGATCGCCGATGCAATCTCCGCGGTCGCGCCCGACGTGGCCGACGAACTCCCCGACCTCGATCCCGACGTCGACCTGTTCGAGGAGTACGGGCTCGACTCGATGGACCGGCTGAACATCATGACCGGCATCACGCAGTCGACCGGTGTCGAGATCCCCGACGATCGGTATCCCCGGTTGACGTCGGTCAACCGGTTGATCGACTACCTGGCGGGCTCCACCTGACCACCCCCCGGTGCGGGGTGGCCCCTGTCGGTGCGCCCGCGTCGGTGACGAAAGCCCCTGGCTACCCCGGTGGTGGATGCCGGACAATCGGATCGTGAGCGACGTGGCCGTGCCGTACGTCTTCGGCATCGCCGGGCTGACCGGCATCGTCGGCGAACTGGATCGCGCCGGCTACGAGGTGTGGGGGCCCGCGGTACGCGACGGCGTGATCACCACCCGGCGCCTGCACGAGGGAGACTCGTTTCCGGTCGGCTGGGGCGCCGAACAGTCTCCGGGCTCGTTCCGGCTGGTCGACAGCGGCGACCGCTCACACTTCAGCTGGGCGGTCGGTGCGCAGACATGGAAGCCGTTGCTCCATCCGCCGTCCGTCGTGTCGATGCGTTTCACACAGGCGGAGCGGGACCAGACCGTGGCGGTGGGCGTGCCCGGTCGTCCGGCCCGGCCCCTGGCGCTGTTCGGTCTGCGACCGTGCGACCTCGCGGCGCTCGACACGCTCGACCACGCCCTGCAGGATGCACCCGTGTCCGCCGAGCCGACCTATCGCGCCCGGCGCGATGACGCCTTCCTCGTGGTGGTCAACTGTGGCGTTCCGGCGTCGACGTGCGCGTGTACGTCGTTCGGCACGGGCCCCCATGTCGCTGGGCGCCGATCCCACGACCTCGAGATCACCGAACTCCTCGACGCCGCTCGGCCCGGGGCCGAGCCGGAATACGTCGTCGCGCCCATCGGAGAGCGCGGCGTGGACGTGCTCGAACGAGTCGCGGCACACGTCCCCGGCGCCGAGGTCGACGATCGTCGTGCGGCTGCCGTTGCGGCACAGCGAGCCGGCGCGTCTGCCGCGATCCGACGTCACCTGTCGACCGATCGGATCCGTGACGCGCTCGGCGCTGCCCGGAACCTCGACCGCTGGGCCGACGTTGCCGAGCAGTGTGTGGCGTGCGGCAACTGCACCGCGGTGTGTCCCACGTGCTTCTGCACCACCGTGAACGACGTCGGCGACCTGTCGGGACACCACGTCGAACGGCGACGTGACTGGGAGTCGTGCTTCTCGCTCGAGTTCAGCCGGCTCGGAGATCGCTCCGTTCGCTCGTCGGTCGCATCGCGGTACCGCCAGTGGATGACGCACAAGCTCGGGACGTGGCACGACCAGTTCGGCGAGTCGGGGTGCGTGGGATGCGGGCGGTGCACGACGTGGTGTCCGGTCGGCATCGACTTCCTGGAGACGGCCCAGAGCGTCGCCGACGCCGAGGGGGGACGATGAACGCACTCGTGGAACGCCCCGACGTCCCCGTGCCGTATCGGGTGGTCGACCGCTACGAGGAGACCCACGACGTGGTCACGCTGCACGTGCGGCCGCTCGACGGTGCGTTGCCCCGATTTCGACCTGCCCAGTTCTCGATGATCGGTGTGCCGGGCGTCGGTGAGGTCCCGATCTCGATCAGCTCGGCGTGCGACGACCGGACCGCGCACGGGTACACGCTGCGGCGGGCCGGAGCGGTCACGAATGCGCTCTGGGAGCGGGGAACCGGCGACGTCGTGACCGTGCGCGGGCCGTTCGGCCGACCCTGGAACCTCGATCGCATCGACGGTCGCCACGTGGTCTTCGTCGCCGGCGGGATCGGGATCGCCCCGCTGCGAGCGGCGGTGGTCGAGGTGGCCGCGCGCAGCGGCGGAGCACCCGGCGGCATCTCGGTGCTCGTCGGCGCGGCGACCCCCGGCGACCACCTCTTCAGACCGTGGTACGACGCCCTGGTCGCCGGTGGTCACGACGTCCGCCTCGCGGTCGATCGCGTCGAACCGACCGGACGGTGGTCGCATCACGTCGGGCTCGTGACCGACCTCATCGCGACGACGGTCTCCGAGTCGGACACCCGAACCGTCGCCGCCTACGTCTGCGGCCCGGATCGCATGATGACCGCCACCATCGCAGAGTTGTGCCGCGCCGGCGTGCTTCCCACCGACATCGAGGTGACCTTGGAGAGGAACATGAAGTGCGCCAACGGGTGGTGCGGCCACTGTCAACTCGGCCCGCTGTTGTTGTGTCGCGACGGGCCGGTGGCGACGGCGTCCGAGCTCGGAGACCTTCTCGAGTGGAGTGAGCTGTGACCCGACCGACCACACTCCCGCGGCCCGATCGGACGCCGACGCTGGCGGTCTGGAAGTTCGCGTCCTGCGATGGATGCCAGCTGTCGCTTCTCGACTGTGAAGACGAGCTGTTGGCGATCGATGCGGCCCTGCGCATCGCCTCGTTCCCGGAGGCATCCAGCGCGGTCCTCGACGGCCCCTACGACCTGTCGCTCGTCGAGGGGTCGATCACCACTCCGGCCGACATCGACCGGATCCACCGCATCCGCGAGGCCTCGACGACACTCGTGACCATCGGCGCGTGCGCGACCGCCGGCGGGATCCAAGCCCTGCGCAACGGTGCCGACATCGAGGACTTCGTCTCGATCGTGTACGCACATCCCGAGTACATCTCGACGCTCGCGACGTCGACCGCGATCGCAGAGCACGTCGAGGTCGACTTCGAACTCCGCGGGTGCCCGATCGATCGCGGTCAATTGATCGAGGTGGTCGCCGCGTATCTCGCCGGCCGTCCGCCGCGGCTGGCCTCGACCAGCGTGTGCACGGAGTGCAAGGCGCGACAGGTGGCCTGCGTGATGGTGGTCGATGCCGAGCCGTGCCTCGGGCCGGTCACGCACGCCGGTTGCGGCGCACTGTGCCCGTCTTTCCGTCGCGGATGCTACGGATGCTTCGGCCCGGCGGAGACGGCCGACATCGCGAAGCTCGATCGCCGGTTCGCGGGACTCGGGCTCGATCGGCGCGACCGTGATCGACTGTGGCGAGGCTTCAGCGGGTGGGCCGAGGGGGTCCCGTCGTGACGCACGAGAGTCTCCACGTCCGCGTTCCTGCCCTGGCGCGCGTCGAGGGCGAAGGTGCCCTGCACGTCGAGGTGCGAGACGACGTCGTCACCGATCTTCGCCTCGAGATCTACGAACCACCGCGGTTCTTCGAGGCGCTCCTGCGCGGGCGCGGCTTCGGTGAACCGATCGACATCACCGCACGGATCTGTGGGATCTGTCCGGTGGCGTACCAGATGTCGGCGGCCGCGGCGCTCGAGCAGATCGCCGGAGTGACCGTCGACGGTGAACTCCACCGGCTCCGTCGACTGCTCTATGCCGGCGAGTGGATCGAGAGTCACGTCCTCCACATCGGGTTCCTCCACGCCCCCGACTTCCTCGGCGCCGCTTCCGGGATGGAGTTGGCCGGACGGTATCCCGAGCTCGTCAAGGACGTGCTCCGCCTCAAGAAGGTCGGCAACGACATCATCGATGCCGTCGGTGGGCGGCCGATCCACCCGGTGAACGTCCGACTCGGAGGCTTCCACCGCGCTCCCGATCGGGAGGTGATCGCGGGTCTCGTCGAGCCACTCGAGTGGGCGCACGGCGCAGCGGTCGACCTCGTTCGCTGGGTCGCCGGGTTCGACTTCCCCGACCTCCGGGTCGATCACGAACTCGTGTCCCTGCGAGGGACCGATGGCTACCCCGTCCTCGGCGGCCGGATCGTGTCCGACCGCGGGTTGGACATCGACGTCGCCGACTTCGATCGTGAGTTCGGCGAGGAGCAGGTCGCCCACTCGACGGCACTGCACGGTCGTCGCCGCACCGGTGACACGTATCTCACCGGCCCGCTCGCCCGCTGGGCGAACAACCGGGACCTGGTGCCGTCGGAGGTCGACGCGCTCGCCACCGAACTCGGGGTGGGCGCAATCGAGCGCAACCCGTTCCGGAGCATCGTGATCCGAGCGCTCGAAGTTCTCATCGCGACCGTCGAGGCACAGGAGGTGGTCGCCGGGTACGTCGAGCCCGCCACGTCGTCGATCGACGTGATCCCGACGGCCGGCGTGGGCTGGGGGGTCTCGGAGGCCCCGCGCGGGATCCTCGTGCACCGCTACGAGACCGATGAGACGGGGACGATCCTCGACGCACGAATCGTCCCGCCGACGTCCCAGAACCAGGCTGCCATCGAAGCCGACGTGCGGCGAGTCGTCGAGGACCACCTCGAGATCCACCGCGGCGCGGACCCTGCGGTTGCCGAGCAGGCCGACCACGAGCTCCGGCACCGGTGTGAGACCGCGGTCCGCAACCACGATCCGTGCATCTCGTGTGCGACGCACTTCCTCACCGTCGACGTCCGACACCTGCCTCGCCGCGACTCCGAGGGAGGTGTGTGATGAACGAGCCACCGGCGAAACGGACGGTCGTGATCGGCGTCGGACACCGTGATCGTGCCGACGACGGCATCGGACCCGCCGTCGTCGACGCGATCGCCCATCGGACGGATCAGGTGGTGACGGTCGTCCGGGAAGGCGACCTCGCCGTCCTCCCTCTCCTGTGGGAGGCCGACGACGACGTCGTGATCGTCGATGCCGTGGCGAGCCCGGGGCCGGCGGGAGAACTCGTCGAACTCGACGTCGATGCGTTCGGATCGGGTGCCGGACTGTCCACCCACGGGATGAACGTTCCCGACGCCATCGGACTCGCCCGTCGACTGCGCTGCCTGCCGGCCCGCCTGAGGGTCTTCGCGGTGACGGGCCAGGACTTCGGCTACGGCGCGATGTCGCGCACCCTCCATCGCCGAGTCGACGGGTTGGCCGACCAACTGCTGAACGAACTCGGGATCCTTCCGGGCCGAGCGTCTGCCGATCGGGGCCGGCAGGCAGGCTGACAGCCTCCGTCGCCTGCCGACACGCGGACGCTTCAGGAGTTCTTCGGGTCGTTCGACCCCCTGGCAGCGTGCGACGATCGGCCGATGCCCACCACCCGTCGTGTCACCCTGGTCCGCCGCCCGATCGGTCAGGCGACGCCCGACTGCTTCGAGGTCGACGACGTCGAGCTCGCACCGCTGGAGGACGGCGAGGTCCGGGTCGCCGTCGAGTTCATCTCGGTCGATGCCGGGACGCGCACGATGCTGCGGGGCGAGGGCTTCCACCAGCAGGTCGGGCTCGGCGAGACGGTCCGGGCCGGCGGTGTCGGGCGGATCGTCGAATCGAAGGCCGAGGGCTGGGAGACCGGCCAGGCGGTGATCGGTGGGCTCGGCGCGCAGACGCTGGCCACGCTGCCGGCGGGCGAGGTGAGACGTGTCGACGACACGCTCGGCCCGCTCAGCCTCCACCTCGGAATCCTCGGAGGTTCGACCGGGGTCACGGCATGGATCGGGATCCGCGAAGTGGCCAAGCCCGGGCCCGGTGACGACTTCGTCGTGTCGGCGGCCGCGGGAGCGGTCGGCTCGATCGCCGGCCAGATCGCCAAGCGCGACGGCGCGCGGGTGATCGGCATCGCCGGCGGTCCCGTCAAGACCGCACACCTCGTCGAGAACCTCGGATTCGACGCTGCGATCGACTACAAGCACGACGACGTCGACGCCAGGCTCCGCGAGCTCTGTCCGGAAGGCGTCGACATCTTCTTCGACAACGTCGGCGGCTCGATTCTCGATGTCGTGCTCGACAACCTGGCGATGCGCGCTCGGGTGGTCATCTGCGGCGCGGTGTCCCAGTACGACGACATGGACGACGTCACCGGTCCGTCGATGTACCTCCGCTTGGCCGAACGCCAGTCACGCATGGAGGGGTTCGCCTACTTCCACTTCCCGCAGAGCATCCGTCCGGCAACCGAGGAACTCGCCGAGTGGGTCGCCGACGGGTCGATCGTGCTCCCCGAAACCGTGCTCGAGGGCATCGACCGTTACCCCGAGGCCTTGCAGTTCATGTTCGAGGGCGGCAACATCGGCAAGCTGCTGGTGGCGGCGAGCCCCAATTCGTGAAGCTGCCGCCGTACGCCGTCCGCCGGGTCGTGATCGCGCCGTTGGTCGTGGTGTCGGTCGTGCTCGCCGTCGGGGCGCTCCCGCTCGGTCTGCTGATCGCAGCGTTCCTGTCGCGCCACGTACCCGGGCGCTGGCGGATCCTGCGGGTCACCTGGTTCCTCTTCGTCTATCTCGCGCTCGAAGCGCTGGGTCTGATCGTGCTGTTCGCGATCTGGATCGTGTCGGGCTTCGGCTGGAAGCTCCGGTCGCCGTCGTTCCAGGAGGCGCACTACCGGTTCATGGCCTGGTGGTTGCGACGGGTGCTGGGTTCCGCGCGCCGGACCTTCCGGGTCTCGATCGACGTCCAACTCGCGGACGAGCGACCCGCGCCGGATCGTCCGCTGCTGGTCCTCAGCCGCCATGCCGGGCCCGGCGATTCGTTCCTGTTGATCGACGCACTGCTCAACGGCGACCAGGGACGCCGACGGCCGCGGATCGTGCTCAACGACCTCCTCCAGTGGGATCCGTGCGTCGACGTCGTGCTCAACCGGCTCCCCAATCGCTTCGTCCCGGCACACGGCGGAGGGGGGCGCGGCGCAGTCGACGCGATCTCGGAACTGACCTCCACCATGCAGGGAGGTGACGCATTCGTGATCTTCCCCGAGGGTGGCAACTTCACGCCGAAGCGTCGGACCCGCGCGATCGAGAAGCTGGACGAGATCGGACGCCCCGGACTGGCCGATCGGGCCCGTCGGATGAACCACGTGTTGCCCCCGAAGCCGGCCGGAACGCTCGCCGCGATCGGCGCAGCTCCCGATGCCGACGTGGTGTTCGTCGGCCACGTCGGCCTCGAAGGTCTGTCGACCGTCCGCGACGTGTGGCGCGGGATCCCGATGGATGCCGCAGTCGTCGCCCGATACTGGGTGACGCCCGCCGATGAGGTGCCCCCCGCCGAGGACCGTGAGCGCTGGTTGTACGGGCACTGGCAGGAGCTCGACGATTGGATCGACCGCGTCCTCGACGAGCGTGGGATGCGCGACTCCGGCGTCCGACCTCAGGACATGGGCTGAGCCGGCCCGCCGGTCGGGACGTCACCCCCGAGCTTGGCGGTCGAGCGTTTTCGCCATGCCACGAACGACGCCGAACCGAGGGCCATCCCGGGCAGGAAGGTCAGCGTGCGCCAGATCAGCACCGCGGCCAGCGCGTCGGCGGCCGATGAGTTGCCGGCGCTCACCAGGAGCGCGGCGAGCACTCCGTCGACGGTGCCGAGACCGCCCGGGGAGATCGGGATGAACGTACCGAGCCGACTCACGCCGAAGGCGAAGAGCGCCGTTGCGAAGCTGGTCGGCGTCGCATCGTCGCGCTGGACCGCGGCCAGCGCGACCTCGAGGACCGCGAACTGCGAGAGCTGGACGCCGACCTGGGCGATGCTGACCTGTATCCAGCGCGTCGACAACAGCTCGTGGGTGGACTCACGGAACGACACCAGCGCGTCGCCCCAGTGGAGCGGACGGTCACGCTTGACGATCCGCAGCATCCTGTTGGCCATGCGCTCGGCCCGCTCGCCGAAGCTCCGAGCCACCGCACCGCTGCGGACCAGTGCCCGGAGGAGGAATCCGACGATCGTGAACCCGGCGACCCCACCGACGATCGTCAACCACCAGGTGAGTGTGTTGTCGCCGGTGGCGACGAGGAAGCACACACCCATCAGGGGAACGAGCAGCGTGGCGAGGATGTTCCAGACCGCGGTGACGCCCGTCGCGGCTGTGGCCCTGGCGCGGTCGACGCCTTCGTCGGACAGCATCGCGTACTGGGTCGGGAGGACGAGGGCGCCACCGCCGGGGATCCCGTTGCTGATCATGAACGACGTGTTCGCGATCCGGAAGGCGGCGGCGAGGCTCAGTTCGGGAAGCGGCGCCTTCCACTGGAGCGCGTACACGCCGATGCTCACGGCCGTTGCGATTCCGAGTGGGACCAACCACAGCGCGGGCAGACTGCGCGCCGCCTCCAGGGCCTCGCGAAAGTCGGCGAATTGCGGAAGGATTCCGAACAACACCAATCCGATCGCCGCGACGGTGAGCATCCCGAGGAGGATCTGGCGCCGCCGATTCGGGCGGGCGTCGATGGTGACAGCGGTGTCGTCGCTCACGGAACGGGCCACCACATCGACCGCCTCATCCGCTGGTGCTCGCAAGATGGGCTGCCGTCGCGAGGCGTGCCCCGCTGATCAGCTCGTCGCTGTCGGTGAAGTCGCTCCACTTGAGTTGGCGACGGTCGTCGGGCGCCAGCGTGTGACCGCTCGGCAGCAGATGCAGTTCGACGTCGCCCGGCAGGTTCTCGTTGAACGTTGCGAACCGATGGCGGCGGGAGATCTCCAAGGCCACGATGCCGGCCTCGTACCAGCGCTTCGGGACGGTCAGCGGCTGCTCCACCCGGCCCACCTGGAGCACGTAGATCGTCGTCGCACCGAGTTCGACCGCTCGACTGACCGGCACCGAGTTGACCAGCCCGCCGTCGTAGAAGTGTTCTCCGTCGATCTCGACCGGCGGGAAGAGGCCGGGGATCGATGCCGACGCCATCAGCGCCGGGGCCAGGGGCCCCGTGCGGAACCACCGCTCCGCGGCGCGCTCGATCGACGCTGCGACGCACTCGAACCGGATGGCGACGTCCTCGAAACGGCGAACCGGCAGTCGATCGTGGAGCCAGTGTTCGAACGGCGCGTGGCTCACGAGCGATGGGGCGAGCCGCACGAGATTGCGCAGCTGGTCGCGTTTGCGCGGCACCAGGACCGAGTCCTCGGCGAGGTCGCGCCAGGCCTGCTCCAACCGGGCGATCCCGGACCGTGTCGGGTCGGCTGCGAACATCGCTCCGTTGACGGCGCCGATCGAGGTCCCGACGATCATGTCGGGGACGATGGCTGCATCGACGAGCGCGGCGAGCATCCCGACCTCGACGGCTCCCCAGCGCCCGCCTCCACCGAGAACGAATGCCACCGACATCGCATCGACGATACTTCGTCGTTCGCCCGCCGTCGGCCGACGCGGCGTGGGTCACCCCGACGTGTGCCGTCAGTAGACCTCGTCGACGAAGGTCTGGTCGACGAGCGGAGGCCGGATGTACGGCACGTCCTCGCGGTCGGGGATCTCGACGGGGTCGGGGGCACTCTTCTCGTAGGGAATCGAGTTGAGGATGTGGCCGATGCAGTTCAGCCGGGCGCGGCGCTTGCAGTCGGACGGCACGACGTACCACGGCGCCTGCTTGATGTCGGTGTACTGGAACGTCGTGTCCTTCGCCATCGAGTAGCGGACGTACTGTCGGTGCTCCTCGAGGTCCATGTCCGAGAGTTTCCACCGTTTGAGAGGTTCCTCGTTGCGGGCCTTGAACCGGCGTTCCTGCTCCTGATAGCTGACGGAGAACCAGTACTTGAGCAGGACGATGCCCGATCGCACCAACATCCGTTCGAACTCGGGACATGTCCGCAGGAACTCGGCGTGCTGCGTCTCGTTGCAGAATCCCATCACCCACTCGACGTTCGAACGGTTGTACCAACTGCGGTCGAAGAGCACGATCTCGCCGGCGGACGGCAACAACGGCACGTAGCGCTGGAAGTACCATTGGGTCTTCTCGCGCTCGGTCGGCTTGGGGAGTGCCTCGGTCCGCACGATGCGTGGGCTCGTGCGCTCACTGATCCTCTTGATGACGCCGCCCTTGCCGGCAGAGCCGCGGCCCTCGAAGATGATCAACACGCGAAGACCCTCACGTTGGACCCAGTGCTGGAGCTGAACGAGCTCCTCCTGCATCTGGGCGAGGCGCTTCTCGTAGAACTTCTTCCTCAGCCGGCCGTCGTCGTGATAGTACTCGTCGCCCGCCGGCCTCGGCCAGTGCGCCAGATCCGGTGTCTCGAGCTCGTCCTCCACGTGGTCCATCCCGCCATTGTTCCACCCACAGCTCGACCGTCGTTCAATCGGCGATGACCGCGACCGCAGCTCCTCGCGTCCACCCCGACACGGTGCCGGGTGGTCGGTCAGCTCGTCGGGGGTCGGTAGTCGGTGTTGCGGTCGATGTTCATGTACATCTGGTTCCCGATCGGGTCGACGAGTTCTTCGGCGAGTTGACCCAGCAGGCCGGCGCACCGCGCGAGGAGCGCGACACCGCGGGTCACGCCGAGCGGCACCTCGATGTCGGCGAGTACGGCGCCGCACACACCGGCACCGTTGAGCGGCAGCGTCCGACCCAGGACCGCGGGATGCGCACGACCGATGGCCTCGAACAGCGCGAGGTGCGGACCGAACACGTCGTTCTCGCGAGCGAGGCGGAACAGCACCGGCGTCCGCGGATCGCCGTTCTTGTGGACGGGATGGCCGAGACCCGGCACGAACTGTCGGGCTGCCTTGGTCTCGCTGACCACGCGGGCTGCGATCTCGTCCCATCCATCGGCATCGGTCGGGAATTCGTCGAGTTCGGCAAGTGCGGCATGCAGGAAGTTGGCCGAGTTCTCCGTGACGCCGAGGAAGCGTGAGCCGCCGCCGAGGAGCCCGGCGGCGATCGCCCCCTGGAGCGAGTCGGGTGCGCTGAGCAGCGTGACGCGTGCGGCGATGGCGGTCGGGGTGAAGCCGTGATCCGCGAGTGCGATCAGCACCGCTTCGAACAGGACGCGCTGTCCCTCGGTCGGACGTCGCTTGGTGATCATCCAGTAGGCGAGCTCGCCGAACGTGACCTGACCCAGGAGGTCTCGGCCGAGGTCGTGCCCGAGGAGCCAGATGTGGTCCTCGTCGGACGCGCCGAGTCCGGTGCGGTAGGTGGGTGGCTGCGATGGTTCGGTCACGGTGGGACTCCTGAGGTGTCTGGGGGAGGGAGGTGAAGACGACGGGACGGTCAGGCGGGTGTGGTGAGCCAGTCGCGCACGCGGTCGGAGTGCTCGCCGAGCCGGGGCGGCGGCGATGTGTAGCGCGCTTCGGCCGCGCTGAACGTGATCGGATTGCGGATCAGGTCGACTTCCCGGTCGCCCTCGCCGACGGTCACCCGCGGTTCGAGGCCGAGCGAGTCGGCGAGCTCGACACCGTCGGCGATCGAGTTGATCGGGCCGCACGGCACCCCGACCTCGTTGAGTGCGATGAACAGATCATCAGCCGACCACTCGGCGAGCCGTTCGATCAGCAGCGGGTGCAGTTCATCGCGATGCTCGGCCCGGTCGGCGTTCAAACGGAAGCGTTCGTCGTCGGCGACGTCGGCGATGTCGAGCACCTCGCAGAACGAGCGGAACTGGCGATCGTTCCCGACCGCCACGATGACGTCGCGGTCCTTCGTTGGCATCGGCTGATAGGGGTAGACGCTCGGATGGGCATTGCCCATGCGCGTCGGGACCACGCCGGCGGCCACGTACGCGCCGGTGTGGTTGACGAGACCGGACATCGCCGACGAGAGCAGGTTGACCTCGACGTGTTGGCCGAGGCCGGTCTCGTGGCGCTGGTTCAGGGCCGCCAGTAGTCCGATGGTCCCGTGGAGGCCCGTCATCACGTCGAACACCGAGATCCCGGCCCGGTAGGCGGGCCCGTCGGCCTCGCCGGTGAGGCTCATCAGTCCGGACACCGCTTGCACCACCAGGTCGTAGCCGGGAAGCCAAGCGCCCTCGGCGGTTCCGAACCCGCTGATCGAGAGGTAGATGAGCGCAGGGTTGATCGCTCTCGCTGTGTCGTAGTCGAGGCCGAACTTCTCCAGCCCACCGGTCTTGAAGTTCTCGATCACGATGTCGGAACGCCGGAACAGCTCGTGTGCGAGATCGATGTCGTCGGGATTCTTGAAGTCGAGCACGATCGACTGCTTGTTCCGGTTGATCGACATGTAGTAGGTCGCGACGCCGTTCTTCTCCGGCGGTGACCACGCACGCGTGTCGTCGCCGCCCGGACTCTCGACCTTGATCACCGTGGCGCCGAGGTCGGCCAGGAGCATCGACGCGTATGGTCCCGCGAGCACGCGGGACAGGTCGGCCACCACGAGACCGTCCAGTGGCCCGCGCCTGTGACCGGCTCGTGGGGCGCCGTCGGCATGCGGGGTCGCGGGGTCGTTCAGGGGAGAGGTCTCTGGCATGGTGGCTACGCTTTCGGGGAGTGATGAGGGAACTGGGTCGGCGTGGTCGGTGACAAAGCGGCTCGCGGCTCGGGAGGCGGCGAGTTCGTCGAAGCGCTCGCGCGAGGGCTGGACATCGTGACGTGCTTCGGGCCGACGGCGGTCGAACTGACGGTGAGCGACGTGGCAGCGCGTACCGGCTTGGCGCGACCGACCGCCCGACGTCTCCTGATGACACTGGAGGCGCTCGGGTACGTTCGCTCGGCCGACGGTGTGTTCTCGCTCACGACGCAGGTGTTGCGCCTCGGAACCGCATGCATCGCCGCCCAGGGGCTCTGGGATGTTGCTCGCCCGCACCTCGCCGCGCTGGTTCGGCACACCGGTGAATCGAGTTCGATGTCGCAACTCGACGGCAGCGACATCGTGTACACCGCTCGCGTGCCGGTTCCCAAGATCATCGCGTTCTCGGTCAACATCGGCACGCTCTTCCCGGCGGTGGCGACGTCGATGGGGCGCGTGCTGCTCTCCGAGTTCGATTCCGCGGACCTCGACGACGTGCTGGCCACGCCGTCACGTTCGGGAATCATCCCGCGTGTCGTCCCGAGCCGTGCAGAGCTCGACGACGATCTGGCCGGGATCCGCTCGCGCGGGTGGGCCCTGTCCGACGAGACGCTGTCGGTGGGGATCAGGTCGATCGCCGCGCCGGTACGCGACACGTCCGGCCGAATCGCCGCAGCGGCGAACGTGACCGTCCACGCGGCGGAGACATCGATCGAGCGGCTCACCGGTGAGTATCTTCCGCATCTGTTGACGACGACCGCCGCCATCACGTCCGCGTGGGCCGACATGGCACTGCTCCCGGTGGCGTCCGCTGACGAAGGCATCGAGGCCTGATCGGCGTCGTGACGATCAGCGGTACGGGTTGTTTCCGGTGTGATCGCCGGCGAGCCAGCGGTCGAGTGTCTCGTGTGCGTCGAGCCGTCGCGCGGCGTTGACCTCGTCGACCTCGGGCACGTCGACGGTGAATTCGAGGAGCATGCCGTTCGGGTCCTCGGTGTAGAGCGAGCGGCAGTAGCCGTGCTCCAAGACGTAGGTTCCGTCGGGCTTCCAGTTGGCCTCGGTCAATCGGCGATGGAGCTCGGCCTGGCCGTCCGCGTCGACCTGGAGGGCGATGTGGCGGAACGGTGACGGTGCGAGCTCCGGGTCGAACAGGTCCTGGTCGGCCTGGTCGGCGAACTGGAAGAAGGCGAGCGCACTACCGTCGCCCAACCCGTAGAACGTGTGGCAGTACACCCGAACGGCGCCGAACAATTCGTCCGACTCGGCCCAGGTCGCGAGCAAGGGAAAGCCGAGGATCCCTTCGTAGAAGTCGCGCGTGGCACCCTGGTCCTTGGTGACGTATGCCGTGTGGTGCAAACGCTTGACGAGTGGGTCGGTCGTGGTGTCGGCTGCGGTCATGGTTCCCCTCGGGAGATGCGGATGTGTCGAACAGCGGGTGTCCGTTAGGCGGACATACTGCCGCTGTGCGTACACTACTCATGACACGTGGCCGAATCCACGCGGCGCCACGTCCGCGCACCTGCGACGTCCGTCCCCATCCATCCATCCAGCGATCGGCGCACTGATCAGATGCTCCACCTGACCGTCCTCCACGCCTTGCGTCCGCCCCGCTCGGGGGCGATGTGACGAGCCCGGCGTTCCCGCCTCCGCGACGAGCCGGTGCGATCGTGCTCGTCCATGGGGCGTGGGTCGGCGAGTGGTGTTGGTTCCCGATCCTGCCGGTGCTCGAGGCGTCGGGTCGGATGGTTCGAGCCGTGTCGCTGCGCGGCCACGGCCTGCGCTCGAACGAGTCGGGTCCGCACATCACGCTCGATGATCACGTCCACGACGTGGTGGACCTCGTCGAGACGTTCGATCTCGACGCGATCACGCTCGTCGGCCACAGCTACGGCGGGCGGGTGATCACCCGCGCCTGGCCTCTGCTGGCCGACCGGGTCGACCGGATGATCTACCTCGATGCGCACGCCCCCCTCGGCGAGGCCGCGATCCGGCACGCGACCGGGCACCTCGTGGACATCGACGGCATGGTGCCCTTCGCCCGATTCGCTCCCGATCCTGACGAGTTCGGCGGTCGTGAGGCAGTCGAGTGGTTCATGTCCCGCATCCGTCCGCAGTCGGCCGCCACGCTCGCCCCGCCCTTCGCCGTCGACCTTCCCGACGAGTTGGACACCACCTACGTCGCAGCGATCGGCGAACGGGATTCGCCGTTCGCCGGCTATGCGGCAGCGGCCAGGGTGGCACCGAACTGGCGCTACGCCGAACTCGACTGTTCGCACTGGGTGATGGTCGCCCGTCCGACGGAGGTTGCGGCCGTCATCCTCGATCCGGCCGACGGAACCGAGCGTCGATCCGTTCACCGCACCACGGGAGACTCCCGATGAGCACACGCACCGTTCCCGCGACCCACACCGGCAGCCTGCCTCGTCCCGCACGCATCCGCGACATCGACCCGGGTGTCGCGTTCGCCAGGCTCGCCGCACTCGTTTCCGGGTGGCGAGCTCGCCGCCGGTCGCATCCCCGCTGACGCCCACGACCCGCCGGAGTAGTTTGACAACGACCGACCGACTTGTGAGGTGTTGCCATGACCACGACCGATGCCGCGCCGACGACATCGCCCGCGCCGACGATCGGCGGCCCGATCCGCCCGAACCTGCGACCGCGTGGTGTGAACCACCTCGCGATCTCGACCACCGACATGAAGGCGCAGCTCACCTACTGGGCTGACGTGCTCGGATGCCCCACGAAGGCGCTGTACTGGATGCACGGCGTCGACAACACGTTCCACGGCTTCGTCGAACTGTCGGGCGAGTCCTACATCGCCTTCGTGCAGCATCCCGACAACCCGAGTGAGGTGCAGTACGGCGTGACCCACGCGGGAAACCCGGGCGCTCCGGTGACGGGTGGCGCGACCCAACACATCGCGATGCACGTCGACACGCTCGACGAGGTGTTGGCGATGCGCGACCGGATCCGCTCGCACGGGGTCCAGGTGATGGGACCGATCGACCACGGGATGATCAAGTCGATCTACTTCGCCGGACCGGAGGGCTTGAACCTCGAGGTCTGCTGTGGGTCCGACATCGACGAGAACCAGTGGATCGACCCCGAGGTGCAGGGCCTGTGCGGGATCTCCGATGCGGAGATCGACCGGCTGAAGCATCCCGCCCCGATCGAGATCGGCGAGCAGCCCGTCGGGCAGCCGGCGACCGACCCGTCGAAGCCGCAGATGTTCTACCCGCCGGCGGTGTACGAGGCGATCATGGGCGCGTCCGACGCAGACATCTGGAACCGCGCGAGCGAAACCACCCCGCCGGTTCCGCTGCCCGACTGATCCTGGATCGGACGGAGTCGAACATCGGGCCGACGAGAAGGCCGAGCTCGGCGAACCGCCGGCCGTGCCGCTCCTCGGCGGGCAGTTGCTGAGACCGTCACACCCCGTGTCGATGTCGCCGGAGTGCGATGCGGAGCTACTTCGGGGCGAACCGGGTCCCTGCATCGAGGCGGATCGTGTCGCCGTTGAGCATCGGATTCTCGATCATCGCGATCGCGAGACGGGCGTACTCGTCGGGGCGTCCGAGCCGGCGAGGGAACGCCGCGTCCTTCGTGAGGTTCGTGGCCATCTCGTCGGTGACACCTGCCGTGAGCCCGGTTGCGAACAGGCTCGGGGCGATCGTGTTGACCCGGATCCCGAGGGTGCCGAGGTCGCGCGCCATCGTCAGGGTCATCCCCGCGATGCCGGCTTTCGCCGCGGTGTAGGCCACCTGGCCGATCTGTCCCTCGAACGCCGCGATCGACGCCGTGTTGATGAGCACGCCGCGCTCGTCGTCGTCGTTCGGTTCGTTCTCCGCCATGTGCGCGGCGCAGAGACGGTTGGTGTTGAACGTGCCGATCAGATTCAGATCGATCACGGCACGGAAGTCGTCGAGGTCGAACGGGCCGTTGCGACCGAGCGTTCGACCGGCCTTGCCGCCGCCGGCGGTGTTGACCGCGACATCGAGTCCTCCGAGCGCCTCGACGGCCTCGTCGATCACCAACCCGATGCCGTCGAAGTCGAGCACGTCGGTCGGATGCCACGTGCCGCCGAGTCGGTCGGCGACCTCTGCACCGGCCGACTGTTCGCGGTCGAGAATGGCGACGGTGCCGCCTCCCTGCACGATGCGTTCGGCGGTGGCGCGGGCGAAGCCCGATGCTCCGCCGATCAGGATCGCTCTCAGTCCCTCGATGTCCATGGTGTCGTTTCCCTCTTTCTCGGAGTTGGTGGGTCGGGCGTGTTCACGGGCGCGATCAGTCGACCAGTCGGATCTCCGTACCGGCGACGACGTGGGTGGCCCCGACGCGACCCGGGTCACTCGAACGCATCTCGATGGCGGACAGCCGGTCGGGTTCACCGGGCTTGCCTTCGACGACGGACACGCGGCTGTCGTCGAGTTCGATGATCCGGTCGTGCGAGACGGGGCGGTCGACGAGTCGTGCGAAACGCTCGGCGAGTGCGCTCGGGTCGCTGGAGGCCAGCTCGACACCGACGATCGCCTCAACCACATCGGTGTGGACGTGGCTCCGCCAGCTTCGACCGGCCCAGGCCCAATCCTCGTCGGGATCCATGCGGTCGAACGACATGATCGTCCCGCCGGTGTCGCCCGGGTGGAGGTGCAGCGCCGCGGCATCGACTCCGTGGACGCGCTCGGGCGCCGCGTCGTGGACGATGCGGATGCCGAGCGCCTCGACTCGCGCCCGGACCGCGGCGAGGTCGTCGACCTGCATGATCAGCATGTACCCGCCGGGACCACCTCTCCGTGCCAGGTATCGGGCCGACGGGGCATCGTCGGACTCGGGCTGCAGGACCTCGAGGAACGTGTCGCCGACCGCGAACACCGAGTTCCGCATCTCGAACAGGTTCGGTGGATCACGGTGGACGGCGGCCACGCCGAGATCCGCGACGATGTGGAGTTCCTCGCGCCAGATGTCGTCGGTGCACAACGCGACCTGGCGAATCCGCACCGGACGACGACCGGTCCGCACCGCGCCGTCCGCCGAATCTGCGCGCTGATCCATCTCCGGACGGTAGCGAAGTCCCATTTCGCCCGAGCGGTCGGACGGGACTCTGTCGTCGACGAGCACCTCGACGGGCCGCCGACCTGCAAAGCTCCTGATCGTGCAACCGCATCGCATCGCTGCGTGGTCCGAACTGCCGCCCGACACGCCCGTCGGGGTACTGGTCTCGACCGTCGACCTCGTGTTGGTCCGATGGGCGCCTGCAGACGGGAAGCCGGACGATCCCGACTCGGTCCACTCGGTGTTGTACGGGCGATGCCTCCATCGTGGCGTGCGCCTCGCGGACGGACGGGTCGTGGGAAACGATCTCATCTGCGGTGTGCACGGCTGGGACTACCGGCTCGACTCGGGTGTGTCGTCGTACGACAACGACGAGGCGCTGCATCGCTTCACGTCCTGGGTCGACGGCGACGATGTGTTCGTCGACCTGGACGAGATCGAAGCATGGGAGTTCGACAACCCGCAGCCGTACGACCGATCCGCATACCTCGGCGAGTATGCCGACGTGCACGGCGGCCCCGAGGAAACCCACGTGAGTGTCATCCAGTCCCTCGCGAAGAACGGATTGTCGAGCACCGGCTCGCACGGCCCGACCGGGGCCATGGGCGTGCCGCGCTCCGAGCTTCCCGAGTGGGATTCGATCCAGTTCGTCACCGCACAGCTCGCCACGAGGCCCCAACTCGACGACGTCGAGGTCACGACCAGCGTCGTGATCGGGCCGAACGCAGCCAAGCCACTGCACCTCGACATCCCGCTGTTCGTGTCCGACATGAGCTTCGGTGCGCTGTCGGAGGAGGCGAAGGTCGCGCTCGCTCGCGGCGCCGAGTTGGCGGGAACAGGAATCTGCTCCGGCGAAGGTGGGATGCTGCCCGAAGAACACGCCGAGAACGGTCGCTACTTCTACGAACTCGCGTCGGCTCGATTCGGCTGGTCTCCCGAGAAGGTGCGTGACGTCCAAGCCTTCCACTTCAAGCTCGGCCAGGGTGCCAAGACCGGCACCGGCGGTCATCTGCCCGGCAACAAGGTCGTCGGCAAGATCGCCGAGGTCCGCGGGATCGAACCCGGAACCGACGCGATCTCGCCCGCCACCTTCCCCGACCTGACCTCGATCGACGACTTCCGTGAGGTCGCCGAGCAGGTGCGCGACGAGAGTGGTGGGATCCCGATCGGCGTGAAGCTGTCGGCGCAGCACATCGAACGCGACATCGACGCCGCGCTGCGGCTCGGGGTCGACTACATCATCCTCGACGGCCGCGGAGGCGGAACCGGAGCCGCTCCGCTGTTGTTCCGCGACAACATCTCCGTTCCCACGATTCCCGCCCTCGCCCGCGCTCGACGTCACCTCGACGAACTCGGTCGCTCGGACGTCACCCTGATCATCACGGGCGGTCTGCGAACACCGGCGGACTTCGCCAAGGCACTCGCCCTCGGTGCAGATGCGGTCGCGGTGGGCAACTCGGCGCTCCAGGCGATCGGATGCCTCGGGATGCGCGCCTGCAACACGGACAACTGTCCCGTCGGGATCGCCACGCAGAAGAAGAACCTGCGCTCGCGGCTGATCGTCGAGGAGTCCGCTCGACAGCTCGCGCAGTTCTTCGAGGCCTCCACCCACCTGATGAGCGTTCTCGCCCGGGCGTGCGGGCACCACAGCCTCAGTGCCTTCACCGCCGACGACCTGACCACGTTCGACCGCGAGATGGCGCATCTGACCGGAATCGACTACGGCGGGATGTCGCTCTGATCCGCAGCCCGTTCGACACGGCGAACGTGCTGCGGACCCGGCGGGGACGACGGCGTTCAGGCCGGTAGCTGGATCGCCTTCGTCTCGAGGAACTCGTCGAGGCCCGATCGACCGAGTTCCCGGCCGTTCCCGGAGGTCTTGTACCCACCGAACGGGGCCAACGGATTGAACCGACCACCGTTCACCATCACCTGGCCGGTGCGCAGTTGTCGGGCCACCTCGACGGCACGGTCGTCGGTCTCGGCCCACACCGCACCCGAGAGTCCGAACGGCGAGTCGTTCGCGACGGCGATCGCTTCCTCGTCGCTGTCGACCGGGATGATGCACAGGACGGGTCCGAAGATCTCCTCCTGGGCGATGACCATCGAGTTGTCGACGTCGGCGAAGATCGTCGGCTGGACGTAGAAGCCGGTGTCGTAGCCCTCGGGATCGTCGGGGCCGCCCGCGACGAGGCGGGCGCCTTCGTCGATCCCCTTCCGGATGTAGTCCTGCACCGTCGACTTCTGTGCTGCCGACACGAGTGGTCCGAGGAAGTTGTCGTCGCTGGTCGGGTCGCCCATCGCGAGCGCGCCGAGCGCGCCGACCGCCAGGTCGACGACGTCGTCCTGCTTGCCGCGCGGCACGATCATGCGGGTGAGTGCCGTGCACGTCTGGCCGCAGTTGAGCATCATCCCGGTGATGCCGGCGGGTACCGCCTTGCTCAGGTCGGCGCCGTCGAGGATGACGTTCGCCGACTTGCCACCGAGTTCCTGGCAGATGCGCTTGACGGTCGGGGCGCCGAGTTCGGCAATTCGGGCACCCGCCTCGGTGGAGCCGGTGATCGAGATCATGTCGACGTCCGGGTGCACACAGAGCGCTTCGCCGACCGTGCGGCCCGCGCCGGTGACGAGGTTGAACACTCCTGCGGGAAGACCCACACCGTCGATGATCTCGGCGAGCAGGAACGCGTTCAGTGGCGTTTCCGAACTCGGCTTGAGGATCATGGTGCAACCGGCCACGAGTGCGGGTGCCACCTTGCCGATCGTCTGGTGCAGCGGGTAGTTCCACGGTGTGATGAACGTGCACACGCCGATCGGTTCCTCGACGACGAGCGAGTGGCCGACGCGCTCGGGCTCGGCGTCGGCGAATTCGCGACCGATCCCGACGTAGCTCTTCATCACCATGATCGGGAGCCCGGCCTGGACGCGGCGGGCGTTGGCCATCGGCATGCCCTGCTCCGACGAGACCAGCGCGGCGATCTCCTCGGCGCGCTCCTCCATCGCGTCGGCGATGCGCTCGACGTAGTCGACTCGCTCGTCGACCGTCAGTTGCGACCACGACGGAAATGCGGCGCGCGCGGCGCGAACCGCGCGGTCGGCGTCGTCGGTCGAGGCGGCGGGAACGGTTGCGATGATCTGCTCGGTCGCAGGGTTCACGACCTCGATGACGTCGGACCCGGTGGCCGCCACCCACTCGCCGCCGATGTACAGATCACTGTGTACGTGCATGGATTCATCCTCGCTCTGCCGCTGCTGACTGGGATGCCACCCTACGGGTCAGCGGTTTCGCGGCTCTCACCGAAGCCGTTGGCCGATGTCGAGCCGGTGTCCGCTCGTGGTCAGTCGTTGTCCAGCTTGTCGACGATCTTGTGCGCCGCCTCGGCGAGCTTGCCTTTGGCGCCGCCCTCCTCGGCGATCTGCTCCAGCCGAGCGTCGGCGAGGCCCAGCACCGCACGGGCGTCCTCCACCGCCGAGACCTCGCCGTCACCGTCGAGGTCGTACGCCGCGACGAAGCTCTCCTCGTCGGCGGAGCGGTCGGTCTGAGGATCGTCGGCCATGCCGGCGAGCGTACTCAGTACATGGCGAGACGGGCCCGGCGTCACGGTCGGGCGACGAGCGGCACGGATCAGCCCGTCGCCGAGCGAATCGCATTCCACACCCGCTCCGCGGTCAGCGGAATGTCGACATGTCGGACGCCGAGGTGGGCGAGCGCGTCGACGACGGCGTTCTGGACGGCGGGCGTCGCTCCGATCGTTCCCGACTCCCCGATTCCCTTGGCCCCGAGCGGGTTGAGAGGTGACGGCGTCTCCTGCGGGAACCGCTCGAAGCTGGGAAGCTCGGCGGCCGAGACGATCCCGTAGTCCGCGAAGTTCGCGGTCTTCGGATTGCCGTCGTCGTCGTACACGAACTCCTCCATCAACGCCTGCGCGATTCCTGAGGCGACGCCGCCGTGGACCTGGCCGGCCACGAGCATCGGGTTCGCCATCACCCCGCAGTCGTCGCAGCAGAGATGGCGGATCGGAACGACCTCGCCGGTCTCGCGGTCGACTTCGACGATCGAGAGTTGGGCGCCGAACGGGAACGCCGAACCCTCGGGTTGGAAGTCGGCCTCGGCGAGGAAGGCCCCCGCCTGGCCGGCGATCGCCGACGACGCCACGTCGGCCCACGATTTCGAGAGCGACGGTGTTCCGGCGACGGCGAACGTGCCCGTCGCGGGATCGAGGACGATGTCGTCACGGTTCGCCTCGAGCAGGTCGGCCGCGATGTCCTTCGCCTGCTCGACCAACTGCTCGCTCGCCTGCATCACCGCCGAGCCGCCGATCTGCAGCGAACGGGAGCCGCCGGTCCCGTTGCCACGGGCGACCAGGTCGGTGTCGCCGTGGCGCACCTCGATGTCGTCGAACGGGATGCCCGTCGTGTCGCTCGCGATCTGGGCGAACACCGTGTAGTGCCCCTGGCCGTGCGGCGACACGCCGGTGAGCACGAGCGCGGTGCCGTCGGGGCGGACCTCGATCGAACCGAAGTCGGGCGATGTCACCGGGTTCGTGATCTCGATGTACGCCGACCATCCCAGCCCGAGCAGCTTCGCAGCGGGGTCATCGCGGCGCCGCGCCTGCTCGGCGCGGAGCGCCGCGTAGTCGACGTTGCGCATCACCGTGTCGAGCGCTCCGGGGTAGTTGCCCGAGTCCATCGTCGTGCCGGATGCGTTGGTGTAGGGGAACGCATCGGGTGCGACGAAGTTGTTGCGACGAACGTCGGCGGGATCCATCTCGATCTCCGCCGCGAACGCGTCCATCATGCGTTCGATGATGTGGGCGGCCTCGGGCCGGCCCGCCCCGCGGTAGGCGCCCACGGGCACGGTGTTCGTTGCGACCGACACGGTCGACACGTCGACCTTGGCGATGTCGTAGGGACCCGACGCAAGGTTCTTCGCGAAGATCGGCAGGATCGAGCCGACCGCCGGGTACGCGCCGCCGTCCTGGATCACGTGGGTCCGCAGGCCGAGGACCCGGCCGTCCCTGGTCCCGCCGATCGTTGCGGTGATCTCCTGGCCTCGACCGTGGACGAGGCCGAGCATGCTCTCCGAGCGCGTTTCGTTCCAGCGCACCGGGCGGCCGAGTCGGCGCGCCAGCATCGCGACGACGACGTCTTCGGGGTACATCCCGTGCTTCGCGCCGAAACCGCCGCCGACGTCGGGCGTGATGACGCGAACCTGTGACGGCTCGACACCGAGGGCGGCGACCAGCCCGTCTCGCGTGCCGTGGGCCCCCTGGTTCTCCGACCACTGCGTGAGATGCTCGACCCCGTCGACGATCTCCCACGCGGCGATCGCCGCACGCGGCTCGAGCGGGCACGGGGCGAGCCGATGGTTGCGGAACGAGAGCTCGACGGTGACGTCGCAGTCGGCGAACAGGTCGTCACCCGAGGCGGGGATCGCGAAGATCGTGTTCGTGCCCGCGTCGGGAAACAGCAGGGTTGCGTCGCTCAACGCATCGTGCACGGTCACCACGGCATCCAACGGCTCGATGTCGGCCCACACCGCCTCGGCGCCGTCGACCGCCGCGCCGTGCGACTCGGCGACCACGACGGCGATGGGCTCGCCGACGTAGCGGACGCGGTCGGTGGCCAGCCGGGTGCGGAGCATCGCCTGGTTGAACATCGGCATGTCGGGCGGCAGGGCCTCGAGTCCGAGGTCCGACGCGGTGTGGACGCCGACGACGCCGGCGAGTGCCGCCGCATCCGAGGTGTCGATCGACCCGATGGTCCCGTGGGCGATCGGGGAGCGGACGAACGCGACGTGGAGCGCACCCGTCGACGAGCGAGGTCGTCGACGTACCGACCACCGGTGGTGAGGAGAACGGGGTCTTCTTTGCGGATGACGTCGGTGCCGAGCATGCTCAGATGCGTGCCAGCCTCGCCGACGACCGGTCATCGCGTCGATGCAGGCGGCGGACGACGCAGCGGCGCTGCGGGATTCGATCACCGCTCACAGCGCCGCACCGATCGACGTCGCCACCACGACCGCCATGCCGGCACCCATCTGGCGGAGGCCGATCACCTTGACCGGCGCGATGCGCTCGCCGTCGCAGGGCGAACGACTGGCCGAGGACGAGTACTGCGACTGCCGACGGTTCCGAGGATCACATGTCGGTCGACGGCGACGGCGACCGAGGGCGACCATCAGCGCGAAGCCGGAGAACGCGTCGGCGGCTCGGACCGACGCACGTGGCGGTGATGCATCCGATCGATCTGCGTCCGGACGTAGGGGATCGAGGCCACGGCTCGGGCCGCGAGGATCATCCAGGCGGCGGTTGCCAACGTCGGGTCGCCGTCGCCGGCGAGGACGATCGGCGGCCGCGACCGACAGCGATGCCGATCGCTCCGCACAGCTCGGGGACGAGCCGTCGGCTTCGACTGCGGACGTCGAACCACAGCTCGATCGCAACGAGCGGAAGGGCCAGTCACGACCGGGCACGAGCCAGCTCCATCCCGCCGCGAGCAGCGCGACCCGCCGCCAAAGCCGCCGATCGCGACGAGCTCGACAGCGGCGAACTTGGTGGCGAGCACGGTGCGTGGCCAGCGACCGGTGGCGGCGCCGATCGACCAGTGCCAGCTTCAGCGGTGTGCGCACGAGGAACGCGAGGAACGCGGCGACGCCGATCGCCGCGCCGGGCCACGACAGGGTGAGCAGCAGACCGAGCAGCACGGGTTCGAGCGTCAGGCCCCAACCCCCGTGCTCGGCCGGGATCGCAACGCTTCGCCACAATGTCCGGGCGACCGACGGCGCGCTGCGGCGTGGCCGCGTCGATCACACGAAGATGACCTGGGCGCCTTCGGAGAGTTCGATGAACTCGCTCACGTTGATGATGTCCTCGACGCCGTCGATCAGGTCGTCGGCCTCCAGGTCCATCATGTCGACCGACATCCGGCACGCCCAGAGGTGGGCGCCCATGTCGACGAGCAGGTCGAGGAACTCGGGCACCTCGGGGACGTCGAGTCCGGCGATCTGCTTCTTCAGCATCTTGGTCGCCATGCCGGTCATCCCGGGGAGGCCGCCGAAACCCTGCGGCATGTGCTTCTCGGAGAGCTTGCCCCATCCGGGTGGCATGTGCATCGCGGTGTTGCCGAGCGGGGTGAACTGGAGGTCGTCGACCGTCGCCTTGTTGATCATGTCCATGCCCCAGAAGGTGAAGAAGATGTGGGTCTCCACGCCCTCGCCGAGGGCACCGTTCGCCATGATCAGGGCGGGGTACGCCATGTCGAGGGTGCCCTTGGAGCAGATGAAACAGATCTTGCGGTCGCTCTCTTCGTCGCCGAAGTCGGGGACGACGCTCGGGGCGGATTCGGTGGTGGTCATGGTGTTCCTTTCAGGAGAATCGAGTGGTTCGAGTGGGGTCAGACGCAGCCGTGTGGCTTGGGGAGACCTGCGATGTAGGCCATCTTCTTGGCCGGCTTCTTGGGGAAGAGGGTGAAGAGCTGCTTGGTGGGGATCCCACCGACCTTGGTCACGCGTCGCAGCGTGGCGGTCTCGTGTTGCTCGGCGAAATCGGACCGGAGGAATCGAATCGCGGCCCAGTGGTCGTCGGTCATCTCGGTGATGCCGATGTTCGCAGCGAGTTCGCGACCGAGGTCTTCGGTCCATTCGTCGTATTCGGTCATGAAGCCCTCCTCGTCGACGTGGACTTCGTGGCCGGCGATCGTGGTGGTGGTCATGGGTGCTCCTTGTGAGGCGGTTGGGTTGGAGGTTGGTGTGGGTGGTCGAGCCGGTCAGCTCGCCACGTCTTCGAGGTGTTTGCCGGCCATCGACATGTCGGCCTTCATCGGGATCGGTCGGCCCGGCAGCAGCATGTTCCAGTAGATCCAGCGGAAGCCGAGCTTGCCCATGTGGTTGGCCCGGGTCTCCTTGAGGAGGGAGAAGGGGCCGATCCCCGGTACCGGGAACTTGCCGGTGAGCGGCTGGACGTCGTAGTTGAAGTCGAGCAGGAGACCCTTGCCGTTGCCCGACTCGACGAAGCAGTTTGCGTGCCCGTCGAAGCGTTCGGTCATCGGCCGCCCGGCGATGTGTTCCATGAAGTTGTCGACGAACACGTCGACCGCGTAGTGCGCCACCGATCCGGCCTTCGAGGTCGGAAGGTTGGCGGCGTCACCGATCGCGAACACGTTGTCCAGGCCGTCGGCGAGGAAGGTGTGCCTGTCGACTTCCACATGGTTCAGCTCGTCGCCGAGGCCCGAACGTTCGACGAAGTCCGCACCCATGTTCACCGGCACGGCGACGAGCAGGTCGTAGGGAACCTCGCGCTCGTCGTAGCTGACGAGCATGTTGCGGTCGGTGTCGACCTCCATCGTCATGAAGTCGGTCTCGAGCTCGATGTTGCGGGTCTCGAGCATCGTGCCCAGATGCTTCGCCGCGACAGGCTTGGTGAACGCACCGTCGAGTGGCGTGACGTAGACGAGCTCGACCTTGTCGCGGATGCCACGTTCGGTGAAGAACGCATCGGCGAGGAACATGAACTCGAGCGGGGCAACGGGGCACTTGATGGGCATCTCGACGACGTTCGTGACGAGTCGTCCACCTGGCCAGTCGGCGAGCTTCTTCGCCAACGCCGTCGCCCCTTCGAGCGTGTAGAAGTCGTGCACCGTCGAGCCGTACTCGTCGCTGTCGAGGCCCTCGGTCTGGTCCCGTCGGGGATGCGTGCCCGTCGCGATGACCAGTTGGTCGTACCCGATGCGGGTTCCGTTCTCCAGTACCACCGTGGACGAGTCGGTGTCGACGACGTCGACACTGCCCATGATCAGTTCGACGCCGTCGGCCAGAAGCGGACGGGTGTCCTTGACCACATCGTCGCGCTGATAGGTCCCGAACGGGATGAAGAGATACCCCGGCTGATAGTGGTGCTCGGAGGTGGCCTCGATGACGGTGACCTCCCAGTCGGCGTCGAGGCGCTTGCGGAGCTTGTTGGCGGCCATGGTGCCTGCGGTGCCGGCACCGAGGATGAGGAGTTGTTTCATGATCCTGTTCTGTTCTGTGGTGGGCGGAGGAGGTCGGCGATCGCATCGAGTTTCGACACGAGCCGACGCTGCGCGGTGAGGAGTTGCGTGACGAGATCGCCGACCTGAGGCAGCGTGTGGAGCATCCACCGTTGGCGCTCGTGCGGGACGTCGAAGGTCTGATCGATCACGGCCTCGATGTCTGCGTCGGCGACCCCGATGGCGTCGGCGATTCCGGAGACGAACGCCGGGCTCGGGGGCCAGTCGGGGGGAGTGACGCCTCCGATGAGCAACATGCCGACCGGTTCGGTCCCGGCCCAGACGAACGTGCGGGCGCAGTGGAATCCGAGGTGGGAGGGGGTGAACCGCGGCGGTGCCATCTGGGGGCGCTGTGCGAAGGAGCGCCACTCGGTGATGCACAGTTCGGAGGCGGCGGGCCGTGCGGCGATGGCGGTGTAGAAACCGCAGGGGTTGACGACCGGTGTCAACGGGTTGCCGTCCATGTCGGTCACGACCGCCATCACTCCGTAGAGGTCGGCGAGCAGTTCGGTGATGGTCCGGGTGGCGTCGTCGTCGAGCAGCTCGGCGAGGTGGGGGAGCGTGCCGTTCGCGTGGAGGGACGATGGCGTCGGCGTGGTGGTGACGCCGAGCTGGTCGGCGATCCGGTCGGCCGGGAAGCGCCATTGCCGTCCGACCTTCACCCCCGGGAGTCGGCCGTCGTCGGCCATCCGGTAGACGGTCGACTTGTCCACGTGGAGAAGGGCTTGCACATCCTGGGTGGTCAAGAAGGTGGTCATCGGATCGTGTCGTCTCTGCTGCCTTGTGCCTACTCCTGCATCCTGCGCCTCCTCGACGCATGCTCGTAGGGTCTGAAGTCCTCTTGTGGGGGTTCAGCGACGGGACGGTCGGGCTAGGTCGCCTGGCCGGCGAACTGCGCGTCGTGCAGTCGGGCGTAGGCGCCGTCCCGGAGCAACAGCTGGTGATGGCTGCCCTGCTCGACGATGCGACCGTTCTCCATCACGAGGATGACGTCGGCGCCCCGGATCGTCGACAGGCGGTGGGCGATCACGAAGCTCGTGCGGTCCTGTCGGAGCGCGTTCATCGCCTCCTGGATCAGCACCTCGGTACGGGTGTCGACCGAACTGGTCGCCTCGTCGAGGATCAGGATCGACGGGTTCGCGAGGAATGCCCTCGCGATCGTGAGCAGCTGCTTCTCACCGACGCTGATGTTGTCGCCCTCGTCGTTGATCACCGTGTCGTACCCGTCGGGGAGCGACTCGACGAACCGGTCGACGTAGGTGATGCGGGCCGCTTCGAGGATCTCCTCCTCGGTCGCCTCCGGGTTGCCGTACGCGAGGTTCTCGCGGATCGTGCCGCCGAACAGCCACGTGTCCTGCAGCACCATCCCGACCTTGGAGCGCAGCTCCTCGCGGGGGAACGAGGAGATGTCGCGTCCGTCGAGGCTGATCGAGCCGGCGTCGAGGTCGTAGAACCGCATGATCAGGTTGACGAGCGTGGTCTTGCCGGCCCCGGTCGGACCGACGATCGCGATCGTCTGGCCCGGCTCGACGGTCAGGTCGAGCCCCTCGATCAGCGGTGCATCGGGGACGTAGGAGAAGTGGACGTCGTCGAACACGACACGGCCGATCACGGGCGGCGGATCGACGGTCGCTGTCTGCTCGGCGCTCTGCTCGTCGGCATCGAGCAGTTCGAGGACCCGCTCGAGTGAGGCGATGCCCGACTGGAACGTGGTGGCCATCGACGCCATCCGCGTCAGCGGCTCGGAGAACGAGCGGGCGTACTGGATCATCGCCTGCATGTCCCCGATGCTGATGGCCCCCGCCGAGATCCGGAGCCCGCCGACCACCGCGATCAGCACGTACTGGATGTTGCCCATGAACGTCATCGCGGGCTGGATCAGGCCCGACATGAACTGCGCGGCGTAGCTGGCCTCGAAGAGTTTCTCGTTGTCCTCCGCGAAGCGCCGCTCGACGTCGCGGTGACGCCCGAAGCTCTTCACGATCGCATGACCGGTGAACACCTCCTCCGCCTGCCCGTTCACCGCACCGGTGTGGCGCCACTGCTCCACGAATCGCGGCCCTGCCCGGCCACCGATCGCCTTGATCAACAGGATCGATCCGGGCACGGTCACGAGCGCGACGACAGCGAGCAGCGGTGAGATGAGGAACATCATCACGGTGACGCCGATGAGCGTCAGCAGCGACGTGAGGATCTGGCTCACCGTCTGCTGGAGGCTCTGCGCGAGGTTGTCGATGTCGTTGGTGACCCGGCTGAGCAGATCGCCACGTGACTGGCGGTCGACGTAGGCCAGCGGCAGTCGATTCAATTTCGTCTCGACCGACTCGCGCAGCGCGAACATCGACCGCTGGACGACGCCCGCGAGCATGTACGCCTGCCCGTAGGCGAGCGCGAACGACACGAGATACAGCCCGGCGAGGAACGTGAGGAGCGCCCGCAGCCGGCCGAAGTCGATCCCGTCGTTGCCGGTGACGCCCTCGACGATGATGTCGGTTGCGTTCCCCAGCAGCCGGGGCCCGATGACGGTGATCGTGACGCTCACCACGGTCAACGCGGCGATGATCCCGAGCCGGACCTTCTCCGCGCCGAGGATCTCGCCCAGCCGCCGCACCGTGACCTTGAAGTTCGAGCTCTTCTCGGCCGGCATTCCGGGTGCGCCCCCCGGACCGAAACTGCTCCGACGTGCCGCCGCGCCCGTCGTCGTGATGATTTCGCGGTCGTCGTCGTCGCTCATGCGCTCGGCTCCCGGTCGAACTGCGAGTCGACGATCTCGGCGTAGGTCGGGCAGGTCTCGAGAAGGGCGACATGGCGCCCGCGACCCACGATCCGCCCGTTGTCGAGGACGATGATCTGGTCGGCGTCGGCGATGGTCGACACCCGCTGGGCGACGATCAGGACGCCGGCATGCTCGATGTGCGGGCGCAGTGCGAGGCGGAGGCGGGCATCGGTTGCGAGGTCGAGCGCGGAGAACGAGTCGTCGAACACGTAGAGGTCCGGGCGCAACACGAGAGCGCGGGCGATCGACAACCGCTGGCGCTGGCCGCCCGAGACGTTCGTGCCGCCCTGCGTGATCGGGCTGTCGAGTCCGTCGGGCATCGACTGGACGAAGCCGGCGGCCTGTGCGACTTCGAGCGCTTGCCACAACTCGTCGTCGGTCGCGTCGGGTCGACCGAAGCGGAGGTTCGACGCCACCGTGCCGGAGAAGAGGTAGGGCTTCTGGGGGACGTATCCGATCGACCCCCAGAGCAGGTCGGGGTCGAGACGGCGGACATCGACGCCGTTGACCGACACGGTGCCTTCCGTCGCGTCGAACAGCCGGGGGACGAGGTCGACGAGTGTCGACTTGCCCGACCCGGTGCTCCCGATGACGGCGGTGGTCCGGCCCGGCCGGATCGTGAACGAGATGTTCGACAGCACCGGGTGCGCGGCGCCGGGGTAGGTGAACCCGACGCGTTCGAAGTCGACGGTGCCGTGTTCACGCACGGTGGTGACGGGATCGATCGGCGGAGTCACCGAGGAATCGGTGTCGAGCACTTCGACGATGCGTTCGCCGGCGACGGCCGCACGGGGGATCATCGACACCATGAAGGTCAGCATCACGACGGCGACGAGAACCTGGACCAGGTAGCTCAGATAGGCCACCACCGATCCGAGTTCCATCGCACCCGACTCGATGCGTGATGCGCCGAGCCAGAGCACCGCGACGTTCGAGATGCTGATGAACAGCGTCACCGTGGGGAACATCAGCGCCATCAGTCGCCCGGCGCGCAGCGAGGTCCGGGTGAGCGCGTCGTTCGCGACCTCGAAGCGCTCGACTTCGAGCGGCTCGCGCACGAACGCGCGCACGACGCGGATTCCGGTGATCTGATCGCGCAGGACAGAGTTGACCCGGTCGACGCGGAGCTGCATCTGCTGGAACGTCGGGACCATCCGCGTGATGATCACCGCCAGCACGGCGATCAGGATCGGGATGGCGACGAGCATGATCACCGACAGCCCGACGTCCTCCCGGATCGCGAACACGATGCCGAAGACCATCGTGATCGGGGCGGCGATCATCATCGTGCACGCGAGGACCACCAGCATCTGCACCTGCTGCACGTCGTTGGTGATGCGGGTGATCAGCGACGGCGCACCGAAGCGCTCCACTTCGCGGGCCGAGTAGCTGTTGACCTGCTGGAAGATGTCGCGACGGACATCCCGGCCGAAACCCATCGCCGCCCGCGCGCCGTAGCGCACGGCCCCCACGGCGAACACGATCTGCACGAGGCTGAAGCCGAGCATGATCGCACCGGTGCGCCAGATGTAGCCGTTGTCGCCGCGCAGCACGCCGTTGTCGATGATGTCCGCGTTGAGCGTCGGCAACGTGAGCGCCGCCGCCGTCTGGATCGCCTGCAGGACCAGGACGACGCCGAGCAGCCGACGGTAGGGGCCGAGGTGTGTACGGATCAGGCGGACGAGGCTCATCGGAGTTGCCGAACGGTAGCCGCATTACGCGAATTGGACCCGGTGCGTCGCACGGGCCCCGCCCGTGCTGTTCGTCTGCGGCAGAGGCCGATGACTCTCACGCCGAGGCGGAACCCGGCGTCGGCAACCGGTCAGCTGGGCCAGACCTCGGCGACGGCCAGCAGCTCGTCGCGGACGTCGGGATGTCCGATGGTGGCGAGAGCTCGCGCTCGTTCGCGGACCGTGAGGCCACGCAGCTCGGCAACGCCGTATTCGGTGATCACCACGTCGACCATGTGTCGCGGCGTGGTGACGATCGATCCCGTCGGGAGCTTCGGTGTGATCCTCGAGACGAGTTCGCCGTCGACCGATGTCGACGACGGGAGGCACACCAGCGATCGGTCGCTGAGCTCGAGCGCGGCGCCGGCGACGAAGTCCTCGTGGCCGCCGATGCCGGAGAACTGGGCGCCGCCGATCGTGTCGGCGACGATCTGGCCGGACAGATCCACCGCCATCGCCCCGTTGATCGTGACCATGTTGCGGTTGGCGCTGATGATCTCGGGGGAGTTGATGATCTCGACCGGCAGGAAGCGGACCTCCTCGTTGCCGTCGAGCCACTCGTACAGCTCCGGAACGCCGGCCGCGAAGGTCGTGACCGAGTAGCCGTCGTAGACGCCCTTGTTCTCGTTGGTCACCTTGCCCGCCTTGCTGAGCCGCATCAGGCCACTGGTGAACATCTCGGAGTGGACGCCGTATCCCGAACCGGACCCCTCGGCGAGCGCCGTGGCGATGGTGTTGGGGATCCCCCCGATGCCGGTCTGGAGCGTCGCGCCGTCGGTGATGAACGGGAGCGCGAACGCGGCGATCGCCTCCTCGACGGAGGTCGTGGGTGCGTCGGCCAGGTTGATCGGCGTGTAGTCGCCCTCCACGATCACGTCGACCTCGTCGACGTGGAGGGCGTGTCGATACTGCGGCTCGATGCCGAGTGTGCGCGGGAATCGTGCGCTGGTCTCGATGAGACAGATCCGGTCGGGGTCGGCCGCGGCCCGCCGCAGTTCGGCGACGTGGGCGCCGGCGTGCAGGGAGAGACTCATCCAACCGTCCGCATCGGGGGGCGCGGCCATCGACGCCACCACCCGTGCGTTGACCTGCTCGAGCATGCTGATGAAGCCGCGGAAGTCGGACGGCACGAACTGGACGTCGACACCGGCGCTGAGCAGGAATCGCTCGGCGGGACCGAAGAATCCGGACCGGTACGACACACCCGGCTTGGTGAACACCCCGAACAGATCGGGGAGCAACGCTCCGTTCACCTGGAGGTCCTCGAAGTCCTCGCGGCTGTCGAGCGCGTGGAGGAACTCGCCGGGCACGCCCGGGCCGAGCGGCACCGACAGCATGTCGATCGGCTTGATGATGCCGGCTGCTTCGGATGGTGAGAGCTTGCGCACGAGTGGTCCCCTTCGTCTCCGAGCTCACCGGAGGAGCCCGCAGTCTCCAGTATGCGATACCTGGCGCGCCGCGTACCACGGACCAAAGCCCCGACCGTGCGACGAGGTCAGGTGTCGGGCGGCGCAGCGGCACTGACCGAAATCGTGGGCCGACCGGCCACGTTGCGCAGCGCCGCGTCGACCTCGGTGAGGCCGGCCGCGGTGAGCAGCTCACCCATGCGTTCCGCGTCCACCATCGTGAAACCGTGGTGCTCGTCGCCGTGGTCTGCGGCGAAACGTTCGTACTCGGGATGGGTCGGATCCTCGAAGTTCTCGTCGACGAGCACGACGCGGCCTCCGGGACGCAGCGCCCGGGCGATTTCCGCCGCCCCGCGTTCGGGGTCGATCCAGTGGTGCATCGTGTTGACCGCCCAGATCGCGTCGACGGTGTGGTCGTCGACCGGAACATGCTCGGCGGATCCGTCGACGATGGTGATGTTGTTCCGCGCCCGCTGGAACAGACGCCGTGCACGCAGCGTGCGCCGCATGAACGGTGTCGGCTCGACGGCGACCACCTCGGCGGCGGTGCGCGCCGCGACGACGGTGCCGGCGCCCATGCCGGCACCGATGTCGACGACGCGTTCGCCGCTGCGCGGGTCGACCAGCTCGATGACCGCGTCGTTGACGTCCGAACGCCACATTCGCGGGGCGAATCGTAGATACCGCCACATGCCGCGGATGCCCTGATCGGCGGCATGGCCGTGTGCGTGGTGCGAGTGGTCGTTCATGTCAGACGATGCCCTTTGCCTGGGTGTAGCGGAAGAAGCCGTAGCCGGGGATCGTCGGCAGCCAGAACGTGAGCGTCCGGAAGAAGAGCACGATTGCTGCCGCGGTCGCGTTGTCCACACCGTACGCGATCAGTGCGGCGGTCAGTGCGGCCTCGACGCCGCCGACGCCGCCTGGCGTCGGGACCGCGGAGCCGATGGTGGTTGCGATGATGTACATCGCGCCGGCCTTCGGGAACGAGATGTCGACACCGAATGCCTGCATGCTGGCCCAGAACGCGATCACGTTGGCCAGCTTGCCGAGCAGCGCCCCACCGAAGAGCTGCGCGAGCTTGCCGGGTCGTCTCAGCAGATCGCCGATCGATGCCCGGATCTTCGAGAACGCCGACGTGATCCACGGTCGGATGACCGTCTTGCCGAATCGGGTGATCAGGACGAGCGACGCCACCAGCCCCACCGCGAGGATCACGACGACGATCGTGCCGATGTCGGGGAATTCGAAGTCGCTCAGCTTGTCGCTCGAACCTCCCCAGATCAGGAACACGGCGATCGTGACCACCTGGGCGGCACCGCTCGCTGCGGACGTCAACGCGATCGCCGAGGCCGAGACCGCAGTGTCGAGACCGTTCAGCTGGAGATAGCGCACCCGCATCGCCATCCCGCCCGCGTTCGCCGGGGTGAAGCGGTTGAGGTACGACTGCCCGAACATGACGGCGACCGTGCGGAAGAAGACCAGATCGATCGTCACCGAGCCCATCAGGCTCATCGCTCCGGAGAAGTAGGTCGAGATCATCATCAAGATGACCGGAATCGCCCAGACGAGGTCGGCGGACGTGAACGCTTCCCACGTCTGGTCCCAGTTGGCCGCGAGGTTGAACACGTAGGCCATGAGGACCAGTGAGCCGACGAGCGACACGATCCCGCCGACGGTGATCCTGCGGACCGGCGCGAGCTCGACCGAGTCGATCCCGGCCGCCGAAGCGGCGCGGTCGCGCAGGGTGTCGAGCAGCTGTTGATCGTCCTTGTACCGACGGCGGGTCGGCGCGGTCAGCACCGCCCTCTGGATCAGGGGAACCGCCCGCCCCAACACGTCGGTCGGCACGTTGGCCGCGGCACGATCGACGGCGCGATCAGCACCGACCAGCAGCGCCAGCGATGCGAGTAGCTCGGCGACGTCGGCACCCAGCGCCTCGTCGGTCGCCCGGATGTCGGCGCGGGCGAGGTCGACGAGGGTCACCCGATCTCCGTCGACCATGACGTTGCTCGCGTCGAGCGCACCGTGGGCCAGTCGACGTTCCTGCAGGCCGGCCACGGCGGACCACAGAACATCGAGCACCTCGTCGTTGACGTCGTCGATGTCCGACAACCGATCGCCCTCGGCGTAGGTGCTGACGAGCATTGCGGCCTCGTCGTCGGTACCCAGGACGCCGACCGGCGCAGGCGTCGAGGCGACCGACCCGAGCAGACTCATCGCCAACGCCTCGTGTTCCACGGCGCCTCGGGGAGAGGCCGGGACCCCTCCGCCGAGTCCCTTGAGCGTCAGACTCCGCCACGTTCGCAGGAGGAGATCGGAGTCGCGCTGGTCTCGACCGATCACCTTCACGAACAGCCGCGATCCGCCGGGAGAGCGAACGGTGAAGCTCGGGACCCGCGTCTGGCCGGGTCGCGGATCGACGTCGACCGCGCCGATCCCGGCACGGGCGAGCGCTGCGCTGACGGAGGAGACGTCCACCCGTCGTCGCGGTGCACCGAAGATGACCAGCGCCAACGATCCCGCCGCCGCGCCCACGGCCAGCAGCATCAGGTTGCGCACCGGGACCTCGACCGACGACAGGACCCGGGCGAACATCACGAACACGATGAACACCCACCCGGTTCGTCGCCACGACGTGGTCAGCCAGGGGCTGGCCGTCACCAGCAGTGCGGTGAGCATGCCGAGGTAGGTGCTCGACGGGAACTGGCTGCCGATGAACCAGGAGTCGACGCGTTCGAAGCCGAGCTCCTCGACCGGGACGCTGCTGTTGACCGCTTCGGAGAGCAGCACGAGGGTGACGCCGGCGATCGTCGCGGCCAACGCCATGAGGAGCATCAACTGCCACATGCGAGCACGAACGAGGACGATCAACACCGTGATCGGGGTCAAGAAGGCCAGCAGCTGTACGAGGCCGACCAGCCCGTTGACGAGCGCCCGCGGCATTCCGTCGACGAGCGCCAGGATGTCGATGGAGACCCCGCTCAGCTCGTCGTCGCGCACCACTGCGACCAGGACCAGCAGGGCGAGGGCGGTGAGCGCGAAGACGAGTCGCGCGACGTCGGAGGGGTGTCGATACAACTGATTCGAGGGGTCGGCCGCGGCGGTCACGTTGTCAGTTCGAGCTCGACCATCAACTCGTTCGCCAGCGCTTCCAGGTCGGCGGCCAACGCGGTGCGGTCCGCACCGGTCGTGGCGACGAGCACCGCGGTCGCCTCGAACAGCGTCTCACCCGACATCGGGGCACTGATGGTCGACGTCTGGAGCTCCTCGATGCTGACCCCGTTGTGTGCGAGCGCGTGGGCGATCTCGTGCACGATCCCCGGTCGGTCCTGACCCACGAGGCGGAGCTGCCACCGCCCCTCGTTCGCGGCCGGTGCGGGCGCGTCGGTGACGCGCTCCGCGGTGATGTGGAGCAGTCCCTGTGATTGGAGCGGTCCGAGCTCGTCGATCAGACCGTCGACGTGCTCCTCGGTCACCGAGATCTCGACGATCCCGGCGAACTTCGTCCCGAGGCGGGCCATGCTGCTGCGGTTCCAGTTCCCGCCGTGCCGCGTGACAGCGCCCGCCAACGCTTCGACCAGGCCCGATCGGTCGTCCCCGATCACGGTCAGCACGAGGGTCGTCACCGACTCGACACTACTGCGTGTCGGTACCATCGAACCGATGGCCACTCCCGACGACTCGATCATCGATCCCACCGACGTCAATCCGGTGCTGAACGAGATCATGCTGGCCGAACTCGCCGGCGTGATCCGCTACACGCACTATTCGCTGGTGATCACAGGGCCGAACCGACTCCCGCTCGTGACGTTCATGCAGGAGCAGGCCGACGAGTCGTTGCTCCACGCGCGTCAGGCCGGTGAGATCCTCACCGGGCTCGGTGGGCACCCGACGCAGGGCATCGGTGCGATCGAGGAGTCGCACGACCACTCGATCGAGCAGATCCTGCGCGAGTCGATCGCCCACGAACAACTCGCGCTCGGCCTCTACCGCCGCCTGCTCGCCCTGGTCGAGAACCAGTCGATCTATCTCGAGGAGTACGCACGGACGCAGATCGGCTCCGAGGAACTCCACGTGATCGAGATGAACAAGCTGCTCCGGGACTACACCATCGACTGATCGACCGATCGTCGCCGGGCCGTCCGGAATCGGCGACGTTGCGCGGCGTGCTAGAGAAGTGTCGATGCGACACCGACGACTCGGCCGGACCGCCGTGCAGGTCAGCGAACTCTGCCTCGGGACGATGAACTTCGGCCCGAACACGAGCGAGGGGGACTCGTTCCAGTTGCTCGATCACGCTCTCGACCACGACATCGACTTCGTCGACACCGCCGACCGCTACGGAGGATCGCTGGGCGTCGGCGTCACCGAAACGATCATCGGCAAGTGGTTGGCACAGGGCGGTGGTCGTCGTGAGCGGATCGTGCTCGCGACGAAGGTGTACGGGCCGATGTCGGACCTCCCGAACGATCGGGGTCTGTCGGCGCGCCACATCCGGCTGGCGTGCGATGCGAGTCTGCGTCGACTGCAGACCGACCACATCGACCTCTATCAGATGCATCACATCGATCGGACCGCCCCGTGGGACGAGGTCTGGCAGGCGATGGAGACGCTCGTGGCGCAGGGGAAGATCTCCTACGTCGGGTCGAGCAACTTCGCGGGGTGGACCATCGCCCAGGCCAACGAGGCCGCAGCCTCGCGCCACTTCCTCGGGCTCGTTTCGGAGCAGAGCCTGTACCACCTCGCCGAACGGACGATCGAGCTCGAAGTGATCCCTGCGTGTCAGGCGTACGGCGTCGGTGTTCTTCCGTGGAGCCCGCTCGCGGGTGGGCTGCTCGCCGGCGTGTTGTCGGCCGACGACGTGGGCAGGCGGTCATCGCCGCAGGTGCGCGAGCGGGTCGAGGCGATCCGCCCGCAGCTCGAGGCGTGGGAGGAGTTGTGCAGCGAACTCGGCGAGTCGGCCGCGACGGTCGGCATCGCGTGGTTGCTCCACCAGCCCGCGGTGACGGCACCCATCATCGGACCGCGGACCATGGAACAGCTCGACGACGCGCTCCGTGCGCCCACGATCGTCCTGACCGACGACGTGCTCGCCCGGCTCGACGAGATCTTTCCCGGCCCCGGCCCGGCACCGGAGGCTTACGCCTGGTGAACGACTTCGGTGCGCTCGGCTGGCAGGACCGCGACCGGCACACACCGGAACTCGACGCCCTGCGGGCGCACCTGGAGGCGAACAGCGGTCTGACGGGCCTCGAAGTGCTCGACCCGTCCGAAATCGACCGCGCCGTGCGAATCTTCCGGCGCGACGGGTTCGTGGTGATTCGCGATGCACTCGACGCCGACCAGACCGCCTTCCTGCGCCGCGGCGCCAGGGAGGTGGCACACGAGATCATCGCGCTCGACGAGCAGCGTCACGGCAACCGGGGGTCACACCGCTACTCGTTCGGCGGGTCCAGCGTGACGCGCAGCATGCTGCACAGGCCCGAGTGGCAGATGCTCGTCGACCTCCCGACGGTCACACCGATCGTCACGGCGATCTTCGGGTCGCCCGACTACATCCTCCGCGCTGCCAGCGGTGACTTCTGCCTGCCCGGAGCGGTCGACTACCAGCCGTTGCACGCGGACATGGGCGACCGCATCGACTCGACCCGGACACCGTTCAGCTCGTTCGTCGATCCACGCGGTCACCTCACCGTTCGCGATCTGCCGTGTCCCTACCTGGCGGTCAACTTCCTGCCCGACGACCAGGCGGCCCTCAACGGACCGACCCGTCAGATCCCCGGGACCCAGAACGCCCGAGCGCCGATTCCGAAGCTCCGCGACGAACCCGAGTGGATGCGTTTGAGCACGGTCTGTCCCGCGCCGGCCGGTGCGATCCAGATCCGGGACGTGCGTGCCTGGCACGGAGGAACGCCGAACCTGTCCGACGATCTCCGGACGATCCCCAATCTCGAGTTCTACGCGCCATGGTTCCGCGAGCCGATGGTGCCCGGTATCTCGTACGCGGATCACCGGTCGTTGTCGGAGCATGCACGACACGTCACTCGGCACAGCGTGATCGACTCGTCCGAGGAGCTCCCGAGCGGGTACGTCGTCGCACCGCTCCCCGACAGCGGCGGCGCTACTCGGCGATCCACGTCTCGGCGTCGGTGAGGTGTGCGAGGTCGAACACCTTCACGTCGCCGGGTATCAGGATGCCGAACGCCTTGATGGCGCGGCGATTGCCGGCCTGATCGGTGACGAACCCGAGCACGTGGTCGGGGAGTCCGCTGATGATGTTGACCGTCATGGTTGCCTCTCGGTGCGGGGTTGTCGGTCGACCGTCGCGCGCACCGCCCGGCTCCGACTCTGGTCCGGTCGCGGCGGACCGATACCGTCGAAGGCACCATTTCTCCAGGAGAGCGAGCGCAGTCATGCACGACATCGTCATCAAGAACGGCAGGCTGATCGACGGGACCGGGGTGGACGCGGTCGACGGTGACCTCGCGATTCGCGACGGGGTCATCGCAGAGGTCGGCGGCACCATCACCGCGCCGACCCGGCGCACGATCGATGCCGACGGTGCGATCGTGACGCCCGGCTGGGTCGACGTGCACACGCACTACGACGGCCAGGTGAGTTGGGACTCCCAGATCGCACCGTCGTCGCACAACGGCGTCACCACGGTGGTGATGGGCAACTGCGGTGTCGGTTTCGCACCTGTCGCACCGGGCACCGAGCAGACGCTGATCGAGCTGATGGAAGGTGTCGAGGACATCCCGGGCGCAGCGCTCCACGAAGGCATGGACTGGGGTCAGTGGGAGACGTTCGCCGACTATCTCGACTACATCGAGGGTCGTGAGTACGCTCTCGACGTCGCGGCGCAGGTCGCCCACGGAGCGGTCCGGTTCTACGCGATGGGCGAGCGCGGTCGACGCAACGAGGACGCGACCGCCGACGATCTCGATGCGATGGGTCGCATCGTCGCCGAGGCGCTCGACGCCGGGGCCGTCGGGTTCAGCACGTCCCGTACGATCGGACACCGCTCGCTCTGGGGTGATCCGGTGCCAGGAACGTTCGCCGCCGACGAGGAACTGCTCGCCATCGCGGACCACATGGCGCGGGTCGGCAAGGGTGTGTTCGAGATGATCCCCGCCGGCACCGTCGGCAAGCTCGAAGCGCTCGGCGGTGAGCGCACCACTCAGGAGGCCGAGCACGACCTGATGCGCCGGTTCTCGCTCGCGAGCGGGCGACCGGTGACCTTCACGCTCGTGCAGTCGCCGGATTACGACCCCGACCTGTGGCGCGAGATCCTGCGGTTGACCGCCGACGCAAACGAGGCCGGTGCCCGGCTGTTCCCGCAGGTGTCGTCACGGCCGATCGGATTCCTGACCGGGCTCAGCGGCTACCACGCGTTCATGCGCAAGCCGACGTATCTGGAGAAGCTGGCGGCGTTGCCGCTCGGCGAACGAGTGAGCGCGATGCGCGATCCGGAGATGAAGGCGACCCTCCTCGCAGAACCCGACATCCGCCCCGAGGAGCCTGGGTCGATGGAGAACGTGTACGGCCTGTTCACGCGCGCGGCGCCCGTGATGTATCCGATGGGCAACCCGGTCGACCTCGAGCCCCCACTCTCCGACACGATCGGAGCGCGCGCCGCCGCCGCCGGATGCGATCCGTTGGAGTACCTCTACGACTTCATGCTCGAGGACGACGGCACCCGCTTCGCGTCCTTGAGTGCCGTCGACGTCTCCGAGCGGATGAACGTCCTGCGCGAGATGCTGGTCGATCCGAACACCGTGACCGGCCTCAGCGATGCCGGCGCCCACGTCACACTGATCTGCGACGGCACCGCACCCACGACGCAGCTCACGTACTGGACGCGGGATCGGGTCGGCGAGCAGATCCCGATCGAGTTCGTCGTGCACAAGCAGACGGCGCGCAACGCGGCGCTCTACGGCTTCGACGACCGGGGAACCCTCGAGGTCGGCAAGCGCGCCGACGTGAACGTGATCGACCACGCGAACCTGTCCGTCGCCGCGCCGGTCGCGCACCACGACCTCCCGGCCGGTGGCACGCGATTGATGCAACCGGTGTCCGGGTACCTCGCGACGCTGTGCAACGGTGTCGTCACCCGCGAGCACGACACGGACACCGGCGAATATCCCGGCCGTCTCGTGCGCAGCTGATCAGGAGGCGGCCGACCGCGCGCACTCGTGGTGGAGCATCGCGAGTTCGATCTCGATGCGATCGGCGAGCACGTCGAGATCCGGGATCATGTCCCGATCGGCCACGAGGGTGATGTCGACGCGGTGATCGTGTGAAATCGCACTGATCGACAACCCGGCTCCGTCGGTGATCGGCACCATGGCGTGCTCGCGCACGATCGCGTGGCCGGCGATCGGGCCCTCGTCACGACCCGGGATGCTCACGACGTACACGTTGAACGGCGGCATCATCCGAAGGCCGGCCCCGGTGGTGAGGAGCAGACGGGCCGCAGCGCCCGCCAGCACCGATGGCGCTCCGGCGCGATTCGAGATCGCCTCGGCAGGTTGGGGATCGAGCTCGAGGGTGAGCTCCGACATCGACACGTTGATGTCGTCGAGTCGCTGCAACGGGTCGTGCCGTTGTGTCGCGAGGGGAACGAGCGCAGCGCCGAGCTCGTCGGAGTCGGCGTCGACGAGGAGCGGGGTGAGCGCGACGAGCGGCTCGACGGGCAGTTCGTCGTTGACCACGAGCCAGTGCCGCAGCGCGCCACTGATCACCGTCAGCAACACGTCGTGGAACCGCACCCCACGCTGGCGGTGCACCTCGCGCAGTTGGTCGACCGACAGTGTCACCCGAGCGACGCGGCGGTGTGCTCCGACCGTGCGGTTGAACGAGACGCGCGGGACCGGCCGGTCGTTGCGCGCCTTCTCGACCGGGTGCACGGTCGAACTCGCCGCAGCGAGTGCCAGCCGGGCGACCTCGCCGAGGATCGGGATGCGTCGGCCGGCGTTGAGCACGTGTCGGGTGGTGCGGATCGGGCTGCGCAGTGTCGACCATGCCGCCTTGATGAGGAGATCGGAGTCGGTCGGCACCATGTCGGGCCGCCAGGGTCGGCGGGAGGTGCTGTCGACGTCGACGTCGGGTCCGGCGAGCACGGGCGAGAGCGGCCCCATCGGGCCGAGTTCCTCGATCAGCACGATGTGCACCTTCACGAAGATGTTGCTGCTGCCGTCGGGATTCTCGATCAGGTAGAGCTCCCACAGCGGCCGGTTGCGGTCGAGCGGCCGCTCGTGGAGACGTGCCAGGAGTTGTTCGAGCGCATCGGGATCGGATGCCCCCGGTACCGCGAGATGGCGAATGTGGTAGTCGAGATCGAAGTGCGGATCTTCGATCCACCACGGGTCGTCGAGCGCGAGCGGAACGTGCCGGACGCGCCGACGGAGCGACGGGGCGCGGTGCAGGTTCTCCTCGATCACGGCACGCAGCCGGGCGAGCGTGATGTGGTTGCCGTCGCTGTCCGGGGCGAGCTCGAGGCACATCGACTGGTGCCCGAGGTTGGTGTTGGTCTCTGCGGTGAGCAGCGCCGCTTCAGACGGTGTCAGCTGGTGCATCAGATGGATCCTGTTCGAGGGACGGGTACCACCAGCGAAGTCGGCGGTTGGGGGTGAAGGGATGCCAGTCGTCGGGCCGCTGCGCGAGACGATCCGCGATGGCGTACAACACCGAGGGGTTCGTGGCGAGGCCGATGTGGGTGCCCCGAACCTGCACGCACTCGGCGGTCGGTCCGGGCGTCTGGCAGCAGAGGCGACCGGGCACGATTCCGTCCTGAGCGGTCCAGATGGTGGTGGACGGGACCGGAATCCGGTCGACGTCGATGCGTGGCGGAATGGGGATGAACAGCCTGCCGGCAAGCTCTTGGAGCATGCCGATGTTCGAGTCGCCCGTACTCATCTTGATCGGCGAGCCGAGGGTGATCACCTGGCCGACGAGCTCGCGTCGGTGCTGTGCCAGCAACCGACCGAGCAGGCCGCCGGCGCTCCAGCCCACGATGTCGATGGTGGAACCGTGTCGATGTGCGAGCTCCTGGATCAGCCGGTCGATTCCGCCCGCGATGTGGTCGGCCACACCGACGTTGAGTCCGAGCCCCCAACCGACGGGACGATGGCCGAGCGATCGCAGGAATGCCCGGAGCGGCGCGGTGGTCACGTCGCCGGTGACGAAACCGGGCAGCACGAGCACGGGTCGTGCACCACCGGCCGGCGCGGCGAGCGCGGCGATTGCCGCGCCGGGCAGCGTGACCAGGAGCTCGGGGACGGTGAGAGCCTCGGTCCAGATCGGTCGCGGGCGCGGCGAACCCCCGGAGCCCGACGACTCGGGAACGTCACCGTCTGCGCGCATCAACACTTCCGCCCGGCTCCCTTCTCGAATGACAATCCGGTGATTCCAGTGTCGCACGAGGGCATCCCGGCAACAGAGGCCAAGTTCCCAATGAGCTGCACGATCCGGCAACACCACGCGCAAGCCCGACCCGCCACCTGCGCTACGTTGCCGACTTGACACGGCCGTCGACCTCGGAGCCCCCATGAAGCCATTCCTCACCGCCACTGCCGCACTCGCGGCCGCCGCCGGGTACGGGCTGTCGCGCCGTCATCGGATCGTGGCGACGGCCGCACCCGAGCTCCGCAACCCGCAGCTCTACATGCCGTTGTCGGTGCGGGGGGATGTGAGCCTCCGGATCGGTCGCAAGCTGATGACGACGCGCCCGGCCGAACGACCCGCCCTCGGCGTCGAGATGCGCACGGCCGAGCTGTCGTCGACGGACGACCGGCCCGCAGTCCCACTCGTGGTCTACGAGCCCGGCGACCGTCGAGTTCCGTCGGGCGCGCTGCTCTGGGTGCACGGTGGTGGTTTGGTGATGGGGTCGCCCGCCACCGGACACGAGCTGTGCAGTCGCTTCGCCGCCGAACTGGGCATCCTCGTGATCAGCGTGGACTACCGCCTCGCGCCCGAGGATCCGTTCCCCGCCGGACTCGATGACTGTTTCGACGCCCTGACGTGGCTTCACGACCGTTCGTCGGAACTGTGCGTCGACACCGATCGGATCGCCGTCGGGGGCGACAGTGCGGGAGGAGGACTGGCAGCATGTCTCGCTCAACGTGCACACGATCGCGGCGGTCCACCGATCTGCTTCCAGCTCCTGCAGTACCCGATGCTCGACGATCGGACGCCCCGCTCCGATGGTCACGACGCGTTGGTCTGGAGTGCCGCATCGAACCGCTACGCCTGGTCCGCCTACCTCGGGCACCCCGCTGGCGAGCGGGAGCCGCCGGCCCATGCCGCAGCCGCACGACGTGCCGACCTCGCCGGATTGCCGCCGGCATGGATCGGAGTCGGCGACATCGACCTGTTCCACGACGAGGCGATCGACTACGCCCGGCGCCTCGCCGACGACGGTGTGGAGGTCGAGCTGCACGTCGAACCGGGGATGTACCACGCCGCGGAACTGTTCGTTCCCGACGCCGGGTCGATGCGGCGGTTCCGTGAACGAATGGTGACCGCGCTGGGCGGTGCGCTGTCGGCGAACGCCCACGCGTGATGTGATTCGCGGTGGACGCCGATCCTCCGGGTCACACTCGACCGGGCGACGTCACGGCCGGGTCGGCGAACGCGCTCGGAAATCGGGCGAGGAAGGCGATCGCCAGGCGGAGCTCGCGGGCATCGACGCATTCGCCGACCTTGTGCGTGTTCTGTTCGTAGCCCGCGCCGAAGCCGAACATCGCCGGGTGCTTGTACCCGCCTGCCTCGACCCAGGCCTTCGATTCCGGGACGTCGATCGTTGTGTCGTCGATCGGGACCGGGTACCCGACGCCGTCGGTCGAGAAGATCCATCGGTCGACCCGTGCCTCGGCGCGCAGTCCCCCCGTTCCCCCCGACGCGCGAACGTTCGGCGCGACGACGGCGTCGTACACCTCGACCGCCGTCCGGATCGCGGCGTGGTCCCCGGGTGTCGCCCAGCCCATGTAGATCTGCTGGTTGCCGGGCGTGTAGCCACGCCAGGTGACGCCGTCGTATGTCGGCACGGCCACCTCGACGGTGAGGCCGGCGTCGCGCGCCGTCCTCACCGCATCGAGCCCCTCGACGTCTCGTCGAGCCTGCTCGGGGTCCTCGCCGACGGTGAGTCGACGATCGAACCGGAACGTGAACCGATCGGGCACGGCGCAGTCGCTCGGGGTGTCGAGGTGTGCCCACGAGGCGGTTCGCGTGCCGTGACCGAGGAACGGGTCGTCGAGGAAGCCGTCGCGCGCGTCGTAGCGTCTGGCGGCCTCGGCAATGATCGCACCGCCGTGTTCCAACGGGTTCAGCCCTTCCCACGGCATCGACCCGTGGCAGGAGCGGCCGGTCACGGTGACCTCGATCTGCATGCGCCCGCGCTGACCGCGATAGATCCCCAGCGCTCCCTTCTCGGCGTCGCCGGTGCCCTCGGTGAGCACGACCACGTCCGGGATCAGATCGGGCGCTGCGCCGGGCAGCACCTCGCTCATCAGGTACATGGGACCCGCTCCGTCGTTGTCTTCCTCGGCAGCCGTCGCGTAGGACCGGACGATCACCCCGCGCAGCGCACCCTCGGGTGCGAGCTCGAGGGCGATCTTGGTCGCCATGATCTGGGAGATCACGCCGGCCAGTTGGTCGGCGGCGCCACGTCCGAACACGAGATGTTCCCACTCGTCGTCGGGTGGCAGGTGGCCGAGTTCGCGGCGCAGGAACCCGCGGTCGACGGTGGCGAGGTCGAGCAGTCCGTCGTAGGCGTCGATGCCGCCCAGCTTGTCGCGCCATGCCGACCGCAGTGCCTGCACGGTGTCGGTGTGGCCGTCGAAGTAGACGACGCGTTTGCTCTCGGCGTCGATGCCGTCCGTCGGGTCGGCGACCGTCCAGACGAGGTTGCCGTAGTCGTCGAACCAGACGTCGTCCGGTCCGCGCACCGCACCCACGTCGATGATCGTCCGTCGGAGAAACTCGAGGCGGGGGCCCTCGTGGTTGCTCAGGCCCGACTTCGGGTCGCCCCCTGCCTCGACCGGCCGATCGACGAAGTCAGCGGGGATCCGAATGGCCTCACGCAGGATCTCCACAGCGAGATGGAGGTGGTCCTCGCTGAGCGCAGCGATGCGGGTGTCGAGATCGGTCATCGGCGCGCCTCCTCCTCCAGTGACGTCAGGACGCCCGCCAGATCGGGCACCTTGGCCCCGGCGAGCAGTGCCATCACCACGTACATCTTCCAGTTCGCCTCCCGGGCGACGTTCACCCGGTGGTGCGCCATCACCCCGGGGCTGACCTCGGATCCGATGTCGGCCGGCAGGCAGTGCATGTAGAGGGCGTCACCACCGGCGGTCGTTGCCATGCGCCGCTCGTCGCAGATCCAGTCGGTGTGTTCGGCGTTGCGTTCGAGTGCACGCGCCTCGATCGCTCGGAGCTCGGCCGTGTCACCCGCCGCGTTGGCGGCCACCCGCTCGACCATCAGGTCGTGGGCTCCCCAACTCTTGGGGTACACGATGTCGGCTCCCGCGAACGCCTGGTCCATTTCGTGGACGAGGCGGAACGAACCGCCACTGGTGGCGTTGTCGGCGGCGGCGGACATGGCGGCGTCGGTCAGTTGGTACCCGGGTGGGTGAGCGAGCGTCACGTTCGCGCCGAAGCGGGTGAGCAGCGTGATCAGGCCCTGCGGGACCGACAGCGGTTTCGCGTACGACGGCGAGTACGCCCAGCTGATCGTGATGTTCCGATCGGCGAGATCGTCGAAGTTGTCCTCGAGCCACAACAGGTCGGCCATCGTCTGGGTGGGGTGGTCGACGTCGCACTGCAGGTTGACGATCGGGACCGGACGGGTGTCGTCGGTTGCGTCGAGGTAGTCGTCGATGCCTCGCTTGACGGCGCGGATGAACGTGTTGCCCTCGCCGAGGATCAGGTCGTGCCGGATCCCCATGGCGTGGGCGTTCATGCCGAGCATCGCGCCGGTCTCCACGGCGGTCTCTCCGTGCGACACCTGCGTCGAGGATCCGTCGACGATGACCGGCTGCATGCCCAGCCGCGCGGCCGCGCCGGCCCACGCGCTCTTGGTGCGCGTCGACCGGTCGAAGAACACGGCCCATGCGAGTTCGTCGGGACACAGTGGAGTGCGGACCCCCTGCCGATCGAGATCAGCGAGCGCGCGGGCGATCGCGCGGACGGCAGCGAGGTCGGCGTCCGACCACTCCTGTGTCGTGAGCAGGCTCCGGCCGACCAGGCTCGTGTTGTCGAGACCACTCATCGTCTGTTCCTCCCGATGTGCGTGCCGGCCCGGCCGCCGAGCGCGTCGACCAGCTGCTCGGGCAGACAGATGACGACGTCGCCGTCGATCGCCTCGAGGAAGTCGATGGCAGCCTCGATCTTCGGCGCCATGCTGCCGGCCGCGAAGTGCCCCGCAGCGTGCAGGTCGCGGGCCTCGTCGACCGTCAGCTCGGGCAACGGCTTCGGCGCGTCGGAGTAGAAGTCCTCGTAGACGTGGTCGACGCTGGTCGTGATCGCCAGCCGTCGGGCGCCGAGATGGACGGCGAGCAACATGCTCACCCGATCCTTGTCGATCACGGCTTCGTGGCCGACGATCTGGTCGTCGTCGCTCCGACTGATCGGGATGCCGCCACCACCGCAGCAGATCACGGTGATCCCGAGATCGCAGAGCCTCTCGATGGTTGCGAGTTGGACGATCCGACGGGGGATCGGCGAGGCGACCACGCGGCGGACGCCGCGCTTGGGGTCGCGCACCACCTGCCAGCCCCGCTCGCTGACGAGTGCCTCGGCTTCATCCTCGGCGAAGAACGGGCCGATCGGTTTGTTGGGCGCGGCGAACGCCGGATCGTCGGGATCGACTTCGACTTCGGTGACGATCGTGACGACATCGGTGTCGACACCGCGTCGGCGCAGCTCCGCGCGCAATGCCCGCTCGATCATGTAGCCCATTGCGCCCTGGCTGTCGGCGACGAGTGAGTCGAGCGGGACTTCCGGGAGTGTGTCGCGGGCCATCTCCGAGCGGAGTTGCATGAAGCCGACCTGCGGGCCGTTGCCGTGAGTCAACACGAGGTGCTCGCCGCGCTCGAGCAGGTCGGCCACCGGCCGCATCGCGGCCTGCGTCACGGCGAACTGGTTGGCGACGGTCGGTGGCAGATCGGGGTCGAGCAGGGAGTGCCCACCGACCGCGACGACGGTCGGTCCAGCGCTTCCCTCGTCGTTGGCATCTCGCACTCGGTCCTCATTCGGAGGCGCATGCGTTCGCGCCCTCCACGATCGTCGTGCGCCCCTGTCGTTGCCGATAGGGCACTAGGTCCCGCGGCGGTGGAAGCGCGAGACGATCCCCACCACCGTGAAGCCCACGATCAATCCGATCAACGCCGAGCAGAGCGTGTTGACCAGCCAGGCGAGGAACCCGCCGATCCCCGCCACGTCCTGGACCCGCTTCTCGAGGTCGTGGACGAAGTCGTACGGCGCATGCCATCCCAGCTCCTCCGCGCCGACCAGCAGGATGTGCCCGCCGACCCAGATCATCGCTGCGATGCCCACGACCGTGAGGACCGACAGGACCTTGGGCATCCCGGCCACCATCATCCGACCGACCCGCTGAGCGCTATCGGTCTCCCGGCCTGCGAGTTTGAGCCCGATGTCGTCCATCTTCACGATCAGGGCGACCACGCCGTAGACGACGATCGTGATCACGAGAGCGACGATGACGAGGATGATGGCCCGCTGCAGGAACCCTTCGTCGATGACCTCCTTGAGCGCGATCACCATGATCTCCGCCGACAGGATGAGGTCGGTGCGGATCGCGCTCTTGATCGTCTGCTCCTCGACGTCGGGGCCCTGCATCGCCGCCGGGACGTCGTGATCGTGATCGTCGTGTTTGAGGCGGTGATAGACCTTCTCGGCGCCCTCGAAGCACAGGTACGTGCCGCCGACCATCAGGATGATCTCGACGAGCGTCGGTGCCACCGCACTGAGCACCAGCGCGACCGGCAGGATGATCAGCAGCTTGTTGCGGAGCGATCCGAGCGCGATCCGTTTGATGATCGGCAGCTCGCGATCTGCGGCGAGTCCCTGCACGTACGCGGGGGTGACGGCGGTGTCGTCCACGACGACGCCGGCGGCCTTGGCACTCGCTCGCCCGGCAGCGGCACCGACATCGTCGACAGACGCGGCGGCGAGCTTGGCGAGCGCGGCGACGTCATCGAGCAATCCGGCGAGTCCGCCTGCCATCTCTTCTCCTCATCGAACGAACAGCACCAGCCGCTCACGGTACCTGGTGGCGTCGAACCGGAGGTCAGCGTCGCAGGAGGCGTTTCACTTCGGCGACGGTCTCGAGCTCGGTCGCGCGGTCGGGGCCGCACGGGGTGAGGTTCAGTGTCGTCGCGCCGGCCTCGACGTACGGTGCGAGGAATTCGGCGATGTGTTCGGCGTTGCCCATCGGGGTGTACCGCTCGAACGGTTCGAAGCTGGACCTGTAGAAGCCCTCCATGGTGTTCGCGACGTGTCGTCGAGCCGTTTCGGGTGTCCGGTCGACTCCGATCCAGACCTGCAAGCCGTGCTCCCAGTCCACGTCGCGATCGGCACCGACCTCCTCTGCCAACGCCGTCGCGTCTGCGAAGCGGCGCGGCGAGCACCATGCGGCGAGCCAACCGTCGCCCAGCCGGCCGGCGCGCCGAACGGCGGCATCGCTGCGACCGCCGACGAGCAGCGGGACCCGCGGTTCGGGCGTCGGCCGGATGGCACCGGCGGTGAAGTCGAAGAACTCGCCGTCGCCGTCGACGGTTTCACCGTCGAGGAGCGACCGCACGATGCAGAGCGCGGCATCGGTTCGCCGTCCTCGACTCCGCGGGTCGACACCGCAGACCTGGATCTCGTGACGGTCCTCGCCGCCGACACCGACCCCCACGGTGACGCGACCGGGCGCCGCCTGAGCCAGGGACGCGATCTGGCGTGCCGCCACCATCGGATGCCGGAGCGCCAGCAGGTACACGCCGAGGTGGAGGTCGAGGCGACCGTCGAGGCCACTGAGGGCAGCGAGGTGGACGGGCCCGTCGAGGCCGCTGCCGTCGAAGAAGCTGATGTGGTCGGCGGTGAACAGATGGTCGATGCCGGCGTCGGCGATGCGGGCGAGGGACTCGCGGCGCTCGTCGTACGGGAGTTGCCAGAGGTCCCACGGGACGGAGATGCCGATGCGCACGGGCTGCATCGCAGGAGTCTCGCGGAGTGGAGGCGCCGAAACGATTTCGCCGATTGTTCGCCTGGGCGTGGTCTGCGCGTCACCGACCGCCTTCACACTGGCCGACATGCGCGCATGGTGGGACCGTATCCTCGAGTCCTTCGCCGACTACATCGCCGTCTACGGCTGGGCCGACCCGACGTCGTCGACGCCGCCCACCTGGATCGACGATCCCCACTGGGATCGGTGTGACGACGACACCGACGATCCGATCGTGGGCGACGCACCTGCCACGGCGTCGCAGGTCGTTCTCGGCCACGTCGGCGAGGGCCGCGTGACCGCCACCCGAAGAGGTCGTTGCCGTTCGACGCAACGTCGACCGTGAAGCCATCGCGCTCGGGACCGCGACGGACCCCCGACGCGATCTCGAGATCGTCGTCGACCACGAGAATCTTCATCAGTGGTTCGGCCCGGAGTCCCTCACTCCGAACCTGACCTCGAACTGGACATCGGCGCACGTGTCCGGCACCCGCCGTCAGCCGGATCCGAGGAGCTGTAGCGCGACGAGTGACGTGTCGAACGCCGTAACGTCATCGACAGTGGATGATTCATCGTCGAAGCGGCATCGAACGGGACATCTCGCGCTCGCGTTCGGAACCCTGGGAATCGTGTTCGGAGACATCGGCACGAGTCCGATCTACGCACTGCGAGAATCCTTCGACCACTCCGGACTCGAGGTGAACCAGGCGAATGCCTTCGGTGTCGCATCGGTCGTCTTCTGGTCCCTGTTGATCGTCATCTCGGCGAAGTACCTGTTCTTCGTGATGCGCGCCGACAATCACGGTGAGGGTGGGATCCTCGCCTTGACGTCGCTGGTCATGCCCCGGCGTGGTGAGCCGATGACCAAGATCGGTGGAGCGATCGTCACGCTCGGCGTGTTCGGAACTGCGTTGCTCTACGGGGATGGTCTGATCACCCCGGCGATCTCGGTGTTGTCCGCGGTCGAGGGGTTCGAGGTGGCGACGTCGGCCTTTGCCGACTGGGTGATCCCGGTGGCGGTCGCGATCCTCGTCGCGCTCTTCGCCGTGCAGCGCCACGGGACCGCGGGCATCGCCCGTGTGTTCAGCCCGATCATGGTCGTCTGGTTCGTGGTTCTCGGGCTCCTCGGGATCCGTCAGATCGTCGAACATCCGTCGGTGCTCCGTGCCGTGTCGCCCTCGTACGCGATCGATTTGTTCGTCAACGAGCCGTGGCGGGCGTTCCTCGCCCTCGGCTCGATCTTCCTCGTCGTGACCGGCGGTGAGGCGCTGTACGCCGACATGGGTCACTTCGGTCGCCGTGCCATTCAGGCATCGTGGTATGCGATCGTGCTACCGGGCCTGGTGCTCACCTACTTCGGCCAGGCAGCGTTGCTGGCGGACGGCGCCGAGGACGTCGGCAATCCGTTCTACGACATGGCGCCCGACTGGGGTGTGGCGCCGCTCGCCGTGCTGGCGACGATGGCGACGGTCATCGCCTCCCAGGCGTTGATCTCGGGGGCGTTCTCGCTCACGGCCCAGGCTGTGCGACTCGACTACTTCCCGCGGCTCGCGGTCCAGCACACCTCGTCCGCTCACGTCGGCCAGGTCTACGTTCCACTCGTCAACTGGTTGCTCATGATCGGCTGTGTCGGTCTGGTGCTCATGTTCCGCTCATCGGGCGCGTTGGCATCGGCCTACGGCATCGCGGTCACCACGACGATGTTCATCACGACGCTGATCTTCTACCGCGTGGTGCGCGACCGTTGGCGGTGGTCCGTTGCGAAGGCGCTGGTCGTTCTCGTCCCGTTCCTGGTCGTCGACATCGCGTTTCTCGCTGCGAACGTGCCGAAGATTCCACAGGGCGGCTGGCTCCCTCTGCTGATCGGCTTCGCCCTCGTCATCCAGATGACGACGTGGCGACGCGGGCGTCAGCTCGTCGCGGCTCGCATCCGCCGGATGGAGCACTCGATCGACTCGCTGCCCGCCGACATCGTCCGACGGGGCGTTCAGCGGGTCGGGGGGACGGCCGTCTACCTCTCGAAGGACGCGGCGATCACCCCGCCGGCGCTGCTCGCCAACCTGCGGCATCAGAAGGTGCTCCACGAGCACGTCCTCGTCGTGAGCGTCGATGTGGCGGAACGTCCGCACGTGGCCAACCGCAAGCGGGCGCGGATCACGCACGTCGGTCAGGGCATCGAGATGGTCCGGATCGAGTTCGGGTTCATGGACGAACCCGACGTTCCGCTCGTGATCGGCGCGTTGGATGCGTTGCGGTCCGTCTTCGACCCCGAAACGGTGACGTACTTCCTCGGGAACGAGTCGGTGACATCGGGCAAGGTCCCGGGGATGCACCCACTGCGCGAAGAACTCTTCGTGTTGCTCAATCGCGGCGCTGCGAGCGCGGCACGCTTCTTCCACCTCCCCCCCGACCAGGTCATGGAAGTCGGCACGCAGGTCACGATCTAGGTGTTCGCGGCCGGAGCTCGGCCGAGGCGAGACGTTCGAGACGGAGCAGGCCCTTCTCGGCGGCCTGCTGCGCAACGACGGTCGACATCGCGTCCGCCTCGGCGCGGTGCCCCTGGGCTCGCCGGGCACGCGACAGCCACAGCCGGCTCTCGTTGCTCCAGATGACCGAGCCGCCTGCCGCGTCGGCCTCCAGGGCGGTGCCCAGGAACTCCTCCGCGGCGTCGAGTTCGCCGAGTGCCAACGACAACATGCCGAGGTACCGCTCTGCCCGGCCGAAGCACAACAGGCCCGATCCCGTCACGACGTTCGTCCCGGCGAGTCGTGTGAACCGGTCCCGGAGCACGGCGCACGCTTCGAGGTCGGCGAGTCGAACCATCGACTCGATCAACAGGACCATGACCGTGCTCCACATCGCATCGACGGGGAGGTCGAAGCCGGCCGCCCTGGCAGGGGCCAGGGCCTCCGCGGCCTCCTGTGTCGACCCGGTCTCGATCTGGAGGAGCGCGAGCCCCGGCGTCCACACCGAGTCACTGTCGGCCTGTGCCAGCACCTGGCGCACGAGTGGTGCCATCGCGGCGAGGCGATCCTGTTCGCGCCGAATCATGAACATGCGCAAGCCGTAGATGCCGGCGCCGTCCTCCTCGGGCAGGTCGTCGGCGAGCCGGAGGCAGTGTTCGGCGAGCCGTTCACTCATGTCGAGATCGCCACGGTAGAACGCGTCCATCGCCTCCTGATTCGACCGGATGAACGCCCAGAAGCTCGAGTGGGATCGTTCCTGCAGTTCCGTCATCGTCCCGGACGAGCCCTCGGTGCTGGTCGAAGCGACCGGTCAGTGTTGCGTACAACATGCGGTCGTGGATCGCGTGCTGTGCGATGTCGCCGTCCTCGATCAGGGGTTCGAGTTCTTCGAGACGAGCGAGCATCGGGGCGGTGTCTGTCCGAGCCTCGTAGTACTTGACGTGGCCGAGATAGACGCTGAGCGCATTCGCCTCGGCCGTGGGAGAGCCGAGCTCGGCGGCGAGTCGCTGCGCGTCGGCGAAGGCGGCGTCGACCTCGTCGGCCTGCCCGGACATCGCCAGCGCTCGGAGCGTGGCGATGGCGAGTCGGACACGCAGCTCGACCTCGTTCTCGATGACGAGACCACGTGCGACCGCCGTGTCGAGGACGGAGGTGGCCTCCCGCAGGTGGGTGAGCGCATCGAGGCCGGACAGACCGGGCCGCCACGTCGCGTCTTCGTAGCGGATCGCTGCCTCGACGCGCAGCACCGGATCCCCGTTCGCCCGGGCGGCGACGAGAGCGTCCTCGAACGTGCGGGCTGCGATCATGTTCCGACCCGAGCGTGTTTCGGCGATCCCCTGTTCGAGTGCGAGGGATGCCGCGAGGAACGAATCGGTCGGGTCCGCGAGCGATCTCGCCCGCTCGATGAGCTCGCCCGCCTCTTCGAACGAGAACTGCTGCATCGATTCCTGGGCGGCTCGCCGAAGTCGCTCGATCGCGACGGGGCGAAGCGAGCGATTCGACGTGGCGGCCTCGGCGCTGTGGAACGCGAGCTCGGGAAGGTGCCGTGGATCACCCGGGAAGATCTCGTCGATGGCATCTGCCACGCGTTGGTGCATGCGAGTGCGTCGAGCCGAACTCAGCTCGTCGCGAAGTGAAGATCGGATCACGGCGTGCGCGAAGCGGAACCGGTCGAGGCCGACGTCGTCGAGGAGGCGTGCTGCGACGGCGCGTTCCAGGTCCTCGAGCAACTCGAGCTCGTCACGTCGGTTCGCGGCGGCCGCCACCCTGAGTTCGAACTCGAGCCCGAGCACCGACACCAATCGCAGGGTCTCCTGGACCTCTTTGTCGAGACTGGCCAGCCGGCGATGGACGGCACTCGGCATGTCGACCGATCCGTCGTCGGGGTTGACGGCCTGGAGCAGGAGCGGGTTTCCTGCCGTCTGGCGCATGATCTCGTCGAGGTCGATGCCCTGGCCGACGAGGCGAACCGCGTCGTCGCCGGCGAGCCCACCCAGTCGCACCACGACGCTGTGGTCACCGCCCTGACCGGCGGCGAGCAGGTCGGCAACCCGCGGGTTGCTGTCCGGCGCCGTGTCGCGGGCCGTGAGCACCAGGGTGACGGCAGCCTCGCTCTGTCGGCGTTGCAGATGGCCGAGCAGCTGGAGTGTCGAGTCGGTTGCCCAGTGGACGTCGTCGATGATCATCGTCACCGGTCGATCCGCAGCGCAGTCGGTGAGCCATTCCGCGATCGCCTCGAACAGGCGGTAGCGCTGTGTCTCGCTGTCGGTCGCGGATTCGCTGCGTCCGGTCGGGCCGCCGTGTGGTCCGTCTCCGGCGAGATCACCCGTCTCGGGGAGCAGGGGAGCGAGCCCGGCCGGGACGTCGGCCGCGCTCTGGCCGAACGCTTGACGGATGACCTCGATGAACGGTTGGTACGGAACCTTGAGATCCTCGCTGTTGCGTCCGAACAGCACTCGATCACCACGACGGTGCGCCGCGTCGGCGACCTCGGCGGCGAGGCGGGTCTTTCCGATACCCGGCTCGCCGAGGATCCACACCCAGCCGAACGGACGATCGGCCGACGTGGCCGCAAGCACCTCGACGCACTGGCGTAGTTCGAACTCGCGACCGCAGAACAGCCGGCGGGTGTCGGCGCGGAGTTCGTCGGGCAACGCGAGCGGTTGCTGTCGACTCGCGTCGTCCTCGACGCTCACCGACGGGACGAATCGATACCCCCTGCCGTGCACCGTCTTGATCGCCCATTGCCGTTGGCCGTCGTCGTCGACGGCTCGTCGGGCCTGCTTGATGCGCGTTGTCAGTGCCGATTCGGAGACGAACCGGTCTCCCCAGATGTTGTCGAGCAGTTCTTCCTTGGTGACCAGACGCCCGTGCTGTTCGACCAGGTACAGCAGGACGTCGAAGACCTGCGGCTCGACTCTCGCGCACGCCGTCGGGGCCGGCCACCTCGATGCCGTCGGAATCGACGGCGAACTCACCGAATCGGTAGCGCGGCACTGAGTCAGCGGACGAACTCGTCGACCTGGGTGATCTCGTCGGCAGGGATGCCGAGGTCTCTGGCGTGGCGGCGGAGCACCTCGATGTCGGCGCACTCGTACAGACAGTACGTCTTCTTCTTGTCGGCCGAGAGGAACGACGTGAGCCATTTGATGTCGTGGGCAAGGTGGTACTGGTCGACCAACTTCAACGTTTCCTCGTCGGGGTCGAACTTCTCCGCGAACTGTCGCTCGACGACGAACATGGGCATCGCACTCACCTTCTTCTCTCTCGTGACGTCGCGGACACGTGCGACGCACACCAGGCTTCCAGCCTTGCACGTCGGCCGCAACGGTTGCGTGCCGGGGAGGGCTCGCACGGCTCACCCGGGCTTGCGCGCGATCACGAACTGCTGGTCGTTGCGGAATCGGTAGATGCCGTGCCGGTCGCGGATGTCGGCCATCGCCTCCATCACCTGCGGTCGCAGCACGTCCTCGCCGACCAGCTCCAGCGCCGGGACCGCGGGTCCGACGCTGGAAATCGCGCGCCAGGCCGTCTCGTCGTCGGGCCACTCGACCGTGGAGACACGTTCGCCGCGCTCGATCACGTCGAACCCGCCCGCTTCGAGCATCTGCTCCGCGACGCCTGGCCGGGAGATGCTGTTCGTGCGAACCATGCCGTCGAGGTGCGTTGCGGGAGCGTTCAGGGCGAACGCCTTGAAACACGGGCGCAGGTCCAGGTGCCCCTGCCCCCAGAAACTGATCCCGATCCGTCCGCCCGGCCGCAGGACGCGGAACGCTTCGATCAGCGCTCCTTCGCAGCCACCCCAGACACCGTTGATCGAGATCACGGAGTCGAACGAGCGGTCCGCCCAGGGCAGATCGAACATCGTTCCCGCGACCAGGTCGGAGTCCGGCGCGCGGTCGCGGGCGATCTCGATCAGGTCGGTGGCGGCATCGATGCCGGCGGTACGTGCGCCGATTCCCTCGGCGAAACGAATCGCCAGGCCCGAGCCGCAGGCGACATCCAGCATCGACGTGTCGGGCTCGACCCCCACGCGCTGGAAGATCGCATGGATGACGTCGACGGCGTAGTGCTCGAAGAGGCAGGCCCAGTCACGGGCTCGCCGGCCCCATGCGGCCCCGGCTTGCTCCCATTCGTGGCCGTCGGGAGGGGCCGTGTCGGTCGTATCGGACGTGTGGGTCGTGGTGATGGTCATGCCCTCGATCGTGACGATCGACGGACCGGAGGTCTTGGAGACCATGTGGAGAAGTGCCTCCAGAACTTCTCCACGTCACCTCCAAGCATCGATTCGCCGGGTCCGTCACGGTGGAGCCCGACACAACCAACCCCCCGCCAGACGGGGAACACAAGGAGACATGACATGACCATCACCGAAAGCAACACCATCGACAACGGCGTGAACGTCGAGGCCCTGCTCGGCGCCCGCGAGATGCTCAGCGGTGCCCCCGCCGCAGCACAGTTCACCTTCTCGGCCACGAACGAGTGGGTGAACGGCACACACAGCCGCAGCACGGTGCACGAGTTCTTCGGACTCGGAGATCAGCAGACGCACCGCCAGCCGTACAGCGTCGACACCGATCACCCCGGGATCTTCGCCTCCGAGGACAACGGCCCGACGCCCCCGGAGATGGTGCTGATGGGCCTCGCCGGCTGCTTGACCGCCGGGGTGGCGTCGGTCGCCCAGAACCGTGGCATTCAGCTCCGCTCGGTGAAGTCGACCGTCGAAGGCCGGCTCGACGTCGCGGGCATCCTGGGGATCGACCCCGAGGTGCGCAACGGCTTCGGCGGCATTCGCGTTCGCTTCGAGATCGACGCCGACGCGACGCGTGAGGAGATCGAGGCCGTCGTCGCCCAGTCACAGAAGCGTTCGGCGGTCTTCGACGTCGTCGCGAACCCGACCGCGATCGTCGTCGACGTCGTCTGATCGTTCCATGACCGAGCACGGAGTGAGTCCCATGAACCACCCACGCACCACCGACGTCGTCGTGATCGGCGGCGGCCAGGCCGGTCTCGCGATGAGCCAGTGCCTCACGAGCCGATCGATCGATCATGTCGTCCTCGAGCGTGGCGAGAGCGCCAACTCGTGGCGGACCGAACGATGGGACTCACTCCGACTGCTCACCCCGAACTGGCTCGCCCGCCTGCCGGGCTGGTCGTACCAGGGCGTCGACCCGGACGGCTACATGTCCGCCGCCGACGTCGTGGAGTATCTCGACGCCTACCGCCGTTCCGTCGGTGCGCCGATGTACACCGGGATCGAGGTGACCCGCATCGCGAGTCGGGGCGGACGACACACGGTCGACACCAGCGACGGCCCGTGGTCCGCCCGGGCCGTCGTCATGGCGACCGGCGCATGCAGCAACCCCCATGTGCCGTCGATCGCCGCCGAGATGCCCGCCCACGTCGAGCACGTCACACCGATCGGCTACCGCAACCCGGCCGGGATCGGCGATGGTGGTGTGCTCGTCGTCGGCGCATCGGCGTCGGGGCTCCAGATCGCCGACGAGTTGAGTCGTGCCGGCAGCGACGTCACGCTCGCGGTCGGCGACCACGTCCGGTTGCCGCGGACCTATCGAGGGATGGACATCCACTGGTGGATGGACGCCATCGGTCAGCTCGACGAACGATACGACGAGGTCGACGACATCGACCGCGCGCGCCGGCTCCCGTCGCTGCAGCTCGTCGGATCCTCCGAACGGCGCGACCTCGACTTGTCCACCGTTGCCGCCAATGGTGTCTCGCTGGCGGGCCGGCTGGTCGGTCGCAGTGGACACCGGGCACAGTTCTCCGGCTCGTTCGCGAACATGTGCGTCTCCGCCGATCTGAAACAGCGTCGATTGCTCGATCGACTCGATGAGTACGCGTCCGAGCACGGTCTCGACGCCGAGCTGAGCGAAGCGACGCGGCCGGCGCCGACCGTGACCGTGCCCCCGCTCCTCGAAGCCGACCTGCGTCAGATCGACACGATCGTGTGGGCAACCGGGTTCCGCCCGACCTACCCCTGGCTGGATCCGCAACTCCTCGATCGCAAGGGTCGCCTCGTCCACGACGGCGGCGTGCTCCCTGTCCCGGGCCTCTACGTGCTCGGCCTTCCGTTCATGCGTCGGCGCAAGTCGAGCTTCCTCGACGGCGTCGGCCCTGACGCACACGACCTCGCCGAGCATCTCGTGGCCCACCTCGCGTGCGGCGTCGCGCGCTCACACACCTGATCAACCACACCAACACACCAACACACACAAGGAGACATCCGATGACCATCCAGGAAATCCCCACCCTCGAAGCAGACGAGACGAACGGAGTACCGACCGCGAAGCTGTTCGGCACGATCGCCAAGATGCGCGATCACGGCGAGCTCGCCGCGTTCCGGTTCTCGGCGAAGAACGAATGGATCGAGGGCACCGCCAGCGCCTCGACGGTCCACGAGTGGTTCGGTGCCGGCGCCGAGCACCTGCACGTCGAGGAGTTCAGGCTCACCGCCGATCATCCGACGCTCGGCCACGGTCACGGCCCGACGCCGCAGGAGCACGTGCTGCACGCGCTCGCGGCCTGCATCACCGCCGGCATCGCGACCGGTGCCGCCGCCCGGGGCATCGAGCTCAGGAAGGTGTCGTCCGTGGTGAGCGCGGACATCGACGTCCGTGGGGTGCTCGGCATCGATGCGGACATCCGCAAGGGTTTCAGCGAGGTGCGCGTCGATTTCGACGTGCAGGCCGACGCCGAGCCCGACGTGATCGATGCGCTCATCGCGTCGGCGACGAAGTACTCCGCGGTCTTCGACATGTTGACCAGCCCGACGGTCGTGGAAGTGCGGCGATCTTCGGTCTGATGGTCAGGACGACGTCGACGTCCGCCCGGTTCCGTGGGTCAGCGGGGTCGCTGCCCTGCGGAGCCGGAGGTTCAGCTTCAGCGTCCCGAGCATGATCCCGGGTTGGTGCAGCCAGTCGTTGTCGGTGCCGTACTCGATCGACTCGAGCCGGTCGAGCAGCGTGCCCCATGCGATCTGCTGTTCGAGACGCGACAGCGTGGCACCCGGGCACACCCTCGGCCCGGTGGAGAACGCCACGTGACGGGTCACGCCCTCGCGGTCGAGATCCAGGTCGAACGGGCAGGCGAACTCCTCCCCGTCGACATTCGCCGCACCGAATCGGAGGTGCAGCAGTGATCCCGCCGGTACGTCGACCCCGTGGAACACCTCGTCGTGGGCGGTCATCCGCGTCGACAACCCGTGCGTGGGTGAGCGCATCCGCATCCCCTCTTCGACGAACGTTCGCAGCCTGCTGCGATCGGCGCGCAGGCTCGCGAACGTTCCCGGGTGTTCGCACATCAGCTGCGCCTGCTCCTCGAGCGCGTACTGCGTGGTCTCCAAGCCGCCGAGGATCATCGCGTGGACGATCCCGGCGATCTCGATGTCGGTCAGCTTCCGGTCGAGCGCTTCGTAGTGGACCTCGCAGAGGAAACTGACCATGTCGTCGTGGGGGTCGGCACGCTTGGCGGCCACGTGGTCGTAGATGTACTCCTGGAAGCCGTCGAGTCGGTCGATCATGTCGCGGCTCTGCTCCGGCGTCATGTCGTGGCGGAGTCCGTTTCCGTGGACGAACGGGGTGACAGCGGCGTCGCCCCATGCCGCGAGCCGCGGGATGTCGTCGAGAGGGAAGCCGAGGATGCTCGCCATGACGCGCTGCGGGAGCGGCCGCGCGAACTGGCCGATGAACTCGACCTCGCCGTCGTCGATCCACTCGTCGATGAGGTCGTTCGCGTGGCCGGTGATCATGTCGCGGTGTCGGAGTGCGCCCGGCCCGACCCACGGGTCGGTCAATTCCTTGCGGTGCCGCAGGTAGAGCTGCTGTGTCGGGCGCAGCGACACCATCGACGCCTGCATGAGGTTGTGGTGAGTCGCGTAGGCCTCCTCCGGGGAGAGTCCCTGCTCGACGAGTTGTCCGAGGCGCTTGGTCGTCAGGCTGGGGAAGCGCGCGGGGTCCTTGACCACCTGCGTCACGTCGGAGTGCTTGGTGAGCACGAACGCGTCCGTTCCGGCCGTGAGGCCACCCCCTTCGATGCGCAGGACCGGAGCCTCGCGGTGAAGGATCTCGTACGCCTCGTACCAGTGCTCCTGGGCGCCGTCGCCGAACAGGTCGACGTCGTCGAGGTGCACCGGGCACTCCATCGGGCTGAGCTCGTGATTCACGTGCTTCGGATACGCCATGTGCAACACCTCCCGGTTCGACGATGCGTCGCAACCACTCGGATGGAAGGTACCCGACCGTCGGCCGCTGCCACGACGCAGTCGGATCGTCGGCCGCGGCGTCGGGGCGAGGCCACGGACCGGTGGGCGCGGGTGTGAGCGCTACCGTCGAGCCGGTGGTTGGCGTGGTGGGCACCGCACCTTCGACCCGGATCCCCACGTCCGTTTCACCACTCTCTCGAATGGGCACTCCGGAGTTCCCGGAGTGCGTTCCGACACAACGGCGTTCGCCGGCTCGACTGCGCGTCGCCGGTCGAAACACGAGAAGCTCACCGGCGTGTTGGCGATCGTGGGGAGCGGCGAGTACCTGTCGCCGATGAACGACGTGGACCGCCAACTCATCGAGCTGTTCGAAACGCCCCCGAGGGTGGTGTGTCTGCCGACAGCCGCGGGGCGCGAAGGTGACTCCATGATCGACGATTGGTCGCGGCGCGGGGTCGCGCACTTCAGCGGATTGGGCGTCGAAGCCGAGTCGGTGCGTGTCTGGGATCGTGTGACCGCCAACGACATCGCGCTGGCCGAGCGCATCGCCGGCGCCGACTTCGTCTATCTGTCCGGTGGCAACCCCGGCTATCTGCATCGCACGCTCGAGTCGACGCTGGCCTGGGATGCCATCGTCGAGGTCATCGGTCGGGGCGGCCTGCTCGCCGGGTGCAGCGCCGGCGCGATGATCCAGGGCGAGGCGTTCACCGGGTTACCGCGTCCGCACGACGGGTTCGGTCTGTGGCCCGGAATCCACATCGTCCCGCATTTCGACGAGATCCCCGCGACCATCGTGTCGGCGATGCGGGTGGCCGTAGGGAGGAGGCGCACACTCGTCGGAGTCAACGCGAACACGGCTCTCGTGAACAACGACGGCACGTACCACGTCCTGGGTGACGAGGTGACGGTGTGGACTCCGACGCACAAGACCCGGTACGGCGCCGGGGAGCTCCCGCCTGACGCCCTGTCCGGATGACCCGACCTCCGAGCCGAGCACGGATCGAGCCGACGGGTACCGTCGCGGGGGACCGAGGGGGACCTGCATGATCATCGTGACCGCGACGCTGTCGTTCGAGACCGAAGCCGATCGCGACAACGCGGTGGCCCTGACCGCGCCCGTGCAGCAGGCCACCCGCGACGACGAGGCGGGCTGCCTCGCCTATTGCTTCGGTGCTGACCCGGTCGAACCCACCCATGTCCAGGTCTACGAGTTGTGGACCGATCCGGACAGCCTCGCCGAGCACTTCGATCATCCGAACTACGCCAGGATGGTCGAGGTTCTGCACAACTGCGGTGGCTTCGTGAAGTCGGAGAACCGGCTCTACGCCGCCGACGATCGCGGGCCCGTCTACGACAGTGGACGGTTCCGCTACGACGCCGTCGCCGACGCGGGGAACGATCCGGGACCGTGACCGTGTCGGGTGTCGTCGACCTCCACGCCCACGTCGTGCTCGGCGCCGCCTTCGGGACGGCGGGCATCTACGGACCGACGCACGGCGACAACGCGGACGGTGTCGAGTTCTTCCGTGTCGGCGATTACACGATGCAGCCGATCCCGTACCGCGGCAGCGTGTTCATGGACGTCGAACGGCGGCTGTCCGAGATGGATCGCGTGGGCATCGATCGCCAGATGCTGTCGCCGAATCCGCTCACGTTCTTCGGCGGTGTCGAGCCGATCCCGGCCATCGATTTCGCACGGGCGACCAACGACGCAATGGCCGCGCTCGTCGCGTCACATCCCGAGAAGCTGCTCGGAGCAGCGCAACTCCCGATGCAGGATCCCGCGGCCGCCATCGCCGAGCTCGACCGGGCGATCGGTGAACTCGGCCTCGTCGCCGCCTACATCGGCACCGACTACGGGATGACCCTCGACGATCGGCGGCTCGACGACCTGTATCGCCGCGTCGTCGAGCTCGACGTCCCGTTGTTCGTCCACGGCGTGACCAACGACGGGCGCGGCCCTGTCGCCGACGCTCGGCTCCGGCGGTTCGGACTCGATCTCATCGTCGGATACACCTACGAGGAGACTCTCGCCGTGGCATCGCTCGTGCTCGGGGGCGTCCTCGACCGGCATCCCGGGCTCGACGTCTGCATCTCGCACGGAGGTGGAGCGATCGCGTTCCTCGCGCAGCGGTTCGACTCGATGGCCCACTTCCACGGTCGCGAATCGGACCTCGCCGGGTGTTTGCGCCGACTGTGGTTCGACTCCCACCTCGAGCCCGGCCCCGCCCGCGACCTCGTCGTCCAGACCGTCGGACTCGACCGGATGGTCTACGGCACGAACTTCGGTGGATGGGACACGCCCGCCCGGACCGACGAGTTCGATGCCGCCCTCACTCCCAACGCCCACCGACTCCTACGACTGGAGGCCACCGCATGACCAAGCTGCTCATCACCGGCGCCCGACTGTTCACCGCGGTCGACGAGAACGTCATCGACGACGGCAGCGTGTTGATCGAACGCGATCGCATCTCCTGGTCCGGGTCGACGGCGGACCTTCCGTCGGCCGCGCGGGTCGACGCCGACGTCCTCGACGCCGACGGCAAGTTCGTCATGCCGGGAATGACCGAGTCACACGTTCATCTCTCCTACTCGAACGCCCATCCGAGCCAGCTCGACCGGCAGCCGGTTCCGATCGCGATGCTCGATGCGGTCGACAATGCCCGCACACTCCTCCGATTCGGGTTCACCTCGGCGATCAGTTTCGGTTCGGCGCAGGGGATCGACGTCCCGCTGCGTGACGCGATCGACTCGGGACGGGTTCCCGGGCCGCGGCTGCTCGCGTCGGAGAAGGATCTCGGGTCGACCGGCAGCAACGCGGATTCGGCGGCGCCGGAGAGCGACGGTCGCAAACGAATCGCCGATGGTCCGTGGGCGGTACGGGCCGCCGTCCGTGAGGTGGCCAAGGCCGGGGCGGACGTCGTCAAGATCTTCCTCGACGGCGAGGCGCTGTCGGCTCACGCCGCGCCCGGTGTCCTGAGCTACACCGATGAGGAGGTGGCCGCCGCTTGCGACGAGGCGCGCCGGCGAAACCTGCGCGTCGCCTGCCACGCCCGCTCGGCCGGCGCGGTGAAACAGGCGGTGCGCCACGGGGTCGACTTCGTCGGACACGCCAACTTCCTCGACGACGAAGCGGTCGACATGTTGGCCGATGCCCGGGACCGGCTGTTCGTCGGCCCGGGAATCGCCTGGGAGATCCAACTGCTCGAACGCGGGCACGAGATCGGGCTCCGTCGCTCGGCGATGGAAGCGCGTGGCTACCAGCACGAGATCGACGAGACGATCAGCGCGGTGAAGCGGTTGCGGGACGTCGGTGTGCGCATCCTGATCGGCGGCGACTACGGACTGTCGATCACGCCCCACGGCACGAACGCGAAGGATCTCGAGTACTTCGTCGACCTGTTCGAGATGACACCGACCGAGGCGTTGCTGTGCGCGACGCGCGACGGCGGGCTGGCGTTCGACCCGACCGGGATGATCGGCACCCTCGAGCCGGAGACCCTGGCCGACCTCGTGATCGTCGACGGCGATCCGACGCGCGACATCACGGTGCTGCAGGAAGCGCCCAGGATCGTGACGGTGATCAAGGGCGGTGAGGTGCACGGCGGTCTCGGTGGTTGACGAGTCAGGTGTGTCGACACGGCGACGTCGGTGGGAGGGTTCTGGCGCTTCGTCGCCGTCAACTTCGTCGTCGCCTTCGTGCTGGCGATCCTGACGAGCGTCTCATCGATCTTCTGGGTGATCTACGTCCTGTACACGCTCGCGGTCCTGCTCCCCAGCCTGGCGATTGCGATCCGACGTCTTCACGACACGGGCAAGTCGGCGTGGATGATCCTGCTCGGCCTGATCCCCGTCATCGGCTTCATCGTCCTGATCGTGTTCTACGTGCAGCCGAGCGACGGTCCGAACACCTACGGGCAGGGTCCCGAGGACCGAGCCTGTCGCGGAGTGGGTCTGACCCACACCGCGACGGCCGGCGTCGACACGCCACGACAGGTCGTCCCACCCGCCGTCAGCTCGCTGCGATGGCGTCGAGAACGTTGAGGCGCGCCGCGCGGCGAGCGGGGAAGGACGCCGCGAGCACCCCGGCGACCGTGGCGATCACGGCGTAGATCGCGAGCGTGCCGAGTGGCACGTCGACGCGGCTGATGATCGAGTCGGGAATCGCCAGGGTCGCGACCCAGCCGAAGAACAACCCGACGACGATCCCCAACAGCGCACCGAACAGCGACACGATCGCCGCCTCGAGGCGAATCATGCTCCGGGTCTGACGGCGGGTCATCCCGATCGCCCGCATGAGCCCGATCTCCTGGGTTCGTTCCAGCACGGCCAGCGCCATCGTGTTGGCGATGCCGAGCAGTGCGATCAGGATGGCCAAGCCCAGGAAGACGTTGATGATCACGAGCAACGAGTCCAACTGCTGCTCCATCCGTTGGCGGAACTCGTCGTTGGTCTCGAACTCGAGCTGGGGAAACGACGACTCGACCGCGCCGAGCGCGTCGGCGGCCGCCTGGACATCGACGTCCGGGGCCACGCTCGCTGCCACCACGTTGATGTCGGTCGTGTCGAAGTTCGCCTCCCAACCCGAGTTGTCGATCGCGTAGTTCCCGATGAGGAAGGCGTTGTCGTAGATCGCACCGACCGTCAGCGGCTGCTCGCCGGTCGCAGCGAACTCGACCACGATCTGGTCACCGACATCGAGCGAGAGATCCTCGGCGACGTCCTCGTGGACGAGGATCGTGGCGGGACCTGCGGAGCTCGCCGGATCGCCGGCGACGACCCCGACGTCGAGCAGGTCGAGCAGTGTCGAGAAGTCCGTCGACATCACCTCCTTCGTGTCACCGTCGATGCGGATCGAGCCGTAGCGGACACCGGACACCTCACCGAACTCGGGGAGCGCGGCGACCTCGGTCGCGAGCACCTCGGAGAAGTTCTCGCCGTTGGGATGGTTGACCAGGTAGTCGGCGGTCAGGGTCGATCCCATCTGGTCCCGGAACGACGCCTTGAGCGACGAGGCGACCACGGTCGCCATCCCGATCAGTGCGAGGCCGATCATCAGGCCCGCCGCGGTCGATGCCGTTCGCTTGTTGTTGCTCGCGGCGTTCTCCCGTGCCATGTGGCCGGTCGTACGACTCCCCGGAACGTGCTCCAACGGCAGTCCGAGGAACGACGCCGAGGGGCTGGAGAAGAGCGGCGCGAACATCGCCACCGACACGAACACCAGCACGGCACCGCCACCCAGGGTCACCAGCGTGAGCGGCGTGCTGTCGAGGTTGCCGAAGAGCCCCAGACCGACACCCGAGACGCCGATCACGGCGAGCACGATCGCGATGATCGTCCGGCGGGTTCCCTCCCCCGAACCGAACCGGAATCCGGGACGCATCGCCGCAACCGGTGGCACGGTCGCCGCGCGGCGCGCCGGTGAGATCGACGCGACGAGTGTGACACCGACCCCGACCGCGAGCGCGGCGATCACCGTGCGCGTCGAGATGACGATGTCGAAGGCGGGCAGCACGAACCCCAACGCGTTCATCAGGGACCGCAGGCCCAGCGCCAGGAGCACCCCGCCGATCAGACCGACAATCGACGCGACGACGCCGATGATCAGCGCTTCGAGCATCGAGCTGACCCGGACCTGGCCGCGGCTCGCCCCGAGCGCTCGGATCAGCGCCAGTTGCTTGACCCGCTGGCCGAGGAGGATGTTGAACGTGTTGCCGATGATGAACGTGCTGACGAAGACGGCGACGAGAGCGAAGCCGAGCAGGACGTTGCCGAGGATGTCGACGATCACACCGAAGTCGTCCTTCTCCTCGGCCACCACGACGTCGCTGCTCACCGACTCCACGTCGGCCGGTAGCGCGCTGTTCAGTCGGCTGACGAGGGTCTCGGTGTCGACACTGGCGCTGGCGACGTCGATCCAGTGGATCTGCCCCTCCAGCCCCCCGAGGCGCTGAACCTCATCCATCGTGAAGGACATGAGGACTGCCCCGGCGACGGCGTTGTCCTCGCCGAACTTCGTGAGCCCGACCAGCTCGAAGGGCTCCGGCCCCGCCGCTCCGACGATCTGGTACGACTCGCCGAGGGTGAAGCCGTGTCGATCGGCGCTGTCGAGGTCCATTGCGAACTGGCCGGCGGACTCGGGCGCCGTACCTTCGACGAGCGCGAGGCTGGTGATCTCGGGGTCGGACCAGTTGAACGACAGGATCGGCGACCCCGCGGTGTCCGGCGGATCTCCGTCCGAGTCGAGCGGGATGATCTTGAAGCTCTGGAAGCCGGGTTCTGCGACGTCCACACCGTCGACGGCGGCGACCTGATCGACGAGCCCCTCGTCGATCGGCACGTCCACGAAATCGACCTCTTCGAACTCGACCTTGGCGCGCACCTGGGCGTCGAGTCCGGAATTCGAGTCCTCCACGATGGCGTTGAACGTCTTGGTCAAACCGTCCGTCAGCACGAACGACGACACGACGAAGCTCACCCCCATGAGCACGGCGAATGAGGTGAGGAGGAACCGCAGCTTGTTCGCCGCCAGGTTGCGGAAGGTGAGGCGGAGGATCTCGCGCATGACGGCTACTCCTCGAGTTCTCGGATGCGGTCGAAGACGTCGGCGGGCGTGGGATCTTCGAGCCGCCCGACGAGTCGTCCGTCGCGCAGGAAGATGACGACATCCGCGTACGAGGCGGCGCCGGGATCGTGGGTCACCATCACCACCGTCTGCTGCCAGTCGTCGACGGCCCGGCGGAGGAACCCGAGCACCTCGTTGCCCGCCTTGGAATCGAGGTTGCCGGTCGGTTCGTCCGCGAAGATGATGTCGGGTCGTGTCACCAGCGCGCGTGCGACGGCGACGCGCTGCTGTTGGCCACCGGACAGTTCGCTCGGACGGTGACGGAGTCGATCGTCGAGTTGCAGACTCTCCACCACGCTCCGCTCCCATTCCGGGTCCGGTTCGCGACCACCCAGGTGGAGCGGCAGCAGGATGTTCTCCTCGGCGGTCAGGGTCGGAACGAGATTGAACGCCTGGAAGATGAAGCCGAGTCGCTGCCGGCGCAGGAGCGTGAGTTGCCGGTCGGACAACTCCGAGATCCGGGTGTCGCCGATCCGGACGTCACCGTCGGTCACCGAGTCGAGACCTGCCATGCAGTGCAGGAGCGTCGACTTGCCGGACCCGCTTGGTCCCATGATCGCGGTGAGCTTCTGGGCCTGGAAGCCGACCTCGACGTGGTCGAGCGCCACGACCCTCGTCGCGCCGGACCCGTAGATCTTCGTGAGGCCGACGGCGGTGGCCGCCATCGGACCGTCACCGACCGGTTCGACGAGTGCCGTGCCGGCACCGACGCTCGTCTCGGATGCCGGTGTGGTCGTGTCATCGGACATCTTGGAACCTCCCTTGGCGTCATTCCATCGCGCGCCCGGTGGCCATCGAGTCGGAAGGGTCGAAAGTCCATTGTCCGCGCCGGCGACCGGGCGTCGGCTACGTGTTGTCGGCGAGCCAGGCCGCGGCGATCTCGGCGGGGCTCGTCTCGTCGGCGACCCGGCGGTTCATGGCCCGGAGTTGGTCGGTGGTCAGGGTCGCGGAGAACGCATTCAGTGCATTGTCCAGCTGCGGCCCCCACCGGTCGAGTGCGCTCCGACGGATCATCGGCACCACGTTCTCCGACGGTTGGAGCCCGCGGTCGTCGTCGAGCACCGTGAACGCGTCGTCGTCGAGCTCGGGCGACGTCGTGAACGCCACGCCCACCTCGATCTCGTCACGACGCAGCGCTTCGACGGTCAGCGCAACGGATTGCTGGGGGACGAACCCGGCGAACTCGAGCCCATAGACCTCGGACAAGCCGAGCAGGCACAACGGCCGATCCGGGCATTCGACGGGGCCACCCAGGCGGAGTTCGGTGCTGCGCTCCGTCAGGTCGCTGATTGTGACGATGTTCCCTTCCGCTGCGAACTCGGATGTGACGACAATGGCATTCGAGTTCTGTGCAGCGGCTGCGTCGAGCACCACGAGACCTCGAGGGGTGAGCAGCTGTTGCAGCGCACGACTGGAGGATTGCGTGGAGTCGACCACGTCGGGATCGGCGGTGTCGCCGAAGTACCGGAGCGCCGTTCCGAGGTACTCGGGCACGAGGTCGACGCGATCGAGTTCGAGCGCCGGCGCGACGATCTCGCGTGGCCCCACGACGCCGAGTCGGATCACCGGGATGTCGGCGGCTTCGAGTACCTGTGCATACAGCTCCGCCAGGAGTTCACTCTCGACGAAGTCGAAGCTGGCGATCCGTACCCCGTCGTCGGGTGATGGATCGGCGATCTGCGTCCCCGCACCGGAGCACGCGGTCCAGGCGCACAGCCCGCACAGGAGGACCAGGATCGCGGACACACGAACGCGGTGCACCCGGGCAGTCTCGCGCGGCGATCGGATGCGGTCGGCGTGAGCGACATCGTCGCAGGCTCCGGAACGCCCCGATCTGGTCATCGCCGCAGACCGTCGGGTGAGCCTCCACCGCTCCCGCGAACGTACGACACGGCTGCAATCGCCTGGCTCGTCGCATTCTGCGGATGGGCGGTGATCTGGGCATGGATCTTCCTGTCGGATCGACCCGCGATCTGGATCACCGAGATCGATCTCGAGTTGATGTCACCGATCGTCGACAACCGCGCGCCCTCCTGGACGCCGGTGATGCAGGTGATCAACGAAGTCGGATCGCGCTGGGCGATCGTCGTGATCGGCTGGATCGTGCTCGTCGGCGCGCTCGCGACGCGGCGTTTGCGCCACGCGCTGTTGTTCATCGCCTCGCAGGCAACGATCGCCGGAGTCGTCACGATCGTGGCGATCCAGATCGGCCGGCCCCGCCCCCTGGGGGTGGAGCAGATCGGCGTCTGGGAGGGGTATGCGCAACCGTCCCGCCCTGTGGCGCTCCTCACAGGCGTGCTCGTTGCGTTCGCACTCTCGCTCCTGCCGCCGAGGCCGTGGAGACGGCGCTGGTACCTCCTCTCCGCCGCCGTCGTGGCGGTGTTCGGTTTCGCGCAGATGTACACGGGTGTCGATCACCCGTCCGATGTCCTGGTGAGTGCCACCATCGGGGTCGCCGTCCCGCTGCTGATCTATCGCACCCTCGCGCCGGAGGCCGTCTTCCCGGTGCGATCCCGCCCCGGCAGGACGGCGCATCTCGACGTCACCGGCACCCGCGGCGAGGCCATTCGTTCTGCGATGGCCGGACAGCTCGGCATCGAGGCCGTGGAGATCGATCCGATCGGTCTCGAGGGCTCGGCAGGCTCGACACCGTTGCGGGTCGTGGGTGCCGACGGCAGAATCGTCTTCGCCAAGCTCTATTCGAGCACCCACCTGCGATCGGATCGCTGGTACAAACTCGGGCGGACACTGCTGTACGGCCGGCTGGAGGACGAACAGCGGTTCACGTCCGTCCGTCGGCTCGTCCAGCACGAGCACTACATGCTGTTCGTGTTCCGGAGCGCCCGTGTCGCAACGCAGGCCCCGATCGGCATCGTGGAGATCACCCCGGACCGGGAATACCTCCTGGTGACCGAGTTTCTCGAGGATGCGGTCGAGATCGGCGAGGTGGACGTCGACACCGAACTCATCGACCAAGGACTCGGTGTGGTCAAGAATCTGTGGCGAGCGGGTCTGGCACACCGCGACATCAAACCGGCGAACGTGATGGTTCAGGGATCTCGGCTCCGGATCATCGACGTCGCCTTCGCTCAGATCCGACCCTCGCCATGGCGTGAGGCGGTCGACCTCGCGAACATGATGCTCGTCCTCGCGTTGAGCAGCAGCTCGGGCCTGGTGCACGAACGCGCGCGTCTCCTGTTCACCGATGACGAACTCGCAGAGGCGTTCGCGGCGTCACGAGGCGTGACCATGCCCTCACAGTTGCGGAGCGCGATCCGGGCGAGCGGCCGCCCGTTGCTCGACGAGTTCCGTGCACTCGTCCCCCGACACCAGCCGGTGTCGATTCAGCGATGGTCGCTCCGACGTATCGGGCTGAGTCTCTGGGTGGGCGTCATCGCCCTCGCGCTGTTGGTGATCTTCGTCAGCAATCTCGCAGATGTCGGTCTGGAATGAGTCGCCGCGTCGATCGCTCCGGCACATCGCCGCGTGTGCTCGTGACCGGCGTGCTCTCGATCGCTCTCCTCGTCGCGACGGCGTGCTCGGCTGAGCAGGTGATGGACGCGCCGGGTTGCGACGGTGGTTCGACCCTCGTGGTTGCACAGTCGGTGCCGACGGCCGGTCTGGTGCCGTGTTTCGAGCCGCTGCCGAACGGGTGGAGCTTCACGACGGTCACGGTGAACCAGGACGGAACCACCGTGCATCTCGATTCCGACCGCGCCGGGGACGACGCCGCAACGCTTCGCTACAGCGACTCGTGCGAGCTCGGTGCCGCGGTCCGCGTGCCGAGCGATTTCGAGGGTGCCGAGCGCTTCGACGAGATCGAACAACTCCAGCCGAGCTTTCGCGCCCGGGTCCACTACCGCTTCGAGGGCGGGTGCATCACCTGGACGTTCGACTTCGACAGCGACGCCTCCGCGACCGAGTCGATCGCACTCGAGGACTCGCTCGCCGTCGTCGGGCGCGACGAACTGAACGACATGCTTCGCGAGTCGTTCATCGACGAGGAACTGTGATGCGCGCTCGTTCGACCGCTCTCGTGATCGCGTCCTCGGCGGTTCTCGTCGCCACGGCACGGCAGGCTCGGTCGCGACGTGTCGACGCGTGCGAGGAGCGCATCTTCCGTATCGTCAACACCGCGCCGGACGGCATCCGGATCCCCGTCTGGTTGGTGATGCAGAGCGGTTCGCTCGGGGCGGTCGGCGGTGCGGCGCTGGCCGCACGACGCACGGCGAGCCCGGTCTCCGTCAGAGTGCTCGTTGCCGGGTCCGCGGCCTGGAGCCTCGCGAAGCTGATCAAGCCGTTGGTCGGGAGAGGACGCCCCGAGGATCATCTCGACGACGTCACGCGACGCGGCGCCCTCCAGACCGGACTGGGATTTCCATCCGGACATGCCGCGGTGGCGACGACGTTGGCGCTTGTCGCGGCTCCGACCGGTGTGTGGGGGCGAACCGTCGGGCTGGCGGTGGCGGGCGCGACCGGCCTCGCAAGGATGTACGTGGGGGCACACCTGCCGCTCGATGTCGTGGGCGGTATCGCCATCGGATCGATCATCGCTGCGATCGTCCCGTCGACCGCCGAGGTCTAACCTGCGTCGGTGGTCGCCTTCCGGAACTCGCGCATGTCGTGATGTCGGTTTCCGCGTCGTGGTCGTTCCCGACGGCCGTCCGCATCGCGGCCGGCTGTGTCGCCGAACTGGTGTCCACGTGCGATCGCCACGGCATCCGGCGGCCCCTGATCGTGACCGATCCGGGCTTCGCCCGGCTCGACGCGTTCGATGCGGTGCAGTCGTCGTTCGATCGACCGGTGCCGGTGTTCAGCTCGATCCGATCGAACCCGGTCGGAAGGAACATCGGCGACGGTGTCGACGTCTACCTGTCGGGAGGGCACGACGGGGTCGTCGCAGTGGGCGGTGGTTCGGCTCTCGACTGCGGCAAACTCATCGCCTTCCAAGCCGGGCAGGCGCTCCCGCTGTGGGAGTTCGAGGACATCGGTGACCGGTGGACCCGCGCGGACGCCGGCTCGATCGCCCCGGTGATCGCGATCCCGACCACTGCGGGAACGGGCAGTGAGGTCGGTCGCGCCGGCGTCGTCATCGACGAGGTCACGGGCCGCAAGGTGATCATCTTCCACCCGAAGATGATGCCGGTGGCCGTCTTGTGCGACCCGGAACTCACGGTCGGGCTGCCGGAGGAGTTGACCGTCGGAACCGGCATGGACGCGTTGTCGCACTCGCTCGAAGCGCTGTGTGCGCCGACCTACCATCCGATGGCCGACGGCATCGGGCTCGAAGGATGCCGCCTCGTCCTCGAGCACCTCCCGCGGGTGGCTCGTGAGCCGGACGATCTCGGGAGTCGAACGCACATGATGGCGGCCGCGGCGATGGGTGCCGTTGCGTTCCAGAAGGGCCTCGGTGGCATGCACGCACTCGCCCACCCGATCGGCGCTCGCTTCGACACGCACCACGGCATGACCAACGCGGTACTCATGCCCCACGTGCTGCTCGCGAACCGATCCGCGGTCGAGGCGACGCTCACGCGACTGGCTGCCTACGTCGGCATCCCCGGCGGATACGAGGGCTTCGTCGAGCGCATCGTGTCGATGTGCGACGAGCTGGGTGTTCCGCACCGTCTCACCGATCTGGGTGTCGACCCGGCGTGTGCCGACGAGATCGCGGCCGCGGCTGCGCTCGACCCGTCCGCGGCCGGGAATCCCGTCCCGTTCACCGAGGCGTTCGCCGCCGAGGTGTTCGTCGATGCGTGCGGGGGCACGCTCGCAGGATTCCGATGACGCTCGACGAACTCCGCACCGACATCGCCCGCGGCGACATCGACACGGTGGTCGTCGCGTTCACCGACCACTACGGCCGAACGTTGGGCAAGCGATTCGATGCCGAGTTCTTCCTGGAGACGATCGATCGCGGAAGCCATGCCTGCGACTACCTGCTCACCGTCGACATGGAGATGGAGCCGGTCGACGGGTATCGGTATGCCAATTGGGAACGCGGCTACGGCGACTTCCATCTCGTCGCCGACCTGTCGACGCTGCGCCGCTGCGGTTGGGCACCCGGCTCGGCGATCGTCCTCTGCGACGTCCGCGACGACGCGACCCACGACCTCGTCGCGGTGGCGCCCCGTACGATCCTGCGCGAACAGATCGAGAACGCGACGCGAGCCGGCTTCGTGATCGAGGCGGCGAGCGAGCTCGAGTTCTTCCTGTATCGCAACAGCTACCGCGACGCTCACGACCGGGGATACACCGGCCTCACGTCAGCGGGTTGGTACAACGAGGACTACCACCTGCTGCAGGGAGCGCGAGTGGAGGACTACGTCGGAGCAGCACGGCGCGCGCTGCGCGATTCGGAGATCCCGGTCGAGAACTCGAAGGGCGAGGCGGCCATCGGTCAACACGAGCTGAACATCCGCCATGCCGACGTTCTGTCGATGGCGGATCGGCACGTGGTGGTCAAGCAGGCGATGAAGGAACTCGCGGAACGGCAGGGACTCGCGGTCACGTTCATGGCCAAGCCGGACGCCGACCAGTCCGGCAGCAGCTGCCACATCCACCTGAGCCTGTGGTCGGGCGAGGGTGACGATGCCTCGAACGTCTTCGCAGATGACGACGGTCCGACCGACCTGTTCCGCTGGTTCCTCGGCGGTTGGATGCACCACACCCACGATCTGATGGTGTGCTACGCGCCGACCGTCAACTCCTACAAGCGCTACCGGAGTCAATCGTGGGCGCCGACCCGGATCGCCTGGAGCACCGACAACCGGACCGCAGGGTTTCGGATCGTCGGGCGCGGGCCGAGCCTGCGCATCGAGTGTCGGATTCCCGGAGCCGACGTCAATCCGTACCTCGCCTATGCCGCCGCGCTCGCCAGCGGTCTCGACGGTATCGCGAACCGAATCGAACCTCCTGCCGAGTTCGCCGGTGATGCGTACGCCGCCGACGGTGTCCCGATGGTCGCGACCACGCTGACCGCCGCGCTCGCACGGTTCACGAACAGCGCCGACGCACGTCGCCTGCTCGGCGACACCGCCGTGGATCACTACGGCCACTTCCTGACCGTGGAACGAGACGCGTACGACGCAGCGGTCACCGACTGGGAGCGCCGTCGCTACTTCGAGCGGATCTAGCGCGACGTGGACGCGGTGAACCCCGAACGCGTCGGAGCCCTCCGGGTCGCCGGCTGGATCCGAGCCCGGGCTGACCATTCTCGGCGGTTCCTCTTCGGCCTCGCCGGGCCTCCCGGGAGCGGGAAGTCGACACTCGCCGGCGCCCTCGCACTCGAGCTCGATGCGGTGGTCGTGCCGATGGATGGCTACCACCTCCCCAACGCGACGCTCGACGAGCGCGGGCTCCGCGGCGTCAAGGGTGCGCCCGAGACATTCGACGCCGCCGCGTTCGTCGCTGCCGTGTGCCGGCTGGCGGCGGCCGACGGTGACGTCGAGCTCCCCGACTTCGACCGCGCGCTCGACGAACCCTGCCCGGGCCGGATCCGCGTGCGCGCCTCGGACCGCATCGTCATCGTCGAGGGGAACTACCTCCTGCTCGAGACCGAGCCGTGGGTCGAGTTGCGCGACCGGTTCGACGCGATCGCCCACCTCGATCTCGACCGGGACACCCGGGTCGAGCGACTGGTGAGTCGCCACGTGCGTTTCGGCAAGACCCGCGCCGAAGCGTCGGCGTTCGTCCGAGCGTCCGACGAGGCGAATGCGGCGCGTGTCGAGGCGGTGGGGCAGCGAGCCCACCTCGTGATCGATGCCGCCGACCGATCCTGAGATCATCCGCTCGCAGTCGACGCGGACCGATATGACAGGCTCACCACATGAAGCTCCGTGTGACCATCGAATCGACGATCGACGGCCGGATGTCCGGTCCCGTGTGGAGGGACGAACGATGACCCATCCGCGACCGTTCCGCTTCGGTGTGATGGCGGCCAAGGCCCGCTCGTCGGCCGAGTGGACCGACACGGCGAAGAAGGCCCAGGACCTCGGCTACTCGGCGTTGCTGATGCCCGACCACTTCGGCGATCAGCTCTCGCCGATCCCGGCGCTGTCGATGGCGGCCGCCGCCACCGACACACTCCGGGTCGGGGCGTTGGTCTTCGCCAACGACTTCCGTCACCCAGCGGTGCTCGCGAAGGAGACAGCGACCCTCGACCTCCTCAGCGACGGGCGGCTCGAGGTCGGCGTCGGCGCCGGATGGATGACCGAGGACTACACGTCGACCGGCATCGTCCACGACCGTCCCGGTGTCCGGATCGACCGGATGATCGAGGCCATCGAGGTGCTCCGCGGGCTGTGGGGCGACGAGGCATTCTCCTTCGACGGCGAGCACTACACGATCACCGAGATGAAGGGCCTCCCCAGGCCCGTCCAGGCGGGTGGGCCGCCGATCATCGTCGGAGGTGGTGGCAAGCGGGTGCTGTCGACGGCGGCTCGCCTCGCCGACATCGTCGGCGTCAACCCGAACGTCGGCGAGGGAAAGATCGGCCCCGAGGCGATCGCGTCGATGTCCGCCGATGCGACCGAGGAGAAGATCGGCTGGGTCCGCGCCGCCGCCGGCGACCGCTACGACGACATCGAGATCAGCATCCTCAAGTTCGTCACGATCGTCACCGACGCCCGTGACGCTGTTGCCGAGAAGGTCGGTGCCGGCATGGGGATGGACGCCGCCACGCTCCTCGCCAGCCCGCACACGCTGGTCGGAACGGCGGAGCAGCTCGCCGACGAGCTGATCGAACAGCGTGAGCGCTGGCAGGGTTCGTACGTGACCGTTCAGTCCGATGCACTCGAGTCGTTCGCGCCGGTCGTCGCTGCGCTCGCCGGTCGCTGAGCGGTTCGACGATGACGTTCGACTTCGCCGGCAAGTGTGCGGTGGTCACCGGCGCGAGCCGTGGCATCGGTGAGGCGATCGCGCGCCAGCTCGACGTGGGTGGGGCCCGAGTCGCGCTGGTGGCGCGATCCGCCGACCGGCTCGAGGCGATCGCCGCCGACCTCGACAACGATCCGGTGGTCGTCCCCGCCGATCTGTCCGACCCGGATTCCGTTGCGCACATCTCCGGTGCCGTGATCGCTGCGTTCGGCGGCCTCGACGTGCTCGTGAACAACGCGGCGATCGAACGCAACCAGCCGGCGACGAAGGTGACCGGCGAGGCGATCGACGAGACGCTGTTCGTCAACCTGCGTCAGGCATTCATGCTGTGCTCGGTCTTCGCCAAGCCGCTGTTCGTCTCGCGTGGGGCGATCGTCAACGTGTCGTCGACGGCGGCGACCGGTGCGGGTGGAACGCAGGGCGCCTACGCCGCGTCCAAGGGCGGCTTGAACACGCTGACGAAGAACCTCGCGAACGAGTGGGCGAGCAAGGGTGTGCGCGTCAACGGCGTGGCGCCCGGGCTCGTCGACACCGAGATGTGGGAGTCGACGTTCGAGCGGCTCGGTGAGGATGCGGTCCGCTCGGGCTTCGCGAAACGCGTGCCGATGGAGCGGTGGGGGACCGCCGAGGAGATCGCCGATGTCGCGTGCTTCCTCGCGTCGAGCCGTTCGAGCTACGTCACCGGTCAGACCATCCGGGTCGACGGCGGGATGACGAACATCTAGTCGGTCACCGACTCCCTGTCACGGATGTCGCGGTCTCGTCGATCCACGGTCCCACGCCGCTGAGGCGGTCGACTTCGACACGCACCACGACGCTGGTCGGCGAGTCACGGAGCGCGAGTGGGTGGCGCTCCAAACCGGTGTACTTGGTCGCGAGCCGGTCCATCAGGGCCGGGTTGGGTCCGGGTTCGATCCGAGCGTGGCCGCGGATCACGAGGTGGCGTTGGTAGCCGCGTTCGTTGCGTTCCTCGTCCTCGATCGAGAGCACGATGCGGTCATCGCGTGAGAGGTTCCTGGCCTTCTGGCTCGCGGCGTCGGTGCCGAACAGGATCTCGTCGTCCTGGGCGATCACCCAGACCACCGAGACCTGCGGGCTGCCATCGGGGTTGGTCGTCCACACATGGGCGACGGCGTCCGAACCGAGCAAGGTCTGAGCCATTGCTGAAAACGTGGGCACGCGGGGCCTCCTTCGTCGAGTGCGGGCCACACTAGTGCGTTTGTGATCGACCGTCGAGCGGCGGCCCTGCCCTCGGGCGGCGTGGTCGCGATGACGACGCCACTGCGAACGCGAGGATCCGTCTTCGGCAAATTGGTTCCATGTCGGATCTCGTCCAGGACTCCCTGCTCCGCCGCCTGCGGACGATGCACACGCTCTACCACCGCGCGGTGGACTCGATGGAGATCGAGCATGGCGTTCAAGGAGTATCAGCGTGAGGTCTTCGCGCGGACGGAAGCCCAGGTCGAGTCGATGGACCCGGCCGATTTCGAGCGCGTGGTGATCGCGCGTCCCTTCCCCGGCCAGATTGCGAGCACCTTCAGTGCGATCTGCGCCGGACCCGCGGGAATCACGGTCCTCGACGGGTTCGAGTGCTGGATCTACCAACACGGGTTGCGCCACCTCGGCGAGATCGAGATCCTGCGCGGCCTCGTCGGACTGGAAGGCATGACGTCGTGAAGCCACGCGTCGTGTTGTCGATGGCCGCCGACGTGCCGTTGGCGTCGGTCCGGGTGCGGCGTCGTCCACCTCCGGAATCCGGTTGACGTCGACCGCGATCGGCCGACACCACGGCGTACGGGTAGGATCGTGGTCGTGCTCGAGTCGTTGAAGGGCTGGACGAGGGCGCGCTGGCGGTTCGCAGCGGCGATGGCAACGGTCGGTGCGCTCGCAATCGGGTTGCCGACCGACGTGATCCCCAACCCGGTGTTCGGGCGGCAGGGCACGCCGGTCGAGCCCTGGGCCGTGCCGGTTCTGGCGATCACGGCGGTGCTGAGCGGCCTCCTCTTCGCCACGTACTTCCAGGTGGGCCCCACCGTCGAAACCGACGCCGCCGCGGGGCTCGACCGACCCAGCCGGTTCGGCAGCCTCGGAGGGCTGCTGTCGTTCTTCGCCGTCGGCTGCCCGATCTGCAACAAGGTGGTCGTGATTGCGCTCGGAACTTCCGGAGCGCTGACCTGGTTCGCTCCGGTCCAGCCCTATCTCGGTGTCGTCGCGCTGGGACTGCTGGCGTGGGCCCTGCGGGTCCGGCTCCGGGGAGAGGTCGCCTGCCCGGTCCGGGCCGGCTGAGGATCTCACCGATTGCCTGCGACCTACGGCTCGGGTGGTCGAGACGGCGCTCCTCGCCGGGCTCCCGGTTGTTCCGATCGCCCGCACTCGTGTCCGGCAGTCGTGGTCGTGCCGTTGTCCGACACGCCCGACGTCGCTTGGATCGTACGACTCAGTGGATGTGGATCCGTTCGAACTCAGCGAACAAGACCGAGGCATTGGGCAGGTCGCCCAGGGTTCCTCGCCCGTCCTTCGGTCGATACACCACCATGACCTGAATCCCCATGAGATCGACAGTAGACACGAGATGCGATCGGCTGTCGCCCGACGCACATTCTGGGCGCGCCGTCGTTCGCACGCCCGCCGATCTCGGGCGGTCTCGGACTCCAGGAGTCCGTGGTGTCGTGCGGGCGTTACGGATTCACGGGGTTGGGCTTCGTCGCCTCGGAAGCTGAAGCGGAGTGAAATACGCGGTCGGGATCGAGCGATTCCGGAGGCGGTACCAACCTGACCGACACCCATCGGCTCGGTGTGCTGCTGCACTACACCCTCAACTGGCTCCGCCAGGAGGAGAACCAGTACCTGTCGTGTCCGCCCGACGTCGCCGAGGATCTCCCGCCGGAGCTGCGCGCGCTGATGGGTTACTCGCAGGGCGGCACCGTGCTCGGCTTCTGCTCGGCACCTGTGGGCCCCGGTCTCGGGCCCGAGATCGCGAGCCCCGAACGGCTCTTCTCCGACGGCGGACTCGTCGTCGACGACGATGCCTTCAACGATCCGCGTGCCGCTGCGGCGCGCTGAGCCGATGTTGCTCGCCGACCTCGACCTTCCGATGCTCGAGCTGGCACAGCCCGGCATGGTCGGCGATCGGCTCGACGCCACACTCGCCGACGCTCGCGCGGCGTCGTGGATCGCACGGAACAATGCAGGCGTCTCGGTGCTCGAACGCGAGGCCGCCGAGTTCTTCTTGAAGTCCCCGGCACTCGAGTTCCCCGGTGCGGTGATGATGGAGCTGATGGGCATCAGCGAGGGGCCGATCCACCGCGTGATGGAGCGTGGCCTGCTCGGTCGCAACGGCGACGATCACAAGCGGCTGAGGCGGCTCGTGTCCCGATCGTTCACTCCACGGGCGGCCGATCGCTGGCGTCCGACGATGCGCGAGCAGCTGTCCGAGTTGTGGTCCGCGCTGGACGGGGCCGACGCGTTCGAGGCGATGGATGCGTTCGCCCGCCCGTTTCCGTCGCGGATGATCGCCCTGAATGTGGGTGCGCCGGTGACCGACGCGGCGCTCCTGCGCGGCTACTCGGCGATCGTCCAGCAACGCCTTGACATCCAGGCGCTGCAGACGCGCCGCTCCGAGATCGAGGAGGGGACGGCGGCCTTCGAGGCGTACGTCGAGCGGCTCGTCGAGGATCATCGTCGCTCGCCGCAGGACGATCTGGTCAGCGAGCTGATCGACACCGAGATCGACGGCGACCGTCTCGACAGCGACGACGTCGTCAGCCTGGTGATGGCGATGCTGAGTGGCGGGATCGACACGACGGAGAACCAACTCGCGCACGGGCTGCGGCTGTTTGCCGAGCATCCGGACCAGTGGGAGTCGCTGGCGGGTGATCCGGGGTTGGCGCGCGCCGCTGCCGACGAAGTGCTCCGGTTCCAGCCGGTGTCCCCCTTCACCGTTCGGATCGTCCGCGACGAGCTGACGTACCGCAACGTCCTGTTCCCGGTCGGAACGATCGTGCTGGTGTGCACGTGGACGGCCAACCGCGAAGGCCGCGACGACGAGCGCCCGAGCGAGTTCGACATCACAGCGGATCGGGGAACCGATCGACCGCTGTCGTTCGGGGCGGGCCCGCACTACTGCCTCGGTGCGGGGCTGGCGTGGGCCGAACTGGAGGAGGCGTTCGGTTTCCTGGCGCCGAGGATGCGCGGGTTGCGCCTCGACGGTGACATCGAGTGGGGCAGCCCGATCGGCATCTACGACATCGTGTCGTTGCCGCTCACGTTCTCACGTCCGTGAGCCCGTGCGTCAGATCGCGGAGATCCACGCCGCGATCCGGTCGACGCCCTCACCCGTGCGGGCGGATGCCATCAACACGGTCACACCGGGATGCACGGAGTCGACGTTGTGGAGGAACAGATCGAGGTCGAAGTCGAGGTGGGGGAGCAGGTCGGTCTTGTTGACGACGATTGCGTCGGCGGAGCGGAACATCACCGGATACTTGAGTGGCTTCTCCTCTCCCTCGGTCACCGAGCACACCATCAAACGGGCGTTCTCGCCGACGTCGAACTCCGCAGGACACACGAGGTTTCCGACGTTCTCGATGATGACGACGTCGAGCTCGGAGAGCGGCAGGCGGGGCAGTGCCGATCGGACCATCGTCGCGTCGAGGTGGCACTCTCCGCCGAACCCGTTCGCCGTGTTGACCAAGGACACCGGAACCCCCACCTCGGCGAGCCGCTCGGCGTCGATGGCGGTTTCGATGTCGCCCTCGACCACACCGAATCGTGTCGCCCCGCCGGCAGCTCGGAAGATCTCGCGGAGCAGCGTCGTCTTGCCGGCGCCCGGGGACGACATCACGTTGACGACGCGCACCCCATGGCGTGCGAAGTCGTCGCGGTTCGCCGCGGCGGTGCGGTCGTTCTCCCCGAGGATGGCCTGGAGTACCTCGACCCGGACGGTCCCGGTGGGGTACCCGCTGTGGTCGCCGACGTCACGTGCCTCGTCATGGTGCCCGTGCTCGTGGCCGTCGTGGCCGTGGTGGTGGAATCGTCCCATCGTCACCTCCTGGTCCCGGCCGACGACCTGTCGGCCTCCGCCTGGTCGACGGCGTCGACGAGCTCGAGCTCGGTGACCATCAGCTCCTGTCCGGCGGTCACGACCGTGTCGGTCGACCCGCAGGCACACCGGAAGACCGGCAGCTCGATCGTCGTCTCCGATCCGCAGGCCCGGCACCCGAGCACGGCCTGGATGTGGTTGACCACCAGCTCCGACCCCGCGAGTGGCGGATCGGTGGCCACGATCTCCCACGAGTAGCGCAACGTGTCGGGAACGACCTGGCGGAGGTGTCCGACGTCGAGGTGGACCCGCGCGACGGGTCGGCCGTCGGCGTGCTCCACGACGATCGCCGCGATCGATGTGCAGATCGACAGCTCGTGCATCACCGCCGACGCTAACCCGGACTCGGAGGCCCGATTCCGCCCGCGAGGACGACCGGTCCTGATCAAGCATCGATCGATGCCGACAGAAGTGCCGTTTGACCCTGACGGGAACAGTCCGGATACTGGAGCATCAGATCGGTTCGCGACGAGCAGAAGGGGTTCACGATGTCGCTCGACGGCGAGGTGGTGCACGCGTGGGGCCACCCGCCCTGCGACGCCGACCGCGCCCATGTCGACGGGGGCATCGCTCGGGTTCTGTCGGATGCCCGGGCGCGCCGCCGCCTCGCGGTCACCGGCATCGTCCAGGGCGTCGGGTTCCGGCCCCACGTGCGCGCGCTCGCCACCGAGATCGGCCTGGCCGGCCACGTCGGCAACGACGCTGCCGGTGTGTTCGTCGAGATCGAGGGGCCGATCGGCGCACTCGACGAATTCACCCGTCGCCTCGCCGACGAGCAGCCGCCGCTCGCTCACGTCGACTCGATCGACGTCACCGAACTGTCACCGGTCGGCGATGCCACGTTCGGCATCGTCGGGTCGACCGACGCCGCCGGACCGCGGACGCTCGTACCACCCGACGTGGCCACGTGCGACGACTGCCTCGCCGAAATGAACGATCCGGCCGATCGGCGCCACCGTTACCCGTTCGTCAACTGCACGAACTGCGGCCCACGATTCACGATCATCCGTGACCTGCCCTACGACCGGCCGGCCACGACGATGGCGGGGTTCCGGCTGTGTCCGGCGTGCGCCGCGGAGTACGGCGACGAGTCGGATCGGCGCTACCACGCCCAACCGATCGCCTGTCCGGCGTGCGGACCTCGACTGACCCTCGTGCGCGACACCGGTTCCGTGTCCGGCACCGACGACGTGCTCGCCGGGGTCCACTCGATGCTCGCCCGTGGTGAGATCGTCGCGATCAAGGGCCTCGGGGGCTACCACCTCGCCTGCGACGCCGCGAACGAGCGCGCGGTCGCTCTCCTGCGGGAGCGCAAGGGTCGCTCCGACAAACCGTTCGCGGTGATGGCACCCGACCTGCCCAGCGCCGTCTCCGTTGCCGAGATCGGCCCGGTGGAGGCCGACGCGCTGACCGACCGCGCCCGGCCGATCGTGTTGCTCGTGCGCGCCGGCGGCCGTCTGGCCCCCGGCGTGGCGCCCGCCAACCCGCTGATCGGCGTGATGCTGCCGTACACACCGTTGCACCACCTGCTGTTCCAGCGGGTGCCCGGCGCCGACGTCGCGCCACCCCGGCTCCTCGTGATGACGTCGGGCAACCGGTCGAACGAGCCGATCTGCTTCGACGACGCCGACGCTCGCGATCGACTGGCCGACCTCGCCGATGCGTTCTGCACCCACGACCGACCGATCGAGGTTCCCTGCGACGACTCGGTGGTGCGGGTGGTCGACGGCGAGGTCCAGCCGATCCGAAGGTCGCGGGGATACGCACCCGTGCCGGTGCGTCTGGCGTTCGAGGTGCCGCCGGTGCTCGGCGTCGGAGGCGAGCTGAAGAACACCTGCTGTGTCGCGTCGGGTCGGCACGCGTGGGTCGGGCAGCACATCGGCGACATGGACAACCTGGCGACCCTGACCGCCTTCGAGGCGAGCGTGACCGCCTTCACCACGATGTACCGGACGGTGCCGGTTGCGCTGGGCGTCGACCGGCACCCCGGCTACCTCACCCGCCGGTGGGCACTCGACCCTGCCGCGGTCGACCGTGCCACCGGCGGTGCCGGAGCACGAATCGTCGACGTCCAGCACCACCATGCGCACGTCGCCGCGGTGATGGCCGAGCACGGGCTCGCCCTCGACGCCGAAGTGCTCGGTGTCGCGTTCGACGGGACCGGCTTCGGCGACGCGGCCGACGGGTCGCCACAGATCTGGGGCGGCGAGGTGCTGCGTGCCGGCTATCGCGGCTTCGAGCGCGTCGCCCACCTCGCCCCGCTCCCGCTCCCCGGCGGCGACGAGGCGGTCCGCAACCCCTGCCGGATCGCGCTCGCCTACCTCACCGCCCTCGACCTGCCGCTCCACGCCGACCTCCCCGCCGTTCTCGCCTGCGACGACGTCGAGCGTTCGGTGGTGCCCCGCCAGGTCGCCCGGAATGTCGGCTGCGTATCGACGACGAGCATGGGGCGGCTGTTCGACGTGATGAGTTCGCTGCTCGGTGTGCGCCACCGCGTGAGCTACGAAGCGCAGGCGGCGATCGAACTCGAACACCTCGCCGAGCACGGCGACCCCACCCGCAACGCGCTGTGGTTCGACCTCGTCGACGGTCCCGGCGTCGCGATCATCGATCCCCGACCGGTCCTGGCCGACGTCGTCGCCCGGGTCCGCGCCGGAGCCGTACCCGCCGACCTCGCCGCGGCGTTCCACCACGCGGTCGCCGACGTCGTCGGGCGCCTCGCCGAACGCCACGGTGCCGGACGGCCCGTCGCACTCACCGGCGGGGTGTTCCAGAACGCGATGCTGACCCGGCTCGTGCGGGCCCGGCTCGACGGGTACGAGGTGCTGAGCCACCGGCTCGTCCCACCCAACGACGGTGGGTTGTCACTCGGCCAGGCGGTCGTCGCCGGCGTCGCCGCGCTCGACGTCGCGTCGGAAAGGAGCTCCTGATGTGTCTCGGCGTTCCCGGCAGGGTCACCGACATCCGCGAGGACCGCGGGACGAAGATGGCCACGGTCGACTTCGGTGGCATCACGAAGGAGATCTGTCTCGCCTACGTCCCCGAGGCCCGGATCGGTGACTACACGATCATCCACGCCGGCTTCGCGATCACCTTGCTCGACGAGGTCTCGGCACTCGAGACGCTGGCGATGATGCGCGACGTCGGGCTGCTCGACGACGAGTTCGGCGTCGACTCGTCGATGCCCGCCCCGCTCGACTCTGCACCGCCCGACGCCGCCCCCGTCGAGGGGCGTGAGGCAGGCGGCTCGATGTGAAGTACCTCGACGAGTTCGGCGACCCCGAACTGGCGGCGGGCCTGTTCGCCGAGATCGAACGGACCGTCACCCGGCCGTGGGCGATCATGGAGGTCTGCGGCGGCCAGACCCACTCGATCATCCGCAACGGCATCGACCAACTCCTTCCCCCCGAGGTCGAGTTGATCCACGGACCGGGTTGTCCGGTGTGCGTCACGCCGCTCGAGATGATCGATCGGGCGCTCGCGATCGCCGCCCGCCCCGATGTCGTCTTCTGCTCGTTCGGCGACATGCTGCGCGTGCCGGGAAGCACCCACGACCTCTTCTCGGTCAAGGCGCGCGGCGGCGACGTCCGCGTCGTCTACTCGCCCCTCGACGCCGTGACGATCGCCGAGGACGAGCCGGCCAAGCAGGTCGTCTTCTTCGGGGTCGGTTTCGAGACGACCGCACCGGCGAACGCGATGGCGGTGTTCCAGGCACGCCGGCGGGGGCTCGACAACTTCTCGATGCTGGTCAGTCACGTGCTCGTGCCACCTGCGATCGAGGCACTGATGACGTCGGGCACCTCGCGGGTGAACGGGTTCCTCGCCGCCGGGCACGTGTGCACGGTGATGGGGACCGAGCAGTACGCGCCGCTCGCCGCGCGGTTCCGCGTTCCCATCGTCGTGACCGGGTTCGAACCACTCGACGTGCTCGATGGCATCCGCCGCACGGTGAATCAGCTGGAGGCCGGGCGCAGCGCGGTCGAGAACGCCTATCCCCGCGCGGTCAGAACGGAGGGCAATCCGTCGGCGCAGGCGATGCTCGCCGACGTGTACGAGGTGTGCGACCGCCAGTGGCGCGGCATCGGCATGATCCCCGCGAGCGGGTGGCGGCTGGCGGCTGACTACGCCGACTTCGACGCCGAGCGGCGGTTCGACGTGGGCGAGCTCGAGGTCGACGAGCCGGCGGCCTGCCGCGCCGGGGATGTGCTGCAAGGGCTCATCAGGCCCGACCGGTGCGAGTGCTTCGGCACGACCTGCACGCCGCGCTCTCCGATGGGCGCGACGATGGTGTCGAGCGAGGGTGCCTGCGCCGCCTACTTCCAGTACCGCCGGGTCGCGACGCCCGTCACCATGGGCAGGCGCGGCACCGATGGCTGACCATGGCGACACCCGCATCGCCACGTCCGACGAGATCGAGGCCTGGTCGTGTCCGATGCCGCTGCGCGAGCACGAGCGGATCGTCATCGGCCACGGTGGTGGCGGCACGCTCTCGGCGGAGCTGATCGAGCACCTCTTCCTGCCGGCGTTCGGTGCAGCGGCCGAGGGAGCCACGCCGACCGACGCGGCGGTGCTCGACGTCGACCGCGACTTCCCCCCGGGAGCGCGCCTCGCTTTCACCACCGACAGCTACGTCGTGCAACCGCTCTTCTTCCCCGGCGGCAACATCGGCGAGCTGGCCGTGAACGGAACCGTCAACGACCTTGCGATGAGCGGCGCCCGACCGCTCGCCCTGTCGACCGGCTTCATCCTCGAGGAGGGGTTGGAACTCGACGTCCTCCACCGGGTCGCCACGGCGATGGGGCGTGCTGCCGAGCGCGCCGGTGTCCGGCTCGCGACCGGCGACACGAAGGTCGTCGAGCGCGGTCACGGCGACGGGCTCTACGTCAACACCGCCGGCGTCGGGATCGTGCCCGCCGGTGTCGACCTCGCGCCGTACCGGATCCGGCCCGGCGATGCGATCGTCGTCTCGGGTGAGATCGGGGCGCACGGCGTGGCGGTGCTCAGCGTGCGCGAGGGTCTGGAATTCGGCACCGAGATCCGCTCCGACACCGCCCCCCTGCACACCGTCGTCTCTGCGATGCTCGCCGCCTGCCCCGACCTGCACGCCGTGCGCGACTGCACTCGCGGGGCTGGCCGCCAGCCTGTGCGAGCTGGCGGAGACTGCGGGCGTGGGTGTCGAGTTCGACGAGCGGGTGGTGCCGGTCCCCGACGCCGTCCGGTCGGCGTGCGGGTTCCTGGGGCTCGACCCGATCCACGTCGCCAACGAGGGCAGGCTCGTCGGATTCGTGCCGGCCGAGAGATCCGAGGCGGTCGTCGAGGCGATGCGTGGGGAGCCCGCCTCCGCCGGTGCGGTCCGGATCGGCACGGTGGTCGATGCGCACCCGGGCGTCGTCGTCGCCCGGACGCGGCTCGGCGCGACCCGGGTCGTCGACCGCCCGCTCGGCGAACAGCTTCCCCGGATCTGCTGATGATTGCCGCGTCCGGTCGTTCGAACGCCGCCCGACACCCGCGCGTCCGGCTCTGCCCGTAGCCTCCCGGCATGATCGAGCGGGTGCGCCACGCAACGTCGAGCGCCATCCGATCGACGGTCGGCTTCGCCGCCGGCAGGATCGCGGCCAGCGAGTGGCTGATGGGCGTCGTGTACGACCTCATGAACGAAACCAACTTCGCCGGGCTCGCCGAACACGAGGAGATGCTCTCCGACTCGATCCGCGTCGACGCGTACCACCGTGCCATCCACCGCAACGTGCAACCCGGCGACGTCGTGGTCGACCTCGGTACCGGCACCGGGCTGCTCGCGTTCATGGCGAGCCGGGCAGGCGCGGAGCGGGTGTACGCCGTCGAGCACTCCGACTTCATCGAGGTGGCGCGTGAGATCGCACGGCACAACGGCCTCCGCAACATCGAGTTCGTCCGGGCCAACAGTCGCGAGTTCACACCACCCGAACCGGTCGACGTCGTGCTGCACGAACAGATGGGCGACGAACTCTTCAACGAGAACATGCTCGAGAACGTGCTCGACCTCCGTGACCGCGTCCTGCGGTCCGACGGACGGATCCTCCCGGCGCGGTTCCGACTCTTCGTGGAGCCCGTCACCATGCACGAATCGATGCGGGTCCGTCGCTTCTGGAACATCGACCTTCCCGACGGCATCGACCTCGGTGCGATGCGCGGGTCGCTCACCGCGGCGCGTTTCGACACCGGCCGAAACGAACAGTTCTGGGCTCGTCCCGGATCGGTCGCGTCCATGTTGGGTGACGTCTCACCGGTGCTCGAGTTCGACCTGCACACCCTGGAATCGCTCGGTTCGCTCCCGACCGAGCACGTCGTCGAGCGAACCGCACCTGTCGACGCGATCCTCGACGGGTGCTGCGTCTGGTTCGAGGCGCTCTTCGACGATGCGACGACGCTGTCCACCTCGCCGCTCGCACCGCTGACCAGCTGGGGGAACAGGATGTTCCGCCTCGACCGCGAGGTCGAACAGGGCGAACGGCTGCGCTTCCACCTCCGCATGGGCCGGCTGGTCGAACCCTCGACCTGGCACGTCGAGGAGGAGACCGTCGTTCGCCGGTCGGAGCAGGGCTCGGCATGAGAGCCGTCGTCTTCGATCGCTACGGCCCACCCGACGTGCTTCGGGTCGAGGACGTGCCGACGCCGACGCCCGGACCCGACCAGGTACTCGTCCGGATCGCCGCGACGTCGATCAACTTGAGCGACTGGGAATGCCTGTGTGGATCGCCTCTCTACGCTCGCATCGGAGGCCTGCGCGCCCCGGCCCGTCGGACGCTCGGCTCCGACATCGCCGGAACGGTCGAGGCCGTCGGTGACGACGTCACGCGGTTCCGGACGGGCGACGAGGTGTACGGCGACAACCTCCTGTTGAAAGGCGGTTTCGCCGAGTTGGCCGTTGCGCCCGAGTCCGCTCTCGCCCACAAGCCCGATGAGCTGACGTTCAACGAGGCGTCGACGATTCCGCAGGCCGGGGCGATCGCGCTGCAGGGGACCGCCGACGTGACGGCCGGGCAGCGCGTTCTGATCAACGGGGCGGGTGGTGGCTCGGGCTCGTTCGCGATCCAGCTCGCGAAACACGCCGGTGCCCATGTGACCGGTGTCGACAACGCCGGCAAGCTCGACTTCATGCGCTCGGTCGGCGCCGACGACGTGATCGACTACCGCCGCGACGACTTCACCCGCAGTCGCGAGCAGTACGACCACATCCTCGATCTCGTCGCTCATCGGTCGGTGTTCGCCTACCGGCGGGCGTTGGCGCGCGGGGGTCGGTATCGGAGTGTCGGGGGGTCGGTGTCGACCCTGCTGCAGGTGGTGACGGTCGGCACGATGGTCGGCCTGCTCACGGGACGCCGGCTCGGAGTGCTCGCGGTCCGGGAGGGTCCGACGCATTTCGGCCCGATCGCGGAGTCGTGCGCCTCCGGCCGCGTCGCGATCCACATCGATCGCACCGTCGGGTTGGAGGACGTGGCCGAGGCTCTGCGTCGTGTGGGTGAGGGCCGCGCGCTCGGCAAGGTTGTCGTCGAGGTCGGCTGAGGCCACCCGCCGCGGCGTGCGCCGGGATCCGAGCCGACGTTCGTGCTCCCAATCGCTCGGTTCGAGACTCCCTGTCGACCGTCTCGGTCCGACGGCCGAGCGTCCGAGCGCCTCGCCGAACGGGCACGGGAGCTACGCTGGACCCGTGCTGGGACGACACGGTCTCCACGTGGTCGGCGTCACCAACGCGAGCGGGACGCTGCGATGAACCTTGCCGCCTGGGTGGAGCGTCACGGCCGGCGGCGACCCCTCGAGCCGGCGCTGGCCGACGGCGAGCGCGTCCACGCCGACTGGGCTGGATTCGCCGCGCGGACCGCCGGCGCAGCCGGGGGATTGCGTCACGATTTCGGTTTGGCAGCCGGTGATCGCGTTGCGATCGTGATGTCCAACCGGGCGGAGTACCTCGAGGCGCTGTTCGCCATCTGGCACGCCGGCCTCGTGGCCGTCCCGGTCAATGCCCGCCTCCACCGCGACGAGATCGCGTACATTCTCGGTCACAGCGGGTCATCCGTCGTCGTGACCGATGCCGATCACGCCGACGACGCCGAGTCGCTGGTGGGCACCGTCGAGTCAGTGCGCGCGGTCGTTTCGGCGCCCGGCGAGCGGTGGGACCGGCTCACCGGCTCGGCTCCCGTCGCGATCGTCGACCGTCGGCCGGACGAGGCGGCCTGGCTGTTCTACACGAGCGGCACGACCGGTCGGCCGAAGGGGGCGACTCTCACGCACCGCAACCTGCTGATGATGTCGCTCAGCTACTTCGCCGACATCGACCCGGTGTCGTCCCAGGACTGCATTCTGCACGCGGCGCCGATTTCTCACGGTTCCGGCCTCTACGGACTACCGCACGTGGCCCGTGGGGCGGTGAGCGTGGTGCCGGCGTCCGGCGGGCTCGACGGCGACGAACTCGCTGTGCTCCTGCGACGCTGGTCGGGCGTGTCGTTCTTCGCCGCTCCGATCATGGTGAAGCGGTTGGCCGCGGACCCGGCCGTCGCGGCCACCGACCTGTCCCACCTGAAGACGATCATCTACGGCGGCGCGCCGATGTACCTGGCCGACCTGGAGGACGCGCTCGAAGTCCTCGGGCCCCGCCTGGCCCAGATCTACGGCCAGGGTGAGACGCCGATGACGATCACCGCCCTCTCCAAGGCCGACCATGCGGACCGGGACCATCCCCGGTGGCGTGACCGCCTGCAGAGCGTCGGCTTTCCACGCACCGACGTCGAGGTGCGCGTGGTGGACGACGCCGATCGCGAGCTCCCGGCCGGTGAGATCGGGGAGGTGGTGGTCCGCGGTGATGTGGTGATGGCCGGCTACTGGACCCAGCCGCAGGCGACCGCCGAGGTGCTGCGCGGAGGTTGGCTCCACACCGGCGATGTCGGCAGCTTCGACGCCGAGGGATACCTCACGCTGCGGGACCGGTCGAAGGACCTGATCATCAGCGGAGGGATGAACATCTACCCCCGGGAGGTCGAGGAGGCGCTGCTCCGCCATCCCGGGGTCCGGGCCGTGTCGGTCGTCGGCCGGCACGACCCCGAGTGGGGCGAGTCGGTGGTGGCCTTCGTGGTGGCCACCGACAGCGGAGACCCGCCGCCGATCGACGAACTCGACCGGACGTGCCTCGACACCATCGCTCGTTTCAAGCGGCCCAAGGACTACCGCTTCGTGGACGCCCTCCCGACCAACAACTACGGCAAGGTCCTCAAGCGGGATCTCCGCGACCGGCTCGATGCCGAAGCCTCGGAGAGCTGACGGTCCGTCCGGCGAGGCGAGCTGCCCCACGCGGTCGTCGTCACCCTCTTTCGTGCGGATCTCGGAAGTGATACAACTGTCACGAGGAACCGCCGGGAGCGGTCAGCGTGGTCGGGGGGCTCGCACGTGTGGTGCTCTGCGGTCGCTTTGGTCGACTCCATGTCGATATGCCGAGGAGGCCGTCTGCCATGAAGCTCGCTCTCTACTTGCCCAACTTCCGCGACAAGGTGACCGTCCAGGAGCTCCGCGATCTCGCCCAGCTCGCGGAGGATCTCGACTTCGACTCGATCTGGACGCTCGATCGGATCGTGGTCCCGGAAGCGTCCGATCGCGAGGAGCTGACGCACTCGTTCGGGATGATGGACGGCTTCCCGAAGTCCTTGCCGGTGACCTCGCGTGGCGAGTGGTATCAGGGCTGGCCGCTGATTCCGTGGCTCGCGGCGATCACGTCGAAGTGCAGGATCGGCATGAGCATCACCGACACGCCGTACCGCGCTCCGGGCGTGCTCGCCGCGGAGATCGCGACCGTCGACCACCTCTCGAACGGCAGGGTCAACGTGGGTGTCGGGGCCGGGTGGATGCCGGAGGAGTTCGCGGCCGCCAGCGCGTCGCACATCTTCCCGAAGCGTCACACGCACGTGCGCGAAACCATCGAGATCATGCAGGGCATCTGGACGAACGAGCTGTTCGAGTACCACGGCGAGTTCGCCGACTTCGATCGGTGCGGGTTCGGGGCGAAACCGATCCAGGATCCGCATCCGCCGATCTTCTTCAGCGGACTGAAGGACCCGAAGCGCTCGGCGAACCGCATCGCGAAGTACAACCTCGCCGGGTGGATCGGGATCCAGGACACGCCGACGGAGCTCATCGAGTGGCGGGGGCCGATCCAACACGAACTCGAAGAGCTCGGCAAGCCCAACGCCATGGACGACCTCGAGCTGTGCAGCATGTACTGGTTCGTGATCACCGACGAGAAGTCCGACCAGGCGGACCAGGGCAAGGCGAGCAACGTCCTGATCGGCACGAAGGAGCAGATCACCGACAACCTGAAGCGTCTCGCGGAGGCCGGACTGACGATGCCGCTGATCTGGCCGCCGTTCACCGACGTGCCGGTGTCCAAGACGCTCGACGACCTCAAGGTGCTCAACGAAGAGATCCTGCCCGCGGTCAACGCGATGTGACGGTGCGCCGCTCGGTGAACGGTCTGCGGTCGTGAGGCTCCTCGGGGCCGACGCGCAGGCTCGGCTGGCGGCGCACGACCACGGCGTGCTGTGCACGGTGCACGCCGAACGCGGTGTCGACGCGGTGCCCGTCGTCTACGCGGTCGACGACGGATTCGTGGGTGTGCCCATCGATCGTGTGAAGCCCAAGTCGTCGCTGCGTCTGCAGCGGGTGCGGAACATGGAGGCGGATCCGAGGGCCACGTTGCTGATCGAACACTGGGACCCCCGCGACTGGTCAGGCCTGTGGTGGGTCCGGGCCGAGTTGCGCTGGCACGGCGACGCCGCGGCCGGCCGGTCCGCGGCGCTGGCAGCGCAGCTTGCCGAGCGTTACCCGCAGTACCGGGACGAGCCGTTTGCCCAGATGCTGCTGCTGGAGATCGTCGCGGTGACCGGCTGGGCCGCCGGCCCGAGCTGAGCCTCACCACCGTCGCCGGATCACCACGCCCGGGACATGTCATGCGGTTCGGCGCCGGTCGGTCATGAAGCCCGCGAAGAACGTGGCGAGACCCGCGTGGTCGTCGAGCGGAAGGATGTGAGCGACGTGCCGGTCGGGTCGGACCACGACCGTGCAGCCGTTGGCACGATCGATACCGCGGCTGTCGAAGATGTCCGGGCCGCGGTGCAGGTCGGGGCGGAAGATCTTCTCGTAGTCGACGAGCCCGTAAGCGGCCCTTCCGCGGCAGGAGGAATGGCGGCATGGCGTCGAGCGCGAGGTCGCGGTGGAACTGCTGGCAGACGGCGCGCACGTCGATGACGGCATCGAGGTCCGCGTCGGGGGGTGTGGACCGCAGGACCCGCGAGTGCGGACCGGATTCGAGGAATGCACAGAGCTCGGCGAGTCGCGATGAGGTGTGCGTCGGGTCGTCTGCGTCCGCGAAGGCGAAGATGCGCCAGCGCCCGTCCGCCTTCATGGTGTGGCCGAGGTGAACGGGTCGTGCGTCGCCGAGTCGAACCACGGCGTGGGAGTGGAAGCGCTTGCCGATGGTCAGTCCTGTCGCCAGATGCCGGTGCGGCGCGGCGTGGGTGATCAGCGATGGTTCGTAGCGGGTCTCCACCCCGGCGGTGAACCGTGCGTGCTGCGTGAAGTACCGCTGGAACTTCGCTTGCTGCCCCTCGTCGTCGACGGATCCCCCCGCCGCACCCGCCCGAGCGGAGAAGAGCTTCTCCATCTCGCGGTCGAAGTCATGCCCTGTCCGGCCTTCGGGCTGTGGGTGTGGCAGGCATCGCCGGTGATGAACACGTGCGGCGCGCCGGGGTCGGCATCGTCGGTCGAGGCATCGTCGAACGTATCGGTGAGGCGCTGACCGATCTCGTACATCGACCACCAGGCGACCTCCTTCACGTCGAGGGTGTACGGGTGGAGAACTCGTCGCGCCGCGTTGATGAGATCGTCCGGCGAGATGTCGCGATCGCCGGCCCTTTCCCCGGGCTCGAGCTCGCCCAGCTCCGTGTACATGCGCACGAGGTATCCGCCCTCGCAGGGGATGACGAGCACACTTCCATCGTGCGCCGACTGGATCGCCGCTTTGAGACGGATGTCCGGGAAGTCCGTGACCACCAGCACGTCCATGACACCCCAGCTCTTGTTGGCCGCATCCCCTCGGAGCTCGGCACCGAGCGACGTGCGAACCGAACTCCGCGCCCCGTCGCAACCGACGAGAAAGCGAGACCGCACCGTTTCGATCTCGCCCGCGTGGCCCGGATCGACCCGCTCGAGGGTCGAGCTGACCGGATGCGTCTCCGAACGGACCTGCGTTCGTGACGGTGAAGCCTGTGAACCGGCGTCCGTAGTCGGGAACGAGACGCCTCGGCGAGCGCTGCATCGTCTCCAGGTAGAAGTCGTGGATCCGTGCCTGGCTGAGGATGGTGTGGGGAAACTCCGACAGCCCGTCCTCGACGTCTGGCGCCACCGGGAGGACAGCCGGATCACCGGGGGTGAAACCGTGGAGGTGGTACTGCATGTCCGACTCCGTCGTGTCGCCCGGCCGCCACACGCGTCCACGCGTCACCCCAATGGTGGTTCGAACAGGTCTTCATGGCGGGCATCGTGATGCCCGGGGCGCCCCGGAGCACCGGTCGCGCGACCATCGATCCCTCGCGTCCGTCACTCCGCGGGAAGGCCCTCGTAGACGGCGAGCATGTCGATGTCGTCGAGATCGAACTCGTCGTCCCCGTCGCCACCTCCTCGGGTCCGAACCGCGATGGGTTTCTTCTCGCCGATCAGCGCGGTCCAGGTCTTCGGGCCGACTTCGCCGTCGGCCCCCAGCCCCGCCAGCGTCTGGAACTGACGGATCACGTCCTGCGTGGCGTTCCCGTAGTTGCCGTCTCGGTTCCCGGCGCTGTCGCCGATCAGCCCGCGAACGATCAACGCCACCTGGAGGACCACGACATGCGCGCCGGTGTCGCCCGGCTTCACCACCTGGAGCAGCGAACCCCATGTCTGCGGACCGACCTGCCCGTCGACGGCAAGACCGTTGCTCCGCTGGAACTCCTCGACGAGCTTCACGTCGTCGGGTCCGTAGACCCCGTCCCGGCCGGCCGACGAGTCCGGTAGCAGCCCGCGGGCGATGAGTGCCTCGATCAACACGTCGACCGCCGGACCACTGTCGCCGGGGCGAACGCGTAGAGCAGGTGTGAGTGGCGCGGACGAAGTCGTCGTGGTGTCCCCAGGGCTCGCCGGGGCCGTCACCCCACCGTTCCACGGCGGCAGACCCCACGCGGGGTTCGCCTCGTAGGAGGAGCGACCGCGAGCGAGTTCGACCGGCTGGACGTGCCATGGCTCGTTGTTGACGTTCTCGAAGGTCTGGAGTTTGAAGCGCGCGACGTTGTCCCGCACCCAGGCCATGTCTCCGGTCATGTCGGCGGCCAGGCCGATCTCGTGCATCGACTTCCCGGGGGGCGCCGCTGCCGCTACTCCCGGGAGCCGTCGCCACCGCTTGCCGTCGTAGGAGTACTTGCCGTTCGGGTCCGGGACATGGCGATTGAGGAACATCTGAAGCTGTTGCTTCGGGTCTCTCAGACCTTGGCCCAGTCCGACCTTGCCACCCGATGCTTCGATGAGGGCTCGCACCCGCTCCTGCATCTTCGGGTGCATTCCCTTGAACGTGTTCGACGAGACGATCTTGTCGATCGTCACCCGCTTGTCCCAATACGTCGGATAGTCGGTCATCTCGGTTCTCCCCTTTCAGGACTGAGTCCAGTGAGCATCCCCGTCCGCACGCCGCGCGGTCGGTTCACCCGACGGTGTCCCGAGCGCACGTCGTTCCCCGATTCGAGCGGCCGAGTGACTTGCCGCCAAGGCACAGTAGTTGGGCTGTCGTCGTTTGGGAAGCGTGTTCCGCCTCACGGGCACGGCGGAGACGGCACCACGGGTCCTCAGGTCGCGCCCCGGCTGCCGACGGTGGCTTCACGTTGCCGTTCCCGCCCTGTCCGTATCGTGTGCACATGGCCAACGGTCCGCCGGTACACCATTTCGACGAGACTCGCGCGGCCCCGTACCGTCCGCGGAACGGCTTCGAGAAGACCGCGGTGCTCGTCGAGGTGACCGATCCCGATGCTCGGACCCTGATCAACACTCCGTTCGGCGAGCAGCGCCTCACGGGCCCGTTCTACGTCGTGGCCGAAGGGGACGGGTCGTACGGCGCAGCCGTCGACGAGTTCGAGCGGTCACACTCGGCGGTCGGGGCCAACCGATGGGTGAAGAGCGCCCCGGTCCTGGCCTACCGAAGCGATGACTCGTGTGTCGTGGAGACCGTGGTCGGCGACCAGCTCGAGGCCACCGTGACCGCTCGGCCGGGAGACTGGATCGTCCGCCAGCAGACGGGGGAAGTGATGGTCGTCCGCGCCGACGAATTCGCCGAGCGTTACGTCAGCGACGCGTCGACCTGAGGCAGATCGCGTCGGGTCCCGGGTCGAGTCCGTGTCAGAATGCGGGCATGGCGTTGTGGTCGACCATCCGGTCCATCGGCGACGCGTTCGGGATCTGGGAGCGCCGCGTCGTTCCGGTCGGGTGCGACCTGGGCAAGACCGTCTTCCGTGAGACGAAGCGGTCGGCGCAGATCGCGAACATCCATCGTACCCCCCGCCCGTTGCACTCCCGAACGATCGATCGGCTCCAGCCGTTGTTCCCGGACCTCGACCTGCACGGCGTCCGCGTCCGTACCCGGTGCCGGCTGCCGTCGAACCGGTTCCGCGAGCACGGGTCGATCTATGCCATGACGTTCGGCAACACCATCTACTGGCGTGACGAACTCGACGAGGAAGATCCTCGGGACCTCGTCGGGTTGATCCACGAACTCGTGCACGTCGATCAGGTCCGCCGTCATGGTGGCGAGACGAAGTTCGCGTGCGCGTACGGAACGGGCTATCTCGACGGCGGAGGGGAACTGCCCGCCTACATCGACCGTCCGACCGCGTACCACCACAACCCCCTCGAAGCCGAGGCGTACTCGTTCGAGGCTCGGTTCCGCGACGACCGTGGACGTGTTGTCCGCGATCGGCTCCCGGGTGCGACGGGGCCGGAGTGAGCGCCGAGGTCCGGCGCCGCGCTCGCCGACCCGATCGCGCGTCGACATGATCGGCGAGCTGGTCTCGGAGATGCGCGGGATCGTCGACGATGCACGCGAACGCCACGACCCGAACGGCTACTTCGGCGCCATGTATCTCGGGGTCACCACCAGCGTCGAGCAGGGTCTCGCCGACGGCAGATTCACGACGCCGGACCGGTTGTCCGACCTGACGATTGCGTTCGCTCGGCGATACTTGGATGCCGTGCGGCTCCACCGTTCCGGTGGACAGCCGACCGAGTCGTGGCGGGTTGCGTTCGGCGCGGCGCAGACCTGGCGGCCGACGGTTCTGCAGCACCTGCTCCTCGGCATGAACGCACACATCAATCTGGACCTCGGCGTCGCGTGCGCGACCGTCGCTCCGGGAGCGGAGATCGTCGAGTTGGAGACGTGCTTCGACCAGATCAACGACGTACTGGCGGGGCTGGTGCAGACGGTTCAGGACCGGTTGAACCAGGTGTCGCCGCTGTACCGATTCGTCGACGACCTCGGTGGCGATGCCGACAGAGCCGTGGTCAACTTCAGCATCGCCCGCGCCCGCTCGGAGGCCTGGCGGTTCGCGACGGCTCTCGCCCCGATGGATCGCACCGCCGCAGCGCGACGCATCTCCGATCAGGACGTCGTCGTCGGTCGCCTCGCGCAGCGGGTGCTCCGACCGGGTGTGATCGCTTCCACCGGGCTGCTCGGGGTCCGGCTCACCGAGAAGCGGCACCCGTCCGACATCATCGAGATCCTGTCCGGCGTCGGCCCGTGATCCCCCGGTCGGGCGTGTCGGCGCCGACCGGAATCCGCGGCCCGTGACCGCGAGTACTGTCATCGCCATGCTCCGTGACGAGATGTGGAGGTCCTGACATGACGAACGGTTGCCGAGTGGTTCCCGGCGATGCGTCGGCCGATGAAGCCGGTGCGACATGAGCACCGAGCCGGTCGAGCGCGACATCGGCATCACGTTGTCGGGAGGTGGTCACCGCGCGACGGTGTTCGGCCTCGGCGCCCTCCTCGCGATGGCCGACGCCGGGTTGTGCGGGCGAACGGTCTCGATCGGCTCGGTGTCCGGAGGGTCGATCGCGAACGGTGCGGTCATGGTCGGACCGGACTTCGGGACTGCGCCGGTCGCCGACATCGAGGCGCACATCGCCCGCACGGTGCAATCGATCGCGGAGCGCGGCATCCTCCAGGGCGGAGCGCCGGCGACGAAGTGGTACCTGCGCTCGTTCCTCGCGAGCGCCGTGCTGACCGTCCTGGCGTTCCTGGCGATGGTCGTTGCAGGGATCGCACGGCTGCCCACCGTCGTGGCGATCGCCCTCGTCCTGTTCGTCGTGTTCGGGTGGCTCAGCCTGTGGCTGTTCTCCCAGCGATCGTCGGCCACCGAACGTGCACTCGACAAGGAACTGCTCGGCGGTACTCACACCAGCCTCGCCGACCAGCGCGCCCGCGACCTCAGCGTTCACCACGTCATCTGCACGACCGACATGCAGGGAGGCACGACGTTCTACTTCAGCAACCGCCTCGTCTACGGGTGGGAGTTCGGTGGCACGACTCGTCCGTCGTCGGTACCGCTGGCGACTGCCGTCCAGGCGTCGGCCTGCGTCCCCGGTGCGTTCCGTGCCCGGGTGGTTCCGCTCGATCGACTCAACTTGACTCCGGGAACGCTCACGGCGGACGATCACCCACCGCACGGTGACGTGACGGTCGACCGGATCGTCGTCGTCGACGGTGGCGTGTACGACAACATGGCCGACAGCTGGGAGTACGGCTTCTCGAATCGCGCACGGAGGTGGCCGGGGCTCGCCGGCGCCCAGTCGGCGGCAGCCCGCCAACTCGTGGTCGTCAACGCCTCGTCGGACTGGAACAGTCTGCGGCCCATGCCCAGCGGGGGATGGCGCTTCGAGTTGGACGCGCTGATGCGTTCCAAGGACGTCCAGTACGACGTCTCGACGTCGCATCGTCGCCAGGCCCTCGGGGGGCTCTTCACGAGCGCCGCCGACAGCGACCTCGACGGCGTCTTCGTCCAGATCAAGGACCACCCGTATCGCCTCGTCGACGCCTTCACCGCGAAACCCGGTTGGACTCCCGGCGACAAGAACGTCTGGGCCGACGAGGCGCGAGCATTTCTCGACCGATACGGCGTGTCCGAGGACGAGTGGAAGGACATCGCGGCCGCGTCGTCGGCCGTGGCGACCACCTTGAAGCCGCTCGGCACCGCTGTCTGCGCGTCCCTGCTGGAGCATGGATACATGCTGGCGACGGCGAACATGCACGTGATCCTCGGCCACGGTGACATGACCCGAACGGTCGACCGAGACCGCTTCACGCGGCTCGCACGCGGCGAGACGACGGGTAGCGGGCGATGACGGCTGTCACGTTCCGGGCACTGCCGGCGAAGTGCGGCGACTGCCTCGTCATCGAATACGGCGACGCGGGCGAACGGCCATACCGGATCCTGATCGACGGCGGGCTCAAGGGCAGCTACGACGAGGGTCTCGGCAGGTACCTGAAGGAATCGGCGTCGACCGGTCAGCCGACGGAAGTCGACATCGTGGTCGTGACGCACATCGATCTCGACCACATCGAAGGCGTGATCGAAGCGCTCGAGCAGAAGCACCTCGCCACCGAGAACATCTGGTTCAACGGGCGCGATCAACTCGACGAGCTGATCAACCCGAACCCGGCGACGCGTGGTCCGCGTCAGGGCGATGCACTCGACGAGCTGATCCCCGACGGAACACGGAACCGCGTGGTCGACGGACAAGCGATCTGCGTGCCCGAATCGGGGGCCGTCGAGCTGGACGGGATTCCCGGTCCGGCACGCTGCACGCTGCTCTCGCCCTCGCGCGAGCGGTTGGAGCGGCTCCTGAAGAAATGGCCGGCGCCGACGCGGGGCTCCGCATTGGCGAACCTCTTCGAAGCGTTCGACGACGAAGTCGACGCCGACGACCAGACAACCCGCGGACCAGGCGTGTTCGGCAAGGACAACAGCGCCGCCAACGGATCGAGTATCGCCTTCCTGCTCGAGATCGATGACGTCAAGCTGCTCTGCACAGCGGACGCGTACGCGAAGGACCTCGAAGCGACGATCAAGCAGGTCCTCCAGGAGCGGGGCGAGAACAAGCTCTCGGTCAGCCTGTTCAAGCTGTCGCACCACGGCAGTCGCCAGAACATGACGGACGGTCTCCTCGACCTGATCGACCCCGCCATGGTGCTCATCTGCACGGACGGCTCGAAGTTCGGGCACCCCGACGCCGATGCGCTGCAGATGCTCCGTAAGCACTACCCGAACGTGCCGATCCGGTTCACCGACAACACCGACGTCATTGCGGACCGCGCCCGCTCGATCGGACTCGAACCACCGACCGAGGAGCAGTTGCCGGTCGTGTTGCACTTCGGCGACCCGTCGGCCGACGCCCCATCGGCCGCGACGCCCCCGCCGAGCGCGCGAGTTCCGAGTTCCGCCGGGCCGCGGGATCCGAACGAGGGGCCGCACGGCGTCAAGATCCACGGTGACAACCTCAGCCTGAAGTACGAGTGGGGCACCGCTGCCGCGAAGCGTGGTGGAACCGCCGTCGACGACGCGTGGACGAAGCTCGGGAGTCACGCGACCGCGTACGAGGGCTCCGTCGAGTTCGAGGTGGTGGCCGAAGCGACCGTCCACGAGGCGGAGCAGACGAGCGTCGGACGCCGCGGCGGCGGCTCCGACGGGGCCGGCGAGGTGGTCGTCGAGTTGGGCCGGCGGGACGCCGACGAGCGACGCATCGTCCTGGTCGAGGAGAACGGCCAGTTCGGCTGGTTCATCCCCGACCAGGACGCCGACGAGGTGCGTCTCGCCGCCACCCTCGCTGCGCCGGGCAGTCGTGGGCGGGTCACGAGTCTGGTGCGGCGCCAGCTGCGGGTGATCGCGATGAAGGGGATGCACAAGGCGGTCGGTGCGGCGACCGGTGCCGCCGTCGGCGCGTACGAGCAACGACGCAACCCGCCGGCGCTGCGCACGTGGAACGCGGGGAACTACACGACGCGAAGCGTCGAATCGCCCGATCTGACGCGGTTCACCCGTGCCGACCGCAGCCTGCTCGTCATCCACGGCTTCATGGGATCGATCCACGGCACCTTCGGTTTCTCGGAGGACACCGTCCGTCGGCTCGGCTCGGCGTACGACGACCGGATGTTCGCGTACAACCACCCCACGCTCTCTCCGTCGCCCCGAAGGAACGCCGAGGACCTCCTCGAGCGCCTCGACGGTCACGAACTGAGCCTCGACATCCTCGCTCACTCCCGCGGGGGGCTGGTCGCCCGCGAGCTGGCCCGGCTGACCGAGGGCTCCAGGATCGACATTCGCTCGATCGTGTTCGTCGCATCCCCGAACGCGGGCACACCGATCGCGGATCCCGAGCGACCGGCCGGGCTGCTCGACGGCGTGACCAACTTCGTCGGGAACATCCCCGGGTCCGACGGCTTCGCACTCGTGTTGGAGATGCTCGCCGACGTCGTGTTCCGTGGCGCGCTCCCCGGTCTCGACGGACTGATCGCGATGCAGCCCGGCGGCGACTACCTGACCGAACTCAACTCCCAACCGGTGCCCGAACACATCGTGCTCCGTTCGATCGCCGCAGAGTATGCGCCCGCCGCCACCGCCGGGTTCCTGCGGGCGAAACTCGACGACGGGCTCGACATGTACTTCGGGCAGGCCCGCAACGATCGCATCGTGCCGACCTCGAGTGCATACGTCCGCTCCGGAGGATTCCAGGTGAAGCCCGGCCAGCGGCTCGTGCTCGATGCCGCCCGGGGGGTGCACCACAGCTCGTTCTGGAAGAACGCGCGCGCCACGCGCCAGATGTTGACGTGGTTGTCGGCGGACGAAGACGCCCGGACGACGCCGGAGATCCCCGAATCCGAGACGGACCCCGAGGCGGAGATCGCGACGGTCGCGGAGTCCACCTCGGTCGAGTCGATCATCGCAGGCGTCAAGTCGTTGCCCGACACGATTCGTCAGAAGATCGGCGCGATGTCCGGAGGCGTCGCCGAGACGGCCTCGCCCCCGACGGGACAGCGCGACGCGGTGATCCTGCTGCCCGGCATCATGGGGTCCCACCTCGCGGTCGACGGTCGCACGATCTGGGTGGACGCGCTCCGGCTCGCTCGCGGCGGGTTGGCCGAACTCGCCTACGGGGGCGCTGGCGACGTCACCGCTGTCGGACTCAACCGCACCTACGTCCCGTTGATCACCCGCCTGGCGCGGACTTGGGACGTCCACCTGTTCCCGTTCGACTGGCGCGAGGACGTCGTCGAGTCGGGGCATCGCCTCGACGAACTCGTCGAGCGGCTGCGAGCCGAGCACCCCACCAGGGGGGTCAACTTCGTTGCCCACTCGATGGGCGGCCTCGTCGTGCGCGCCTTCATCGCCGAACATCGGCAGCGGTGGGACGAGCTGGCGGACATCCCGGGCGCCTCGAGCGGACGTCTCGTCATGCTCGGTACCCCCAACCGGGGGTCGTACTCGATCCCGATGACCCTGCTCGGCGCCGAACTGGCCGTGCGTGGGCTCGCGGCGATCGACCGTCGGCACGACAGCGACGAGGTTGCGAAGATCGTCGCCGGTTTCCCCGGCGTGTACCAGATGCTGCCTTTCGCGCAGGGCGTCGAGGGGGTCGAGGACGACCACTGGAACGACCTGTACACGGCGGCGAAGTGGGGTGACGGCTCGCACATCAGCGCAGACCTGCTCGCCCGCGCCAAGGCCACCCACGAACAGCTCGGTCGGGACGGCGTCCACGCCGAGCGCTTCTGCTACGTCGCCGGCTACGGGAAGGACACCCCCTTCCGCGTGGAGGTCAAGGACGGCGGGGACATGAGGATCGGGCAGTTCGCGATGGGTGACGGCCGTGTCGCCCACAGCCTCGGCGAACTCGACGGGATGAAGATGTACTTCGTCGACGCGACGCACGGCGGATTGATCTCCGACCAGACGGTGCTCGACAAGCTGGACGACCTGATCAGAGACGGCGCCTCGGAACCGACCGATCGCTTCCTCGCGCAGCCACCCGCGCGCCGCGGTGTCGGCGCCGGCATCCCGACGATGCTGCCGATCGGAGACGTCGACCGAAAGCCGCTGACGGCGCAGACCGGCACGCGCGGTGGCGTCGTCCGGCCACCGACGAGTGACGACCGCAGTGTGATCGACGACGCGCTCTCGATGCTCGTCGGCGGCGAGTCCGACGCACCGAATCGGCCGCGGGTCAGCATCAAGGTCGTCAATGCGAGCCTCGAGCAGACCAAGTACCCGGTCGCGGTCGGGCACTACGCGCGGATGCCGGCCGAAGGCGCAGAGGGCTACCTCGACTGGAAGTTGGGCGGCTTGCTCGACGCCCGGTATCGCCTCGGGCTGACCGCCGACGAGCCCGGACGCGCGCTCGTCGTGCGGACCGAAGGTCGCAGCCCGGGTGGTGCGGTCGTGGTCGGGTTGGGAGAGTTCGGCCTGCTCACCCAGTCGATTCTCACGGCGGGCATCACCGACGGGGTGCTGCAGCTCGCCCGCAGGCGGATCGAAGCCGGTCTCGATCGGAGTGAGCCGTTCGGACTGTCCGCGGTGCTGATCGCAACACCGGGCCGCTTCGGACTCGGGATCGAGACGTCGATGGTCGCGATCGTCGAAGGCGTCATGGGTGCGCTGCGCCGCCTCGAGAGCGACCGGCCCGACCAGTTCGACCTCGAGTTCATCGAGTTGTACGAGCAGCAGGCCGACGATGCCGCAAAGGTGCTCTGCGCGATCCGTGAGGAGATCGACCAGAGCCTCCTGGACACCTTGGATCTCGATGTCAGCGAGATCGTCGAACCACGGGGCGGCGGTCGTCCCGGCGCGCCATCGCACAACACCTCCGGTCGACCGTGGATACGGATGCAGGCGTCGCTCGAGAAGCCCGAGGAGTCGGATCCGTCGAAGGTCTCGCCGATCAGCAGGATCTCCGTCTCCGTGCTCGCACGGCAGGCCCAGGCCGACAGAATCATCCACGAGGTCGACCTCGACAAGATCAGCGACTACGTCAGCGCGGCGATCGATGGTCAGGGTGCCGGGAACATCGGACAGACCCTGTACGAGCTGCTCCTGCCGCACCGGGTCAAGCTCGAACTCGGTCTGTCGGAGAACATGCATCTGGTCGTCGACGAAGAGCTCGGACAGTTGCCCTGGGAACTGTTCGCCGCCCGCGATTCGGGGGGCAAGGCGAGGGGGGCGCTCGCGCTGCGCGCGGGATTCCTCCGTCAACTCCAGAGCGAGCGGACCACTCGACAGGGTTCCGTGCGTCCGACCGGCCTGCAGGCACTGGTGATCGGTGATCCACCGACCAATTTCGGCCGGTTGCCGGGTGCTCGTCGCGAGGCGGGCGAGGTCGCCGAGTTGCTGAAGAGCTCCGACTGGGTCGTCAGCGAACACATCTCCCAGGCCGACGACATCCCGGGCAACCGGTGGGTCGAGATCGACAACCTGTTGCACGCGGCGCCGTACCGCGTCGTCCACGTCGCGGCACACGGCATCTTCGAGCCCGACGAACCGTCGCGGAGTGGCGTCGTCACCGGGGAAGGTCCACATCACCGACTCACCGCGCTCGACTTCCGGGCGATGTCGACGCAACCCGACCTCGTGTTCCTGAACTGCTGCCACCTCGGGCGCCTCGAAGCCGCGGATGCGGACAAGAAGCTGGAGTCGTGGGCGGATCCACAGCACCTGCGTCAGCCGCACAAGTTGGCGGCCACCGTCGCGACGCAGTTGATGCAGAACGGGGTCAAGGCGGTCGTCGTCGCAGGGTGGGAGGTCGACGACCAGGCCGCCGCGGCGTTCGCCGATCGCTTGTACCGCGACCTCCTGGAGGGGAAGCCGTTCGGTGACTCGGTGTTCCGGGCCAGGACAGCGGCGTTCGACGTCACCGGAGAGACCTCGAACACCTGGGGTGCATACCAGTGCTACGGCGACCCCGATTTCCAGCTCGTGACCGGTTCGCACCGGAAGGAGGGCCCGGACACGATCGTCAGCGACAACCAGCTGATCCAGAAGCTGAAGATCTTGAGCAGCGACGCCGGGCAGGCGGACGATGAGCACCTCGGCAAACTGACCGACGAGTTGGAGCGCCTGGTCGAGGGAGTCGGCGATCGACTCGGCAGCGCGCACGTGACGCTGGCGATCGGCGACGCGTACAACTCCGTCGGTGACTTCAGGAAGGCCGCGGAGTCCTTCGAACGGTGCTTCCTCAGCCCGGACGGCCGTGGCGAGCTGCGGGCGATCGAGCAGTACGCGAACATGCTGGTTCGTGACGCCTCGCGGACCACCGGCGGTGAGGACCTGCGGCCCTTCGCAACGGCCGTGCAGAAGCTCGAGGCGATCATCGGGGCCGTCGGCGAGACACCCGGGCGGCTGTCGTTGCTCGGCTCCGTCTACAAGAAGCTCGCGGTCGCGTTGAGTCAACAGCCCGAGGTGCCCGCAGCCGTCGAGTCCACGCTTCCGACGACCACCGAGGACGCGCTGGCCCTCGCGAAGCGGAACTACAAAGCCGCGAGCGACGTGGCACGCGCCGCTCCCGAGGGGAAGCTCGATGCGTACAGTGCCAATGTCTGGTTGCAGCTCGAGTACGCGGGGTCCGACGCTCGACCGACCAGCGCCGAGGATCTCGCTTTCGGGACGGAACTGCTCGAGCAGGCGAAGAAGACCGCCGACGCCCCGGCCAGTTTCTGGGATCGGTCGCAACTCGGCGATGCGTACCTCACGATGGCGCTGTTGAGCGCCCCCGAAGAGCGCGACGCCCACATCGAGGAGGCGGCGAAGCAGTACGTGATGGCGTTCGAGAACCGCTCGACGATCAGGGAGCGAGACTCCGTGCGCACGCACCTCGACGACCTCATCGCGATCTTCGGAGCCCTGTCCCACGACGATGCGCCGGGACTTGGTGCCATCACGGATCTGAAACACCGCCTCCCGGCGGGTTAGCGGCGGCACGCCGAACGGCGAGCCGGATCCGCTCGGCAATCCACCGTCGACGCGTGAACTACGGTGTGCAGACCTCGGGTCGGTGTGTCGACGAGAAGTGATCGTGCTCGTCGTGCGGACCGGGTCGGCGAACAACGTGCGGGCGGCCAACTCTCGGAGGCAGCATGAAGACGGATGGTGGTGCGAGTGCGTGGGAGAACGCGCGCGACGAGGGGATCAGGCTGATCGAGCAACGCGACTTCGCGGGCGCCGTGACGCTGCTCGAGGAGGCGATCGGCGAGGACCCGAGTGGCGAGACTGAGGCGCTGCTGGGCCTCGCCCACTACCGCGCCGAACGCTACGACGACGCTGCGACGCATTACGCCCGGGCGTTGGAGGCGGACGGCGATCAGGCCACCTGGAGCTCGATGGAGGCGTTGAGCAGGGCGAACGCGACCGCCGAGGTCGACGTGGCGGTGCCGCCGGTTCGGTACTTCGACCGAGGGGATCTGTTGAGCCCGCCCGAGTCACCACGGCTCCCGAAGCCGCCGAGACGACGGCCGAGGATTGCGATCTGGCGGCGGATCCGATACGTCCTCGGGCATGCCATCGGCAGTGTGGGTGGCCTCGCCTTCGAATCGTTGACGCGCACGTTCGGCAGGAAGTACAGCGGCGAGGTGTGGACCAACTGGTACCGCAAGCGTCTGTACACGGGGATCCTGACACTGGCGTTCATGCGCGAGAAGCTCAACCGCGACAACCTGAGGTCGACGTATCCCGCCGGCGAGAGGATCGGCTTCGTGCCCGATGGCCTCGCTCGGCCCGAGGGCGTGACGCACTACCGCACCGCCGACGGCAGCTGGAACAATCTCGACGACCCGAAAGAGGGTGCCGCCGGTACTCGTTTTCCGCGCAACGTCGACAACGCCGCGATCAGGCCCGCCGACGACGTGGAGCTGATGACGCCGAACCCCCGCGAGATCAGTCGCAGGCTGTTGACGCGCGGCGCCCGGATGGAGCAGGTGCCGTTCCTGAACCTGTTGGCGGCTTCGTGGATCCAGTTCCAGAACCACGACTGGATCACGCACGGAGAGAACCTCGAACGGGACATCATCGAGATCCCCTTGGCCGCCGACGATCCGGCGCGCATCAAGTTTCGCCAGTCGCACATGTTCGTCGGACGAACCCAGCCCGACCCGACACGCATGGAGTCGGGCGAGGAGACTCCGGTGACGTTCATCAACGAGGTGACGCACTGGTGGGACGGTTCGCAGATCTACGGCAGCGACCAGGCGACCCAGGACCGTCTGCGGAGCGGCGTCGACGGCAAGCTCCGGCTCGACGACGATGCCACGTTGCCGGTCGGCGCCAACGGCGTCGAGGACAGCGGGATGGTCCGCAACTGGTGGGTCGGCCTCGCGATGCTGCACACCCTGTTCGCCCGTGAACACAACGCGATCTGTGACCACCTGAAGCAGCACCACCCGGACTGGGACGATGCACGGCTGTTCAACGTCGCCCGGCTGGTCAACGCGGCGGTGATGGCCAAGATCCACTCCATCGAATGGACGCCGGCGATCCTGCCCAACAGGAGTCTCGCAATGGGTCTCAACTCGAACTGGTACGGCCTGCTGACCTACAAGTTCCGGAGCGCGTCAGACCGCAAGACGGTTGCCGACTTCAACGTCGCGAATCCGGAGATGGGTGGCCTGGTCGGCAACAAGATCAACAAGCACGGTGTGCCGTTCGGGCTCACCGAGGAGTTCGTCGAGGTCTATCGGTTGCATTCGCTGCTCCCCGAGGCGCTCGAGTTGAAGCGGTTCGACACCGGCGAGCCCATCGAGGAACTTCCGTTCCCCGCCGGCCGCCAAGCGGGATCACCGAAGGTCACCAGGCGAGTCGGGATGGCGAACCTGTTCTATTCGTTCGGCAATCAACACCCCGGCAGTCTCGAGCTCAACAACTTTCCCCGCTTCATGCAGGAGCTCAGCGTTCCGGGCAACCCGGTGTTCGACATGGGCGCGATCGACATCCTGCGCGCCCGCGAGCGAGGAGTTCCCCGGTACAACGAGTTCCGACGCCAACTCGGACTCAACCCGATCCGCACGTTCGACGACTTGACCCCTGACGAGGACGTCGTCGCCAAGATCGAAGAGGTGTACGGGGACGACGTCGAGTCGCTCGACCTGCTGGTCGGCACGCTCGCCGAGGGGCACCGGCCGACCAACTTCGGATTCGGGGAGACCATGTTCCAGATCTTCATCCTCAATGCCAGCCGGCGACTGCAGGCGGACCGGTTCTTCACCGACGACTACCGGGAGGAGGTGTACACCGCCGAGGGCCTGCAGTGGGTCGACGACTCCAGCTTCAAGACGGTCATCCTCCGTCACCATCCGGAACTCGAATCGACCGGACTCGGCAACGTCAAGAACGCGTTCGAACCGTGGGACACCGACGCCACTCTCGACCCGACTCGCCACCCGCTGCGCGGGTTCGACCCCGATCTCGAGAAGGATCCGTGGACCGGCGACGCATCGCGCGCCGCGCAGCCCTGATGTCGAGCCGGCTGCGATTCGAGCTCTACCGGTGGCTTGTCGGCAGGGTCACCGAGAGGGGGTTCAAGGATCAGCAGGTGTTGCCCATCGAGGTTCCCGGGAACGATCACATCGAGGTCGAGCCCGTCGCGTCGGAACTCGCGAGGTTGTTCGGACCGTGCAACTTTCCCAGCACCGAGCACGCGGGGTCCAGGGCGAGGGCGGTCCGCTTCCGGAAGCTCCTTCTTCCGCTCGTGTCGAGAATCCCCGCGGCCAGGACCGAGCCGATTGCGACCGACCACGCCGGATTGCTCGAACAGATCTACCCGGAGCGGTATCGGAAGATCTGGCCGAACCCGCCGGTGGTGCCCCCCGAACTCGAGGCGGACGACCTGCTCGCGGCGTTGGCGGTCAGCGGCCCGTTCGCGATGTACCTCCGGCGTGGTTCGACCCTTGACGATGGCCCCGATCTGGGTGGTGTCGTCGCGTCGGACGATTTCGTGATCGACATGCGTTTCTTCGACCCGTACGAGCCCAAGCCCGGCCTCCTCGCGCCCGGCGGCCTCGCCGTCCTCGCCGTCGACGGCGAGCGGCTCCGCACTCGCGGTGTCCTGTACGCGGACCGGTTTCACGAGGTCGGCGCGGCGGGGTTCGAGCGTGCGAGTCGGGCGCTCCTGTGTGCGCTCAACACGCATCTGACGACGATGGTCCACAACGTGACGATCCACCTCGCATACGTCACCCCGATGGTCGTGGCGTCGACGAACGAACTCGATCCCGACCATCCGATTCGACGGCTGCTCCACCCGGCGTTCCAGACCACGCTCATCGGCAACCGCGAGCTCGCGCAGTTCCAGGTCGTCGGGGCCGGGAGTTTCGCGACGACGCTTTTCAGCCACGACTACCCCACGCTCGTCACCATGATCAATGCCCACCTCGACGGCTTCCGCATCGCCGCGCTCGACCCCGATGTCGCGTTCGATCGTCGCGGGCTCCGCGACGCGGTGATCGCGTTGCCGTGGTGGGACGACGCGATGGCGTTGTGGGAGATCAACCACGCGTACGTCGAGCGCTACGTGGATCACCACTACGCCGACGACGCAGCGGTCGCCGACGACGCACAACTCGCCCGCTGGACTGAGGAGCTCGATCGCCTCCTGCCGAGCGGGCTGTACGACGAAACCGCCTACCCGAGCCCAGGGGATCCGCTCGACCGGCGGAGTCTCGCCCGCATCTGCGCCACGTTCCTCCACACGTCGTCGGCGACACATGACGTCGTCAACAACTCGGTGTGGGACTACTCGACCCTCAACTACGCGATCCCGACGGTCGTGCCCGCATCGCTCGAACCCCCGGACGTGCGCCTCTCGTTCGATCTGCTCACCACGCTCATCGGGACGTGGAAGCCCTACAACCTGCTCATCGACGGGTTCTCGATGCTCGCGCTCGACGATGGCGGGCGACAGATCATGGACGACTACGTGGAGGCTCTCCTCGACCGGCAGAGAGCGATGGATGCAGACGGCGCGGGCCATCGGGTGGGAAGGATCCACCCGCGCGACCTCAACCCGTCGGTCAGCAACTGACGTCGACGAACACGTCGACACGGCGTCGCCGCTCCGGTGGTCGACCTCCTCGCCGAGTCGTCCGATCGTTCACTTCATGTCCGTTCGGAGTCGGAACGCTCGTTTGAGAAGGGCGAACCAGAACGCAGCGCCGACCGAGAGTGCTGCAGCCGTGATCAGCCAGCCGATGATGGTTCCCGCGATCGCCCGCCCGTCCTCGAACCCGCAGAGCGCGTCGTGGTCGTCACCGACACACGTCCGCCAGAGCACCGGCAGCCCGGTGTCCACGATCTTCCCGATCTCGTCTTCGACACACGCACGGTTCGTGCACCCGTCGATGTCCTCCCGCGCAGCTTGCGTCGCCGCGAGTTCGACGACCGTCTCGCGTACGACGTCGTTCTCGTACAACTCCGCGGTGACGTTGATCGCGCTCACGTTGAACGCGACCGCGACCACCAGCCCGTAGGCAGCCATCGCCACGCGTGTCCGCTTCTTGTACCAGGTCGAGACCCGCTCCATGCCGTCGTTGAACCAGCTCTCGATGGCTCGACGGAAGAGGAGGACGTCGCCCTCGGCCTCCCGGTAGAGCAACTGGAACTGCGAGCGGAGCGGACGCGGCAGTTTCGCGATCTCGCTGCCGATCTCGTCCCAACGCTTGTTGCCCGCCGGGTCGTCCGGAGTCAAGATGTCGACGAGCGCGCGTGCGAAGTCCGCCGGCGGGATGTGGCTGATCTTGCTCGGCTTGTTCAGCCGGGCGGGGTCGAGACGACCGATGATCGGGTGGTCGTACAGGCGGCCCGCCAGCGTCGGGCCGGTTCCGCTCGACACCCCGGAGTCCAGCACCGGGTTACCGCGGGACGGCGCCGGCGCGAGCCGAGCCGTGATGCCCTCCTCCTGCGGTGCGGTGTCGGACTCGTCGAGCATCCGGTTGACCGACGTCCACAGCGCCTTGGCCCTGGTGTTCAGGATCTTGCGGACGAACTCGTTGATTCCCGAAACGACCAGACTGCAGACGAAGAAGACGAAGACGAGACCGATCACGACGTCGAAGATGCTGTTGGCAAACATGTCAGACCCCCTCGTCGTCGACACGGCGTGCCCGCCGGTCGGCGTTCGAATTCCCACTCAGACACGATGTGGCGCGCACGTCAAGCTCCACCGTCGTCCCGTCCGCGGCGAGGACCGGCTCCCACCGACCGGCCCGAGTCGGGCTCAGGCCGCACCGCCGTACCAGGTGTCGCCGGGATGCGGCGTCGAACCCTGCCATCCGTTGATCTCGGCGACCCGTTTCTGCGCTGCCGCACTGCGTCCGAGGCCGAGTCCTCTGGCGATGGCGATCAGCCCGTCGCCCGGCTTCAAGGTGTAGGAGCGGACACCCTCGATCGCCGCCGGGAACCGCACCGAGTCCCCCGGTCGCCACACCGCTTCGAGCGTCACACCGTTGTGTTCGGCGACCGCGTGGGTGGCCGAGCGTCGAAGCTCCCACGGCGCGTCCGTGATCCCGGTGCAGCGACTGACGATCGCGATCATCCCATCCGAATCCTCGGGCCCGATCGTGTAGATCCCTCGCGGCGACGAACCGCCGCCGTCAGGCGTGGCCGGTGCCCCGCCACTCTCGAGCACCGCCTTCGCTGCGGCTTCTGCCTCGGCTGCGAAGTTCTCGGTGTGCCACGTATGGGAGCCGTCCGGATCCCACCCCGGTCCGGAACCGTCGCGGCCCGTGTCCGAGGCACGCCACGGAAACCACGGTTTGCCGAACGCGAGTGCGTCCTCGTACATCTGGAACGCGACGGCCGCGTTGGTCTCCAGGTCGAGGAGATCCGCGTCCTTCTCGATCCCGAGTCGAGCGCGGAGCGCGTCGTACCCCTCCTGCTGGAGGTTGTTCCAGTTGATCTGCCACATGCCGCGATCGGAGGTGTTCGGGTTCACCCGGTCGGACTGCCAGCCGGACTCGCGGCCGGCGATCATCGTGATGACGGCGAGGTCGGCGCCACGGAATCCAGCGCGGTAAGCCGCACTCGCGGCAACGATCGCTCCCCGCTGTGGGGTCGCCGCCGGGGTGGCGACCTTCTTGGCCGGCGCCTTCTTCGTCGGTTTCTGCGGCTTCTTCTCCCCAGGTGGCGTCGCGTTCTCCAGCGGGCGCGCATCGTCGGGGAGGAGGCCGAGTTCGGTCCAGGTCCGCTGATCGACGCGCCCGTCGACGGTCAGGCCCTTCGCGTGTTGGAACTCCCTCACCGAACGTTCGGTGGCAGGTCCGAACGTGCCGTCGATCCCGGTGGCGAAGCCGGCGCGGGTGAGTGCCCACTGAACGGCCTCGACGCCGAGTCCCTGCGACGATTTGCTCAGCACACCGTCGCGGGGGAGTTCGCGGTAGAAGGACTCGCGGCGCTGCGGCGCTGACGGCACGTCCGGGTGGAGGCGGATCATCCCGCTTCTCTCCATTTCCACCACGGCGTTCGGGACGTCATCGCCGGGGAAGTACGGCCAGTGCCACGCCTCCGACTTCACCGAATTCCAGAATCCGAAGGTCGGGCCGTGGTCGGCGAGCCAGGCGAGCGTGGCCGCGCCGACCGGCTCGAGCAGACCACCGGCACTGCGTTGCGCGAGGTCGGGTGTCACCCCCAGCCCGTGCTTGGACGTCCCCGGGGTCGCCGCCATCGCGACGCCCGGCTTCTGCCAGTAGCGCACACCGTCCCACGTCTTCGTCCTCCTTCCGGCGATCGGCGTCGGTTGGTATCGCTGCGTGAACAGCGCCACCTGTTGCTCGTAGCTGCGGTAGGTGCCGGTGGCGTCGAGGCGGATGCCGTCGCTCAACGCGGCGGCGACCATCGCCCGGCACGCCCGGGCGGCGGGCTCGACCATCGTGAAGTTGCGGATGCCACAGGGGAGCAGGAGTTCCTTGGGGATCTTCCCGTTGCCGTGGGACCGGACCACCTCGGGCAGGATCACCTGGCTTTCCGACCGATACGGAAGTTTCACTGTCATGAACTCGCGTCATCCCCTCGTTCTCCGCCCGGGCCCGCGACAGTACCGCATCGGTGAGGTGTGCCGGGCCGGTGTCCGGTGACCGCACGGCGATTCGTCTCGGTGGACGCTTCACCGGATCACGAGCGCGGACTCCGGACCTAGAATCGCCGTCGCATGATCGTCACTCCAGGTCCGTCGGCTCCGTTGCCGAGCCGCCCCCGCACGCCGGTGTCCGTGTGAACGACCCGCGTTCGTTCCTGGTCGGGCTCGACAACGGCGGAACGGCGAACAAGTTCACGGTCATGGATCGCGAGGGGCACTTCCTGATCGACCGTCTGATCGAGCTGCCGAGTCGTGTCACCGAGGGGCCGTCCGCTGCGATCGGCGCGCTCCGCGAGGCCTTCGACGCAGCGGTCGAAGTGGCCGGCATCGATCGACGTGACGTGCTCGGGGTCGGCTTCGACACACCGGGGCCGGCCACGGCCGACGGTGTGATCTCGTCGCGCGGCGGAACCAACTTCGCGCACGACGAATGGAAGGGCTACGACTTCCGCACGGCACTCGAGACCGAGCTCGGCGTGCCGGTCGTCTACAACAATGACGGCAACGCCGCAGCGCTCTACGCCCACCACGAGCACTTCGGGGCGATCGGCGGGGAACGATCGTCGATCTCGGCGATCGTCGGGACGGGTCTCGGCGGCGGCGTCATCGAGAGCGGGCGGATCGTGAAGGGCGCTGCGGGGATGGCCGGCGAGCTCGGACACGTACACATCCCGATGGATGGTCTGCTCGACGATGGGCAACCGGTACCGAGGTGCAACTGCGGGTTCGTCGGCGACGCTGAGAGCGTTGCGTCGCTCACGGGCATCCGGAACAACCTCCTGCCCTACTGGTTGACGCGCTATCCCGATCACGAACTTGCGGGCGTCGACCCATTCGATGCGGCGAAGCAGGTTCGGGGCTTCGGTGAGCGGGACGACGAGATGGCCCGCCACATCTTCGAACAGCAGGCGATGGCGCTCGGGCGGCTGTTCACGATCGCGGCGAATTTCACCGATCCGGACGTGTATCTCCTCGGTGGTGGGGTGATCGAGGCCGAGCCGTCGTTCCGTGACTGGTTTCTCGAACGGGTCGAGGAACACACGTTGCTGCGCGACGAGCAGCGTGCTGTCGCTTCGTTCGCGCTCGTGACCGATCTCGACATGGCCGGGGCCCGAGGTTCTGCGATCGCCGCCCTGAGCGTGTTGGGTCACCGCTGACCCGCGATCTCTCGCGGCGTATCGCCGCCTCACGAGGTGCGAACGGCGTCCGAAAATTCCGCGTGCGCCCACAAACGCCCGAGAGTACAGTCGGCTGTGTCCCACTTTCAGGAGGGGTGATCGTGCGCACGCCGGTAGGCCGATGGTTGCCGCTCGCCGATGTTGCCCCGCGGGCATCTCGTTCCACGGCGAGGCGTGCAGCGTGACCGCGGCGCTCGGTTCTCGGCTGAGCGCGATTCTCACGGATCTCGGGATCGCGCACCTCGAGGATCCGGATCCGGTTCCGCGCGAGGGGTTCCCGCCCGACGCGCGCGCTCTCGGTCCGACCTCGATGGTGACGATCATGGTCGAGGTCGCCGGGGCCGACGATGCTGCTCTCGGCACCGCCGGCCTGCGCGACATCTCGCCCGGCGCGGGCACCGTCGTGTCGGGTCACATACGGCTCGAATACGTCACCGACCTCGTCGAGGTTCCCGGTGTCGTATCGGTCGAGATCGAGGACCAGGGCCGGCCGGACATCCACACGTCCGTGCCGGCGACGCATGCGGACACCGCCCGTACCGGCGCGCTCGGGCTGACCGGTGCGGGGGTGATCGTCGGCGTCGTCGACTCGGGAATCGACATCTTCCACCAGGCGTTCCGGAAATCGGACGGCACGACACGCCTGCTCTCGCTCCTCGATCTCACCGCTCCCTACACCCTCACCGCCACCGGACTCCCGACGGGAGGATCGATTCAGCTCGGTTGGTTCCCACCGGCCGGACGTCCCGGCGCCGGGAGCCTGCAGCAAACCCCGCCGATCGCGTTCAACGCCACCGCCGCGCAGGTGCTCGCGGCCCTCGGCACCATCGCTGCGATCCAGCCCGGTGACGTCGCCGTCACCGGCGGGCCGCTGCCCGCCAACCCCATCGTGATCGGGTTCCAGGGGAACTACCTGCGCAAGGACGTGAGCCCGCTGACCGTCTCCAGCACGACCATCACCCCGGCGGGCACCGACGTCACGGTCGTGCGCGGCCGCGAGTACACGAAGGCGGACATCGACACCGCCCTAGGTGCGCCACCCGGGGTGTTCGCGAGTTGGGACGACATCGGCCACGGCACGCACGTGATGGGCATCGCCGCAGGAGACGGCTCGCAGGCCGGGAACTGCCATCTCGCGGACTACTTCATCGGCGTCGCGCCCGAGGCCGATCTCGTCGCGGTCAAGACCTCGTGGGTCGACTCCCAGACGATGCGCGGCGTCAACCACGTGTTCACCGTGGCCGACCAGCATGCCGTCACCGTCGGGCACCCCGTCGCCGCTGTCGTCAATCTCTCGCTCACCGGCTCGCAGGGCGGCGCACGCGATGGCTCGACCCAATTCGAGAAGGACATCGATGCCGCCCTTGCGGCCGACCCTCCCGGTCGCGTCATCGTCAAGTCAGCGGGCAACTACGGCCGCTCTCACGACCACGACCAACCCCGACCCCAGATGTTCTGGACCGGCAGCGCGTCCCACTCCCGCAAGACGGTCCCGGCGAACACCGCCAACACCACGATGACGGCGGTCGTGGTCGCCGGCGACAGGAACGACGACGAGTTCGACTTCTGGTACACCGGCGCCGGACGACTGTCGGTCACCGTGAAGGCGCCACGGGACGCCGCGACCGTGGGCCCGGTGGCACCCGACGGCGGGTCGCAGACGCTCCTGCTGCACGGCCACTCGATCCTCGTCAACAGCCGGACCAACCTGTCGAACCCGGGCACCCACAACATCTTCGTGCGCATCACGCCGCCGGCGGGCGGCCAGATCCGCGGTGGCGAGTGGGTGTTCACGCTGACCGAGACCGCGGGAACCGACGTCGACGTGCACTGTTGGATCGGTGTCGAGAAGAGCGATCAGCATCCGCGCTTCACGAACCTCGACCAGGATCGACAGTTCACCTTGACGCCGCCGGGCACGGCGCGGCGGATCATCACGGTCGCGAACTACGACCATCGGGACAACACGATCGCAGAGAGTTCGAGCCGTGGCCCGACGACCGACACGCGCGCCGGCTTCGACACCAAGCCCGACATCGCGGCGCCGGGGGAAGGGATCCTGGCGGCGAAGAGCGGTGCCGAGAACGACGGGATCTGCTGCGACTGCTGCAACTACGACTTCTACACCTCCAAGAGCGGCACGAGCATGGCCGCCCCGCACATCACGGGCATCATCGCCCTCGTCCTGCAGCGCGACCGCACTCTGACCTGGGAACAGATCCGGGCCCGCCTGCGCACCCACGCCGAACCTCCCGATCCGATCACGGGCCCGATGCTGCCGAACCAGGACTGGGGTGCGGGGATCGTCAACGCCGTGACGACAGCGGCGTCGGTGCCACCCTTCGTCGCGGCCGGCGGCTCCCCGTGGACCGCGGGCGTCCCGGACCCCCCGGCATCCGTCCCGGTCCACCGCTCGACCGACCTCTCGGATCTGCGCAGCGCACTGCTGCGGACCCCGGTCGGCCAACTCGTCTTCGCGCTGGTCAGCGAGCACCTCAACGAGGGCATCCGGCTGGTCAACACCGACCGTCGCGTGACGGTCGCCTGGCATCGGATGGGCGGCCCACATCTGCTGCGCACGGTTGCCGATGCCCGTGGCGACGTGCCGACGCAGGTTCCCGATGAGATCGACGGCCGCGACGTCGCGACGGGGCTCGACCGCTTCCTCGACGCCCTGTCCGACGCCGGGAGCCTGCGCCTGCGCACCGACATCGAGCGTCACCGGGTCCTGCTCCTCTCGCTGCCCGGACTCGATCTCACCGACTTCGAGGCGATCGACGTGGCGGGATAGGACATGGCGGACCAACCCGGCACCATCGAGGTCATCGCTCGCGAGCTCGCAGGCGCGCTCGAACCGCTCAAGGACAAGATGACGCCGGAGGCCGCTCCGTCGTTCCTCGGTGAACTCGGGTTGAATCTGCCGAGCGGATTCGCCAACGCGGCGACCGCGATCTCGGGAACGGCGGTGAAGGCCGGTGCGCTGGGGCCCTTGGTCGTCGACCTCGTCGACGCGATCGACGACGAGGACGCTTCCGCGATCGTCGCCGCCGCCGTGCCGCTGCTCGGTGCGATCGTGGACGTGATCGACGCCATCGCAGCGCTCGAACCCGCGATGGATGCAGCGGTGGCGTCGGCAGCGGGGCTGACGCCGGACCAGCGCACGTTCCTCGAATCGCAGGCAACGGCTCTGCCGGGCCGGCTTCTCGAGTGGATGCTCGTCGAGTACATCGAGAACAAGAGCGCAGACGTGTACACCGCCCTGACTCTGCTCGGTCTGATCGACGACGCGATCGAGCCGGGCATCGCCGGAGACGAGACACGGCCCCCGCTGCGACGGCGTGGGCTGTTCCTCGACCGCATCGTCACGATGCTGACAGCTCCGGACGACTATCTCACAGCGGCATTCGAGTTCGGCGAACCGAGCTTCGATGCGATGGAACTCTTCGTGCCGCTGGCGACCTACCTGGATTCGCTGGACCTCGCGGTCGACGTGATCACGCCACCGATGGGCCCACCGGTCCTCGAGGCGTACGTCGTGCGGCTGTCGACCGACCCCGGCACCAACCCGCCCGCCCTCACCGCCGATCTGCGCATTCCGGCGACACAGGACATCACGTTCACGCTCCCCCTCGGCAACCTGTGGTCCGTCACCTTCACCGCGGCCGCGCGATTCGACGCCGGGATCGGCGCCGTCATCCGGTATCCATTCGAGCTCACGATCACCCCGCCGTCCGGGGCGATCGCCCTCGACATCGACCTCGGTCTCCAGGCTCGGAGGCCGGCCGGGCCGATGATCCTGCTCGGCGAGGCCGGAGGTTCACGCCTCGAGGTCCAGCGGTTCGCAGCGGCCCTCGGCGTGTCGGGGTCGGCCGGCGTCGGCCAGCCCGTCGACATCGAGCCCCGGGCGCGTCTCGAGGTGAGCGGCGGGCGTCTCGTCATCGACTTCTCCAACGCCGACGGTTTCGTCGGTGCTGTCGCAGGCGGCTTCGGCATCGACGCGAACGTGGATCTCGCCGCGCTGTGGACCCCCTCCACCGGTCTGCAGATCGAGGGCAGCGGTGGCATCGAGATCGCCGTGCCGACGCATGTCTCGCTCGGTCCGATCGAGATCACCACCCTCTACCTCCGGGTCAGCATCGCCGAAACCAACGGCGACCTCTCGGTCCCGATCGAGTTGTCCGGTGCGTTCTCGGCCAACCTCGGCCCCCTGCAGGCCGCGGTCGACCGGATCGGCGTGATCGCCCGAATGAGCTTTCCGCCCGACGGGGGCAACCTCGGTCCGCTCGACCTCGGCTTCGACTTCAAACCCCCGAACGGCATCGGCCTGAGCGTCGACGCCGGCGTCGTCCGGGGTGGGGGTTACCTCTACATCGACACCGAGCGCGGTGAGTACGCCGGGGTCCTCGAACTCGACCTCGCCGGGATCGTGTCGGTGAAGGCGATCGGCCTCATCTCGACGCGCATGCCCGACGGCTCGGACGGCTTCTCGCTGCTCATCGTGATCACGGCCGAGTTCGGCGGCGGCATCCAGCTCGGTTTCGGTTTCACCCTGCTCGGAGTCGGCGGCATCCTCGGCCTGAACCGCACGATGAACCTGCCGGCACTCGTCGAGGGCGTGCGCACGAACGCGATCGCCTCGGTGATGTTCCCGCAGGACGTCGTCGCCAACGCCCAGCGCATCATCTCCGACCTGCGGGCGTTCTTCCCGCCGCAGGATGGCATCTTCGTCATCGGACCGATGGTCAAAGTCGGCTGGGGCACCCCGACGTTGGCGAGTCTCTCGTTGGGCATCGTGATCGAGATCCCCGGCAACATCGCGATCCTCGGCATCCTGCGCGTCGCCCTCCCGGCCGACGACGTCGCGGTCATCGTGCTCCAGGTCAACTTCCTCGGCGCGATCGAGTTCGACAAGAAGCGCGTCTACTTCTTCGCTGCGATCTACGACTCGCGAATCCTCTTCCTGACGATCGAGGGGGAGATGGCACTCCTCGCTGCGTTCGGCGACGACGCCGTCTTCGTCCTGTCGGTCGGCGGCTTCCACCCCGACTTCGACCCGCCGCCGATGCCGGTGCCGGTACCCAGGCGGATCGCGGTGAGCATCGTCGATCTCCCGTGGGCGATGATCCGGGTCGAGGGCTACTTCGCCGTGACGAGCAACTCGGTGCAGTTCGGTGCACGGCTCGACCTGCGGTTCGGCTTCGACGACTTCGGAATCAGCGGCCACCTGGCCTTCGACGCGCTGTTCATCTTCTCGCCGTTCAGCTTCATCATCGCGATCTCCGGGTCGGTCTCGCTGCGGGTGTTCGGGTTCGACGTCTTCTCGATCCGTCTGTCGTTCAAGCTGTCCGGACCCACGCCGTGGCGCGCCCGCGGAACCGGCTCGATCTCTCTTCTCTTCTGGTCGATCGACGTCGACTTCGACGAGACCTTCGGCGACGCCGACGACACCTCGCTGCCGGGCGTCGACGTCCTTCCCCTCCTCGTCGCGGAGTACGAGAAACTCGAGAACTGGCGCACCCTGCTCCCGGCGAACGCATCGCCACTCGTCTCGTTGCGTGAACTGGGCGACCTGCTCGACACGCTCGTGCTGCACCCGGTCGGCACCCTGCAGGTCACCCAGCGCCTCGTCCCGCTCGACCAGTCGATCACCAAGCTGGGCAACGCGAAAGCCGAGGACGTCAAGAAGCTCGCTCTCGAGGTCGACACCAGCGAGCTCGCCAAGCGGGCCGACGTCGTCGAGTCGTTCGCACCCGGGCAGTTCAACGACCTGAAAGACGCCGAGCGGCTGTCGCGGAAGTCATTCGAGCCCGGTCACGGCGGCATCGAGATGTCGGCCGCCGGCGCGACGCTCCGCACCGGGCCACTCGTTCGTCGCGTCGTCCGGTACGAACTGATCACCGTGGACACCGGCTGGGTGCGGGCACGTCGCCAACGTTTCCGACTCGTGCTCAGCGGGCTCTTCCAGTTCTTCCTGCGTGGCAACGCGGTGTCGAAGCACCCGCTCTCGCAATATCAACAGACGCTCGCGCAACCGTTCGCCGAGAAGGTCGAGGCCGGCCACGAGCGGTTCGTCGTCGCATCGGCCGTGGACAACTCCGTCGTCGCCGCTTTCATCAACGAGTCCCAGGCGATCGACTTCATCGGCGCGCAGGAGGCGACCGGTGTCGCCGGGGGAGCGCTGCACGTCCTGCCCGCCTTCGAGGCGGTGGGTGCATGAGCCGGCTGTCGACCTACTCGTTCCTGCCGTGGATGCGGCAGGGACTCGCCGGGCAGATCACCTCCGCCGACAACGACACGACGGTGATCGACCGCGCGACCGTGGGCGTGCACCTCCGGGTCACGGGCGAGGCGTCGTCGGGAGACCCCTTCACACCGGCGCCCGTCTCCAAGAACATCCAGTTGTACGGCCCGGGCGACGTGATCGGGATCGACCCGCGAGCGATCGTGCGCACCGACCCGCGCGACTGGATCACGAACGCCGAACCGAACTACTTCGCACACATCGAGTTCTACGACGAGGATCTGCCCTGGCGATACACGCCGGCGGCACCGACCGCCGACGGACTCCGGCTGCGGCCGTGGATCGCCCTCGTGGTGCTCGAGGAGACGGAGGAGTTCAAGGACTCCACGTCGAACGCCCAACGGCCGCTCCCGGCGATCGAGGTTCTCGATCCGGACGCTCTGCCGCCGGCGTCGGAGCTCTGGGCATGGGCGCACGTCCACGTGAACGCGTCGCTGTCACCGGCGGACGGCAAGCTCGTCGACGGCGATGCGGAAGCGGTCGCATCACGGCTCGCCTCGGCCGTCGCGTCCAACCACGACATCGCGTACTCGCGGCTGATCTGCCCGCGGCGGCTCGAGGCGAACACGCGCTACCACGCATTCGTGGTGCCGACGTTCGAGACCGGTCGCCTCGCCGGGCTCGGTCTCGACCCGGCGGGAGCGCAGCACGCGACGTTCTCGGCGTGGGCCGACTATGCCGGCAAACCCGCCGGGAGCACGGTGCCGTACTACCACCGGTGGTACTTCCGGACGGGTGACCAGGGCGACTTCGAATACCTGGTACGGATCCTCGAACCACGCACACTCGATGCCCGCGTCGGCGTCCGCGACGTCGACCTGCGTCACCCGGGAAGCGGCATCCGTGGCGTGGTCGACCCCGCGCTGGGCGGCATCCTGAAACTCGGCGGTGCGCTGCGTGTCCCCGACGAGGCCCTGTCCGCCGACGAGATCGCAACGCGCCATCGTTTCGAGGAATGGGACCAGTCGCCGCCCGCGGCCGTCCCGTACCCGCAACCCTTCCAGTCGGACATGGGCGCCTTCGTCAACCTGCCCGACGACTACGCGGTGCGCCCCGCCGACCAGTCCAACGCCGACTCCGGTCTCGGCCTCGATCTCGTCGGCGACCCGGATCCCCTGATCACCTCGCCGCTGTACGGCCGCTGGCACTCGCTGACACAGCGTCTGCTGCTCGACCGCGACGGCCATTCGCTCGACCCCGACGACAACTGGGTCCACGAACTGAACCTGGACCCGCGGCACCGGCTCGCCGCCGGCTTCGGCACACGCGTGCTGCAGGCCAACCAGGAGCGGTACATGGACGCCGCCTGGGGACAGATCGGTGACGTGATCGAGGCGAACCGGCGGATCCGTCTCGCGCAGCTGGCAAAACTGGTGGCGCAGAGCTGGTGGTTCGCGCAGCTCACCCCCGACCTCCAGACGCGTCCCGAACGTCTCCTGCGTCTCACGGCGCCGACCCATCGGCACGTGCTGCTCCGCGACGCGCAGGTCACGATGATGACGCCCCATCAGGTCGCGCCCGGCGTCGGGGCCCCGTCGTCGGGGGCCGCCACCGTTCGCCATCGTCTCAGCACCTCGCTCGCGAGCACGACACTGCTGTCGGCACCGATGCGCCGGATCACACGTCCGGGCGCCCGCCTCGCTCGCAAGCTCCCGTTCGGCGGGGGCACGACGCTCGGGAACCTGCTCGAGCGGGTCGACGCGGGCGATGTGTCCGCCGCCCCTCCGAAGGTCACCCCGCCGGGGGTGGTCACGACCGACGACGTCGCCGACACGGTCGACGTGCCATCGCTGCCGACGTGGGTCCCCGGCTTCATCGCCGGCCGGCTGCTCGACCTGCTCCGACGATGGCGATGGCTTCCGAACCTGTTCATCGCGTTGGCCGTCGTCCTCGCGGTCGTGGGCATGGTGCTCGTGGTCGCCGGTGGTGTCGCCGGCACGGTCGTCGGGGCCGCGCTCGTCCTCGTCGGCGTCGTACTGTTCGCGATCGGGTGGGCGCTGCGACGGATCGAGGCCGCCCTCGACCGCGGCGACTCGGTCCGCCCCGGGGGGTTGACGGTGGACGCGATCGACAGGCTCCCCGACGCGCCCGGCTTCGAACTCGTCGAACCCGGAACCGACCCGCCCGCCGCGCCCGCCGGGTCGAGTGGCGACTCGCCGACAGCGATCCGGCTCAAGGACGCGCTGCGCGACTGGGCCCGCCTCTACGGGGCCAGCGAACGTGTCGGCGTCGAGCCCGTTCCGGCGCAGTTCGGTCGGATCGGTCTGGTGTCGCTCGCGCAGGGAACGGCGTCCGCCGTCGAGCCCGCCGTGACCGTCCCGCGGCGAATCCTCGGCGCGATCGATCTGCCCCGGCGAGTGGTGGAGAACATGGTCGAGGACTTCGGTGAGGTGATGGCCTACCCCCGCATCGACAACCCGATGTACGAACCGCTGCGCGACCTGTCCGACGAGTACCTGTTGCCGAACCTCAATCTCATCCCACCCAACACCATCGCCCTGCTCGAGACGAATCAGCCGTTCATCGAGGCGTACATGGTGGGGCTGAACCACGAGATGGCCCGTGAGCTGCTGTGGCGCGAGTACCCGACCGACCAGCGCGGCACCCCGTTCCGGCAGTTCTGGGACGTCTCGGGAGCGCGGCCCGAACCCGGACTCACCGCGGAGCAGGCGACCGAGTCGCTGCTCGACATCCCCGAACTGCACCGGTGGCCACGGACCTCCGGGCTCGGCGATCACGACCACCGCGAGGTCCCCGGCGACAACGAGCAGGAGGCTGTGCTCGTGATCCGTGGAGAGCTCCTGAAGAAGTATCCGACGGCGATCATCTACGCCCACAAGGCGCGCTGGGAGCCCGACGACGGTGTCGCTCACCCCACCAACGAGCGACGACTCGTCGAGTTGACCGCCGTCGAGGAGGCCGATCCGCCCGACGGGATCGTCAAGACACCGCTGTACGAGGCGCGTGTCGCACCCGACATCACCTTCTTCGGATTCGACCTGACGGTCACCGAGGCGAAGGGCGGCGACGGGTCCGACCCCGACCATGACGCCGGATGGTTCTTCTGCATCAAGGAGCGGCCGGGCGAACCGCGCTTCGGCTTCGACATCGAGGCGGAGAGCTCGGACCCTCCGGAGACCGTCAACGACATCGCCTGGCCGACGATCGGCACGGCCGAGGGTGCGTTCGTCGCGGCCGGAGCGCTGAGTCCGTTCAGCCTCGACCCGGTCCTCGAGCCGGACGACGACGAGAAGCTGGAGCAACGCGCCGACGACATCGCGGTGCTCGCCGCGGCGCCCACGAGCGCGGCCCGCTGGGCCTACCTCACGTTCCAGTCCCCCGTGCTGGTCGCCGTGCATGCCGCCGAGATGCTGCGTCCGGAGGAATCGTGAGCACGTTCGACGAGGTCCGCCGGACGATTCTCGAGGCGCACGCCGCGACGCAGCGAGCGACACAGGAGCGCGTGCGGGCCGCGGCCACCGTGCGCAGGGCCGAGCGCGCCTGGAAACAAGCGGGTCGGTTCGGTGACGAGGCGGCGCTCGAGGACGCCCGACGGGAACTCGGATCGGCACGGCGAGGCCGTGCCGAGGCGAACGGTGCGTACCGCGAAGCACGACGCGCGCTCGCCGAGGGGCTCGAGCTCGCCATCGATGTGGTCGACCCGCGCGAACACATCTCACGACTGTCTGCGGACTACCCGATCCTGTTGTTCCCCGTCCGCCTCGAGACCCGCTTCAAGTCGGAGACCGATCCCGAGACCGGCGCACGACGCGAGCAGCTGTGGGTGCGCGTGTTCCCCGACACCGTCTCGGTCGACGCATTCGGCGAGGAACTCAGCGAGTCCGAGGTCGCGGACGCGAAGAAGTACTGGACGGAGGTGTGGGCCGCGGCCGGTGACGAGGACGGCGAGCGCGCCGCGTGGCACGAGCTGGTCGGCAGCCACAGCTCGGGCAGATCCTCGTGGGTCGTGGCCAGCTTCCGGCCGACGAACGAGGCGCAACAGCCGCGCACTGCGACGGATCCGGTCGTCGCCCCCGTCTTCCCCGACGTCGAGACCACGCCGTCGACGTGGAATCGCGCCCCCCGGGCGGTGCTGCTGCCCGATCGGTTCGTCTTCGTCACCGAAACCGGGGATCAGCACACCGAATGGCTGGGACGCCCCGTGCCCCCGGAGGTGTTCACCGGACCGGACCCCCTCGCGCCGGCCGACGAACAGATCAAGGCCGAGGACGGCGTGCTCGAGATGCCCGACGAGTTGGCGTGGCTGACCGACTTCGACCGCGCCGTGCACGATGGTCTGGGCATCAAGATCGACCTCGACCCGGGCCGAGCGGCCCGCGGCTTCGACCGGTTGTACGTCGTCGGCGTGCGGCTCCTCGACGAACCGGAGACGTCGGCCGAACGGCTCGAGACCCTGCTTCGAAACCAACGCCACTCGGGAACCGGGCTGTCGTTCATCGCTCAGGGGACACCCACCAACAACACCGAATCGAACGATTCCGGCCACTCCAGCATCGACGATCCGGATGCATCCTTCGACGCGGCCAGGGCAGGCCCGGTCGAGATCGAGGCCGACCCGCGCCGGCGTCGCGACGGACAGTGGTTCGCGGATCTGCTCGGGATCGACCCGGTGATCGTGGCCGGGGTGCCGGGTGCGCACGGACTCGACCAACGCGATGCCCGCGCGATGCAGGCGTTGCTCTGGCCGGCGACGATGGGCTACCTCATGGGCACCCAACTCGAGCCCGTGTTCTCCGATCGGACCGTCGAGGAGACGCGTTGGTTCTTCACGCACCACGTACGGGGCCGAGGGTCGTTGCCGGCGTTCAGGGTGGGACGACAACCGTACGGCATCACGAACACGACGGCGTTCTCGCGTATCGACTGGCTGCGCCTGCGCCCGCGACGCGGTTCGCGTCCCGTGTTCCTCACCCGGCTGCACGCGCTGCTCACGATCGCCGACCAGGACTGGGACGAACTCGTGGCGACGGTGCCCTCACTCGGACGCGGCGGCGCTCCCGGCCTCGACGCCCACGCGACGTTGCTCGGCATCCTCGGCTTGCACCCGACGTCGGCCGAGTTCCACTACCGCTATGCCGAGTCGATCGACCAGATCGTCAACACGGCGGGCCTGGGGGGCTGGTCCTCCGACTTCTGGCAGGCGTGGATCAAGGCCGGGCTCGACGCTCCGGCACTCCACCTGCTCCAGCGCCTCGGCCATTCCGGCGACGAGCGCCCACCGTTGCTCGACCTGTACTTCCACGGCACACAGGCACCGCTGAAGGGCCCGCTCGTCGACGACCGGCCGCTCTCCGAAACCGAGGCCGTGCGGGTGTGGGCGACGGGCGAGCGCAACTACCTGCAGTGGCTGCTCGATGCCTCGGAGACGTCGCTCGACGCCGTGCGTACCACGTCGGGTTTCGTCGGTGCCGTGCCGAACACGTTGCTGTTCCTGCTCGCCCGGCACGCCCTGATCCTCGGATACGCCGAATCATCGTGGCGGATGCACGACTTCGTCGGCTACGACGAGGCGGCGGTCCGGGCGCTGCGTACGGAGCCCGCGTTCGTCCACGTCCGACCGGATCGACCGAGCGAGTCGCGCTACGCGCCGCTGTATCGTCACGATCCCCTCATCTCGCCGGGTCAGGACTGGAACGTCGCCGCGCAGATCACCCACGTGTTGCGCACCCACCCGAGCACGCGGGTGCTGCGCGACCAGGTGGAAGCGCTCGAGCTGCTCGCCGACGCGTCGACGGCTCGGTTGGAACGGGCCCTGGTCGAGCACCTCGACACCGTCACCTACAGGTTGGACGCGTGGCGACTGGGGCTCGTGAACGCCCAGTTGGAGATGATGCGCGGCATCCCGCAGGACGACGTCGAGGTCGGCGGTGACGACGACGGTGCGTCCGACGGACGTCGCGGCATTCACATCGGCGCCTACGGCTGGCTCGAGGACGTGCGACCGAACCGGGCCGATCCCGTGCCGGTCGAACTCCCCGACGACCTGGCTGCCGTCTTCGCCGACGGTCCGCCACTCGTACGCGATCTCGAGAGCGGCGGCCACCTGCTCGCGCCGAGTCTCAACCAGGCGGTGACTGCGTCGGTGCTGAGGAGTGCGTTTCTCGCGAACGCCTCCGCGGACGACCCCGACGCGATGACGATCAACCTGTCGTCGGAGCGGGTGCGCAAGGCGATCGACCTGCTCGCCGGGATGCGCCAGGGACAGAGCCTGGCAGAGCTCCTCGGGTACGCCTTCGAGCGTGGCCTGCACGATGCGTCGGGGTTCGCCGAGGTCGACGAGTTCATCTACGACCTCCGGCTCCGGTTCCCGCTGCGCTCCAACCGCCTCAACTCCACCCTGCCCGGCGAGGGCGTGTCGATCGAGGCGATCGAAGCGCGCAACGTCATCGACGGTCTGCGGCTGGTGGAGTACGTCGAACGGACCGGGGTGGACACGTATCCCTTCGGGCTGCCGTCGTCGGTGCTGCGCTCCGGCGCGACCGCGAACCAACGCACGGCGATCGAGCGGGAGATCTCCGCGCTGCGCGATCTGCGCGATGCCGTCGGCGACATCGCCCTTGCGGAGTCGGTGCACCACGCGACGCAGGGCAGCGCGGAACGCGCAGGCGCCTCGCTGCGAACCCTCGAAACGGGTCATCGGCCGCCGGAGATCGAGGTCGTTCGGACGCCGGCCACCGGCGTGACGCTGACGCATCGAGTGGGGGTCCACCTCGACCCGGCTGCGAGCGGCGGCGCAGGGGCAACACCCCGTGCGCTCGCCGAGCCGGCGATCGACGCATTTCTCGCGGGCCTCCTGCCTCCGCTGGGCGCCGTGGCGTGTCGCGTTCACTGGACGAACCCCGTCGACGGGTCGGACGAATCGTTCACCGTGACGCTGGCCGCGCTCGGCCTGCGAGCCCGCGATGTCGTCGAACTGGTGCGCTCGGGCGAGCAGGCGATGGACGAACTCGACGACCGCGTCGTACGGCACGTCGTCGACGCCGCAGGTCCCCGGCCCGACGCGCAGCTCCGGATCGCCTATCGGGATGCCGGGCCCGGACAGATCCCCGTGTTCGAGATCGCGGCGCAGTGCGAACACCTGCGCTCCCTCGTCACCACGGCGAGGCCGCTGCGCCCCACCGACGTCGTGCTCGCGGGCGAATCATCGCACGACCTCGACGCGGTCGCCGTCGCCGAGCCGGCGCGTCTCGTCGACGTCCACACCCGGCTCGCCGACCTGCTCATCGACGTGAACGCCTACCTCGCGGTGTGGCAACCCCGGCTCGACGACCTCGTCACCCACCGCGACGACGTGCTCGCCGGGACCGACGACGCCGTCGACGAATCGATCGGTCTCCTGGAACGCGGCTCGCGACTGGCGGTGCCGGGCTCCGGCTGGGGACAGGCGATCGCGTCGCGCGGAGGCCAGTTCGCCCGAATCATCGGTCGGGTCGGCGAACGACTCAGCCTGTGGGATGCACGGCTCGCGGCAATCGACGAGGCCCTGCTCGCGTACGCGGCCTTGCCGGGCGTGACCACCGACGACGAGCGATTCGCCGCCCTCGCCGAGATCGAGGGTGCGATCGTGCCCGCCTCTGCGGGCGGTCTGTCCGAGCCACGAGCCACTCCTGCGCTGCAACTCGTCGCCGTGCAGACGTTGCGAAACACGTTCGCCGGGCGCGCCGACGGGCTGCGCGCCTTGATGGCGACCGCTGCGACCGGGCTCGTCCCGCTGCGGACGGAGTTGCTCACCCATCTTCCCGTCAGCGACGTGGACCCGACCCCGTTCGAGGTCACCACGATCGAGCAGGCGATGATCACGCTCGTCGAGGACGTCGTGGCGGGCGTGCGCTCGCTCGGCGCCGTGCTCGAGGCCCGCGACGTGGCGGCCGCGGCGGCGTTCGTCGAGCACGCCGCGGCCGTGGCGACCGCCGACGCACCGGCGGCACTCGTGGCACTCGAGACGGCGGCCGAGTCGTTGCTGGGGGAGGGGTTCGGCATCGTCCCCCGCTTCGTCGTCCCAGCGGGGTCGGCTGCGGAATGGACGCAGGCGCTCGGTGACCAGGCCGGGCTGCTCGCCCACCTCGCCGCATCGGGACGGGACTTCCCCGTCGAGGACTGGACCCACTCGGCAGCCCGTGTGCGCGAGCCGGTACGTCATCTCGAACAGGCGGGGCTCATGGCCCGCGCCCTGGTCGGTGTCGACCCCGAGCTCACGCCCATCCAACTGCCGTACCGCGCGGGCGATGCGTGGCTCGCCATGGAGTACCCGCCCGATCAGGATCTCGCCGGCGAACACCTCCTGTACTCCGCCGTGTACCCGGCCGGCTTCGATCCGACCGTCGACATGTGCGGTTTGCTCGTCGACTCGTGGACCGAGGTGCTGCCCAGCGCCGAGACGACGGTCGGCCTCGCGTTCCACTACGACCAGCCGTCGAGCGAAGCGCCCCAATCGCTGCTCCTGGTCACCCCGGCGACCGAGGGCACGTCGTGGACGTGGGACGACCTGCGCCAGTCGATACCCGACACGATGCGCCTCGCCCGCCAGCGTGCCGTCGAGCCCGTCCACCTCGACCAGGGCGCCGTCGCCCGGTTCCTTCCGGCCACCATCACAGCCATCACGACGCACGGGATCTCGATCGGGCTGGCGTACGCCATCGGCAATTCGGTCCACCTCGAACTGGAGGACGGCACATGACCGACATCCCGGTCGCGACCGGTGCGGCGCACCACGAACTTCTCTCCGGGCCGATCCGGATCAACGAAGCGCTCACCGCACGTGTGCTGCCGTCCGTCACCGTTTACAACCGCCTCGAAGGTCGGCCGCGGACCCGTACGTTCGACCGGTCGTTGCGCGCCGAGGTGCGTGATCCACTGTGGCTCCTCACCCGGCAGTGGCAGCTCGGCGAGTTCCAGGCCGACGACGCCGGCTCACCGGTGATGTCGCAGATGCTCCTCGAACGCACCGAGCTGACCGAACTGGGCGCGCGCGAGGCACCGGTGACCGCGTTCGACGCACCGCTCCCGCTCGAGACCCGCGTCGAACGTCGGCCGCTGGCGCTCCGCCTCGGCGGGATCCCCCTCGCGCTCGATCTACGCCTCGCGCTCGGTCGGCGCTGGGAGAAGTGGCTCGCGGCGGCCGTCGCGTCCGGCGACCTCTCGGCGGACTACACCGCCAACTTCCGTGCAGCGTTCCCGTTCCCGGCTCCCGATCCCGATGCCGCGGCCGACGCCGGCCTGGCAGCCCACCCGTCGGTCTGGCAGTCGTTCGCAGCGGTGGCGGGCGGGCGGGCCCTCGACGGCGGAGCCCTGTTCGAGCAGCTCACTGCGACGCCACCAGGTGCACCGTACGACGGCGTGGCCGGGATCGCCGGTACCGACGAGGCGTTCCTCGGTGCGCTGGGTGTCGGGTTGGTCGACTGGTTCCGCGACCTCGTCGTGCCGGCCGCCGAGCCCGAGGTCGATGCGTGGGATCCGCAGCGGTTGGAATACCGCTTCCGGGCGGCCGCTCCGAACGCGGACGGCTCGGCCCGTCGGTACGCGGCACGCGAGTATCACGGCGGGCGTCTGGACTGGTGGCACCTCGATCTCGACGCCGACGACGTCACGCCGCTCGATCGGTCGGCTCCCGGCGTGGTCGTCGAGACGTTGTCGGCGACCGTGCCGTCGCCGGTGTCGTTCGAAGGCATGCCTGCCACCCGCTGGTGGGCGTTCGAGGACGGTCGGACCAATCTCGGCGCGGTCGACGCGGCGACCACCGACATCGCAACGATGCTGTTCGTCGAATTCGCACTCGTGTACGCGAACGACTGGTTCCTCACGATGTTGCCGATGCCGGTCGGTTCGATCGCGAAGGTGCGCGGGCTCGCCGTCACGAACGTGTTCGGTGAGCGGTACTGGATCCCACCGGCGGGTACCGGCGACGACGACACCTGGCAGCGCTGGTCGATGTTCTCCTCGTCCCTGGTGGGAGCGGGGGAGGCCGACACGTCGCTGCTGGTCCTCCCGGTTGCCGCGAAGGTGCAGGACGGACCGGCGTTCGAGGAGATCGCTCTCGTACGCGACGAGATGGCGAACATGGTGTGGGGGCTCGAACGGACGATCCCGTCCGGTACCGGCGGAGGCATGCCGGGTGCTCTGTCGGCGGGGCAGACGACCGCCTACTTCCGCCGGCTCGGTGAGGCCGTCCCCCCGGTCGATCCGGGCGAGCCACGAGTCGCCGACGTGCGCTACGAGGCGATGACGTCGGTCCCGGAGCACTGGATCCCGTTCGTACCGGTTCATGTCGACGGCTCGAACCGGCAGATCCAGCTTCAGCGGGCGGCGATGCCGCGCATCGTTCCGGGCCTCGACACCGTGCCGGTCGAACCGCGTACCGCGTTGCTGCGCGAGGGGCGAGACGGGGGTCCGGGAGACGCCGCGCAGCCGTACTTCGTCCACGAGGAAGAGGTCGGCAGGTCGGGGACGGTCGTGTCGCAGTCGTTCCAACGCACGCGTGCGGTGGGCGGCCGGGCCGTCGTGTGGGTCGGTGCCGCACGCACGGTTGGGCGCGGTGAAGGGTCGAGTGGACTCGGCTTCGACCGCCTCGTCCCGCTGCCGCCCGCGGACGACGCCTGAAGCGCGGACGCGGATGCTGTCGGGTGCGTTCCCGGCACGCCGACCGTGTCGCTCGCGCCTTCCGCGCCGACGTTCCCACCCGTCATCGGTATTGACTTATCATAAGTGAAGAGTGATGCTTGTGGACATGGAGGTCGGTACTCAACTCGCCGCTCTGGCCGATCCGACCAGACGGTCGATCTACGAGCTGATCCGCGCCGCGCCATCCTCGGTGCGTGAGTTGACGGACCATCTCCCGATCTCGCAGCCGGCGGTCTCCCAGCACCTCAAGGTGCTCAGCGTGGCCGGTCTGGTCACGTCCGTCCCCGATGGGGCTCGACGCATCTACCGGGTCGACCCAGCGGGCGTCGCGCAGCTGAGGGCCTGGATCGACGCGCTGTGGGACGACGTCCTCGACAACTTCACCGACGCAGCCAGAAAGGAACGAGACCCATGAGACTCTCCGACGACCCCATCGAGCCGGTACGCAAGACACGCACGGTGCCCCTCGATCCTGTCGATGCATTCGAACTCTTCACCATCGGTATCGGGACGTGGTGGCCGTTGGCCTCCCACTCGATCGCCGAACACGAGGCCGCCGGCGTTCGATTCGAACCACGTGTCGGTGGACGCGTGGTGGAGTTGACCGAGAACGGAACCGAACACTCCTGGGCCGATGTCATCGCATGGGACCCACCGCATCGTTTCGTGCTCGCCTGGCATCCATCCGTCGACCCCGAGGTGGCGACGATCGTCGAGGTTCGTTTCGGTCCGGCACCGGGCGGCGGAACCGAGGTCGAGCTCGAGCACCGGGGCTGGGAGGAGTTCGGAGCCGAACGAGGCGGTGGAGTTCGTCGCGGCTATCAGAGTGGGTGGGACGCCGTCCTCGAACCGTTCGAGAAGGCGTCATCGTTGCCGACCGGCTCGTCCGGGACATCGGTATGACGCCGGGCGCTCGTCATGCGAGCGCGGTGCCGCAGGGCGAGGGCAAGCGTCGGCCCCTGGGCGGTGGCAGGGTCGAGATCGGAGCGATCCCGGTCAGTGGTCCGGGTGTGGTCGGCCTGCGGCGAGTGGGCCGATCGTCTGGCGGATCAGCGGGACGCCGGGTCGATAGGCGAGGTGGTGGTGCGTCGGGGCATCGAGGACGACGGCGTGCCCCGTGGAACCAGGTGTGAGGCGGCCGATGTCGTTGCGTCGCAGGGCCGTGGCGCCGCCGAGCGTGACGGCCTGGACCGCTTCGTCGATCGTCATGTTCATGTCGCGCACGGCGACGGCGATGCAGAACGAGATCGAGGTGGTGTAGCTGGAGCCGGGGTTGCAGTTCGATGCCAGCGCGACCGTGGCGCCGGCGTCGATGACGCGTCGGACGTCGGGGTACGGCTGACGGGTCGAGAAGTCCGCGGCCGGGAGGAACGTGGCGACGGTGTCGCTTCCGGCCAGGGCCGCGATGTCGTCGTCGGTGAGATACGTGCAGTGGTCGACCGAGGCGCAGCCGCATTCCACGGCCAGCTGCACACCGGGGCCGTGTCCGAGTTGGTTGCCGTGGAGGCGGAGCCCGAGGCCGGCGGCTCGACCGGCAACGAGGACAGCCCGTGACTGGTCGACATCGAACGCCCCGGTCTCACAGAATGCGTCGACCCACTTCGCGTCGGGTGCAGCAGCGTCGAGCATCTCGTTGCAGACCAGGTGGATGTAGTCGTCGGCGCGGCCTTCGAATTCGACGGGCAGGAGGTGGGCTCCCAGGAACGTCGACTCGGTCGTGTGGGCGCGCGCGATGGCGACCGACCGGGCCTCGTCGGGCACGGTGAGCCCGTAGCCGGACTTGATCTCGATCGTGGTGGTGCCGGCCTGGTGCGCCTCGAGGAGCCGCTGTCGCACCAGCCGATCGAGCACGTCGGTCGGAGTGCGACGCGTCGCATCGGTGGTCACCCTGATCCCGCCACCGTCGTAGGGCCGGCCGGCCATGCGGGCCGTGAACTCCTCGGCGCGGTCACCGGCGAACACGAGGTGGGTGTGGGAGTCGACGAAGCCGGGCAGCACGCACGCCCCGGCTGCGTCGATGCGCTGGTCGGCGGCGGCGCCGGCGGCGCCGACGTGCTCGACGACGTCGTCGACGATCACGACACTCGCGTTCTCGACGATGCCGAGAGGACCGCGGCCGAGCTCCGGGTCATTGGTGATCAGCGAGCCGATGTTGTCGATCGCGAGCGATCGTTGCGAACCGACGTCAGCCATGGTCCAGCAGTTCCTTGATCGCGGAATCGAGTTCGGCGGCGACGTCGATGGACCGGTGCCGACGGTCCGCCACGACGCGGCGACCGTCGACGTGGACGTCGGTGATGTCGCCGGTCGTGGCGGCGAAGACGGTCGCCTCGCAGGCGAGCGGCGGCGGGGTGCCGGCGGTGCGGGTGGAGTCGAGGGCCACCGTGACGAGATCGGCCCGGTTGCCGACCGCGATCGCTCCGGCGTCGTCCCAGCCGAGACTGCGATGACCGTTGACCGTCGCCATCGCGAGGAGGTCGGTTGCCGCGTGGACTCCGCGTTCGCAACTGCGGAGCCGCTCGTCGAGTTCGAGAGCGCGCGCCTCTTCGAACAGGTCGATCACCGCGTGCGAGTCGGAGCCGAGCGCCATCGCGATGCCCGACGTGGCGAACCGGCCGGTGGGTCCGATGCCGTCGCCGAGATCCCGCTCGGTGGTCGGGCACATGACCACCGACGAGCCGGCTGCGGCGAGTCGGTCGATGTCGGCCTCGGCGAGGTGCGTGCCGTGCACTGCGGAGAAACGCGCGCCGAGTGCCCCGACGTCGGCGAGGACACCGACCGGTGTCGTGCCGTGGTGGGCGAGGCATGCCTCGTTCTCGTCGATCTGTTCCGACACGTGTGCGTGGACGGGAGCGTCGACGCCGGTCGCCCACTCGGCGACTCGTGCGATCGCTGTCGGGTCGACGGCGCGCACGGAGTGAACGGCTGCGGCGATGCGGTGCGTGTCGGTCGACTGCAGGAGGCCGACTCGATCGACCCACGCATCGACGGTCCCATCGCTGAATCGACGTTGCGGACCGGCCGGTTCGGCGTGTCCTCCCGAGTCGAGGCCGCCGTGGAGGTACAGGGTGTCGAGCAGCGTGATGCGGATGCCGGCCTCGTCGGCGGCCTCGAGCAACGCGTTCCCCATCGCGTTCGGGCTGCCGTACGGCGTGCCGTCGGGCTGATGATGCAGGTAGTGGAACTCGCCGACGCAGGAGATGCCGGCGAGCGCCATCTCGGCGAACACCGCGCGGGCGAGCCGGTGGTAGCTGTCGGGATCGAGTCGCGCAGCCGCGCGATACATCTGCTCGCGCCACGTCCAGAAGGTGCCGCGATCGGCCTGGGTCCTCGAGCGCAGCGCGCGATGGAACGCGTGGCTGTGGGCGTTGGCCAGCCCCGGGATGGTGAAGCCGGCCAGGCATGTCGCGTCCCCGGGCCCGGCGTCGCAGCCGAGGTCGATCGAGGAGATCCGGCCATCGACGATCTCGATGGCCACCGCGGGTCGCGGTTGTCCGCCGACCAACGCGAGTTCGCACCACACGCGGGTCATGATCCGACCCGCTCGACGAAGGCGGTGATCCGCTCCACGAACTCGGCACGGTGGAACTCGTTGAACGCGTCCCACGTGGCGAGCGTCGACGGGTCGGTCACCCGGTCGATGAAGAGCACGCCGTCGAGGTGGTCGCATTCGTGCTGCCAGGTGCCGGCGGTGAGGCCGCGCTTGATCTCGTCGTGCTCCACACCGTCTCGATCGACGTAGCGAACGCGGATGTTGACGTGGCGGCTGACGTTCCCACGCAGCGGGACGGAGAGGCAGCCTTCGTTGATCTCGACCATCTCGTCGTCGAGTGCTTCGATGACCGGGTTGATGGCGACCGTCAGCGGGATGCGCGGTTTGTAGGGGTAGCGCGGGTTGTCGCCGACCTCCATCACGGCGACGCGAAGGCGGCGACCGATCTGCGTCGCAGCGAGGCCCGCACCGTTGGCGTGGCGCATGGTGTCGATCAGGTCGTCGATCAGGTGTTGCACCTCATCGGTCGCGATCGTGTCGACGCGGACGTCGTCGGCCACGACCCGCAACGTCGGGTGCCCGATCGAGAGGACCTCGCGCACGGTCACGGCGCCGTCCCGTCGAATCGGGTCCACAACATCGGGAACAGCCGATGGTCCATCGGCGCACCCGCGTCGATCTCGGCGTCGAGCCCCTCGAAGGGCGGCGACGTCGTCCAGCGACGTGGCGCGTGCACCATGTCGTCGCCGAGGTACCGCACCGACAGGACACGACGCCGGTTGGCGCCCGACACACCGCCGGACCCGTGTACGGTGAGCATGTTGAAGAACACGGCGTCGCCGGGCTCGAGCTCCCAACCGAGCACCCGCCACCGGTCGGGATCGGCTGAGAAGTCGGGGAGTTCAGCGAGGCTGCCCTCGGGGAACCACTTCGCCCGTTCGTCGAGAAAGGTGCGCGGCATGTACCAGGGGCCGCGGTGGGTTCCGGCGATGAACTCCAGTGTTGCCGAGCGCTCGACCGGGTCCACGGGGAACCACATGCTCGCGTTCTGGTTGCCGTCGACGTTGTAGTACGGCTGGTCCTGGTGCCACGGCGTGCGCTGCTTCGTGCCGGGCTCCTTGACGAGCACGTGGTCGTGGTACAGCCGAATGGTGTCGGAGCCGGTGAGCTCGCCGGCGATCTCCGCGCCGGGAGATTCGCGGATGAACCGTTCCATCGCCGGCAGTCGTGACCAGTTGCAGAAGTCCTCGATGAACGCGCCGTCGCCGTCGGGGCTCGCCCGCTTCGCTCGAGGGGAGAGATCGGTGAGGTTCTCGTCGATCGCCTGCCGTGCCAGCGCGAGATGTTCGGGCGTGAACGCCTGGCGGACGCAGACCGCTCCCTCGGCGGCATAGTCGCCGTCGATCGTCCAACGACTCACGCCGGCCCCACCGGTGCTGCCTTCATCGGGATGGTGACACCCCGTTCGTCGGCGACCTCCACGGCGCGGTCGTAGCCGGCGTCGACGTGGCGGATCACGCCCATGGCGGGGTCGTTCGTGAGCACACGTTCCAGTTTCTCGGCTGCGAGGTCGGTGCCGTCGGCGAGGCTCACCTGTCCCGCGTGCATCGAACGGCCGATGCCCACTCCGCCGCCGTGGTGCAGGCTGACCCACGTCGCGCCCGAGCAGGTGTTGACGAGGCCGTTGAGGAGTGGCCAGTCGGCGATGGCGTCGGAGCCGTCGAGCATGGCCTCGGTCTCGCGATACGGCGAGGCGACCGATCCGGAGTCGAGGTGGTCGCGACCGATGACGATCGGCGCCTTGAGTTCCCCGGAGCGCACCATCTCGTTGAAGCGGAGTCCGAGGCGGTGCCGTTCGCCGTAGCCGAGCCAGCAGATGCGCGCCGGGAGGCCCTGGAACGCGACGCGTTCGCCGGCGAGCCTGATCCAGCGGTGCAGCCCCTCGTTGTCGGGGAACTCCTCGAGCACGGCCCGGTCGGTCGCGGCGATGTCGGCCGGATCACCCGACAGCGCGACCCAGCGGAACGGCCCGAGGCCTTCACAGAACAGCGGACGGATGTACGCCGGGAGGAATCCGGGGTAGTCGAACGCCCGCTCGAAGCCTCCGAGCTTCGCCTCGGCACGCAGGCTGTTGCCGTAGTCGAACACCTCCGCGCCCGCGTCCATGAAACCGACCATCGCTTCGCAGTGAGCGGCCATCGCGGCACGCGAGCGGCGCGTGAACTCGGTGGGGTCGTTGCGCCTCAACTCGTCCGCCGCGTCGGGGGTGAGATCGTTGGGCATGTAGCTCAACGGGTCGTGGGCGCTCGTCTGATCGGTGACGATGTCGGCGTCGACGCCGTCGGCGAGCAGCCGCGGGACGACGTCGGCGGCGTTGCCCAGCAGGCCCACCGACAGCGGGGTGCGGCTGGCCTTGGCCTCGTGCACCCGTCGCACCGCGGTGGTGTAGTCGGGCGCGATCTCGTCGAGGTAGCGATGGTCGACGCGACGCTGCAACATGTGCTGGTCGACGTCGATCACGAGGGCCACACCGTCGTTCATCGTGACCGCCAACGGTTGCGCCCCGCCCATACCGCCGGCACCGGCGGTGATGGTCAGCGTTCCGGCGAGCGTGCCGTTGAAACGCTTGCGGGCGATCTCGGCGAAGCACTCGTAGGTGCCCTGCAGGATGCCCTGGGTACCGATGTAGATCCATGACCCGGCGGTCATCTGGCCGTACATCGTGAGACCCTGGTGTTCGAGGCGACGGAACTCGTCCCAGTTCGCCCAGTCGGGAACCAGGTTGGAGTTGGCGATGATCACCCGTGGCGCCCATTCGTGGGTGCGCATCACGCCGACCGGCTTGCCCGACTGAACCAGCATCGTCTCATCGCGTTCGAGCGTCTCGAGCGTGCGAAGCATCGCACGGTACGCATCCCAGCTGCGCGCGGCGCGGCCGGTTCCGCCGTAGACGACGAGTTCGTCGGGGTTCTCCGCAACTTCGGGGTCGAGGTTGTTCTGCAACATGCGGTACGCGGCTTCCTGCGGCCAGCCCTTGCAGTTCAGGTCGGTGCCACGGGGCGCGGCGATGTCGGTGACGGGCGTTCCGATCGGGCCGAACGAGGAGGAAGCGGAAGAAGTCATGCCTTGCATCGTGCGCGCAATGTCTCTACCATGTCAACTGTTCACATCGTATGTCATAGCATGACAATTAGGGGGAAGGCAAGCGTGGCGACGCGGACCCACAGCTCGACGATCACCGAGACGCCCGGCGACGCCGGCGTGCCGCGCTCGGTCGCCCGGGTCCTGGACCTGTTCGAGACCGTGCTCGCGGAACGCAACTGCAACCTGACCACCGCCGCCAACGCATCCGAACTGACCCCCACGACCGCGCTGCGCTACTTGCGAGCACTCGAAGCCCGGGGGTACGTCGACCGTGACGAGTCGGGCGACTTCTCCGCGGGCCCGACGATCCTGCGGATCGCGGCCTCACTGCGCGGCGGCACCGTGCTCGACCGCCTCGCGGCCATCGCGCAGCCGCATCTCGACGCGCTCGCCGAACAGACCGGCGAGTCGGCGTATCTCGCGGTCAGCGACGGCCGCACCGGCACCTACGTCGCCACCGCAGAGAGCCCTCGCGCGATCCGCCACGTCGGTTGGGTCGGCCAGGATGTCGACCTCGACGGCTCCGCCCTCGGCGCCGCACTGGCCGATCCTGACGCGATCGCCACCCGCACCGGCGCGGTCGAAGCCGACATCACCGCCATGTGCCGGGCGTTGCCGGCAACCGGGAAGCTCGGCATGGCCGTCTCGATCGTCGGGCCCGAGCATCGCTTCGGTGACGCCGACCGGGCTCGACATCGGGTCGCACTCGATGGCGCCGTCGCCGCGCTCGCACGCGAATTGCGCACCAATGGAGAGGACTTCACGTCATGACCATCCAACTCGACGGACGCGGTGTCACCATCAGCGACGTCGTCGCCGTCGCCCGCAGGCACGAACTCGTCGAACTCACGCCCGCCGCCATCGAGCGGATGTCGGCGGCTCGGGCGATCGTGGAACAACTCGCCGAGGGCGCTCCCAAGTACGGCATCACCACCGGCTTCGGTGCGCTCGCCACCGTCTCGATCCCTCATGACCGTCGACGTGCACTCCAGCTCGCGCTGATCCGGTCCCACGCCGCCGGCATGGGCGACCCGGTCGAAGAGGAGGTCGTCCGCGCGATGGTGCTGCTCCGGGCACGGACTCTCGCGCTCGGCAACAGTGGCGCCCGGCCACGCGTCGCCCAGGCGATGGTCGACATCCTCAATGCCGGCATCACTCCCATCGTCCCCGAGTACGGATCCCTCGGGGCGAGCGGGGACCTCGCCCCCCTCGCGCACGGTGCTCTGGCGTTGCTCGGGGAGGGCGACGTCGTCCACGATGGCCGCGTTCGACCCGCCGCCGACGCGCTCCGCGACGCCGGCCTGCAACCGATCGAACTCGCCGAGAAGGAGGGTCTCGCCGTCACGAACGGCACCGACGGCATCCTCGGGATGCTCTGTCTCGCCATCGCCGACATCGATCGCCTCGTCGCGCAGGCCGACATGATCACGGCCATGACCGTCGAGGCACTGCTGGCCACCGACGTCCCGTTCGCAGCCGAACTCCAGGCACTTCGTCCCCAACCCGGCCAGGCGGTGAGCGCCGCAAACCTCCGAGCGATGCTCGCAGGCTCTCCCATCGTCGCCAGCCATGCCCACGACGGCGACGTCAGGGTGCAGGACGCCTACTCGATTCGATGCACACCCTCGGTCCACGGTGCCGTCCGCGACACGCTCGAACACTGCCGCACCGTCGCCGTGCACGAACTCGCGTCGGCGATCGACAACCCGATGGTGCTCGCAGACGGTCGCGTCGAATCATGCGGCAACTTCCACGGAGCACCTCTCGGGTTCGCCGCCGACTTCCTCGCCATCGCCGTCTCGGAGCTCGGTGCCATCGCGGAACGCCGCATGGACCGCATGCTCGACAAGACCCGCAGCCACGGGCTCCCACCATTCCTCGCGGAGGAGGTCGGCGTCGACAGCGGCCTGATGATCGGCCACTACACCGCCGCGGCAATGGCATCGGAGAACAAGCGACTCGCTGCCCCGGCTTCGGTCGACTCGCTTCCGACGTCGGGGATGCAGGAGGACCACGTCTCGATGGCGTGGCTCGCCGTTCGCAAGCTCCGCAAGGTGGTCGACAACGTTCGCCGGATCCTCGCCGTCGAGTACGTCTGCGCGGCACGCGCCATCGACCTGCGCGCGCCGCTCGTCCCGTCGGGGCCGACCGGCGCGCTGCTCGCACTGCTCCGCACGGATGTCATCGGTACCGGCCCCGACCGCTTCCTCGCCCCCGAACTCGCGGCCGCCGAGGCGATTCTCGACTCGAGCGCGATGACCGACTCACTCGACGCGATCGGCGTGACCCTCGCGTGAAGGATCGACGCACACTCGGCTCCGAACCACTCCTCTCGGAGTAGCGATGTCGACGCGGCGTCGCGCTGTCGACGAACACGGCCGATCGCGGTCGACGGTGCTTCTCCGGGACCGCCGTGCCCTTCTCCTCGAGGCCGGGCAACAGCGGCGTTGTCCGAGCACGGCTCGGCCCCCGGTTCGTCGATCAGGGCGGGTTGCTCGGCGGCGGCGTGCGAATCACCGAGAGTCGTGCGGCGAGCAGCATCGGCCACAGCAGTGCCGGATAGAGGGCGATGCCAACCGCGGTTCGCACTGCCGACAGATCGCCATCCGGGATCTGCGTGAACGCGACGAGAACCGTCACGGCGATCGCGACCAGTGCGAAGAGGACGCGCAGCGGGACACGGAGATCCCATCTCGCGACGGCGAGCGCCCCCAGGAGCACGGACGGGAATGCCAGGACGCCCGCCCCGCCGAACGCAGGGAGGATCAGGATGCAACCGATGCTCCGTGCGACACCCAGCGGGACCCGTCGCCAGCCGTTGCGATGGGCCGCGAGCGACAGTCCGGCCCCGGTGAACAAGAGCCCGAACCCCACGACGATGCCGAGCGTGCCCGCCACGGTGAATTCCGGATCGGGAGCGATCAGACGCATCCAGATCCGGGCGAGGACACCGAGGGCCATTCCGACGAGGAGTCCGGCGACGACGATCACGATCGCCGGCCGCCGCCGGCCGGTCGGTTCGGCCAGCGCCGCGGTTGCCGGCCACGTCATCGGGAACTCCCGGCTCGCCGAGCGTGGTCCGACGCGGCCGAGGACCAGCACCGCTGACAGGCATGCGACGAGCACGACGACCGGCATCACGACCTCGATCGGAACTCGGCGCCGTCGGGGGCGCTGAACCGAACGACGATCACGGCGACGACACCGTGCACCCTCTTGATCATGTCGAGGTTCCCCACCTTCACCGATCGTGGGCTCGTGATTCGAGCCGTTCCCACGTTGTCGCGTCGAGTACGGCAAACGGTTCGGGGCACCGGTGTTGGATGCGGGTGCCGACGCGGACCGACACCGGGTCCCGTCGACGTCTTCGACGCCACCGAGCTGCGCACCCTGTCCATCGTTCTCGATGGCGGAGCGCCGGGCAACGACGGCGCGCTGCCGACCCTCTCGCTCGTCTATCATCTGGTGGCAGTGGGAGCGCCGAGCTCCGTCGGGGGTAAAGGAGCACGTGGTGAGGGAGGCGATGGCCGCGTCGGGGGCGACGCGGTCGACCGAGGCGCCCGCAGTTCGGCTCGTCGGACTGCGCAAGACCTTCGGGAGTGTCGTCGCTCTCGACGAGGTCACCCTCGACATCGCCGACGGCGAGTTCTTCTCGCTGCTCGGCCCGTCCGGTTCGGGCAAGACGACCTGCCTGCGGCTCATCGCGGGCTTCGAGCGCCCGACGAGCGGGCTGATCGAGCTGCACGGCGTCGACGTGTCCGACCAGCCGCCCTTCGAGCGCGAGGTCAACACGGTCTTCCAGGACTACGCCCTGTTCCCGCACATGACCGTCGAACAGAACGTCGCGTACGGGCTGAAGGTGAAGAAGGTCGCCAAGAGTGAGACGGCCGAGCGAGTTCGCGCCGCACTCGAGATGGTCCGCCTCACGGGGTTCGAGGCGCGCAAGCCCGGACAGCTGTCCGGCGGTCAGCGCCAGCGGGTCGCGTTGGCCCGCGCGCTGGTGAACCGGCCGCGGGTGCTGCTGCTCGACGAGCCACTGGGAGCTCTCGATCTCCAGTTGCGCCACGAGATGCAGACCGAGCTCAAGCGCATCCAACGGGAGGTGGGGATCACCTTCGTGTACGTCACCCACGACCAGGAGGAGGCACTCACCATGAGCGACCGTCTCGCGGTGTTCAGCAACGGCGGGATCGACCAGGTCGGTGTGCCCTCGGAGGTCTACGAGGAGCCCGGCAGCATGTTCGTCGCCGACTTCCTCGGGACGTCGAACTTCGTGGTGGACGACCTCGCGCTGCGGCTCATCGGAACCCCTCACCCCCACAGCCTCCGTCCCGAGCGCATCCGGATCCTGGAATCCGGGGCGGAGCCCCCCGCCGACCATCTCTCGGTCGATGGTGTCGTGCGCGACGCGGTGTTCCTCGGATCGCTGACCCGGTACCGGGTGGAGGTCGACCCGGGCATCGACCTCGTCGTGGTCTCGCAGAACACCGAGGGGATTCCGGGTCCAGTTCTCGGCGCCACGGATCGAGCCGTGCGCCTGTCCTTCTCGCCAGATGCCCTCCGACCGGTGGGCACCGACGATGTATCAACCAACACGCATGAACCAGGGGAAACAGCATCATGAGAATCACACGACGCGCGATCGCCGTCGTCATGCTCGGGGGACTCGTCGTCGCCTCGTGCGGCAGCGACGACGACTCGGGGAGCGACGACACGGCAGCACCTGCCGACAGTGTCGCTGACACTGCAACGGACACGATGGTCACCGACGAAACGACCGGCGGCGGCGCGCTCGAGGGCGGTGAGGGCGAGGTGTCGATCATCGCCTGGGCCGGCTACATCGAGCGCGGCGAAACCGATCCCGCCTACGACTGGGTGACCCAGTTCGAGGACGAGACCGGCTGCAAGGTGTCGGTCAAGACCGCCGCGACCTCCGACGAGATGGTGTCGCTGATGACCGGCAGCAGCGGCGAGTACGACCTCGTCACCGCATCGGGGGACGCGAGCCTGCGTCTCATTCGCGGCGACACGGTGCAGCCCGTCGACATCTCCAGGATCCCGAGTTACGACACCGTCGATGAACGGCTCAAGGAAGCGCCGTGGCATTTCGTCGACGGCGAGCACTACGGAACGCCGTATCTCTGGGGTTCGAACGTGCTCATGTACAACACCGAGGTGTTCCCCGAGGCGCCCACGTCGTGGAGCGTCGTGTTCGAGGAGCAGGATCTGCCCGACGGAGAGTCGAATGCCGGACGGGTGCAGGCCTACGACGGTCCGATCCACATCGCCGACGCAGCGCAGTACCTGAAGGTCCACTCGCCCGAGCTCGGCATCGACGACGTGTACGCCCTCGACCAGGAGCAGTTCGACGCGGCGATCGCTCTGCTCGAACAGCAGAACGCGCTGGTCAACAGGTACTGGCACGACGTGTTCGTCCAGATGGAGGACTTCACGAGCGGCACGACCGTGGCGAGTGGAACCTGGCCCTTCCAGGTGAACCTGCTCGTGGCCGACGGTCAGCCGATCGCCAGCGTGGTTCCGGAGGAGGGTGCGACCGGATGGTCCGACACGACCATGCTCCACTCGGAGGCCGCCCACCCGAACTGCGCCTACGCGTGGATGGAGTGGTCACTGAACCCGACGGTGCAAGGTGACGCATCGGCGTGGTTCGGCGCGGTGCCCTCGGTGCCCGCCGCGTGCGAGTCGAGCGAACTGCTCGGAGCGGACGGGTGCGCGACGAACGGGTTCGACAACTTCGATCAGATCTCGTTCTGGAAGACGCCCGAGTCCGACTGTTTCGGTGACCAGCCCGAAGGTACGTGCGTGCCCTACAGCACATGGGTCGAGGAGTACCAGAAGATTCTGAACATGTGAGCCGCCGGCGGGCCGGGGAGTCCCGGCCCGCCGTCTCGCATCATCGGACAGGACCACGATCATGAGCTCCACGCCCACGATCCCGGCGCACCGCACGCTGGGTCACCGAATCTCGAGCTTCTTCTACCGTCACCCGCGCATGCGGCTGACGCTCGTACTCGCCATTCCGGTCGCCTGGTTCGTGGTCGTGTACATGGGGTCGCTGACTGCGCTCCTGGTGCAGAGCTTCCACTCCCTCGACAGCTTCACCGGCACGATCGACACCAGCTTCACCCTCGACACGTGGCGCTCGATGTGGAACCCGTTGACGCGTGACATCGTGATGCGCACGGTGGTGATGGCAGCTGCGGTCACCGTCGGTGCGGCATTCATCGCGATGCCGGTCGGCTACTACATGGCGAAGGTCGCGTCGCCGCGGACGAAAGCGGTGCTGTTCGTCCTGGTGTTGATGCCGCTCTGGTCGAGCTACATCGTCCGGGTGCTGTCGTGGCGCCAGATCCTCAACAGCAATGGCGTCATCACCTGGTTTGCGGAGCGGCTGCGGATCGAGTGGATCCTCGACGCGGTGCTCGATGCCCCGATGATCGGCGGTGCCGATCTCACGACGAGCTTCGCCGGCCAGTACCTGGTGTTCCTGTACGTCTGGCTGCCGTACATGATCCTGCCGGTACAGGTGGCGCTCGAGCGGGTACCGGCGTCGGTCCTCGAGGCCTCGAGCGACCTCGGCGCAAAGCCACTCGCGACGTTCCGCCGGATCACGTGGCCGCTCGGGCTCCCCGGGATCGTCGCTGGATCGATCTTCACGTTCGCGCTGACACTCGGTGACTACATCATCCCGCAGCTCGTCGGACCGTCGAAGCCCACGATCGGCCTGGCGATCTACCAGTTCCAGGGGGTTGCCGGAAACCTGCCCCTTGCTGCGGCCTACACCGCGATCCCCATGGTGATCATGGCCTTCTACCTGATCATCGCCCGTCGCCTCGGCGCGTTCGAGGCGTTGTGATGCACGGTCGTGATGTCGTGAGAGGTGAGGGCTGATGGCGCAGCGGGCTTCGCGGCACGTCGTGCTCACGGCGACGGTCGGTCTCGCGATCGTGTTCCTGTGGTTCCCGCTCGTCCTGATCGTGCTCTATGCGTTCACCACCGACGAGGTGGTTCCGACCTTCCCGCCTCCGGCACTCACCACCAAGTGGTTCGGGGTGGCTCGTGACAACCCGGAGATCTGGGAGGCGATGTGGTTGTCGGTGAGGGTCGCGGTGCTCGCCACGATCGTGGCGCTCGTGCTCGGCAGCATGACGGCAGCGGCCGTGGCGCGGGCACGCTTCTTCGGTCGCGAGGCGATCTCGTTCATCATCCTGCTTCCGATCGCTCTGCCCGGCATCGTGACGGGCATCGCCCTGAGGTCGGGGATCAACGAGCTGGGCTGGGGATTCGGCACCTTCACGATCGTGGTGGGTCATGCGACGTTCTGCGTCGTGATCGTCTACAACAACGTGCTCGCCCGCCTGCGGCGCACCTCCGGTTCGGTGATCGAGGCATCGATGGACCTCGGCGCATCGGGCATCCAGACGTTCCGGTACGTGCTGCTGCCGTCGGTCGGAACCGCTCTGCTCGCGGGTGCGATGCTCGCCTTCGCGCTGTCGTTCGACGAGATCATCGTCACCACGTTCACCGCCGGCAGCCAGAAGACGCTGCCGATCTGGATCCTCGGCAGTCTCAACCGGCCGCGCAACCGGCCGGTCCTCAACGTGGTCGCGATCATCGTGATGGCGGTCACGCTCGTCCCCGTGATGATCGCCCAACGTCTGGCCGGCCGGGAAGCGACGAACCGCCTCTGACCTCGTCGTCGTCGACCGTGCCACGAGCTTCGCATGACGTGATCCGTCGGTGGCCGGTCCTCCACGGTTCGACGATGTCGGTCGGCAGCATTTCCGCATCCGGGCGCTTCGCGGGCGCCGCCCTCGGTGACGAGGTCGACGAGTCGGTCCGGGCACCGCGCTTGACATGCCTCAGGCCGTCGGGCATGATGACTAATGCCATTAGTCATCGACGAAGGAGTCACCGTGCATCACGAACTGCGCACCGAAGTCGAGATCGCCGCACCGACCGAGGCCGTCTGGGAGACACTCACCGATCTGGCCGCGTACCCGGACTGGAACCCCTTCATCGTCTCGGCCGAGGGCCGGGCCACGGTGGGCGAGCGGCTCACGAACCGTTTGCCTCCGCCGGGCGGCAAGGCCGACGGTGCCCGGGTTCGAGGCCATGAACGCGGCGCTCACGGTACGTGTCGAAGCCGTCGTCGGGTCTCCGTCATGACGCCCCCGTCGATGCCCGGCTGGAACCTGGCGCTGCGGTTCGCGCTCGAGCTCGCAGCCTTGGCCGGGCTCGCCGCCGCTGCGTGGAAGCTCGGTTCGGGCCCTGGCCGTTGGATCGGCGTGGTCGCCGTACCGGTCGCCGCCGCCACCGTGTGGGGCGTGTTCAACGTTCTCGACGACCCGAGCCGCTCCGGAGCCGCCCCCGTCGAGGTCAGCGGTGCCGTCCGGCTCACTGTCGAACTCGTGATCCTGTGTGGCGGTGCCGCCGCGGTCGCGTTCGCGGCCGGTCCCGCCCTCGGCATCGTGTTCGCGGTGGCGATCGTCGGCCACCATCTCGCCTCGCTGGACCGCATCGAGTGGCTGGTCCAGGCGTGAGCCCGACCGCGGTGTCCGGCTGATGGGACGCAAGCTCGGACTGACACGGGAGCAGGTCGTCGGCGCGGCCGCCGAGGTCGCGGATCGCGACGGCTTCGACGCGCTCAGTCTGGCGGAGGTCGCGTCGGCGCTCGGAGTTCGGTCCCCCTCGCTCTACAACCACGTCGATGGCCTCGCCGGGTTACGTCGCCAACTCAGCATCCACGCCAGCGGCCTGCTCGCCGCCGAACTCGCCGGCAGCGTCGAGGGCCTCGAGTCGGCTCGTGCACTCAGCGCGATCGCCACGCAGCTGCGATCGTTCGCCCATCGGCACCCCGGCCTGTACGACTCGTTCCTGCCCGCACCCACCCCGGAACAGGATCCCGAGGTGGCCGCCGCCCTCGCGCAGCCCACCTCGGTCGTCGGTGCCGTGCTCGCGAGGATGGGCATCGACCCGATCACGGTGGTCCCGCTCATCCGGGCGCTGCGGTCCGCGGTCCACGGATTCGTCCATCTCGAACTCCGGGGCGGCTTCGGCCTCCCCGACGACATCGACGAATCGTTCACCACGACCGTCGATCTCGTCATCGACGCGATCGCCACACACTCCACGACCGGACGAAGCAGGCCCACCGAATGAAACGCGATCCCATCGGCATCGAGATCAACGCGCGAGCCGCAGACGCCTATCAGCGGCTCGGCGCGGCCCGACGGCGAACGCTCGTGGCACCCGAGGACGACATGTGGGCGACGTTCGCCGACATGGCCGAACCCCACACGCTGACGCTCGGAACGCAACTCGTTGGTCGGTTCTCCGTCGATGAGGAGAACCAGCTCCACGGCTTCTACATCTGCGACGGGTTCGAGGAGTCGGCGACCGAATTGTTCACACGCGTCGTCGACGACATGAACATCTCCGCCGCCATGGCATCGACCGTCGATCCCGGATTCCTGTCCCTCGGCCTGACCGCCGGTGGCGCAGCTCATCCGGTGGCGTTGATGTACGACCACGTCGCGCGACCGCACCGCGACGAAACGGTCGATGTCCGCCTCGCAACCAGAGCTGACCACTCGGCGGCCGTTGCCTTCAACCGGGCTGAAGACGGATCTCCCGAAGCCTTTCTGACGCCGTATCTGGCTGAGCGAATCGACGGGCGCGAGCTCTACCTCGTCGAAGCCGACGGCAACATCGAGGCGATCGGCGAATGCCGGACCGACAACCGGGCGCCCGGCAACGCCCACCTCGGTCTCGTCGTCGGCGCCGAGCTTCGCGGCCAGGGATTGGGCAGCCGGCTCATGAACACCCTCACCGAGATCTGCAAGGACCGAGACCTGACGCCACGCTGTTCGACCGAACCCACCAACATCGCGGCGCAACGGGTCATACGTCGCGCCGGGTTCCGGACACGTCACCAGGTCTTCCGGGTCGCCATGACGCACAGCACAGCGAGCGCAGCCGATGCCACCGACATCGGGTAGTCGACGGTTTGATCGTGCGCCCGGGCGCACCTCGAGCCCTTGGATCGACCGTTGTTCCGGTGGCCGCCGCGCCCGTGACGACGTTGCGGCGGCACTCAGTCCCTGCGCACGCGCCCGGCGACGGCGGTCATCGCCGTGACGGCCGCCACGAGGCCGACGCTGATGACTCCGGCAGCGCCGATCACCGAGCTGCCCCACGTCGGATTGTTGTACGGGACCTGCAACGTGGCCCACACCGCGGCGAATCCGATTGCGAAGCAGAGCACGAAATTCTGCGAGGCCCACTCCTTGAACTCGTCGCTCTTCCACGGCGTCACACCGGCCGAGTGTCGACTGATGACCCACACGTAGCCGAAGGCTGCCAGCGGCGAGAGGAGGAGCAGGACGAAGAGCCAGTTGATCCACGTCGATTGGGCGGTCACCTCGACCGCGATCCGAACCGGGTTGAGCGTCGGATCGATTAGATAGACGTCGCCCGTGTAGCGCCCGGGATCGAGTCGGGCGTCGGGATCGACGCAGACGTCGAGGACCACGACGGGTCCGGCCCAGCGCGCCCAGACGTGAATGTCCTCAGCCGGTATCTCGAGGCCGTTCGAGCGCTGGAACTGGAGTGCGTTGACGAGGTAGGTCGGCTTGGTGGGGAGCTGTGCCGTCGGCTCGGGGCCGGTTGACTCCGCTTCGTCCGACGTGGTCGGGTTGACTTGCTCGAGCACGATCTCAGCCCGCTTCGGATCCCGATCCGAACCGACCGTGATCACGGCAACCGGATCCTGTGGCTGCAGGTTGAGCGACGTCGGTTGCGGGGAGTAGCCGTCGGGGTCGAAGGGTGGTTCCTCGGCGACGCGTGCGGCTTCGGCCCGCCTTCGGGCGTCCTGCTTGTCCGTCTTCTCGGCCTTGAGCGTCGCGATCTCGGCCTCGAGCAGGGCGATCTCGTCGTCGAGCGCGGCGATCTCGTCGTCGAGCAGACTGGCCTCGGGTTCGGGAAGGTCCTTCTTCGACAGGTCGAGTTCCGTCTTCTGCTTGTCGAGTTCCGTCTTCTGTGTGTCGAGATCGGCGATCTGCGGCTCCAACTCGGCGATCCGAGATCCGATGTTGGCGACGAGTAGGCGCCCGCTCTCGTTCACGCCGCGCTGCTCTTCCTCCTGGCAATCGATCGTCACCTCCCGGCTCTGCTCGTAGAAGTAGAGACCGAGACCGGCGATCATGAGAAGCAGCAGTCCAGCGCCGACAACGTTGCGCCACGTCAGGAGCCACGCGGGGAAACGCTTGATGCTGGCCCGGGTGGGTGGCGAGGTGTCGGGCTCCTCGGTCAGCGTCATGTCCGTTTCCTCCGAAGAGTGACGAACCTACCCTGAATCCGTTGACCGAGGAGACTCATCGACCCCGCCGCCGGGTTGCAGGCCGCGTGCCGGCACGATCGGCATCGTGACCTGCTCGACGCGCGCTACGAGGTGAAGATCTGGTCGGCGGCGATCGCTCGGCCGTTCCGCACGGTGACGATCACTCCGTACGGTGCGTAGGTGAATTCCGGCGGTGCGTCGTCGGACGGTGCGAGGCCCGCGACGAGCCGAGCGAACTCCGTCGTCGAGTCCTGGTAGGACATGAACGAGCCCTCATCGCAGCACGTGACCACCGAGGTTGCGGCTGTGTCGGCCATCCCCATCGTGGCGTTCGGTGAGTAGAGCGTGTTGTTGTCGCTCGCACAGGCGTCCTCGCTCTCGCCGAACTGCTCGCGGCAGGCGTCGCCGTAGAAGTACTGCACGAGCGTGAAGGTGACATTCTCGCCATCCGACGAGTAGTCCCAGCTCTGCACGACACGAGGAGCGCCATGCCGATGGCAACCACCGCGAGCCGAAGGGCGGTGCCGGCGTGGTGGCTGGTGGTTCTCATGGCTGCCCCCGGTCGTCCGGCCAGGCGACGTGCCCGCGGCATGGGTGCGGTTCCACGTTCACCACATGAACGTACCGAGTTTCTTCTCGCCACCTTGGTCGGCAGCGGTCGAGCTGCGGCCGGTCACTCGACGACGCGGAGGGTACCGGGGAGGTTCATGCGACGGAGTCGGCGGACGAGGAAGAGCGGCGTGGCAGCGACGGACGCGATGCCGACGATCGCGGCGATCACGATCGTGGCCGGTGACAGGTAGACGTCGATCCCGACATCGGGCAGTGTCGTGCTGGCAAGCGAGTTCAGCATCCACTGGAGGAAGGCGATGCCTCCGACGAGTCCGATGAGGGTGGCGGCGATGCCGATGAGCACGCTTTCTCTGATGACGACGCCGAGCACCGTTCGGATGGGGAGCCCGAAGGCTCGCATGGTGGCGTGTTCTCGCCGCCGCTCTTCGACGGTGATGCGGGTTGCGTTGAACGCGATCAGGAGCGCGAGGACCAGCACGGCTCCGGCTGTGACGAACAGGAAGCCGAGGAACTGTTCGAGGGCCTCGTCGATGGCTTCGCTGATGCGGGCGACCGGTTGGCTCGACGTCACGCCTGGCAGTCCGAAGACCGCTCGCTGCACATCCGACCGGGAGGCACCGTCGGCCGGGTACGTCTGCGCGACGTTGACGACGTCCTCCAGCCCGAATCGTGCGGCGTCGGTGAGGTCCAGGAAGGCGAACGTCCTGATCGGGTTGGCGTGGATCCCCTGAACGGCGAATTCGCTGTCGGTGAGCGAGAAGCCGCCGGTGTCGGCCCGGATCGGGTGGCGCAGCGTGACGCTGTCACCCACGTCGACTCCGAGATCGTCGGCGGCCTTGCGGGCGAGCAGGATCCCCGGGCTGCCCCCGCTGGACCCGGCTGGGCCGTCGTCGACGGTCGGTGTCCACGTAGCGTCCTCGAGTTCGACGAACTCGAGGAGGAGATCGAGGTCGGTGCCGGAGTCGGACCCGAGCGCTGTGGCCGGCAACCGCAATCCGGCATCGACGTGTCCGACGGCGGGAGTGTCGGCGATCGCCCTGACGACGGGTGAGTCGTCGGGGTAGAACGTGTCGAGTTGGACGATGACGCGGTCCGCGCTGCCCTTGGTGAACTCGTCGTCTGCCTGGTCGAGGGTCCGTCCGAAGCTGTCGAGCATCCCGAGCACGGCGACCAGAGCGGTGATCGCTGCGCCGACACCGACCGCGGTCAGGATCGTGCGGCGAGGTGTGCGCAGCACGTTGCGGATCGGCATCTGGGTCATCGTCGAACCGGGCAGCCGGAGACTTCCCGTCCAACCCGCCAGCCGGCCGGTCTTGGCCGCGAGGTGACCGGTGCGGATCGCCTCGATCGGTTCGACGCGGAGCGCCCGCCACACCGGGACGGCGCTGGCCACGATGGGGATCGCGATGCCGAGCAGGGCGGCCTCGAGATAGACGCCGACCTGGAACGGTGTGCGGTGGACCGGTAGCGGTAGCACCGATTCGAGAAGATTCCCGAACGCCGTGCCCACGAGGAATCCGACGCCGAGGCCAGCGATCGTCCCCAGCACCGCGACCTGTACCCCGATCAGCATCGGGCGGACGGCGAGTTGCGGCCGCGGCACGCCGAGCGCCATCCCGATACCGATCTCGCGCCGTTGGGCCTCGACGATCCGGTTGATGAGGTTGAACGCGGCGAGCGCGGCGGCGAGGAGGACGAGCGCTGACAAGGCGTTCCAGAAGCGTTGGTCGTTGTCGATGTCCTCGTAGAGCACACGGACGGCGTCGGCGTCCTCGCGAGTGGAGATCGTCGCGCCCGCTCCGAGGTCGTCGATGGCTTCGGTGAGCTCGGCTCGGATCCCATCGCGGTCGACGCCGTCGACGAGCACCAGCACGGCGTCGTTGACCATCCCCTCCTGCCCGCTGAGGTCCTGTGCCGCCGCCAACGAGACGTAGAGGATGGCGAGCTCGCCGGCGGCGAAGATCGTTCCTTCGGGACCCTCGTAGAAGAAGTCCTCGGGGGCGACACCGAGCCCGGTGTAGGTCACATTGCGGCCTCCGGCGACCAGGACCGTTCCCGCCGTCGGCAGCCCGTGCTGGTCGGCGAACTTGGCTTCGAGGACCGCGCCGGTATCGGTCGGATCGGAGGACGGTGCGGTGCCGTCGCGGACCCACACATCGTCGACCGATGGCGTCGACCCGAACGTCATTCCGACCAGCCGGGCCGGAACCAACACCGAATCCGTTCCGCCGATCGTGCCGGTGTCGACCTGACTGTCGACGACGAGACGTTCGCTGACGTGGCCCACTGAAGCTGCACCATCGATCGATGCGATCGCGTCGACGAGGGCACCTTGCTCGACGAAGGTCCCGGGGCTGAGCGTGACGCGTAGATCGTGCATCCCCAGAGCAGCGAAGCTCGCATCGTTGGACTCGCGTCGCCACTCGGCCGTGCTGCCCAACCCTGCGTACACCCCGGTTCCGATCGCGAGGACGAGCGCGATCGCGGTCACCGCGATCCAATGCGACCGGAGATCGCGCCACGACCAACGGAGCCACCAGCCGAGCCGTCCGCTCCGCGCACGCGCGTTCGTCACCATTGCAGGTCGCCGATGTGGGCCTTGCCGCCGGGAGGCGGACCGTCGGAGACGATGCGACCGCTCGACAGCTCGACCACGCGGTCGGCGACCCGTGCGATCTCGCGGTTGTGGGTGACGACGAGCACCGTCATGCCCGCGCGGGCCTGTTCCTCGAGCACACCCAGAATCTGAACACCCGTGCGGAAGTCGAGTTCACCGGTCGGTTCGTCGGCGAGCAGGATCGGATTGCCGGTCGCCAACGCGCGGGCGATCGCCACACGTTGTTGCTCTCCCCCCGACAACTGGTGCGGGAAGTGACGATGACGATCCGCAAGGCCGACTTGCGCCAAGGCCTGCTGCGCCCGCTCGGCCGGATTCGGCGTGCGTGCCGCATCGGCCCCGAAACGTACGTTCTCGAGCGCGGTGAGGCCCGGGAACAGATTGAACGTCTGGAAGATGAAGCTCACGCTGTGTCGTCGCAGCATCGACCGGTCTGCCTGCGACGCCCCGCTGACGTCGACCCCGGCCACCCGGACCGACCCCGAGGTCGGAGTGTCGAGCGCACCGATCATGTTCAGCAAGGTCGTCTTGCCGCATCCGGACGGCCCGACGATCGCGACGAAGGCTGCTTCGTCGACGTGCAGGTTGACGTCATCGAGCGCGGTCACGTCGACGTCGCCGACCCGATACCGCTTGGTGAGATCGTCCAGATCGATACGGGTCCCGACGTGGCCCACCCGCGCATCCACCGCCGTCGGCTCCGCCTGACCGTTGACCACGTCATGGCCCATGACTCAACAGTCCCTTCACCCCGCATCGAGGTCAAGAGACCTAGGTCCCTCGACGTGCGTCCGCTTCGGCAACTCTCGTGGCCGGAGCAGTGGTGCGGTGGCGAGTCCGGCTTCAGGGGGTGTCCGAAAGGAACGTCGGGCGTACCCGCCACGCCGTGTCGCGGACGCCCACACCGCCGTTGTTCGTGCACAGCGGCGCGACGATCAGGAGCTGATCGTGGTGAAGAATCTGCTGTCGGAGACTGAACCCGAACGTGCCCGCGCCGAGGCGCGCGACCGGGTCGCGATGTGCCTGGGCGTGCGGCAGTATCGGACGCCGTGTCCGAGGTACGGTTTCGACGAGTCCGACAACGTCGAGGGCGGCTCCGATCGGTTGATCGTCATGCTGGTGGCGTGGGGTGATCGGGGCGAGATCCACGCCAGACAGACGAGTGTCTCGCCGAGGACGCAACCCATGTGGTCTTGATGATCCAGGCCGCAGCGGACGCGTACGGAGGCAGCGTCGAGCAGCTCTCGACGGTGAACCGCTGACGCGTCGACCGGCGGCCGCTGTGCACAGGCGTGGAGGCACGGACGCAGTGATGCGGACGACCCGTTCGACACGTCCTTGCGTGCGGAACGGATCGATGAGAGCCTGGGCCCGGCCGGACCAGGCCCCGTGACCGATTGGGCATCGGGCGGTTGTACGGCGCCCACGCCGGCCAGAGAGAGGAACCACCGATGGACCGAATTCACGCAGTCAGCCTGTTTCCGTCGATCCCGACGGGCTCGCTCGACGAGTTCAAGCACATCTTGTCGGAGTTGAAGACGCTCACGGAAACGGCGCCGTGCCGCTCGGTGGGGTCCCCTCCATCACCGAAGACTGAGCAGGCACCTCGAAGCGAGTCTCCTGGTCCCCTCGATGGAGCGCAGGTCGTCACCGCTCTCCACGGCGCGACTATTCGCTCCCTGACCAAGGTCGGACACTTGCATATCGACAGTTCTGACTGGTCGAACTCCCGCACCGTTGCAGCCCTTGCTCTTCTCACGTCTCTGGGGCGCGTCGGATCTGCTCGTGTGCGTACGCGACGATCGAATGCGATGTACTCGACAGGGTCGTCTCGATTCCGAGCTGAGATCGTTCGTCCCGGGGGTCGGGAAACGCGGTGACACCGGGTCCCCAACCCTCATGATCTCGGCGTCGGGCCGGACGAGGACTTGACCTGTTTTCAGATATCTGATTATAGTGTCCCCATGCCACGTCGTCAGCCCGGATCTCTGCTTCCGTTGGAAGTCTCGATCCTCGCCGCATGCCGTGACGCCGGCACTCCGGGCATCCACGGGTTCGCCCTCGCACAGCGGATCGCTGATGGGGAGGAGTCGCGCCGGCTGACCGCCACGGGCACCCTCTACCGGGCGCTGCATCGCCTGGACGACAGCGGGCTGATCGAGAACTGGTGGGAGGATCCCAACGAGGCCGCTGCCGCCGGGCGGCCCCTCCGACGGCTGTACCGGATCACCGGCGCCGGAGCGACAGCGCTCGCCCGCGCCGAGTCGGACGCGAAAGAGTCGGCGTTGCGACGGATCGATCCAGGGTTCGTGTCATGAGCAGGCTCCCCGACGACCGGTCGGCTCGCCTCGTGCGGTGGTGGGCGCGCCGCTACACCGTCGGCCTCGACCAAACGACCGCCGCGTTCCGCCGCACCGAGATCGACAGCGATCTCGCCGAACACGACCGCTTTCGACGCGAGACCGGATGGCCGGCATCCCGGATCGGACGCGAGCGGGTGCGGCGACTGCTCGCGGGCGTTCCCGCCGACATCGGTTGGCGACATGACCGGCTGGCGGGCGCGGCGTGGCGTGACATCGATCTTGCTGCCGGTGACGACGGTCTCCCAGCTGCTGCTCGCGGCGTACTATCTCGCCTTCGCGGCCTATCTCCTCGGCCGCTCCGCCCTCGCCGATCAGCGGGTGTGGGGTCGTTCCCCGCTGCAGGGATTCGACGACTACGCCGACGAGGCTGGAGCCTCCGGCGTCGCGTTCATCATCGCCGGTCTCGGTCTTTCCCTCGTCCTTGCCGCTTTGGCGCGGCCGGTCTCGCCGGTCCTCGCCAACGCAGTGACGATTCCGGGCGCCGTGCTTTCGGTCATGTTCTTCTGGCTCGGGGTCTGGGCCCTCGGCGTGATCGTGCTCGCCGGTGCGGCGACCGACCTCGCGATTCGAGCGCTGCGCACGACACCGCCGTGATTGCAGCCGGTCGGCTCGTGTCCTGCGCGGCCGTCCTCGCGACCACGGTCGCGTCCGCGTCCGGCGTCGGAACCAATTGTGATGCCGTGACGTCTCAGCCACCAGCGCCGATCGCACCCCGCCGCGCCGACGGCGCCACCCCCCCGATTGCTCCGTCACTCGATGTCGAACTGCAGCAGACGCTCGACCACTGTCTCTGAACGAGCGCCATCGCCGGCGCAGTGGCCGCGATCGGCTTCGCCGACGGCACCGTGAACATTTCGACGACCGAACCCAACAAGACTGCCCCGATCGTCGCGAAGAAGAGACGAGGGCTGGGTGGGAGGATCACGGCGACAGTCCCACGGCACGACGTGCTGGATCGGTCGACCACGACATTGCCGTTCTGGATGACGTGCGAGAGCGCTGTTTCGTGTCGTGCGAATGCGGCGATGTCGTCGATGGGGTCGATGTTGGAGATCACGACGTCGCCGTATGCGCCCGGGTGCAAGACGCCGATTCGGCCCTCGAGGTGACAGAGCCGCGCGTTGACGATCCACATCGACCGGGCACGGCGTCTGGCACGACGACCCTGAACGCGCCTTTGCGGTGTTGCGCGACTTCATCACTCGCGAATGAGAGCGCCTGACCGACGTTGGCTTGTTGCTCACCTCGGGAAGACCGAGTCGCCGACTCCGTCGCCGACCGTCGTCGGAGTGTCGACGTTCGGACTGGCGACGGTCGCCGAGAAACTGTGCGACGAGCTACGCCGACACGGTGAAGACCAACAGCGGCTCTCCTTCACCGTCCTCGATGCGCAACGTGTCGTCCTGCACGACGAAGCGGGCTGCGCGGGGAAGCGCCTGGAGGTACCGCAACTCGACATCGGCCGCCGGGTCTTGGCACGCCATTCGGGTGCTGATGATCTCGGGGCCGATCGTGACGACACCGTCATCGAACGTCGCGCCACCGTTGTACCGGTTGCAGCCGCCGGTTCCGGTGACCCGCTGTCCGTCGTACTCCAGGGTGACCTGTACACCGTCAGCGATCGACTCGCCCGCGAGTTCATCGAGTGTCCACACCGTGCCCTGCACCGCAGCGGCGTCGGTGCGACCCGCCGCATCGTCGCTCCCACACGCGGCGCCCAGCAGCACGGCGGCGACCATCGATGTGAAACCGATCAGGGTCCGAGTGTCCGTCATCACGAGACTTTGTCAGAACCCGATCCGTTGACGTGGGCACACCTGTGTTGAGCTGGTTGCTCGCGCTCCGGAGTCAGGAGTCCAACCGGGGGTCACGCGGCCGGTCGGATCGTCGATCCCGATCTGCTGACCGGACTCGGGGTGTCCTCGTGCCGTCACGGTGTGCCAGCATCCGATGATGGCCGAACGCCACTTGGTCGCGCATCTCGCAGACCTCGGCGCGTCCGATGCCCAGATCACGGGGCTGAGCGATTCGGACCTGATCGGTCTTGCCGGCGACCTGCAGCTCGCGGCCGGTCTCGACCACGACGTCGACGACCTGGCACGCGAGGTCGGTTGCAGCATCGAGGAAGCGCGGTCGGTGTACACGCGCCTTGGACTGCGCGTCGAGGAGCTCGCCGGTTTCGGTGACGGTGACATCGCACTCGTGTCGCTGGTCACGAACGACACGAGCGGCATCGTCGACCAGATCAGCACGCCGTTGGCGCGAGTTGCGGGCACGCTGCTCGCCCGGCTGGCCGACGCCGTCGTCGCCGCCTATGTCCAGGATGTCGAGTCTCGCATCGACGAGACGGTCGACCTCGTGGCGATGGCCGATCAGAACGCCGTCGCGTCGATGCTGTCAGTGCAGCTGGCGGACAGCCTCCCCACCGTGTTTCGCCATCACATGTGGACGGCGGTTCGCCGCCAGCGTCAAGCGCAGTTCGGCGTGCAGACCCCCGAGATCGTTCGGCTGGCTGTCGGGTTCGTCGATCTCGTCGGCTTCACGAAACACGCAAGTGCGGTGTCTCCGGCCGAGCTGATCGCGACGATCGAAGCCTTCGAGCGAAGAGCCTTCGAGACCGCGTCGCTCCATGGTGGTCGGATCGTCAAGAGCATCGGCGACGAGGTGATGATCGCCGCGAGTGAGGCGTCGGTGGCCGCAGCGATCGCGTTGGAGTTGATCTCGAGTACCGGCGACGATCCGTCGATCGCGCCCCGCGGTGGGGTGAGTGCGGGAGAGGTGCTGTTCCGCCTCGGCGACTACTACGGCCCGGTTGTCAACCTCGCGTCGCGGCTCGCGACCGAGGCGGTCCCGGGCGAGGTGCTGACCGACCAGTCCACACTCCACGGTCGGGGTCTCGTGGTGCAGCCGGCAGGCCGCCGCGCGCTCAAGGGGTTCTCCGAACCCGTCGCGGTCTGGTCTGTGCACTCGGTGCCCTGACCTCGGCGCGGCGTCTCGTGGCGTCGCGTCGGTCGAGCTGTTCACCGGGCACCAGAATCACCGCAATCGAGCGACTCGCGTCCTCGCCGGTCGTGCGGGTCCCTCAGGCGAGGTCACGCTCGCCCGGGTCGGCCCCGCACCTTCGCTCGATGGCGACTGACATCCTGCCCGACGTGACAACATCGGTGCTCGAGATGATGAAGCGGAGGAGATGCGCCGACCAGGAGGCAGCCATGAGTGCTCGAAGGACGACAGCGTCCTGTATCGCAGTGCGACGCGACGATGTCGTACCGATGTGTCCGCATTGCGAGGCCGATCTGCCGGAGATCCACCTTCGCAAGCTGCGCAGACCGTTCGGAATGGGGAGGGGGTTCGTCTTCTTCTGCCCCCATTGCCGAAAGGTGCTGGGATCCGGCACTCAGTGGTATCCGTTCCCGGGTTGACCAACCGGGCGTGCGCGACCACCTCGCATCGTGATGACCTACGGTCATACGACTCTGGATTCGGACGGGACGGACGCCGGATGATTGTTCTGGATCATCGCAGGGGAAACGAAGGGAGGTTCGTCATGTCTCGGAGTCCGGGTCCACGCACCGCAACAGGAGTGTTGGTGCTACTCGCCGTGGTGTTGCTCGCCGCGGTGGTGTCCCGCTGCTGCACCGGGCGCTGCAGCGAGGAGGCCGCCGCATAGCCGCCGCTTCTCGAGCCGGGCACGAACCGGACCGCTCTGCCGGGTCGGGCCCGTCAACCGGAGCACTCTCGCCTGAACCGCGTCTCTGCCGTGCGCAGGCGATCCTGTCGGGCCCGTCCGGGAGCAGATGGGCGACCAGCTTCGGCTGTCACACGTCGGTGTGGTCGGAGAGCCGTTGGGTCGACGCGCTCCGGTCGTGCGTCGCGAGTTGAACAGCGTCGGCGCGTCGGCGAGTTCAGGCCCGTGCTCTCCGACCGCGACCTCGAATCCCGTGTTCTAGGGTTGCGGCGGTGGGGCCCGAGCCTCGCGAAGGGAGCCGTCATGGACATGCAGGAATACCGCCCGGGGTCAGCCTTCTCCGGCGTGATCGGTCGGACCGTCGAAGAGTCGTCACCGGCCTGGCCGCAGCCCAAACGAGCCCGCGACGGGGCGCCGAACGTGCTGTTCGTGGTGCTCGACGACACCGGATTCGCGCAGCTCGGCTGCTACGGATCGCCGATCGCAACGCCCAACATCGATCGGTTGGCCAACAACGGTCTGCGGTACAACAACATGCACACCACGGCGCTGTGCTCGCCGACGCGCACGTGCATCCTCACGGGCCGCAATCATCATTCGAACGGGATGGCCTGCATCACCGAAGCGTCGACGGGCTATCCCGGGTCGAACGGCAACATTCCGTTCGAGAACGGGTTCCTGTCCGAGATGCTGCTCGATCACGGTTACAACACCTATGCGATCGGCAAGTGGCACCTCACCCCCGCCGACCAGATCTCGGCGGCCGGACCGTACGACCGCTGGCCGCTCGGCCGCGGGTTCGAGCGCTACTACGGGTTCTTGGGCGGGGAGACGCACCAGTACTACCCCGAGCTGGTGTACGACAATCACACGGTCGAACCGCCGGCACGCCCGGAGGACGGTTACCACGTCACGGAGGACCTGGTCGACAAGGCGATCTCGTTCATCACCGACTCCAAGCAGGTCGCGCCGGACAAGCCGTTCTTCATGTACTTCTGCACGGGGGCGATGCACGCACCGCATCACGTGGCCAAGGAGTGGTCCGACAAGTACGCCGGTGCATTCGACGACGGATGGGGCGCGTATCGCGACGCGGCCTTCGCCCGGCAGAAGCAACTCGGCATCGTCCCCGCTGATGCCGAGCTCTCGCGGCACGACCCCGACGTGCCCGATTGGGACACGCTCGGGGCCGACGAGAGGAAGCTGTACTCACGGATGATGGAAGTCTTCGCTGGGTTCCTCGAGCACACCGATCACCACATCGGTCGGTTGATCGGTCACTTGGAGCAACTCGGCGAGCTCGAGAACACGATCGTGATGGTGATCTCGGACAACGGGGCGAGTTCCGAGGGCGGGCCGCAAGGCTCGGTGAACGAGAACCTGTTCTTCAACAACGTGCCCGAGTCGCTCGAGGAGAATCTCGCCGCGATCGACGAACTCGGCGGACCGACGACGTTCAACCACTACGCCTGGGGGTGGACGTTCGCCGGCAACACTCCGTTCCGGCGATGGAAGCGCGAGACCTACCGCGGCGGTATCTCCGATCCATTCATCGTTCACTGGCCCGACGGTGTCCGCGCGAAGGGTGAAGTGCGCGAGCAGTACGCACACGCGATCGACATGGTGCCCACCATTCTCGAGGCCGTCGGGATCGAACCGCCACGGTCGGTCAAGGGGGTGACGCAGGCGCCGATCGAGGGTGTGAGTCTCGCTCACACGTTCAACGATTCGAGTGCCGCGTCACGGCGCAACACCCAGTACTTCGAGATGATGGGCCATCGTTCGATCTATCACGATGGCTGGCGAGCGGTCTGTCCGTGGCCCGGGCCGTCGTTCACCGAATCCGGTGGCAAGTTCGGGGACCCGATCTCGAAGGACAAGTTGACCGAGCTCGACGCCGAGCACTGGGAGCTGTACCACGTCGCCGAGGACTTCGCCGAGAACCATGATGTGGCGGCCGAACACCGGGACCGCCTGATCGCACTGATCGGGATGTGGTACGTGGAGGCCGGCAAGTACAACGTGCTTCCGGTCGACGGCCGAGGAACGGCGCGCTTCGCCGAGCAGCGACCACAGTTGTCACCCAACCGCGACCGGTACGTGTACTACCCGGGTACCCAGGGCATTCCGACGAACGCAGCGGCGGTCGTCCTCAACCGGTCGCACGCGATCGTCGCCGACGTCGAGATCCCCGCCGGCGGTGCCGAGGGAATGATCGTCGTGCACGGCGGCACCGATGGGGGCTACGGGCTCTACGTCAAGAACGGCAAGCTGACGTGGGTGCACAACTACTGCGCGCGTGACTACCTGACGGTTGTCTCGACCGAGGACGTTCCCTCCGGTCGTCATCAACTGCGCTTCGAGTTCGAGGTCACCGGTGCACCCGACTTCGCGACCGGGAAGGGGACACCCGGTCGGGCCCAGTTGTACTTCGACGAGCGGTTGGTCGCGAACGCCGACATTCCGGTCACCACGCCGCTGTCGCTCGGCCTCACGTCACCATTGACGATCGGTGAGGCGCCAGGCGCACCCGTCTGCCCCGACATCGATCAACGACCTTTCGCATTCACCGGTGTCATCCACTCCGTCACGTACGACGTGACCGGTGACCTCATCGAGGACGACGAACTCACGCTTCGTCGGCTCATGGCGCGCCAATGACCGACGGACATGACATCGGAAGACGGCGGCCGCTGCGTGCCCCGATGCGACGAAGACCACGCAGATTCCGTTCGGGAGGCGAGAACTCCATCGATCGCGAACCAGATGTCGAGCGCGGATGGGGATCCACGAGGGCGATCTCGTGGAGCTTGCCGGGGGAGCGTTCGTGATGGGTGACGTCCCCGGTTGAGGGTCGGCGGCTGTCGAGTTGGGTCGGTCCGCTCAGCAGTTGGCGAGGGCGTCCAGTGCGTCACGGATCTGTCGTCTCCCACCGTTGCCGAGCCGGCCGGGTCGCGTGGTGAGGACGGACTTCGGGACGGCAGCGAGGCTGTCGAAGGTCGCCGCGTCGTCGTGGTCGATGCCCGGGCGCGACCACGATGTTGTCGAGGACCGGGATGGATTCGTCGACACACTCTGGCGCACTCACGACCCCGGCGGCGAGATGAACCTCGACGGGATGATCGACATGACGGGCGACCTGTGGAGGCACCCGGCAACGGTTCGGGTCGACACCGGACTCGGTGGTCGGTCGAGGCGCCATTAGCCTCCGCAAGGTGACCGGTGATGGCGAGTTTCCCGACCCGATCAACGAGCCGGAGCGCAGGCGTGCCGGTGGGGGGACGGGTGAACGAGCCCTGGGATGACATCGCGCAGTGGTGGGTCGACGCCGTTCGTGACGATCCCCGAGATTCCGGTGATCTGCTCGCCCTGGTCGACGAACTGATCGTCGGCACGGGTGGCGCCACGATCGACCTCGGCTGCGGTGAAGGTCAGGTGATGCGCCACCTCGGGCCGCCGATCATCGGGACCGATGTCTCGTCTCGACTCCTGGCCATCGCTGCCGCCGCGGGCCCGGTCGTCCGGGCGCGTCTCCCTGACCTCGCGTGGGTTCGGACCGGATCCTTCGACCGAGCGGTGTGCGTCGGCGCCGTGGAGATGGTGGAGGATCATCGTCGCCTGTTCAGCGAGATCGCGGCTGCGGTGGTTCCTGGCGGTCATCTGGTGGTGGTGATGAACCATCCCGTCGCGACCGCGCCCGTCTCGGAGCCGCTGGTCGATCCGACCGGCGAGATCCTCTGGCGTTGGGGAGACTACCTCTCACCAGGACAGCTGCTGCAGATCGTCGAACAACAGAAGGTCGTGCTCTTCCACCGACCGATGGGCGAGTTGCTCAGTGCAGCAGCCGATGCGGGGTGGCGGCTCGATCGACTCGCCGAACGCGCACCCAGTGCGCAGACGATCGCTCGCTTCCCGGAGTACCGCGGGCAGGAACAGATTCCGACGGTGCTCGGTTGTCGGTGGATCCGAGACGACTGACGGGCAGACCTGCAGTCGCCCACCCGCGGTCGTGGACGAGGGTCGAGAACGATTCGGTCTCGAAGCGCATCAGCTCAGCGAAGCACGCGACCGGAGATCGTCGTGGGCTCGATCCTGACCCAGATCGGCCGCCACTCCGCGCGGGCCCAGGGGATCAGCCCGAGATCGTCGAGCCGGGCCTCCTCGGCCCAGTGCGTGACTTCGCGAGCCACACCTTGCACCACCACGCTCCAGCCTGTTCGCGTGTCGGCATCCCAGTGGTCGACTTCGAAGGAGACGTGTTGCTGCTCGGCGGCAGCGGCGAGCTTGTGGCCCTCGAGGGTCCGGAACACGACACTGCGCTCGTACCACCTGAAGTTGATGGGGAGCACGAGCAACTCGCCATCGGTCGCGAACCCGATGCGGCCGATCGGTGTCGATTCCAGCAGCTCGACACACGTCGCCTCGTCGAGGACGCCCATCTTCGACGTCACGTCGATGGCCACGTACTCGGGATCATTCGAACCGGTCATCGGCACCTCCGATGTGCAGGCCGTGGCGGTCGAGCCGAGGCGCAGGTGGCACACATGGCGCCAACGTAGTTCCCACCGAGGGTCCTCGCCAGCAACCCAAGCCACCACCATTCGGTTCGAAGGTGCCGTCACGTCCAACAACGAAACTGGAGTCACCCAGCTCGGGGTGGTTGACGACGACTTCTGAGTCCGGATCGAGTCCACTTCCACTGAACGTGACCGAACCCTTGGAGTCGTCGGCGCAGACCTCACCGCGATGGCTGGAAAGACACCGCGCGGCATCACCTGATCCGGAGGCGTTGAGCACAACGACGCTGATCAACGCTGCGACCGAGCGTTCTGGATGCCGTTCGAGCGCTACAGCATCCTGTTGATGCTCGCACACGCCGACAACGGAGAACTCCGCCCCTCCGAGCTCGCAGACGCCCTTCCCATCACCCCGAGCACGCCGAACAACAGGCTCACCGCCGCCGGCCAACTCATCCGCCGCAATCGTGCGACTCCTTCGAATCGTGTTGGCCGAGATCCTCGATGGTGGGTCGACGGCGGCGGTCTGCGGCCCGTGACCTTCACGACGTGCACGCGGAGGTCGGCGGCCCGTCGCCGGGGACGTACTGATCCCACTCGGCCTGCATGAGGTCACGTCCGACGAAGTCGCAGGCTTGTTCGACCCAGCGGTCGGGGTCCATCGAGAACATGAGCAACTCGCCCGATGACGATGCGGACAGCAACCCGGTGTCGGGGTCGTAGGCGACCAGGGCACCGCTCCCGGTGAACAGGACGGTCACCTCCTCCAACTCCTCGACGTCCCACAGGCGGACGGTGTCCGCTCTCGCACACTTCACCGCGATCGGCGGTCGATTCGCGTCGTGTGAGAACCGATCGTGATTGTGATCGCGACAGATCGGTTCCAGGCCGGTTGGCCTCGAAACACAGGAGGGGATCGCAATGAAGGTACTCACCACTCGACGACTCGCTGTTGCTGCGGCTGCCACGGTCGGTCTGTCCGGCGCGGCTGGGGTTGCGTTCGCCGCCGGCGGCTCGGCCCGTTCGTCCGGGCCCGAATACGCCGGTGGCGTCGGCAACCCGTTCGCCGCCGCTTCCGCTGTCGTGCACGTCGTCCGCACCGGCAACGATCGAACTCATGTCACCTTGCACGTGTCGGGCGTCGATGCCGAGCCAGGGCGGACATTCGGTGCTCACGTGCACCAGTTCCCGTGCGGAACGTCGGCTTCCCAGGCCGGCCCGCACTACGCGCACGAGGGCGCAACCGGATCACTGGAGCAACGCGAGGTGTGGCTCGATTTCGCGATCAACGCTGCCGGGGCGGGGCACGCCGAGGCGACACGCCCGTGGGCGCTCGACGAATCATCGCCCCGTTCGGTGATCATCCACGCCGATCCGACCAACGAGACGGGCGGGGCCGGCGCACGGCTGGCGTGCATCGACCTGGACGGCCAAACCTGAACCTCGTCGCCACCGATCCGGGTTGCCGGGTCGGTGGCGACGAGTTCGGGTTCCCCGATCGATGCCGTGCGATGTGAACTGCCCGGCGGGTGCATCTTCATCGAGGAGGACGCAACCTACGGCTGACCGGCCGCGAACGGACTGCGGTCGCTTCGTCGGGGATGGCCGTCGCTCCCGCCTCGGCGGGTCGTCACTCGGAGGCTGTTCGTCGATCGCTCCGGGCAAGGCAGCGGCCGGTGATCCGATTCCGCCAAGCCACGCGACAGACGGATGTTGGATGAAGTCAGGTATCGACACGGAGGGAAGTCAGATGAACGGTCTCGGCTCCGAACGCGGGAGTGTGTTCGCCCTCGTGTTGGCCGGTGCCGTGTGGAACGGTGAGGACTGATGGAGACCCTCGTCCCGCTCGCGTTGGTCGTGCTGTCGTGGTGGTGGGCGTCCCAGCGACAGTGGTTCGCTCGTCGGCGCAACGACGGCGGCGAAGGGAATGTGGGCGCGACCTCGCTCGGCGCCGACGGAGATCTGAGTGGATGTGCCCGATCGCTCGCCCGGATGTGGTCGCGTGAACTCGTGCGCAGCGTCGCGTTCGCGACCGGTGCGGCACTGCTGATTGTGGCCTACGTGTCCTTCGCGTTGATGTTCGGGCAGGAAACCGACTCGTGGTCCGAGACGTTTCAGGCCGCCCCGTGGTTCGCGCTTCCACTCGTCGGGATGACGATCGTCGCGGTACACCGAGCCGTGACCCGGGCACGTCGAGATGACCTGAGCGAACTCATCGAGACATGTCCGTTGCCCGAGGGGGTGCGCACGGTCGGTCATCTCGGCGCCGTGATGGTTCCCGTCGTGGTCTTCGCGGTGTTCGTGGTGGCGTACGTCGGGACCAAGGAGCTGCGAGGGTTCGGGCCGGTCGGGCCGATCGGGCAGGGATGGCTCGATCTGTTGAGCGCGTTCGTCCTGATCGCCGGAGGCGTTGCGCTGGGTGTCGCGCTCGGGCGCTGGGTGCCGTTCCAGGTCGCTCCCGTTCTCGCGCTGCTCGCCGTCGGCGTGGTCTCGATCGGTTTGGCGACGCACGGCGACCCGGGGTGGAACCCGCTGGCAGAACTGTCAACGGCCCCACCGGTGGAGGAGATCGGCGAGCTGCTGGCCCCGCGCCCGAACGTCTGGCACCTGGTGTGGTTGCTCGGGCTGACCGGTCTCGTCGCGGTCGCCGCGTTCGCGTGGAGTCGTCGCGACCGTTGGGTCGGGGCGATGGCTCTCGGGTCAGTCGTGGTGGTCGTCGCCGGCGGGGTCGGAGCCACAAGCGGCTTGTCGCCGGCCGAAGCTGATCACGTCGTCGAGTTGATCGTCGCTCCCGAGGACCACCAGACGTGCCGGACGGCCGACTCGGGTGTGCTCGATGTCTGCGTCTACGACGGTTACGAGGAGACCGTGCCCGTGCTGTTGACGGCGGAGCACGTGGCGGCCGCGGTGCCCGGCGCTCGACGCGTCGTCATCCGCCAGGGGCTCCTGAGCACGCTCGTCGACCAACTCCCGCCCGAGGTCCGGGACCGGTTGCCATCGGGTCGGACGCGACCGGCGAACGAGATCGTGATCGGCCTCGATCCGCCGTCCGACGACCGCACGGCGCGCTTCGCGCTGGCGTTCTCGGCGGCGGGTCTGCCCATCGACGAACCCGCCGATGGCGTCCCGCTCATCGTCGTCGGCCAAGCCCGTAGCGTGGTCGCCCTGTGGCTCGCCGCCGCCGGTCTCGACGACGACGACGCACTCGACCTCCTCCAACCGGATGCCGAGGCCGGCGACGACCCCTTGAAGCGGTCGGCGGTGTGGGCCGGGGTGGCCTGCTGGATCCCGCCCGCCGTCACGTCGATCGAGGAACTCGAGCTCGCCCGTCGTCTCGTCATTGGCGACGACGCTCGGGTGACCGAGGTGTTGGCCGAGCGCTGGGGACATTGGACGGACCCGGCCACGAGCACCGTCGAGCTCGTCGCCGCTCTGGGGCGTGAGGGTCCGACGACGTTCAGCCCGATCGAACCCCACCGGTACGACACGGGATGCTGACCCGACGATGCCCGACCGATCCGATGCCGAGCTGCTCCGAGCGATCGCGGATGGGGACCGTGGCGCGATGCGCGAGCTTCACGATCGACATGCCGCCTGGGTCGCAGCGCGTCTCCGGCGGCGGTGCAGCGACCCCGACGTCGCAGCGGACGCGCTCCAGGACACGTTCGTCGCCATCTGGAAGTCGGCGGGATCGTGGAACGGATCGGGTGAAGTTGCAGCATGGGTGTGGGGCATCGCCATCCGCCGCCTCATCGGAGTACTTCGCAGACGCGGCCGCTGGGAACCGGCCACGAGGATCGCGCAGCGCGACGAGGGGGTCACGGTCGCGGCCGAGGAGACCATCCTCGAGAACATCGAGCATGGCGAACTCGGACCGGCGCTCGCGGGTCTGTCGCCGGAACTTCGAACGGTTCTCGAAGCAACGGTGCTCGACGGCCTGTCCACCCGGGAGGCGAGCCGCCTTCTCGGGATCCCGACCGGCACGGTCAAGTCGCGGGCGCGTCGCGCTCGTCAGGAACTGAGAGGAGCCCTCACGTGAACCCCCACCCAGCCCAGGAAGATCTCGAAGCGTATGCACGGTCGTCGGAGTCGATGTCACCGGTGCGGGCTGCATCGGTCGAGCAGCACCTCTTCGCGTGTGCGACGTGCCGCGGCGCTGTGTCCGCCGCGACACCAGTCGGCTTCCTGCAGGACTCGTGGACGCAGGTCGCGGACGTCATCGACCGCCCGCCGCGCCGAATTGTGGCGAGCATCGTAGACCGTCTGCTCCCGGACCGTTACGCCCGGCCGGTGTCGGCGACGCTCGGGCTCCAGTGGGCGTGGCTCGCCTCGACGGTCACGCTCGCAGGGGTCGCCGCGTTGGTCAGCCGCGTGGCAGAAGCTGACCGTCTCTTCCTGTCCCTCGCCCCGCTCGTGGCGGTCGCGATCGTCGTCGCGGCGTTCGCGCCGGCCGGTGAACCCGGTGGCGAGGCCTCGTTCGCAACGCCCGTGTTCGGCCTCGGACTGGTCCTGCGCCGTCTCGTCGCCGCGCTCGTCCCGGCACTGCTGGTGTTGGTGATCCTGGCCATGTTCGTCGCCGATCTCGACGCCGACAGCTTGGTCTGGTTGCTCCCCGCAGTGGGGCTCGCCTCGACGACGTTGGCCCTGTCGACCTTCGTGGCCATCCCGGTCGCCGCCGGGGGTGCGTCGACGGTGTGGGTGGCAGCGGTCGTCCTCACCGGGTTCGCCGACCGGTTCGTCACCTTCGATCGCTGGAACGGCGTCGACGTGTTCGACCCGCGCAGCCAGCTGGTCGCCGCGTTGTCGACGGCCGTCGCCGTCCTTGTCATCTCGCTCCGCAGGGAGCACATCGCCACCCCGGAGGTCACATGGTGAAAACACAGGAGATACGCATCGTCGGCGTGTCCAAGCGCTTCGGGTCCAACGTCGCGCTCGAAGACGTCAGCATCGAGTTGCGTTCGGGGATCACCGGGCTGCTCGGCCCGAACGGCGCCGGCAAGACAACGTTGCTGCGGATCCTCGCAACGGTGCTCGCACCGGACCGTGGCGACATCGACATCTTCGGTCTTCGACCGGACCGCGCGGACGGGCGCGCCGAGATCCGTCGAAACCTCGGCTACACACCGCAGGAGCCCGGGTTCCACCGTTCCTTCACCACCTTCGAGTTCGTCGACTACCTGGCGATCCTGAAGGAATGGGGCGACCGGAAGCGGCGTCGCGACGAGGTCCGTCGCGTGATCGCGCTCGTGGGTCTCGAAGCGCAGATGCACGTCCAGATCAAGAAGCTGTCGGGCGGGATGCGCCGTCGCGTTGCGATCGCACAGGCATTGATCGGCAACCCGCGGCTGCTCGTTCTGGACGAGCCGACCGCCGGCCTCGACCCCGAGCAGCGCCTTCGATTCCGCGAACTGCTGTCGGACATCGCCACGAACTCCACCGTGCTGCTGTCGACGCATCAGACCGATGACGTCGCGGCGTTGTGCAATCGCGTCGCGGTGTTGCTCGACGGCACGCTTCGATTCGATGGGCGACCGAGCGAACTGGCTGACCTCGCCTCGGGGCAGGTCTGGTCGGCGCCCACCCGCGATCAGAGCGCGGCACTGGCATGGATGACCGGCGACGGCAGCGTGCGCCACGTCGGTGAACCACCCCTCGGCGCAGAACTCGTCGCGCCGACCATCGAGGACGGCTACCTCACGTTGACAGGTGCCTTGACGGAGTCACCGTGACCGCGGACGACGATCGATCCGGCGCGGCGCTTCGCTACACGGTCCGCTCGCTTCCCTTGCCGACTGTCGCGGTGATCCTTGCAGCGGCGGCCACGCCGACCGTGTGGACGTTGGCGCGTGGGCGTTCGAGTTTCGGTCTCCCACTCGTCGCTGCATCGTTCGTCGGCACGTTGGCCGCCTTTGCGGTCGACGATCCGGCCAGGGAACTCACGGCCGCGAGCGTCGTCCCGCTCTGGCGTCGGCGGGTGACGCGGCTCGTCGTGGTCGGCCTGCCAGGCTGCGCGGTGTGGGTGGCGTTGCTCGTGGCCATCGCACTCGCCGAGGGTGACGCGATGTCGAACTGGGCCGCTCCGACACGCGAGATCGTCACGATCGGGGCGATCGCGTTCGGCCTGGCCGGACTCGCCCACCGACGCGACGAACGTTCGGCCGCGCTGGCCGGAGCGTTCGGATCCGTGATCGCCACGCTGTTGATGTCCGCGTTCGCGTTCCGCTATCGGTGGCTTCCCTCGCTCGGAATGGTCGATCACCACGAGCGGTGGTGGTTGGTAGCGGCCATCGGGGTCGCCGCAGCAGTGCTGACGTCGCGCGACGAGGCCAGGTCGGCGCATCGTTTCCGCATCCTCGACCGGCTGGACAGCGGGTGATGGACGCTGTACCCGCGTCGGCCACTCGGGAACCCGCGACCGTGCCGGTCCCGCGGCCGTCACGCCGCGACCAGGTCCATCTGATGCGCCGGCTCCTGAGTACTCCGCAGTCGGCGCTGGATGAGGTGACCGAGGCGTGCGGGCCGATCTGCGGGCTCGGTGCCGGGCCGCTCCGCATGACGATCATCGGTCAGCCATCTCTGATCCGGGAGCTGCTGATGCTCCCCAACGACCGATTCACCTACGACATACCAATCAGCCCGTTCGGATTCGTCGTGGGGAAGACGACGATGATCTCGTCCGACGGCGACGACCACAGGCGACGCAGAGGGGCCGTGCAACAGGCGTTCAGCCGGCGGAGACTCGAGCGCTGGATCCCGATGATCATCGAGCGCACCGACGCCACCATCGATCAGCTGCTCGCAACGTCGACGCCTGATTCCGCCGTCGACCTCTACCCGCTCGGTCGACGGCTCCTGATCGACATCGTGCTCCGCGTCCTGTTCGGCGATCGCCTCGCGACGCGGATCGACGAGATCGACCAGCGTTTCGCCCGCAGCCAGCTCTACCTGTCACGGCCGCTCTTCCGCCAGCTCCCGCACCCGTTCCCATGGACCGAACGGGCCGCGGTCCGCCGCGACCGCGAGGCGCTCGATGCCGTCATCGACGACGCGATCGGCGAATCGCGCTTCGAACCACCCGTCGGTGACGACACCGGTGACGTCCTCGATGCGCTCGTCCACCGCAGCGACCTCTCCGACGAAGAGATCCGAGATCAGGTGAAGTCGCTCATCGGAGCCGGATACGACACAACGGCCTCGTCGCTCGCATGGATGCTGTGGGAAGCCACGAACTCCGAGGGCCTCTGGGGTGCCCTCCGCAGAGAAGCCGATGACATACTCGGCGGCGTCTCCGACACGTCCCTCGACAACGCGGCGCTGACCGGACTCGACCTGGCACGCCGCACCATGCGCGAGTCCCTGCGGCTCCATCCCGCGTCCGGCGTGTCGGCACGGACGACAGCCGGAGAGATCCGACTCGGCCACCACCTCATACCCGCACGCACGTTGATGCTCTGGTCGCCGTACCTGGCAGGCCGTGACCCATCGGCATGGGCGCACCCCGACCGATTCGACCCGGACCGGTTCACGAGCCTCGACACATCGCAACGGGCACTCGCCGACGAGGCGTGGGTACCGTTCGGTCGCGGCCCGCGAATGTGTGTCGGCTTCGCGCTCGCCCAGATGGAACTCGCCTTGATCCTCTCGCGACTCGCCCAACGCCTCGATCTCCGCCCCACGTCGACCGCCATCCCCGAACCCGTCGGGCTGATCGTGAGCAAACCCCGCGGCGGCGCCCCGATGTTCGTCAGCGAACGTCCCGGCTTGGAGCTGTGATCGGCCAACCCACCCGGCCTCCCGGCCGCGTAGCGGCGCAACCACACATGCACCGTCTGATGCGCCACCCCGAACCGGCGGGCGACTTTCGTCCCCGTGCGAACGAAGACGTCACCCCTGCGGGCTCCTGGGTACGCCGCGACTCGGGTGGCACACCGCTCGATGTATCGATCGCCGAAGGGCGTGCCCGCCGGCCCAAACGACTCAGCTCACCTCGGGCGCGTCACTACGTCGAGAACTGGCGAACGTCGTCCGCGCCGAGTCCGAATCCTGTTCGGGCCCCGTCGTCGGCGGTCAGTCGTCGCGATCGAGTGCGGGGAAGATGGCAAGCGCAGTGCTGTTGGCGAGCCGGTCCTGACGAGCGACACGAAACGGGGCGTACCGATCGGATTCGTAGAGCTCGCGGGCTGCTTCGGCGGTCGGCACCTTGACGACGACCGTCCAGTTGCCTTGCCATGTGCCCTCGATCACGTCGGGGTCCCGCGAGGCGACGATGACCTCGGCACCGATCTCGGCGAACATCGCGCCGACGGGCATGCCGTACTCGACGGCATAGGAGTCGAAGTCCTTCACGTCGATCAGGCCGATCATGTACACGGGTTTGCTCATTGCAGCCTCCTGGGATGCGTGCCGGGCTCTGCCCGACTCGGTCACCGACCTGTGATACTCGAACCGGGAGGGCTGCGATGAGCCAGGAAACGTGTCATGCACTCATGTCGACCTACCTCGATGAGGTGCTCGGTCACCGGAGGTTCGATCTGATCCCCGGGATGGTCAGCGACGATCTGGTCGATCACACCCAGCCGCATCTCCGCGGGTCGGCGGCGCTCGATGCCCATGCCCGGGGTTTCTGTGACAATGCGCCCGACCTGGCAATCGAAGTGCTCCGGATCATCGCCACCGATGACACCGCGCTCGGCATTTGGCGCTGGGATGGAGAGCCCGGGCGTCCGAGTGCAGTGTCGCACTCGGGAGCGCCGGTCGTCCCCCGGCTCATCGCGAGTCTCTTCGACGTCTCGAACGGCAAGATCACCGAGTATCGCGCATTCGTCGACGCGGTGGACGTCTTCACTCAGCTGGCTCGTTGAGCGCAGGCACTCCTTCAGGACGACTCCGGGCCTCCGCGGGTCCCGACCAGCGGCATCAGAGCGGATGACGGGAATCGAACCCGCGTTCTCAGCTTGGGAAACGGAAGTACCCCGACGCGTCGGTAGGGCTGTGACCTGGGGAAACGTGCGGTGTGCCGGCGACTCGCCCCTCGAGGCGCCCTGCTCGCGGTATCCGGTGTCGACCCGTGTCGACCCCTGCGTGAGGCACGCCTGAGGCACGAACCGCCACTGCCGTTCTGGCGGGAGGAGATGGTCGTGCGATCCCGCTCATCGCTCGGAACGGATGATCTCGATGTCGGCCTCTTCGGTGATTGAGGCGACCGAGGAGGTGAGGTAGGTGGCTGCGTCGCCGCCGGGGATTGCCCGTGGTGTGAAGTGTCGTCCGGCGAGGTTCACGTCGGTGATTCGGTCGAGGCGGAACGTGCGCCAATCGGTGCGTCGGAGGTCCCATGCGATCAGGTACCAGAGGTGAGCCGCAGACAGCAGTTGGTGTGGTTCGACGAGGCGGCGGCTGTCGGTTCCGTCTCGGGGTCGGTAGTCGAACCGGACCTCTTCGTGACTGCGACAGGCCGATGCGAGCGAACTCAGTGTCTCTGCGTCGATGGAGCCATCGACGCCGTTTGCTCGCTGGAGCGAGACGATGCTCTGGTTGAGGGCTGACACGCGACGGCGGAGCCGGTCGGGGAGGGCCTGTTCGACCTTGGCGAGTGCTTGCAGCGACGCGTCCTCGATGCCGGTGATCGCCGCGCCCGCCGCGGCGCGGAGCCCGACGACGAGCGCCACGGCCTCGTCGTCGTCGAAGACGAGCGGTGGCAGGTGCGCGCCGGCGGCGAGTCGGTATCCACCGCTGGTTCCGGTTGTCGCATCCACCCGGTACCCGAGTGTGCGCAGGCGATCGATGTCGCGACGAATGGTTCGCCGGTCGACATCGAACCGCTCTGCGAGTTCGGCGGCAGGCCACAACCGATGCGTCTGGAGCAGCGACAGCAGCCGGAGTGCACGCTCGGTGGGGTCTCTCGACATTCCACGATCTTCTCACGTTGCGGACGTTCGTTGTCCGCAAGGGTTCGTACCGTGCGTCTCGTCCCATCATCACCGACAGAGAAAGAAGGACACGCCATGTTCGATCCAGCCGAGTTTCCCGAGCCCACGATGATTTCGGTCAACGGAGTCGAGCTCGAAGTCTTCGAAGTGGGTCGCGAGCACCGTGGTCGACCGATCGTGTTGTGCCACGGCTGGCCCGAGCACGCCTTCTCGTGGCGTCACCAGATGCCTGCGCTCGCCGACGCCGGGTACCACGTCATCGTCCCGAACCAGCGCGGCTACGGCAGGTCGTCGAAGCCCTCCGAGGTCACCGACTACGACGTCGAGCACCTCACGGGTGACCTCGTCGCGCTGCTCGATCACTTCGGCTACGACGATGCGACGTTCGTCGGTCACGACTGGGGCGCGATGGTCGTCTGGTGGTTGGCGCTCTTGCATCCCGACCGGGTCGACGGCGTGATTGCGTTGAGCATGTCGTACATGGATCGTGGGGAGCGGCCCTGGGTCGAGGCGATGGAGGAGATGCTCGGTGACGACTTCTACTTCGTCGACTTCAATCGCCGGCCCGGGGTCGCCGACGCCGCGCTCGAAGCGAACACCGCACGCTTCCTGCGCAACCTGTATCGGAAGAACGTGCCCATCGCCGTCCCCGAACCCGGGAACGCGATGGTCGACCTCGCCGAGGCCGACACGCCACTGGGCGACCCCATCATGAGCGACCGTGAACTGGCGGTGTTCGTGGCGGCCTTCGAGTCGTCGGGCTTCACGAGCAACATCAACTGGTACCGCAACGTCGACCGCAACTGGCACCTCCTGGCCGACGTCGACCCGAACATCGACCAGCCGGCACTCATGATCTACGGCGCTCGGGATCTCGTGGCCCGCAACGAACGCCTTGCGGACGTCGTGCCCAACGTGACCGAGGTCGAACTCGACTGCGGTCACTGGATCATGGACGAGATGCCGGACGCGACCAACCGAGCGATCCTGACCTGGCTCGAACGGCAGAGCGTCGTCTCGGTCGCGGTGTGAGGGTGCCTCGAGCGCGTCGAGGATCAGGTCGAGGCGGTACTCGAACTCGTCGCCGAAGTCGTAGCCCGGCTGCATGGCGCGCTCGACCGCGAACTCGAACCGTCACGGTCACCGAAGCGGAAGTGGCGTCGGGAGGCCGGCGTGCCGCGGTCAGGGCAGCCCGAGCTGGCGGGCGGCGTGCACGGCGGCCTTGCGGCCGTCGACGCCGAGTTTGCGGTAGATCGCCTTGCAGTGCGTCTTGACCGTGTTGAGCGACACGTACAGTTCGCTCGCGATCTCGCGTTGCGACAGTCGTGACGGCAGGTAGCGCAGCACCGCCAGTTCCCGTTCGGTGAGTTCTTCGACGAGCCCGGACCGGGGCACGGATCGTTCGGTGAGTCCGTGTCGAGCTTCGACGCGTGCCAGCGCCGGTCCGACGATGCCGGCATCGGCACACCGGTCCACGACTTGCCTGGCTTCGCGAAGGAGTTCGGGCCCGGCGGGATCGTCGTGCTCGCAGGCGGTGTCACCGACGAGCGCGAGGACGTATCCGAACATGAGCGGCTCCGGTGCCCGTCTGACGAGCTCGACGGCACGGTCGGCGGCCGTGGTCCTCTGCTCCGGGTCCGAGGTGGTTCGGGCAAGGACGGCGTGCGAGATCGCGAGCTGTGGTGCCTCGCTGACACCATGGCCCTTGGCATGTCGAAGGCTTTCAGCCGCGTGTCGGGCCGCAGCCGTGCGGTTGTCCGACTCCATGGCGACGACGGCGGCGAGGGCTGGTGCGAGAGAGGCGGAGTAGTCCGACGGTTCGGACGCACCGAGTTCGCTGGTGATGGCGATGTACCGGCGGGCTTCGTCGAAGCGGCCCGCCCAGGTGTGAGCGGCGGCCAGGCCGAGAGCCTGTGTCGACTCGGTCGGGTCGGTCATGCTCGCTGCGATCGACATCGCTCCGTCGAGATCACCTTCGGCGAGGTGGACCATGATCCCGAGCGAGGAGGTGAGGTTGGCGTCGGTGCCGTCATCGAGTTGGGCGGCGGTGTCGTGGTCGTGCCGGGCACCGGCGAAGCGACCCGTCGTGAAGTTGATCCAGCCCCGAACGAGTGCGCTGCGTGAGTGCCGTTCGGGCAGGTCGCCGAGTCGGTCGAGCAGCCGGAGCACGGTGAAGACCTGACCGCCGTTCAGGAGGGCGGTCGCGTGGACGGCGATGAGGTCGCCGGCGGTGACGAGATCCTGGCCCGAGATGTAGCGCTCGATCGCGGTGTACATGTCGCCGTGCTCGTGGTGCCATGCGGCCGCCGCGAGGTGGAGATCGGCGAGGCGGTCGGGAATCTCGCGCTGGGCTTCCAGGCGCAGCAGATCGCGCAGCAGGTGGTGGTAGCGGAAGGTGGTGCCGGTCTGGTCGAGACCGACGACCAGCTGATTCGAGGCGGCGATGCGTTGCAGCCACGCGCTGCCGTCGGTAGATCCGGTGACGGCGTCGACCAACGGGCCCGTGAGGCGATCGAGGATCGACGTCTCGATCAGCCGCTGGCGGTCGTCGGGCCGGATCGACGCGAGCAGCTCGTCGGTGAGGTAGTCGACGACGAGTCGATTGTCGCCGCCGAAGCGCGCGATGAAATCGGTCGCATCGTCTAGGCCGGCGAGCGAGAGACCGGCCAGGACGAGGCCGGCCGCCCACCCCTCCGTCCGGTCGCACAGCTCGCGGACCATCTCACGATCGAGCAACGGGGTGGCGAGCAGGTCCGTGGCCTCCTCAGGGTCGAAGCGCAGGTCGACCGCGCGGATCTCGGTGAGTTGGCCGCGCACGCGCAGCCGTCCGAGACGGAACGACGGATCGGTGCGCGTCCCGATCACGAGGCTGACGTGGTCGGGGCAGAGCTCGACGAGCCGCTCGACGCCGGCGTGGACGTCGGGGTTGTCGATCAGGTGATAGTCGTCGATCACGACGACCAGCGGGCTTTCTGCCGCCGCGAGCGCGTTGACCAGCACCGGGACGACGGCGTCCGGCGTTCCGCCCGAGGACACGATCGCGGGTGCGACCGTGTCGTTCAAGCCGGGTCGTGTGCGATCGATGGCCGCTGTGAGGTACGACCAGAACCTCACCGGGTCCGCGTCGCTGTCCTCCACCTGGAGCCACGCGAGATCGATGTCGCGGTCGGCGAGGCTTCCGGCGAGCAGGGTCGACTTGCCCGATCCGGCCGGGGCGCTCACCAGGACGAGGCGGTGCCGCTCGGCGATCGCGAGATCGAGCAGGTCGTCGAGCCGGGCGCGGCGAACGAGGTGTGTCGGCACCGTCGGTACGTGCAGCTTGGTGGCGACCAGCTCGCCCACATCGTGCCCGGCCATGCCACCGACTCTAGAAGGCTGGCCGGCCACGGCTGCGTGGCGTGGCTGTTGGCGCGAGGTTCACCCGGGTGAGATCGGCGGGGGAGGGATGGCTGGTCACCCCTGTCGAGGTCACCGTGGGGTCATGACCGAACGAACGGGCCCGACCCGCTACGAGATCGAGATCGGCGGCCACGCCTCCGACCGCGTCCTCCGCCCGGTCATCGACGAGTTCACCGTCGAGATCACCGAGGCAGGCACGACCCGCCTCGTCGGAGCGATCCGAGACTCGTCACACCTCAACGGGCTGCTCGCCCACTTCACCTCGCTCAACGTCGAGGTGTTGGAGCTGCGTCGACACGACCACGCCACGGGCGGCCCGCCCCTCACCACTCCCACCGAGTCCGAAAGGAACCAGCCATGACCATCCACGCCGCAACACCAACCGCACATCACACGCCGGAGCCCACGTACGGCCGCCTCCGCCGTATCGGCGGCGCCGCGGCGCTCCTCGCAGCGGGAACCTTCGCCTACGGCATCGCAATGTTCGCGACGTCGCTGGCCGACTACACCGACCCCGACGCCACGCCGGCCGAGTCGGTCGACTTCCTCGTCGACCACCAGGGCCAACTCCTCGCCTGGTACATCGGCATCTTCATCGTCTTCGGCGCCGCTCTCGTCCCCCTCGCGCTCGCACTGCGACAGCGACTCGTCGACCGTGCGCCGATCCTCACCAACACCGCGACCGTCTTCGCCGCGATCTGGGCCGCGCTCATGTACGCGACCGGCATGATCTCCAACATCGGGATCGAAGCGGTCGCCGACCTCGCCGACACCGACCCCGACCGAGCCGCCTCCGTGTGGTCCGCGATCGACACCGTCACCAACGGACTCGGCGGCGGCAACGAACTCGTGGGCGGCATCTGGATCGGCCTCCTCTCCCTCGCCGGCTTCGTCACCGCCCGCCTCCCACGCTGGCTCAACGTCACCGGCGCCGTCACCGCGATCGCCGGACTCGTCACCGTCGTCCCCGCGTTCGAAGCCGTCGAGATGGTCTTCGGCGTCGGCTCGATCGTCTGGTTCATCGGTGCCGGCGTCGCCCTCCTGCGCCGCGACGACCAGGCCGGAGCATCGTCGTGAGCGCCGTCGCCCGGCGACCGCGGTCGCGGCCGTGCTCACTGCCATCGTGGCCCGCCGATCGAGCCAAGAGATCCAGCGCCGACTGGTCGAGGTGTCGGCATGATCGGCGGTCGATCACCGTCCTGGTCAAGTTCGTAGCGCTCGCTGCGAGGGTGCGCCGTAGACGTCCGCGACTCGAATCGACGGCGCGGCTCGATCAGCAGGCGTGGGTTCAGCAGCGACGTGTGCGGTGGGCGACGATCGCGGTCAGGCCTGCGGCGACAGCCGTCGCCGGAGCGAAGACGAAGCGCTCGACCGTGCTCGCCGAGGCGAGGTTGCCGATGGTGTTGACCGCCAGGAAACCGGCGATGGTCCAGGTGGCGGCTCCCGTCCAGCGGGCCGGCCGACCGATCAATCCGGCACGACGCAGGACGATCGCCGCCATGGCGGTCAGGACGCCCGCGGAACCGGCGGCGACGACCCGCATGCGGGTCGGCAGGACCCGGTTCTGGGTGCCGCCCCAGACGTGCCCGCCGAGTGGCGCCCCCGCCGCCAGCGCGACCTGCACCCCGGCGACCGCGACGCACACACCAGCCGCGCCGAGCGCCGCCTCGGTGACCGCCAGGGTGCCGGTCGGGCGTTGGAGGGCGTGGACGACGCCGGTCACGGGCGGACCTCGCCGTCGAGCTCCTGGAACAGGGTGAGGTGGATCGGTCCGGGTGCGTCGAGTCGGGCGTTGCGGGAGCGCCACGGTGTCCCGATGGGCGGTGCGATCGCTTCGGCGCCGGCGTCGATCAGCCGGTCGGTGGTGGTGTCGACGTCGGCGACTTCGAATGCGATGCGGATGCGGGGGCTGACGTCGTGTCCGACTTCGAGTTCGTCGATGAATCTTCGTTGCGCCGGCGTGACGAGTTCGAGCGTCGCTCGGCCGGCTTGCAGAGCGACGACTCGAGCGTCGTCGCCGCTGTCGATCAGGAACTCTTCAGGCATGCCGAGTTGGTCTCGGTAGAACGCGATGGCGGCGTCGAAGTCGTCGACCTCGACGACGACTCGGAGTTGGAGCACGCCGCCGGGTGTGGTCGTGCCGTGTCGATCGGGTCGGTTCGAGGGGTTCATCGCAGCTCCCTGGTGTCGATGTCGATGGCGATCTTGCCGCGGGTCCGTCCGCTCTCGAGGTGTGCGATCGCGTCGGCGGCTTCGGTGAGTGGGAAGCTGCGGTCGACGACGGGGGTGACGTGTCCGGTCTCGACGAGGTCGGCGAGGCGTTCGAGATGGGCCGCGTCCTCGCGGGCGACGAAGGTGGTGAGCCGTTGGTGGGTGATGAGTGAGGTGAGCTTGGCTCGGATCTGGCGGTGGGTGCCTCCGAGCCAGCGGCCGCCGTTCTCGCCGCCGACGATGACGAGTGTGCCGGTCGGGGTGAGTGCTCGGCGGAGGTCGCGGAGGCGTCGGTTGCCGCCGGTGTCGATGATGACGTCGTAGCGGTGGGGTTCGGCGAGTGGGTCGTCGGTGCGATAGTCGATGACGCGGCTGGCGCCGAGTCGGCGGACGAGGTCGAGCTTGTCGGTGCTCGCGACGCCGGTGACGATGCCGCCGAGAGCGGTGGCGATCTGGACGGCGTAGGTGCCGACGCCACCGGACGCGCCGAGGACGAGGACCTGGTCGCCGGGGTGGACGCGGCCGTGGTCCTCGACGGCTTGGAGGGCGGTCGATCCGGTGACGGCGAGCACGCTTGCCTCGACCATCGTGATGTTGGTCGGGATGCCGGCGAGGTGGTCCTCGCCGGCTCGCGCGTACTGCGCGTAGGTGCCGTGGCCGGTGCCGAACACGAGGTCGCCCTCGGTGAAGCGGGTGACGCTCGCGCCGACGGTGTCGACGACGCCGGCGAGGTCGAGGCCGGGAACCGGGTTGCGGGGGCGGCGGAGGCCGAACGCCAAGCGGGTGAGGTAGGGCCGGCCGGTCATCAGGTGCCAGACGCCGCGGTCGACGCCCGCGGCGGCGACTCGGACGAGGACGTCGTGGTCGCCGATCTCGGGTCGAGGGATTTTCCTGAGCTCGAGGGCGTCGGGGGTGTCGTAGCGGTCCTGGACGACGGCGAGCATCGATTGCTCGTCGGGTTCGTGGTGCTGGTTGGTGTCTGGCGTGCGGTGGGTGCGGAGTGTCTGGATGGTGTTCATGGAGATGCTCTTTCGGGTTCAGGCGGCGACGGTGATCGGTCGGTGGGCGGCGGTTCGGGTCGGTGTGTCGAGGCCTCGTGTGACGAGGCGGATGGCGAAGGCGAGCTCGACGACGAGGCAGATGGCGTAGAACGGTTCGATGACGGCGCTGGCGCCGGGGGCGAACAGTGCGGCGAACGAACCGACGAGGTAGATGACGCCGGTGGCGGCCATGCCCCAGGCGAGCAGCCGCGGCACCAGGTTGCCGGCGAGCAACAGCGATGCGACAACGAGGCAGCTGAGGCCGAATGCGATGAGGCCGGCGTCGTAGCCGAGGGCGTGGCGTTCGACGGCGTCGAGCGCATCCTGGGCGGGCCCGGCAAGCACGGTGCCGTTGGCGTCGACGGCGTCTCGTGCGAATCCGAGCGCCCGGGTCAGGTTGATCAGGTTGACGGCGATCACGGCGCCCTGGATCAGGCGGAGCACGGTGGCCGTGACCGCAAGGCGCCGGTTGACTTGACGCAGCAGGCCGAGCAGGCCGAACGCGACGATGACGTCGAGCGCGATCATCACGACGTCGGCGGCAATGCCGACGCCGAACAGGCCCGGCGAGGCGGCGATGTTCTCCGCTGTCGCGATCGTGTCGTCATCGACGACGAGCGAACCGCGCACGGCGAACTCGGCGAAGATCCCGGTGGCGATGATGCCCAGGTAGGCGAAGCCGGTCCGTCGGGCGAGCCACGATGCTCGAGATGTGGTGGGGATGGTGCTCATGGTGTGTCCTTTCTGGTGATCGGCGGGGCCGTCTCGGCGATTGACCCACACCAAGAAGTATCTTGCTAGGAGGATACTTGCCAGTATCATCCCGAAGATGCTTGCTGTCAAGACACTTTCTGATAAGATTCTCTCGTGGATGTCATCTCCCAGACCGATGCGCTGGACGAGATCGTCGACGACGTTCGTGAACACTTCCCTGATCTCGAGGTGACCGGGCTCCCGATCACTGGCCGCATCCTGCGGCTTTGTAGGTTGCTCGAGACGCGGCGCGAGGAACAGCTCGAGCAGTTCGGCCTGACACTTGGCGACTTCGACATGCTCGCCACCATGCGACGGCGCGCTGCCGATCAACCCGTCAACATCCGCGAACTCCAGCGCTCACTGATGCTCTCCTCGGGTGGCACCACCAAGCGGCTCGATCGGCTCGAAGCCGCTGGCCTCATCGAACGACTTCCCGACCCGACCGACCGGCGCGGCGTCCTGATCGGGCTGAGCCCGGCTGGGCGCGCCGTCATCGATGAAGCAGTCCCGGCCATCACCGGCTACGAGACCACGATGGTGAAGGCGGCGATCGACTCGGCGACAGCTCGAGCGGCCGTCGAGGACGGCCTCCGACAGATGTTGATCGCTCAGGAAACGTCGAACACCGAGAGCCCGTGAGTCTCTCGTACATCCGGCCCGTCCCCGATGGGCAACCCATATCGTGATGCACGAACTCGTGCTCGCCGCCGACGAGGCCGACGACTCACGCACCGGACGATCATCCGTACCTGAGAGAGTTCACCGTCGGGCGGGTGCTGCAGTCGGGTTGCGACCTCGACGACGAATTCGACGTCGGCATCGACCGTCTCGCCCGCGCCGCAGATGACGAACGGGCACCCTGAGCGCAACGTGGGACCGCAAGCGTTGTGCGCCTCACAAACCGAGGACGAGCAGTCGGCTGAGTCCAGGCGCACTCGAGCCCCCACCCGCCGCCGTGCTCAGCCAGACTGGCTGAGAACACGCGGAAGGCCGATTCCCGATCTGACCAGCCAAGGACTTCAGCGGATAGGTCGGCAGTCGGGGGTGTAGCGGTCTCGCCAGGCGATGAGTTTGATGACGATCAAGATGGTGACCGCGAGGCAGAGCGCGGCGTGTCGGTGGCGGAATCGCCGGTCGGTGTTGCGGCGGAGTTGGCCGTAGTTCGACAGCCATGAGTTGGTGGCCTCGACGATCCAGCGCAGCCCGAGTCGCATCGGCATCGGTACCTGTTCTTCGCCAGGCCGACGGCGGCGCTGGATGACCAGGTCCTCGAGCCCGGCAGCGTTGAGTTCGGCTCGGATCTTCGGGTAGTCGTAGCCGCGATCGAGGCGCAACGTGTCCACGTCCTCGAGGAGTCCGGCGGCGTGTATCGCGTCGATGGTCGGGCCGAGGAGTTTGACGTCGTTGCGGTTCGCTCCGTCGATCGCCCAGCCGAGTGGCACGCCGTGCAGGTCGACACCGATCGACCACTTCCAGCCGAGTTTCGCCCGGTCTGTCGGGTTGCGGCCGGTGCCTTCGCTGCCGTAGGGGGCCTTGTGCAGGCTGCCGTCGAATGGAGACCTCACTCAGGTCGAGGCCGATGATCCGGTCGAACGCGGCGATCGCTTCAGCGTGGATCTGGTCGAAGATGCCAGCGGTGATCCACTCGTCGCGGCGGGCGCGCAGTGTGATGTGCGGTGACCTCCCCGGTCGTCGTTGTTGGGTCGCACTCGATGTGAAAATCGAGCCAACCTCACGACCGGTGGATGGTCACCTATCGCGGCCTACCCGCGCGAGTCCTTGGAGCGCGCAGGAACTCTGTCGGCTGTTGCCGGTGTGCGTGCCCCGGGTCGGTTGGAGGCGGGCAACGGCGTTCAGCTGCTCATTCCACGAATTGAACGACGAACAGTCGTCCTCCAAGGTCGAACAGTCGCGGCGGGCGGTCGCCGAGGTAGGGATCGGCGACCGCCTCGTGACGGAACACCTCAGCTGGTGGCCGGGTCCTTGGTGAACCGGAGGTACGGGAACTTGATGTCGATGTCGCCGAACTGTTGGCGGGCGGCCTCGTCGTCGAGGCCGAGGCCGACGATCACGTCATTGCCCGGCTGCCAGTCGGCCGGCGTGGCGATCGAAGCACCATCGGTCTTCTGTACGGCGTCGAGTGCCCGGATGATCTCGGCGAAGTTGCGACCCACCGACATCGGGTACGTCATCGTGAGGCGGACCTTCTTGTCCGGGCCGATGATGAATACGGTGCGGACGGTGGCGCTGTCGGCCGGCGTACGGCCGTCGGGGAGGTACGCCTCGGCGGGCAGCATGTCGTACAGCTTCGCCACGTTGAGCGAGGTGTCGTCGAGGATCGGGAAGTCGGCGGGGGCGCCGGCGAACGCGGCGATGTCCTGCTTCCACTTCTGGTGCTCTTCGACGCTGTCGACCGACACTCCCATCACCTTGGTGTTCCGCTTCTGGAACTCGGGGACGAGGCGGGCGACGGCACCGAATTCGGTGGTACACACCGGTGTGAAGTCCTTCGGGTGCGAGAACAGCACGGCGTAGCCGTCACCGATCCACTCGTGGAAGTTGAGTTCGCCTGCCGTGGTGTCGGCGGTGAAGTCGGGTGCGATGTCATTGATTCGGAGCCCCATGGTTCCTCCTGGAAGTAGCTCGTGACGATTTGTCCGGACTTATTGTACCAGTTGTCCGGACGCACTCGTCGGCTCCGCCTACAGAGTTGGCGCGTCAACACCCGCACGACCTTTGGCCCTGGGTCGTGCACCAGACCCATGGTTGAGTGGACGGTGGAAGACGGCAGCCAGATGGTCGTGCTCGTCGTGGGTCGCGGCCCGGAACCGTCCCGGCCCCTGTTGCGCGTTGCACGGAGCACCGTTGATGCCCGGCGCCCGAGCGGCAGTCTGAACAGTTCGCGGCGCTCCCTTCGCCTGTCGACCGTTCAGCGGAAGAGCACCTCGGTCACGAGCAGGCCGGCGTCGAGCACGACGAGGTCCGCTCGGGCTCCTGGGGCGAGCACGGCAGGGTCCGGTTCCCGGATCGCTCGGGCGGGGGTGGTCGTGAGGGCTGCGATGGCGTCGTGCAAGGAGATGTCACAGTCGTACACGACGGTGCGCAGCGCACGGTCAGGCGTGAGGGTGGAACCGGCCAACGTGTCCGTGCCCGCGACCACGGCACGACCGTCGGCGACATCGATGTCGAGCTCACCGAGCAGGTAGCGGCCCGGTGGAGCGGCCGCGGCGGCCATCGCATCGGTGACCAGGGCGATCCGTCCGGGAGCGGCGGCGAACAGCAGGGCGATCGAGGCCGGGTGCACGTGAATGCCGTCGGCGATCACTTCGATCGTGACGTGTTCGGCGGCGACTGCAGCCCCCAGCACACCGGGCATGCGTCCCTGGATCGGTGCCATCGCGTTGAACGCGTGCGTCACCAGCGACGCGCCACGGGCGAAGGCCTCGCGTGCGGTGTCGTAGTCACATTCGGTGTGGCCGACCGCGACCGGCACGCCGGCCTCGACGAAGCGCGAGATCGCGTCCAGCGCCCCGGGCAGCTCCGGGGCGATGGTGATCTGGCGGATGACCCCGGGTGCGGCCTCCAACAGTTGATCGACCGAGGTGCGATCGGGGTGGCGTAGCAACTTGCGGTTGTGCGCACCCTTGCGGCCGGGTGCCAGGAACGGGCCCTCGACATGAACGCCGATGAGGCCCGCGTCGCGAGCCATCGTCAGACGAGCGGTTTCGATGGCGGCCACGATGCTCTCGATCGAACTCGTGACGAACGATGCCACGGCCCGGGTCGTTCCGTGGGCGCGCATCGCCGCGAGCGCGTCGAGCGCCTGGTCGACGCCGTCTTGGTAGTGGGCGCCACCTGCGCCGTGGCCGTGAATGTCGACGAAGCCGGGCGTGACGTACCCGCCCGAGGCGTCGATCGACCGCTCGGCCTCGGGTGGCGTCTCGTGGTTCGTACCGACCGACGCGATCTGCGCGCCGTCGATGAACACCCAGCCGGAACGCGCGCCCCGCGAGTCGACGAGTGTTCCCGAATGGACGAGTGTCGTCGCCATCTCTACAGGCCCTGCCACGCCGGTTTGTGCTCGTACACCCACCGGTAGTCCTCGTCGCGCTCGAAGCTGGCCGCTGCTGCCTCGTCGACCACGACCGTCACGTGGGCGTGGAGCTGGATGCATGAGCCGGGCAGCGTAGCGGTGACAGGCCCCTCAACCGCTGCGGCGACGGCGGCGGCCTTGGCGGAGCCGAACGCCAGCAGCACCAGGTGGCCGGCCCGCAAGATCGTGCCGATGCCCTGTGTGATGCAGTGGGTGGGCACCTCCTCGGGCGTGTCGAAGAATCGTGCGTTGTCGGCCCGCGTCTGCGCCGTCAGCGTCTTGATGCGGGTCGACGATGACAACGACGAGCCGGGTTCGTTGAAGCCCACGTGACCGTCGGTGCCGATGCCGAGGAGTTGCAGGTCGACCCCTCCGTGGGTCAGGAGTGCGGCTTCGTATCGTTGGCCTGCCGTCGCGACCGTTTCCTCGTCGCCATCCGGCACGTGAACGCGCGACGGGTCCAGGCCGAGCGGCTCGGTCACCTCACGCTGGATCACGCTGTGATAGCTCTCCGGATGTTCCCGGGGTAGACCGACGTACTCATCGAGAGCGAACGCCGTGACGTCCGAGAGGTCGAGCCCCGCAGCGCGTTCACGAGCGAGCGCGGAGTAGACGGGGAGTGGCGTCGACCCGGTCGCCACGCCGAGCGTGAAGTCGGGCTGGGCCCTGACCCGCGTCGCGATGTGGCGAGCGACGAGCTCGCCCCCAGCCTCGGGGCTCTCGACGATCACCACTTCAGCCATCTCGCCCTCCCATGATTGCCGCACCGATCGCGTGCGTGGGTCGCTCGTCGTCCAGAAGGTGCGTGATCGCACCCAGCTCCAGCGAGGCGAGGAGCGGTGAGGTCTCGGACCACGCGTCGAAGTGCACCGCCATGCCGTCACACAGGGCGCGCCCCAGACCGGTCAGGCCGCCACCGAGCACGACGGTGTCAGCGCCGAAGACGAGCGCGAGCGCCCGGACGGCACTCGCGGCTCCGAAGTAGACACCGTCGCGTATGGCGACGGCGCGGGCATCGCCTGCGTCGGCGGCGCGGAACACGTCGACCGCGGTCGCACCTTCGACGCCCCATTGGCCGACCACGCCGGAGCCCGAGGCGTACCCCTCCAGCGTCCCGGCCAGGCCGTCCACGTGGTCGGGTCCGTGCGGATCGACGGAGAGGTACCCGATCTCACCCGCCACACCCCGGGCGCCTTCCCAGACGCGGCCTTCGAGCACGAGGCCGGCCGCCATGCCTGTGCCGAGGTTGAGGTAGGCGAAGGAGGTCGATACCCCGCCTCGGAGTGCCCAGGCCCCGAGCGCAGCGGCGTTGACGTCGTTGGACACGCGCACGCACGCGCCGGTCGCCTCGGAGACGGCTGACTCGAGATCGAGCGATTCGATGCTGAGATTCCGCGCGTGGTGCACCACCCCACGCCGGATCGCCCCCGGCACGCCGATGCCGATCGACTCGATTCGGCCATCCGCACTGCGACGGAGTTCGTCGATGGCCTCGATCGCTCCCGCGGTGACTCCAGTCGGGCCGGGTCGTACCGGTCGTCGGTACGTGGCGAGGACGTCGAGTTCCTCGTCGACGGCGACGGCTTCGATCTTGGTTCCGCCGATGTCGATCCCGATTCTCATGCGGGCCCCTCCACGAGTTCGAGGAGGGCTTCGCCGACGAGGCGAGATGCGCCGAAGGTGGCAATGTCCACGTGGTCGACATGGGCGAACCCCATGTCGACGATCAGCGCCTCGGACCTCGCCGCAATGGTGTTGGCTGCGGCGAGCGCGCCGTCGTCGCGGTGGAGTTCTCGACCGACGACGACGGTCAGCTCGCCCGGTTCGGCGACGTAGTCGGCCGCCAACGACCGATCGTCGATCGGCACGACGAGCGACGGCACGGCGCCGCCGTCGAAGAACGGGCCGAGTGGGGTGGTGCCGACGGCGACGTTTCGTTCGGGTTCGATCCGAACCCAGCGAACGGGCCGGGTCCCCGATGCGAGTACCGCCTCGGCGCGTTCCGACATCGTGAACGAGTCGATCACCTGTCGGGTACCGATGATCGGTTCGCGGACGGCATCGTCCATCGACGTTGCCGTGTCCTGGCGCTGGCCCGCTGCCCAGTGGGCCAGCGTGAGGCAGCGAGCGGCGGCGTCGGCGAGACGGCCGGTCGGCAGCTCATCGGCGAGATCCGCGTGGACGAGCGCGTCGACGATGTCGGAGATCTCGTGCTCGGGGTTGTTGGATCCGAGGCAGAGGAGGTCTGCCCCGGCGGCGATCGCTGCGACGGCCGCGGCAGGGATGCCGCAGGTCCCCGAGGCTCCGACCATGTCGAGCGCGTCCGTGACGATCACGCCGTCGAACCCCAACCGGCCGCGCAGCAGGTCACCGAGGATGATGTCGGAGAAGGTGGCGACGGTGTCCGGATCCAGAGCGGGCACCCGGATGTGCGACGTCATGATCGTCTTCGTGCCAGCTTCGATCGCGGCGCAGAACGGGACGAGTTCGCGGTTCGAGAGGGTCGACAGGTCAGCCATCAGGACCGGCTCCGACACATGTGAGTCCGAGGAGGTGTCGCCGTGACCGGGGAAGTGTTTGGCACACGCAGCCACACCGGCGGCTTGCACGCCGTCGGTCCATGCGGCTGTGTGAGCGGCGACAGCGACGGGATCCGCCCCGAAGCTGCGGACGCCGATCACCGGGTTGTCGGGGTTGGAGTTGACGTCGGCATCGGGTGCGAGCGTCAGGTGGATCCCGACGTCAGCCAGCTGGGCTCCGACCTCGTGAGCGACAGCGCGTGTCGCCTCGATGTCGTCGATGCGCCCGAGTACAGCGTTGCCCGGGAACGGTGAGCCGTCGCGCTGATGCAGTCGGGAGACGTCGCCTCCCTCCTCGTCCATCGACACGATCGCGTGCTGGTTTGCCGAGTAGATCGCGGAGGTCAGTGCTGCGAGCTGCGCCGGCCCGTCCACGTTGTGGCCGAACAGGCAGATGCCACTGAGTCCGTCCTCCAGAAGCGAGCGGAGCCAGTCCGGCAGCGTCGTGCCGACGAAACCGGGCATCAGCACGCCGAGTGCGCAACGGCGTCGCTCCGTGGATTCGGCTGCGGTCATCCCTTCACCGCTCCCCCCACGAGACCCTGCGCCATGCGGCCCTGCACGATGATGAAGAAGATGATGACGGGCACGGCGACGAGCACCGAGCCGGCCATGATCTGGCCCCACTCGGGCGCTCCAAGATTGGATTGTTGCGCGATGTCGCGCAACCAGAGGGGGAGCGTCTGGACCTCGTCATCGGTGAGCAGGACCGACGCGAGGGCGAACTCGTTCCACACTTGAATGAAGGCGAACACACCCGACGCGACGAGGCCGGGGGCGATGAGCGGGAAGGTGATCCGCCGGAACGCTCCGAGCCGGGTACAGCCGTCGACCATCGCGGCCTCCTCGAGTTCGATCGGGACGCCGCCGACGAATCCCCGCAGCATCCAGATCGTGAACGGCACGACCATGGCCACGTAGATGATCGAGACGCCCGCCAGCGAGTTGAGCAGGCCCAACCCGGAGATCATCTTGTACTGGGCGATGAACATCGCTTCGGCGGGCAGCATCTGTACCAGGATGATCGCGAGCACGAAGCTCTTCCGCCCTTTGAAGCGGAACCGCGAGATGGCGAAGGCCGCCAGCGTTGCGAATGCGATGCACACGACGAGCGCGACCGCAACGACCATGACTGACATCGTGAGCGCCTCGAAGAACGGGGTCTCGGTGGTGACGTCGCGGTAGTTCTGCAGGGTGCCCCCGATTGGCAAGAACGTCGGGGTGAGCCCGCTGATGGTGAGCGGCGTCAGAAACGACGAGTTGATCATCCAGTAGACGGGGAACGCCCACAAGATTGCGATGACCACCGAGGTGACGGCGGCGAGGTAGCGCTTGAACTTGCGTTTCATCAGCGGGCGTCCTCTCTGAGCAGCTCGCGCACGTAGAACCCACTCACGCACAGCGTGATGATCAGCACGATCATCGCGGCGGCGGCCGCCAAGCCGAAGCGACCCTGACCGATGCCGAGGCCGAAGATGTAGGTGCCGAGGAGGTCGTAGTCGTCGCCCTTCGGGCCGAGGTCCTGCAGCAGCTGGATCTGGGCGTAGACACGCAGGTCCCAGATGAACTGGAGGAGCAGGAGGATGATCAGCACCGGGCGGATGATGGGCATGATGATGTGCACGAGCGTCTGTCTGCTGTTGGCACCATCGAGTTGGGCGGCTTCGAGGATGTCGTCGCTCACCTGGGTGAGTGCCGCATAGACCGAGATCGCCACGAATGGCACGGACGCCCAGGTGATGATGACCGAGGCGACGAAGAAGAAGCTCAAGGGTTCCTCGAGCCAGTTGTGTCCGATCATGTCGACCCCTGGCAACTTGCTCAGGAGATAGTTGAGCACGCCGTTGCGCGGGTCGATCAGCCAGCTCCAGACGGTCATCTGGGCGACGATCGGCATCGCCCACGCGAGGAGAAGGGCGGACTGAAGCGTCAGTCGCGACCACGTCGGCGCGGCTTTCATCAGCAGGGCGAGCAGGATGCCGAGCACCATCGTCGCGAGTGCCGTGGCAGCCATGAACAGGAGCGAGCGGACGACGACCGTCCAGAACAAGCTGTCGCTCAGCAGTGCCGTGTAGTTCTCGAACCAGATCCACGGTGCAGCCTCGCCGAACTGCTGGCGCAATCCGTACTCGCGCATCGAGTTGAGGATCTGCCAACCCATCGGGTAGCCGAGGCCGACCACCAGCGCGCCGACCGCGGGCACGATGAGCCAGAAGGGAAGCTTCGGTGAACGCGCCCGCGTCCTCGGAGGCTTCTGCGAGGCGGCGTCGGGCCTCGATGTTGTGATGATCGACATGTCAGGCCTTTCCGCGAGTTGCCGGCGATGGTTGGTGGGATGGGTTGATGTGTCGAGATCGTGCGGGCGGGACGGGGAATGTCCCGCCCGCACGATCACGGGAGATCAGCCGTTGATGACGGCGTTGATCTTGTCGTCGTACTCTGCGGCGAGCGAGGCGACGTCGCCACCTTCGGCGACCGACTGGAAGTACTGCTCGAGGAGCTGCTGTTCCTCGACCGACGTCCAACCCGGCGCGGCGGGAGTCAGCTTCGAAGCCGCCGCTGTGTCGAGCGAGATCTGAGCGATCGCCGGGTCAGCGGCGGAGTCGACGTACACCGCACCGAAGTCGGTGTTGGCCGGCCCGAGACCGTTCTCGGCCAGGATCGTCTGGTACTCGTCCGAGAAGATGATCGTCATCAGCTCGAGCGCCGAGTCCTGCTTCTCGGAGGCCGCGGAGATACCGATGTTCGAACCACCGGCGAACACCGGGGCCACGCCACCGTCGATGCCGGGGAGGGCGTACGCCCCGAACTTGTCAGGGTTCCAGGTCGCGACTGCCTCACCGGCGTCGTCCTCCGAGATGTCGCCGAGGCTCCAGTACGCCCAGTTCGGAGCGAGCGTGGTGCCGACGGCGGCGTCGGGAAGGAAGTCGTCGTTGATCGCCTGGTAGGCGGTCGCGTCGGTGTCGGTCGCTCCGGCGACGGACGCCGTGGTGAACAGTTCCTGCCACATCTCCATGCCGGCGATCGACTCGTCGGAGGACAGCGATGCGGTCCACTCGCCTCCGTCGTACGTGGCGAGATCGCCACCGTTGGCAAAGATCCAGGCGATGCCGCTGCGCCAGTCCTGACCCGGGATGTAGGCCCCGGAGCCGGCGGCCTTCAGCGTGGCGTTCACGTCGGTGAACTCCTGCAGGGTGGTGGGCTCGGCAACGCCGGCGGCCTCGTAGAGATCCTTGCGGTACCAAGCGAAGCGCGAGCCGAAGTAGTACGGGAGCGAGTAGACGGTGTCACCGACCGAACCGGCCTCGACGAAGCCCGGGAGGAGTGCGTCGCCGCCGAGCTCCTCGTAGTGGGCGGAGAGGTCGCTGTACGCACCGACGGAGCTGAACGTGGCGGTCTGGGTGTTGCCGGTCTCGAACACGTCGGGCGTGGACGACGAGTCGGGCAGTGCTGCGGTCAACGACGGGATCAGGTCACCCCACCCGATCTGCTCGATCGACAGCTCGCCGCCGGTTGTGGATGCGTACGTGTCGGTGAGGTAGGTCAGCGCGGCTTCGGGTGTGTCGGTGCCGGCGAGCCAGAGGGTGATGTCCTCACCGGCAGCCGCTGCCTCGTCGGTGGACCCGGTCCCGGCGGTGGCGTCGGTCGTCTCGGTTGCGTCGGTCGTCTCGGTCGCGTCGGTCGCGTCGCTGGCGCTGTCGTCCGAGCCGCACGCGACCAGGGCAACAGCGGCCATGGCGACCGCTATCGGTGTCAGTTTTCTCATGGGTTCTTCCTTTGTATGTGGGTTCGTGTCCTCAGCCCGGTCGACTTCGGACGGACCAGGGTCAGCTGACCCCAAGTTGGCCCCGGAGGACCAACACAACGGCGCCGAGCACGACCAGGTCCTGCCCGAGCTCGGTCATCCGCAACCGCAGGTCGCCGTGTGTGTCGGCGAGGGTGCGGTCGCGCAGGGTGGATTCCGCTGCGATGAGCAGCGGACCTGAGATGTGGTGTGGCGGTCCGGCGAGAACCACCTCGGTGAGATTCAGTGCGCTGATGATCGGCGCGATCACCATGCCGAGACGGCGGCCCGCCTCGGTCAGGACGGCATCGCGATCGGCGGCGGGTTCGGCGAGGAGCGCTTCGATGCGCGGAATCGCGAGCCAACGCTCGAGGCAACCGCGGTTGCCGCACGCGCATGGCTCGCCGTCGTCGGTGCCGCTCACGACGTGGCCGATCTCGCCTGCGGCGTGGCGGGCGCCGCTGACGATGCGGCCGTCGATCATCAGCCCGGAGCCGACACCGCGACCGATACGGACGAGCATCATGTCGGGTGGGCCGTCTCCGAACGAGAACTCTCCGACGACAGCGGCGTTGGCGTCGTTCGCGACAGCGACAGGCAGGCCGCAGGCCTCGGCGAGTCGGGATTGCAGTGGCATGTCTTGCCAACCGAGGTTGGGGGCCGACCGGACCACACCGTTGTCGTCCACGATGCCCGGGCTCCCGACGCCGACACCGATCACCGGACGGTGAGCGAGCGCGACGAGGACGTTCAGCAACGTCTCGGCCGCGGTGATCGCATCGTGGCCCTGGGCGTTCCGGATGTCGAGTTCGGCACGTTCGACGACCGTGCCGTCGAGGTCGGTGACCACGCCGACGAAGGATTCCGAGCCCGAGAGATCCAGACCGACGATGTTGTGTGCTGTGCGGTTGATGTCGAGCACCGTTGCGGGCTTGCCCGGTCGCGAGGCGGCACGGGTACCGAGTTCGACGACCAAGGCCTCGTCGACGAGGTCGCTGACGACGTCGGAGATGGTGACGCGGCTGAGACCGAGGTCCCGGGACAGGTCGGCGCGAGAGAGGCCGCGGCCCCGGTACAGCGCTTGGAGCACGAGTGCCCGGTGGTGGCTGCGTGCCTCGCTGGGGCCCAGGCGCTGAGCTGTGCGTCCGCGGCCCAGCCAAAGGGTGGCTGCGCCGGTCGACGGCTTCAAGTCCTCGGACATGAATGTTAGTTAACCTTACGAACGAATATGTGTCAAGACGTCACTGCGCATCGGAGCCGTCAAGCGATCCGGGTCGAGCGGCACGAGCTCGGCCATCCCTGGCGCCTCCTGGCATCATGGGTCGGTGACGTACGAGTTGCGCCGCGCAACCGAGAGCGCCACGGCCGCCCGAGGACGTCACCGTGGCGGATGGGTTCCATGGTGGGTGAACAGCGTGGGAGTTGCACCGTCGACGTGAGTTGACGTAGCCGCACCGACGTCACGCTGGCGGTGCGGTTCGGAGAGTGCCCTGCCATCGGTCGAAATGCACGCCGCCACCTCGAGCGACGTCGGCCCTTGCCCAGGACCTCGACCGGGCATCGCCCCATCCGTCGTCGACGTCGTGGTTCCCCAGAGCGGCGAGCAGCTTCGTATCGCCGTCGAGGACCGGGCCGAACGGTTCGAACACCGCCGGATCCACCCGGGCGGGATCACCGTCGTCGTAGATGTTGTCGCCGAGCAACAGCAGGGCGTCGTCGTCGCCGTGGGCACCCTCGATCTCGTCGGCGACGCGGCCCGTGGCGAACGCTGCAGCGTCCCCCGTTCCGACGTCGCGGCCACAGCCAGGCGGATCACCGCGTCATCGTTCGCTGCGTCGCCGTCGGCCGGGGCAATTGCTTCTCCGGGTGCCGTGCTCGATGCATCCTGGCCCGACACGGGCTCGTAGGCCAGCGTGGTCGGCGGCGCGCCCTGGTGATCGGCGAACTGAAACCCGACCCATCGGCGTGCCTCGGCCGAGCCGGCCAACACCGCGCCGCCCGCCAGGCTCCAGGCCGGGTGCGGCTGGACTTGACCGGACCGTTCGGGTGTACCGGTCTGGTCTACTGTCGATGTAGGCGCGATCGGCCTTCGGATGAATAGAGGTGTCGGATGGCAGATGTTCCGGATACGCACTACGCCACGACGAGTGACGGGCTGCGGCTCGCGTTCCAGCAGTGGGGTGAGGGTCCACGATTGTTGATCGTGCCCGGGCTGATCACGCACACCGAGTTGGTGTGGGAGCACGAGCTGTATCGACTGCCGCGTGAACATCTGGGCGAACATCTGACGCTGGTGGAGTTCGACAAGCGAGGGATCGGCATGTCCGATCGTTTCGATCGGCTTCCGACGCTCGACGAGCGCCTTGACGACATTGCATGCGTGATGGACGCTGTCGGCTGGGATCGAGCCAATCTGTTCGGTATCTCCGAGGGTGGGATGATGAGCCAGTTTTTCGCCGCTCGGTTTCCGGAGCGAGTGGACAAGGTGGTGTTTCTCAACACGTTCGTGCCGACGCAGTACCGCTCGCGGCTCCCGGCGCTGCTGCACGAAGGCGATCCGCCACTGAGCGAGTACAGCGACATGGGAGCCAAGTTTGCCCGCCTGAGAGACACCTGGTCGGAGGATCCGAGCTTCATGGTCGACCTCATGTTGCCGAGCCAGGCGGGCAATCTGTCCAACGAACGCTGGGTCGGGCGATTCCAACGCTTCTCGGCCACGCCGACAGACATGTGGACCCAGTACGAGAGCGCCATCGAACTCGATGCGGGCGATGCGCCGGAGCGAATCACCGCTCCGTCACTGGTGATGCACGTGAAGGGCGACCGCGTATTGCCCGTCGCAGGTGGACGATTGCTTGCTGAACTCGTCCCCGGTGCGATCTACCGAGAGATCGAGGGCGAGGACCATCACGCGTGGTGCATGGACAATTGGCGCGACCTCACCGACGCGATCATCGAGTTCTGCACGGGGGTACGTCCTGAGCGGGTCGCCCGTCGCCAGTTCGCGTCGGTGCTGTTCACCGACATCGTGAACTCGACCCGCCAGTCAACGCTCGCCGGCGACGCCGCGTGGCGCGAGATGCTCGACGATCACGACCGCATCACCAGACGGACCACCGACGCCCACGGGGGCCGCGTCGTGAAGAGCACCGGTGACGGCGTCTTGGCCACTTTCCCGATGCCGTCCCAGGGAGTCGCGGCCGCGTTAGCACTCCTCAAAGAGCTCGCGGAGATCGGCTTGGACATCCGTGCGGGAGTCCACGCCGGAGAACTCGAAGTTCGCGACGATGGTGACGTCTCCGGGATGGCAGTCAACCTCGCCGCTCGTGTCGAGCAGTCAGCCCGCGATGGGGAACTCTGGGTGTCATCAACCGTGCGCGACATGACCCTGGGCGGTGGAGTCAACTTCGTCGACGAGGGCGAGCGTGACCTCAAAGGTATCGACGGACGATGGCGCCTGTTCTCAACAACGGCATAGCTCCGGGTTGAGCATTGGCTCTGAACCCAGATCGTCGGACGGTCCGAAGTCACGGATCCGCGGTTGACCCAACCTTCCGTGAGCTAGGTCCGTGCCGATCGGAGCGGTCCAGACCTCACCAGGAAGATCGGCAACGATCCCCAGCCGGGCGGCGAATCGCACTCGGGAGCGTCCGTGCGCTTGCCAGCGACCAGACGCTCAGTTTGGGTGCTTCGGATCGGTGAAAGCGCACCTGGTAACCCGCTCATACGCGCGGACCAGAACGCTCGCCCTCCCGCCACAGAACCGAAGTCGGTCGCCTCTTCGGCACGATCGGCCACCGCATGATCACTGTGACGACGGATGTCGTGACCCGTCGTGTCTCCGTCCGGTTGAGGACGGGCAACTGAGACGTTCCGCCAATTTGCAGCTCGAAGCGGTGTCGAATGCGACGGCCACGTCCGGTAGGTGTCCCCCTATCGGACGAGTCGCAGGCCGCAATTATGCAGGGCGCTGATATGGGCCGCATTGCAGCGCGGCCTCGCGTGCATCGACCGGATTACGGAGCGGG
>CAWGNY010000018.1:0-116849 GCA_963824025.1 Ilumatobacteraceae bacterium
CGGGCTGACAGGATTTGAACCTGCGACCCCTTGTCCCCCAGACAAGTGCGCTACCAAGCTGCGCCACAGCCCGTGGCGGGCGAAACTCTACCGTCCTTGGGCGCCGGTCAGGCGAACAGTTGGATCAGGCGCCAGCCGAGGTACGCCACCACGGCCACGACCATCAGTTTGAAGTGCCACGGTGTCGATTCGTCATCCGTCGATGGCTCCTCCTCGGCGCCCTCGGGGAGTTGAAGTGCCTCGCCGCACGCCGGACAGCTGCCGTCCTCGTTGACGGAGTTCGGGGTGTAGTACTTCGCGCACTCCTCGCACCACGGCACGGTCAGGATCGCTTTCGCACGCGCATCTTGATGGCGGTGGACCCGAGGCCGAACTCCTCACGAATCGTGCGTTCGATGTAGCGCATGTAGGTGGCAGGGATCTCGCGATTGACGAAGAGGGTGAACGTCGGTGGATCCGTCGCCCCCTGCACGGCGTACAGGACCTTGGCGCCCTTCGGACCGGGGGCCCGCTGCTGCGCCGCGGCGATGACCTTGTTGATGTCCCGGGTCGGCACGCGCGTGTGGTACTGCGCGATCGACTCCTGGATGTGCGGCAGGAGACGTGACACGTTCTTGCCGGTGAGCGCCGAGATCTTGAGGACCGGCGCATCGCCGACGAACGCGAGCTTGCGGTGGAGCTCGGTCATGACGTCGAGGCGATCGTCGGTCGACACCAACTCCCATTTGTTGAGCACGATCAGGATCGGGCACCCAGATGCGTCGACCCGTTCGGCGAGCCGCTGGTCCTGGCTCGTGACCCCTTCCGTCCCGTCGATCACCAGCAATGCCACGTCGGCATCGTCGATCGCCCGGAGCGCCCGCACCATCGAGTAGTACTCGGTGGAGTCGTCGATCTTGCCCTTGCGGCGCATGCCGGCGGTGTCGATGAACACCATCGGTCCGTCGTCGGTCTCGACGAGTGTGTCGATCGAGTCGCGCGTGGTGCCGGCCATGTCGTGGACCACCGCGCGTTCGGACCCGACGAGGCGGTTGAACAGGGTGCTCTTGCCGACGTTGGGTCGGCCGACGATCGCGATGCGCGGCGCGGCGATCTCGTCGTCGCTCTCCCAGTCGTCGCCCTGCTCGTACTCGGCGAGCTCGCGGTGCTCCCGGGCCTCCTCGGGAAATCGTGCGATCACCTCGTCGAGCAGGTCGCCGGCGCGACGGCCGTGGAGCGCGCTCACCGGAATCGGGTCGCCCAAACCCAGCGAGAGGAACTCCCAACGGTCGGTTTCGCGGCGGTCGTTGTCGGCCTTGTTCGCGACGACGAGCACATCCGGACGGGTGCGGCGCAGCCAATTGGCGATCATCGAGTCGTCGTCGGTCAGGCCGACCGACGCATCGACGACGAACAGCACGACGTCGGCGCCGTCGACGGCCTCCTCGACCTGCCTGCTGACCTTGTCGTCGAGGTCGGTGCCGTCGCCGGCCGGCATCCAGCCGCCCGTGTCGATCACCAGGAACGGCACCTCGAGCCAGCTCGCCTCGAGCACCTTGCGGTCACGGGTGATCCCGGGGCGATCCTCGACGATCGCCTGCTGGCTACCGATGATCCGATTGAACAGGGTGCTCTTGCCGACGTTGGGGCGACCGATGATCACGACGGTCGGGAGGCCACCGGTCTCGACGCCGGCGAGGGTGTTGTCGGTCATTGCGTTCCTTCCAGCGCGGCGCGCAGGGCTGCGCCGTCGGTTGCGACCACTTCGACGGGTCGCGGGAGTTCGTCGATCGTCATGCCGTCGAGGAACCGTCCGTCGTCGGAGAGGCAGACATCCGGCAACAGATAGCGGTGACCGTCCGGTTCGGCCGTGAGGACACGCGAGACGTCCTCGCCGGTCATCAAACCCGTCACGCCGGTGTTCCCACCGAAGAACTCGTTGACGACGGGCAGCACCCGGACGTCTCCGCGACCGAGCGACTCGATCAGCGGCGAGATCACGGGTGCCCCGAGGGTGCCGGTGAGCACGCCAACGGGTGCGGTCCGTCGGGGCCGGAGCACGACCGGGCTGACCTCGCCAGCGTGTTCGTCGGTGCCTGGCACCGACGAACACGTCGAGCGGAGGCCGGTGTAGGCCGCGGGGTTCGGCGGGGCGTCGACCGCAGCGAAGAAGCCGCGCTGGACGCCGGTGATCGAATCGGTGCGGCCGTGGAACTCGGCTTCGAACGTGCGCGCCATGCCGATGCCGTCCTCGTGCATGTGGAACCCGTCGTACCGTTCGGCCTCCGGGAACGGCCGATCGGCCATCAGGTAGTACTCGTCCGCGGCGTAGACCATGCGCTTGCCGAGCGTCGCCTGGAAGATCTCCTGCCAATCGTCGACGGAGTCGACGACCGCGCGGGCCTCGTCGCGCGTGTGGAACCGCATGGCGGCCTCACCGTTGAACTTCGAGATCCCGAGCGGCACGACGGCGACCGAGTCGAGTTCGGGGAAGCGATCGAGGATGCCGGCCATCGTGTCGTCGAGAATCGCTCCGTCGTTCACGCCCGGACACACCACGATCTGGCCCTTCACGACGATGTCGTGGTCGAGCAGCGCCCGCAACCACCGCAGGCTCATCGCGCCCCGCGGGTTCTTGAGCATCTCGCTGCGTACGTCAGGGTCGGTCGCGTGGATGCTGACGTGGAGCGGCGACAGCCGTTCGGTGACGACCCGCTCCAGGTCGGCCTCGGTGAACCGCGTGAGCGTCGTGAAGTTCCCGTACAGGAACGACAAGCGGTAGTCGTCGTCCTTCAGGTAGAGCGAACGGCGCATCCCCTTCGGGAGTTGGTAGATGAAGCAGAATTCGCAGTGGTTGTCGCAGGTCCGGACGCGGTCGAACACCGCGCTCGACACCTCGATCCCCAGTGGAGCTCCGACCGGCTTCTCGACCGACATCGTGAGTTCCAGGCCGCCGCGGATGACGTCGAGTTCGACGTCGGCGTCGTCGGTCGCCATCTGCCACTCGATGATGTCGCGGGGGATATCGCCGTTGACGCGGAGGATCTCGTCGCCGGCCCGCACCCCGACCGACTCGGCCGGCGATCCGGGCGCGACGGACACCACCACTGGTGCGAGCGATCGGGTGAGGGTCGGTGACATGGCCGCTCCACGCTACCGCCGCGCTCAACTGGGTAGATTGGACGACAGATGAGTGACCACAGAACGCCGCCGTCCGGTCCCGTCGTCGACAAGGTCCTGCTCGCCGAGCCGCGTGGCTTCTGCGCCGGTGTCGAAATGGCGATCAAGGCGTTGGCGTGGATGGTCCGATCGTTCCCGGGCCCCGTGTACTGCTATCACGAGATCGTCCACAACAAGCTGGTCGTGAAGCGGTTCGAAGACCAGGGCGTCGTGTTCATCGACGACATCGCCGAGATCCCTCCCGGGAGCCCGATCATGCTCTCGGCGCACGGGTCGGCACCGGAGGTCGTGGAGGCGGCCCGAGCCCGCGGCTCCTACGTCGTCGACTCGGTCTGCCCGCTCGTGACCAAGGTGCACCACGAGGTCAAGGTTCGGGCGGGCAAGGGATTTCACATCGTCTACGTCGGCCACGAGGGCCACGAGGAGGCGGTCGGCACGATGGCCGTCGCACCCGATGCGATCACCCGCGTCGAGTCCGTCGAGGACGTGGCGGCGCTGCCCGACATCCGGGAACCGGTGGCGCTGCTCGCACAGACGACGCTGTCGCACCGCGATTGGGAGGGCGTCGCCGTCGCCGTCAAGGAGCGATTCCCCGACGTGTGGACGCCGGGTCGCAGCGACCTGTGTTTCGCAACCACGAATCGACAGGCGGCGATCGAGGAACTCGCCCACCGCTGCGACGCAATCGTGGTGATCGGCTCGGCGAACTCGTCGAACACCGTCGCACTCGAGAGGCTCGCCCGCTACGAGGGTTGCCAGCAGGTGCATCGCGTCAACTCCGTCGCCGAGATGCCCGATGGCCTCTCCGGCACGGTCGGCGTGACCGCCGGCGCGTCGGCTCCCGAGGAACTCGTCGACGCGGTCATCGAGTTCCTCGCTCCCGTCGGCGGCTGCGAACTCGTCGTCGTGACCGACGAGGACGAGTACTTCCCGCCGCCGCGCAACATCCGTGACCTGCAGGCGTCGATCGAGTGCGCGTCGACGGTGATGCTCGGCGGCAGCCTTCTCGACCGCCCGGCGATGGACGATCACCGCCTTCCAGCGAGCGATGTCCTCGCGAGCCTCGCTCACTGACCACCCGCGCTCGGCGGTCGGGCCGTGCCGCTCGGCGCTCATTGTTGATACGCGGGGTGACTTGTCGACCACGAAGCGTGAAATACCCTGATGAACACGCGTAAATCTTGTACCGGCGTGTCCGTATGCGATAGAAGAACGGGTGTGGTCGTCCTCGGTTTGGGGCGTGATGGCCGCACCCGCCTCGTGAACACTCAAGGAGTCTCCGTGAAGAAAATTCTGACCGCGATCGCGATGGTCGTCGGCATCGGCATGGTGCCGGCCACCGCGCTCGCGCACCATCCATTGATCTCCGGCACACCCACCTGCCCCGAGAACGGAACCTGGAGTGTGACCTGGCTCGTTCAACCCGACGTCGCGCGCCAGGACGCGACGTGGCAGATCGTCTCACCGAGCGGATACAGCCCGTCCGGTTCGCAGGTCGCGGACCAGCCGTTCACTCGGACGGTGACGTATCCCGAGTCGCAGGCGGTTGCCTGGGAGGTCGTGACCGCGGCCTGGAGCGACGGCAGTGGCGGGCGCCGGGCGGCGAGCGTGACGCGACCGGCGGAATGCGCCCCACCCGAAACCACGACGACGACCACGACGACGTTGCCACCGCCGACGACCGCACCGCCGACGACTGCACCGCCGACGACCGCTCCGCCGACGACTGCACCGCCGACGACTGCACCGCCGACGACCGCTCCGCCGACGACCGCTCCGCCGACGACTGCACCGCCGACGACCGCACCGCCGACGACTGCACCGCCGACGACGGAAGGGCCCGGCACGACGCTGCCGGGTCAGCCGGAAACGACGACGACCACCACGACGACGACATCGCTTCCGACGGACACGGGTGGCGGCGGAAGCACACCGACCGGAGGGACGCCCGACAACGGCGGCCCGACCGGCGATCTACCTCAGACCGGTAGCGACCTGACCGCCAACCTGCTCACGATCGCCATCGTGTTGATGACCGTCGGCGGTCTGATCTGGGTGCGGGCGTCCGGGAAGTCCTCGTCCCTGCTCGACAGCTGACCGAGCCGTTCTCGACGTGACGGCGGATGGGGGCCCGCCCCATCCGCCGTCACCGAGATCAGTTCCTGGGTACCTCGCTCCACGGCACGTCGCGGTCGACGCGCACGTCACCGGGAAGTCCGAGGACCCGCTCGCCCAGGATGTTGCGCATGACCTCGGACGTGCCGCCCTCGATCGAGTTCGCCCGCACCCGGAGAAACGCCTTCTGCGCGGTGTCGGATCCCATCGCCGTCTCGGGTCGCACCATCTCGTAGCTGCCGTACAGCATGCCTTCGGCGCCCATCAGGTCCATCACGAGTTCGTAGATCTCCTTGTTGAGATCGGCCGACGCCATCTTGCCGATCGAACCCTCCGGGCCGGGGTCGCCCATCTTGCGGTTCTGGCTGGCACGGATGTTGGTGAGCCTGGCAACTTCGGCCCGTGACCACAACGACATGACTGCGTCGAGGCGTGCGGGGTCCTTCAGGCTCTCGTCGGCGTGCTGCCACGCATCGACGAGTTCGGCGATCATGCCCGATCCCTTCCGTGGGATCGTTCCTCCGATGGACACGCGTTCGTTCATGAGTGTCGTCAGCGAGACCCGCCACCCGTCGCCGGGCTTGCCGAGCATCTCGGACTCGTGGATGCGGGTGTCGGAGAAGAACACCTCGTTGAACTCCGCCTCGCCGGTCATCTGGCGCAGCGGACGGACCTCCACCGTGGGATCGTGCATGTCGACCACGAAGGCGGTGAGGCCGGCGTGCTTGACGGCCTGCGGATCGGTACGGACCACCAAGAGCCCCCACCTCGAGAGGTGCGCCAGCGTCGTCCACACCTTCTGGCCGTTGCAGATCCACTCCTCTCCGTCCCTCACGCCCGACGATGACAGCCCGGCGAAGTCCGACCCGGCACCCGGCTCGGAGAAGAGCTGACACCACACCTCCTCGCCGGTGAACAGCGGACGGAGATAGCGGGACTTCTGCTCCTCGCTCCCCCACGCCACGACCGTCGGACCGCACATTCCGTGCCCGATCGGGTTGCGGTACATCGCGTTCGGACCACCCGCGCCGAAGATGCGTTCGTTGACCATCCGCTGCAGTTTCGGGGACAATCCGAGGCCACCGTGGCCTTCGGGGAAGTGGATCCAGGCGAGCCCGGCGTCGAACTGGGCCCCGAGGAAGTCGACCGGCTTGGTGTCGGCCGGTGGGTGCGCGGCGAGCAGGTCGTCGAGCAGCTCGCCGACGCGCTGTTCGTCAGCGGTGAGTTCGGTGTCGTTGTCGATCACGGTCATGGCCGCGAACGTAGTTGCGATCAGGTGTCGTGCTCGACTCGTTCGAGCAGTTGATCACGGATGCTGACACCGGGCTCGCGGGCCCTGTCGCCGGTGATCCGCCACCCGAGTCGGCTCGAATAGAGCAGCGGTGGGTCCTTGAGACGATTCGGGACGACGTCGACGATGCGGGCGAAGAACAGCTCGTGATCCTCCATCGGGATCACCCGAAACGTCTCGCAGCGCATCCACGCGATCGAGTTCGGCACGATCGGTGGCCCAGCCGGGTCGCCGGGCCACCCGGACACGAACTCGGCTGCGACGTACTTCATCTTGTGGGCGGGATAGCTGAAGTACTGACCCTCGGAGATCTGGTCGGCGGCCAGCAGGCTCACCGAGAACTCACCGGATGCGACCATCAGCGGGTGCGTGTCGTGCTTGGGTGACACGCTCGCCATGACGATCGGTTGCTCGAAGCTGACCTGGCTGACCCAGTGGCTCGTGTACAGGCGCCGGACGCCGGCGTGAGCGGCTCCGACGACCTCGACGCCCTTGATCATCTGGCCGAGGCACTGTTTGATCTCGCGGTCGATCATCGCAGGGAGTGTGTCAGTTGAAAACTGCGGTGGCCCAGTCGATCTGGTCCTGTTCGGCGATTGCCAGCTGTGCGATCTGCGCTCGCATCTTCATCACGATGCCGAGGCGCATCTCGTCGGAACGTCCCTCGAAGATGGCCCGCAGGTTGTTCAGCATCCGCACGACGACCGGCTGCGCGAGCGTCGGCTGCAGGAACGAGTCCCGCCATTCGACCTGGCCGCGCGTGATGGTGCGAAAGAGTTCCTGGGCGTCGGCGGCATCGAGCTCCCTTCCCGCCGCGAACGGGTCGAAGAACCGTTCGGGTCCTTCGACCGTGCGGACGAGGAAGTGTTGCGGCATCCCGACCCCGACGAGTGGCACGCCGACGCGTCGCGCGACCTCGATCATCAGCACCGACAGGCTGATCGGGATCCCGACGCGGGTTTCGATCACCCGGTCGAGGCATGAGTTGCGCCAGTCGTAGTAGGCACCGGTGTTGCCACGAAAACCCAGTTCACCGAAGAGGTACTGCGACACTCCGTCGGCGGTGGGTGTCGGGCACTCCGCCGCCAGCAGGTCGAGGGCTGCAAGCCACTCGATCTCGTCGAGCGGCCGCTGAATCGCACTCGACATGGCGAGGCAGGCCTGGTCGAGCCGGATGTCCGTCGCGTTCATCACCTGCGCGAACCGGGCCACACTCATCGTGTGCGAAACGCTATCGCTGCATGTGACCGGGGTCGCCGGGCTCGGCTACGTTGCGGACCCATGTTCCCCGGCGCACATCTCGCAACCCACGGCGACAAGCCGGCCATCACGATGGCCGGGTCCGGTTTCAGCCAGACCTTCGCGGAACTCGACGCGGCCGCGAACCGGCTGAGCCGGTTGTTGCGTTCGGCAGGTCTCGAGCCCGGCGACCACATCGCGATCTGCATGGAGAACCACGACCGGTATCTCGAGGTGATCTGGGGGTGCCATTACGCCGGCCTGATCTACACCGCGGCCTCGTCTCGCCTGCAGAGCGCCGAACTGGAGTACATCATCAACGATTGCGGCGCGCGCGCCTACATCACCTCGAAGTACAAGTCCGACCAGGCTGCCGAGGTCGTGACCTCGACACCCAACGTCGAGCTCCGACTGATGCTCGACGGAGTGATCGACGGCTACGAGAGCTACGAGTCGGCCGTCGCGGCGCAGTCACCCCAGCCGCTCGACGAAGAGCGGATCGCCGGGATGGACATGCTCTACTCGTCGGGTACGACCGGGATGCCGAAAGGAATTTCCCGCGAGTTCCCGAACGAGCGGCTCGACACCTGGAACAACGGGGTCACCCTGCTCGCCCAGGTGCTCTTCGGTGTCGACGACACCAAGCGGTACCTCTCCCCCGCGCCCTTCTACCATGCCGCCCCGCTGCGGTTCTGCATGTCGATGCACGCGATCGGAGCGTCGATCGTGGCGATGGAGAACTTCGACGCCGAGCGTTACCTCGGACTCGTCGAGGAGCACCGGATCACCCACAGCCAGGTGGTGCCGACGATGTTCGTGCGCATGCTCAAGCTGTCCGACGACGTGCGCTCGAAGTACGACGTGTCGTCGCTCGAGTACGTGATCCACGCGGCGGCCCCCTGTCCGGTCCCGACCAAACGGGCGATGATCGAGTGGTTCGGCCCGGTGATCCACGAGTACTACGCCGGTTCGGAGGGTAACGGCTTCGTGTACTGCAACAGCGAACAGTGGCTCGCTCACGAGGGCACGGTCGGTGCACCGATCAACTGCACCATCCACATCTGCGGTGAGGACGGCGAGGAGCTGCCCCAGGGAACCTCGGGCACCGTCTTCTTCGACGGCGGGGCCGAGTTCGAGTACCACAACGACCCCGAGAAGACGAGGAGTTCGCGGCACCCGAAGGGCTGGTCGACGCTGGGCGACGTCGGCTATCTCGACGAGGACGGGTTCTTGTACCTCACCGACCGCAAGGCGTACATGATCATCTCCGGTGGTGTGAACATCTACCCGCAGGAGGCGGAGAACATCCTCGTCACCCACGACAAGGTCATCGACGTCGCCGTGTTCGGCGTCCCGAACGACGACTTCGGCGAGGAGGTCAAGGCGGTGGTGCAGCCGCGCGAGATGCCGGCTGACGAGGAGGCGGCGCAGGCGTTGGCCGGCGAGTTGATCCAGTTCTGCAAGAGCCACATCGCCGACGTGAAGTGTCCGCGCTCGATCGACTTCCGCGAGGAACTCCCCCGCCACCCGACCGGGAAGCTCTACAAGCGGATCCTCAAGGACGAATACGCGGCCGCGGCCGGCAAGGACTCCTTCGGTAGGGTGATCTGAGTCGTGTCCGATCCTACTTCCAGCGAGCAGTCCGCCGCCGAGCGATCGGTCGCGGCCCAGGAACGCTACGTCGTCCCCGTCCTCGTCGTCGTTGCCGTGATCGTCGTCATCCTGGTGTGGGCGGCGGGTGGAATCCAGTGGTGGATCGCCGTTCCTGTTGTGGCCCTCGGTGTGCTGAGCATCGTTCAGCGTGTTCGAATCCGAGGGCAATGATCGGCCTGCCTCAGTAGACGTCGAAGGGCGAACACGCGGCCACCGCAGGCAAGGACTCCTTCGGCCGGAAGGTCTGACTGCGATCCGATCCCGACCATCCCGGATTGTGTCGATCGTCATGTCTAGCGTGGCCACATGATCAAGAACATCTTGGGAATCGTCCTGTCGGTAGCCGTCATTCTGATGGTGGCGCTGATCGTCACGTTCCCCGCGACATGGCTGCTGATGCTCTTCTTGGGCAACCTCGGTCTCGGGTTGTCCTACTGGGGCACGCTCCCGCTCGGAATCCTCGTCGCCGCCCTCCTCGGGGCGTCGGGACACAACGACCAGTGGAACGTGTTCGTCCGCTCGAATCGCTGATCTCGCGCAGGCCCGGTCGACCGGGCACACCGGACGATCAGACGACCTGAGGTGCGTAGTAGCCGGTGATGTCGACGATCGTGTGCACCGAACCCGTGTTGTCACCGCCCCACAGCTTGACGCGCCGTGAACCGTCCACGGCAACGGTGCCCGCGTTCGCGATCGACCCCGTCCCGGTGGTGTTGATCGCCGACGTGGTGAAACCGGTGGCGTCTCCGGGCGTGATGGCCACGAAGTTCGGCCCCGTCGCACCCGCGACCGTCAGGTTGTACGTCACGGCGGTCGCGCCGACCGGAACGGCATCGGCGTCGGTGACCGCGCCGAGGAGATCGTGCCCGTCCTTCACAGAGACCACCTTCGACGCATTCGGCGCCAGCCGGCCGGCGCCCGCGTAGGCGGCGACACGGGAGTCGAATGCGCGAAACGGGTTGACCGCCGTGAACACCACTGGTGGTTCGGGAGCCGGCTCGTCGGGAACCAGGTACTGGTAGACGGCCCCGTAGATTGCCTGATTGGCAGTCTGGGCGAGAACGACGAGCGAGGCGGTTCTGCCCATCGCTGCGACGAACTGGGTCGTCGGCGTGACGTCGAGTGCGAAGGGACCGTCCCCACTCTGGTTCACGGAGTCGACGAGCTGTGTCTCGGCCAACATGTCGAACACCGCGGTCTGGACCGTGAGACTCGCACCGCCGCTCAGATGACCGATCACGTGCACCTTGGCGAGCGTTGCTCCGACGGGCATCTCGAGCGGGACGTGGAGCCAACTGTTGCCACTCGATCCGTTGTAGACCCGGCCGCCGGCGCCCGAGTAGATGGCGCCCGGCGACGGCGACGGGTTCGTCGACGTCGTGACGGCCGTGAACTCACCGACGGCGACAGTGCGCACGATCGCTCCGGGGACCGTCTCGGGCGGATCGACGATGTACCCGACTGCGCCGTCACCCGCGGGAGAGCTGTCGAGGTCGGCGATGCCGGGCCCGCCGTCGCCGGCGTGCGCAGCGGACCACGGGACGGCAGTGGCGCCGACCGTTGCGATGGAGCCTCCGATGAAACGGCGGCGGGTGGTTGAGTGTGATTCTGCCATGGCAGGAGTCTGTCATGTCGGCGCGACCCGCCGTGACGGCACGGACATCGGCCGGTCGCACGATCTGTCGACGAGTCCGCCGAACTAGCGTTGTGCTCATGTCGGTCGCGAATCCTCCGCTGCGCTCGGTCCGTGCGCCCAACCATCTCGTCGCATCGGCCGACCATCTCGCGACCACCGCGGGTGTGGAGATGTTCGCCCGTGGGGGCAACGCCGTCGACGCGGCGATCGCCGCGAATGCGGCGATCGCCGTGACCGGGCCGCACCTGTGCGGCATGGGCGGCGACCTGTTCGCACTCGTCTACGTCGACGGCGAGGTCCACGCTCTCAATGCGTCGGGTCGCGCCGGATCGGGCGCGGACGCCGACGCGCTCCGCGTGGCGGGGCACACGACGATGCCGTTCCGACTCGATGTCCGGTCGGTGACGGTGCCCGGTTGTGTCGACGGCTGGCTGGCACTGCACGACCGGTTCGGTTCGCTCCCGCTCCCGACGATCCTCGCTCCGGCGATCGGTTTGGCGAACGACGGATTCCCGGCGAGTCCGCTCCTCATCGGATCGCTCCACCTCGTCGGCGACACCGGGCGAGAGCACCTCCACGAACTCGCGGACCAGGCCCGCTCGCGGACCGCACGGGTGCGTCGTCCCGGCGTCGCAGCCGCGCTGGCCGGCATCGCTGCCGGCGGTCGGGACACGTTCTACGGCGGGGCCTTCGGCGAAGGACTGGTCGCGCTCGGCGGCGGGCTGTTCACCGGCGACGATCTCGCACGGATCCAGGCCGATTGGCAGATGCCGCTGTCGACCGACGCGCTCGGCGTCAGACTGCACACGGTCGGGCCCAACTCGCAGGGATACCTCGCACTCGGCGGTGCCCGGCTGGTGTCGCGGTTCGAACTTCCCGCCGATCCCGACGACGAACGATGGGCACACCTCCTCATCGAGGCAGCGATCGCCGCCGGGCGGGACCGTCCGCATCAACTGCACGAGGACGCCGACGGCGACGAGTTGCTCGACATCATCGACGGGCGCATCGTGGAGATCGATCCGGAGCTGGCGAGCGGCCGGACAGCCCCGTTCCGGGACGGCGACACGACCTACCTGTGCACGGCAGGGCGCTCGGGCGCAGGTCGGGAGATGGCAGTCTCCCTGATCCAGTCCAATGCATCAGGATTCGGGTCGCATCTGGTCGAGCCGATCACCGGGATCAACCTCCACAACCGCGGCATCGGATTCAACCTGCAGGCCGGGCACCCGGCCGAGTTCGGTCCCGGTCGCCGTCCGCCGCACACACTCCTGCCGGTCGTGGCGACGCGCGACGACGGATCGCTCGCAGCGGTCCTCGGCACGATGGGGGGCGATGCCCAGCCACAGATCGTTCTGCAACTGGCGACCCGCCTGCTGCACCATCGCCAGACACCGGCTCGAGCGATCGGGGCCGGCCGCTGGATCCTGACGGGTGAGACGAGCGGATTCGACACGTGGACGTCACCGGACGGACCCGGCGTCTCGATCGAGGGCCACGCGCCGGCGAGGTGGGCGAGCGGACTGGAGCACCGTGGGCACCGCATCTCGGTCGGACCCGACTGGGACTCCGGATTCGGACACGCGTGCGCGATCGTGTCGGCCCGTGACGGGATGTGGGCAGGGTCTGCCGATCCGCGGGCAGTCGTCGGGAGTTGCGCCGGCGGCTGAACCGGTCCGCCGTTCGCCTGCCGACGCAGCCGTCGAGATTTTGGCAATTCCTGGCACAGTTGCCGGCTCGGCTGCAAGAATGGTCACTTGAGTGGTCACCGCTATCTCCAACACGAGGGCCCGATCGCCTTCGCGCACCGGGGTGGGCACGATGTCGCGCCGGAGAACACCCTGGCGTCGTTCCGTCACGCGGTGTCACTCGGCTACCGCTACCTCGAGACCGACGCGCATCGCACGCTCGACGGGGTCCTCGTCGCGTTCCACGATCCGGATCTCAACCGCACGTGTGGGGTCGACGCGAACATCGTCGAGATGACGGCCGCCGACGTGGCCGAGGCACGGGTGGTGGACACGGACGGCACGGCACACCCGATCCCCCTGTTGGCCGAACTGCTCGAGGCGTTCCCCGACATCCGGTTCAACATCGACGCGAAGTCCGACGAGGCGGTCGAGCCGCTGGCCGCACTCGTGCGCCGCTTCGACGCAGTCGATCGTGTCTGTCTCGCGTCGTTCAACAAGTCGCGGCTTCGCCGACTGCGCGTGCTTCTCGGACCGGATCTGCTGACCAATCTCAGCCCGAGCGAGGTCGCCACACTCCGCGTCGTCGGTCGGCTGCGCGGTGACGCACCCCGCGCCGCGCAGGTGCCGACGGTGCTCAGAGGCGTCGAGGTGGTCAACGAGCGGTTCTTGACCAACGCCCGTCGGAGCGGTGTTCCGGTACACGTGTGGACCATCAACGAACGCAGCGAGATGGAGCGATTGCTCGACCTCGGCGTCGACGGGATCATGACCGACGAAACCGGGCTTCTCCGTACGGTGATGATCGAGCGTGGTGTGTGGCCGGCGGGCTGATGCGATGACGTCCGGCGAGGATCGCAACCGTGGGCGGAACGGCCGGCTCCCCGAGCCGGACCTCCCCGAGCAGCCGGCGTTCTATCGCCACGTGCTCGATTGCTGTCCGACGCCGATCGTCGTGGTCGACAACGACGCGAACATCCTGTACGCGAACGATGCTCTCAGCGAGTTGAGTGGCTACGCCAAGGTGGAGGGTGTCCGGACCAGCATCTTCGAGTACATCCATCCGGACGACCTCGAGTGGATCGCCGAGGCGTTCATGCTTCTCGCGCAGCCGGAGTCCGTCGAGGCCGATTGGAAGGATCGACCGTGGTCACCGATCCACGCGCGCATGGTCGGGAGCGAACGGCAGGACCATCCCGATCGAGGTTCGAGGCCGAGACACCCGAGGCGATCCGGACGTCGGAGGGATCGTGTACGAGATCCGTCCCGCACACGAACGCGAGATCTTCCAGCGGGTACTGACCGGCGTCGCGGCAGGCGGCGGCGATGAATCCCGCCTCGATCCGATCATGGAACTCCTGGCCGGATCGCCACTCGACATCCGCGCCGCCGTGCTCGAGTTCCACGCCGGTGGTGCGGTCGAGGTGATCGCCCAGACGTCGGTCGAGCTCGCCGCACTCCTGGAAGGTTCGGCAGGTGACGGTGAGTTCATCGCCCTCACCCAGTCGACAACGACACCGCGGTTCATGGCGGTCGACGGGATCGGGGGCCGCCTCGGAGCAGATCTCGTCGAGGCGGGATTCCTCGACGCCTGGTGTGTCGACGTCGCCTCGCCTGCGCCGCGCTCCCAGCACCGCCTCGTCGGATTCACCCGGACACACCACGTTCCGGCGACCGGTGTGATCGACGCGCTGAGGCGCGCCGCCGAGCTCGCCTCCGTCGTTCTCCTACGATCCCGGACCGAGGCGCTTCTCGAATACGCCGCGCGGCACGACGAACTGACCTCGCTCCCCAATCGACGCGGTCTGCTCGACCGTGCACAGCTGATGACCGGCGAGAGCGTCGAGTTCGGGGTGCTGTTCGTGGACCTCGATGGGTTCAAGACGGTCAACGATCGGTTCGGGCATGCGACGGGCGATCACGTCCTGCGTGAGATCGCTGCCCGCATCGGCCAGGTGACCCGCCCCACCGACCTGGTCGCTCGGCTCGGTGGCGACGAATTCGCGGTCGTTCTCTCGTCGGCCAGCCGGACCGAATTCGTCACAGCGGTTCCGTCACTCGCGCAGCGGATCATCGATGCGGTGGACGAACCGGTCGAGACCGACCACGGTGTCGTCCGGCTGTCCGCGAGCATCGGCTACGTCGTGGTCGACGCTGCCGTGGGCATCGAGGCCGCGCTCGCCAGCGCGGATCGCGCGATGTACGTCGCCAAGCGCGCGGGCGGAGCGCGGGTCCACGACGGAACCATCGCGCACGCCTGACACCGGCCTCGGTGCGCGTCGCCACCGGAACCGTCGGGTCGGGACCCGTTCTCGTCGTCCGCGTTGTCGTCGGTGTCTCTACGAAGTCGCGTCGACGAGGTCTGGTGTCCGATGCCGCGTTCGCGGCGCGGCGCGAACCGCGATCGGGCCGGAGCCTGATGGTTTCGGTCAGGTGAGCAGGGGTTGGACCTCTTCCTTGAACCGTGCCATCTGCTCGTCGGCCTTCTTGTAGCTGTCACCGAGCAGATGGGGGAAGATCGTCAGCGACTCGAATCCGAGGAGGTCCTTGAGGAACTGGACCTCGGCAGCCACGTCCTCCGGGGTGCCGAGGAGGATGGTCTTGTTCTCGATCGACTCGTCCAGGGTCGGGATCAGCCCGGGCGGGGACGGCTTGCCGTCGGGGCCCATGTAGCCCCGGCTCCAACCGTACGGGCCGAGGAACTTCCAGAATTCGTCGTGTCCGGGGAGCGCACTCTCGCGCGCCTTTTCCATCGTGTCCTCGATACGCACCGACACGACCAACATCCGCTTCTCGTGGGGCTGCAGTTCGCGGTCGTGGGTCGCGGCGTAGGTCTCGCCGTACCTGTCCCAGAACCGCTTGATGAAGCTGTGGTGCTGGTTCCAGAACACCGCGCCGTGATCGACGACGGGAACGTAGTCGAGCGTCGGCGGCGACGTGACGGCCTGCCAGATCTCGTACGGGTAGATCGGCCGCGGGATCAGGGTGAGGTCCTGCACGGTCGAGCCCCGATCCGGAATGCCCGGCAGTGGGATCTGGAAGTGCTTGCCCTGGAACGAGAACGACTCCTGGCTCAGCGCCCGGCGGACGATCTCCATCGACTCCTCGAAGATCTCGCGGTTGAACGCGTCGGCCGCCTGCTGATCGGGGTTGTCCTGCGATCCGATCGACACGCCCTTGTCGTTGAGGTGGAGCACTTCACGCGGCACGGTGCCGCGCCCGACGCCGAGCATCGCCCGTCCGCCCGACAGGTTGTGCAACGTGGCGAAGTCCTCGGCGAGGCGGAGTGGGTTCCACTGCGGTACGACGTTGAACATCGCACCGAAGCGCAGGTTGGTGGTCTGGGCCGCGATCCACGTGGAGATCAGCAGGCCGTTGGGGATCACCTCGTAGCCCTCGTACTGGAAGTGGTGTTCGGTGGTCCAGAACGAGTCGTACCCGAGCCGCTCGGCCTCGATCGCCGAGTTGACGTAGTCGAGCGTGGCCGCCCAGCACTCGTCGTTCGAGGAGCGGCGATCCATCGGGTTCGGGGCGCCGGCACCGGCGTCGTTCATCTCGACGCCCCCGAAGAAGAAGGCTCCGAGCTTGAGATCCTGTGCGGCAACCATGGGCGTCATGTTCGCGCAGATCCGCGTCGCGGGGCACCAACCAGCGCGGAACTTCACAGGCCGGAAACGCGTTGCGGACGCGACGTGGCCCGCCCCGACGGAACGGGGCGGGCCACGCTCGGTTCGCGTCAGTTGTCCGGCGTGCCGATCAGCGGCCGGGGGCGCCTTCGCAGTACTCGTTCGTGTAGACGCCGTCGACGCTGTCGGCGACCTCGGTGCCCTGGTCCGCATAGATCGGCTGGAGGATGTCGTACAGCGCCTGCATCCGCTCCGGGTCGAAGCTGCAGTACGTGCCGTCCGGGCTGTTCACCGCGTAACCGTCGGACTCGATGAGCGCCATGCCGGCTTCGTTGAGGCCCTCGCTCAACGACCAGAACCCGTCGTGGGTCTCGTTGATCGAGATCATCGCATCGGTGATCGGCTTCGGGTCGTTCAGGAAGTCGATCCATGCCTGTTGCATCACCGGCACGAGCTCGGTCAGGCACGAGTCGAGTTCTTCGGCCCGGCTCTGCAGCATGGTGATCGCTGCCGGGTAGTTCTCGAAACCGAGGTCGCCGACGGTGTAGAAGCTGACGTCGGCGGGGCCACCGTCCTTCCACGCGATGTCGTTCTCGTACTTGTAGATCTCGTTGGTGGCGAAGCCCTGTTGGAAGAAGTTGCCGCCGTCGGCGACCCACGCCGCGTCGGATCCGTCGTAGCTCGGGTTGCTCTGGTCGGCGTTCATGATCCCCTCGGCGATCATGTAGTCGATGTACGAGGTGCCCGGGAAGTGCAGCACCTGGGCGCCGCTGGCCGCGATGTCCTCGGGCGACTGGATGTCGTTCTGCGCCGGATCCCACATCACCATCTGGGGATCCTGGTCGAGCGTCTTGGCGATCGCGACGAGCGGAACGGCCGCAGAGTCCTTGATGACGTCGCTGGTCGTGATGTACGCGAAGTCGGCGTCGCCGTCGGCGAGGACCGACGCGTTCGACTTGTCGCCGTTGACCGTACGGATGGTGACGGTCTCGACACCGCCGACCGCGTACTGCTCCTGGATCGGGCCGGAGTACGACACCGTGTCCTTGTCGGCGACGCCGTCGGGGCCGATCAGCTGGTACGTGCCGCCGTGCTCGAGTTCGGGGAACCAGTCGGTCTGGATGACGAGTTCCGTCGGACAGCTGGAGTCGCCGTCCGTACCTTCTGTGCTGCTGTCGGATCCGCATGCGGCGAGTGCGATGGCGGTCACGCTCGCCAAGGCGATCGCCCTGGTTGCTCTCATGGTGGTTCTCCCCCTGATGATCAGGTGTAGTGGTGGGTGGTGGCTGTTGCCTGGTAGCTCAGCCGTGATGGGCCGAGTCGTGCCAGTCACGAATGGCACGAGCGGTGATCGCTCCCACGATCAAGAACATGACGACGCCGAACAGTGATGCGGTGATCGTGCCGGCCAACATGTCGGGGCGGTTCGCCGCCTTCTGTTGGGTCACCCGGATGAAGTATCCGATGCCCTTGTCGCCCTGATTGAAGAAGAAGTCGGCCACGATGGCACCGATCACGGCGAGACCCGACGCGATTCGGATCCCGGTCATCAACGCGGGGAGCGCAGTCGGCAACTCCAGCTTCCACAGACGCGTCCACCGGCCGGCCTTGTTCAGCGTGAACAGGTCGTGGTGCAGACGGTCGGTCGACTGCAGACCGAACAGCGTGTTCGTGATGATCGGGAACACGGCGATGAGGAACACGACGGCGAGACGCACGCCGAGCCGGTCGCCGAACACCTGGGTGAGCAGCGGTGTGATCGCCAGCACCGGGACGGTCTGCGCGACGACGGCGTACGGGAAGATCGCCCGCTCGAAGTACTTCGACATGTTCATCACGACGGCGATGCACACGCCGACGACGATCGAGATCCCCAACCCGAGCAGGGTCACCTTGACGGTCGGCCACATGTAGCCGAGGATCTCGCGGGTCCCCTGGCGCTCGTCCCACAGCGGGAGGAACCCGTCCTGCACCACCTCGTGGGGGTACGGCAGGGCGTTGCGCCGCTGGAACGCCTGCTCGAACGCGAGCGTCGAGTACAGGTACCAGATGCCGATGAAGATCGTGAACATGACGACCGGTGGCAGGACGCGACCGAGGAAGCCGTCCCCCGGCTGGCGGACCGGGACGACTCGCGTGATCGGCGCGCCGGCTTCGTCGTCGATCGCCGCCTCCGGGAGTGCGGCAGCAGCGCCGATGCGATCGTCGAAGGTGGTCATGCGTGCGCATCCTTCATGTCGGCGTTGATGCGCCCGCACAGCTCGGCGAACTCGGGCTCGAACCGCAGGTCGTGCGGCCGGTCGGCGTCGAAGGGAACCTGGTAGTCGCCGATGATCCGCCCGGGCCGCGCCGACATCACCAGCACCCGGGTGCTCAGGAACACGGCCTCGGAGATCGAATGCGTGATGAACAGTGCGGCGAAGCGCTCGGTCGCGAAGAGGCGGAGCAGCTCGTCGTTGAGGAACTCGCGGGTGATCTCGTCGAGTGCGCCGAACGGTTCGTCGAAGAGGAAGACCCCGGGGTTCAGGACGAGCGAGCGGGCCAGCGAGCACCGCATCTTCATGCCGCCCGACAGCTGCTTCGGATATTTCTCCTCGTGCCCGACGAGGTTGACGAGCTCGATCGCCTCGGCCGCCCGCCTCCGACGCTCGTCCCTGTCGATCCCGTGGAGTTCGGCATTGAGCTCGACATTGCGTTGGACGGTCCTCCACGGGAGCAGCGTCGCGTCCTGGAACACGTACCCGATCGAATCGCGGTTGACGTCGCACCCGCCGCTGTAGCCGTGCTCGAGCCCCGACGCGATGCGCAGCAGCGTCGACTTGCCGCATCCCGACGGGCCCACGACGGTCGTGAACTCGCCCGGTGCGACCGTGAAGGAGATGTTCTCCAGGGCGTGGGTGCCGTCGGGGAACACCATCGAGAGGCCGTCGAATCGAAGACGGACGTCGCCGTCGAGGGCAGCCTCGTCGAGTTGCTCGTCGACAGACGTCATGCCCCGACGACTATACCCCTCGGCTCGGAACGGGCCGGTCCCGGATCGTGAACATCACGTTTCGAGCGCGGCTCCGGTCGTGCGACGGTGGCCGTTGCGCCACACCCAGCGGTCGGCGGGTGCGTTCGCGATCGCCTCCCGCACGGTGGCCGCGGGCACCGAGAGCAGGTCCGCGCGGGCGCCGACGGTCAGGCCGAGTGGAGTCCCGCCGCGCAGCGTGCGCGTGGCGTTGATCGACACCGTCGACCAGGCAGCCGTCGGCAGGAGGTGCGTCGCGAGGATCATCAGTCCGGCCGTCTCGAAGGGGCACGCCCGGCCGAGCGGATTGAACGGGTCCTGGAGGTTGTCGGCGCCGGCAGCGACGTTCACACCTGCGTTTCGGAGCGCGTCGACAGCGGTGAGAGCCCGCGGCATCGGTGCGCGCCCACGACCCTGGAGAAAGAGGTTCGTGTGCGGCAGGGTGATGACGCCGATGCCCGCCTCCGCAACGCGCTCCGCTGTGGCGCGCTGCTCGGACGCCGATCGCTGTCCGAGGCTGACGCAATGACTGGCGGTGACCGGCAGGTCGAAGCCATCGAGCACGTGCGCGGCCAGTCGGTCGAGCCCGTCGGAGCGCGGGTCGAGTGTCTCGTCGGTGTGCAGATCGGTCGGGCGTCGGTAGTCGTCGGCGAACCCGAGCAGCACCTCGGTCGCGTCGGCGACCGTTCCCCCGCGACCACCTCGAGGTGTGGGCAGCCTCCGACCACGTCGGCACCCATGTCCATCGCCGCGCGCAGCAGCGCGCGCTGGTCGGCACCGGCGGCACCGGTCACCGGCCATCCGCACAACGCGACGATCTCGACGTCGATGACGTCGGCGACTCGATCACGCACGTCGAGGAGCGCTTCGATCGAGGTGAGCCCGTGCTCGATCGCCACGTCGGCGTGGGTGCGAACTGCCGTGAAGCCGTTCGCCGCCATCAGGCGAGCGGCGCGCTCGGCCCGGTCGGCTGTGTCCGCAACGGTGAGCAGATGGCGGCTCGCGCGCATCGCCTCGATCGCACCGATGAGATCGCCGGTCGGATTGTGGACGACCTCGGCGAGGAATGCCTTGTCGAGGTGGGCATGGGGTTCGGCCGCCGCCGGGAGGAGGACCCGGCCCGACAGGTCGATGCGGACGACGTCGTCAGCGGAGACGGCGAGGTCCGCGCCGACGCCGGCGATCTTCCCGCTGCCGTCGATCAGGACGTCGGTCGCGCACCCGTCCGCCGACACACCGGAGTGGAGGAGTTGGGGCTGCACGACGTCGAAGGTACCCAACGCGCTCAGCGGTAGGCGCACAGATCGAACCGGTTCCCGTCGGGATCGGTCAGATTGACGATCGACCCGTACGGCTCGTGGCGGGGCGGCGACGCGACGACGGCTCCGAGGTCGACGAGCCGTGCGAGCTCGGCCGCGAATTCTCCGGAATCACTCGTCAGGTCGAGGTGAACGGAGCCGACCGTGGTGGTGCCGCGTTGAATTCCGATCCGCCGCGTCCCGTCGGCTGTGCTCAGCACGACCCACCGGTCACCGTCTTCCCGTTCTGTTTCGACCATGCCGAGCACCGAGGTCCAGAACGCGGCAAGATCGTCGGGCGTGGGAGAATCGAACGTCACCAGGTCGAAGGACGCGGGCATGGTCCGACAGTATGAGCCGCGGGGCCCGCACCGGGTGTTCGGCGTCGTCCTTCTGGCGGTGGCGGTCGTGGTCGGTGCCTGCTCCGCCAGCGACGCCGGCGATCCGGCGGCAGTCACGGTGCCGACCTCGGACGAGGTGCGCACGACCGCTGCCACGGCGTCGACCACCACGACCGCCCCGGCGGTCGAGGGCGGGCCACTCGGCGAGGTGTGCCCGTCGACCATTGCGATCCAGACCGACTCGTTGCCGGGGCCCGCTGTCGGGCCCCTGCACGAGCTGCTCGGGCCCGACCCGATGGTCGATGTGACCCGGCAATGGGTGTCGGCCCCCCTCGTTCGAGCCGACGGCACGACCGAGGACGTCGTCCTCGAGATCAGAGCCGGCGGGCCCGCGGTTGATTTCCGCAACCCGATCGATCTGCTCGTCGAGGACTCCGGTCTCCTGCTCGCCCAGGCGTCGACCGCGGTCGCACTCAGCAGCGCCGCCGAGAAGCCGACGGTCGGCGTCGTGACGCTGACCGATCGGTCGAGCGATGCGCTGATCGTCGACCCCGCCACCTACCCGGGCGTGGAGACCGTCGACGCCGTGCGTGACGCCGGGATCGAGGTGCGCCACGTCACCGATGAGCCGTTCGTCCTGTATCTCGAATCGACCGGTTCGCTCTCTCCGGGGCAACTCGTCGCCGGGTTCGACGGCGAACCAGCGGGGTTCGTCCAGTCCGGCGGAGCGATCTCGCAGCAGGGCGATCTGCTCGTCGAGCCGCTGCTGCTGCCGGCGCTCCCCCAGTGGGGCCGTCCGGTGGTGGCGATCGAGGCCGCGTCGGCGGGTTGGGCGGTTCACGACGACGGTCTCGTCGCCCGTCCGGCCGACGTCGATGATCAGGGTCCGTGCCTCGGCCGGCTCGTTCCCGTCATCCAGGAGGCCATCGCCGCCTACGTCGACGATCCGGTGGACACGAACGAGTTGATGGGCGAGCTACGTTCGCAATTCGCTCCGCTCGCGCGGCAGACCCCCGAGATGATGGACGCGGGGGTCGGGGCGGGCCGCGATGCGGGTGTGTTCGGAGACGGCGCGAACGACACCGTCGGCGACTTCGACGTCGCGCGACTCGACGCGTTCCTTCCCGATCTGGCGGTGGCCCTGGACGTCGAAGCCGTCGGGGTCGACACGCTGGTGACCAACAGATTCATCGACCCTGCGGTCACATCGGCAGGCTGAACGCCGAGATCTCGCCGAGCGCTTCGCAGAACGTCGCGACCGCAGCATCGAAGAGCTGCGCGCCGCGTGTCGCCGTTGCCGCTGTCGGATCACCGATGTGCCCGTCGGATCCGAAGTCGTTCGACAGCCATCCGAAGCCGACCGTGCCGCCGAAGCGGACATGACGATTCCCGACGAGTGCGTCGGGAATGTTGCGGAACGCAGCGTCCATGTCGACGAGATCGGGTGCGAGATGCAACATGATCGACGTCTCGTCGGTGCCGCCGTGGATTCCCATCCCGTGCTCGTCGGCCGCCGACACGCCGCCCTGGTCGGGCGGCACCCCCGGATGCGCGAGAAACGTCATCAGACCGTGGTGCAGACGGAGCTCGCGGTTGGCGACGCCGACGAGCGCCGAGTTTCCGCCGTGTCCGTTCATGAACACGAGCCGGCGAGCCGCCGTCATCGCGACGCAGCGACCGATGTCGTCGAGCACCTTCAGGAGCGTCTCGGCCGACAGCCAGATCGTGCCCGACGACCAGGCGTGTTCGTTCGACTTCGTGTACGCGAGCGGGGGCAGCAACCACACGTCGTGTTCGTGGCCGACCCGCTCGACGGCGGCGGTCGCAACCCGGTCGGCGATGACCAGATCCGTGTTGAACGGCAGGTGCGGGCCGTGCTGCTCGATGGCACCGAGCGGCTGGACGAAGATCGAGCGGTCGGTGATCAGCCGGGCGAGGTCCGGAGCCCGCAGCTCGTCGAGGCGGCGGGAGACGGGCGGGATGGCGGGCTTCGACACGGGCGCAACGTTACGTGCTCGCCTCGATCGTGCGTGAGACTGGTGGCGATGCCCGACTCCCCCACCGCTGATGTCGATGCCGTCGTCATCGGAGGCGGCCACAACGGTCTCGTCACCGCCGCATACCTGGCGCGTGCGGGGATGTCGACGTTGCTGGTCGAAGCCCGCGACCATGTGGGCGGCACCGCTGCGAGCGAGCCGTTCGCGGGCGCAACGGTGAACATCTGCAATTGCGACCACCTGACATTCCGCACCACTCCTGTCATCGACGAGCTGCGGCTGGGCGATCACGGCCTCGAGTACCTCGACGTCGAACCGGCGCAGCACAACATGACGTGGGCGTCCGCACGTGAGGGCCTCGGGTGGTCGGTCCACCACGACCTCGACGCGACACTCGACGAGATCGGTCGTGTCGCACCCGGTGACGTCGACGGGTACCGCCGCTACGCGAAGGCGGCCGTGCCGGCGGTCCGGATGGTGTTCGACGCTGCCGCCGAACCGCCCACGGTCGCCGGGCTCACGAAGATCGCGCTGCGGCGCAAGCTCGCGGGGACACCCACGCTGCTCCGGTGGAGCCGTCGGAGCGCCGCCGACGTACTGCGTGAGTTCTTCGACGACGAGATCATCCGCGGTCCCGGTGCGACGACCGGCCCGATGGTGTGGGGGATGTCCCCCGAGCTCGGCGGCTCCGGACTCGGCGCACTGACCCACGCGATGCGTCATGTCGCGACGGTCGGGCGACCGGTCGGTGGGAGCGGCCGGGTCCCCGAGACGCTGCGAGCGTCGTTCGAGGGTGCGGGCGGCGAGGTTCGAACGGGTACCCGCGTCGTCGAGATCTGTTGCAGCGGCGAAACCGTGAGCGGCGTACGCCTCGAGGACGGTTCGCTCGTCTCGGCACGAACGGTCGTGTCGGCGTGCAATCCGCACGACACCTTCCTCCGGTGGATCAAGAACCCGCCGGCGGTGGCGCGTGACCTGATCCGTCGCTGGCGCGGCGCCCCTCACGTCGACGGCTACGAGTCGAAGCTCGACGTCGTGCTCACCGAGGCACCGCGTCTGAAGGACTCGGATCGCAGCCTCGGCCCGACCACCGTCATCGCTCCCGACCTCGCCGCGATCCACCGCGGGTGGCAGATGATGGAGGCCGGCCAGGTGCTCGACCGTCCCGGGTTCCTCGTGAACGTCCCGACACTGTTGGATCCGTCGATGGCGCCCACGGGCGTGCACGTGTTGAGCATCGAAGCCCTGTTCACACCGTTCGGGCTGTGTGGCGGGTGGCCCGCCTCCGACGAGCCGCGTCGCTGGCTCGAGACGTTCGCCGACCTGTGCGAGCCGGGGTTGCTCGAGTCGATCGTCGACTGGCGGGCGATGACACCCGACCGGTACGAGACCGACTTCCACCTCCCGGCCGGCCACGCGACCAGCTTCGCGGGCGGGCCGCTCGCCGCCTTCCGCAACCCGAACCCCGAACTCACCAGGTACGAGACCTCGATCGGCGGCCTCTACCTCACGGGTGCGGCGACCTTCCCCGGCGCAGGCGTCTGGGGCGCGAGTGGCCGCAACTGCGCCACCGTCATTCTCGACCGATCGACGTGACGCCGATCTCGGACGAGTTCCACCTCGCGCGGGCGGGAATTGGGTGGGCTGATCTACGGTTGTCTCCAACATGACAAACGGTTCTCTGCACCTCGGGCGCTACCTCGGCGTTCCCGTGCGTGCGCACTGGAGCATGGCCTTCATCGCCGTCCTGTTCGGCGTCAACCTGGCATCGACGCTCGGGCTGTTGGCCGGGGTCGTTGCCGTGATCGCCTTCTTCCTGTCCATCCTCGGTCACGAGTTCGGGCACGCTCTCGTCGCCCGGCGGTACGGGGTCGAGACCGAGTCGATCGATCTGTGGGCACTCGGCGGCGTCGCCCGGCTGGATCGTGAACCCCCGACGCCTCGTGCCGACGGCTTGATCGCCGTCGCCGGGCCGCTCGTCAGCCTCGCGATCGGCGCGGTCACGTTCGGCGCGGCCTTCGTGCTGTCGTCCAACGTCCTCGCGTGGATCGGTTTCGTCAACCTGCTGCTCGCGGTGTTCAACATGCTTCCCGGGGCGCCGCTCGACGGTGGTCGCGTCCTGCGCGCGGTTCGCTGGGCTCGGACCGGGAACAAGTACCGGGCGATGCGCGACGCCGGAAACGCCGGACGCGTCCTGGGTTGGTCGCTCGGCATCATCGGCGTCGCGCTGATGCTCAACGGCCAGGCCGGCATCTTCATCGCGGTGACCGGATTGTTCATCGCGATGAACGCCAAGGCGGAGATCGCCGCTTCTCACGTGGGCGAGTACCTCCAGGGCGTCAAGGTGCGCGACCTGACGTGGTGGGGTCTCGCCCACGCCGGTGCCGACATGGACGCCGACTCGATGATCTGGCAGCGGTCCCGCCTCGGCGAGGCCGGTGCCGTTGCCGTCGATGCGAACGACGACGGGCACCTCGACGGGCTGGTCTTCGAGGACCAGTTGTGGGCGATCCCCTCCGATCAACGTGCCCTGGTGATGCTCAACACACTGATGGTGCCGTTCAGTCGGACCGCTCGGGCACAGCCCGACGACGATCTTGCGTCGGTGCTCCCCCGGCTCGACCCGCTGCGACCCGTCGTCACCGTGTGGAGCGACGGAAAGCTCGCCGGGATCGTGCCGCCGAAGGCCCTCCGACAGCAGCTCGACAGGGCACAGGCAGCCGCGCTCGGCGGGGGCGTGACGCTCAGGCGTCCTTGACCGCCCACGTCCGCTTGGCCACCGGCTCCTTGTCGGACCATGGGAAGTTGATCCACTCGTCGGTGCGCTTCCACACGTAGTCGCACTTGACGACGGAGTGTGACTTCTCGTAGATGCAGGCGGTACGCACCTCGCCCACCTTGCCCTCGCAGAACTCCTCGACCGACTTCAACGTGTGACCGGTGTCGGCGACGTCGTCGACGATCAGGATCCTGCCGTGCGACAGGTCGACGAAGTCGGGAGCCGGTGGGAGAATCCGGGGCACGTCGAGGCGCTCGTCGACACCGGTGTAGAACTCGACGTTCATCGTGTACACGTTCTTCACCGACAGCGCGTACCCGATCGCGCCGGCCGGGAGCAGCCCGCCGCGTGCGATGCCGAGGATCATGTCGGGTTCGTACTCGTCGTCGGCGACCATCTGTGACAGCGAGCGTGTCGCCTCGCCCAGCATGTCCCAGGTCATGATCTCGCGCTCGTCAGCCATGCGTGCCGAACCTACCCGGCACGGGACTGTTCGACCATCCTCGCGGCTGCATTCGCAGCGACGGGGGGCACTGCAACGACGGGAAACTCCCACATCGCAGCGTCGGAGCAATCAGAGGCAGATGTCCGCCGGCCGGACCGGCACGCGATCGAGCGACCTGTGGACGCCGGCCCGGCGCAGGGCATCACGGATCGCAGCCACGACGGCAGGCGTCGACGAGATGCACGGCGGCTCACCGACACCCTTCGCACCGAGCGGAGCGTGCGGGTCGGGTTGCTCGATCAACGTCGCAACGACCGGTGGCATGTCGAGGAACGTGGGCAGCAGATAATCGGTGAAGTTGCCGTTGCGGATCACTCCGTCGATCTGGATGATCTCCTCCATCACGGCCAGCCCGAGACCCTGCGCGATCCCGCCCTCGATCTGGCCGATCACCGAGAGCGGGTTGAGGGCGTTGCCGACGTCCTGCGCCGTCGCGATCTGCACGACCTTCACCAGCCCCAGTTCGGGGTCGACGTCGACGACGGCACGATGCGCGACGAACGCGAACGCCGTGTGGCAGTTGCCCTGGCCGTTCTCGTCGAGTTCGTCGGTTTCGGGATGGTGGTACTCGACCGTCTCGTCGATCTCGAGGCCGGCCGAGGCCTCGACCACCGGGATCCGGAGGTCGCCCGCCGTGTCGATCACGTCGGTGCCGTCGATCATCAGCCGGATCGGTTCGATCCCGTGAGCGGCACCGACCGCCTCGAAGAGTCGCTCCCGCGCGGCACGGCACGCCGCGTCGACCGCTCCCCCGCTCATCCACGTCTGGCGCGACGCCGAGGTCGATCCTGCCGACCCGACGCCGGTGTCGATCCGGTCGAGGACGACCTCGTCGACGCCGAGCACCGTCCGGGCGATCTGGCCGGCGATCGTGACGAAGCCCTGACCCACCTCGGCGGTGGCGAACTTCAGGGTCGCCACACCGTCGGCGAGTCTGCAGCGGGCGGTCGAGTAGTCGTCGAACTTCTCGGAGTACATCAGGTTCTTGATCGACACGCCCCAGCCGATCCCGCGGACGATGTCGGGTGCGTCGGCCGTGCGCCCGGCGCCGCCCGGCAGCTTCATCGCATCCACGGTGCCGTCGTCGAGTGGCGTGCCACCGACCGGCTCGTCGGGAAGCGGGAGCGCCGCGGTCTCGCGGATGCACTCCTCGACGGGGGCCACGTTCAGCACGGGCTGACCGGTCAGCAGCGTGTCGCCGGTGCGCATCGCGTTGCGCAGGCGGATCTCGACCGGGTCGAGGCCGCACGCGTCGGCCAATTCGTCCATCTGCGACTCGTACGCGAAGCAGGCCTGCACGGCGCCGAAGCCACGCATCGCGCCGCACGGAAGGTGGTTGGTACGTACCGCGTAGCCGTCGACGGTGCCGTTGGGACAGGCGTAGGGACCCTGGGTCATCGTGATGCCGTTGACGAGCACCGCCGATGACGTGGAGGCATAGGCGCCTCCGTCGAAGACGAAGCGGGCCTCGATCTTGACGAGCTTTCCGCTGCTGTCGGCGTGATGGCGCATCCAGATCGTGGCGGGATGCCGGTGGACGTGGCCGAGAAAGCTCTCGGCGCGGGAGTAGGCCATCCGGACCGGTCGCCCGAGCCGCAACGCCAGCAGGCACGTGTGCACCTGCAGGCTGATGTCCTCGCGTGCGCCGAATGCGCCACCGACGCCGCCGAGCACGAGTCGCACGCGGTCGTCGGGGATGCCGAGACACGCCGCGATCTGACCCTGATCCTCGTGCAACCACTGGGTCGCGACGTGGAGTTCGACACCGTCGGCGCCGGGATCCGGGTAGGCGATCGCCGCCTCGAGACCGAGGAATGCCTGATCCTGCATGCCGATCTCGTAGGTGCCCTCGACAACGACGTCGCCGGTCGCTTCGGTGTCGCCGTGCACGATCCGCTGGTGCCGGATGACGTTGCCGTCCGGGTGGATCGCTGCGTGGTCACCGGCGATGGCGACTTCCGGGTCGAGCAGCGGCGCGAGGATCTCGTACTCCACCGAGATGGCGGCGAGCGCCCGTCGTGCGGTTTCGGGGTCGATGGCAGCGACGGCCGCGATCGGCTCACCGACGTAGCGCACGACATCGGCGGCGAACACCGGCTGGTCCTGGTCGATCAGGCCGTAGGTGAGCTTGCCGGGTACGTCCTCGGCGGTGATGACCGCCTCGACACCGTTGATCCTCCAGGCTGCCGAGAGATCGATCGAGAGGATCCGAGCGTACGGATGCGGTGAGCGAAGGGTCGCACCGAACAGGCAGCCGTCGGCGCTCAGGTCGGACGAGAACGCGTAGGTGCCCTGCACCTTCTCGATGCCGTCGGGGCGCGCCGGCGAGTCACCGATCGTGCCGGGCCGAACCCGGGTACGGGTGTCCTCGATGACGCTCACGCCGACCTCCCCTGATCGCCCGCGGCGCGTTGCACGGCAACCCGCTGGACCGCGTCGATGATTCGGCCGTAGCCGGTGCAGCGGCACACGTTGCCGGCGAGTTCCTCACGGATCTCGGTCTCGGTCGGACCGGGAGTCCGCTCGAGCAGGTCGTGGACCGCCATCACCAGACCGGGTGTGCAGAATCCGCACTGCACGGCACCCGCGTCGACGAAGGCCTGCTGGACGTCGCTGGGAGCGCCGACCGGCGCAACGCCCTCGATCGTGACGATCTCCTGGTCCACGGCACTCGCTCCCATCACGAGGCACGAACAGACGAGCACGTCGTCGACCATGACGCTGCACGATCCGCACTCGCCCTGGGTGCACGCCCCCTTCGAACCCATCAGCCCGATCCGGTCGCGGAGCACGTCGAGCAGGCTCTCGCCGAGCCATGAATCAGCGACGCGGTGGTCGGTGCCGTTGACACGAAGCATGAAGAACTCGTTGCTCATGCCCGGCCGCCGTCTCCGGCGAACGCCCGCCGCGCCAGTCGTCGACCGAGGACGCCGACGGCGTGGCGTCGATACTCGGCGGTCGAGCGGTGGTCGCTGATCGGGCGGCTGACGGCGCTGACCATGCGTGCGAACTCGTCGAGGGCGCCGGGCGGGACCGATGGTCCACTCCAGTCGACGGCAGCGGCGAGCTGCTCCTCCGCATCGGCGCAGCGAATGACCGTCGGGGCGACCGAGCCGAGCGCGATGGCCACGCGTCGGCGCTCGGTGTCCACGGCGAGACACGCGCTCGCCACGGCGATGACCATCGCATTGCGAACGCCGACCTTCGCGTAGCCCTGCCAGCCGTCGAGGACGGGCAGGACGATCTCGACGATCAGTTCACCCGGTTGGAGTGAGGTGCGCTTGACCCCGACCATGACGTCGTGGACCGGCGACGTGCGCTCGCCCGTCGCCGACACGATCCTCACCCGGGCGTCGAGCGCGGCGAGCACCGGCAGGCCGTCGCCGGCCGGAGAACACGTCCCGAGGTTGCCGCCGAGGGTCCCCGCGTTGCGGATCTGGGGCGATCCGACCGTTCGCGATGCCTCGGCCAGCGCCGGTACGAGCGACGCGATCGGCTCCCGCATCAATTCGGTGTAGGTGACACCCGCGCCGATCGTGACCGTTCGTCGTGCGGAGTCGTGTCGCCAGGACCGGAGATCGCCGAGGCGGTTGAGCGCGATCACGAGGCCGTCGGGTCGACGGTGCCCCTCGTTGATCTCGACCATGGCGTCGGTGCCGCCTGCGAGCAACATCGCATCGGGCTGCTCGGCCAGCAGCCGTACGGCGTCGTCGAGCGTGGTGGGGACGGCAACCGTCATGCCCGGATCTTACAAACCGTCAAGGCGCGCGATCGGAGACTCGGACGGATTCACGTTCCCGAAACGAACGGGCAGTGGCGGCAGCCCGACTCACAGCAGTACCCGCGCCGCGCCAGGAACCCGGCCGTGAACACGCGGAATCCACTCAGCGGATCGGCGTAGTTCGGCAGCCCTGCGGCGAGGGCGTCGGCATGTCGTTCGAGGATCACGTCGTGCAGTACGTGGCCCGGAGGCAGGCGACGGGGATGCGGGAGTACCCAGTCCTCACGGAGTTCCGATCCCTCGCCCACGCATCGATCCTACGGCCGGGCGCGACTGGTACCGTCGGCGCCGATGGCGGTGCTCGACCGAACGAACGTGGCGACCGCCGACGGCGCCCCCGCCGTCGACCTCGCGGCGACCCTCGGCTGGTACCGCCACGGGAGTGGGGACCCGACCACGTGGATCGACGTCGTGGGATCGGGCACCGAGGCGTCCGGGCGCTTCGTCAGGGCGACCTGGACCCCGGATGGTCCGGCGACGCTGATGATCCGCTGGACGCCCGACGCCCCGCTGGCTGCGGAGTCCTGGGGGCCGGGCGCGGAGTGGTTGCTCGCCCGGGTTCCGGCGATGATCGGCGACCTCGACGCGGGAGCGTCGTACCTCGAAGTCGCCCTGCACCCGGTCGTCGCGACGACGACCCGCGCGAACCGTGGTGTTCGGTTCGGTGCGAGTTCCACGCTCTACCACGAGTTGCTGCCGACGATCCTGGAGCAGCGGATCACCAACGGCGAGGCGAAGCAACAGTGGGGTCGGCTCTGCCGGACCCTGGGGGAGCCGGCTCCCGGCCCCTTCACCCGCCTCGTCCTTCCGCCCGCTCCCGACGTGCTGCGGCGTCAGCCGAGCTGGTGGTTCCACCCGCTGGGGATCGAACGCAAACGTGCACAACCACTGATCGAGGTGGCTCGGCACGCCCCGAAGATGTGGGGCTGGGCGGACCTCGATCCGGTCGAGGCGTCGCGGCTGCTCCGCATGATCCCGGGCATCGGCGTGTGGACGGTCGGTTGCGTGCTGGCGTCGTGCGCTCGGCGACGCCGACGCGGTGCCGGTCGGCGACTACCACGTGAAGAACATCGTCGCGTGGAACCTGGCGAACGAGCCGCGGGCGAGCGATGAGCGTATGCTCGAACTCCTCGTGCCGTATGCCGGCCAACGGGGTCGAGTGGTCCGGGCGATCCTGCGTCACGGACGAGGTGCGCCGAAGTTCGGACCGAAGCAACGCATCCTGCCGATGTCGCGCTGGTAGACGAAGGCCCACCCGAATCCGAGATCGAACCAACCGCTGACACCTCGCCGAATCCGCCATGACGACCAACGATCGAACCCTGCCGCCCCCTCGCGACGCCGACGTCGTCGACGACGCCCCCGCTGCGACCTTCCCGGCGGCCGACGAGCACGACGCCGTCGTCGAGACGCCGGCGTCCTCGACCGCGGCCGGCCACTCCCCCGATGCCGGTGAGAGGTCCGAGCGCGACCGATGGCGCCGCGCCCTCACGATCGGGCTCCTCGCCTACGTGGTGTCCCGGCTCTGTGTGCTGGGCGGCGCGATCGTGCGGGCCTCGCAGATGGTCATCGACCAGCGGAGGGACAACGAACCCGAGGACGGTGCGGTCGACCTGATCACCAGGGTGTTCACCTCCTGGGACGGACGCTGGTACCTCGAACTCGTTCGACTCGGCTACCCCGAACGCATCCCCGACAACATCACCTACGAGCAGACCGAGGCGCGTGCCGCGTTCTTCCCGATGTTCCCGGGGGCGGTTCGGGCGCTCGATTCGATCCTGCCCGGTGGCGACACGGCAGCGGCACTCCTGCTCAACTTCGTCCTCGGCGGCATCGCCGTGGTGCTCGTCGGCCTGTTGGCCCGGCGCGTGTTCTCCGCGTCGGTCGCGGCTCGGGCGATGGTGTTGTTCGCGGTCTTCCCCGGCTCGTTCGTCCTGTCGTTCGCATATTCCGAGGCGCTGTTCATCGTGTTCGCGGCATCATGCCTGCTGCTGCTGCTCGACGAGCAGTGGCTGCTCGCCGGTCTCGCCGCGGCGTTGGCGACGGCGACCCGCCCGAACGGCGTCGCGATCGTGTTCGCCTGTCTCGTTGCATCGATCATCGCGATCAGGAACAAGCGTGAGTGGTCGTCGCTGCTCGCGGTGGCGCTCGCACCGCTCGGCTTCATCGGCTTCCAGTTGTACGTCGACGAGACCGCGGGTGAGCGCGGGGCCTGGTTCCGTGTCCAGCGCGAGGCCTGGTCGGAGGGCACCAGTTTCGGCGTCACGGCGGTCGAGAACACGTTCGGGTTCCTCACCAGTCCGTTCGACTCGACCGCTGACGCGTTGACGTTCCTCTCGCTCGGTGCGCTCGCCGTCATGACGTTCGCGGTGTGGAAGAAGCGACTCCCGCTCCCGTGGGTCGCGTACAGCCTGGTGATCATCGCTCTGATGCTGGTTCCGGAGACGGTCACCGCACGCCCCCGGTTCGTGTTCACGGCGTTCCCGCTCTTCATCGCGGTGGCCGCCTGGTGGCCCCAGCCAGCGGCTCGAGGGCTCGATGACGACGGCGACGACTCGCTCAGCTGGGAGCGGCAGAGTTGGAACTTCGTGCTCGTCACCTGCGGCGCGGGGCTTGCCGTGCTCACGAACCTGTATGCCGTCTTCGGCGCCATTCCGTGATGCGCACGCTGGTCGTCGTCCCCACCCACAACGAGGCCGACAACATCGACGCGCTGCTCGATGCCCTGGACCGGCACGTGGAGGGCGCCGACGTGCTCGTCGTCGACGACGCGTCGACCGACTCGACCCGCTCGATCGTGCGCGGTCGAATCGAGTCGAGTGGCGGGCGCCTCCGGATGATCGAGCGCGCCGAGAAGCGCGGGTTGGGCGATGCCTACGTCCACGCCTTCGTCATCGCGCTCGACGAGGGCTACGACACGGTCGCGGAGATCGATGCCGATCTCTCCCACGATCCGGCGGTGCTACCCACCATGCTCGACCTCGCGGGTCACGGCATCGACGTCGTCATCGGATCGCGGTACATCCCGGGCGGGTCCGTCGTGGGCTGGCCGCGTCGGCGTACGTGGCTGTCCCGTTGGGGAAACCGCTACGCGGCGATCGCGTTGGGCCTGGCGATCAACGATGCGACGGCCGGATACCGGGTGTACCGGACCGACGCGCTCCGTCGCATCGACCTCGACGCCATCCGCGCGGAGGGGTACGGATTCCAGATCGAGATGACCTACCGCGCGGTCGCGGCGGGGTGCAGCATCGTCGAGGTCCCGATCACGTTCCGCGACCGGATCGCCGGCGCGTCGAAGATGAGCGGCAACATCGTCCGTGAGGCATTTCTCCTGGTCACCTGGTGGGCGGTCACCGATGCGGTGACGTTGCGCAGGCGGCGCCGTGCCTACCGGGAGGGATGAGACGACCCGCCGGGACGATGTCCGTCGAGCCGGGCGCCATTTCGTGCCATCGGGCTGATTGTTTCGTGTTAGTTTCGCCCGACCGATCGACTGGTAACGGGGTCTTCTCGGAGTTTCCACGACTCAGCCGACCGTCTCGCCGGTGCTCTGCACCGACGGCAGTAGTCCGTTCACGACACTCGAGACAAGGTGGAGAAGATGAAGAGAAGTGCGGTACTGGTTGCGACCGCGGCGCTGATGGCGTCCGTCGTCGGAACAACCATCGGGAACACCGGGGCCGTATCGGCCTCGGCCACGGAGGAGGGGCCGTTGATGATCGGCGCCGACACCGACACTCCGAGCCATCCGCTCGGAGACAAGCAGTCGGAACTGAGGTTGAAGGGCTTCGAGCAGAAGGTCAACGGCAAGACCGATGGCCCCGTCGCCGAAGTCGCGAAGGGCCAGTTCGTCGAACTCGAGCGTGAGGGCGAGGACAGCATCTGGACCGTCATCGGCGAGTTCGGTGTCCAGGACTCGCCCTTCGGCATTCTGCGGAGCGGAGTGCCCGGTCCGGTTCGCAACCAGATCCCCGAGCCCGACCGCGCGGTCGACAACACGACGATCTGGGCACCCGACTTCACCGAGGAGTACTACGAGGACCTGTTGTTCTCCGAGGCACCGGGCGACGTGTCGATGCGCAACTTCTACATCGAACAGTCGTCGAACCGCTACACGGTCAACGGAGACGTCACCGACTGGGTGAGCGTCCCGTACAACGCAGCGCACTACGGGCGCAACTACTGCGGAAGCATCGTGTGTGCCCAGACCTGGCGCTTCGTCGACGACTCGATCGATGCCTGGTACAGCGATCAGAAGGCCGCCGGGATGACCGATGCGGACATCGCGGCGTACCTCGCGCCGTTCGACGTCTGGGATCGCTACGACATCGACGGCGACGGCAACTTCGACGAGCCCGACGGCTACATCGACCACTTCCAGGCGGTCCATGCCGGCGAAGGTGAAGAGACCGGTGGCGGAGCCCAGGGGTCGGATGCCATCTGGAGCCATCGCTGGTACGCGTACTACTCGGCCAACGGCCCCGACGGCGCAGGACCCGGTGGCTTCGGTGGAGTCGAGGTCGGCGACACCGGATTGTGGATCGGTGACTACACCGTCGAGCCGGAGAACGGTGGCGTCGGGGTCTTCGCCCACGAGTTCGGCCACGACCTCGGGCTTCCCGACCTCTACGACACCAGCGGGAACACCGGTGGTGCGGAGAATTCCGTGGCGTTCTGGTCGCTGTACTCCAGCGGTTCCTACGGCAGCACCGGAATCGCCGAGGAGGGCATCGGCTCCAAGCCGATCCCGATGAGTGCGTACGAGAAGATCTTCCTCGGCTGGAGCGACTACACGGTCGTCGAGCACGGCGAGAACGCGTCGGTCAAGCTCGGCCCGGCAAGCGCCACGACCAAGCAGGCCCAGGCAGTCGTCGCACTGCTCCCCGACAAGAAGATCGACTTCCCGGTCGGTGACCCGTACTCGGGTGACTACTTCTACTTCTCCGGGTCCGGCAACGATCTCGACAACACGATGACCCGTTCGGTGACGCTGCCCGCTGGGTCGGCCGGCCTGACGGCGAAGGTGAAGTACGACATCGAGACCGGCTGGGACTACGCATATCTCACCGTCAACGGCACGGGCGTCGCGACGAACCTGTCGACGAATTCGAACCCGTTCGGGCAGAACTTCGGGAACGGGATCACCGACAACAGCGGAGGCGCATGGGTCGACCTGACGGCCGACCTCTCGGCGTACGCCGGTCAGACGGTGACCATCGGATTCCGGTACTGGACCGACGGCGCCGTCGCCAACCCCGGATTCTTCGCCGACGACATCGCCATCACCGGGCAGCCACTCGACGACGCCGAGAGCGACGCCGGCTGGAGCTACGCCGGATTCCTCCGGTCCGGCTCCGTGATCAGCCAGTCGTTCTTCAACGCCTACTTCGCCGAGTTCCGCAACTACCGCGGCTACGACGACGGTCTCCGGACCGGCCCGTACAACTTCGGTTTCCTCAACAACCCGGCGTTGGGCAACTGGGTGGAGCACTTCCCGTACCAGGACGGGCTGCTCGTGTGGTACTACGACACGTCCTTCGCCGACAACAACGTCGGCGACAACTGCCTCTCCGGCCGTTGTGGTGGGTTGGTCCTGCCCGTCGACGCGCATCCCGAGCTGCTGTTGCGTCCCGACAACGGCCGGGTGTGGCGTCCGCGGGTGCAGTCGTACGACTCCACCTTCGGTCTCGACACGACCGACCGGGTCTGCCTCCACATCAACAGCGTGGAGGGCTGCTACGGCGGCCTCCCGGCGAACAAGAAGTTCGACGACTCGAAGAGCTACTGGATCGCTCCGGATGCGTCGATCGACAACAGGGGTTGGGCGAGCGTGCCCGTCCCGAACACGGGAACCACGATCACCGTGAGGAGTGTGTCGGCCCAGGGCAACTTCATGCAGGTTCAGGTCAACGCACCCGCGGCCGGCGAGAAGTAGGCATCGGCGCCGCGAAGCGGTCGCGCGGCCGGCCGTGCCCCTGGTGGGCGCGGCCGGCCATCCGTGCGTTTCGAGAAGCGGGCCGTGGGCCGCGTGCTCACCCGACCGGGGCCGGGATCGGTAGGCTCCAGCGGTCATGTCGGACCCCGTGAACACCCCGCGTACCGTCTCGCGATTCGCCGACGGATTGCTCGGGTCCGATCTGCCGCGGTTGACGGAGCCACGTCGACGCGAGACGGTCGACTTCATCGGTCGGCGGGTGCGGATGCTGCCCTCGGTCACGCGGTTCGGTGTCCTGGTCATCGGTGCCGCGGTCGAGATGCTGGGCTGCCTCATCGGGCACGGACGCGCCCGGCGTCTCGTGGTGAGGCTTCCGCTCCCGCTCCTCGCGGAATACCCCCGCCTCGTGCGTTCGCTCGGATTCGCGTACGTCTGGGAGACCTGGCCGGACACCGCCGTCGACGGAGGGGAGGGCGCGTGAACGCTGCGACGACTCACCACGAGTGTGACGTCCTCGTCGTCGGCTCGGGTGCGGGCGGTGCGACCACGGCGTCGGTGCTCGCCGAGGCGGGTCACGACGTCCTGATCGTCGAGGAGGGTCCGTGGGTCGAGCAGGGCAGCGTCGTTCCGTTCTCGTTGGAGCAGATGGGCCGGCAGTACCGCTCCGGTGGCGTGACCGTCGCGCTCGGTGTGCCCTCGATCGCGTACACCGAGGGTCGCTGCGCCGGTGGCGGCACCGAGGTCAACAGTGGGCTCTACCGGCGGCCACCGGAGGAAACCCTCGACGCCTGGCGGACGAGGTACCGCATCGAGGACTTCGCGACCGACGATCTCCTCTCGATCTGCGAGGAGGTCGAGGCGGCGCTCAGCGTGCAGAAGGTGCCCGGCGAACACACGCCGGCGAGCGACATCCTGCGGCGCGGCGCCGACCGCCTCGGCTGGAAGAACGACGAGATCCCACGGTGGATGACCTACCCGGACGGGGCCGGGGCGACCGAGGGACAGCGTCAGAGCATGACCCGGACGTATCTGCCGCGGGCGTTCGCCGCCGGTGCTCGGATCCTGTGTGAGCACCGTGTCGACAAGATCGTCCTCTCGGGGCGGCGCGCGACGTCGGCCCGGCTGACCGACCTCGCGGCGACGGGCGGCGGCACCGAGGCCGTGACCATCTCGTTCCGAGACGTGATCGTCTGCGGTGGTGCGATCCAGACCCCGGCCATCCTGCAACGAGCCGGGTTCCGACACCGGGTCGGCCGCACGCTCGCCGTCCATCCGACGGTCAAGCTCGCTGCCCGCTTCGACGACGCGGTCAACACGCCCGAGGACGTGTCGGTGTACCAGGTGAAGCAGTTCGCCCCGAACATCTCGTTCGGCGGTTCGGCCAGCCATCCCGGGCTCGTCGCCCTGGCGCTCACCGACAACTGGCGCGACTTCGGCCAGGCGGTCACGGCGTGGCCCGAGCTGGCGATCTACTACGCGGCGATCACGAGCGAGGGGCGCGGGCTCGTGCAGGCGATCCCCGGCGTGCGCGATCCTCTGGTCACCTACCGACTCACGAAGCGCGACCGGGATCTGCTCGGCCAGGGGCTCGGCCGCCTGGCGATGGTCATGCTCGAGGCCGGTGCCGACGAGGTGTACCCGTCGTTCAAGGGTGCGCCGGTGGTCCGGAACCGTGCCGACCTGGCGACGATGACGACGATGTTCGCAGCGACCAAGGCGAGTGTGATGACGGTGCATCTGTGCTCCACGGCGCCGATGGGCGGCGACGACAAGTGGTGCGCGACCGACAGCCACGGCCTCGTCCGTGGCAGCGACAACGTCTACGTGAACGATGCCGCGCTGCTCCCCGAGGCACCGGGCGTCAACCCGCAGGCATCGGTCATGGCGGTGGCGATCCGCAATGCTCGCCGATACTGCTCCGACCGGGCAGGATGAGCGAGCAGGAAGACGAGAACATGACGACGGCGGGAAAGATTCGACGATGACGCAGTTCGTGACGCTCGACCGGCCGGCCGCGACCGTCGTCACCGGAGCGGCAGGCTGGCTCGGCACGGGCCTCGTCACGGCGCTCTGCGGTGATGGCGCCCATGGCCGGGACGGAACGGTGCGCGGCCTGGTCCGTGCGGGCGAAGCAGCCGATCATCTCCCCGAGGCGGTGGAGCGGATCCGCGGCGACATCACCGATCCCGCGTCGCTCGACCGTCTCTTCGACGGACTCGGGGACGGCCCGGTCGACCTGATCCACACGGCCGGCGTCATCCATCCGACCGCGTCGATCGACGAATTCGATGCGGTCAATCACGTCGGTACGCGCAACGTCATGGACGCCGCACTGCGTCACGGCGTGCGCCGGGTCGTGCACGTGTCGTCCAACAGCCCGTTCGGGACCAACGGTGCCCGCAACGATCGCTTCGGCAACGACGAGCCGTACCATCCGTACCTCGGCTACGGCCGGTCGAAGATGGACGCGGAGCTCGCCGTGCTCGCCGCCGTCGATGGTGGACTCGACGCCGTGATGGTGCGCCCGCCCTGGTTCTACGGCCCGCACCAGCCGGCTCGCCAGACGACGTTCTTCACGATGGTGAAGAACGGGAAGTTCCCGATCCTCGGCGACGGTGGCCAGGTCCGTTCGATGACCTACATCGACAACCTCGTCCAGGGGATCGTCCGCGCCGAATTGACCGTCACCGAACCCGGACGGGGCTGGTGGATCGCCGACGCCGAGCCGTACACCGTGAACCAGATCGTCGAGACGGTCGGCGACGCGCTCCGTGCCGAAGGCTTCGAGGTCAAGGCGAACAAGCTGCGGTTGCCGAACCTGGCCGGGACCGTGGCCGAGAAGATCGACACGCTCGCTCAGCGCTCGGGCAGGTACGTCACCCAGTTCCACGTGCTCGGTGAGATGAACAAGAACATCGCCGTCGACATCACGGCGGCTCGCCGCGAACTCGGCTACGACCCGCAGGTCGCGCTGGCCGAAGGGATGCGCAACAGCATCCGGTGGTGTCTCGATCAGGGCATCGAACTGTGAACGGGGTCGAGCGGTGACCAGGTATCTCGTCACGGGTGGGAGCGGCTACTTCGGAGCACTGGTCGTCGCTCGGCTGCACGCCGCCGGCCATGCCGTCCGGGTCCTCGACCTGAACGACGCCGACGATCGACCCGGCGGCGTCGAGTTCGTCCGCGGCGACGTGCGCGATCGTGCTGTCGTGCGTGACGCGGTCGACGGGATCGACGTGGTGCTCAACAACGTCGCCCAGGTCCCCCTCGCCAAGGACCTCGGTCTGCTCCGTACGGTCAACGTCGACGGAACCGTGAACCTGCTGCGCGCCAGCGCCGCGGCCGGAGTCCGCAAGGTGGTCCACACGTCGTCCAGCGCGGTGTTCGGCGTTCCGGAGGCGAACCCCGTCCTCCCCACCACGGTCCCGTCGCCGATGGAGGCCTACGGTCACGCGAAGCTCGCCGCCGAGTGGGCGTGCCTCGCCGCGGCCCAGGGTGGCCTGGACGTGTCGATCGTCAGACCGCGGACGATCCTCGGCCACGGCCGGCTCGGCATCTTCGGGATCCTGTTCGAGTGGATCGCCGACGGCAGGGATCCGATCGTGCTCGGCGACGGCAGCAACCGCTACCAGTTCGTCCACTCCGACGACCTCGCCGACGTGTGCGTGCTCGCCGCCGAGCAGGAGGGACCGGGTGTCTTCAACGTGGGGACCGACCGCTTCGGGACGATGCGCGAGACCCTCGAAGCGCTGTGCGTCCATGCCGGCACCGACGCCAGGGTCCGATCGTTGCCCGCCGGTCCCACCGCGCTCGGTATGAAGTTGACCGCCGGGCTCGGCATCACGCCGTTCGCGCCGTACCACTGGATGATGTACTCGAAGTCGATGTGGTTCGACATCGAGCATCTGTACGAGCAGCTCGGCTGGACACCGACCTGGTCGACGGACGCGATGTTCGCCCAGAGCTACGACTGGTTCGTCGACAATCGTGCGATCACCGACGATGCCGGCGCATCCCATCATCGCCGCAGCTCGAAGCAGGGCGTGCTCAAGCTGGCCAAACGCGTGTCCGGACTGCTGCCCGCGGCGCGGTGAACGTGGCGCTGGTCGAACGTCTTCGTCGTCATCAGACGGCGATCTCGGTCTCGGTCCTGGCGCTCCTGGCATACGTCCCGGCCCTGACCGCAGCGCCGGGACGCATGCCGTCCGACTCGAAGCTGTACGTCTATCTCAACCCCGGCCGGTTCCTGGCCGATGCCACGACGACGCTCGACCCTCGCCAGTTCGCCGGTTGGGTCCCCCACCAGCACATCGCCTACCTGTGGCCGACGGGACCGTGGTTCTGGCTGTTCGAGACGCTCGGAGTCCCCGACTGGGTCGCACACCGTCTCTGGATCGGCACCCTCTTGTCCGTCGCGGGACTCGGCGTTCGCTGGATGACGCGTGTGCTCGGTTTCGCGCCCCTGGCCGCGCTGACGGCGGCGCTCGTCTACCAGCTGTCGCCGTACGTCCTTCCGTACATCTCGCGGACCTCCGTGCTGCTGCTCCCGTTCGCGGGTCTCGGGTGGATCGTGGGCATGACGGTGCTGGCCAGCCTGCGTGGGCGTTGGCGGTACCCGGCGGCGATCGCTCTGGTGGTGCTCACCGTCGGCGCGGTCAACGCGACCGCCCTCGCGATGGTGGTCCCCGCGCCGGTGCTGTGGCTGGTCCATGCCGCGTGGGGGGGCACGATCACCTGGCGCCGTGCAGCGGGCACGGCCCTCAGGACCGGTGTGCTGTGCCTCGGCGTCTCGCTGTGGTGGATCGTGATGCTCGTCATCCAGGGGCGTCACGGCGCCGACGTGTTGGCGTACTCGGAGTCGCTCGAGTCGGTGTCGTTCACGTCGACGTCGACCGAGGTCACCCGAGGTCTCGGCTACTGGTTGTTCTACGTCCGTGACGCCTACGCCGCGACGACCACGGCGTCGATCGACCACCTGGCTTCCGGCCGAACGATTCTCGTCGGGTACCTCGTTCTCGCGTCCGGCGTGCTCGGGCTCGTGGTCGGCCGGTGGCAGCACCGCCGATTCGCGGCGCTGCTGTTCGGTGCCGGAATCATTCTCGGCGTCGGTGTGCATCCGATCGACGATCCGTCACCGGCGATGTCGCTGCTCGTCGGCGACGGCGAGGGTGGTCTCGCGCTCGCGCTGCGCAGCAGCACCCGAGCGGTGCCCGTGATGCTGTTGGGTCTGGCGCTCGGAACGGCGCTCCTGGTGAGCTCGATCGGTACCGTGCGTGTTCCGCGGGTGCGCGTGTCACCACGTGTCGTGCGGCTCGGCACCGCGGCGGTGATCGGTGCCGCGGCCGTCGTCGCGCTGCCGGCGTTGCGGACGGGAGGCTTCGTCGACCCGGCGCTCGAACGTGACCAGGATCCTCCTGCCGCCTGGCTCGACGCCGCCGCCGCGCTCGACGCCCGGCCCGAAGGGTTCCGGGTCCTCCAGGTGCCAGGCGCCGAGTTCGGAGCGTTCCAGTGGGGATACACGGTCGACCAGCCGCTTCCGGCACTGACCGAGCGACCGTTGGTGACGCGTGACCTGCTCCCGTTGGGGAGCCCGGCGGCGATGGATCTGGTGTTCGCGCTCGACGACCGGTTCCAGACCGACACGATCGAGCCCGACGCGGTCGCCGCGGTGTCGCGGTTGCTCGGCGTCGACACGATCTGGATCTCGGGCGACGTGGCGTACGACCGGTTCCGGCTCGCACGTCCCGAGGTCGTCACCGACGAGTTGACGTCGTCTGCCGCGATCGCTGCCGGTCTCGTCGACCCGGTGCCGTACGGCGAGCCGTTCGTGATGGCGTCGGCGATTCCGATGGTCGACAACCGCGCGCTCGGCGACCCGCGCATCGGGGTGCCGATCGCGCCGGTGACGCTCGTCGATGTCGCCGACCCGATTCCGACCGTGCGCGTCAAGGACGACGTGGTGATCCTGGCCGGAAGCGGCGACGGCATCGTCGACGCCGCTGCTGCAGGCGTGCTCGACGGCACCGAGGCGGTCCTCTACGACGCGTCGATCGACCGTGACACGCCGATCGTCGAGCCGTACCGGTACGTGGTCACCGACTCGAATCGTGATCGCGCGCACCACTGGCGCAGCTCGCAGGACGTCACCGGGTTCACCGAGTCGGACGATGCAGACTCCGATGTCCTGCGGTTCGAGAGCGCCGATCAGCGACTACCCGTCTTCGCGTCGACCGATTCCGACCGCCAGACGGTGTCGATCCAGGACGGACCGGTGACCGCCGAGGCCAGTTCCTACGGTGAGCGTTTCGCGTACCTGCCGGAGCACCGTCCGGTGATGGCGGTCGACGGCGATCCGTCGACCGCATGGCTGGTCGCCGATCGTGCACCGGCCGTGGGGGAGTTCATCGAGCTCACCGTGGCCGATGGCGTGGCGGTCGACCATGTCGATCTCCTGCAACCGCCCGCCGGAGCCGGGCAGCGGACGATCACCGAGGTGTCGATCGCGGTCGACGATCAGGTGCCGGTCACGCACGCGCTCGACGAACGCTCTCGTGGCGGCGATGGTCAGCGAATCGATCTGCCGGCGCCGGAGAAGGGCGACCGCGACGGTGGCGTTCTGGTTCGCATCACGATCACCGCGACGACCACGCCGACGCCACCGATCGGCGAGGCGATCGGTGGCGTCGGGTTTGCCGAAATCGACTTCGGACTCGGCGCGACGACCGAGTACATCCGACCGCCGATCGACGTGCTCGGCCTCAGCGAATCGGCCACGGAGGTCGACTTCGTGCTGACGCGCCTCCGCACCGAACCGACCGATGGGTGGCGCGACGATCCCGAAGCTCGACTCGCACGCGCGCTGGAGGTGAGCGCTCCCCTGACGGTCGACCCGACGGTCACGCTCCGCCTCGATCGGCGGCTCGACGACCGGACGCTCGCTGAACTGCTCGACGAACCCGTCGTCGCCTCCACGCACCTCGTCGGCGCACCGTCCACGCGTGGCGCCGCGGCCTTCGACGGCGACCCCGCGACGGCGTGGACAACCCGGTTCGACACCGGCGTCGGCGAGCGAGTCACCTTCCGAGGCACAGGAACGGCGAGCGAACTGACCATCGCCCAGCCGGGCGGCGACCACTCCCCGATCACGGTGTTGCGCGTGACCGATGCGGCGGGATCGTTCGACATCGATGTCACGTCGCAGCCCGATGCGGCGATCGTGCTGCCGCGGACGATCGATCTCACGACGGTCGACCTCGAGATCATCGCGATCGACGCGCACGTCGTGCGCGACCGACGCTTCGACGAACCGACGCAGCTCCCCGCCGGGATCTCCGAAGTCCTCTTCGATGGTCGCTCCCCTGCCGTCCGCCCGGTCGAGCGGCTGACAGCGGACTGCTCGGCAGAACACGTGGCGCTCGACGGAGCGGCACTCGGCATCACGTTCGACGTGCCGACGGCCGATGCCCTCGCAGGCGAGCCGATCGACACCGCGGTCTGCTCGGGGTCGATCGAACTCGACACCGGGACCCACACCGTCGTGTCGACGCCCGGAGCGGAGAGCGGCTTCGACGTCGACCGGGTCGTGCTCTCCACAGGACGCGCCGACCCCCGATCGTCCGCTGTCGACCCGAGCGAACCGGTGGTCGTCGAGTCCAGCGCACGCCGGCGGGTGCTGGACGTGCCGCCGTGCCCCGACGGGTGCTGGGTGATCCTCGGAGAGGGCTTCAACGACGTCTGGAGCGCCACCGCCGAGGGGGCCGACCTCGGGGAGCCCACGCTGATCGACGGCAACGCCAATGGTTGGTGGCTCGCGCCGACCACCGACGTGACCCGGGTCGAGATCACGTGGCCGGTGCAGCGGTCGCTCGACATCGCGTTCGTCCTCAGCGCGCTCGCCGCCCTCGTCTGCCTCGCCCTCGTCGCGCTCGATCGACGACGTACCGACGACCCCGTCGCAGCGCATGTTCGAACTCCCGCCGAGCGTCCGACCACGCGTGCCCTCGTGGTCTCGGGGCTCATCACCTCCGTCGGCGCGGCGGTGTTCATCGACTGGATCTGGGCGCTGCCGGTCGTCGTGGTCTGGCTGCTCGCCGTCGCGGTACGCCGCTCCTGGGCGACCCGCACGATCGGGGCCCTCGGCGCCGCGATCATCGTCGGTGTGGGAGTGGTCGTGATGTACGTCGTGCGCACCGAAGGTCCGTTTCCCGGCGCAGGCTGGCCCATCCGGTTCGAATGGTTGCACGGCTGGACCCTGTTCGGTGTCGTCCTGCTGGTCGGCGCCTCACTGACCGCCGCGCCCCGAGAGCGTGACGGGTGAGCGCCCGCACGATCGAGTATCGGCCCGCGCTCGACGGTCTGCGGGCGTACGCCGTCGTTGCCGTCGTGCTCTATCACGCCGGCGCGACGTCGAATCTGACGCGTCTGGCTCCCGGCGGGTTCCTCGGTGTGTCGGTCTTCTTCACGCTGTCGGGCTACCTCGTCACCACCCTGCTCGTTCGGAAGGCCTCCTCACCGGGCGGTGTGGCCGTCGGCGAGTTCTGGGCTCGTCGGCTCCGGCGACTCGCTCCCGTCTCGATCGTGGTGATCGCCGCAGCCGTGCTGCTGTCGGGTCGACTCTGGCCCGGGATGCAATGGACCGAGGCCGCCGCCGGTCTGTTCGGATGGTCGAACTGGAACGTCATCCTGGCCGGCGAGGACGACCTGATCCGCACGATCGTCGGTCCACTCGGTCCGTACTGGTCGCTCGCGGTCGAGGAGCAGTTCTACGTGATCCTGACCGCCGCGGTGCTGATCGCATGGCGAACGGCCCGTCCGGTCCGAACCCTTTCGATCCTCGTGGCGACGGGTTGGACGGCCTCCCTGCTCGTCCAGTTGCTCGTGTCCGGGCCGCCGTACCGCCTCGAGTTCGGGACGGACAGCCGCGGCAGTGAGTTGCTCGCCGGCTGTGGCCTGGCCCTCCTGCTCCACGTGCGACCGACCTGGACGGTCCGGCACGCACGGCACCTGGCGGTCGCCGGACCGATCGCGGCGGCCACCCTCATGGGGCTGGCGCTGACGACCGACTACGACCCGCCCTGGCTGCTGCACGGCGGCTACGCCGCCGTTTCGCTGGTCAGCGCCGTGCTCGTCGCCGCGCTGCTCGTCCCGTCGCCGCTGACCCGGGCGCTCGCAACGCGACCGACCGTCGCGATCGGCCGTCTCAGCTACAGCTGGTACGTCGTCCACTGGCCCGTCATCCTGTTCCTGACCGGCGAGCGCACCGGGCTCGACCGATGGTCACTGGTCGCCCTCAAGATCGGCGCGTCGCTGACCGCCGCCGCGGCACTCCACGTGGCGGTGGAGCAACCGATCCGCACCATGACGTGGTCGCCCGCACGCACCGTCTCGCTGTGGCTCGCGGTCTCGATCGCGACGCTCACGGTCGCCGTCGTCGTCCTGTAGCGAGGAACTGTCGACGTCCGAGCCGACCGATGTCAGGGGGTGGGGCCGGCCGACGTGAGTTCGAGGACGCCGTCGAGGAGTTCGTCGAGCACCAGCGGTGCGAACTCCGGGTCGACATGGATGCCGTCAGCGGTGCGGAGCGCGTCACAGTCGCCGCCGGGGCAGAGGTACTCGTCGAGATCGATGTGCTCGACATCGAGGCGGGAGGCGAATCCGAGCATCGCGGATCGCACGCATCCGACCCGCTCGCGGTGGTCGTCGTCGACCATGAACGCGACGCGTTCCCCGTAAGGGGCGGGGATGGCGAGAATCGGTCGAACGCCTGCGTCACGCAGGTACTCGATCCGACGGGCCAGGTCGTCGAGGTACCAGTCGATCGAGTCGCACGGCCCCTGCCACTCACCGTCGATCAGCCGGTCGATCACCGGCGCCTGGCCGAGCACCAGGAGCGCGAGGTCGGTGTCGTCGGCGTTGGCCAACGTCTGCGGGTAGCTGATCGTCCAGTCGAAGCAGTCGTCGGGCGGGAAGAGTTCGGTGCCGCGGCGGTCCCGTCCGACGGGCAGGTCGACCATTCCGTCGCACGCCTCCTGCGCTCCGTTCAGGATCACGACGTCGGGGCGATCGAACGAGACGGCTGCATCGCGCAGCAGCCAGGCCGGCACGCTGTCGCCGAAGACCGCGATGGTGGTCGGCGACGGGGCGGGGACGGCCGTCGTGTCGGGTGTCGAGCTCGTGGTCGGCGCGGTGCCGGGTTCACCGGGAACGGCCGTGGCAGCAGGCGTCGACGTGACCGCGGTCGGCGCCGACGTCTCCACGGTTGTCGGCGGTTCGGCCCCGAGTACCGCGGGTGCCGGTTCGGCAACGGTCGTGTCGTCGCGAACGGCAAACGCGGCGACCGTGACGGTCAGCATCGCGAGCACGGCCAGCCCGGCCACGGCGACCGGCCGCAGCGCTGTCTGCGACCGCCGGATCGGACGCTCGAGGACGAAGAACATCACGACGGCGATCACACCGGTGACCGCGAGCCGGACCGTCACCAACGACCAGCCGCCCACACCGAGGCGCTGCTCGTCGAGCACGACGAACACCGGCCAGTGAACGAGATAGACGCCGTAGCTGATCTTGCCGAGGGCGACCAGCGGCACCCACGACATGGCCTGCGTCATCCGCCCCGGCAGCTGGAGGCCGGCGATCAGGGCAACGCTGACCAGCGCGAAGATCGGCAGGCCGCCCTCGTACGCCCAACCGGTCGCGGTCGGCGTCACGATCGACGCGATCACGATCGCCGCGAGCGCAGGTGCGGCGAGCCAACGCCACCACCTCGGCCACGACGGACGTGGGGACGTCGACATCCAGGCTCCCAGCAGTGCACCAGCGAGAATCTCGGCGGCCCGGGTCCAGGTGGCGAAGTACGCGACCTCGGGAGAGGCGAGGAACGCCGACAGCGACGTGGCAGCGAACAGTCCGGCCAGCACCCGCAGCAGCCCGCCACGCCCGAGCCGGCATGTCCTCGTCAGGAACAGGATCGTGACCGGCCACACGAGGTAGAACTGCTCCTCGATCGCGAGCGACCAGAAGTGTGCGACCGCACTCTCGTCCTGGAAGAGCGCGGCATACGAATCCCCCGACCACAGCTCGCGCCAGTTGAACACGTTCCACGCCGCTGCGGTGAGGTCTCCCTGCAGGCTCGGCGTCCGCGCGAGCAGACCGACAGCGGCAAGTGCGGCGACCGCGAGCAGCGTCGTGATGCTCGCCGGCATCAGTCGCTTGATCCGCCGCACGTAGAACCGCCCCAGGTCGATCGTCGGCCCGCCGTTCGTGGTGTGGGCGTTCGACTCGCGGACCAGCAAGGAGGTGATCAGGAAGCCGGAGAGGGTGAAGAAGACCGACACCCCGAGGTATCCGCCGTCGAACACTCCGACGTCGAGATGGAACACGACGACGAGTGCCACGGCCACGCCCCGCACGCCGTCCAACGCGGGTTGGTAGGTCAGGCGGAAGGGCGCGTCAGCCGGGGGCCGCCGGTCAACCTGCGACCCCTTCAACACCGGATCATCGAGCCTGTCCACCGAGGGTCAACCGTACTCGTCGTGGCGGCCGGATACGCTCGTGCCGTGCCTGCCGAGGACCTCGACGACGTTGCAGGCGCGTCGATGACGCCGCTCGAACGCCAGCAACTCGATCTCGTCGACCCGACCGCTCACACGTTCTGGCACCGGGTCCGGTTCGACCTCGTCGTGGCGGCCGCTCGAGCGGCGGGAGCGACGACGATCGTCGACATCGGCGCTGGTTCGGGCATGCTCGGCGATCATCTCGCAACGAGACACCCCGAGTTCGACTACCGATTCGACGAGCTCTCCCCCGCTCTGGACCGTCAACTCGAACAGCACTTCGGGTCGGCTGCACGATTCGGTTCCGACGAGCGCATCTCGGACAGAGCGGTCGCCGCGATGCTCGACGTGGTCGAACACATCGAGGACGACGTCGCGGCGCTCGCGGCGTGGCGGGAGCGGATGGATCCGGGCGCCCGGCTGGTGGTCACGGTCCCCGCGCTGCAATGGGCGTTCTCGTCGTGGGACACCGACCTCGGTCACCACCGGCGCTACTCGCGCCCCCGCTTGCGCAGCGCGCTCGTCGCCGCCGGTTTCGAGGTGACCAGCTGTGACTACCTGTTCCCCGAGATGCTGCCCCTCGTCGTCAAGCGCAAGATACGCCCGTCGGCCGACAACGTCGACATGCCCCGCCTGAGTGACCGGACGAACCGCGTCGGGTACGGCGTCAGCTCCACGTCGGCGCGTCTGCGCCGGATCTGGCCCGCCGGAACGTCGGTCGTCGCCGTCGCAGAGGTGCCGCGATGACCGATCGGGCTCCGAACGCACGCTGCTGGATCGTCAGTCCGATGCTCAACGACACCGAATCGTTCCTCCGCGTCCGCGACGAGACGCGTGCGGCGTGCAGCGACCGGGAGACCGCGCTCGTCTTCGTCGTCGTCGACGACTCCGCCGGGACCGATCCCGATGTCGGCCGCCTGTCCGACTTCGACGACGTCGAGGTGATCGTCGCGCCGTTCAACCTCGGCCACCAGCGCGCGATCGTGTACGCCCTCCGCCTGCTCGTCGACCGGGTCGACGACGCCGACATGGTGGTCACCATGGATTCCGACGGCGAGGACCAGCCGAGTGACGTGCCGCGGCTGCTCGATGCGATCTCCGACGATCACGCCGCGCTCGCGCTCGCCCACCGGACCCAACGATCCGAGTCACTTCCGTTCCGGATCATGTACGGCGTCTATCGCTTCGCGTTCCGTCTCCTCACCGGAACGACCGTGCGGAGCGGCAACTTCGCGGTCCAACGTGGCGACTCGCTCAAGGCGACCATCGGCCACCCCACCTTCGATCTGTGCTATTCGTCGAGCCTGCTCGCGCTGCGCCGTCCGACAGCGACGGTGCCGTGTGCTCGGGGATCCCGTTTCGCCGGCACCTCGAGGATGAACGCCCAGTCGTTGATGGCGCACGGCGTTCGCATGCTGCTCCCGTTCGCCGAACGCATCGCGGTGCGGGCGATGGTGCTCGCAACACTGGCCGGGAGTGCACTCGTCGCGCTCTTCGTCGTCCTGGGGTTCGGGGTCGATTCGGGTGACACGATGCGAGTGCTCGTCGTGCTGACCGCGTTCGTCGCCGTCGTGTTCCTCGCAGCGCTCATCGCGTTCTTGTCGCTGTTCGCGCGTTTCGATCAGGGCCGACGTTCCGAGAGGCGAGCGCCGACGTGACCGAGACCGACACGTCCGGTGCCGACACCGAGGAACGCGACACCGACCTCGACGCCGCGGACCGTGCAGCGGAACCGACGGGCGAGCCGGCGAAGTGGATCAGGATCGCTGCGACCGCGATCGTCATCGTGCCCTTCGTGACGGCCGTGCTCCGTGCGCTGCGGAGCGACTGGTTTCCCGTCGGGGACAACGCGCTGTTGTTCATCCGCACCCGCGACGTGCTGACGGAGGACCACCCGTTCCTCGGGTCGTGGACGTCGGCGTCGTTGAGCGTGGGCGAGAACATGAACAATCCGGGGGCGCTCTACGACTGGCTCGTCGCCCCCTTCGCGCACCTCCTGCCGCCCGGCCCGGCCGCCGCGATCGGCGTCGCCTCGATCAACGTCGCGATGGTCTGCGTGATCTCCGCCGCTGCGCACCGGGTCGGTGGTTGGGCGTTCCAGCGGTGGGCGCTGCTCGCGACCGCCTTGATGGCGTGGTCGATGGGGAGCGAGCTGCTGATCGACATCTGGCAGGCCAATGCGCTGATCTTCGCGTTCATCGCGCTGCTGGTCATCGGCGTGGGCATCGCCGCGGGCGATGACGGGATGCTCCCGTGGGCGACCGTGATCACCACGCTGCTGCTGCAGACCCACATCTCCTACGCCTACATCTTCGTGTTCCTGGTGCTCGGCGTCGTCGGAGTTCGCGTGTGGCTGCGCCGGGAGATCGACTCGTCGGCCTGGCGGCGTCCGGTCGGCGTGAGCGCGGCGATCGTCGCAGTGCTGTGGGCTCCGTCGGTGTGGGAGCAGTTCTTCGGCCCGGGCAAGGGCAACATGTCCCGGCTTCTCGGGAATTCCTCGGGGGGCGACTTCTCGCTCGGACTCGACAATGCTGCGCGGATCGTCGCGAGCCTCGGCGTCAGGCCACCGTTCTGGGGTCGGTCCGGTTACTCGACGACGGTCGTGGTCACCAAGATCACCGAAACCGCAGACGGACGAACGCTCGACGTGCCGGGTGTCGTGCCCCTGTGGGTCGCCGTCCTCGGTCTGACGGCGCTGGTGGCCGTTCTCGCCGGTCTGGGGTGGTCCGCACGCGCCGGCCGGCGCCGTGCCGAGACCGCTGCGGCGATCCTCGCGATCGTCGTGCTCGTCGGCTCGGTGCTCGCGCTGAGCCGCCTGACGATCGGTTCCGTCGGCCTCTCGCCGCACCACGTCCGCTGGGCCTGGCCGCTGATGGCGTTCGTCCACCTCGTCGTGGTGTGGCTCGCCGTGAGCGCCTGGCTCGCTCGCCGCGCCGCTGTCCGCCCGGTCGACCAGCGGGTCGATCGTGGTATCGACATCGTGGTCGGGGTCCTGATCGTGCTCGTCTCGGTGCTGAACATTCCGTTCCTCGCGCAGCCGTCCGGACCGACCGCCGAGTACCGCACGCTGCCGACGATGCGTCGGATCGAGCCCCAGCTCGCGCCGCTGGCCGACTTCCAGCCCGTTCTCTACGACATTTCGACGTTGCGGATCTACGAGCCCTACAGCTCGACGATGATGATGTGGCTCCAGGAACAGGACATCGAGTTCCGTGTCGACGACGAGGGCATGGTCCGGCAGTTGGGCGAGGCCCGTCGCGCCGACGGCTCCGAACCGACGCGGATCTTCCAGCTCGAAGGCGTCGAGGCCCGTACCCATGACGGCCCCGAGTGCCTGCTCGCCGAGGCGAGCCTCCTCACCGAGGAGGACGACGCCGATGTCCGTGCGCTCATCGAGCAGGCGGCCGACGATCTGGCCGTCGCGATCGGCACCTCACCCGACGAGGCGTTCGACGCCATCGTCCGCCGCGAGTTCGACCTGTTCGAACCCGAGCAGCGCGAGCGCGTCGACGTGTGGATCGACTCCGCCTACGCACTCTTCGCCGACGGCGACATCTGCGACGGTCGCTGACCTCGCCACCCCCGCACGACCCGACGAGGCAGCCGTCAGCCTTGCCTGGCTCGCGCGTCTCAGCCGAAGGCTGCCCGGATCGCCGCGATGATCTCGTCCGGCGCATCCTCCTGGATGTAGTGGCCTGCGTCGGGAAGGTCGAGGTACGTGGCGTCGGGGAACCGCGTGCGCCAGTGGCCGATGATCGAGTCGCTGGCGAGCGCTGGGTCCTTGCGACCGAACACCAGCACCACGGGTTTGTCGGCGAGCTCGGCCGACACCCGTTCCTCGAGTTCGCCCAGCCAGGGGTGCGACCTCATGATCTCCACCGGGAAGACGGCGATGCCCTCCCGGGAGTCCGCGGTGGGGACCACGTCCGCGTAGTGGGCGAACTCCTCCTCCGAGACCTTCGCTCTCAGCGAACGCTTCATCAGTGGCGACACGAAGAAGTTCCGGCGCCTGATCAGTCGTTGCATCGGCCTGCTGCCCATCACGATGCTGAACATCCGGATCATGCGGCTGTCGTCGGGCCAGAACCAGGTGTTGCCCATCACGAGCCCGCGCACGCGATCCGGCCGTCGCGACGCGACGTCCATGCCGATCGGCCCGCCCCAGTCCTGGCCCATCACCACCATGCCGTCGAGGTCGAGGTGATCGACCAGCTCGCCGACGACCCGGGCGTGTTCGGCCGGCGTGTATCCGTATCCGGTGGGATGAACAGAGAGGCCGAAGCCGGGATAGTCGGGGACGACGCAGCGGAACTCGCCGCGCAGGCCGACCACGATCTTCCGGTAGAGAAAGGACCAGTCGGGGTTGCCGTGCAGTAGCAGCAGTGTCGGCCCCCGCCCCTCGTCGATGTAGTGCACCGGGCCCACCGAACTGTCGAACCAGCGCGACTCGAACGGGAACAGGATGGGATCGGGCGTGAAGTCGACCACGCCTGCGGGATGCTCCATGAACGGTCCTCCTCGTGCTGTCAGTGTCGCAGCCGTCCATCGGGTCGCGCAACGACCGATCCGGACGCGCTCGGACTCGCCGACCTGCGGCTCAGGAAGCGGCGATCCCCGCGACGGCGGTGCCGGGCGGTCCGAGGAACACCGACGTCTCCTGACCGAGACGGATCATCCGTGCGCTCAACGTGCGAGTCGTGTCGCTGATCCGCTGATCGATGTTCAGGCCGAACAGGTTCGTGTCGACGAGCGGCACGAGGTCGTCGACACCGGTGGCCGCGAGGTCGGAGATCAGTTCGCTCCGCAATCGGTCGTACTCCGCCCGCTCCTCGTCGCTGCGTGGATCGACCGTGGCCACCTCGACGAATCGGTCGTCGGCACGCCAGTCCTCCACGAACCCGCCGGTGACGAACACGAGCGCGGCGTCGGCCGCCCCCGTCGGGATCGTCCGCGAGCTGGTGATCGGCACCGTCCAGAACTCACCCGCACCGACGTCGAACCCGGCGCGCCGCAGCTCGTTGACGAGGCCGAACGCCTGGCTCCCGAAGAAGTAGGCGTCCTTCCACTCGACGACGTAGGTGCTCTCGGGATCGAGGGCCGCGGCCGTCGGGTCGACCAGCTCGCCCAGCGTCTCGCCGAGGTACTCCTCCGGGTGGTCGGTGGATGGAGCGAGGACGATCATGCTCACGGTGACCACGATGCCTCCGAGGGCGAGCCCGATCGCGATCCGGCCCCGCGAGATCGACGCGCCGAGCCCGGGTCGCCGCGTTCGGAGCCAGATGACACCCGTCCAGCAGGTCGCGACCACGACGAGTGTCGTGGTGACCCACGCCCACAGGGTCAGGTAGTACCAACGCTGGCCGAAGATCCGCGACATCGAGAGCGTGGTCAGTACGAGCGTCAGGGCCAAGAGCGAATGCAACGCCACCAGCGAGTGATGGCGCAACCGGATCGCCACCGCGAAGGCCGCGATCCAGACGACGAGCACGATCACCCCCGCCCAGATCGGACCGTCGGGATCGAATCCCTCCCGGAGGAAGCGCTCCTGGCCGACGAGTTGAGCCAGGTGAGCGCCGATGACGTCGAGATGACGGAACATCAGTCGGATGCCCGCGCCGTACCCGATCGGCTCCTCGTCGGGAGACCCGAAGTGATCGAGCAACTGCTCGATGTTGCCGGGGTCGCGTCGTATCTGGTCGACCACCGGTGCCAACCAGAGCACGCCGAACACCGCGATCGTGGCGAGCACGCTGTCCGGCGGACGCGCGCCGACTCCCTCGCCGCGGTCGCGCCACCACCGAACGAGGACGACCGCGACCGCCGACAGCCCGATCGCTCCGGCCATCAGCAGGTAGGGGATGTGTGTCTGGGCGGCGAACGACGCGGCGACGACGAGCGGGATCAGCATCGCGTCGTCGCCGTCGAACACGGCCCAGGCGGCGAGCAGGATCACCAACCACGCGAGCAGCGGCATGTACGGGTTCCACGGCTGGGTCAGGACCGAGAGCCCGAAGCCGCGCACGAGGACGGCGACGATCGCCGCGACGAGCGCGACTCCTGCCCGCCCGAGGCGGCGATGCCCGATCCACATGGCGAGGCCGATCCAGATGAACGCCACCGACACCGTCGCCGCTTCCATCGCCCACGCCGATCCGCCGAACAGTCGATACCCGGGCGCCAGCAGCCAGAAGCTCAGCGGACCGGGATGGCTCCCCTGCTCGGGCAACTCGCCGATTCGTCCAGGCAGTCCGATCAGGGGCGTCCGGCGGGTTCCGACGTCCTGGACCCGGAACTCGGTCATCGCCAGGTCGAGCACGGGGTACCAGCGCCGCTGTGCCAGAGCGACGACGGCCAGGACCAACGGCAACGCCACCGCACCCGTCGCGAGCAGGATCAGCGTGCGGTCGGACAGCGCGTCCAGGCGACTGCGCCACCGTCCGATCATCGGCGTCGGAGCCGGCGAATCCGGTCGCCGATGCCCCAGCGTGTCACCAGCATCATCGATTCGACGATGATCCGACCCGACATCTTCGACTTGCCGAGGGTGCGGTCACGGAAGATGATCGGTGACTCGACGATCGTGGCGTCGATCGCCGACAGCCGGCGGACGAGTTCGGTCATGAACGCGTACCCCTCGGCGCTGGTCGAGGTCGGATCGATCGCCCGCAGCGACGTCGCCCGGTACGCCCGGTACCCACCGGTGCAGTCGCGGGCCGACACGCCGAGGATCGACCGGGTGTACGCATTGCCCCATTTCGACAGCAGCTGGCGGTGAACCGGCCAGTCGGTGGTGCCGCCACCGGTGACGTAGCGCGACCCGATCACGAGGTCGGCGCCGTCGGCGACCATCTCCAGGAACTCCGGGATCCGTTGCGGGTCGTGTGACAGGTCGGCGTCCATCGTCACGACGACGTCGTAGTCGGCGTCGAGGACGTGGGCGAATCCGTCCCGATAGGCGCTTCCGAGCCCGCGCTTGCCGGGTCGCGACAGGAGCGTGATCCGCCCGAGGTCGGCGTCGACGTCCTGCGCGATTGCGCCGGTCCCGTCCGGGCTGTCGTCGTCGACGACGAGCACGTCGGTGTCGGGGGCCGCCTTGCGGACCGCTCGGAGGAACCGTTCGATGTTCTCAGCTTCGTTGTACGTCGGAAGCACGACCACGCTACGCATGCGGGTCCGCAGCCTAGCCGTGGCCGTCGTGCGCCACCGCTGCCCGGTGCAGCACCGACAGCACGCCGGCGGCGGTTTCGTCCCACGTCATCGCCCGCGCTCGCGCTTCGGCTGCTGCTCCCAGCCGAGCCCGCAGAGCGTGGTCGTCGAGCACCCGGGCGATCGCGTCGGCCAGGTCGTCGGGAGCGGCGAGCAACCCCGTCTCCCCGTCGACCACCGAGCTTCGATGCCCGCGGATGTCGGTGGCGACCGCGGGGGTTCCGCACCTGGCCGCCTCGGTCAGGCTGAGTCCCCATCCCTCGGCCAGCGACGCACTCGCGACGATCCACGAGCGGCGGTACACATCGACGAGATCGTCGTGGTCCAGCCGCCCGGCGAACTGCACCCAGTCCCGACCGCCGAGACGACCGGCCCGTTCGACCAACGCGTCGCGTTCGGGTCCGTCGCCGACGATCGTGAGCGTCAGGTCCGGCACCCGTTCACGCGCCGCTGCCACGGAGTCGAGCAGGAGACCGAATCGTTTCACCGGGGCGAGCCGCGCCACCGCGACGATCGATGGATGTGCCGTGCGCTCACCACCCGGCGAGAAACTCGGATCCGTTCCGTTGGGCACCGCGACGACGCGCTCGGGGCGGAAGCCGAGTTCGAGCAACTCCTCGCGGGTCGCCTCCGACGGAGTCGCGGTCAGACCGCGGCGGTAGAACGGCGGCGCGACCCGGGCTTCCAGCGTCCGACCGAGAGCGGCGAACGGACCGGGCAGGAGCTGATCCCACATCGGGCCGTGGACGTGATGGAGGAACAGAATCCGCGGACGTCGACACCAGATGGGCGAGAAGAACGGTACGCCGTTCATCACCTCCACGAGCGCGTCGTAGCGACCCATGCGTCGGGTCAGCTCCGACGCGACGGCTCGAGGAAAGACGGAGTACCGGCTCCCCCGCCGGACGACCCGGTACCCGTTGCGCTCGGCCGTCGCGGGCTGTCCGAGTGCAGCGGACGTCCGGTGGACGATGTCCAATCCGGCAGCGGCCCATCGGCGCTCGCACTCGTCGGCGTGGATCTCGGAGCCGCCCGCGTCGGGATCGTCGAGATCGCGCCACGCCAGGACATGGATGCGTCGAACACCTCGGACGAGCAGATCGTCGGCGTCGCGCTGCAGACGGTCGAGCGCGTCGTCGTGGGGGGCGGCCGACATCGGGCCCGACGATACGCCGTCGGCGGCTCCGCTGGTGGATACCATGCGTGCGCTTGTCCGCCCAGCCCTCCGAACCGACCGCCGAGTCGTCCGAACCGATCCCCGAGCCGTCCGTCGAGCCCTTCGTCCTCGGAGGCCGACTCCGGTGGACCGGCCGCGGCGCGGTCGCCATCGGCGCGCTGCTCGGATTCTGCCTGCTTCCCGTCCGCGGACTCCTCCGGGCGCCCGGCTCGTCGATGGAAGAGGGATTCATGCTCGTCTTCCCGCGCCTGGTGCAGCGCGGCGAGGTGCCGAACGTCGACTTCCTGCACCTGTACGGTCCCGGCTCGCTGCACGTGCTCGCGGGCTGGTACGCCGCCTTCGGCTACACGCTCGAGGCCGAGCGCGCCTTCGGGCTGCTGCAGAACCTCGGGATCGTGTTCGCGCTGTACACGCTGACCCGACCGTGGGGGCGGACCGCGGCGGTCGGAGCCGGCGTCGTCGCCGCCCTCCTGACCATGACCCCGATCGGCCTCGCCGCGCTCGCCTGGCACGGGGCGGTTGCGCTCGCGCTGTGGTCGGCGGTGTTCGCCGTTCGGGCCCGCTACACCGGTGCGGTCTGGTCGTGGGTCGTCGCCGGGCTCCTCGGTGGACTCGCCCTCTCGTTCCGCCCCGACATCGTGATCGCCGTGTCGCTCACGATCCTCGCTGCCGGGTGGGCCCACCGCCGTGTCGCCCTGCGTCCCGTCCTCGTCGGGGCCTGCGTGGGGCTGTTGCCGATGTGGGTTCACCTCGTGATCGCCGGGCCCGGCCCGGTGATCGACGGGATCGTGATCGACCCGGTCGTGCGCCTGCGTCCCGGACGGGAGCTGCCGAGTCCTCCGTCGTTCGGTGAGATCGATGGCGCGCTCCAGGCGATCGCAGAGTCGGTCCCGCCGTACTGGCCGATCCCCGCTCCGGCCGCGAACCATCAGCTCTTCTTCTGGTTCTTCGCGGTGATCATCGTCGCGATCGGCGTGCCGGCGGGCGCCTGGTGGTTCCGTCGTCGTGACGGCTCGAATCCGCAGGTCGACACCCTCTTCATCGCCGGTGTGTTCGGCCTCGGGATTCTCCCTCAGGCCCTGCAGCGACCCGACTCGACCCACCTCGCCTGGGTGGCGATGGTGTCGTGGCCACTGCTCGGGGCGCTCATCACCCACGCGGTCAGCCGGGCCGTGCGCAACTCGGCCCGCAGCGGACCGCTCGCCAGACTCTCCGTGTTGAGCGGCACCGCCGTGGTCCTCGCGCTGATGCTGGTGGTCAGCCCGTTCTACACGTACCGCTACTACCTGCTCCACACCCGCGTGTCGGTGGGTGATCTCCCGTTGCCGTTCCTCGTCGAGCGCGACGACCGCAAGTTCTGGTTCGGCAACCCCGAAGTCGCGAACGCACTCGTCGCGATGATCCCCGACCTCGAAGCCCGCAGCGAGCCCGGCGACACCGTCGTCGTCGGTCCGGCCGATCTGAGTCGAACGGTCTACAGCGACGTGTCGATCTACTTCCTGTTCGACGATCTCGACCCGGCCACGTACTTCATCGAGATGGACCCCGGCCTCGCCGACGCGGAGGGCTCGGGTCTCGCCGAGGACATCGCGCAGGCCGACTTCGTCGTGCTGACCAACTTCTGGTCGGGGTGGCTCGAACCGAACACATCGGTGAAACGTCAGTCCCAGGAGCACAACCGGGCCGTCGCCGACAACTTCTGTCTGGTCGGCCAGTACGAATCGAACCTGCTCATGCTGTTCGAGCGTTGCGAGGGCGGTGGCGGGATCAGCGGAGCCGACGTGGCCGGCCTGTACCCCGTCGTCCCGGTGCCCGAAGAACTGGCCCGGTAGACCGATCGTCGGTACTCGTCTCGCGAGGCGGCCCGTCCGGGCGGGTCGTCGTCATGCGGCTAGGTTGACGGATCAGCCCGAACAGCGGGACCCGACATGATCAGGAAGATCCTGGCAACCGCCGCCATCGGCGCGATGCTCGTCACGCCCAGCATTGCGTTCGCCGATCCGCCGGGGTCCGCACCGGGTCAGGAGTCGAACAACCGGCGACTCGATCTGTACGAGTTCGACACGACGCAGGAGGTCGAAGCGGCGATGAAGGCCGCCGGCTACGACGTCGTGTCGTCGGAGGTCGTCGAGGGTGACCTCGTCCAGCCTCGACGTCGTCATGTCGCCGGCCGAGGCCAACAAGGCCCGCAAGGCATTCGGTCTCGAGATCTCGCTCAAGCGGGACAAGAGCGGAACGCCGACGGTCGACGCCGCGTTCGAAGAAGCCGAGAACGGGTACGAGGTGTGGAGGACGTGGAGCGAGGACGGGGGGCTGCGCGACGAGATGGAGTTCCTCGCCGACCGGTACGACGATCTCACCGAGCTGATCACCATCGGCCAGACCGTCCAGGGTCAGGACATCTATGCGATGCGGGTCACGGAGAAGGCCGACACGAAGCGACAGGGATCGCGCCCGGCAGTGCTCTACATCTCCGACCAGCACGCACGGGAGTGGATCACCCCCGAGGTGAACCGTCGGTTGCTGCGCCACTACCTCGAGGGCTACGGCTCCGACGCCCGGGTGACCGACATCGTCGACTCGACCGAGCTGTGGTTCGTGATCGTGTCGAATCCCGACGGATACGACCACACCTTCACGGAAGGCAACCGCCTCTGGCGCAAGAACCTCGCCGACAACAACGGTGATGGTCAGATCACGACCATCGACGGTGTCGATCTCAACCGCAACTTCGCGACCAACTGGGGCTACGACGACGAGGGGTCGTCGGCGAATCCGACCGGACAGACGTACCGCGGTCCCGCCGCGATGTCCGAACCGGAGACCCAGGCGATGGAGGGTCTGATGGCGTCGATCGACTTCTCGTTCATGGTCAACTACCACTCGGCCGCGGAGTTGATCCTCTACGGCACGGGCTGGCAGGTCGACACCCCCACCCCGGACGACCTGGTGAACATCGCACTCGCAGGTGACGATGCCAATCCGGCGATCCCCGGTTACGACCCCGATCTCTCCGCAGAGTTGTACATCACGAACGGTGACACGACCGATCACGCCGGCGAGGCGCACGCCATCATGGCGTACACGCCGGAACTCGCGACGTGCCGGACGGCCACGTCGTACTTCCCCGACGACGAGTACGGGCCGACCTACTGTCAGGATGAGGGGCGCTCGGTGTTCGAGTTCCCCGACGACGAGGAACTCGTGCAGTACGAGTTCGAGAAGAACCTCGGCTTCGCACTCTCGATGGCGGAGTCCGCCGCCGACCCGGCGAACCCGATTTCGACCCTCGGCCTCGAGGCGCCGGACTTCCAGGTGAACGAATTCAGCGAGAGCTGGGGTGCCACGCAGGAGGTCGCGGTCTGGGCGAAGCGTGAGTTCAAGCAGCTCCGCATGCACGCCTCGGTCAACGGCGGCAAGGCCACGATCACGACACCCGGCGAGTGGGCGGGCGGTGAGCGCTACGGCACCGACGGCACCATCTGGTACGGCGAGTACCGGGGCACCGTGACGGGCGTGTCGCCGGGCGACTCGGTCGAGGTCTGGTTCACCGCGGTCGACACGCCCTCCGGTGGTGGCAACCAGAAGGCCGCCAAGGTCGAGAGCGACCACTTCACCTACACGGTCGTGACGACGTCGGGTGCCGACGTCCTGATCGTCTCCGACAACAGCGCAGGCACCCCCCTGGGTGGTGCCGGCGCGCTCGACTATCTCTCGTACTACACCGATGCACTCGACGCGAACGGTGCCACCTACGAGGTGTACGACGTGGGTACGCCGGGAACGGCTCCTCACCCGATGGGTGTGCTGAACCACTTCGACGCCGTGATCTGGTACACGGGCGACAAGCTCGTCACCGAATATCCCGGTGGCCTGAACACGACGTTGGTCGCGCACGAGATGAACATGAACATGCGCGATTACCTGAACGAGGGCGGCAAGATCATCGCCACGGGCGCTGATCACGGCTTCCAGGAGTTCTTCCCGTTGAACTACGGAGAGAACGGCGCGCCGGACCAGACATGCACGAGCGGCAACTGCCTCGTCATGACCGACGACGTGTACCAGTACTGGTTCGGCGGATACACCCGCACCCGCCGGGGCGGACTCGCCGACGATGGGAGCCCGCTCGATGTCATCGGCACGGCCGGGACGTTCGCGGGCCTCGAGTTCGGTCTCGACGGCGGCGACAGCGCCGCCAACCAGACCGGCGGGACGGCGTCATGGGTCGTCACGTCGAGCGTGCTGGACGAGGCCGAGTTCCCGCAGTTCGCGTCCCAGCGGTTCGCCCAGTGGGACGTCGGGGGCGGGTCGCCCTACGAGCCGGTGACGGGCGATTGGCAGATGGCCACCGGACACGATGACGTCGCGTACAAGCGGTTGGCGACCACCGTGGACGTTCCCGCTGCCGCCACATCGGCGACCCTCGACTTCGCGACGTCGTACCGCATCGAAACCGACTGGGACTACATGTTCGTCGAGGTCCACACCGTTGGTCAGGACGACTGGACGACGCTCCCCGACAGCAACGGACACACGACGCAGGGCACGGGTCTGTCCTGCCTCTCGGGGTGGGCCGACCAGCTGCACCCGCAGCTGTACTCGTACCAGGACGCTGCCTGCAATCCGACCGGGACCAGCGGGGAGTGGCACGCGGCGACGGGAGCATCGAGTGGCGTGGAGGACTGGTCGATCGACCTCTCCGCTTACGCCGGGTCGGAGGTCGAGGTGTCCATCTCGTACGCCACCGACTGGGGAACGGGAGACCTCGGGGTGTTCCTCGACGACGTGTCGCTGAACATCGACGGCAATGCGGTGTCGTCGACGTCCTTCGAGGACGGCCTCGGCGACTGGGCGGTCATCGGAGCGCCGGTGGGCAGCGTTGCCAACCCGAACGACTGGGAGCGGGTGGGCATCCTGTTCGAGATCTCCGCGGTCGTCGCGACGGAGGACACGCTGCTCTTCGGCTTCGGCTTCGAGGGCATCGACACCGCTGAGCAACGAAACGCGGTCATGGCGCGGTCGCTCGCCCATCTTCTCGACTGACGCTCCGATCACGGCGTTGGGTGCCTGGCACCCAACGCCGTCGGTCACCCGATCGCGGACGAATTCAGCGGTCGAGTCTGCGCCAGACGAATCCTGGGACGATCTGCAGGATCGCGAACACGTAGCGCAACACGCCCGGTGCCCACACGACCGCCTTGCGGCCGCGTAGCCCCGCGGCGACCGCCTTCGCGACGTCGATGGGGTCGCAGGCGAACGGAGCCTCGACCATCCCCGCGGTCATCGCCGAGCGGACGAACCCGGGGCGCACCGTCATCACCCGGGCGCCCGAACCGGCCAGCGCGTGACCGAGACCGGTCGAGAACGCGTCCTGGCCGGCCTTGGTGGCGCCGTACACGAAGTTCGACGGCCTGGTGCGCACGCCGGCGACGCTCGACAACACCACGAGCACCCCGTGCCCCTGGGTCCGGAGCTGCGTGGCGACGGCGAGGCCGGAACTGACGGCCCCCGCGACGTTGACGTCCGCGAGGTGAGCGGCGGCGACCGGATCGGTGTTGACCTCGGGGCCCCCGAGCTGGCCGAAAGCCTGGATCACGATGTCGAGGTCGCCGTGTTCACTCGCGACGCTCTCGACGAACGCAGCGTGAGTCGCATGGTCGGTCGCGTCGAACGCGACGGAATGGACGTCGACCGCCTCGTCGAGGCCCTCGACGGCGACAGCGTCTCCACCGCGGTGCGCCAACACGACGGTCCGCAGCGCGGGCGAAGCCAGCTCGCGCACGATCGCGTGGGCGATGTCACTGCGCCCGCCGAGCACGAGGATGGTCTGGGGCTGGTCGAAGGCATTCATCATGGCAGTTCCGTTCGGAGGTGGGTCGCGGGTCAGATCAGATCGAGTCGGCGCGCCTGGTCGCTCGCCCACACGCCATCGGGGTCCGCCGCGGAGCGGATCGCCTTCCACTCGTCGAGTCGGGGGTAGCCGCGTCGCACGACGTCGGGTGTGGCGAAGGCGTCCTTGGCGAGGTAGTGCCGGCCGCCGACGCCGAGCACCAGTTCGTCGAGTTCGGAGAGCAGGCGACCGAGGCCGGCAACACCTGCGGGGAGGTCGAGCGTGAGCGTCCAGCCGGGCTTCGGGAAACTCAGCAGACCGCCTGACTCCGCGCCGAACCGCTTGAGCACTGCGAGGAAACTGGCGTGCCCCTCGTCGGCGATCTTCGCGACGATGGTGCGCATGGTGTCGACGGCGTCGAACGGGACCACGAACTGGTACTGCAGGAAGCCCCGGCTCCCGTACAGCCGCGTCCACTGTCCGACCATGTCGAGCGGGTGGAAGAACTGTGTGATCGACTCGGTGCCGTGGCGGAGTTTCGGTGTCTTGCGATACCAGATCTCGTTGAATGCCCGCACCGATGGCCGGATGAGCACGTTCGGCACGCCGTTCGGGACGTCCGGGAACACGCGGGGATCGAAATCGAGCGGGTGCGCGGCCGCCCTCGGATCGAGCTCCCGGAGTTCGTCGAGCGAGGCGTGGTTGCCCATCGACAGGACCGAACGCCCGAGGCTCCTGCCGGTCGCGACGAGGTCGATCCACGCCACCGAGTAGCGGTACAGGTGGTCGCTCGCCTCCATCGCCTCGACGAGCGCGTCGAAGTGTGCGATGCGGCGTGTCTCGACGGCGAAGTAGCGGGTTTCGACCGGGATCACGTTGAACGACACGTCGGTGATCAGCCCCGTGAGGCCCATTCCTCCGATCGTCGCCCACCACAGGTCGGGATCCGACTCGGGTGTGATCGACCGCCGGGAGCCGTCGGCGAGAAGCATCCCCATCCGCGTGACGTGAGCGCCGAACGAGCCGTCGGCATGATGGCCCTTGCCGTGGATGTCACTCGCGACGGCACCGCCGACGGTGACGAATCGGGTCCCGGGCGTGACCGGGACGAAGAACCCCCGGGGAACGATCTCGCGCAGCAACGTGTCGAGGCTCACACCTGCATCGACGTGCGCGACCGCAGCGACGGTGTCGAGACGGATCGGCTGCCCGCCCGGCTGCAGCTCGATGACCACTCCTCCGCCGTTCTGTGCCGGATCGCCGTAGGAGCGGCCCAGACCGCGTGCGATCGCGCCCCGGGGTCCGAGGATCGATGAGAGGCCTGCGTCGGTGCTCAGTTCGTCTGCGGTCGCCCGAACGACCGTCGCCACGGTCGGGGCGGTCCGGCCCCAACCGGTGAGTGCGCGCTGTTCGGTCTCCACGAGGTGACGAGGCTACTGCTGAGGCCGGTTGCTTGAGTTGCATCGTGTCGGAAGGTTGTCGTGCCGACACATCGCCCACCACTGTCCCGCCGCCTCTCGTGGGTTTCGGTCGTCCTGACCGCCGCGCATTCTCACGGCGTCGTCGCCGGGAGTGGCCGTGACCCGGTCGGGACGCGCCGGTGTCCAGCGGACCGGGTCAGTAGGGCCACTCGCCCTTGACCAACCTCAGCGAGATCAGCACCTTCAGCCCGACGTTCTTCGCGAACCACGGAAGCTGGGCCAGCTGGCGTGCAGCGTTGCCCAGCCGTACGTTCCGGCCGGGCGCGAGGTCGGCGCGGTAGATGGTCATCGAGCGGGCCCGGCCGACGTAACGGAAGCGGGCGCCGAACACGAGTTCGCGGAGGATCGCCAGCGTCACGCCGATCGACGAGAACGAGTCGTGGATCAGCATCGTGCCACCATCACCGACGCGGGCACCCCAGGCGCGAATGTCGGCGCGGGCCGGCGCGTAGCGATGGGCCCCGTCGATGTAGAGCACGTCGATCTCACCGTCGACCAGTTCGAGTGCGGTGTCGGAGAACTCACGCACATGGCGGACGCGGTCGGCCACGCCTGCCGCCGTCAGATTCTCGGTGAACACGGTGTGGTCGTCGGCGGCTTCGTCCTCGAAGCCGTCGATCTCCTGTGGGCCCCGGTCGTTGCCGGCATGAGGGTCGATCGCGATCACCTCGACGGAGGGGTCGGCGGCGGTCGCCAACACGATCGTCGACCGCCCGCGGAAGCTGCCGATCTCGACGATCAAGCCGTCGTTCGGGCACCTCGCCGCCGCGTCGAACAGGGTCGCCCCCTGACCTGGGCTCATCCACCCGTCGACGTCCGCGACGAGCTGCATCGTCTCCACGAGGTCCGGTCGCTGCTGATTCATGCCGTGTACACCGCCACTCCGTAGATGACCACCCAGATGAGACCGGAGAGCTGGAGCACCCGGTCGCGTGCGAACACTTCTTCGGGTGCCGAGCCCTCACCCCGTTCGAGCACCAGCAGGTACCGGAACAGCGCGGCGATCATCGGCACGATGCTGAGCTCGTAGAAGGGGAAATCCTTGCCCTCCGCGGTCTCGAACGCCCACACGCAGTAACTGATCAGAGCGCCGCCGAGGCTGACCGACAGCAGCATCCGGAGGAACCCGGGCGTGTAGGTGTCGAGTGTGGCGCGGGTTCCCGACCCGGCACCGACCTCCTGGAGCTCGGCGTAGCGTTTGCCGACGACGATGAAGAGGGACCCGAAGGTCACGCAGAGCACGAACCACCGCGACATCGGGACGTCGACGGCCACCGCTCCGGCGGCGGCGCGCAGCACGAATCCCGATGCGACGGCCAGGAGATCGATGATCGCGACCTCTTTCAGCCAGAACGTGTAGCTGAGGGTGAGCACGAGGTAGACCGCGACCACGGCGACGGTCTGCCACCGCCCGGTTGCTCCCGCGATCGCGAGGCCTGCGAGGGGCAGGACCACCCCCATCGTCCGGGCGACGCCGAGCGGGACGAGCCCTGCGGCGAACGGACGGTCGCGTTTGGTCGGATGAGCGCGGTCCGCGTCGAGGTCGTTCAGGTCGTTCCACACGTAGATGCCGCTGGCTGCCAGGCAGAACGCGACGAAGGCGATCACCGTCGTCCAGAATTCGCGCGGGACGTCGAGCACACCGGCGGCTCCCGGCGCCGCGAAGACGAGCACGTTCTTCGACCATTGTCTCGGGCGCATCGCCCGGATCATCGCGACGATCACGCCGCACTCCCGTCCGGGGTCACCCAGTGCGCCTCGTCGGCGTCGGCGAGCAACTCGCGATCGCCGGCCGAGTCACCGTAGGCGATGACGCGGACGCGGTCTCGACCACCGAAACGGCTGTCGAGCCATGCGTGCAGCCGGGAGACCTTCTCGGCGCCTCGACAATTCGGCCCGTCGAGCGCGCCGGTCACCACACCGTCGGCGAGCTCGAGTTGCGTGGCGAGGACATCGTCGACGCCGAGCAGGTCGCCGAGCGGACGCAGGTACACCTCGAACGACGCCGACACGAGGATCACGTGGTCGCCCGCGGCCGCATGGGCGCGAAGCCTCTGGACGGTGTCGTGGCGCAGCCACCCGTCGTGGACGGTCCGCGCGAAGGAGGCGCCCTCGTCGGACAGGTCCTCGTAGCGGAGACCTCGGAAGGCCGCCGCTGCGGCCAGCGCCTTGAGGTCGTCGCGATCTCGGCGGGCGATGGCCCGCAGGAGGCGATCAGGCCGTGCGGCGAGGCGTGCGCCGACACGGCGGGCCCCCGCCACCCTCCGCATGAACGGGATGACGCAATCGCGATCGGTCACGGTGCCGTCGACGTCGAATGCCGCAACGGTGGCGGTCATGCGCGTCTCGCTGGGATCGCGTCGAGTGCGTCCCAATATCCGGGCCAGCTCTTGCCGACCACGTCCGGATCGACGACCTCGATGCCGTCGACAACGAGTCCGAGCAGACCGAATGCCATCGCGAGGCGGTGGTCGTGGTGCGTCTCGAGCCGCGCCGCGTGCAACAGGTCGGTCGGTGAGATCGTGAGACCGTCCGGCTCGACGGTGACGTCGGCACCGAGCTTCGAGAGTTCCGCAGCGAGGTCCCCGAGCCGGTCGCTCTCCTTCCCCCGGATGAACCCGACGCCGGTGATCCGGGTCGGCGTGGTCGCCTGAGTCGCGACGACGGCGAGCGTCGGGACGAGATCGGAGATGTGGGCCATGTCGATCTCGATCCCGCGCAGCGGCGTGTCGCGCCGTCGCATCACGACCGTGTCGGTCGGCCCGAGTGTCACCATGCACCCCATCCGTTCGAGAACCGCGCAGAAGGTGGCGTCGCCCTGCAGCGATCGACGTCCGAGCCCCGGGACGCTCACGGCTCCGCCGACGATCGCGGCCGCTGCGAGGGGGTAACTCGCCGAGGACGCGTCCGGCTCGACCTCGTAGCGCGTCGCCTGGTAGCCGCTCTCGGCCACGGTGACGTGTCGATGAGCGATGTGCACGTCGAGCGCGCCGAACGACTCCATCACGGCCTTCGTGATCTCGACGTAGGGCCTGCTGACGAGGTCGGTCGACAGCCCGAGCGAGAGTCCGTCGCGGATCAGCGGTGCGATCAACATCAGTGCGGTGACGTACTGGCTGGACACGTCGCCGGGCATCACGATCGCGTCGGCGCCGCCGACGGGACCCGACACGGTGACGGGAAGGTGTCCCCACTCCTCCCCCGGCTCGAGTCGGGCCCCGAGCGCGTGGAGCGAGTCGTGCAGTGGCCCCATCGGGCGCGCCCGCAGCGGTGGTGCGCCGTCGATCAGATAGGGACCGGGACCGAGCGCGGCGAGCGCCGTCACGAAGCGCGACGTGGTCCCCGCGAGCCGGGTGTCGAGCGCGATCGGGCCGGCCGGGAGCGCTCCTCCGGTCCCGACGACCAGGCCCACCTGGGTGCCGTCGACATCCGACACCGCGACGGGCACGCCGAGCGCGTTGAGGCACTCGACCATGGCGTTCGTGTCGTCGCCCGGGGCGAGGCCGACGATCTCGGATTCACCGCTCGCCAGCGCAGCGCACACGAGCGCCCGGTTGGCGATGCTCTTCGACGGTGGCACGGTGACCTGGGCGATCACCGGCCCCTCGGCCAGGCGCACGGCGCGTACGTCGGTCATGCGAGTGCCTGTACCGACGGTCGGAAGCCCCGAGCGATGAGCCCGCCGCGGAAGACCTCGGCATGGGCCTGGTCGACGAGGACGACCGCGACGCCGTGGTTTCGCTCGGCGACGTGTACCACTTCGAAGTTCGCGATGTTGACGCTGAGGTCGGCGGCGAGGACGAACACCTCGGCGGCCGCGCCCGCTCGGTCCGTGATCGGGATTCGCACCTCGGCGAGGCTCTCGGGGTGCACGACGCGACTCGGCAGGTTCGCCCGGGCCTCCCGGGCCCGACCGAGCCGCTTCCGGAGGTCGTCTCGGCGACCGGCGTCGATCGCGTCGCGCACGTCGCCGAGTTCGTCGATCAGGTGGCCGAGGGCGCCCACGATCGCCACGCGGTTCTCGTCGCAGATGTCGAGCCAGATGTCGGGCCGGCCGCTCGCGACGCGGGTCATGTCCCGGAACCCACCGGCGGCCAGCCGCAGGAGCGCGGCGTGCTCGATCGAACGGTCGTCGGCGAGGGTCATCAACGACGCTGCGGTGAGATGCGGAACGTGGCTGACGACCGCGACGACGTCGTCATGACGGCCCGGCGCGACGGCCACGACCTCGGCGCCCAGCCCCGAGATGATGGCCGCGAGTTGGGAGAACACGAGATCGTCGGCGTCGTCATCGGGTGTGAGCACCCAGATCGCGTCCTCGAACAGGTTCGGATCTGCACCGTCCAGGCCGTCGCGTTCGCTGCCGGCCATCGGATGTCCACCCACGAAGCGAGGGTCGGTGATCGCAGCGCAGATCGACCCCTTCACGCTGCCGACGTCGGTGACGATGCCGTTGGTCTCGGCGAGTGCTCGGTGGACCGTCGCGACGCCCTCGAGCACCGGGACGGCAACGAATGTGATCTCGGCATCGGGTTCGAGTCCGACGGCGTCGATCACGGACCGATCGAGAGCAGCCTCGGAAGTCGCCGGGTCGTCGTCGACCCCGGTGACCGACCAGCCGCGGGCGCGCAACGCGAGGGCGATCGATCCGCCGATCAGGCCGAGCCCGATGACGTTGGCGCGTCGCTGCTCAGTCACGGCGGGCGATCGTACTGGCGACCGCCGCCACCATGGCGTTGCGTTCGTCGGTGGTCCATTCACGCCACTCCCCCGGCTCGAGCGAGCGGTCGCTGATCGGTCCGATGCGGGTGCGGACGAGCCGGCGCACCGGATGACCGATCGCTTCGCACATCCGACGCACCTGCCGGTTCTTGCCTTCGTGGATCACGATCCGCAGAACCCCCGGCTCCGGCTGGGAGACCTTCGCCGGAGCGGTGCGTCCGTCGTCGAGTTCGACGCCCTCACGCAGTTGGCGGATCTTGCCCGCCGGGACCTCGCCACCTTCGACCTCGGCGAGGTACTCCTTGTCGACGCCGTGGCTCGGATGGGCGATCCGGTTGGCAAGTTCGCCGTCGTTGGTGATCAGCAGCAAACCCTCGGTCTCCAGATCGAGGCGCCCGATCGAGAACACGCGGGGGTCGGCCGGAACGATGTCGATGACCGTTGGCCGACCGTGCGTGTCGGCGCTCGTCGTCACCACGCCCGCCGGCTTGTTCAAGAGGTAGTAGACGAGGCCAGGTTTGACGCCGATCGGGGCGCCGTCGACCTCGACGAGATCGCGGTCGGGTCGGACGCGGCGTCCGAGGACGGCGACGTCACCGTTGACGGTGACGCGCCCCGCCGAGATCAAGTCCTCACAGGTTCGCCGGCTCCCGAACCCGACTGCGGCCAACACCTTCTGGAGTCGCTCGCCCTGCGGCAGGTCGGCGTTTCGTTCCGCCATCTGCTCCCACAGCGGGCGTTCGGGAACGCGGTCAGCCATCGGATGCTGGATCCGGTGCGCCGTTCGCGGTCACGTCGATCTCCGGGGTCACGCGCAGGCCGTGCTCGAGCGCCTCGACCACGTCGGGGCCCGGGATGAACTCGGCGATCGCGGGGAGGTCGTCGACCGATTCGAGCCCCAGCTTCTCGAGGAACATCGACGTGGTGCCGAACAGGATCGCCTGCCCGGGGCCGTCGTCGCGCGCCACCTCGTCGATGTAGCCCCGAGCCTGCAGTGTGCGCAGCACTCCGTCGGGATCCACACCGCGGATCGCGGCGACCTGGGCGCGTGAGATCGGTTGTTTGTAGGCGACGATCGCGAGCGTCTCGAGGGCCGCACCGGACAACCGCGCCCGTTGATCGTGGAGCAGGAACCGTTCGACGTACGGGGTGAGGTCCGATGCGGTCTGGTAGCGGACACCGCCGGCGACGCGGACGAGTTCGAACCCGTTGCGAGCGAGCCGGTACCGCTCGGCCAGCTCGTCGCACCACCTTTCGATCAGCGCGGTCGGCTGCTCCAGGAGCTGCGCGAGGAGTTCGTGGGGGACGGGGTCGTGGCTGACCAGCACGATCGCCTCGATCGCCCGCTGGTAGGCGGCAGCGCGCGCCGCTTGCTCGCCGTCGTCGATGATCTCGTCGGTCATGGTCCTCAGCCGTCGTAGGCGTCGATCAGGATGGTGTCGGTGTCGACACCATCGGCGGGCGCCCAGCGCACCTCGATGTCACCGAATCGCTCGGGTTGGTCGATCTCGACCACACCCTGCTTGAACAGCTCGAGGACGGCGAGGAACCGCACGATCACCTCGATGCGATCGGCGAGGTCGGCGGTCAACCGCCGGAACGAGATCCGCCCGACGCGAGGCAGTTCGTCGAGCAGTTCGGCCACGGCATCGGCGACGGTGACCTTGATCGGGTTGACGTGGAACAGGTCGACGACCGGCACCGGCCGCGGTGTCAACGCCCGGATCGCCGCCTTCTGCAGGCTGCGGACGCTGGTTCCTTCGAGAAGGTCCGGCATCACGTCGACGAAGCGTTCGTCGGCGCCGACCGCGCGGGGAAACGACAGGTCGGCGTCCTCGGCCAGTCGAGAGAACACGGCCGCGACGTCTTTGAACGTCTTGGCCTCGAGGAGCCGGGCGAGGAGAAGATCGCGCTCTTCCCACAGTGCCAGTTCCTCGTCGAGATCCATGTCGGCCTGGTTCGGCAACAGTCGTCGAGCCTTCAGCTCGACGAGCGTTGCCGCGATCAACAGGAATCCGGTGATCACATCGAGGTCGAGCGTGTCGTCGCGCTGCATCTTCTCGATCTCGAGGAGATAGGCGTCGACGATGCGGGACAGGTTGACCTCGTAGATGTCGACCTGCTCCTTCAGGATGAGCTGCAACAGCAGATCGAAGGGCCCCTCGTACACGGGCGTTGCGACGTCGACCATCCCGGCGATCCTACCGCTGCGGCACTGGCGGCAACGGATAGCGTCGGACCGCGTGAGTGACACCAGTACCAACGACGAGACGCGGGTTCTGTCCTGCATGCAGCCGACCGGTGACGTTCACCTCGGCAACTACCTCGGTGCTCTCAAGAACTGGGTGCGGGGTCAGCACGAATGCGACGCGTTCCACGGCATCGTCGACCTCCACGCACTCACCGTCACCGAAGAGCCGGGAGTCGTCGGCGACGCCACGGTCTCACTCGCGGCGATGCTGTTCGCGGTCGGTCTGGACCCGGACGTGGCCACGGTGTTCGCCCAGAGCCACGTGAGTGAGCACAGCGAACTCGGTTGGATCATGCAGTGCAACGTCGCCTTCGGCGAGCTGAGCCGGATGACGCAGTTCAAGGACAAGACCACCAAGCGGGAGGGCCGGTTCACGTCCGCCGGGCTGTTCACCTATCCGGCGCTCCAGGCAGCCGACATCCTCCTGTACGACACGAACGAGGTGCCGGTCGGTGAGGATCAGCGCCAGCACGTCGAGATCACCCGTGACATCGCGATCAGGTTCAATCACCGTTTCGGTGACACCTTCGTGCTCCCGGATGCGGTCACTCCGGCGGCCGGCGCACGGGTGATGAGCCTGCAGGATCCCACCTCGAAGATGTCGAAGTCGGACGACTCCGACGCCGGATGCGTGTATCTCGTCGACGATCCCGCCTCGGTCATGAAGAAGTTCAAGCGCGCCGTCACCGATTCCGACACCGGCCCCGACGCCGTGCGCTATGACCGTGAGACCAAGCCCGGCGTTGCGAACCTCCTGGAGATCCACGCCGCCGTCACCGATCGGACCCCACAGGCCGTCGCCGACGACTACGAGCAGTACGGGGCCCTCAAGGTCGCCACGGGCGAGGCCGTGCTGGCCGTGTTGGACCCGATTCGGCTCCGCTACCAGGAGCTGATGGACGACCGCGCCGAACTCGCCCGTCTCCTCCGGGTCGGTGCCGACAAGGCGCGCGCCGTCGCCTCGGTCACGCTCGATCGGGCCCACGCCGCCATCGGCATGGTGCCACGCTGATCGTCGACCGACGCTCGATGTGTCGCTGACCAGCACCGACCGCAGGATCCTGCGGCTCGCGATCCCCGCCGCCGGGGCGCTCGCCGCCGAGCCGTTGTATCGCCTCGTCGACACCGCGATCGTCGCCAGGCTCGGCAAGGAACAACTCGGGGGCGTCGCGATCGCCGTGTCGATTCTGTCGATCGTGATCGCCGGATCGAACTTCCTGGCCTACGGCACGACACAGCGGGTGGCGAACCGATTGGGTGCCGCCGACACGGCCGGCGCGTCCGACGTCGGCGTTCAGGCGTTCTGGGTGGCGGCGTTCATCGGCGTCACTGCGGCGCCGCTGCTCGCGGCGTTCGCCGAACCGCTGGTTTCCCTGCTCGGGGCCAGCGACGAGGTCGTCGTCTTCGCCACCGACTATCTCCGCATCTCCGCGGTCGGCGTTCCGTTCGTCCTGATCGGTCTCGCCGCGCAGGGCACACAGCGCGGCGCGAGCGACTACCGGTCGCCCCTGGTGGTGCTCGTTGCCAGCAACGTGATCAACGTGGTGGTCGAGGTCGTCCTGGTCTTCGGCTTCGATCTCGGTGTCGCGGGAGCGGCATGGTCGACCGTCGTCGCCCAGGTGATCGCCGGAATCGCCCTGTGGATGCTGACCCGGCCGTACCTGGCCGAGGCCACGAGCCGGCGACCTCGTTGGCGCGAGATGGCTCCTCTGCTCTCGGCGGGTCGCCACCTGCTGCTGCGGGTCGGTTCGATGCTGGCGGTCTTCACGGGAGCCACGTCGATCGCCGCACGCGTCGACGATGCAACCCTCGCCGCGCATTCGATCACCGTCACGATGTTCCTGTTTCTCGCACTCACGCTCGATGCGCTGGCGATCCCGGCGCAGACGCTGGTGGCCGAGGAACTCGGCCGCGGCGGGTCCGGCGCGGCCGAGGTGTCCGAACGTGCGCTTCGGTTGTCACTCCGGATCGGGATCGGTCTCGCCGTTCTGGTGGCGGTGAGCGCACCGCTGGTCGCACGCGCGTTCACCGACGAGAGCGACGTCGTCGACCGCGCGACCGCTGGACTCTGGTTGCTCGCTGCAGTTCTCGTCCCCGGTTCGCTGGCCTTCGCCACCGACGGCTCACTGATCGGCGCGGGCGACTATCGGTTCCTCGGTCGAGCGGCGCTCGGATACCTCGTCGTGGTGATCCCGATCGCCGCGTTGGTGCTGGCCGTTCCATCGCTCGGCATCGTCGGCATCTGGGCGGGCCTGCTGGTCTGGATGACGCTGCGCGCCGCGGTCAACCTTCGTCGGGTGCACCGCATCCTCCCGGCGTGACCTCCCGACCGGAGTCCGGCTCGCGGCCGAACGCGAAACCTCGTTGCATCGGTGGGGCTGCACCGGCAACAGTGTCTCCAGCGAAAGGAGGTGCCCATGACGACTTCTGAACGACCGATTCCGATGAACGATGCTCTGGGCGCCTCGTCGCCTCGGTCGCTCGTCCGCTGACGGCGCCGTCGGCCTCCGTGTCCGTGGCACCGCGTCACCTCGACGATCCCGTCGCCGCTGTCCCCGTCTCACCCACCAACCAGAAAGGCATCCGACGATGTTCAATCAACTGCACGATCCCTACTTCCAATTGGCCGAGATCCGCGAACGCCACGCCCGTATCCGGGCCGACGCCGCGCGTTCTCGTGCTTTCCGCACCGCCCGGGGGCGCCATCGGTTCCGGTCGCGTCACCGACGGCATTGACGCGGAGGCGGCCTGCGTCAGTAGTCGCAGACCTTGAGCTGCCGATAGGCGGGTCCGACTTCGGCGACCAGTTCGACGGTCGCCGGGTCGGACCCGCACTCGGCGACCAAGCGGGCGCCGATCTCCTCGTGGTCGTGGTAGGCCCGGAATCGCTCGGTCCGGGGCCCCACCAACGTCGCGGCCGCGCGAGCGAACGTCCCGAGGCCGCACACGATCTTGCCGATGTCGTGCAGCAGAGCACCCGCGATCTCCGCTCGCGACGCTCCACCGCGGGCGTCGTCGAAGCGCCGCGCCACGCCGATGCTGTGGCGCCGATCCTGGTTGCTCAGCTGCACCCAGAGGGCGCGTTCCGCCGGGAGCAGATGATCTTCGGCCCACACCTCGTCCTCCACGCTCGGCGGTGCCGGCGGCAGCGACGTCACGAATCTCCTCACGAGGTGCCGCGGATGAACCACCACGTCGAACAGCGAACTCATCGGCTCAGTGTGGCGCGCGGATGCGCCGATCGATACACGTCCCACAACCGCTCCTGACTGACCCGGGTGTAGACCTGTGTCGTCGAGATCGACACGTGACCGAGCATCTCCTGGACGACGCGGAGGTCAGCTCCGTGATCGAGCAGGTGGGTCGCGCACGAATGGCGCAACACGTGGGGCGACAGATCGTCGGCCAGTCCGGCTCGGCGGCTGTACTTCTTCACGACCAGCCATGCCGCCTGGCGCGTCAGGCGACCGCCGCGGTTGTTCAGGAACACGGCCTCGGCGTCGTCGCGACGCTGCCACCGAGTCGGCACGAGTCGCGCGCGGCCTCGCGGCGAGAACCAGTCGTCCAGGGCTCCGGCTGCCGACGAGCCGAACGGGACGATGCGCTCCTTCGACCCCTTCCCGTACAGTCGGACCAGTCGCCCGTCGATGTCCAGGTCCCCGATCGACAGTCCGACGGCCTCGGAAATGCGTGCACCCGTCGCGTACAGCAGCTCGAGCAGGGCGCGATCGCGATGATCGATCGGCTCGTGTCCGACCACTGCGTCGAGCAGGCTGTTGACCTGGGTCTCGGTCAGCGGCTTGGGAATTCCCGACGGGACCTTCACCCCCTCGAGATTGGCCGTCGGGTCGTTCGGGCGGTGCCCTTCGATGGCCAGATACCGGTGGAGCATGCGGATCGCGGCGAGCTGCCGGGCGACCGACGACGGTGCGGAGCCAGACGCCCTGCGCTCACCGACGAACGCCACCAGGGTGTCCGAATCGACGTCGAGCACGGCGGTGCCGTGCGCAGCGAGCCACGCGCAGTAGCTGCGCAGGTCGCGCCGGTATGCGGCAAGGGTGTTCGCGGAGCGGCCCTTCTCGGCGAGCATCCACGCCAGGAACTCCTCGGCCTCCAACGGGAGTGGCACCGCCGCCATCGCGTGACCGTGTCCGATCAGTCTCCGTCGGCGGAGCGGAGTCGGCGGTCGGTCATCAACAGCCCTGCGACGGTCTTGGCGTCGCGGATCTCCCCGCGGTCGATCATGGAGAGGGCGTCGGCGAGAGGCACGTGCATGGTTTCCATGAAGTCCTCTTCCGGACCGTGCCGATCGGTCGGGACCGGCGTGCAGTGCGTCGCCAGGTAGATCGACGTGACCGAGTCCGTCATACCCGGAGACGGATAGATCTGGCCGAGCAGATCGACCTGGCCGGCTTCGAGCCCGGCCTCCTCGATCAACTCTCGGCGTGCGACCTCGGAGGTGTCCTCGCCCTCGATGTCACGCATGCCTGCCGGGATCTCGATGACGGTCTCCTCGTACGGCGGCCGGTACTGCGCAACGAGCACCACCGAGGCGTTCCCCTCGGCATCGAAGACCAGCGGAACGACCCCGACCGCACCGGGCGAACGGACGATGTCGCGATGGAACCGTCGCCCGTCGGGTGCCTCGTACTCGGCCGTCGCGAACGCGCCAGATGTACCCCTGGTGGACGGTCGACTCGTCGACGCGTCGGAATTCGCCCATCGTCACGCGCTGGCGTCGACGTCGGCGTGGGATGCCCGCTCGACCTGACGATGCTCGAGTGCCGCATCGATCAACTCCCGGAACAGCGGGTGCGGTCGATCGGGGCGGCTCTTGAACTCGGGGTGCGCCTGGGTCGCGACCCAGAACGGGTGTCCGGGTAGCTCGATGAACTCGACCAGCTTGTTGTCCGGTGACGTCCCCGAGCACCACAATCCCTCCGACTCCAGTTGAGCCCGGTAGCGGTCGTTGAACTCGTAACGGTGACGATGGCGCTCGGACACCACCGTCTCCCCGTAGGCGCGGGCCACTTGTGACTCGTTCGCCAGCACCGCATAGTGCGCGCCGAGGCGCATCGTGCCGCCCTTGTCCTCGATCCCTCGCTGCTCGAGCATGAGATCGATGACCGGGTGCTTTGTCTGCGGATCGAACTCGGTCGAGTTCGCATCGGTGAGCCCGGCGACGTTGCGGGCGAAGTCGATCGTCATCGCCTGGAGGCCGAGGCAGATCCCGAGACACGGCATCGCGTGCTCACGTGCGTAACGCGCTGCTGCGATCTTGCCCTCGACACCGCGGTGACCGAAGCCGCCGGGGATGACGATGCCGTCGAGATCACCGAGTTGGCCGTCCGCCAGCAACCCCTCGACGTTCTCCGACTGGATCCACTCGATGTCGACCTTCGCACCGTGGTGGAAGCCGGCATGCTTGAGCGCTTCGACCACGGACAGGTAGGCATCGGGCAATTCGATGTACTTGCCGATGAGGCCGATCTTGACCGGCTCGGTCGCGGCCTCGACCTTGTCGACGACGCGCTGCCACGAGGACAGGTCGACGTCGCTGTCGATCCGCAAGACGTTGCAGACGAAGTCGTCGAGCCCCTCCTCGTGGAAGATCAGCGGGAGTTCGTAGATGTTGCGGGCATCGGCAGCGTTGATCACCGCCTTGCGGTCGACGTCGCACATGTTCGAGATCTTGGTCTTGAGGTCGTCCGACAGTGCCTCTTCGGATCGGCACACGATCACGTCGGGCTGGATGCCCCGGGAGCGCAGTTCGGTCACCGAGTGCTGGGTCGGCTTCGTCTTCTGTTCACCGGACGGGCCGATGAACGGCACGAGCGTCACGTGGATGTAGCAGACGTTGTCCCGTCCGACGAGGTTCCGGAACTGTCGGATCGCCTCGAGGAACGGAAGGATCTCGATGTCGCCGACGGTGCCGCCGACTTCGGTGATCACGACGTCGACGTCCTGCTGCGCGACGCGCTCGACCCGGTGCTTGATCTCGTCGGTGATGTGCGGGATCACCTGCACGGTCTTGCCGAGGTAGTCACCCCGTCGTTCGGCCGCCATCACCGACTGGTAGATCGAGCCGGTGGTCGCATTCGAGTTGCGCGAGAGGTTCTCGTCGATGAATCGCTCGTAGTGGCCCAGGTCGAGATCGGTTTCGCCGCCGTCGTCGGTGACGAACACCTCTCCGTGTTCGAAGGGGTTCATCGTGCCCGGGTCGATGTTGATGTACGGGTCGAGCTTCTGGAGCGTCACCCGCAGACCGCGGAGCTTGAGCAGGCGCCCGAGCGACGAGGCGGTGAGGCCCTTGCCGAGTGAGCTGGCTACGCCCCCCGTCACGAAAATGTGCTTGGTCATGGGGACCTCCGTCTCGGTATCACGACGGAACATCACGCTAGCACGCGATCGGCCCCGAACTTCACGCGAGTAGTTCCCGGGCGTGATCGAGCGCCGACCTCGTCGACGACCCCGACAGCATCCGTGCGATCTCGTCGACACGTTCGTCGCCGTCGAGGCGCCGGGCGACCGCGTAGGTCGATCCGTTGAGCACGGTCTTGGACACCGAGATCTGAGCGTGCGCCGCCGCGGCGACCTGGGCGAGGTGGGTGACGACGAGAACCTGATGGTGCCCGGCCAGACCGGCGAGTGCATCACCGACCGCCTGTGCCGCTTCGCCGCCGATGCCGGCGTCGACTTCGTCGAACACCAGCGTGCCGACGTCAGCGGTGGTCGCGTTCGCCCCCGCGAGCACGAGTCGCAGCGCGAGCATCGAACGGGCCAGCTCACCGCCGGAGGCGACTCGATTGAGCGGGAGGAGCGGGAGACCGGGGTTCGCCGCGAGGAGGAACTTGACCCGATCGCCCGGATGGTCCTCGGCGTGTTCGCCGACCTCGACGGCAACCGCCGCGTTCGACATCGCGAGGAGGCGCAGACGCGCCTCGACCGCACGCGCGAGCGGCTCGGCCGCCGCACGGCGAGCCCTGCCGACGTCGGCCGCGGCTGCACGTTCCACCTCGATCCCGGCGCGGCGCCGAGCGTCGAGTTCGGCGGCGCGCCGGTCGTAGGACTCGAGCTCGCGTAGCCGATCCTCCGTCTCCGCGTGGTAGGCCATCACCGCCGCAAGGTCGTCGCCGTACTTGCGTCGGAGGTCGGCGAGGAGTTGACGCCGCTCGCGGACCGCGTCGAGACGCTCGGGCGATTCGTCGATCGAGTCGGCGAGATCTCGCGTGGTGGCCACGACGTCGTCGAGTTCGGCGAGCACATCGTGCAACCTGGTTGCCACGTCGTCGAACGGTCGGCGCCCGTCGACGGCAGCCAACGCGGTACCGATCGCGTCTCGGGCGCCGTGCTCGCCGGCGAGGGCCTCGTACGCGAGGGCACCCGCTTCGCGGTGCGCGACGGCGTCGGCGAGCAGCGATTCCTCGGCATCGAGCGCCACGTCCTCGCCCGGGTCATCGATCCCTGCAGCGTCGAGCTCGGCCACCTGGAAGCGGAGGAGGTCGATCTCTCGGGCGCGGAGCCGTTCGTCGCCGCCGAGTGCGGCGAGTGCGGCGTCGATCTCGGTGAGCCTCGCCCGCGCCTCGCGAAGCGGCTCGAGATCGATGTCGCCGAACTGGTCGAGAGCCGCACGCTGTGTGGCGACGGACAGCAGGCTCTGGTGGGCATGTTGTCCGTGCAGGTCGACCATGTCGGCCGAGACCTCGGCCAGCGACGTGACGGTTGCCGGGCGGCCGTCGATGTAGGCGCGTGAACGACCGTCGGCCGGGATCACGCGGCCGAGGATCCGTTCCATCCCGCCGGCGCCCACGAATCGGCCTTCGATCCGCGCCTCGGCGGCACCGTGGCGGACCATCGATGCGTCGGCCCGACCACCGACGAGCAGCTCGATCGCCTCGACGAGCATGGTCTTGCCGGCACCCGTCTCGCCGGTCAGTGCGGTGAGCCCGGGTCCGAGGACGAGGTCGAGATGTTCGATCACCCCGAGGTTCTCGATGTGCAGTTCGCTGAGCATCGACCGTCATTCAAGCACGGGGGTACCTCGGAGATCGCGACCCCCGGACCGACCGGGCGTGAGCGTCTTAGCGATCCGTGAGCCCGAATTTCGACTTCAGGATCTGGTGGTAGCGATACGCACCGAAGCGCACGAAGTTCGCGGTGGCGTCGGACGGGCTGCACCGCACGACGTCACCCCGCTCCAGCACGCTGCGGGGCTGACCGTCGATGGCCACGTCCGCCCGGCGGTGTCCGGCCACCTCGATCTCGACCACCTCGTTCGGGCTGAGCACGAGCGAACGGTCGAAGAGCATGTGCGGTGACACCGGCGTGAGCAGGATCGCCCGATGCTGCGGCGACACGATCGGCCCACGCGCCGACAACGAGTAGGCGGTCGACCCCGTCGGCGTCGACACGATCAGTCCATCGGCCTCGTAGTGCGTGAACGGGTGGCCGTCGATACGAGCGAGCAGCCGGACGGTGTGGCCCGACTTGTTCTTCTCCACCACGGCTTCGTTCAGGGCGCGGCCCACGATCTCGCCGTTGACCGCCACGTCGAGCATCATCCTGCGGTCGAGATGCCACTCCCCCGCCTCGGCGCCGAGTGCGAAACGATCGAGCGCGTCGGTCATCGTGTCGGGCTCCACCTCGGTGAGATAGCCGAGTGAGCCGAGATTGATCCCGATCAACGGGACGTCGTTGCCGGCCAGCAGTTCGACACAGCGCAGCATCGTCCCGTCGCCGCCGAGGCTCACGACGACGTCAGCGTCAGCAGGAGGACGCTCGCCCGCGTACTCGGCGAGGTCGAGTTCGGAGGCGTCGTGCGCGGGCATCCAGAAGTCGATGCTTCGGGCACGGCACCAGTCGGCGACCGCCACGGCATGGGTCCGTGCCTCGTCGCGTTCGTGGTGGGCGACGAGAATCAGGCGGCGCGTGGTCACGGCGTTCCGCCGAGGCCGGTCGCTGGTGTGACCGCGTGAACGAGGAACTCGACGTTTCCGTCGGCGCCGGTGATCGGCGACGTGGTCCATCCCGCCACGTCACATCCGGCGAGCCGGAGCGCTGCACTGACCTCGTCGCGTACCCGGTCGTGGACGTCGGGATCGGTCACCACACCACGCCCGCGGCTCACCTCGGCCCGTCCTGCTTCGAACTGCGGTTTCACGAGAAGGATCATCGAGGACCCAGGCTGGCACACGGCCACGAGCGGAGCGATCACGAGGCGCAGGGAGATGAACGACAGGTCACCCACGGCGCCCTCGACCAGCCCTCCGATCAGATGCGGGGTGATGGCGCGGATGTTCTGCCGCTCGACGTTCAGGACCCGTGGGTCGGCACGGAGTCGTTCGTGGAGTTGTCCGTGTCCGACGTCGACCGCGACGACCTCGGCGGCGCCCCGCTGGAGGAGGCAATCGGTGAACCCGCCGGTCGAGGCGCCGGCGTCGATCAGGCGCAGCCCCGAGACGTCGACACCGAAGACGTCGAGCGCATGATCGAGCTTCTCCGCCCCACGTCCCACGAACCGGGCCGGTGGGCCGTCGACGACGACGGCGTCGCCCGGTGCGACCTGGCGTGACGCCTTCGCCGCGACCGCACCGTTCACGAAGACCCGATCTGCCTCGATCAGCGTCTGCGCTGCGCTCCGACTCGGCGCAAGCTCGCGGCGAACGAGTTCGGCGTCGAGCCGACGACGCGCTGCCATCGGCTCGCGACGGTCAGCCCGCCGCGGGCGCGCCCGCGGATCCGGCGGCCTTCTTCGCGGGTGCCTTCTTGGCGGGTGCCTTCTTGGTGGCGGCCTTCTTCTTCGCGGGTGCCTTCTTGGCGGCGGCCTTCTTCTTGGCGGGTGCCTTCTTCGCGGGTGCCTTCTTGGTGGCGGCCTTCTTCTTGGCGGGTGCCTTCTTGGTGGCGGCCTTCGGCTGACCGACGCGATCGGCCACCTTCTCGGAGAGGTCCTCGAACCGATCCTCGAGTTCGTCGAAGCGCTCCGACAGCCAGTTGACCTGCTTCGACACCTCGCGCTGGATGATCTCACTCATCCGCTCCGAGGTGTCCTTGCCGCGCTCGACGAGACCGCTGATCATCTTCTCGGCGTCGGCGCGGGGGACTTCTCCTGCCTTGACGAGCTGGCGAACCACCGACTCGGCCTGCTTGCGGGACATCTCTCCGAACTGCACGCCGGCATCGAGAAGTCGTTGAAGTGATGAATTGGCCATGGTGACAGGCTAATCCAGCGAATCGGCGACCCCTCGTAGGTCACGGTGGGTTCCGGCCCCATACTCGGTGACTCCCGATTCGACGAGTGCGAAGGAACACCCGAGCCGTTCGGCGAACAGTCCATCGGTCTCGGGACGGTCGCCGACCATCAACATCCGGTCGGGGTCGACGCCGAGGAGGTGGACGACCAGGTCGGCCATCGGCTGTTCCGGTTTGCCTGCGAAGACCGCGTCGACCCCACCGACCGAGGCGACCGCGGCGACGATCGACCCACCTCCGGGGTCGAGGCCGGTCGTCGTCGGGTAGGTGGTGTCCCGATTCGTCCCGATCAATCGTGCGCCGTCGAGGACGGCCCGTCCGGCGATCCGCAGCCGGGCGTAGTCGAAGTCGCGGTGCAGGCCCACCACGACGGCGTCGACGGGTTGGTCGAGATCGGTCCCCGTGTTGACCACCACGTTCGCTCCGCGTGCCGCGACCGCCTCGACCACCCCGGGTCCCCCCGTGACGAGGACGCGTTCGTCCGGCTCGACGAGAAAGGCCGCGGCCATCGCCGAGGACACCACGTCACCGGTGGCGTCGATACCGATCGCGGTGAGCGCCGCTTCCTGCTCGGGGCGCGTCGCCGCTGAGTTGTTGGTCACGAACAGCACCCGCCGCCCCGTTGCCCTGATCGCCTGGATCGCGGCCACCGAACCAGGGATCGGATCGTGGGCGAGCCAGACGACTCCGTCGAGGTCACACAGCACATGGGAGATCCGACGTGGCATCCTGTCATGGTGCCACGGTTCACTCCCTTCCCCGCTCTTCGCTACTGCGACACAGAGATCGATGACCTGGTCGCACCGCCGTACGACGTGCTGTCCGACGCCGACCTCGACCTGCTGAACGCTCGACACCCGCAGAACATCACCCATGTCGATGTCCCGCGCGAGTCGGCCGGTCCCGGGCGGTACGAACGGGCCGGTGAAGCGTTGCGGCAGTGGATCGACGCGGGCGTGATGGTGTTCGACGATCAACCCACGTTCACGCTCTACCGGCTGGACTTCACCGACGCGAGCGGCGCGGCGCGCAGCATCGTCGGTGTCCTCGGTGGGCTCGAGGTCGGACCGTACGGCGAGTGTGGCGTCCTGCCACACGAACGGATCACGCCCAAAGCGTCGACCGATCGTCTCGACCTGACGCGGGCCACCCGGGCCAACATGTCGCCGATCTGGGGTCTGTCGCTCGCCGACGGGCTGACCGATCTGCTCACCGAACCGGCGGAACCGATCGCTTCGGTCACCGTCGACGGCGTCGAACACAGCGTGGAGCGAGTCACCGATCCAGCACGTATTGCGGCGATCAGCGCGAAGATCGCGACCGACGACGTCCTCATCGCCGACGGTCATCATCGGTACGGCGTGGCGCAGAGGTTCCGGGAGGAGATGCGCGAAGCCACCGGCAGCACCTCGACCGCCGCCGAGGACACGTTGGTGTTCGTCAGCGAACTCGTCGACGACCAGCTGAGCGTCGAGGCGATCCATCGCCTGTACGCCGACGTCCACGTCGACGAACTCGTGGCCGCGCTCGACGAAGCGTTCGAACGGTCGCCGGCGGGGATTCCGTCCGCGGCAACGCTCGCGGAGATGGACGCTCGGGGCGCGCTGTGTCTCGTGCGACCGGACGGCACCGGCGAGTGGCTGACGCCGAAGCCGGGCGCATTCGACGGTCTTCGCCCGCTCGACGGACTCTGGCTCGAGGAGGTGCTCTCGGGGGTGGAGCACTCGGTGACCTACCAGCACGGTGTGGACCGAGCCGTCGGCGCTGTCGTCGACGGAGATGCCCACGCGGCGATTCTGATCCGCCCGGTCGGCGTCGCCGAGATCGAACGGACGGCGCGTGAAGGTGACGTGATGCCTCCCAAGTCGACGTTCTTCACGCCGAAGCTGCTGACCGGACTCGTCATTCGACCACTCGCGTGATGGCGGCCGCCGCAGCGCCCAGCACCGAGCGAACCGACCGGGTGCGCCGCGCCGGAACCAACCTGTCGACGACCACCTCCGTGCGACTCTGGGTCTGACCACCGACGCGGAAGAACCGACGCCGGACCGAGCCGACGACCACGACGCCGTCGCCGACGCCGAACGACGCCACCGTGGCGTCGCGTGGGTCGTACCAGGCGATCGGCACCGACACCTTCACCCCATCGATCAGCGTGGCGAGGTCGAAGTTCACGACATCGACCCCGGACGTCGAGGATCGACGCGAGGGTTCGTTCGTGACGGTGCCGGTCAACACGACCAGGTTGCAGTACGGGCCCATGATGAGTCTCCGATCGGAGGAGTTGATCAGGTCACGGGAGAGTCGGTCACCCCGACAGTAGAGGAGGGGTACCTCACACACGGGCGAGGTCGCCGTTCGGAACCGCCTCGCACGGAATGCCGCAGGGCACGGGTCGGTCGTTGCCGAATCGAAAACTTCCGGTGGCTTCGGTACGTCGACGCCGGTGTGGGAGGTTGGCTGCACCCGAATGCTCGACTCGACGTTGCGCCCCGCGAAGGACCGCTTGCTCGCCGTCGCGGCGCGCACGCCGCTCCGTCGACTGCATCCCACCGTGATCTCGTCGGTGGGCCTCGCCGCCGGCGTCGCAGCAGCCCTGGCGGCGTGGCAGACGAAGTCGATCCTCGCGGTCGGACTGTGGTTGTTCGGGCGACTCGCCGACGGCTTGGACGGCGCGGTGGCACGATCGACCGATCGGTCGTCCGACACCGGTGGTCTCGTCGACTTCCTGTTCGACACGATCGGGTATGCCGTGATCCCGCTCGGCCTGGCGTTCGGGCTCGACGAACGGAGCGTCTGGATTGCCACGGCCGTGCTCCTGGCGTCCTTCTATCTCAACGCGGTGTCCCTCGGATACATCGCCGCGCTCCTCGAGAAGCGTGCGTCGGGCGTTGTGGCACGGGGCCAGGTCACCAGCGTGGCCCTCCCCCGCGGGTTCGTCGAAGGCACCGAGACGATCGTGTTCTTCACTCTCGCGCTCGCGGTCCCCGACGCGGCGGCCACGATCTGGTGGCTGATGACGGTGGCCGTCCTGATCACCGTCCTCGAACGGACGCGGTGGGCGATCGGCGTGCTCGGGTGACGGGCGGCCACGCCGCCGCAGTCGTCAGCACCCGGCGGATCTGGATCCAGCGGGCGATCGTGCTGGTGTCGTGGTCGACGATTCTCCTGCTCTGGCGCCGTCACCAGAACTCGAACGATCTGTCGACCATCGAAGCGGGTCAGCGGTTCATCGACGCAGTCGATTCCGCGTCGTGGGGCATCGTGGCCTACGTCGGGGTCTACCTCGTGAGACCGCTCGTGCTGTTCCCCGCATCGGTGCTCACCGTGGTGGGAGGAGTGCTCTTCGGACCGTGGCTCGGTGTGGCCGTCGTCGTCGTCGCCGCCAACGTCTCGGCGATGATCGCGTACGGGGTCGGTCGACTCCTGGGCAACGTTCCCGATGCCGAGCTCGCCGCCGCGGTTGCCGACGGCGACGACGATCTCTCGCTCGTCGCGCGGTGGAGTCAGCGGCTGCGCGACAACGGCTTCGAGTCGGTCCTCGTCATGCGACTCCTGTTCCTTCCGTACGATCTCGTGAGCTACGTGTGCGGGGGGCTGCGGATCAGGTGGACCTCGTTCCTGCTCGCGACGTTTCTCGGGTCCCTGCCCGGAACCGTCTCCTTCGTTCTCCTCGGTGCCTCGCTCGAGCGCGTCGACCAGGGTCTCGACGGCATCAACGCATGGGTGACCGGCGCCGGCGCCGCGATCTTCGTCGTCAGTATCGTCATCTCCCGCATCCTCCGAAAGGGACAACGATGAGCAACACGTCCCGGCCCGCCGGCACCCCGACGTACGACACGACCTTCAAGGCGGCCGTCATCGGTGCCGGATCCGGTGGGCTCACCCTGGCGATCGGTCTCTCCGGTTTCGACCACGAGATTGCCCTGATCGAAGCGGGGCAGGTCGGCGGCGACTGCACCAACGTCGGCTGCATTCCGTCGAAGGCGCTCCTGCACGCGGCGAAGGCCGGCTTGTCGGAGCCGTTCGAGTACGTGCGCCGCAAGCGTGACGAACTGCGCGACCGGGAGGACGAGGAGATGGTGGAGCACGAGAGGATTCATCTCGTTCGTGGTCGGGCCCGCCTGACCGCACGCCGCAACCCGCACGTCGTCGAGGTGACGGGTCACGATGGAGCGGTGGCGGACATTCGCGCCGACAACGTCATCGTCTGCTCCGGATCGCAGCCGGTCGAGTTCCCGATCGAGGGGCTCGATCCCGAGCGGCTGCTCACCAACGAGAGTCTTTTCGACCTCGTCGCGGTCCCGTCGAAGATCGTCTTGATCGGAGGCGGCGCGGTCTCGCTGGAGATGGCAACCGCGTTCCGCGACCTCGGATCCGACGTCGCCCTCGTCGAAGTGCAGGACCGGGTGATCCCCGCCGAGGATCCGCTGGTCTCGTCGACGATCACCGCGGCGCTGCGCGACAACGGGGTCGACGTCTTCACCGGGACGTCGATCGAGCGGTTCGAGGGGACCAGCGCACACCTCTCGGACGGTCGAACGATCACCGACGTCGATCGTGTTCTGCTCGCGGTCGGGCGCCGGCCCCGGCTTGCCGATCTCGGGCTCGATCGGGCCGGCGTCGCGTACACGCAGCGAGGGATCGTCGTCGACACGTTCGGCCGCACGAACGTCGACGGGATCTACGCGGTGGGTGACGTCACGGGCGACACGTTCACGACGCACGGTGCGAACTCGATCGGGCGTCGAGCCATCCGCGCCATCGCGCTGCCCCACCTGCCCAGATTCGGCACACCCCGCGCACTCCCGAAGGCCGTCTTCAGCCGACCCGAGATCGCGTCGGTCGGGTTGACCGTCGACGAAGTCGACGACCTCCCGAGTTCGGGTCGGCGCAGATACACGGTCGAGCTCGCTCGCACCGACCGTGGATACACCGACGACCTCGAGCACGGTGTGGTGATCGTCGATGCCGAGCGCTTCACCGGCAACATTCTCCGCGCCGCGATCGTCGGCCCGTCCGCCGCCGAGATCATCGGGCTCTTCAGCTCCGCTATCGACCACGGGATCGGGCTTCGGAAGATGTTCGGCACGGTGCATCCCTACCCCGCCTACGCTCAGGCCGTGGGCCAGGTCACGGACGACTTCGCTCGCGACACCTTCTCGTCGCTGCCCACGGAATGGTGGGGCATGGTCAGGGGTCGGGTCGCTCGGCGTCTGCGGCGCCGGTGAACGTCCGCGCGCACGCTGGGCCAGCCTCATCTCCCTCGGCTGGTACGCGATCCGTCGGCTCCACTAGACCGGATGACATGTCGAGCGACGACCTCCGCGACCAACTGCGCACGCTCCCGCTCGAACGGCTCGTCGCACTGCTGTCCGGCGAGGGGTTCTGGACCACCGAGCCGATCGACGAACTCGACCTTCCGTCGGTGACGCTGACCGACGGCCCACACGGCCTCCGGCGCCAACCCGACGGCGCCGATCACCTCGGGATCGGGGACTCGGTGCCCGCCACGTGCTTCCCGACCGCGTCGAACCTCGCGTCGAGCTGGGATCCGGAACTGCTCGAACGGGTCGGAGCCGCCCTCGGTCGCGAGTGCCGAGCGGACGGTGTCGCCGTGTTGCTCGGCCCCGGCATGAACATCAAGCGGCATCCCGGCGGAGGACGCAACTTCGAGTACCTCTCCGAGGATCCCCTCCTCTCGGGACGCCTCGCCGCCGCGATGGTCCGAGGGATCCAGTCGGAAGGCGTCGGAGCATGCCTGAAGCACTACGTGGCCAACAATCACGAGTCGTATCGGATGGTGTGCGACGTGATCGTCGACGAGCGGACCCTTCGCGAGGTGTACCTCCGAGGTTTCGAGATCGCCGTCGAGGAGTCCTCGCCGTGGGCCGTCATGACCGCCTACAACCTCGTGAACGGCGAGTACGTCGGCGACAGCGCGCGGCTCGTCGACGAGATCCTCCGCGCGGACTGGGGATTCGAGGGGCTCGTCGTCACCGATTGGGGCGGGATCAACGACCGCGTCGCGGCAACGCGAGCCGGGGTCGACCTCGAGATGCCGTCCAGCGGTGGTGCCCATGACCGCTGCGTCATCGAGGCCGTGGACGCGGGCGAACTCGACGTCGACCTCGTCCTCGATCGCGCAACCGCCGTGGCCGCACTCGCTGCTCGGGCAGCCGACGAGGTCGCCCGGCGGGGCCGGGGCGTCGTCGACGAGGTCGACCACCATCGGATCGCCCGGGCAGCCGCTGCTGCCGGCACCGTCGTGTTGTCGAACGACGGCGTGCTCCCCCTGGCCGAGGACACCGACATCGGGATCATCGGCGCATTCGCCGACCACCCGCGTTACCAGGGTGCCGGGAGTTCGCAGGTGGTTCCCACCCGGCTCGACGATGCCCGTCGACACGCCGAGGAACGCTTCACCGGCCGAGTCGGCTACGCCGTCGGGTACGACCCTGTCACCGGCGGGTCCGATGCCGCCCGCCTTCGCGAGGCGACAGATCTGGCGCGCAGCGTCACCGTGCCGATCGTGTTCGTCGGTCTCCCCGCCGTCGAGGAGGCCGAAGGCTGCGACCGTGTGTCACTCGCCCTTCCGCCCGCGCACGACGAGTTGGTCACCGCGGTGTGTGCCGCGAATCCGCGGACCGTCGTCGTGCTGGTCAACGGCGCACCGGTACTCGTGCCGTGGGCCGAGCAACCCGCGGCGATCGTCGAGAGCTATCTCGGAGGGCAGGCGGCGGGCAGCGCGATCATCGACGTGCTCGTCGGAGACGCCGAGCCGGGTGGTCGCCTCGCAGAGAGCTTCCCCGCCTCGATGGTTTTCCCATCCGAGGAGAACTTCGCCGGATGCACACGGCAGGTCCAGTACCGGGAGGGGCTCTTCGTCGGCTATCGCTTCCACGACACGGCCGATGTGGCTCCGCGCTTCCCGTTCGGGCACGGAATGTCGTACACGACGTTCGACTGGAAGGATGCCACCGTCTCGGGATCGGGCTGCGACCTCACCGTCGAGTTGACCGTCACGAACACCGGGAGCCGCGCGGGGAGCGACGTCGTCCAGCTCTACGTGCGCGACGTCGAGTCGACCGTCTACCGACCCGACCGCGAGCTGCAGGCCTTCGCGAAGGTGCGCCTCGAACCGGGTGCGGCCCAGCGCGTTCGTCTCCGACTCGACGAACGATCGTTCGCCTTCTACGACGTCGACGCGGAGCGGTGGCGAGTCGAGGCGGGCGAGTTCGACCTCCTCGTCGGCGCCTCGTCGCAGGACATCCGGACCACGCTCACGGTCGACGTGCCGGGAGAGGTCGTCGAACCGGTGCCGACGGGCTCGCGCGGACCTGGGCGCCGTCGATTCGTCGCCACGGCGACGGAGTTCGAGGCGATGCTCGGCCGCGCGATCCCGGCCCCGACGCCGATCCTCCCGTTCACGACGAACACGGTCGTCGAAGAGCTCGGTGCCACGAGACTCGGCCGCGCCGCCCAGGTCGGCTTCCTCCGGATCGCCGAGCGCCAGATGAAGAAGCTGCTCGGCGACGATCCGGACCCCGTGCTCGACAAGTTGAGTCGGCAGATGATCCGTGAGGCCCCACTGCGGTTCCTGGTGTCGATGAGCGGGGGCACGGGGTCGATCAAGGCGTTCGAAGGGCTGACCAGGTTGCTCAGCACCTTGCGCATCAATGGTCGGCGCGGCTGATCGCGGTCCGGTTCCTGCACATGGCCGACGACCTGCGCTGGGGAATCGCCTCAACGGGCACCATCTCGAACGCGATGGCGGTCGCGCTCGAGGCGATCGAGGGAGCGGTCGTCGTGGCGGTCGGATCACGCACCCAGGAGGCGGCCGACGCATTCGCATCCGACCACTCGATCCCGCGGGCCCACGGCTCGTACGATCAGCTGTGGGCCGACCCGGACGTCGACGTCGTGTACGTCGGCTCGCCACACAGCGAACACCACTGGATGACCCTCGCCGCGCTCGACAACGGCAAGCACGTGCTGTGCGAGAAGGCGTTCGCGGTCAACGCCGCCGAGGCCCGCTCGATGATCGAGGCGGCGCAACGCAACGACAGGTTCCTGATGGAAGCCATGTGGAGCTGGTTCATGCCCGCGTGGCACGAGCTGCGCACGCGCATCTCGGCCGGGGCGATCGGCGAGGTCATCAGCGTCGACGCGAACTTCGCGATCCCGATGCTCGACGAGAACGGTCGGCACCGCCGGCCCGACCTGGCCGGTGGCGCTCTGCTCGACCTCGGGATCTATCCGCTCTCGATCGGACGGTTCCTGCTCGGCGAGGCGGTCGAGGTGAAGGCGCTCGGGCGGCTGACGAGCCAGGGTGTCGATGGCCTGGTCGGTGGGGTGACACGCCACGAATCCGGGGCGATCACCACGTTCACCGCGTCGATCGACGCGTTGTCCGACCTCACCGCGAGGGTGGTCGGGACCGAGGGCATCGCAGTGGTGGCCGCGCCGTTCTGGTCTCCGTCGGAGTTCACGATCACCGGCCGAGAAGGTACCGAACCCGAACGCGTCGAGATGCCGAACCGCGGGCTCGCCCACGAGGCCGAACACGTCGGCGCACAGATCCGTGCCGGTCGCACCGAGAGCGACATCCAGACGTGGCACGCAACGCTGGCCAACATGGAGTTGATGGACGAGATCCGCCGCCAGGTCGGCGTGGTCTATCCGTCCGAAGCCGACGGCACGGGATACTCGGGGTAGGAAGCCTTGAAGACGCCCTGATGGAGCAGCACCGTGGCCGCGTGCACGCGGTCCTCGGCGTCGATGACGGTCGTTTCCGTCCAATACGACTCGACCGCCCGGCTCTGTCCGATCCCGACCAGCCGGTGCGCGATCTCGTAGGTCCGCCCGACGAAGACGGGTCCGTCGACGAATCTGACCTCCAAGTCGATGAACAACCCGACGGCGGGACCGCGCACGGGGAAATGACCGCCGGTCTGGTGCGCGAGCACACTGATCATCTCCGTCGGCACGATCGGTGTTCCCCACGGCGAGTCGCCGTCCCGCTCGTACCACGATGAGCGTTCGGTGATCCGTTCGAGCTTGTCGCCGAGGGTGAACGGGTACAGCGCACCGTTGTGACTGTCGAAGTCCATGGTGACCGTCACCGGGGCGGTGGACATCCCGATCTCGAGTTGGTCGACGATGTGAAGCTCACCTGGGTCGCCGAGACCCCGATCGCGACGGACATCGAGTTCGGTCGAGGTGTCGGTTCCGATCGAGGCCGTCCCCGTCAACACGGGCGTACCGTCGTGTTTGACCGCGTTGATCGTGGCCGAGTGCTGCCCGTGCGGACTCAGCGAGGCCTGGACATCCTCGCCCTCGACGACCATGTTGACGAAGTGGGAGGAGATACAGCCGTGCTCGAACCAGGTCCGCCCCCAGTGTTCGACCGCGAGCGGATCGAACTGGCTGAAGTGGGTGGGTCCCTCGATCGGCGCGCCCGCCAGTCCGAGCTTGGCTGCCTCGGCGTCGTCGTGGACGCTCGCGTGGCCACCGTACTCCTGGTCGGCCAACATCTGCGCAGGCGCACGAAACGGGCCGCTCAACGTGCCATCCGCGCCGACGGTGATCTCGGTCGAAAACGTCATCGTCCGATGCTGCCACGTCGGTTCGGACCGGGACGACGTACGCGGCGCCGTGCGCGTTGGGCCGCGAGTCACGACTCGATGTGCGCGGGCGCCGCCTGAGCCGTGACGCCCGGTCCGTGCCACCATGGTCCGGTGCGCAAATTCGTGATCATGGGAGTCCAGGGCAGTGGGAAAGGTACGCAGGCCTCGCTGCTCGCGGACAGGTACGACCTCGTTCACATCAGCGTGGGCGACATCTTCCGTTGGCACATCCAGTTCCACACGAAACTCGGAGCCGCCGTCAAGCGGATCGTCGACGCCGGCAGGTTGGTCGATGACGATCTGGTCGGCTCGGTGGTCCAGGAACGGCTGCGACTGCACGACTGGAACTACGGTTTCGTCGTCGACGGGTTCCCGCGCAACGCCGTGCAGGCCGAGTTCTTTCTCGAGAGTTACGACATCGACGGTGTGATCAACCTGGAGATGCCCGACAGCGAGGTGGAGCGTCGCGTGCTCTCACGACGACTGTGCTCGGGGTGCGGGCTGGACTACAACCTGATTGCCAGCCGACCCGAGGTCGAAGACGTCTGCGACGTGTGCGGCGAGGCACTGGTGAGACGCAACGACGACCATCCCGAGGCGCTGGCCAATCGGTTGCGCGACTACCACGAGAAGACCCGGCCGGTCATCGACCTGTTCGAGCGCAAGGAATTCGTCGCCCACGTCGATGCGACCAGGGACCGGGCCGTGGTCTTCGACGACATCGTGCGCCGACTCGACCTCTCCGCGATCGAGTGACGTCGTAGCTGCATAGTCTGACGTCGCGACGCTGAGACGAGGAACCATGCCCGACGACACTCATGACGCAGGACCGGCCCAGGACAGAGGTCTCGCCGAGCGGTTCTTGAGACAGATCGTCGGTTCGGTGGTCTCCCCGGTGGTCGACAACGTGGACGTCGACGAGGTCGTCGAGCGCATCGACGTCAACCACGTCATCGAGCGATTGGATGTCGACGGCCTGATCGATCGAGTCGACATCGAGCGACTCGTCGAGCGGATCGACGTGGATGCGGTTCTCGCCCGTGTCGATGCGAACCGACTCCTGGATCACGTCGAACCCAACCGCCTTCTCGACCGGGTCGACGCGAACGCGCTGCTCGACCGGGTCGATCCGGATCGCCTCCTCGACCGGGTCGACGCGAACGCGCTGCTCGACCGGGTCGATCCGGATCGCCTTCTCGACCGGGTCGATCCGGATCGTCTCCTCGACCGAGTCGACATCAACGCGCTGCTCGACCGGGTCGACATGAACGCGCTGCTCGACCGGGTCGACATCGATGCGCTGGTCGCCCGTACCGAGTTGGATGCGATCATCGCCCGCTCCACGACGGGCGTGTTCACCCGGCTGCTCGACGTCGCCCGAACGCAGGTGATCGCCGTCGACCAGGCCGTCCAGGGCGTCCCCGCTCGCCTCCTCCGCGGCGAGCGTCGCGAGGTGCCGCCGATTCCCGGCGCGGATGCCGACGCGGTCGATCTGCGCGCGATGTCGTTCAGTCAACGGGCCGTGGCACTGCAGCGGCACGCCGCCGGTTCCGTGTCACGCTTTCTCGCTTTCCTCGCCGATCAATTCGTCATCGGCGTCCTGTTCGCTGTCGGAATGGCGTTGCTGTCGGGCGCGACTCAGGTCGTGCTGGGTACCGAGATCAACCTCGATCGCAATCGATTCTGGGTGGCCGCGACCTATGCGATCTGGATGTTCGTCTACACCGCCGCATCCCTCGCCGCCACCGGGCAGACCATCGGGAAGGGCGTACTCGGGCTGTTGGTGATCGGAGCGGACGGCGGCCGTCTGGGCGGCCGCAAGGCCGCGCTGCGAACGCTCGTCTTCCCGATCAGCTTTCTCGGGTTCGGCATCGGCTGTCTGTTGGGTCTGTTTCGGCGTGACCGGCGTGAACTCCACGACCTGCTCGCGTCCACCGCGGTCATCTACGCCTGGGATGCGGAAACCGCGAGCCTTCGAAACGGCGCGATCGGCGACGAGTGAGACACCCCACGACGGGCCGGCTACGTCGAGCCTTCGATGGCCGGTTCGCCGCTCGGACGTCCTAGTCCGGCAGCGGGACGTCGACGTTGCGCTCGTAGATCGCCCAGTACTCGTTGGACGCGACGAGATCGAACGCCGGTTGCACGATCAACCAGTCCGCCGCGGGGAAGCTGGTCGGGCCGGCGCCGGGTACGGGCAGCACGATGTACTCGACGCGCTCCGCCCGATCGGGGATGCGCGGACCATCGACGATCCCGTTCGGCCCGTACAGGACCGACCGGAAAGGAACGGGGAACTGGTAGATCTCGGTGCGATGCGCGACGTGCGGAGTGATCCGGTAGTGCGCGGAGACGACAGCGTCCTCGGGGACCAACTGGACGATCTCGCGGGCCGCGGTCGCCCAGTCGTTGCTCGGATCGCCGTAGAACAGTTCGGAGCGACCCCACGGCACAGGGGCCCAGAGATGCGACGTGATCACCGCGGCAACGGAGACCATGGTGACGGCAACAGCGCGTACCGGGACGGTGATCGAGCCGACTCCGCCGGTACCGCCGATCACCTTCGACTCCCGCATGGCACCGATCGCGTAGATCGTGCCGAGACTGAGCGCCGGCACCGCCACGAGGCTGTAGTGGTACTGGATCTGGTACTGGTACCAGAAGGTGCTCAAGACATTGGTGAACAACACGACGCCGCTGATCAGCGCGACCGACGGCAGCCGTGCGAACAGCCACATGAACGGCGCGGTCATCTGGACGAGGTACCAAGGACGGTTGTCCGAGCGCAGGTGCCGCACGAGATCGGTCGGATTGGTCAGCGCCGTGTCGATCACCCCGCGCGGACCACCGAACGGGATCCGCCAGCCGTTGCGCGTCGGCACGCCGATCAGACTGCGCATCACGACGAGCATCGCGACCGCCATGAACGCCAGACTGCCGAACACCGTCGCGAGACCGATCCTCCAGTCTCGCTTCACGCTCACCCACACTCCGAGCGGAACGAGCACGAGCGACGCATCCTCCTTGACCGACAGCGCCAGGATCACGAAGACGACGTAGGTCTTCCACCGGCGTTCCAGCGCTGCCCAGATCGCGAACCCGACGAACACGCCGAGATACGAGTCGGGATGGAAGTTCTCCAGATTCGTCCAACCGACGGCCGGATGCATGAGATAGGCGGCACCGAGCGACAGGGCCAACCATTCGTTGCCGAGTCGGGTGCGGGCGTACAGGAAGATCGGGATCGCGCCGGCCCCGATGGCGGCCGACTGGCTGAGGAACAGCACACCGGCGGCCGGCCAGATCCAGTAGAACGGTACGAGCAGGATCAGGACGAACGATGCGTGATCGCCGAAGAGATTCCGGCCCATGAGCGTGACGAATGGAGTCTCGAACCGCGACAGGAGCCAGACACCCTGGTCGTACAGCGCGGAGTCGTACGACGACGTACCGAGTGCGTGATGGATGTCGAGCGATCGTCGGGTGAAGTACGCGACGTACACGACGACCACGAGTGCCATCAGCACCTGCGGCACGGTGACCCGTCGCCACCGCGGACCCGATGGCGACGGGACGGCGACATCGCGATCCGACTCGGCTGCACCGTCGACGACGTCGTCGAGATCGGCGGCCAGTTCGGTCATCGCTCCAGTGTGGCGCGCGGTCAGGGGCGCAGGTCGGCAACCAGCGCGGCGAGAACCCCGTTGACGAAGCGGCCGCTGTCGTCGGTGGAGAACTGTTTGACGAGGCTGACGGCTTCGTCGAGGACCACGGCGGTGGGGACGTCGGGCCGCTCGGCGAGCTCGAAGGCGCCGATCCGCAGCACGTTGAGGTCGATCACGGGCATCCGCGCCAGGGTCCACCCGGTTGCCCGCGCGTCGATCGCTGCGTCCAGGCGCTCGCGGTGTTCGGCGACTCCACGGACGATCGTCTGGGTCAGCTCGTCGGGCGCGAGCACCTGCACGTCGAGCGCCTCGACGGGCGTGATGCCCTTCGACTCTGCCTCGTACAGCAGGTACAGCGCCCGTTCGCGTGCGTCGGACCGCTCGTCGGGCCGAGGAAGTGACGCCATCAGACGCGGGTCATGTATTCGCCGGTACGGGTGTCGACTCGCACCTTGTCGCCGGTTTCGATGAACAACGGGACCTTGACCTCTTTGCCCGTCTCGAGAGTGGCCGGTTTGGTGCCGCCGCTCGACCGGTCACCCTGGAGGCCCGGTTCGGTCATCGCGATCGTCAACTCGACCGATGCCGGGATCTCGACGCCGATGATCTCACCGTTGTAGAACGCGATCTGCGCGACCATCTGCTCGATCAGGTAGTCCTTCGCCTCGCCGAGGGCCACCTCGGGAACGTTCGTCTGGTCGTAGGTCTTCGTGTTCATGAACACGTAGTCGTTGCCGTCGTGGTACAGGTACTGCATGTCTTCACGCTGGACGATCGCCTGTTCGACCTTGATGCCGGCGTTGAACGTCTTGTCGATGACGGCACCGGTCCGTACGTTGCGGATCTTCGACCGGACGAACGCCCCTCCCTTGCCGGGCTTGACGTGCTGGAACTCGACGACCTGGAAGAGGTTGTTGTCGAGTTCGAGCGTGATGCCGTTCTTCAGGTCGTTCACGGAGATCTGGGGCATGTTCAGTTCAACTCTCGCTTGGGCGAGTGCGTCAGCACTCGGTGGCCGGTCCCGTGGACCTCTTCGGTGACGAGCACCAGATCCTCGATCCGGAAGCCACCGAACCCGCCACGATAGAGGCCCGGTTCGACCGTCACCACGTGCCCCTCGACGATCGTGTCGGTACTCGCCGAGTTGTGGAACGGCGACTCGTGGATGTCGAGGCCGACGCCATGACCGGTTCCGTGGACGAACCAGTCGCCGTAGCCGGCATCGATGAACACCTGGCGGCACACGGCGTCGAGGTCGCTGGCGGCCATTCCCGGGCGAACCGCGTCGAGCCCGGCCCGCTGGGAGGTCGCCACCAGTTCGTAGACCTCGCGCTGGAGCGGTGTGGCCTGGCCGATCACCCACGAGCGGGTCATGTCGCTGTGGTAGCCGTCGACGAGTGCGCCGACGTCGACGATCACCGTGTCACCCTCGACGATCGTGCGGCCCGATGCGCCATGGTGGGGGCGCGCGCCGTGGTCGGGACCGCTGGCGACGATCGTGTCGTAGCTGCGGTCATCGGCTCCGTGGAGGCGGATCTGGTATTCGAGTTCCATGCGCACCTCGGCCTCGGTCATCCCGTACAGCATCGGTTCGACGACGGCGAGCGCACCGTCAGCGCATGCGGCCGCCGCCTCGATCCGGGCGATCTCGGCATCGTCCTTGACCTGCCGTGCGATCCTGACGGGCGACGGTTCGTGCACCAGCTGGACGTCGGCGGCCAGCCGCTGCCAGGTGGCGTGGGCAACCGACGTTGCGTCGAGCCCGACCGGTCCCGTGCCGAGCGCCTGCACGAGTCGGGCGTGGAGATCGGACGGCTGCTGCTCGACGATCACCGTCGCACCCGTGCCCGCCGTCTCCTCGCGAGCCTTGTCGCCGTACCGACCGTCGGTGCCGACGATCAGCTCGTCGTTGCGCACCACCGCCCAGCCGTTCGACCCGACGAAGCCGGTCAGCCACCGCACGTCGGTGAGATCGGTGTACAGCGTCGTCCCGGTGGCGGCACCACAGATCGTGGCGACGCGTGCCGCATGGTCGATCGGCGGCAGGTCCTCGATCATCGGCCACACTCCGCCCGCGGGCAGTACAGATCTGCAACGGGTGTCCGATCTCGTCTCGCGGTGGTCATGACAGGAACCGTCGGAGGGTTGTGCGGACCGGCTGCTCGGCGATGCCGGTGACGATCTCGACGCCGGCCGGCCCGTCCAGGACGAACGAGAGACCGTCGAGCGCCTTCTTGTCCCGGTGCATCAACGTGACGACATCGTCGACGACGAGGCCCGCCGGCGGAGAAATCGGCAGATCGTATTCTCCCGCCACGACGGCCCGGTGCTCGGCGACCCGGGCGGCGTCGATCCGTCCGAGTTCGTGCGCCAACTCGGCCGCGAAGACGAGGCCGACGGCCACCGCCTCGCCGTGCGCGAGGCGGTGATCGGTCAGCGTCTCGAGCGCATGTGCCAACGTGTGTCCGTAGTTGAGCAGGGCACGCCGGCCGGCCTCGCGTTCGTCGGATCCGACGATCTCGGCCTTGATCTCGACGCAGCGGGCAATCCGCTCGCCGAGGTCCATCGAGAGCAGGTCGTCGCCGGTGAGGAAGTGGTACTTGGCCATCTCGCCGAGGCCGCAGCGCATCTCGCGCGGCGGCAACGTGGCGAGCGCGTCGAGGTCGCAGACGACGCCGGACGGTTGCCAGAAGGCGCCGACGAGATTCTTGCCCTCGGGAAGGTTGACCCCGGTCTTGCCGCCGATCGCGGCGTCGACCATGCCGAGCAGCGACGTCGACACGTGCACCACCGGGATTCCCCGGTGCCAGGACGCCGCCGCGAAGCCGGCGACGTCGCTGACCATCCCGCCACCGACGCCGACGACGACATCGTTCCGGGTGAGCCCGATCTGTGCGAACGACCGCATCAGCGTCTCGATCGTCGCCAGCGACTTGGCAGACTCGCCGACGCCGATCTCGAACACCTCGACGGAGAGATCGGGCAGATAGGCGCCGACCTCGCGGAACTGGATCGGAATGCCCGGCTGCGTCACGACGGCGACGCGCCGGGCGGTCTGCGGTACGAGGTCGCCGAGTTCGGCGACCGCACCGTTGCCGATGACGACGTCGTAGGACCGATCGGCCAGCGGGACGATCACCCTGCGCATCTCAGCACCGCCCCGGCGACCTCGTTGATCGAACGGTGTTCGACGCTCACGATCGCGTCGGCCACCTCCTGATACAGATCGGCACGCTCCTCGTACATCGTCCGCAACGTGCCCTCCGGGTCGTCGTCGAGCAGCGGTCGGTGCATGCCGTTACGCACGCGTTCGAGCAGCAAATCGACGTCGGCGAGCAGCCAGACCACGTGTGCACCGCTGCCCTTGAGGGCGTTCCGGTTCTCTTCGCTCAGCACCACGCCGCCCGCAGCTGCGACGACCGACGGCGTGGGCGCCGCGATCGCGTCGGCGAGCACCTCGGCCTCGATCCGTCGGAACGCCGGCTCACCGTCCTCCATCCAGATGTCGCGCACCGTACGACCCTCACGGGCCTCGATCATCTCGTCGGAGTCGAGCAGCTTCCGGTCCAGTCGGCGTGCCAGCGCACGACCGACCGACGACTTGCCCACGCCCATCATCCCGACGAGCACGATGTGGCTGTCGGTGCACGTGCTCACAGTGTGGCCGCGAACGCTTCGGCATTGCGGACGAACTCGTCGACCGAGTCGCCGCCGAACTTTCGTTGCGCCTCCGCGGCGAGGGTCAGTGCCACCATCGTCTCGGCGACGACACCCATCGCCGGGACCGCGGTGACGTCGGTACGTTCCTTGAACGACACGCCCGACTCCTTGGTCGCGGTGTCGACGGTCTCGAGGGTCGGCTTGTTCAACGTGGCGAGTGGCTTCATCGCAGCTCGGACCACCAGCAGTTCGCCCGTGGTCATCCCGCCTTCGGTGCCGCCGGCCAGTGTGCTCCCGCGGCGGTACGCGGAGTGCTCCGAATCCCACGAGATCGGGTCGTGGGCGTTGCTCCCCCGACGGCCCGCCACCTCGAAGCCGTCGCCGATCTCGACTCCCTTGACCGCCTGGATGCTCATCACGGCCCTGGCCAGCATCGCATCGATCTTGCGGTCCCAGTGGACGTGTGAGCCCAACCCGACGGGAACGTTGAATCCCAGAACCTCGACCACACCGCCGAGCGAATCGCCGTCCTTCGCGCAGGCCTTGATCTCGGTGATCATGTCGTCGCTGGTCTCGATGTCGAAGCACCGCACCTGGTTGTCGTCGACCCGATCGAGTTCGGCAGGAGTGGGTCGGGCAGCGCCGTCGGGGACCCGCACGGAACCCATCTGGATCACGTGCGAGAGGATCTCGACATCGAGCGAGCGCAACAACTGCTTCGCGACCGCACCGGCGGCCACCCGTGCAGCCGTCTCGCGGGCGCTGGCGCGTTCGAGCACGTCACGCGCATCGGTGAATCCGTACTTCTGCATGCCGGTCAAATCGGCGTGCCCGGGACGCACCTGGGTCAACGGCGCCTTGGTCGCACCGGGAGCGGGACTCATCTCGTCGTGCCACTTGTCGCTGCGGAACCATTCGCTGTTCTTGATCTCGATCGCGACCGGTGAGCCGAGGGTCCGACCGTGACGAACACCACCGATCAGCGTGAGTTCGTCGGATTCGAAGCGTTGTCGGGGCCCGCGCCCATAGCCCAGTCGACGGCGACCCATCTCGGCCTGGATCTGCTCGACGGTGATCTCCAACCCGGCCGGCACGCCCTCGAGAATGACGACGAGCGCCTGGCCGTGCGACTCGCCGGCCGTCAGGTACCTGAGCATTCGATCAGCCTACCGTCGGCCCCGGTGACGGTTCCGGCCCATCCCGGACGCGCCGGCACGGTCGATCTCCGACTCGGGGCACGGGAGGGGTCAGGCGCGGGCGGTGAGCACCGCTTCGGCGGCGGCGCGCATCGCGACCGTGTCGAGCACTGCGTCGTCGCCGAGCCAGATCCGTTGTTGCAGCGCCGCCTGGTGGACGAGCATTCCCAGGCCGTCGACCGTGCGGCACCCGCGCTCGCCCGCGGCTGCCAGCCAGCGGGTCCGGATCGGGTGGTACACCAGGTCGGCGACGACCTGACCTTCTCGGAGGAGGGCCGGATCGCACGGCACGTGCCGGTCATCACCCATCCCGACGCTCGTGGCGTTGACCACGATGTCGGCACCGGAGAGGTCGCCGACACCTCCGGGCGACGCCACCGGCGCCAGCGCAGCTGCCGACTCGGCTCGCTCGGCCGTGCGGTTCAGGACCGTGATGTCGATCGCCCCCGCACGCGCCAGCGCATCGACGAGCGACCGCGCCGCTCCCCCGGCTCCGATGACCGCCACCCGTGCACCGTCGACCTCGACTCCCGCATCGTCGAGCGATGCGACGAAGCCGGCGCCGTCGGTCGACGAGCCGACCAGGTGCTCGCCGTCCCAGCTCACGGTGTTGACCGAACGGAGCGCACGGGCCGCCGGGTCGAGACGGTCGACGCGTTCGGCCACGGCCGCCTTGTGCGGCATGGTCACCGACAGCCCGGCGATCCCGAGGGTTCGCATCGCATCGAGCGCGGCGCCGGCCTGACCGTCGGCCACCTCGAACGCGACGTACGACCAGTCGACGCCCGCAGCCGCGAATCCTGCGCGATGGATCGCAGGCGACAGGCTGTGCGCCACCGGCGAACCGATGACGGCGGCCAAGCGGCCGACCATCAGCCGAGCAGGCCGAGGGCTGCGGCGGCTTCGACGTTCGCCTGATGTTGCTCGCCGGTTGCCGCGAAGGCGTGGGCACCGTCCTCGTCGGCGAGCACGTAGAAGAAGTAGAAGCATTCGTCGGGCTTGGGCAGGTCGCGGCAGATCGGGTCGCCCGGCGGTGGGTTGGGCGCCGGGTTGAGCGCAGCTTGGATCGATGCGCGACCGGGATTCGCGATCGGCGTTGCCGGCAGCCCGGGCCGCAGATACGTGTTCCAGTCGCTCGGGATCTGACGGACCGTGGCGAACGGCGTGTCCGGATCGATGCCGAGCTGATTGCGGCCGTACAGCACCGCCGCGTCGATCTGCAGCGGGAACGGCTCGTCGGGATTGTTGGCGGTGACGTACAACCGGTTGTGGATCACCCGTGAGATCTTGGCGCGGTCCTCGGGGACCTTCGCCTCCTTCTCGATCATCGACGCGATGATCAGGATCTCGTAGGGCGTGCGACCGAGTGCCGCACTCTTCGTGACGATGTCCTCCTGGTTGCCGACGCGCTCCATCAGGCCGATCATCCGGTCGATGACCTGGCCTTCGCTCTCGGCGTTCGACACCTGGTAGGTGTCGGGGAATAGGAGGCCCTCGAGCGAGGTCGTGCCGTCGGGCTTGAACACCGACGTGATCGACGGATCCTGTGCCGCTGCGAGGAAATCATCGGCCGACATCCGATCGATCTCGGTGTCGAGTCGCTTCCCCATCTGCGCGATCGTGAAGCCCTCCGGGAACGTGACCTGGCTGTAGGTCTGACCCGGTGGGGTACGGAGGCGTCCGAGGACGTTGCCCATGTGATCGTTGGGCCGGATCTCGTAGTAGCCGGGGATGATCTCGAGCCCGCCGTTGCGGTCGACGTACTGCTCGAACACGTTGGCGTCGGAGATCAGACCGTCCTCCTCGAGGCGATCGGCGAGCGACTCGAGGGTCTCGTTCTCGGCGACCGTGAAGCTCTGCACCGGGCCCGGGTCACCCTCCGGATTGAGCTTCTGGACGTACCACCAGCCGACGGCACCGGCGATCATCACCATGATGATCGCGACGCACATCAGCGTGTAGACCGTCCACTTGGCGATCCGGGTCTGCCGCCGGAGGCGCTCGACGGTGCCGGTGCGGTCGGCGTTGTCCCACGGATCGGTTTCCCAGTCGATCGCGGGACGCGAGTCGGGGTCGACCTCGGCTTCGGGCAACAGCGGATCGAGCTGCTGGGTCATGACGCGTTCCAGGTGTTGCGACGGTGTTCCAGCCAGGACTGGAGCATCACGGCTGCCGCGGCCTTGTCGACGACCTGGCGGCGCTGTCGTGCATCGAGGCCGGCTTCGAGCATGTGGCGTTCGGCCGTCACGGTGGTGAACCGTTCGTCGTACATCTCGATGGGCACGCCGACGACGCTAGCCATCTGGGCAACCTCTTTGGTGGCAGCCTTGGCCGCGGGACCGTGGGTCCCGTCGAGCGACAGCGGCAGGCCGACGACGACCACCTCGCATTCCTCCCTCGCAACCAGTTCGGCGATCGCGGCATGGTCGTGGCGACGACTCTTCGAACGGTGCACGGTGGTCAGCGCCGATGCGATCGTGCCCGAGGTGTCGGACACGGCGACGCCGATCCGTTTCGACCCGAGGTCGACGCCGAGCGCCCGGACGCCCGGGACGTGGTCAGCGGAAGTCGGCAACGGCCCCGGCCGCGATCTGCAGCGCTTCCTGGATCCCGGACGGGTCCTTGCCCCCGGCCGTCGCGATGTCGCCCTTGCCGCCGCCGCCACCCCCGACCGCCTTCGCCGCGCCCTTCAACAGGTTCGAGGCCGGCTGCTCGGACTCCTTGGGCACGGCGGCCACCAGAGCGACACCGCCCGACGGGGTCTCGCCCACCAGGACGACCGTGTGCACGGACGGCTGTTGACGCACCGCGATCGCCAACTCGCGCAGTTCACCCGGGTCGAGCTGGTCGACCTGGGTCACGACGACGCCGTCGTGGGCGATCGCCGCGAGTTCAGCGGCACGACCCATGGCGAGTTGCGTTCGCAGTGCCTTGACCTCGGACTGCAAGGCCTTGATCTCCTCGAGTTTGCGCTGGACGCCGGCGACGACGTCGTCCGACGGGGCGCCGACGAGCGATGCAACGTCGCCGAGCAGCCTCTCGTCTCGCTGCAGCAGCGCGATCGAGCCCTCGCCGGTGAACGCCTCGATTCGTCGCAGATTGGACCCGATCGAGGCCTCGCTGATCACCTTCACCATGCCGATGTCGCCGGTGGCGGCGACGTGCGTACCGCCGCACAGCTCGATCGTGTCGCCCGCCTCGAGCACGCGCACGATGTCGCCGTACTTGTCGCCGAAGAAGGCGATCGCACCCAATGCCTCGGCCTCGTCCTTCGTGGTCTCGAACGTCCGGGTGGGCCGGTTGCTCAGCGTCTGGTCGTTCGCGATCCGTTCGATCTCGGCGATCTGTTCGGGCGTCACGGCCTCGTAGTGGGAGAAGTCGAAGCGCAGACGATCCGGGCCGACCCAGGACCCGGCCTGCTTCACATGGTCGCCGAGCACGACCCGCAGCGCGTGGTGCAACAGGTGCGTGGCTGTGTGGTTGCGGCGAATCTTCTCCCGCCGGTCGTGGTCGATCGTCGCCGTCGCCGTCTGGCCCGCCGCGACGGTTCCGTGGGCGATCCTCGCGGTGTGTCGCCGGAGGTTCGGAAGTGCGTACGTCGTGTCGAGCACCTCGGCGGTTCCGGTGTCGGTGACGATCGCGCCGGTGTCGCCGATCTGCCCACCGGACTCGGCGTAGAACGGCGTTCGATCCAGGAAGATCTCGACGATTCCGTCGCCGTCACCGTCGAGCACCGCGAGGATCCGGGCGTCGGCCTGGTCGGCGGCATATCCGACGAACTCCGTCGTCCCGAACTGGTCGAGGATCTCGCGGTACCGCTCGAGCGTCGCGTCGTCCACCGCCCCCTTGGCCGCCGCCTTCGCCCGGGTCCGTTGCGCGTCCATCTCCACGTTGAAGCCATCGAGGTCCACCTCGACGTCACGCTCGGCGGCGATCTCCTGGGTCAGTTCGAGCGGGAAGCCGTACGTGTCGTGCAGCAGGAACGTCGTCGATCCGGACAGCGAGGTCGGGTCGTCCTCGAGCGCGGTGTCGAGAATCGACAGACCGTTCTTCAGAGTGTGCCGGAAGCTCTCCTCCTCGCGGGTGATCACGCTCGTGATGAAGTCCTGGTTCTTCACGACGTCGGGATAGGCATTGCCCATCACCGAGATCGCCGTCTCGGTGAGCCGCGGCATGACGAGTGACTCGGTACCCAGCATGTAGGCGAAACGCACCGCACGACGGATGATTCGCCGCAACACGTACCCACGACCCTCGTTCGACGGGAACACCCCGTCGTTGACGAGCATCGAACTCGATCGCGAGTGCTCGGCGAGCACCCGCAAACCGAAGCTGTCGCGGTCCTCGTAGTCGCCGACGATGTACTTCTTGCCGGTGAGCGACTGCGCCTCGTCGATCATCGGCTGCATCAGGTCGGTTTCCCAGACCGAGTCGACACCCTGCTTCAACGCGAGGATCCGCTCGAGGCCGGCGCCGGTGTCGATCGACGGCCGGGGAAGGGGCGTCCGACTGCCGTCGGACGACTGGTTGAACTGCATGAAGACGAGGTTCCAGAACTCCATGAACCGGTCACCGAACGGATCCCCGAGGGGGCCGCCCTCGGGTCCGAACTCGGGGCCCCGGTCGATGTGCAGCTCGCTGCACGGCCCACACGGGCCCGTGTCGCCCATCTGCCAGTAGTTGTCCTTGTCACCGAGACGCTGGATCCGGCTCATCGGGACACCGACCTGCTCGTGCCAGATCGCCTCGGCCTCGTCGTCGCTCTCGTGGACCGTGATCCAGATGCGGTCGCCGTCGAAGCCCCAACGTTCGGTGACGAGCTCCCACGCGAACGGGATCGCCCGGTCCTTGAAGTAGTCGCCGAAGCTGAAGTTGCCGAGCATCTCGAAGAACACCAGGTGGCGCTTCGTGCGACCGACGTCGTCGAGGTCGTTGTGCTTGCCGCCGGCGCGCGCACACTTCTGCGAGCTGACGGCTCGATCGTACGGTGCCTGCTCGTCGCCCGTGAAGTACGACTTGAACGGCACCATTCCGGCGACGTTGAACATCAGCGACGGGTCGTGCGGGATGAGGCTCGCCGAGGGGACCACCGTGTGTCCCTTCTCCGCGAAGAACCCGGTGAACGAGTCGCGGAGTTGATCTGCCGTCATCGAATCAGTCGTCGCCATACGGGCGCCGATGCTACCGAGGCGTCGTGGCTGCTCGATTACGAGTTCGAACCCGACGCCGTGAACCGAAGTCGTCACCCGATCGGTGCCGGCGGACGGTACGGTCCGCAGGCGGATGAGCGCACACGAGGATCTGCACGAGTGGATCAGCTTCGACGACCCGGACGAGCATCGCACGTGGGTCTTCGACGCGACGTTCCTGAGGTCGAACTACACGTGCATCTACGGCTGCGGATGCAAGGGGATCCTCGACGAACCGAGCCCCGAACTCGAGCAGGGGTGTTGCAGTTACGGCGCCCACTTCGTCGACGCCGATGACGTCGCCAATGTCGAGCGGTGCTTCGAGCGGGTCGCACCCGAACACATGCAGTTCCACGCCGACGCGAACGAGCACGGGATCACGATGGATGGCGACGCCGACGATGCCGGCGAACCGACCGTCGTCAGCCGCCTGGTCGACGACGCCTGCATCTTCCTCAACCGACCGGGCTTCGACGGGGGCGTCGGGTGTGCACTGCACATCGCGGCCGAAGCGGCCGACGAGCGTCCACTCGACTGGAAACCCCAGGTCTGTTGGCAGGTGCCGTTACGCCTCGAACACTCGGTGGACGAGTCGGGGCACGTCACGTCCCGACTGCGCGAGTGGAAACGGCGTGACTGGGGTGAGGGCGGTGCGGACTTCGCGTGGTGGTGCACCGAAACACCCGACGCATTCGTCGGCAGCGAACCGCTGTACGCCTCGGCTCGCGACGACATCGTCGAACTCGTCGGCGCTCACATCTACGACTTGTTGCTCGAGGTCGTCGAGCGCCCTGTGGCCGTGCCGCTCCCACATCCGGCACTGCGCCGTTCGACCGACGATTGATCGGTCGTCGGAGGGTTCAGTCGTCGTCACCCTCGTCGTCGTCATCGTCGAACGTCACGCCGTACTTGGCGGCCAGGGCGGCGTACTCGTCGTCACTGTCCTCGTCGTCCGCTCGGTCGTTCGACGGCTCCCCGAGCCCCAGGTCAAAGGCCCCCGGGCCCGACTGCTTCAGTTTTCTCGCCTCTTCGAATCGGCGATGACGACCCTTCTTCACGACAGGGCTCCCTCATTGGACGGTTGACAGTGAGGTGCAATTGTATCGGCACGAGCAGGTGTTTCGCGAGATGATGCCGCGTCTGGGTCGTGTGTCACGACGGCGGCACCCGAACGCGAGCCGGCCCGCCGCGAAAGCGGCGCAGCCGTCAGACCGGCTTGAGCGTCAGGCGACCCTGCGGGTCGAAGGTCAGCCCCGCCCTGCCCGACACGAGATCGCGGATGCCCTGCCCCAACAACGCAGCGCGCCACCCCGACGCGAGCCGGGCATCGTCGTCGTCGCGCAGCAACGCCACGATGTCGGCCCGCGTCGCCAGCATGGTGGTGTCGATCTTCTCGTCGCGAGCGATCTGCGACACCCACGCCGAGATCAGGGTGATCGCGGGCCGCAGGTTCCGATCCAGGTCGTCGGACGACTTCGGCGATTCGGGTGTCGGTGCCTGTTTCCCCACCGCGACGGCAGCGAGGATCTCCTCGGCGATGCCTCCCTTGGCGTGACGATCATCGACCCCGCGTGCCTGGCGCAACTCCTGCAGCGTCGACGGCCCCCGCTGCGACACGCCCAGGATCGCGAGATCCGGCAACACCTGACGTACGGGGATGTCGACGCGCATCGCACGCTCCTCACGCCACGCGGCGAGCGCCTGCGCGATCGCCCGGCCGTTCGGACGGAGCGAGCGTGCGTCCTTGAGACGCAGCCAGGCGTCCTGGGGATTCGAGCCGCTCGTCGGCCGAGTCCTCAACTCCTCACACGCGTCCTCGGCCCAGTCGAGCCGGCCCATCCGTTCGAGCTTCGTGACGAGAAGGTCGTGCACATCGAGCAGGTACTCGACGTCGGCCGCCGCGTACTGGCACTGGTTGTCGGACAGGGGGCGACGCAGCCAATCGGTCAGTCGGTCGCCTTTGGCCGGGGTGATCCCGATCTCGCCCTGCAACAGCGAAACCAGTGACGGCGTGCCGTAGCCGACGAAACTGCCGGCGATCTGGGTGTCGAACATCCGTGCGGGGACGGAGCCGACCGCGTGTGTGAGCACGTCGAGGTCCTGCTGGGCCGCATGGATCACGCACAGGCGGTCGGTGGCGAACAGGCGCCCGAGTTCGGACACGTCGAGGTCGAGCGGATCGATCAGCACGAGCTCCTGGGAGTTCTTCGTGCCGTCCGGCCACCAGGCGATCTGGATGAGCGCCAGCTTCGGGTAGTACGTGCGTTCGCGATGGAACTCGGTGTCGAGCGCGTAGCGCGGCATCTCGAGCAGTTCGTCGACCAATTCGACCAGGCCGTCCTGGCTGTCGATCCACCCGAAGTCGATGTGGGGCGGTCGCTGCTCAGCCATCGACGACTGCGGATCCGCTCGTGACGCCGAACCCGGCGCTGCGCCACGCGAGCATCCCCCCGGTCACGTTGACCACGTGACGCCCGTGGGCCGCAGCGAACTCACACGCCCGGAGGCTGCGCGCGCCCACCTTGCAGATCACGTAGGTCGGGGACCCGTCGAATCGGTCGAGGTGATCGGGGACCGCACCGAGCGGGACGTGCAGCGCATGGGGAACGTGCCCATCGGCCCACTCGTCGTCTTCCCGCACGTCGATCAGCACCACGCCGGCGCCGAGTGCGTGAAGCTTCGCTACGGAGATCTCGTCGACGATCACGGCAGACGACCCTAACTGTCCGATCGGCGCGGGAGAAGGTCCTCGGGTCGATTGACGTTGTGCAGGCCGGGCGCGTCGACGGTGACGGTCGTGTGCGGAAGTTCGGCGATCACACGATGGAGGGCCCGTTCACCCGCGACGAACCGCTCGCGCACCACGCCGCGCGCGGCGAGGGACCACAGTGCGCACATCGGCTCCATTCGGTCGGTCGCTGCGACCCAGACCCGACCGTGGGAGTCGCCTGCCGCCGCCTCGACGAGCGGCCAGAGCGAATCGGGCGTGATCGCGGCCAGGTCGCAGGACAGGACCAGCGCGGCATCCACGACGCCGAGCCCGGTGCGGCGAGCGGGCACGGCGAGGTGATCGAGCGCGGTCAACACCCCACCGACGGGCCCCTGGCCCGGGTAGAGGTCTGCGATGAGTGGCGCACTCAGTGCCGCCAACTCGACGGCGTCACCACCGACCAGCACGACGGGTTCCGCCCCGACCGCCCGCAGCGCGTCGAGGACACGGTCGGCCATGGCCCGACCGTCGATGTCGATCAGCGCCTTCGTCCGGCCCATGCGACGGCTCGAGCCGCCCGCCAGAACGACGCCGGCGACCCTCACGTGGCGGGAATCCCGGAGGGATCGAGCTGGAGGAGGAACTGGGCGCAGCGCTCGGCCTCGTCGGCCTCGCCGATCTCGGCAGCCATCCGGCCGAGGCCGCGAAGGGACCGCAGGAAGCCATGGTTGGTCGGTTCTGCCCAGCGCACGTATCCCGAGCCCCTCCATCCGTTGGCGCGCAGCGTGTCGAGCCCTCGGTGATATCCGACCCGGTAGGCGGCGTACCGCTCGATCGTGTCCCGGCCGAGATCGCCCAACTCGGCCCACCCGGCGAGGAATCGCGGTGACGCTGCCACGACCGCGGCGACCGCTGTCCGCCGTTCGTTGCCGTCGAGGAGGAGAGCAGCGGCGAGCCGCTCGGCGTCGACCGGGTCGGGCGCAGGCAGGACCGTGGTCGGAATGCCGCTGGAGAACTGGATCGGTTGGTCGCTCACCCGGTCAGCGTACGCCGTCCGTTACTGTCGGCGCCGTGCTCGCCATCACCCTCGACGAGGCCATGAACATCGCCGTCGGGCTCGTCGCGATCTTCACCGTCGGCGCGATCGCCGCAGCGTGGATCATGAAGACGATCATGCAGAAGGTGGCGGTCGCAGCGGTCTTCGCCGTTCTCGCGTTCGCGGTCTGGACGCAACGGCAATCGCTCCAGGACTGCGCCGACAAGGTGAAGGATGCCTACGAGTTCGACGGCGTGAACACGACCATCCTCGACACCGACTGCTCGTTCTTCGGAACGACGATCACCATCTCGGATCCCCGGAGCGACCCGCCGGGCGACGCTGCCGGGTGAACCTCGTCCGTCTGACCGCTGCGAAGGCGGTCGCCAACACGGCGCTGCGCTGGGTCCCGCCGTTCCTGCCCGTCCTCGAGAAGGCGTTCGGCGCAACGACCGGGCAGATGACGACCGTGCTCGGCATCGGCGAGATGTCCGGACTGTCGACGTTCGCCGTCGGCAAACACCTCGACCGCGGTCGCGAACGAGCGGTGATGGCGTTGTCGTTGCTCGCGATCGCGGTGTCGTCGCTCGTGTCGCTGTTCGGCACGACGCTCACCTTCGCGATCGGATTCGTGCTCGTCGTGCTCGGCGTCGCGAACTGCACGGTGGCCGGTCACGCCTACATCAGCCACCGCGTCGAGTACTCGCGGCGCGCCCGATCGATCGGGCTGTACGAGACCTCGTGGGCGCTCGCGTTGCTGATCGGTGCGCCGATCATCGCGGGGCTGATCGCGGTGTTCGGCTGGCGCGGTCCCTACGTGGCTCTGGCGATCGCGACGACGGCGATGGCCGCCATGATCTGGCGGTCGACCGATGCCGCACGACCGGCTCCATCGGCCACCGACCCCGAGCCGACACCGGGACTCGCGGCGATCACCACGTCGGCCTGGGCGGTCATCGTCGGGTCGGCGCTGCTGGCGATGGCGGGTCTGTCGGTGTTCGCGATCTCCGGCAGTTGGCTCGACGACGCCTTCGGCGTCTCGACGGGCGGACTGGGCGCGGTTGCGATGGCGTACGGAGCGATCGAGCTGGTCGCATCGGCGGGCTCGGCCGGCTTCGCCGACAGGATCGGCAAGTTTCGCGGCACGCTGGCCGGCATCGCGCTGCTGGCCTCGGGTCAGGCCGTCATGGCCGTCGCCGACGACACCTTGTGGATCGGCGTCGTCGGCATCCTGCTCTTCCTCTGCGGGTTCGAGTTCGCGTTCGTCACGTCACTGTCGCTCGTGACCGAGGCGACACCCGCCGCTCGCGGTACCACGATCGCGGCGGCGAACGCCGTCGGGACCGTCGCACGCGGCTCGGGAACGATCGCCAGTGGCTGGCTGTACGGGGTTCACGGCGTGGAGGGAACCCTCACATTGTCGGCGATCGCCGCCGCGGCTTCAGCGCTCGCGTTCGTGGTCAGTCGACACAGACGAGCCTGAGCACGTCGGTGGCGACGTTCGAGCGACTCGACGCCGAATCGGCCTCGCGACCGCCGGTGGGCGCCCCGGCCAACACGAGAACCGTGTCGCCGTGCTCGATCACACCGTGTTCGAGGGCCGTCTCGACGGCGAACCAGACCATCTCGTCGGTCGAGGAGTACATGTCCACCTCGATCGGCTCGACACCCCAGCTGAGCGCCATGGTGCGCACCATCTTCGGATCGGGCGACAGGCCGATCATCCGCGCATCGGGCCGGAACCGTGCCATCGCGCGGGCGGTCCGACCGCTGCGCGTGCAGCAGAGAATGGCTGCCACGTGGGCATCGATCGCAGCCTCCGATGCCGCTCGTGACAGCGACATCGTGATGCGGTCCGCGGCACTCACGGCGTCGCGCTGCTCGCGTTGCATCCGTCCCAACTTGTTGGCCCACTGGCGGTAGCTGGCCTCCGACTCGGCGCGGGCGGCGACGGTCGCCATGGTTCGCACGACGCCGACCGGGTCGCGTCCGATGGCGGTCTCGCCCGACAGCATGACGGCGTCGGTGCCATCGAAGACGGCGTTCGCGACATCGCTCACCTCGGCCCGGGTCGGCGAGGGTGCGGTGATCATCGATTCGAGCATCTGCGTCGCGGTGATCACCGGCTTGCCGACGGCCACGCAGTCGCGGATGATCCGCTTCTGCAGGTGTGGAACGTCCTCGATGGGGCAGTCGATCCCGAGATCGCCACGCGCGACCATCAGTGCGTCCGACGCCGCGATGATTCCGTCGAGGTCGTCGAGCGCCGCCTGCGTCTCGATCTTCGAGACGAGCCGGGCCCGCGCACCCACCACGGCGGCGACCCGCTCGACATCCGCTGAGGTGCACACGAACGACACGGCGATGAACTCCACGCCCGCGGTGGCCATCGTCTCGGCGAGCACGAGATCCTCCTCCGTCGGCGTCGTCAGCCGCACGACCGTCGACGACAGGTGCACGCCGGGCTGTCCGCTGGTGCGTCCACCGGTTTCGACGCGAGCGTGCGCGGCCTCGCCGCCGATCTCGGTGACGGTCATCGAGATCGCACCGTCACCGAGTTGAACCTTCGCGCCAGGGTGAAGATCGGCGAGGAGGGTCGGGTACGGCACGCAGATCGTGGATGCGTCGCTGGGTCCGTCACCCGGCATCAGTCGGACGTCGCTCGCACTCTCGATCATCACGCCGTCGTCTCCGAACGACCCGGCGCGGATCTTCGGCCCCGGCAGATCGGCCAGGACGGCGACCGGCCGCCCGGTGCGCTCCGCCGCGTCGCGGACGCGCCCGAGGGTGACCAGATGGTCCTCGATCACGCCGTGACTCAGGTTCAGCCGCACCACGTCGAGACCGGCGATCATCAGCGCTTCGAGCATCTCCGGGGAATCACTCGCCGGTCCGATGGTCGCTACGATCTTCGTTCGGCGGGTCATGTCTGCTTGTCTATCGTTCGATGGAACTGTTGCTGATCAGACACGCGCTCCCCGTCCGCCGCGAACTCGAGACGGGCGTCGCCGACCCCGAACTCGCCGAGGAGGGGCACGAGCAGGCACGTCATCTCGGTCAGTATCTCGCATCCGAGCACCTGGACGCGGTCTATGCGAGTTCTCTGCGCCGCGCGCGGCAGACGGCAATTCCGGTCGCGGAAGGGCGCGGTCTCGACATCGTGATCGAGCCCGACGTCGCCGAGTACGACAAGAACAGTCCGGAGTACGTTCCCGTCGAGGAACTCAAGGCGACGAACGACCCCCGCTGGATCGCGATGCTCGACGGCATCTGGGAGCAGGACGGTGAGGACGAGGAGACGTTCAACGCCCGCACGATCGGAGCGATCGAGCGAATCATCGGCGAGCATCGTGGTGAACGAGTCGCCATCGTGTGTCACGGTGGCGTGATCAACGCGTACCTCACCCACATCCTCGATCTCGACGTCGGCTCGCGCGGGTTCTTCTATCCCAACTACACATCGATCCACCGTGTCGCCGCAGCGTCGAGCGGCGAACGCTCGATCGTGACGCTCAACGAGACCAGCCACCTCCGCGGCACCGGCCTCCCGATGGGCCTCTTCCAGAAGGGCTGAGCGCGCTGATGGCTGCGGACCTCGACGACCTGATCGCCTACCTCGACGCGTCCCCCTCGCCGTGGCACGCCGTGGCCTCCACCACCCGGCGTCTCGGTGGATTCGCACGCCTCGACGAAACGAGCCCGTGGACGGAGGTGCCCACTCGCGGATCGGTGGTGCGCGACGGAGCGTTGATCGCGTGGTCCATCCCCGACGACGCCACCGCGTCGACCGGGTTCCGGATCGGCGGTGCCCACACCGACTCGCCCGGTCTCCGGGTCAAGCCCCGCCCCGACACCGACTCGGTGGGCTGGAAGCAGCTCGCCGTCGAGGTCTACGGTGGCATCCTCAACAACACGTGGCTCGACCGCGATCTCGGCATCGCTGGTCGCGTCGTGTCCCGGGACGGATCGGTGACGCTCGTCGACGTCGCAGAGGCCGTCGCCCGTGTGCCCCAGCTCGCCGTCCACCTCGATCGCGGTGTCAACGACACCGGACTCCTGCTGGACTCGCAGCGCCACCTCACCCCGGTCTGGGGCGTGGGCGTCTCTCATCGCGGTGAGTTCGGCGAGTGGATCGGCGCCCGCGTCGGACTCGACGAAGCTCCGGCTTGGTGGGATCTGTGCCTGTACGACCTCCAGGGGGCCGCCGTCCTCGGAGCCGATCGTTCGTTGCTGACCTCGGCGCGTCTCGACAACCAGCTGTCGTGCTGGGCCGCGACGGTCGCGCTCGCCGCGGCCGACGCGCGCGAGCACATCGCGCTCATCGTGCTCAACGACCACGAGGAGGTTGGCTCGGCGAGCACGACCGGTGCGCAGGGTCCGTTCCTCGAATCAGTGCTCGAGCGTCTCGTCCTCGCTCGTGGGGGCACGGGGGACGACCTCCATCGGGCGCTGCGCGCCTCGGCCTGTGTGTCGGCCGACAACGCCCACGCGGTGCACCCCAACTACGTGGACCGCCACGAGCCGTCACACCTGCCGATCGTGAATGCCGGACCGGCGATCAAGGTCAACTCGAACCAACGCTACGCGACGTCGGCATCGACCGCCGCGCGGTTCCAGGAGGCGTGCGAGCTGGCGGGTGTGCCGTGGCAGGTGTTCGTGTCGCGCAACAACATGCCGTGCGGGTCGACGATCGGACCGGTCACCGCGACGCGGCTCGGCATCGACACGGTCGACGTCGGCGTTCCGCAGCTGTCGATGCACTCGGCGCGCGAACTCTGCGGCGCCGACGACCCGTTGCACCTCGCCGCCGCACTCGGCGCGTTCTTCAGCTGACGCGGGCCCGTGCGTCGTCGTACAGGCGTTGGAGCTCGCCGTGGAGCCGTTCGGTCGCGGCCCCGACCTGCTCGCGCGTCGCGCGACCGCGACCGTCCGTCTCGACCATGAAGGGCTCACCGACGATCACGTGGATCCGGTGCGGATAGACGAACTTCGCGCCCCGCGGCATCGCACGGTCCGAGCCCCCGATCCCGACCGGAACGATCGGCACCCCGGCCTTCGCGGCGAGGAACGCTGCGCCGTCGCGCAACGGGTGCACGACCGGTCCGTCCTTGCGTTCGCCCTCGGGGAACAGGACGATCGGTTGGCCGGACTCGAGCGCCTGCAGGCAACGCTTGAGTGCTTCGCGATCGATCGAGCCACGGTGGACGGGGATCGCGCCCATCGCGGTGAACAACTTGCCGATCCACCCGTACTTCCACATCGTGTCCTTCCCGAGGTAGCGCAACCGCCGGAGCTGGACCCACGACGAGATCGGCGTGTCGATGTAGCTGCGATGGACGGGCGCGAGCACGAACGCTCCCTCGGGCAGGTTCTCCTTTCCCTCCACGGTCCCGCGCGTGTAGACGCGCAGGGAGTTGCTGACCAACTGACGGAAGAACCCGTACAACAGACGGTTCCAGCGGGTGTCGCGACCCGGCTTGGTGACGACCCGCCCGGTCACGGCAGCATCTCCGTGATGTGATCGACCACTTCCTGGATCGACATTCCGGTCGTGTCGACCACGGTCGAACCCGATGCCTCGATCAACGGGCTGTCGGCCCGCGTCGAATCCTTGCGGTCGCGTTCGATGATCGATGCCTCGACCTCGTCGACGTCTCCGCCGATCTCGGCGACGCGTCGCTCGGCTCGAACCCGCGCCGACGCGGTCACGAACAGTTTCAGGTCGGCATCGGGGAACACCACCGAGCCGATGTCCCGGCCCTCGACCACGGCGCCACCGTGGTCGGCGACCCACGCCCGTTGGCGCTTCACCATCTCCGAGCGGACGCCACTGTTGGCGGCGACGGCACTCACCGCGGTGGTCACCTCCCGGCCGCGGATCTCGACGCTCGCGTCCTGGCCGTCGACGTTCACCGCGGTTGTGCCGTCGACATCGGTGATCTCGAGGTCGACGGTCGACGCGACATCGGCGACCAGGTCGGCGTCGTGGGGGTCGACCCCTCGCCGGAGCACGGCGAACGTGACCGCCCGATACATCGCACCCGTGTCGAGGTATCCCACGCCCAGCCGTCGCGCGATGGCGCGACCCACCGTCGACTTGCCGGCGCCGGCCGGGCCGTCGATCGCGATCACGATCGAGGTCACCACGAGACGCCCTGTGGTCGGCCTTCGTCGTACCCGGCGGCGCCCTGCACGCCGACGACAGCCCGTTCGTGGAACTCGTCGATCGAGACAGCGCCGGCGTAGGTGCACGACGAGCGGAGGCCGGCGACGATCTGGTCGATGATGTCCTCGACGCCGGGGCGTTCCGGATCGAGGTACATCCGCGAGGTGCTGATCCCCTCCTCGAAGAGCTCCTTGCGAGCCCGGTCGAACTCCGACTCGGTGCGGGTCCGGTTCTTCACGGCCCGGTTCGAGGCCATCCCGAAGCTCTCCTTGTACAGCCGGCCATCGGTGTCGAGCCGGGTGTCGGCCGCGGACTCGTAGGTGCCGGCGAGCCACGAGCCGATCATGATATTCGCCGCTCCGCCGGCGAGGGCCAGTGCCACGTCGCGCGGGTACTTGACGCCACCGTCGGCCCAGACGTGCCCACCCGAGCGGGCGGCCTCGTCGGCACACTCGACGACCGCGGAGAACTGTGGACGGCCGACGCCGGTCATCATCCGCGTCGTGCACATCGCGCCGGGCCCGACGCCGACCTTGACCACGTCGGCACCCGCCTCGAGCAGCTGGCGCGTGCCCTCGGCCGTGACGACGTTGCCGGCGACGATCTTGGCATCTCCGACCGCTCCGCGCACCGCCTCGATCGCCCGAAGTGTGCGCGTCTGGTGCCCGTGAGCGGTGTCGATCACGAGCACGTCCGCACCCATCGCCACCAGCTCGGGGGCACGGCACGCGAGATCGCCGTTGATCCCGACGGCGACCCCCACCATCAGGTGCCCGTCGCGATCGAGGGCCGGGGTGTAGATCGTCGAGCGCAGGGCGCCCTTGCGGGTCACGACCCCGAGCAGGCGTTCGTCGTCGCCCACGACCGGTGCGACGTGGAGGCGGCGTTGCCCGAGCTGTTCATGTGCTGTGGCGGCATCGACGTCGGGTGCGAGAATGTGCACCGTCGACGACATCACGTTGCGCAGTTGCGTGAACCGGTCGAAGCCCTCACCGTCCTTCCCGGTGAACACGCCGACCGGCTTGCCGTCCTCGACGACGACGACTGCGCCATGGGCCCGCTTGTGGATCAGCGACAGCGCATCCCCGATCGTGGCATCGGGACCGAGTGTGATCGGCGTCTCGAACACGGGATGACAGGCCTTGACGCTCGCGATGACGGTGCGGACCACGTCGATCGGGATGTCCTGGGGGAGAATCGCCATCCCGCCTCGGCGCGCCACCGTCTCGGCCATGCGACGACCGGCGACCGCGGTCATGTTCGACACGACGAGCGGGATCGTGGTGCCGATGCCGTCGGGGGTGGTCAGGTCGACCTCCATCCGCGACGGCACGTCGGACAGGCTCGGAACCATGAACACGTCGTTGTAGGTGAGGTCGTGGCCGGGGTTCGGGTGGAGCATGCGCATGGGGCTCGGATGCTATTGCCTTCTACGCTGCGGGTCGTGGAATCTTCCGAGACGGTCGTTCTGGTGCACGGGTGGGGCGGGTCGTTCGAGTCGACCTGGCAACGCAACGGCTTCACTGCGCTCCTGGAGGACGCCGGAAAGCGGGTGATCGGTGTCGACCTGCTCGGGCACGGTTCGGCTCCCAAGCCGCACGACCCCGCGGCGTACGCGGATCTGACCGAGCGGGTCGTCGAAGCCCTACCGCCGGAGCCCGTCGCGGCGATCGGATTCTCGCTCGGGGCACTGACGCTGCTGCGCACCGCGATCCGATCCCCGGAGCGGTTCGATCGCCTGGTGCTCGCGGGGATCGGGCGCAACGTGTTCGATCGCGATCACTCCGGGGCGGCGGCGATCGCCGACGGGCTCCGCGCGCTCATCGACGGTGCCGATCCGGCCTCGCTGGACCAGACCGCCCGTCTCTTCGCGCAGTACGCGCAGCAGCCGGGCAACGATCCGCGCGCCCTGTTGGCGGTCATGGAGCGGCCTGCGGGTTTCGAGATCGACTCCGCAGGGCTGGCCGCTGTCACGTGTCCGGTCCTGGTCGTGGTCGGTGAGCAGGACTTCGTCCATCCGGGCGACGAGCTGGCCGGAGCGTTCCCCGACGGCCACCTGATCACGCTGCCTCGAACCGACCACTTCGCGACGACCGAGTCGTTCGGCTTCTTCGACGCCGCGCTGGAGTTCGTCGGCGCGCTGTCGTGACGCGCCGTCTCGTGCGTGACGGCGTCGAACGCGCGGCGGCGGCGATTCGCGCGGGCGGGCTCGTTGCGATGCCGACCGAGACCGTCTACGGCCTGGCCGCCGATGCGACCGACCCGGTCGCTCTCGCCCGGATCTTCGCGGTCAAGGGTCGGCCGATCGATCATCCCTTGATCGTTCACCTCGCCGATCCCGAGGACCTCGAGCTGTGGGCACCCGATGCGTCGCTCTCGGCGCGTCGGCTGGCGGCCGCCGGGTGGCCCGGACCGCTCACGTTGATCGTGCCGCGTTCGGATCGGTTCCCGGCGATGGTGGCGGGCGGGCGGGACTCCGTCGGGCTCCGCGTTCCGGCGCACCCGATGGCCCGCGAGATGATCCGCCTGGCAGGCGTCCCCGTCGCCGCGCCGTCGGCGAATCGCTTCGGTGCGGTCAGCCCGACCACGGCGGACCACGTCGTCGCCGACCTCGGCGAGTTGCTCGACCCCGACTCGGACGTCGTGCTCGACGGTGGCCCGAGCCCGGTCGGCGTCGAGAGTACGATCGTCGACTGCACCGTCGATCCCGTTCAGATCCTGCGAGCGGGAGCGGTCACCGCAGAGCAGCTCCGCGGCATCCTCGATGCCGAGGTCGCTGGTGCGTCGGGTCCCGCACGGGCGAGTGGCATGTTGGCGTCGCACTATGCCCCGCGATGCGAAGTCCGTCTGGTCGACACCGCCGACGACGCGCATGCGTTGGCGGCCGGAACGCCGGGCGCCCGGATCCTCGACCACGGCGACGACGTCGCCCGCTATGCCCGAGAGCTGTACGCGTCACTGCGCCAGGCGGACGCCGATGGCGTGCGCATGTTGATCGCTGTGCTCCCCGCGGCCGAGGGCCTGGGGTACGCGATTCGCGATCGGCTCGCGAAGGCCGCCGCACCGCGTCCC
>CAWGNY010000019.1:0-142150 GCA_963824025.1 Ilumatobacteraceae bacterium
TCGACGGTCCGCGCGATCGGCGGTTGGACCACATCATCGGTGCCCGCGACGGCGGTCGGATCGAGCTGTCCTCGGCCGTCAGGTCGGTCACAGTCGGCCGATGGGTGGGCGACCTCCGAGGGCGTGATACCGCCGGTGGTTCTCGTCGCGAGCGGCGGGGAAGCGTGTCGGAAGCCTCTGGCGCCCACCGGCGGGTGCGGGAATCGTCGTGGGTACAGGAACAGGAGCACGAACAGGAGGTGTGTGATGTTGCAGATGAACCAACCGTTGCCGGCTCCCGAGGTGCGTCCCCCACCCGGCCCTCCCGAGGTCAGGGTGCTGCCCACTCCACCGGATCCGCCGAGACGATGGCCGTGGATCGCCGGAGGGGTCGTCATCATCGTGGCCGCCGTCGCGGCCGCATTCTCGTGGCTGCTGAGTTCGACGGTGTCGGAGAGCGACTACGACGAGGTCGTCGCAGAGCTCACCGCATCGGAGGAGGCAGTGGATGCCCTCGAGACCGAGGTCGATGCCCTCGGGGCTGAGAACGAAGGACTCGGGGCAGCGTTGAGCCTCGAGACCGATCGGGTTGCAGAGGCCGAGGAGACCGCCGATTCACTGAGCAGCAGGCTGGATGCTGCGCTGCCGTCGGTGAAGTACCAGGCGTACCTCGCGCTGAACTGGTTCCCAGAGGACGTCGCGGCAATGCAAGAGGTCGGCCTCGACACGGCGACCGCTGACGCTCTGCTTGCAGAGCTGGGCGAGACGGAAACCTGGATCGAGTGGGTCGAGACGGACAATGCCTGGCTGATGCAGGACAAAGCCCTCGCCGACATCGACGACGACGCGCTGACCGCCGCCTGGGTTCGCTGGAACAATGCCGAGTTCGGCAGCTTCGAGGAGTTGGCTGCCTGGGCAGAGTTCACCAACCGGCTCGCGTATCTGTCCCTGGAACCCGTCGCCGGAAGCTAGGTGGGAAACCGGCAACGTTGGTGTGTTCGCGTCCACCACCTGAGGGTGTGATTGTGCTCTCCTGTGGGCGGTGGCAGAACGCGTGCAGGATCGAGAGATCAGCAACGACGACGGCCACCGGTTGCTGCAGATGGTGCGCCGCTCGTCGGGTTCGATCGTGACATGGAGTCGCGCCCAGATCGTGTTGTGGTCCGCGGGCCAGAGCCGCCGGGACCGCAGCCGCGCCGGCCACCGATTCGGGCTCGGCGTGGATTTTGCCGTCGCCATCGATGCCGGCGAGAGCCTGGGTTTCGATGTTGCGTACGGTGACATCGGCTGTGACGAAGGAGCGGCCGAACAGCTGGAGCTCGAGGACGGCGATCTCGCGGCGTCCGTCTACTTTGCGACTTTCGAGGACGCCGACGCCTTCGCCGCGGCCTACCCGTTCCCGGTCGTCGGCATCGTCGAAGTACGGACGTTCTGTCTGGACTAGGGCTCCGACCGGGGTCGAGGCGGCGGTTTCGTCCGCTCCGCCAGACGACGTCTCGACGTGGATGACGATCGCAGCGACACCCGTCAGCACCCGTCAGCGTGCCGGCCGGAGAGCCGGTCCCGATTGCTGGACCGGGTCGGCGACGTGCTCGCTGCAGACCAGGCGCCCGAGCGGCTCGTCGGCGTGTTCGCCCTGGATTCGGAGCCGGTGGGCGGAGTGTGGTCGGTGCCGGGCTACGCCGACCCCTTCTCGATCTTCCAGTTGTACTCGACGTTGCCCTTCTTGCTTCCGGCTCCGTCGAACTCGGTGTACGTCACTTTGATCTTCTCGAAGTTGTTCCCGACGACCACGATCCCCGGCCCGGCTTCGTCGGCGCCCGAGGCGTTGACCTGGATACTCGTGATCATCACATTCTTCAGTTCGTAGCGCAGGTACGTTGCGCGAGCGCCGCCGTAGGTCGCGGTCTGTTCGATCACCAACTTCGGAATGACAGCGCCTCTCAGGCACTTCTCCTGCAGCTTCGGGGAAGCCTTTTCGTACTCAACGGTGAGCATCAGGTCCTCGACGGTTGCAGCGCCACGTCGACGTCCTCGACCCGCGCCGCCACCCGGGTGGGAGATGCCCCAATCGACACTCAGGACGTCCACCCACTCGGCGTGGTGGGCGTCGACGGACTCCCCATCGATCCCGTCGTACTTCGCGAATATTGCCATCACGACTCTCCTTGCGGTCTTGGTGAATGGATCAGCGCGATTTCTCGACGCGAGACTGTCGCAGTTCGCTTCGCGCTCGTTCATCCTCGCGCGGGACGATCGAGTCGGCTGTCGGACCTCGTCGGGTTCTTGATCGGCCGCAGGATCGGCCCGGCTGTGACACCCGAACGGGTTGCGACCAACGTGACCGGGGCATGGTACCCGAAGCCGGCATCGTGCCAGGTGGACGGCTGACGATGACCGCAGCCGTCGTGCTCGTGTTCACGATGATCACCCGGTGTGTCGTTGCCCCGGTCCCTTGCATGGGTCACGTCGTTCGGCGAGGTGATCGGCGAGGGTCGCCGACGCGAACTGGGCGTTCGATATTGACGCCATCGACATCGGTCCCACAGAGCGTTCAGGTCGACGGTCGGTCACCACCGTCGACGACCCACGAACACTCCGGATCCGCCTCACACGGCATAGTTGCGGAGCACGCCGAGGGCCTCGGCCGCAGCCGGTCCCGACACGTCGAGGCCCGAGTTCTCCGCAGGGAGGCGGCGCGCGCCGACCCTGCAGAATGCTCCGGCGGATCCCGTCACCCAGTGCGAGGCCGTCGACGGCCCGTAGGTCCAGACCGCGCCGCTGGGAGCGTCGAGCGTGCATCGCATCTCGATCGCGTCGAGCCCGGCGAGACCCAGCGCGTACGGCAGGGTCGCGTGGCCCAACCAGGCGATGTGACGCAACCGGTCGGTGTCCTCCAGCTCGAGACCGAGCGCGTCGCAGATGTCCAGCCCATGGGCCCAGTGCTCGGCAAGGCGAGTCGTCGCGAGCGTCTTTGGTTTCAGTGGGGCTGCCGCCCACCGCACCGCGACGTCGGGATCCGCGGATGCGAGAGCCGCCACCGAGGAACGACGGGCGGATCGCCACCGGTCCAGCACGTCGCTCGCAGCGGCCACATCTGCGTGCACCTGTGCATCGATCGCATCGTCGAGCGGGCGCTCGCGGGTCGTCCACGCCGTGACCGGTGCCGCCAGCGACACCGCCACGCCCTCCTCGGTCTGGGCGAGATGAACCACGACGTCGCGCACGGTCCAACCAGGAGCCCCCGAGGGCGCGCTCCACTGCGCGCTGCTCAGCGAGGACAGGATCGCTTCGAGGCGGTCGTACTCCGCGACGAGATCGTTCAGGACGTCACCCATCGAGTCCGGCATCGACCCCAGTGTGACGCGTTCGACGCCGAGCCGTTCACGTCGGGAGCGCACCGGCCGGATGGCCCGATGATCAACCGCACGGCTCGAGTGGTTCGATCGGGTGTTCACGTCACGGTCTCGGTGGACGTGGCATGAACAGCTCGTCGAGCCGGGCCGAGCCGACCCCGAGGTCATCCCAAGACCCGTCGAACGAGAGCGTCACGACCGCGCCGGTGGGCAGTTTCGCGGACAACTGCGCGCGGAAGACGGGATCGCCGGCGCCGACGAGAAACATGGCCAGGTCCTGAATCGCCGGGTTGTGGCCGATCACCATCGCAGAGCCGACGTCACCGTCGAGGAGTCGCAGCCGAGCCAGGAGAGCATCGGCAGTCGCGTCGTAGACGGACCGTTCCATTTCGACCCGCGCATGTCGCGGCAGAGCATCTCGAATCCCCTCGAGAGTGTCGACGGTGCGCCGGGACGTCGAGCAGAGAACGAGCTCCGGTGGAGAGGCGGCGTGCGTGAGGTGCGCTCGCAGCCGCGGCAGGGCCTTGATGCCGCGGGGCGCGAGCGGTCGGTCGTGATCGGCGAGCGACGCGTCGGTCCACGCAGATTTCGCGTGGCGTACGAGCGTGAGATGACGGCGCATGCCCTCAGCGTCGCGCATCGCCGCGACGTGCTCGACCCCGAACGTTCCGTCACTGCCGTCGCGGTGCTGCCATCACGCCGTCTCGGTCGCGTTCGCCGGCGATGTGGACGACGTGCGGAACAGCCTGCTCGGACCCCAGGGTTATGGTTCGGTATGGCGCGCATCTTCTTGTCGTACCGACGTGCCGACGGCCTGTTTCCGGTGGGGTGGATCGCCGAGCGACTCGAGCAGATCGAGAGCGTCGACGGGGTGCAGGCTGCGTTCCACGACGACCAGCTCCGCACCGGTGACGACTTCCCCGACGCGCTGGAGCGGGAGATCGAGGGCTGCGACGTCGTCCTCGCCCTGATCGGCGAGCACTGGCTCGGTGAGACGTCGACCGGGCCGTGGCGGATCCAGGACGCGGACGATTGGGTCGTCCGTGAGCTGACGATCGCGTTCCGGCTCGACAAACGAGTGCTCCCGGTTCTGATCGACGGGCAGGAGCACCCGCCGGCGTCGCAACTCCATCCCAGCATCGCGGAGATCGCCCGCTTGCACGCCGTGCCGTTCGCCGACTCGAAGGACCTCGATCAGATCGAACGCCATGTCAGATCCCATCTGGAGGAGCTCGATCGCGAACGGGCACGGTTGGCGGGCCTGGACGAGCCCGTCGCGACCCCTGCGTTCCCCCGACCCACCGCGGTCATCGCGCTGGCGGTCGTCACCGCCGGCCTGTGGGCCACGCTGTCCGCGTGGGTCACGTGGTCGACTCTCCCGTCGAGTACCAAGGACACGGACGCCGTGCTCGTGACGATGGTGACCTACGTGGTGATGATGGCGACGGTCGCCGCTGCCGCCTCGGTCAGTGTCGCTCTCGATCGCTGGGTCGACCGAGTCGCCGAGTTCGACCTGGCGCGGGTCGTGCTGGTCGCCGGATTCATGTGGGTGGTGTTGCCCCTGATCGCACTGAACTTCCTGGACATCGAGGGCCTGCGGACTCCGGTCTACGTCACCTATCCGGTGTTCGCGGCGTTCGCGACGGTGGCCGCCGTTCCCGCACTCGCCGAGGCCGTGTCGACGCGTCGAGCGGCTGATCACGATCTGGCCGGTCGAGTTCGTTACGTCCGAGTGATCGAACGGGCGTCCTTCTGGGGAATCGTGATGCTCTCCGTGCTGTTGGCAGCTGCGATGCCGACGGCCATCGGGATGAGCATGGTCGGCGACGAGTTGGATCGCACCGACCTCGACCCTGTCAAGAGCGTGTCGTTGGCCGTGGTCTCCTCCGGAATCCTCCTGGGGATCTACCTCTGGGTCACGGCCCGGTCGAAGCCGGAAGTCGAGAACCTGGAGGAAGTGCTCGCCACCCTCCCGGTCGAGTACCGCAACAATGCTGCGGTCGGAGCAGTCGACGTGCGCCGGCGTCCGGCGGTCGTCGGAATCGTCGTGATGCTCCCCGTCATCGTCGTCGTGCCGTGCACGCTCTGGGCCAACCTGAGGTGACCGCACCGGGCTGTCCGGAGCTGTTCGCAGCGGGTCGCGGAGCAACCGAGGTCGATCAAGCGCGTCGGCGGGCGCCACAGGCTCGGTCGCTTCGATGGAGTATCAGTTCAAGCGATCGAGTGCATGCCGCGACACTCGGAATCACAGCTAGCTCGAGTGCAGCGACATCTGCACCTCCACCGGAGCGGGCATCTGGATGAGTGAGGTGAGCCGCGGGAATCACGGGACCTGAGCTCCGCAGACTTCGGCACGTTGGGCAGACAGGGTCCGGCGGCCTTGAATGGTCTTGCGATCTTCGTGCCGCTGGCTGCCGTTCGCTGCCGGTCGGCTTCTGCTGCGGACGCGTTTGCTGCTTGTCGCTGTCGGTCTGCTTCGGCTGCGGACGCCACTGCTGCCTGTCGTTGTTCGTTCGCGTCGACAGCAGCGAAGAAGGCGTTCAGCTCCTTCTCTTCTGCGATCGCTCGCAATTCCTCCGCCTCGGCGCGGGCGGCGACGGCTTCTGCGCGTTGCTCGTCTGCGACAGCGGCGGCCTTCTCGGCATCAGCGCGTGCCGCTTCCGCTGCCGCGCGCTCGTCGATTGCCGTTTCGCGTGCTTCCCGTTCGCGCCCTGCGGCGATCTCCGCCTCGGACCGTGCGGCCTCGGCATCGGAGCGAGCCGCCTCGGCTTGATCGGCCTGCTGCGTCGCGTCGACAGCGTTGGCCTCGGCCTCGAGCGCGTTCGCCTCGGCCTCGTCGCGCGCCTGTTGGAGGCTCGATCTGTCCCTCATCGCGTCGTATGCGAAGAAGCCGAGGGCGAGCAGCGCTACCCCGACGACGATCGCGGCGATGCGCCAGCGTCGGCGCGTGCGGGCGATCGCGAGTGCTCGCTGCTCGGTGTCGTGAGAGGCGGCGAGGAAGTCGGCGTCGTCCGGTGCGAGCGCCTGGGGATGGGCGTCAGCCCACGCCTGCGCTGCCGCCAGAGCAGTGCCGGACATCAGTAGGGACTCGGGCCGTCCCTGCGCCTGCCATGCGACCGCCTCGAGTTGGAGCGGCGAGAGGTTCGCCGCGCGCCATGCCGAATTGCTCTCGATCACGGGTGCCACGAGTCGGTCGTGGGAAAGCTCGTACCATTCTGCACCCCGGCGGGAATCGGCGCGCAGGACATGCGCGTTCTCGAGTGCCATGAGCACGGCGGCCCCGTTCTCTCCCGGGCCGGTGAGCGCCTGGGTGCGGAACCCCTGTTCGCTGATCAGTTCGTCGTCGACCCAGTCCCGTATCTCCCGTTGGGTCGCGCCGCTCGCGGCGGCCGCGGATGCGATGGCGTCGGCGTAGAAACTGGCGAGCGATTCGTCGACGTTGCCGAGTGCGATGACGTCGTCGATGTCGATGGTGGTCACGTCGATGGTCGAGGTCATGATGACAATGAGCTCCAGAGTTGGCGGCAGACGACCTGCAGTTGGACGGGTTCGATGTAGGGGCCGAGTTCCTCCACGACCTGACCGGCTCGCTGTACCTTCACCTTGCGAAGGTCGTCGATGAGGTGGTCCGCCGCTTCCGGCGAGAACGCCACACCACGGTGTTCGGCAGGTTGGCGCATTGCGACGCGGGCGGCGTCGACGCCGAGCAGGTCCAGTCGGTACCGCGAGTTCATGCGTCGCGGCAGCAGGTGCAGATAGGGATCGAGTTGGGCGATGTAGTCCTCGCGCATCGCGAACAGTGCCCAGAGGCCCCGGTTGCGCAGCGAGATGCCGATCTCCTCCAGGAACGCGGTCTTCTGTTCGATGTCGGTCGGATCGAGTGTGAACAACTCCTCGAACTGATCGAAGAACAGGCACGGCTCACCCTCGTCGACGTCGCTGGACTCGTCCGGGGGGCGGATGTAGTCCTGCAGGTACTCCGCGAACGCGATCTCGGTCAGCTCGGCTCGATCGAGTTGCCTGCCCTTCGGTCTTCCTTCCTCGAGCGACAACAGCGTGCTGAGCATGTACCGGTTTCGGACGTCGAACTCGTCGAACTCGGGTGGTGGCTCGTGGCCGACTCGGATCGTCGGCATCACCCTGAAGTCGAACCGTTCCAACTGTGGCCGCAGCGACGCTTCGAGCAGCGACGACTTCCCGGCTCCCGAGGGTGAGTACAACAGTACGACCCGCTGAGCAACGATCTGGTCGCTCAGTTCGGCCACCTCGCGATCGCGTCCGTAGAGCCGCTCGCCGTACGCGAACGACCGGGGGCCGACGTAGGGATTGTCGGGCCACTCGGCGCCCGAGTCGTCACCGAGTTCGTTCGTCGAGTCCAGCGGCTCGTCGCTCATGTCGTCGCATTCCAGAGTTCGGCGAGGTCGGCGGCGAATTCGTCGACCGTGCCCCAGAAGAGATCGATCGAGGGTTGGTGGAACTTCGAGAAATAGCGTTCCATGTACCGCTGGGCACGAGCGGGTGACGTCATCTCGGTCGAGAACTCGAGCTGGGCGGCGACGTGCGTGAAGCGATCGAGTTTCCTGCTGCCCTCCTGGCCGATGAGACTGCGCATCAGCACCTTGACGTCGCGTTCCTCCAACTCGAAGCCGAGGAGCATGATCGCGGAGTTGGCCAGTACCCGCTGAACGATCGGCGGGATGATCGACCGATTCTCGGCGACCGCCATCAGGAACTCGTCGAAGTCGTCCTGCGTGAGCACGAGCGAGTCCGGCGTCGCGACCTCGCCGAAGACGTGAAAGACCAGGGGTCGCTCGACGCTCGGCGTGTACGAGGGTTCGGCCTCGAAGATCGATGTCGGCCACTCGTAGACGTCTTCGCGCCAGTGGCACACTTCGACGACGGGGTCACGCCCCGCCTCGGTGAGGGCGTCGGCCAGGAGGCTCCACGGGTTGGCGTTCACGTAGATCGGACACGGAAGATCGGCGAGGACCAGATACGGATCATCCGCCGATCGATTGCCTCGCCAGGCGAGCCGCATGGCCTCGCCGAGGTCGCTACTGTCGGCGGCCTCCACCTCGGGGTAGCGGGACCGGAGCTCGCGCAGCAGGAAGTCGTTCAGGCTCGACCGCAGCGTGTCGATGTTGGTCATCACCGTCACGAACTGCGCCACGTCCGCCATCGCTTCGTGCTGATGCTTGGCCATCGGGAACTCGAACGTCCGCGACCATTCGAGGGCGATCATTCGCGTCGGGCCGATGATCGAGTCGTTCAGGCCATGACCGATCACGGGCGTCAGGTTTCCCGAGCGCACGTGTGTGATGAGCGAGCGCAGTCGATCGACCGAATCGGGGTCCCGTTGCGAGATCGGCCGACGCACTCGCGTCGATCGGTCCGGTCGCCCGTCGATGGGAAGCGAGGCGAGGAGCGCGTCGATCGAATGCGCCACCGATTCGAGCACGTCGCTCCGTTGGCGGAACCGCGTCAGGAGCGAGCGCAGGGTGGCGGCCTGGTCCAGCTCGTCACGGCGCTGGGTGAGCTGTGCCAGCACCTGCTCCTGTTCGGCCTGCGTGAGCGATGGTGCCGACAGCGCTTCACGAACCGGTCCGAGATCGGTGAGCGGTGCAGCCGGGGCGGACGGCAGCGGCTCGGGCAGCGGTGGGGCCTCGCGCGTCCCGGCCAGCGCCGTCACGAGAGCGATCGCGCTCTGGCTGCTCGGCTCGGAGTAGTCGATGATCTGCGTCACTCCGATCGGGTCGGGAGCGAGTTCCACGTTCGTCGCGACCAGCATGACAGGAACGATCGGCTTACCGAGCGAGACGGCGTACGAGAGTTCGATTCTGACAGGCGCGCGACGCCGCCGAGTCGGGCGTCAGCGCAAACAGGAATCCATCGCACCACCGAATCCGGTCGAGGATCTCGTCCCACCACTGCTGGCCGCCGGTGATGTGCCGGTCGAACCAGGTGTCGTGTCCGGCGCGTTCGAGGTCGGTGACGAGCGCTTCGACTCCCACTTCGTCCTGGCGGCCGTAGCTGACGAACAGCTTCATCGACCATCCCCGAATCCGACCGGATCGCGGTCGAAGCTCCGGGCCGCAACCTCGCTTCGCCGCTCGGTCCCACCGGAGGTCTCCTCGCGAACGAGGCTCACCGCACCCACCCCGTTCGACGGCCGTCGCTCACCGATCTCGGTGAACAGGGGTCTCGGACCCCGCGTCGCGGGTGATGTCGTGCACGTGTTCTCCCTCCCCGGTCGAGTTGACGGCCTCGATTCCGCATCGGGGCCCGGCGGCTTCCATTCTGTGTAACACATTCGTCCTCGCGGCCGGAAGGGCTGTGTCGCTCGGCTCCGGTGAGGCCCCATCGACCCGGAGAGGCGGACTTTGCTAGAAGGGTCCGATGAACCAAACACAGAAAGACCCGACACGCACCCGTCCGACACGTCGAATCCGGATCGGCCTCACGGCTGTTGCCATGGCAGCGGGAACGCTGATCATGACCAATTCCGCCGGCGCCGACAGCCCGGCTCCCACCGATGTCAACAGGTCGGGAAGCGCCGACGCCGCCGCTGTGGCGGTCGGCGCCACCTTCTATCCCGTGACCCCGTACCGAGCGTACGACAGCCGTTCCGGAGAGTCCTGCACCGATGGGACCGGGCCTCTCGGGCCCAACGAGGTCCGGATCGTCGACGTCGTCACCGATGAGGACTGCACCACCAAGATTCCCTCGACCAACCTGGTCGCGGTCGCGTACAACCTGACGGTGGCCTCCACGGTCGGGCGCGGCTATCTGGCGGTGTATCCGACCGGGACCACGTGGCCCGGAAACTCCACGATCAACTGGACTCAATCCCGCCAGGTCATCGCCAACGGAAGTGTCGTCGCGGTCGGCCAGGCGTTCGAGGAGAACGGGTTCGTCATCGTCGAGTCCGGACCGAACGGCGAAACCGACTTCATCATCGACATCACCGGCTACTACGCCGGTTGAACACGGGCGATCACGAGCGTCCCGTGACTCCGAGCGGGCCGGGCACGGGTCTCACCGCTCGAGTTGGCGTTGGATCTCGTTGACCGCGTCCGCCTCGCGGCGGGTCGAGCCGATCGACAGGTTGGTGGTCTGTCCCACCGACACGTCGACACCTTCCAACGCATCGACGAGCTCGCTCAGCAGGAGCCCTCGGAACCAGGGTTCTCTCGTTCGGTCGTCGATCCAGGCGTAGGCGTTGAAGAACATCGCTTCGCCACCGACGCGGTCGAACGCGATGAATGCGGTCTTGCCGCGGCAGTTCCACGTCAACGAGGCCATCACCTCGTCCATGACCTCCTGCGCCTTCGCGCGATCCGAGGCTCGGTCCAGAGGAACCTGCACACAGATGCGCCAGCCGCCCATGCGACTGTGATTGAGCACCTGGTTCTCCTGGAAGATCGAGTTCGGAACCCACGCCTTGGAGCCGTCGGGCAGTTCGAGTTCGGTGCGCAGGAGCGAGCGGTAGACCACCTTGCCATTCAGGTCGCCGACGGTGACCGCGTCGCCCACGACGTAGATGTCGTCGATGCGAATCATCGCCCCGGCGACGAAGTTCTGGCCGACCGGCGTGAAGATCACAGCCCCCGTGAACCCGACGGTCGCCATCACCGCGGCGAAACCGGACACGTCGATGCCGACGGCGGCCAGCGCGAGGATGACGACCACGACGAGCGCAAGCTTCGGCACGAAGAACATCAGCTGCTCGCGAAAGCGCTGATCGTCCACCCGCCGAATCAGCATCCGGACGATGCGCAGTGTCACGACCGTCACCACGACGACGATCAGGAGGCGGCCGACGGCCGAACCGACCGAAGCCCAGTAGCGATCCATGTCGACATCGGCAGTCAACAGCTGCATGTGGAGGACCTCCCCTTCGACCCGCGCCGGCAGTGTAACGCAACCGTAATATTTGTCAAGGACGTTCAACCTCAGCAAGGGCAAAGGGAATTGGGTCCGGTGGGCGCCGGCGCCCGGGCTGTCGGCGCGGGAGTCGACATCGAATCGTCACATTTCTGGCCGACCCGAACCGCACCGGAATGACGTCCGACCCTGGTCGCACCGCAGCACCTGACGCAGACTCTGGGGATGGACCTCCGGCGCCCGCACGAAAACGAAGAGCGCTCGTTGCGGGCGACGGACCGGCTGGTCGCCACGATTCGGCGTTCGATCATCGGCGGCGACGAGATCATCGACGGCCCGTTCGGGCCGCGTCCGGTGGTGTATGCGGACTACACGGCGTCGGGGCGATCCCTCGGCTTCATCGAGGACTACCTCCGCGACGTCGTGCTGCCGTTGTATGCGAACACCCACACCGAGGCGTCGGGCACCGGGCTCCAGACCACCCGATTCCGCGAGGAGGCGCGTTCGATCATCGCCGCGTGCGTCGGGGCGACCGACGAGCATGCCGTGCTCTTCTGTGGGAGCGGGGCCACCGGTGCGATCGACAAACTGATCGGCGTCCTGGGGTTGCGGATCCCGTCGTCCCTCGACGATCGGTACGGCCTGAGCGCCCACATCGACGCCGAGGACCGACCGGTCGTGTTCATCGGACCGTACGAGCACCACTCCAACGAGCTGCCGTGGCGCGAGTCGATCGCCGACGTCGTCATCATCGACGAGGACCTGAGCGGGCACGTCGACCTCGGCCATCTCGAACGTGAACTCATTCGCCACGCCGATCGCCCCGTGAAGATCGGATCGTTCTCGGCCGCCTCGAACGTGACCGGCATCGTCACCGACGCAGACGCTGTGTCCACGATGCTCCATCGTCACGGTGCGCTCGCGTTCTGGGACTTCGCCGCCGCGGCTCCGTACGTGGCGATCGAGATGGCCGGGTCAACCGGTTCGGCGAACGCGTCCGATCCGGATCGGCCACTCGCCCACAAGGACGCGGTGTTCATCTCGCCGCACAAGATGATCGGCGGACCCGGGACTCCCGGCATCCTGGTCGCTCGTCGGGACCTCTTCGCGAATCGGGTGCCCGATGTCCCCGGTGGCGGGTCGGTCACCTACGTGAACACGAACGAACACGACTACCACCCGGTGATCGAGCACCGGGAGGAGGCGGGCACCCCGGCCATCATCGAGTCGATTCGGGCGGGGCTCGTCTTCCAGCTCAAGCAGGCCGTGGGCGTCGATGCGATCGCTCGTCGTGAGCACGACTTCGTCAGCCGAGCGATCGACTCGTGGGACGCCGACCCGAACATCATGGTTCTCGGCAACCACGACGCGGAACGGCTGTCGATCGTCTCGTTCGTCGTTCGTCACGGGGACGACGGCCGTTACCTGCACCACAACTTCGTGGTGGCGCTCCTCAACGACCTGTTCGGCATCCAGTCCCGCGGGGGCTGCTCGTGTGCCGGGCCGTACGGCCACCGGTTGCTCGGCATCGACATCGACACCTCGCACGAATTCCAACGCGAGATCAACCGCGGGTGCGAAGGCATCAAACCCGGATGGATCCGGGTGAACTTCAACTACTTCATCGACGAGGCGACGTTCCGCTACATCGTCGACGCCGTTCACCTCGTCGCCGAACACGGCGCCCGGCTGATGCCGGAATATCGCTTCGAGCCCGACACCGGACTGTGGCATCACCGCAACGCTCGGCCCGACCCTGCGATGTCGCTGTTCGGGATCTCGTATGCGGATGGCGAGATGCGCTACGACAACCGGCGCACGCGCGGTCCGAGTGACCTCGCCGGCCTGCTCGACGAGGCGCGTCGGCGCTGTGCCGAGGCCACCTGTGCGCCCAGGGGTGAGAGCGCCGCGCCGACCACGACCGACGACTTCGAACGGCTTCGATGGTTCCCGTACCCGGGTGAGGTCGTCGCCCCACCCGCATCGTCGGCGTGAGGACGGTCGCGGTCACCGCTCGCCTCGGCGGAGGAGGTCGGCGAGGCGTGACGTCTCGGGCGACAGCGCAACGCCGATCTCCTCGGTGAAGACCTGTTCGCATCGGCGAAGGGCCCGCATCGCGGCGCCGCTGTCGCCGCGGTTGCGTTCGATCTCGATCAGCAGGCGGTGGCCGCGCTCGCGGTACGGGTCGATCTCGACGGCGGCCTCCGCCATGGTCGAGGCCATCTGACGGTCGCCGAGCATGTTCCAGGCGGCGGCGAGCGTGATGTACGTGCGATACAGCGCGTCGAGCTGCTGGCGTCGCATCGCCTCGAGCCACAGTCCCGCCTCACCCGGCAGGAGCGGTCGCCGGAGAATCGCCGATGCAACCGTTGCCTCTCGTGTTGCGTCAGCCGCGTCGTCGTGGCGGAGTGAGCCCTCGGCGCGATCGAGACGGCGGTGGGCCTGCTCGAGATCGATCCACATGTCGGCGGCGGGCGCGAACGCGTACGTGCCCCCCGACGAGGTGAGTGTCGTGGCCGCGTCGAATCCGATCTGGACGATCAACGATCGGATCTTGGAGATCACCGCCGCCAGGGCGCTCTTCCACTGGGTCGGGGGATGGTCGTCCCAGATGATGTCAGCGAGACGATCGTGGGAGAGGGGTCGTCGCTCGATCGCGAGGGCCACGAACGCCACCCGCCCCTGGCCGCCCGGCAGGTCCACGCCTTCGAAGGTCCCCTCGGGTCCTTCCATCCGGAGTCCTCCGGTGAGATACAAACGTGCCAAGGTTTCTCCAACGATCCACCAACTCCGGATTCCTAGGTTGCCACGTGGAGGACAGCAGATGAGCGGACACAAGATCGAGTGCCCATGTGGGACGGTGCTCCGAGGAGCGGACGAGGAGGAGGTCGTCGCCGAGGCGCAGGCCCACGCCAAGTCCGTCCACGACATGGAGCTCACCGACGAACAAGCGCGCTCGATGGTGTCGCCGAGCTGATCTCCGACAACCGTTCGCCCCGAAACGGGGCACGCAACCCGAGGAGAGTTCATGAAGAAGTTCGCATGTGGAGACGTGGTTCCCGGCTGCGACGGCGTCGTGACGGGGCAGACCGAGGACGACGTCCTCGCCGCCGCCGCCGAACACGCCGCGGCAGCGCACGGCATGACGGAGGTGCCCGACGACGTCGTCGCGGCCATCCGGGCCGGCATCTCCGAGGCATAGCCGCCACCGATCGCCCGACGTGGCGAGGCTCAGATCCGGTCGAGGATCTTCGCCCACCCGTCGAGGTGGCGCAGGACGTCGTCGCGATCGTGGGACGGCAATGTCAGGACCGCCCGGTGTACGCCCTCGTCGAACAGATTCGACAGGGCGCCCGGATCGGTCGTTGCGCCGAACACGCTCACGGCGATGTCGGACCGGTCGCGGCCGGCGCGTTCGCACGCCTCGTCGAGAAGTGCGAGCCGGCCGGCGAGCGACGGCCTCGCACTGATCGGGAGCCACCCGTCCGCCCACTCGGCAACGTGGCCGAGCAGGCGCGGCCCCGCGCCCCCGCCGATGTGGACGCGCGGACCACGTGATGTCGTCGGTTTCGGCCAGGCCCAGGAGTCCGTGAAGTCGATGTGATCGCCGTGGAACGCGGCGACCTCGTCGCTCCAGAGCGCCCGAAGCGCGCCGACCGACTCGCGCGTGTGGTCCCAGCGCGCCGAGAACTCGACGCCGTGGTTCTCGAGTTCTTCGCGATTCCAGCCGAACCCGACGCCCATCTCGACCCGGCCGCCGCTGAGCAGATCGAGCGTCGCGTACTCCTTCGCCGTCCACAGCGGATCTCGTGCCGCCAGCAGCAGCACGCTGGTTCCGAGCCGCAGACGCGTCGTCACCGCCGCCGCCATCGCGAGCGACACCGTCGCGTCGAGCAATCGCGAGTAGACCTCCGGCAACGGTTCGCCCGACAGCGAGCCGGGCCAGGGGGTGTCACGCGAAATCGGGATGTGGCTGTGTTCGGGGAGCCACAAGGACTCGAAGCCGCGGTCCTCGACCGCCCGTGCGAGTTCGACCGGCGTGATCCCCCGGTCGCCCGACAACAACGAGATGCCGATCCGAGCCGTCGCCGTCATGGTCCGAAACGTAACGTCGTGTCCACCGTCCGACGAGGCGGAGCAACGGACCAGCAAGGGAGACGACATGCACCTCGCCGACATCGGCCGCTACTGGTCGGCCAACCGTCCGGACGATGTCGGCTTGCGCTTCGAAGGACGCGACTTCACCTGGCGTGACCTCGATCGGCGCACCGACGAACTCGCGGTGGGTATCGCGGCGCTCGGCGTCGGTGTCGGCGACCGCGTCGGATTGCTGATGAGCAACCGTCCGGAGTGGTGCGAGGTTGCCCTGGCGGTTCTCAAGCTCGACGCGGTCGTCGTGCCGATGAACGTGCGGTTCACGGCCAGCGAAGTCGCCTATGTCGCTGCCGATGCGGACTGCCGGATCGTCGTGAGTGAGGAAGTCTTCGAGCCGGCCCTGGTGCAACTCGGTGCGCGACCGGTGGTGATGGCGGACGATCTCGACGATCATCGCGTCAGCGGTGGGACCGTCGACACGTGGGCACGCGGTGGGGGAGAGGCCGCCGCCTTCATCTGCTACACGTCGGGCACCACCGGCGACCCGAAAGGGGCCATCCTCACCCATGCGTCGTGGAACGCCGGCTCCCAGGGCTGGGCTCAGGCGATGGCGCTCGGGCCGAGCGATCGGGTACTGCTCCCGTTCCCGCTCGCGTTCACCGGTGGTCTTGCCGTGTGGTTGTTCACCTACTGGGCGGGCGGCTGCGTGGTGCTGGAGCGTGGCTTCGATCCGGCGCGCGGGCTCGAGCTGATCGAGTCGGAGCAGATCACCGGCCTGTTCGCCGTCCCGGTGATCTACCAGTCGATGATCGATCATCCGCGCTGGGAGACGACCGACCTGTCGTCATGGCGAGTTGCGTCCTCGGGGGGAGCAGCGGTGCCGGAGTCGCTGATCCGTGCGGTCCAGGCACGCGGCATCCCCATGGCGCAGGGCTACAGCCTGACAGAGGCGTCCGCCGCGGGCACGGTGCTTCTCCCGCACGACGCCCTCCGCAAGCTGGGATCGGCCGGTCTCCCGGTCATGCACGGTCGGATCATGATCGGCGATGACGACGACCAGCCCGTGCCCGCCGGAGAGATCGGCGAGATCCTCGTCGGCGGTCCGCAGAACATGGCGGGTTACTGGAACCGCCCTGACGAGAGCGCAGCAGCGCTGCGCAACGGCTGGCTCCACACCGGCGATCTCGGCCGGGTCGACGACGAGGGATATCTCTACGTCGTCGATCGGGCGAAGGACATGCTGATCTCGGGTGGACTCAACGTGTACCCCGCCGAGATCGAACGGTTGCTGTCCTCGCTCCCCGGGATCACCGAGGTCGCGGTGATCGGTGTCCCCGACGACCGGTGGGGTGAAACGCCGGCCGTGATCGCCGTGGGCGACGACGAACTGGTGACCGCGTCGGCGGTGCTGCAGGCCTGCGCCACCGATCTCGCCGACTTCAAGTTGCCCCGCTACCTCGTGGTGCGCGACGAGCCGTTGCCGAGGAACATGTCGGGCAAGGTGCTCAAGCGCTCGCTGCAGGACGAATACGGCCACATCGCCGACACCGGCGTGCCCATTCGCTGAGCGACGCGGGCGTCGGGGCCCGCTCCGATGTCGGAGCACCGTCGATTTCGACCGCTTCGCGGTTGGGCGTAGTGTCGCGAATGCGATGCAGGATCTGACCGATGTGGAACTCGCCGGATTGCTCCTGTCGGCCGCTCCCGATGCCATGATGCTCGTCGACCGCGACGGAGTGATCCGGCTCGCGAACGAGGCGGCGGAGGTCGTCTTCGGGGCGTCGCAGGACGCACTCGTGGGGTCGTCGGTCGAACTCCTGGTGCCCGACGATCTACGCGCCGGTCATGCCGCCGTCCGAGAGGACTACTCGGCGAATCCGACCCGTCGACCGATGGGGACCGGGTTGCAACTGCAGGGTCAGCGACGCGACGGCTCGCGGTTTCCGGTCGAGATCAGCCTCAGCCCGGTGGACATGGCCGGAACGGTGATGACCATCGCGGCCGTGCGCGATGTCTCCGACAGGCAGGAGACGATGGCGCGCCTGGCACTGCTGCGCGATCGCGAGCGCATCGGGCGCGACATCCACGACATGGTGATCCAACGGATCTTCGCTGCCGGCATGTCGATCCAGGGGCTCGTGGGACTGGTCGATTCGCCGGAGGTACGCGATCGCCTGAACGAGATCACCGACGGTCTCGACGAGACGATCCGGCAGCTGCGTCAGGCGATCTTCGAGATCGGCCAGTCCGACGAGCGCCAGAGTCTCTCGAGTCAGCTCGCATCCGTCGTCAACGAGCGGGCGCAGCACCTCGGCTTCGCTCCCGAACTCCGTGTGACCGGGCAGCTCGACGATCTGCCCGATTTCGTCGCGGATCAACTGATCGCCACGGTGACCGAATCACTGTCCAACGTCGCCCGGCACGCGGATGCCACCGAGGCGCAGGTGACCATCAAGTGCACCGACGGCCAGGTGTCGCTCGTCGTCGAGGACAACGGGGTCGGCATCGCCCGCCGACCGAAGACCAAGGGTGGGCTGTCGAACATGATGTGGCGGGCCGCGGAACTGGGCGGATCATGCGCGATCGAGGCCAACGAACCCTCCGGGACCCGGCTCGTGTGGGCCGTGCCCCTGACTCCCGGTGTGAAGCGCTGAGGTCGGCCGCGGGCGTGTCAATCGTCGTGGTGGCTGCGCTCCTCGAGACGGGCGGCCAGCGCAGCGGCCTCGGTGCGGCGTGACATCCCGAGCTTGGCCAGGAGGTTCGAGACGTAGTTCTTCACCGTCTTCTCGGCGAGGTACATCTCGGTGGCGATCTGGCGATTCGTGAGTCCTTCGCCGATGTAGTCGAAGATCCGAAGCTCCTGCGGAGTCAGGTCGTCGAGGCGGCCCTCCTCGCTGTTGCGGAGCCGGCGCATCGCGATTCTGACCGCGGCGTCGTCGAGGAGCCGCCTGCCCTCGTGCACGTGGCGGATCGCATCGATCAGGTCGTTGCTGCGGATCTGCTTGAGGACGAAGCCCGATGCGCCCGCGAGACCGGCGTCGACCAATGCCGCGGTCGCTCTCGAACGACGTCAGGATCAGACATTGGACGTTGTCGAACTCGGAGCGGATCTCGCGGCAGACGTCGATGCCGCTCCCGTCCTCGAGTCGGACATCGAGGACTGCGACATCGGGACTGCACTCACGCACCACCTCGATCGCATCGCCGGTGTTCCCCGCCTCGCCAACGACGGTCATGTCGTCCTGTGCGTCCAGTGCGGCGCGTACGCCGCCACGTACGACTTCGTGGTCGTCGAGAAGAAAGACGCGAATCATCTCGACAGTGTTGCCGGTCAGGACCGTTCGTGCACACCTTCGCTGTCGACCGGGTGGGGGACGACCACCATCGGGCGACGTACCTGGTGCAGCAGCCAGGTCGACACCGAGCCCAGAATCGCAGCGCCGATGGCACCGTGTCCGCGTGCTCCCATCACCAGCAGGTCGGCATCTTCGGCCACCCGGGCCAGCTCCGTGCGGGGTCGGCCTTCGATGAAGTTGTGTTCGATCCTCGGCTGGTTCAGTCCAGGGTGGGCGGCGGCCACCTCTTCGACGACCTGTTCGACGAGGTGATCGAACCGTTCGCGTGCGAGATCGCTCGCCTCGGGAAAGAAGAACTGATCGGCGCCGACGACGATCGGCGTCACGTCCCACACCATCACGCATTCGATCACGGCTTCGGGGTCGGCGAACCCGATCGCCCAGCGCAACGCCGTCATCGAGTTCTCGGATCCATCGAACGCAACCACCATTCGCCGCGCCGTGAGCAGAGGTGCTTCCAGGGGAATGATCGCCGTCGGGACCGGGGCGTGGGTGGCGCACTGCGTGCTGGTGGAACCGAGCACGAGGCGGCTGAAACCGCCGAGGCCCCGGGACCCGAGCACGAGGAGCGCTGCCTCGTGGGCGGCGTCGATGAGAACGGACGAGGTCGGGCCTTCGCGAACGTCGATCTCGACGTTGATCGCCGCGGCCTCGTCGGCACCCGCATCGGGATCGAGACCGAGGCCGGCGCGGACACGTCGGGCGCCTGCCTCGGCCTCGGCCGTCGCGGCGCGCTCGACGGCGCGAACGTCCCACGTCGGCGTCGCCGGGCCCATCGGAGCGAGCGACGGAACGCTCGGAATGTTCCATGCCGTTGCGATTCGAATCGTGTGCGCACGCCCGGGTGCGTGCTGTACCGCCCACGAAGCGGCGTGACGAGCGCAGTCCGAACCGTCGGAACCGAGCACCCAGATCGCCGGTCGGGAGTTCTGCCACGCCACCGGTTGCCGGGCCGGGTGACGGGTTCACGTCGCTCATGCTGCTAGTTCACGCGACGCGGCTGCCAGACAGTAGGGCCAAAAGTCATCGGGGCCGGCGCAGGGGTCCGCGCACGGGACCTTCGACGGTGTTCGGCGACCGCCACCGGTCGCTAGGTTGCGAGGCATGGACGACGTGACCGAAGGGCCTGATGCGACACGTTGGCTCGTCGGTGTCGACGGATCCCATGACGCGGCGGCAGCGCTGCGGTGGGCCGTCTCGATCGCGGAGGACCGAAACGCCGAGGTGGTCCCGGTCTGCGCATGGCACGTCCCGCTTCCGATCTTCGCGCTCGCTGGGCGCCGGGTGGCCGACGTCGACCGGATGGGGATCCAGGCGACCGCCGAAGTCGCCGCGACCGAGACGATCGACCTCGTCGGTGCGGGTGACGCCGTGGGGGATCTGCTCGTCGTCGAAGGACACCCCTCCGACGCGCTGCTCGAGCTCACCGGTCCGACCGAGGTCGTCGTCGTCGGTCGCAGGGGGATCAGCGAGTTCCGGCACCGCGTGTTGGGCTCGGTGAGCAGGGATCTCGCCACTCACGCCGCCGGGCCGGTCGTCATCGTGCCCGACACGTGGGAGCAGCGGCCGTGTCGGCGGATCGTCGTGGGTTTCGACGGCAGCGAGCACGCGCAGGCCGCATTGCGCTGGGCGATCGCGCACGCACCGGCATCGGCGACGGTGTCCGCGCTCATCGCGATCGACGTGATTCCCTGGCTGCGCCCCGAGTTGGTGGTCGAGCGGCATCCCGAGTACGTGGAGTCCGCCGAGGCCCGGATCCGCGGTGAGGCCGACGAGGCCGACCCCGAGGGACGCGCCGAACGGGTGGTGGTCCTCCACGGGCCGCGACAGGCGTTGGCGGAGGCGATGACCGACGCCGACCTGGTGGTCCTCGGGCCGCGCGGCCTCGGTGGAATGGGTCGAGCCGTGCTCGGTTCCGTGACGACGTGGATGCTGCACGAGTGCCCGTGTCCCGTGGCGGTCGTCCCGAGCTGACGCCGATCCGACGGCGAGCTGGTGTCGAGGACTGCTCAGCCGGGCCGCATGTACGGCTCGCCCGGGTGGTAATCCGCGCCGGGTTCGGGAACGACGGCGTCGGTGCCGGCCTCCACCGGCTCCCAACCGATCGACGAATCGGGGGCGACATCGTCGACGACGTGGAACCGTCGACCCGTCACTTCGTGCGGGGTGATCTTGACGAAATTGGGCTTGGGATGCGCGGCCCACGGGAACAGGGGGAGTTCCTCGACGTCGAACACCTCTTCCATCCGCTCGACCTGCTCGGCCCATCCCTTGACGACGACGCTCCACGCGGTCCGGTCGTTCGGTTGGTAGCGGTCGATCTCGAACGCGACGTGATGCATGAGCGCGGCGGCGGCGAGCTTCGTTCCCGCCCCGGTGCGAAAGACGATCGCGCCGTCATCGATCACGTAGTTGATCGGGTAGATGTCGGGGCGGCCCCCGACATCGACGGCGAGCCGCCCGACCGTGGCCGCGCGCAGCAACTCCCAGCACTCGTCGTCGGTCAGGATGTCCATGCCGTATTCGTTCGTCATGACCACATCAGAGTCGGTTCGACCCCGGACCGCAAGTGCCGAACGTCCCGAGTTCGACCGCGCATCTCGACGAGCGGTTGCAGCGAGCGCCGGCGATGGGGGACCATCGTTCGATGACCCGTCTCGTGATGTTCTCCGCGAAGCCGTACGACCGCCGTGGGTTCGAGGTGGCCGGGGAGGGCCGCGACATCGAGATCGTGTGCCTCGAGGCTCGGCTGGACCTCCACACGGTGAGCCTCGCCGTCGGGGCCACCGCGATCTGTGCGTTCGTCAACGACGATCTCTCCGAACCCGTGCTCGACGCCTTGGCGGTCGGCGGGACGAAGATCGTCGCGCTGCGCTGTGCGGGCTTCAACAACGTCGACATCGGTGCGGCGCACCGGCTCGGCATCACGGTGCTGCGGGTTCCGTCGTACTCGCCGAATGCCGTGGCCGAGCACACGATCGCGCTGATGCTCACCCTCAACCGGCACATCCACCGAGCCCACAACCGTGTCCGGGACGGCAACTTCTCGCTCGACGGGCTCGTCGGGTTCGACATGGCCGGCAAGACCGCAGCGGTGATCGGGACGGGCAAGATCGGGGTGATCGTCGCCCGACTGTTGTGGCACCTGCGGTGTGAGGTGATCGCGGTCGACCCGTACCACGACGACCATCTCGTCGAGCTCGGGGTCCGTTACGTCGACCTCGAGGAGGCACTGTCGCGAGCGCACATCGTCACGCTCAACTGCCCGCTCACCGACGACACCCATCACCTCATCGATGCCGATGCCGTCGCCGTGATGCGGGAGGGTGTGATGCTGGTCAACACCGGCCGCGGTGCATTGGTCGACACGGCGGCGGTTCTGGACGGGTTGAAGTCGGGGCGGATCGGGTCGCTGGCGCTCGACGTCTACGAGGAGGAGGGGGACCTGTTCTTCGAGGACCGCAGCGATGAGATCATCGACGACGACGTCTTCGCCCGACTGCTCACGTTTCCGAACGTGCTGATCACCGCGCATCAGGCGTTCCTGACACGCGAGGCGCTCGCGGCGATCGCCGAGACCACGCTCGACAACGTGCTGACGGTGGTCGCGGGCGGCGCTTCGCCGAACGAGCTGTAGCCCTGGTTCAGTCGCAGGCGGCCAGCAGATCGGCGAACGACGCCTCGATGTCCCGGCGGAAGGATTCGGGGTCGGCGATCGCGGCGGGGTCGACGAAGATCCCGATGTCGAACTTGCCGTTCATCGACAACGCCGTGATGTTGGCGCCCGTTCCGGCGACGGGGCCCATCGGGATCGTGGCCAGGACCTCCGAGCCCGAGACGTAGATCGGGAACGGGGCACCGCGAAGGTTCGACGTCGCGAAGTCGATGCGGCCGGCGGCAGCCCGTGCCGTCGAGGTCACCACGGAGGTGGGCAGGAGGTTCGCGATCCCCGACAGCCCGGTCATCCCTCCGGTGCGCTGAGCCTCGTGCTTCGCCGCTTCCGCGGCGGCGGTGACGGCGGCGACCCGTTCGGCGGGTTCCATCGGACCCGCCGGGAGCCGGACGGGAACAGGCGTGAAGGCGTTGCCGCCCGCCTTGCGATCGGTTCGGGTGCTCAACACGAAGCTTGAATTCAGTGTCGTGAGACGGATCCCCCGCTCCAGGTGGTAACGATGACCCGCTTCGGCGAGCCCGGCGAGGAAGGCGTCGTTGACGGTGCCGCCCCCGAGCCTGCCGATCCGTTTGAGGTCGTCGACTTCGAGGCGCACGTACTCGAGGTGTCGATGGCGCGACCGACTCGACCACAGAGGCGATCCCGACGAGGACTCCTCGTCACCCGGTCGGAGCTGAGTCGCCGCGCCGCGCACGGTGTCGACGGCCGTCCCGAGGGCGTCACCGATCCGACCCGGGTCGGCGGGCCACATCGCCACTTCGCCGAGGATCCGGCGGCCGATGCCGAACTGGCGGCGAGCCAGATGCGACGCCGAGGCGCGGAGGCTCGACACCGCGTTGGTGGCGAGGTCGCCGCCGACCTCCTTCGCAGTTGCGGTGGCAACGGCCTCGGCGACCACGGCGTCGAGATCGACGTCGGTGGGCGGCGGGTCGTCGCGACTCATCTGCTGATAGAGCTCGGCCATCCGCAGCTGTCCGATCCCGTCGCTGACCGAGTGGTGGATGATCGTCCAGATCGCGGCGCGTCCGCCTTCGAGGCCACCGATCACCACGAAGCGCCACAGTGGTCGCGTCCGGTCGAGCGGCTCGGCGTAGAGCTGCGCCGCGAGATCGAGCAGCTGACGCATCGACCCGGGTGCCGGCAGCACGATCTCGCGGAGGTGGTAGTCGAGATCGAACTCGGGGTCGGGGACCCACGCCGGTGTGGACAGCCGGGCGAACCCGGGGACGACGCGCTGGTACAGCCGGGGTGTCCGGGCGATGCCCGCGCGCAGTGTCCGGCGGAACCGGTCCATGTCGAGCGGCTGATCGAGGAGCACGACCGACGCACCGCTCGGATTGAGCCACGGATCCTTCTCCACGTTCCACATGAGCGCTTCGTGCTCGCTCATCCGTGCGGCGTCTTCGTTGGTGCGTGGTCCGGCCATGGTGTCTCCGTCAGCGGTCGTCGTGTGCGTACAGGTCGTGGGGGTGCAGGTGGTCCATCGCCGTCAGGTGTCGGTTCCGGGGCGGCGGGTGGTCTCGGCGCGAGGATCTCCCGTGTAACCGGGGGGGAAGGTGCGCATCAGCTCTTCGTCGGTCGGAGTGCGCCGGGTCCTGGCTCCCTCGGGGAGCAGGGCGGAGATTGCCGCCATGATCCGTTTCGTGTCGGCGTCGGGGCTTCGGTACTTCAGGTCGACGGGGTCGCCGACAACGGCGGTGACGACCGGTCGCGTCAGCGGGTTGAGGTTCGGCAGCCGTTGGTTGCGCGGCCACACGTTCTCGGTGCCCCACAGCCCGACGGGGATCACGGGGACGCGGGTCTGGGCGGCGAGTTTGGCGGCGCCCCACCGACCCTTGAGTTCGGGCTCGAAGAACGCGGGGCCGCGTGGAATCGTGCCCTCCGGGGCGAGCATCACGAGTTCGCCGCCCTCGAGTGCCCGTGCCGCTGCGATCAACGGTTCGTCCGACCCCGAGGCCCGTTCCACTCGGACACCGCCGAGGCCCTGCAGCAGCCGCCCGATGATCGGAACGTCGAAGACCTCCTTCTTGCCGAGCCCGCGGATGTTGCGGCCCGCTCGTGCGAGCAGCAGCCCCATCACCGTCGGGTCGAAGTACGAGCGATGGTTGAAGACCACGAGGGCCGGCCCGTCGGCGGGGATCTTGTGGTCGTCGATGAAGACGATGTCCGCGTAGGGGGCCACCAACTCGGGCCGCATCAGCGGGCGGGACCACTCCTGGATCTCCCGGCCGCCGACCTTGATCACACCTTCGCTCTTGTCGAGATGGCGGATCGGCCATCCCTTGATCGTCGCCAGCGCGGCGAGTCGGACATCCGGGTTGACGGCCACCGGATGGCCGACGAGGTCGAGCAGCGGTGCGTCGTAGTAGCTGTCGCTGTACGCGGTGCTCCGGTCGAGCCGGACGTCGTGGTCGCGTGCCCACTCCTCGACGGCGTGCGCCTTGTCGGGTCCCCACACGAACACGCCGTCGATCTCGCCGGTGTACGCGTCGCCGTCGTGCTTCCAAGCCGTGCCGATCACGCCGTCGAAGCCGAGTCGCCGTGCGAGCGGCTCGGTGAACGCGAGGGGAGACGTGGAGGCGAGCACGAGGAGGTCACCGGCTTGGCGGTGCTCGGCGATGAGCAGCTTGGCGAAGGGCAGGATCGAATCTGCGATCTCTTCGGCGGCGGCCGTGGACGCCGCTTCGACGTCGGTCATCGACCATCCCGCGGCGGCCCGCACGGCGAGCTTCGCCGGCTGCATCAGCAGACGCGACTCGCCGGCCACGTCGAAGACCAGCCTCAGTGCCCTGCTCGCCGCTCCGACGATCGGATCGACGAAGGGCAACGAGGAGTCCGTGGAGATCCCGACGTCGACCAGGTGGCGCATGAAGATCGGTGTCGTCGACTCGGCGATCAGCGTGCGATCGAGATCGAAGATGGCTGCTGTTTTCACGGGTGCTCCCTCGATGATCGGAGGGGGCATGGTATCCACCCCCCACGATGCGGCGGCACGGGCTCGTGTCATACTGGTGGCATCGGGTCGAGCCGCGACCTGGCGGAATCGAGGGGACACATGAATCTGGCAGCGGTGATGGGTGGGCACGCCGACGAACGGGTCGCGTTGATCGAAGGCGACGAACGGATCGATTTCGGGACGCTGCGCGGCCGGGTGGCCGCGATGCAGTCCGACCTCGCAGACCGTGGCGTCGGCGTCGGCTCGACGGTTGCGCTGGCGACCGGCAACGACGTCGCCTTCGTCGTCTCCACTCTCGCTGTTCTCGGTCTCGGCGGCGTCGTGATGCCATTGAACCCGAGCAGCCCGACCAGTGAGCTGGCCCGGAAGCTGGCGGTTGCGAACCCGTCGATGCTGCTGGTGGGGCACGCCGGACGCCTTCACCTCGGCGACCCTGCGGTGGGGACGTCGACCGTCGACCTGATCGAGATGGAGGCGAGGGCCGCTGCCGTGCAGGAGGCCGGCGAGGCTCCGGTGGATCCGATCGTCGTCGACCGCCCCGACGACGCCCCGGCCTTCTACATGGCGACGAGTGGCGTCTCGGGCGATGCGAAGGTCGCGATGCTCAGCCATCACAACCTGGGGTGGATCCACGAGGCGTTGCATCGTGTCGACCCACCGCTCACGCCCGACGACGTGACGCTCGGGGTGTTGCCGTTCACGCACATCTTCGGGCTCAACGTGGTGCTCCTCGCCTCGCTCGAGGCGGGCGCATCGATCGTGTTGCAACAGCGCTTCGACGCAGTGGAGAGCCTCCGAATGGTGCGCGAGCACGGTGTGACGATGCTCACCGGTGCGCCACCGATGTGGCAGCGATGGCTCGATGCCGATGTGCCCGACGATGCGATGTCGAGCGTGCAGTTCGCCGCATCCGGGGCTGCCGCGTTGCCGCTCGGCGTGTTCGAGAGCGTGAAGGAGCGCTTCGGTGTGGAGATCGCGCAGGGCTACGGGTTGACCGAGACGTCTCCGATCGTGACCCTCGGCCGCGGTGTGCCGGTCCGACCGACGTCGGTCGGACGTGTTCTTCCGGGCGTCGACGTCGCGCTGGTCGATGACTCGGGAACGCCGGTCGACGTCGGCGACGAAGGCGAGATCGTCGTGCGCAGCCCCGGTGTGTTCCTGGGATATCTCGACGATCAGGAGGCGACCGATTCGGTGCTGTCGGAGGACGGGTGGCTGTGGACCGGCGACGTCGGCATCTTCGACGACGACGGCTATCTGTACCTCGTCGATCGGATCAAGGACATCGTGATCGTGTCCGGCTTCAACGTGTATCCCGCCGAGGTCGAGAACGTCCTGATGCAGCATCCAGGTGTGACCGCGGCGATCGTGACCGGGACGCCCGACGAGGCCACCGGCGAAACGGTCGTTGCGCACATCGCGGGGACGGCGACGCGCGAGGAACTGGAGCGTCATTGCGACGAACAACTCAGTCGGTACAAACGGCCCACCGACTACCACTTCCTCGACGAACTGCCGATCGCGCCGAACGGCAAGGCCATCCGACGGGCGCTGCGCTGATGGGTGGACCGGGCCACTTCACGTTCGAGTCGGCTCCCGACCTTCCCGGAGCGGATCGTCTGAGCAAGTACCTGTTCGGCGCCATCCGGGCGCTGTCCACGCGACTGTGGCAGTTCGAGGTCGAGGGCGTCGAGCACGTGCCGACCGACGGCCCGGCCATCATCACGCCGAACCACCTGTCGTTCTGCGACTCGATCTTCGTACCTGCCGCACTCCCGCGACGGGTGTGGGCGATCGGCAAGGGCGAGTACATGGACAGCTGGAAGACCAAGCATCTCTTTCCCGCGATGGGGATGATCCCGGTCGACCGTTCGGGCGGTGACGCGGCCCAGGCCGCCCTCGACGCCGCGGCCGAAGTTCTCGACCAGGGACACCTCTTCATGATCTATCCCGAGGGGACACGGTCGCGGAGCGGAAACCTCCACAAGGGGCGTACGGGTGCGGCTCGACTTGCCCTGCGCTGCAATGCGCCGATCATCCCGACCGGCCACGAGGGGACCGTCGAGGTCCAGCCGCCCGACACGTTCCTGATGAAGCCGCGCAAGCCGGTGGTGGTCCGCTTCGGCGCCCCGATGTGGGCCCACGAGTTCGGTGATCCGGACGACCCGCGCACGTTGCGCCGCTTCACCGACGCCGTGATGTTCGAGATCGCACAGCTGTCGGGCCAGAAGTACGTCGATACGTACGCCGGCAAGGACGACCGTCCGGCGGATGTCACGAAGCCCTCGTCTCCCGCCGCAGGCGACGAGCACCAGTCGGTCACGCCGCGGCGGCCGAGCGTGGTCGGGTCCGCGGCCCCGACGCGTCCGGGCGCGCCGGCGAGTTCACACCCGAGTGTCCCGATCGCCGACGGACCCCCGCTGATCCGACCGCCGTCGGCGCGACCGTCGATCCCCTCGCGACCGAATGGTGGGCACGACGAGAGCGAACGCATCGGGGTGCCGCCGGGCCGTCGTGACAGGGCGCCGGTCGGGAAGGTGCACACCGAACCCTGACGTCCGACCGTTCTCGTGGTCGCGACATCGGGCACAGCGATCTCGCTGCACCGCCTCGACGTGGTTCAATGGCGGTCCATGGTCGAGGACGCTCTGATCGCCGGTGCCGCAGCGCCCGCGGGGCGCCGGCGGATCCGATCGGCGGCGGTCCTCGACGCGATCTGGGCGTTGGTCGTCGCGGTCGCCGTTTGCGCATCGTCGTTCTTCGCTCTGATCGACCTGCCGGACAGTTCGCTCCTGACGCGCGACGCCCCGCTCCGCGTGTACGTGATCGCACTCCCTGCTGCCGTCGCCGTCGTCGCCGTCCTGGCGATCATCCGGCGTTCCACGCTGCTCGCGGCGGCCGCCACCGGGATGCTCGTGCCCGCCGTGGCGCTGTGCGGCTCACTCGGGGGCTCGCTCTTCCTCGATGCGGCGTCGCCGTTCACCGATGCCGGTGTCCCTTTCGCGGTGGGCGCCGCATTGCTCGGCATCGTGATGATCGTCCGCTGGTTCGTCTACCTGACGCCGCCGGTCCCGGGGGTCGAGGCCCGACCGACGCAGCTGCTGAACCGGGTGCTGCTCGCTGTCGGGCTGGTGCTCGTCGCAAACGTGGTCGTCGACGCACTCGCGGACGAACCGACGTGGTCGGCGTCGTTCGTCGTGGCCACGACGTTCATGCTGCTCACCCCACTCGTCGTCCTGGCCGCCGCAGCGGCCCGATCGGTCGCATCGAACATCGTCGCTGCAGCCTCCTGCGTCGCTCAGGCCGTGGCGGTCGTCGTCGTGACGATCGACGACGGTGACGTCGAGATCAGCTCGACGTTCGCGCTCCGCACCGGGGTGATCGGGGTGATCGCGCTGGTCCTCGGCGCCGGGGTTGCCGTCGTCGGCACACGACAGACCGAGCTGGATGACGTGCCGACCGCAGCGTTCGGCGTCGCAGACGACGACGCCGACTGGCGCTGGAGCGTCGACGACGATCTCTGAGCACCGTCCACCGGTGTCGCCTTGCGTCCGGCGTCCCGGTGGGGTCAGACGACGACGTTCACCATGCGTCCGGGCACGACGATGACCTTCTTCGGCGATGTGCCGTCGAGCGCGGCGGCGATCTTGTCGTCGGCGAGCGCAGCCGCCTCGAGGTCGTCCTTGCTCGCGTCTGCGGGGACGGTGACGCGGCTGCGAACCTTGCCGTTGACCTGGATCGGCACCTCGATCGTGTCGTCGAGGAGGAGTTCCGGGTCCGCCGTCGGGAACTCGACGTAGGTGATCGTCCCACCCGTCGCGTCCGAGCGACCCAGCCTGGTCCACAGCTCCTCGGCGATGTGCGGCACCAGCGGCGCGAGCATCACGACCATCGGCTCCGCGATCTCGCGTGGCATCGCGTCGAGCTTCGTGACGTGGTTGTTCAGCTCGATCAGCTTGGCGATCGCCGTGTTGAAGCGGAGCGCGTCCATCTCGGTGCGCACGGTGTCGATCGTCTTGTGCAGCAGGCGGCGGGTCTCGTCGTCGGCGGGGGTGTCGACCACCGTGCATTCGCCGGTGTCCTCGTCGACCATGTTGCGCCAGAGCCGCTGCAGGAATCGGTACTGGCCGACGACGTCTCGTGTCGCCCACGGGCGTGACGCGTCGAGGGGGCCCATCGCCATCTCGTACAGCCGGAGCGTGTCGGCGCCGTACTGCTCGTACATCTCGTCGGGCGACACGGCGTTCTTCAGGCTCTTGCCCATCTTGCCCCACTCGCGGGTGACCGGCGCGCCGTGGTATGTGAAGCCGGACTGCTCGTCGCCCTCGACCTCCGCGGCCTCGACGTAGATCTCACGCTCGTCCTTGAAGGCGGCCGCCTGGATGTACCCCTGGTTGTAGAGGCGCGCATACGGCTCGATCGAGCTGAGGTGACCGAGGTCGTAGAGCACCTTGTGCCAGAAGCGCGCGTACAGCAGGTGCAGCACGGCGTGCTCGACGCCGCCGACGTAGAGGTCGATCCCTCCCGGGTGATCCGGGCGGATGTCGGTGCGCGGGCCCATCCAGTACCGCTCGTTGTCCGGGTGGACGAACGCCTCGTCGTAGGTGGGGTCGATGTAACGAAGCTGGTACCAGCACGACCCGGCCCACTGCGGCATCACGTTGGTGTCGCGGCGGTAGGTCCGGACGCCGCGACCGTCACCCAGGTCGAGTTCGACGTTCACCCAGTCCTCCAGCCGATCGAGTGGACTCTCCGGGTTCGAGAACTCGTCGTCGGGGTCGAAGGTACGTGGCGAGAACCGGTCGGTCTCGGGCAGTTCGACCGGCAGCATCGAGTCGGGGACCGCGTGGGGGCGGTCGTCGTCGTCGTAGACGATCGGGAACGGCTCTCCCCAGTAGCGCTGGCGGCTGAACAACCAGTCGCGCAGCTTGTAGTTGGTCGTTGCCTCGCCGGCGTCGTGCGCTTCGAGCCACGCGTTCGTCATCGCGATGCCGTCGCTCTTGTTGTCGATGCCGTTCAGGTCGAGTGGCCGAGTACCGTCCGGTGTGCCCGACGACTGGACGTAGGCCGCGTCGCCGACGTATGCGGTCGGCCAGGTCGACGTGTCGAGGCTCGGCTCGATGCCGTGCTCGTCGAACCAGCTGTCGGGGGGCTGCTGGATCGCCGGAATCGGCAACCCGAACTTGCGGGCGAACTCGAAGTCGCGTTCGTCGCCGCACGGAACGGCCATGATGGCGCCCGTGCCGTAGCCCATCAGCACGTAGTCGGCGATCCAGATCGGCAGTCGCTCGCCGTTGATCGGATTCGTGGCGTACGCGCCGGTGAAGACGCCGGTCTTCTCCCGGGTGTCGTCCTGGAGCTCGAAGTCCTTCTTCCCGGCAGCCTGCTCACGGTAGGCGGCGATCTCGTCCGCCTTGGCCGGATCGGCCAGTTCGTCGACCAACGGATGCTCGGGAGAGAGCACCATGAACGAGGCCCCGAAGAGGGTGTCCGGTCGTGTCGTGAAGACCGTGATCGGACCCGCGTCGGACGCGAAGTGGACCATGGCCCCGTGGCTGCGCCCGATCCAGTTGCGCTGCATCGCCTTGATCGCGTCGGTCCAGTCGAGCAGGTCGAGGTCGTCGATCAACCGATCGGCGTAGGCGGTGATCCGCATCATCCACTGCCGCATGTTGCGCTTGAAGACCGGGAAGTTGCCGCGGTCGGAACGTCCGTCGGCGGTGACCTCCTCGTTGGCGACGACCGTGCCGAGCCCGGGGCACCAGTTGACCGGCGCCTCGCTCACGTAGGCGAGACGGTGGTCGTCGATCACGGCGTGCCGCTCGTCCGTGTCGAGCTCCGCCCACGCCCGGCCGTCGTCGGTGAGGCGCGTGCCGGCCTCGAACTCGGCGGTCAGTTCGGCGATCGGCCGAGCCCGCTGCTCCTCGGTGTCGTACCAGGCGTCGAAGATCTGGCTGAAGATCCACTGCGTCCAGCGGTAGTAGTGCGGGTCGGTCGTCGAGATCGAGCGCCGGATGTCGTGGCTCAGACCGAGCCGTCGGAGCTGCCGGCGCATGTTCGCGATGTTGGCGTCGGTCGTGACGGCGGGGTGCGTGCCCGTTTGCACCGCGTACTGCTCGGCGGGCAGGCCGAACGCGTCGAATCCCATCGTGTAGAGCACGTTGTGGCCGGTCATCCGCTTGTAGCGGGAGTACACGTCGGTGCCGATGTAGCCGAGCGGGTGACCGACGTGCAGCCCGACACCCGAAGGGTACGGGAACATGTCCTGCACGAACAGCTTGTCACCGCGTGCGGCGACCAGGTCGGGATCGCCCAACGGCCCGGCCGGATTCGGTGTCTCGAACGTCCCGTTCGCATCCCAGCGGTCCTGCCAGCCGATCTCGATCTCCTGCGCCAGCTCGGAGGTGTAGCGGTGCGCGGGGGTGTCCGGGGCGCTCTCGATGGTGGGTGCGTCGTCGCTCATAGCAGCGGCCCAGCCTATGACCCGGCCCGGCCCCGAACGAGCAACGATTTGCGTCGTCCCGGCACCGGCAAATCGCGATTTGCCACGTCCCGGACCCGACAAATTCCGGGGCGTCGATTTGCCGGGTCCGCGATTTGCCGGGTCCGGGACACGGCAAATCGGGTTCAGATGCTGAACTCGCAGGGCATCCGTTTGATGCCGTTGATGAATCCCGAGACGAGGCGGTCCGGTTCACCGGTGATCTCCAGGTCGGGCAGCTCTCGGAAGATCTCGTCGTACATCACCTGGATCTCGCGCCGAGCGAGGTTCGCCCCGAGACAGAAGTGCGGCCCGCCCGCCCCGTAGCCCTCCATGTCCTTCGTGTTCGGGCGGGTGATGTCGAAGCGGTGCCCGTCGGGGAAGTAGTCCTCGTCGCGGTTTCCCGACCAGTACCACATGACGACCTTCTCGCCGGCGGCGATCCCCGTCTTGCCGATCTCGACGTCCTCGTTCGCCGTGCGTCGCATGTGGATCACCGGCGAGGACCAGCGGACGATCTCGTCGGCAGCGGTGAGGGCCATGTCGTCGAAGTTGTCGCGGAGCAGTTCGCGTTGGTCGGGGTGGTGGGTCAGCTGGTGCATCCCCCACGAAATCGCGTTGCGCGTCGTCTCGTTCCCCGCAACGGCGAGGAGGATGAAGAACGAGCCGAACTCGGCCGGCGTGAGCCGCTGACCGTCGACCTCGGCGTGCATGAGGATCGACGCGATGTCGTCGGTCGGCGTCGCGAGGCGGCTCTCGCCGAGCTGCTGGGCGTAGTCGAACATCCCGGCCGCGCCCATGATCAGGCCGTCGAGGTCGATTGCGAAGTCGGGGTCGCCGGCGCCCAGGATGACGTTCGTCCAGTCGAAGATCTGCTGCTCGTCGTCCTCGGGGACGCCGAGCATGTCGCAGATGATCTGCAGCGGCAGGGGAGCGGCGAACGACTCCACGAAATCGATGGCCTCGCCCGCCGCCCGCTTCTCCTTCGCGGCGGCCACCAGCTTCTTCGCGCGGGTGCGGACCGATTCCTCGATCGCGGCCACGGTCTTCGGCGTGAAGCCCTTCTGGACCAGCAACCGGAACTTCGCGTGACGCGGATTGTCCATGACGATCATCGAACCGAAGAACTCGAGCGTCTCGGGTGGCTGTTCGCCGAGCGTGATCCCGGAAGCGGACGAGAACAACTCGGCCTTCCGATTGACCTCCTTGATGTCGTCGTACGTCACCGCCGACCAGAAGCCCGGCCCGCGCACCCCGCCTTCGATGACGGAGATCTCCTCGTGGAAGCACATGCCGTCGCCGTGCTTCGTCTCGTGGCGCATCGCGGCGAACGCCTCGTTGCGCTCGTCGAGTGGCTTGGTCCAGAAGTCGTTCGATCCGAGGTGGGCGTCGGCCACGGTGCGGTATGCAGGCATGGGGTCATCGTGGCAGCCGTAGGGTGGACGGTGTGGCATTGGAGATCGTCTGCCCGAGGTGCGAGTCGGACGAGTCGTTGAGCGGTCGCCTCCTCGACGACGGGTACATCGAACTGACATGTGACGCGTGCACCGTCAGCTGGACGCGCGATCCGCGCCCGATGTGCCCGAAGTGTGGTGGCGACGACCTCTACCACGTGCCGCAGGTGATCCTCGAGAAGTCGCGGGGAACACAGATGTCGGTGCAGGGGATCCACGTCGAATACGGCTGTTGGGCGTGCGACCCGCCCGAGGTCAGGATCCGCGGCGGTCGAGACCACCACCTGCCCGATCGCCTCGACGGGAGCCAGTGACCGTCTCTCAACGACCCGTCGTGCCGGCCGTCAACGTCGTCGCGGGACGGCCTGCAGCGCGCAGGCGAGTCGTTCGAGTGCGTGAGCGAACCGGTGCTGGGCTGGCCGGCTGAATCCGATCGCGAAGCCCGGAGGTGCAGCGTCCGTCCGGTGGTGGGTCCGGATCCCGGTGAGTCCGACGGAGTGTTCGGCGGCGGCATGCAGTACGGCCGCTTCGTCGATGTGCGCGTCGGCGATGGTCGACATCAGGTGAAGACCGGCCGCCGTGCCGGTCACCTCGAGCCACGGCGCTTCGGAGGTCAGCACCTCGACGAGCCCGTCCCGGCGTGTCCGGTATCGACTGCGTGCCTGACGGACCTGTCGGTCGAGATCGCCGCGACCGATGAAGTCCGCGAGCGCGAGCTGATCGATCGCCGAGACGCCGGCGCGGACGTGGGTGACGCGCTGCAGGTCGCGGCGAAGCGCCTCGGGGACGACGAGCCACGAAAGGCGCAGTGCCGGTCCGAGCGACTTGCTCGCCGTGCCGACGTACACCACGCGCTCCGGTGCGAGGCCCTGCAGTGCCCCGATGGGTCGGCGGTCGTATCGGAACTCGCCGTCGTAGTCGTCTTCGATCACCCATCCGTCGACCGCCCGTGACCAAGCGATCAGTTCGGCTCGACGGTCCGCGCTCATCGTCACGCCGGTCGGGTACTGGTGTGCCGGAGTCACGAGGACAGCGCGAGCCCGTGTCGAGCGGAGGTGCTCGACGTCGATACCTTCCGCGTCGACGCCGACGGGCGTGGTGTCGATCCCGACGAGGCGGAGGATGTGGGCGTGGTACGGGAGCATCGGATCCTCGGTCGCGACTCGTTCGATCCCACGCCGGAGCAGCGCCTCTCCGATGAATCCGAGCGCTGAGCCGAATCCCCCGAAGATCTGGACGGCCGGGGCGCTCGAGTGCACCGTGCGCGTTCGGGCCAGGTACATCGACAGCTCGGCGCGCAGCTGTTCGACACCGCGCGGGTCGGGATAGCCGAAGGCGTCGTCGGGCGCATCGGTGAGGACCCGTCGCAGCGATCGTTGCCAGTTCGCGCGCGGGAACGTGCTGCGGTCGGGTTCGCCGGGCCGGAAATCGTGCTCGGGCGCGGGAATCGGCGGACCGAGTTCGCCCGGTTCGAGATCGTGTGCGCGCGGGGTGTGGACGTCGGCGACGGTGGTTGCGCTCCCGCGTCGCGCCGTGAGATAACCCTCCGCGATCAGCTGCTCGTACGCGGCGACCACGGTCGAGCGCGACACCCCGAGGTCGATCGCGAGCGAGCGGGACGACGGCATGGTCGAATCGGCCGCGAGTCGACCGGATCTCACAGCGGACCTCAGCGCTGTTTCGAGCGCGACCCGGCGTCCTGACGTACCGGGGAGATCGAGCTGGAGTTCGAGCACGGACGTCACCGTATGCGGGCGAAAGTGGTCTGTTCTCATTGGCCCGAAGTGGTCTTCCAAGACATACCGGTGATCGTTACGGTCGAGCCATGAACCTGACTCGATGGGTGCGCCTCGCCCTCGGATACGTGATCGTGGTGTCGGCCCAGATCGGTCTGTGGGCGCTGTTCGCTCCTCATTCGTTCTACGACGATTTCCCGGGGCTCGGCCGGGCGTGGGTGTCCGTGGACGGCCCGTACAACGAGCACCTGATCCGCGACATCGGCGCACTCGACCTGGCGCTGTGCGTGGTGCTGATCGCAGCATTCGTCCGGATGACCCGCGATCTCCTGGTGGTTGCCGGGCTGGCGGTGCTCGCGTGGGGTGTTCCGCATGCGGTGTACCACCTCGTCAACGTCGGGGGCCTCGAGGCCGTCGACGTCGCCGTCAGCGTCGGGGGTCTGATCTTGTTCGCGCTGATCGGGGGCGGCCTCGTCGGCACGGCAACCCTCCTCGACGTGGAGGCGGCGTGAGCGCGCGGATCTTCGTCGCCGGGGCCACGGGTGTGCTCGGTCGACGGCTCGTTCCGGCGCTCGTGGCTGCCGGGCACTCCGTGACTGCGAACGTCCGCGACGAGGTTTCCCGCGGTGCTGCCGAATCGGCCGGAGCCGACACGACGACCGTCGACCTGTTCGATCCCGAGCGCACCGCTGCATTGGGCGCGGACCACGACGTGATCATCAACGTCGCCACGGCCATCCCATCGGGCGTACGGGCATTGGGCCCGAGCGGCTGGTCGATGAACGATCGCCTCCGAACCGAGGCGTCGGTCCACCTCGCCGAGGCGGCTTCGCGTGACGGCCGGCGCTACATCGGGGAGTCGATCACCTTCCCGTACATCGATCGTGGTGACGAGTGGATCGGCGAGGAAGTCGAACGAACCCACTTCGCAGGGAACGCAACGGTTGTCGACGCCGAATCGGCCGCGGCATCGGTGACCGCCGCCGGGGGTGTCGGGGTCGTGCTGCGGTTCGCGATGTTCTTCGCTGATGACAGTGCCCACGTCGACACGTACCGCGCGTTGGCGAGGAGGGGTATCTGTGGGCTCACCGGGGAGCCGGACGCGCGGATCTCGTTCGTGCACGTCGAGGATGCTGCCGAAGCCGTCGTGGCGGCCCTCGACGCGCCGCCGGGGACCTACAACGTCGCCGAGCCCGATCCGGCCACCCGGCGCGCGCACTCCGCGGCGCTCGCGAGATCGGTCGGGCGCCGTCGACTCCGAGGCGTTCCCGCGCGGGCGGTCCGATGGGGTGGTGCTGCGCTCGACAGCGTGTCTCGGTCGCATCGCATCTCGAGTGCGTCGCTGTCGGCCGTGACCGGCTGGGAGCCGACGACCCGGGTCGTGGACGCGTGGCGTTGACCGGTCGCCGAGATGGATCGGGCGCCACGGCTAACGTGGAGTGCCATGTTCGACTCGACCATCGCACGACTCGAAACGGCCGCCGGCTCCGGTGGCGGGGTTCGATTCGTCGGCCACTCGGTGATGCCCGACGGCGTGCCCGTGTACGTCGGCTGGGACCAGATCCACGACGAGGCCCGCTCGGTCGCGGCGGCGCTCCAGTCGAAGGGACTCGTCCCGGGGGACCACGTCGCCGTGCTGGGGCCGACGAGTCGTGACCTGATCACCGTGGTGCGCGGCTGCTGGCTCGCCGGGCTCGCTTCCATGGTGTTGCCGCTGCCGATGCGGATGGGCTCGCTCGAGGTGTTCATCGAGTCGACTCGGGCCCGGATCCGCCACGGTGACGCCAAGCTGGTCCTGATCGACGATCAGCTGGCCGAGTTCTACACCGCTGTCGACGGCGACCCGCCGATCGAGTCGATGAAGTCGGTCATGCCCGGCTCGCCGAACGTGCCGAACGGCGACGCCCTCGAGCTCCCGCCGTACGACCCGGAACGATTGGTCATCCTGCAGTACACCAGCGGGTCGACGAGCGAGCCGAAGGGCGTGATGATCCCCGACCGCGTGCTGTCGGCGAACCTCGACGCGGCGTGCGAAGCCGCCCAGCTGGGCGCCGGTGAGGTGATGGTTTCGTGGCTACCGCTGTATCACGACATGGGGCTCGTCGGGTTCCTCGCGCTGCCGATGACCAAGGGTGTCGACCTCGTCCAAGCTGCGCCACAGGACTTCCTCGCTCACCCGGGGAACTGGATGGAGTGGATCTCGGATCATCGCGGCACGGCCACCGCGGGCCCGAACTTCTCGTGGGTGCTCGCCACCCGCGCCCTCAAACGCAAGACCGACCTCGACCTGTCGTCGCTGACGCTCGCGCTCTCCGGGGCCGAGCCGGTCGACCCCAGGGCGGTCGAGGCGTTCGTCGCCGAAGCCGAACGGTTCGGGTTCGACGCCGGTGGGATCTTCCCGGCGTTCGGGATGGCGGAAGTCGCGATCGCGGGGGCCTTCCCGGCGCGTGGCCGCGGGTTGGTGACCGATACCGTCGATCGTCAGGTGCTCGAGACCCAGCGGGTCGCCAAGCCCATCGAGATCGAGGACCCCGACGATCTCGCGTACCGTGCGCGGCGGCTTCCACTGCTCGGCAGGGCGGTCCCGGGCCTCGAGATGAAGGTCGTCGATCCCGACACCCGTGAGGAGGTTCCCGAGCGCCACGTCGGCGAGCTCCTGCTGCGGGGCACGTCGGTCACGCCCGGGTACTACAAGCGTCCCGACGCGACCGCTGCACTCTTCGCCGACGGGTGGCTGTGCACCGGCGATCTCGCCTATCTGCTCGACGGTGAGTTGGTGATGTGCGGACGGATCAAGGACGTCATCATCGTCGGCGGTCGCAACGTGTTCCCGGAGGACATCGAGCGCGCTGTGGGCCCGCTCGACGGAGTGCGCGCCGGCAACGTCATCGCGCTCGGGGTGGAGGGCTACAAGGGCAAGGAATCGGTGGTCGTGGTGGCCGAGGTGCGACTCACGGACACGTCGGGCGACCTCGACGCCGTGCGCGCCCACATCCACGAGCGCACACTGGACGTGTGCGGGTTGCCGCCGCGTGACGTGATGCTCGTGCAGCCCGGCACGTTGCCGAAGACGAGCAGCGGCAAGCTGCAGCGCGCGAAGTGCCGCGCCGAGTACCTCGACGAGGAACTCCAGCTCATCGAGTGACCCGGGCGCGCGGCCCTGCGCACGGGTCGGTGATCAGGCGAAGAGGGGGGCGAGGGTGTTGCCGAGGAGTTCGACGCGGCCCTCGACGAAGCCGTTCGGGATCATGTTGATGGTGAACCCGTCGAGGCGGTCGTGCGCGGCCAGCAGCGCGGCGAAGTGTTCGCCGATCTCGTCGGGGTCGCCCCAGGTGACGAGATCGAGCCACGGCGCGAGGTCCTCGTCGGACATCGTCGACGTGTCCATCCCGCGCCCGTCGAGGAAAGCGAGCATGTCGGCACGCGCCTCGTCGTGGGTGGGCGCGATGCAGCAGTTCGACTGCTTCGACACGGTGATCTCGGACCGGTCGCGACCGAGCGCGTCGCAATGGGCGTCGAGCGCATCGAGCTTGCGGGCGATCTCGTCGTCGCCGCAGATCAGGTTCGATTCGTCGCCGTACTGAGCGACCATTCGCAGCGTCTTCTTCTCACCGCCACCGCCGATCATGATGGGCACCTTGCCGATCGGGTTCGGCTCGTTCATCGCATCCTTCGCCGTGTACCACTTGCCGTCGAGGTTCGCCTTCTCGCCGCGCAACATCGGGCCGACGATCTGCAGCGACTCCTCGAGCTTCTCGAAGCGGTCGGTGAAGGTGCCGAACTCGATGCCGAACGCGTCGTGTTCCAGCTCGAACCAGCCGGCGCCGATGCCGAGCATCGCTCGACCCTGCGAGACGATGTCGAGCGTGGTGACCGTCTTGGCGAGTACCGCGGGGTTGCGGTACGTGTTGCCCGTGACGAGTGCCGAGAGCCTGACCTGCTGCGTGTCGCGCGCGAGCGCCGAGAGCAGGCCGTAGCACTCGAGCATGAAGTTCTGGGGGTCGCCGATCATCGGCAACTGGTAGAAGTGGTCCATCACCAGCACGGTGTCGAATCCGGACCGGTCGGCCTCACGGGCCTGCCGGGCGACGACGTCGTACAGCTCTGCGGGGCCGACGCCGGGGTAGGTGAAGTTCGGGATCTGGTAGCCGAGGCGGGTCATGCATACGATTGGAACACTGTTCCAATCGTATGTCAAGTCAAACCGACCTCGAGTCGGCATTCTAAGCTCGCGTCACGATGAGCGACGGCTGGGAACGACGACAGGAGCGGACGCGGCGCGACGTTCTCGACGCGACCGGCGCCCTGATCGCGGATGCCGGCGTCGACGGGCTGACGATGCGCAAACTCGCCGAGCGGGCGGGGGTGGCGGTCGCGACGCTGTACAACCAGTTCGGCGACCGCGACGGCGTGCTGGTCGCCTTCGTCAGCGCCGGCCTCGATCAACTCGAGATCGAACTCGATTCCCAACCCGACGCCGGCCCGATCGAGACGACCCGCGCGCTCTTCGACGCGCTCGACGAGAAATTCGCAGCCGAACCCGAGGTGTGGCGACCGATCTTCGCGTCGATCAAGTCGGGGATGGGTGCGCACGGCATGGGGGCGGTCGGCGACCGCGTCGTCGCCTACATCGAAGCCGACCTGGCGAAGGCGTCGGCCGACGGGCTGTTCGTGGTCGACTGCGACGTCGAGGCGCTCGCTCGACACGTGTTCACGACACGTATGAATCGCCTCGAGAAGTGGGCGCACGCCGCGATCGACTGGGACCTGTACCGCACGTCGTCGACGCTCGGCCTCGAACTGATCCTCGCATCGATGCTCGTCGAACCGCTCCGGAGCGAGGCGCTCACCCGTTCCGGCGTGCTGCGCTGATCCCGGTGCGGTGGCGGCAGGTCGTTCCGCATCGTGGAATCCTGGTACGTTCGGCTTCACCCGGCGCAGGGGGTGCGCGGACTCGTCCAGATCGTGAGTCGGCGCACCAATCTACGCGGGGATGGTTCAGGCAGCGTCGCACACAAACAGGCGCCGCCTCACAACACTCCTAAGGGGGAGCACAATGGATTGGAAGCGTTTGGACAGGGCACGCCGCTCTGCAGGAGGACCGATCGAGGTCGACCTCATCGAAGCGTACGTACAGGGCAAGATCAAGCGACGCGACTTCGTGAAGCGCGGCACGATCATCGGCCTGTCGGTGCCGTTCATGGGTGGCATCATCGCCGCCTGCGGCAGTGACGACGACGGAGGCTCCGACGCGGGCTCGTCGAGTACGGATGGTTCGGATGGCACGGCTGCTCCCGGCACCGACGCCGCTTCCGGCGGTTCGGGCGGTTCGGGCGGCGATCTGATCGCCGGCATCCAGACCGGTGATGCGAACTCGGGGCTCGATCCGCTGAACATGCTCGATCTCGGCACCTACTCGGTGCTGTCGCAGAGCTTCGAGTACCTCGTCGGTCTCGGCGCCAACGGTGAGATCGGCGCGACGGCGCTGGCGACCGAGTGGTCGCCCAACGACGACGGCAGCGTGTGGACGTTCACCCTTCGCCCCGATGTCACCTGGCAGGACGGTACACCGTTCACCTCGGCCGACGTCGCCGCCACCATCGACCGCATGGTCGTGGCCGGTGCGGGCCTGGCCGGCGTCGTCAGCGAAGGCGCGGTGGAGACGCCCGACGAACTCACGGCCGTCGTCAACCTCGACTCGCCGAACGGCAACCTGCCGGTGCTCGTCTCGATCTACAACCCGCAGTCGCTCATCACCCCGGTCGACTACACCAGCGGCACGACGCTCGACGAACGCACGACCGGAACCGGCGCGTGGGTGCTCGACGACTTCGACCCGTCGTCGTTCCGCGCGACGTTCGTTCCGAACCCGGACTGGTGGGGCGGCTCGGTCAACCTCGACAGCATCACGCTGCAGGGATTCGACAGCGGCGGCACACAGGTGGCCGCGATGGCCGCCGGCGAGATCGACATGATCCAGCAGTTCTCGGTGTCGGACGGCGCCAACCTGCTGGAGGACTCCTCGTTCACGCTGCTCAAGCCGCCGTCGGCCAACCATCGTCAGTTGTGGTTCAACACGCAGCTTCCCGAGGGCGGCCCCTTCACCGATCCCCGTGTTCGGCAGGCTGCGTGTTTCGCCGTCAACCGTCAGCAGCTCGTCGACACGATCTACGAGGGCCAGGCGCAGATCGCCAACGACCATCCCGTGTACCCGACGCTCGCGTTCTTCGACGAGACCCAGGAGCAACGCCCGTACGACCCGGAGATGGCCAAGCAGCTGCTGTCCGACGCCGGATACGCGGACGGAATCTCGGACACGCTCCAGGTCGGTGACCTGCAGGAGATCCCGCGCGTCGCGGCGATCATCGAGCAGAACCTCGCGGAGGCAGGATTCACGACGCCGGTCGGCGTCACGCCGAACTCGGACTTCTACGGCGAGTACTGGTGCACCGGTGCGAGCTGGGGCCTGCAGCCCGAGAGCGGTGGCCCCGGCAGGCCGTGCGGTGCCTCGGCTCCGATCGGCATCGTCGACTACGGCCACCGGCCGACACCTGACATCTTCTTCGGACGTGCGCTCGCGACCGACGGTGACTGGAACTCGTCGAACTACGCCTCGGCGGACTTCGATGCGCTGTTCACAGCGTATCAGTCGTCGGTCGACGTGGACGGCCAGAAGGACGCAGTGGGTCAGATCCAGCGCCTGCTGCACGAGGACAGCCCGGCGTGCTACCCGTTCTTCTTCGACTACCTGTCGGGCCACAACGACTCGATCACCGGCGTCGAAGTGACGGCGCTCGGTCACATGCAGTTCCAGAAGGCCACGAAGAGCTGACCGGCTGAACGCAGCTGTGACGATGTGTGGGTGAACGGGGTGCCGGGTTCCGGCCCGGCACCCCGCCGCACACGTTCGGCCACCATGAATCTGGGGGATTCAGATGTTGAAATTCATTGCTCGGCGCTTGCTGCTGGCGCTGATCACGTTGGCGATCCTGCTGGTCATCGTGACCCTGATCCCCAACATTGCTCCCGGTGACCCGGCGCGCAAGATCGCCGGCGGTACGGCATCGCCCGAGAGACTGATCGAGGTGACCGAGTCGCTCGGTCTCCGCGACTCGGTCGCGACCCAGCTCAAGGACCTCAGTGTCTCGGTCGTGACGCTCGACTTCGGGGAGTCGTTCTCGGTCGCATCCGGCGAGCCGGTGATGAGCCTGGTGTACACCGCGCTCTGGAACTCCGCGAAGTTGGTCACGCTCTCGTTGATCATCATGGTCCCGCTCGCCATCCTCGGCGGCCTCTTCGCCGCCTACAAGAAGGACACGTGGATCGACCGCACGATCGTGAACACCGGTCTCGCGTTCTCGGCGATTCCCGATTTCGTGGCGGGTGTGTTCCTCCTGGCGTTTCTCGCCGTGCCGTTCGAGTTCTTCAAAGTGCAGGCGAATCCGCCACCCGACGCAGGGTTCTTCACGCAGATCCAACACCTGCTGCTTCCGGCGATCGCGGTGTTGATGGTGTACTTCGGCTACATCGCTCGGATCACCCGTGCCGGGACGATCACGTCGCTCGACGCCGACTACACACGGACGGCGTTCATGCGCGGCCTCTCGACGCGCGAGGTCTTCCGCAAACACGTCGCACGCAACGCTCTCCAGCCGACGGTGGCGGTGCTCGGCACGCAGCTCGGCTACCTCTTCGGCGGCATGGTGGCGCTCGAGATCGTGTTCGGCTATTCGGGGATGGGCAACCTGATCATCCGCGCCGTCGACCGCGCCGACTATCCGGTCCTGCGCGCCGGTGTCCTGACCGTGGCGATCATCTACATGCTCGCCACGCTCGCCGCCGATCTCCTCATCGCGTGGATGAACCCGCGAGCTCGCATCTCGATGGGAGACAACTGATGAGCGAACCCGATCTCGATCCCGATCACATCGGACTCGACTCCAGGCACATCGGTCACGCCGCGACCGAGATCCCCGGGACTCCCGAGTTCGACGCGATCACCCACGCCCACCCGGAGGACCGGATCGAGGGCCCGCAGGCGGCCACGCGCAGTCAGGTCCGCCGTGAGCAGCGGATGGTCCTGTTCAAGAGCCCGGGCTTCATCATCGGCCTCCTGATCGTCGGCTTCTGGGTGCTGGCAGCGATCTGGCCCAGTCTCCTCACCGGGGTCGGCCCGGCCGATTTCGTCGACGCCGGCCCACGAGCCAAGCCGGGTGACGGCGCCTGGCTCGGGACGGACGGTGTGGGCCGCGACGTGTACAGCCGGATCATCTACGGCGCCCGGCCGATCCTGATCGTCGCACCGCTGGCGACGGGGATCGCGATCGTCGTGGGCACATTGCTCGGGCTGGTCATGGGGTACTACCGCGGGTGGGTCGACGAGGTGTTCAGTCGCATCATCGAAGCGGTCCTGTCGATCCCCGTCATCCTGATGGCCATCCTGGTCGTGTTCACGTTCGGGCGGTCCACACCGGTGATCATCTTCACGATCGCGATCCTCTTCGTGCCGGCGATCACGAGGACGATCCGTTCGGCGGCCATCGCCGAGTCCGAACTCGACTACGTCACCTCGGCCAAGATGCGTGGTGAGTCGGGCATGTTCATCGTGGCGCGCGAGATCCTGCCCAACGTCACCGGTCTCGTGGTCGTCGAACTCACGGTGCGCCTGGGCTATGCCGTGTTCACCTATGCGACGCTGGCGTTCCTCGGATTCGTCCCGGGCAACCTGACCGACGCCGACTGGGGCATCGACGTCTCGGGCAACTACGAACAGATCGTCCGTGACGTGTGGTGGCCCTCGATCTTCCCGGCGATGGCCATCGCCAGCCTGGTGATCGGCGTCAACCTGATCACCGACTCGATCGACAAGGCGCTGAAATCATGACCTCCACCGAGCACGCCCCCGACGACGGCCTCGTCGTCCACCCCGACACTGCCGCGCTGGCAGTCGAGAACCTCCAGTTGTCCTACGTCGTTCGTGGCACGCCGCGTGCGGTGCTGCGCGGCGTGACGTTCGAGGTCCGTCCCGGCGAGGCGTACGGGCTCGTCGGCGAGTCGGGTTGCGGGAAGTCGACGACGGCCTACGCCGCGCTGCGCTATCTGCCGGCCAACGGCCGGATCGACGGTGGCCGCGTCACCTCGAACGGTCAGGAACTGACCGCGATGAGTGCGCGCGAGCTCCGCGAGTTCCGTGCCCGGCAGGCGTCGATGGTGTTCCAGGACCCGGTCCAGGCGGTCAATCCGGTGCTGAAGATCGGCAAGCAGGTCGCCGAGTCGTTCGAGGTCATGGGCCAGTCCAAGGACGAGGCGAGGAAGTCGGCGCTCGAAGCGCTTCGGCGGGTGCGAATCGCATCCCCCGAGAGCGTCATGGATCGATACCCGTACCAGCTGTCCGGTGGCATGCTCCAGCGCGTCGTGATCGCGATGGGGCTCGCGTGCGACCCGAAGTTGCTGGTCCTCGACGAGCCGACGACCGGCCTCGACGCCACCGTCGAGGCAGAAGTGCTCGACCTGGTACGCGACCTGCGATCCGAGCTCAACTCGGCCATCCTGCTGATCGCCCACAACCTCGGCGTGATCCGTACGATGTGCGATCGGGTGGGCGTGATGTACGCCGGTCGGATCGTCGAGGAGGGCACCGTCGAGGAGGTCTTCGACAACCCGAGCCATCCCTACACCGTCGGCTTGCTCAATTCGATTCCCCGTCAGGGGCTGCGCAAGACCGATCGGGAGTTGTTCACGATTCCCGGCAACCTTCCGCAGATCGGTGAGCCGTTGCCGACGTGCGTGTACGTCGATCGGTGCCCGATCGCGGCCGACACGTGTCGCAGCGAGGTGCCGCCGATCATCGACCGTGGGGACGGACACTGGACCCGCTGTCACTTCCCCGAACGGATTTCCGAGATTCCCGACCCGGAGCACATCTCCGAGATCGTCGCCGTGGGCGACGAAGAGGTGATCGGCGTCCACGGCGTGTCGAAGACGTTCCGTCAGCGGGGGAGCGACGTTCCTGCCCTCGTGAGCGTCGATCTCGGCTTCGCCGAGGGCGAGACGCTGGGTCTCGTCGGCGAGTCGGGGTCGGGCAAGTCGACGTTGGCCAAGACCATGCTCGGCGTGCACGAGGCGGACGAGGGCGGCAAGATCACGCTGCGCGGCCGGCCGATGGCCGGCAAGGCGACCAAGCGTGTCGAGGAGTCGATCCGCTCGATCCAGATGGTGTTCCAGAACCCGGATTCGGCACTCAACCGGTCGTGGACCGTGCGCCGCATCCTGACTCGGTCGATCACCCGTCTGACCGGTCTCAAGGGTGAGGAGGCCGACAAGCGGGCGATGGAGGTCGCCGAGGCGATGCGGCTGTCGCCGCGTCACCTCGACATGCGTCCGCGCCAACTCTCGGGCGGGCTCAAGCAACGTGTGGCGATCGCACGGGCCTTTGCGGGTGACCCGAGTGTCGTCGTGTGCGACGAGCCGACCTCGGCGCTCGACGTCTCCGTGCAGGCGGCGATCCTGAACCTGCTGGCAACCCTCCAGCGTGACGAGCGCACCAGCTATCTGTTCATCAGTCACGACATCAGCGTGGTGCGCTACCTCGCCGATCGCATCGCCGTCATGTACGTGGGTCGGATCATGGAACTGGGGTCCACCGAGCAGATCTTCGAGGGGCCGAATCATCCCTACACCGAGGCGCTCCTGTCCGCCGTACCGAGTGTCGACGGAGCGGCGGAGAATCGGATCCCGCTCACCGGCGAGATCCCGTCTCCCGCCGACCCGCCGTCGGGGTGTGTCTTCCACACCAGGTGTCATCGCATGATCGAGGGGCTGTGCGAGGTGACCGAACCCGAGATGCGCGAGCTCTCACCGGGTCACCGCATCAAGTGTCACCTGACGATCGAACAGCTCACCACGCCCGTCGAGCTCTCGCAGTCGGCCCGTCCGGTCGAGGTCGGCGACTGAGCAGTTCGCCGCCCACGCGCACGCGTCACGAACGGACGACCCACTCGACGCCGTCGGCGGTGTCACGTACCTCGATGCCCGCGGCGTCGAGTCCGTCGCGCAGCGCGTCCGACACGGCGTAGGCCTTCTCCTCGCGTGCGACCCGGCGGGCGTCGAGAGCGGCTTCGACGACGGGACCGAGCACGGTACGCGGATCGCGGAGTCCGTCGGTGGCAGCGGTCCCGAGTTTGACGATCATCGAGCGGAGTGATCGGCGGGCCTGGTTCATCTCGTCGGACTGCAGTGTGTCAGCCGACCACTCCACGATCGCCGCGTCCAGGTCGAGAACCGCGGCGACCGCAGCCGCCGCGTCCCCGGCCGCGATCGCGTCGTTGAAGCGCGCCTCCATCTCCCGGCTCGTGGCTGCGAGACCGGGGGTCGCGTCGGTCGACTCGCCGGGACCGTCCGACGCCGACGCTTGCCCGGCACCGGGTGAGCCGGTGGTCGACCCGACGTGCGGGAGCGTCGTCTCGCCCCCGGAGCGGATCACGTCGAGGGCGATCGTGGATCCCGCCTCGTGGCGCACCGATACCGCGTCGCGCCGCAGCGTGAGCCCACCCTTGCCGACGATCTCGGCAGTGTCGGCATCGACGTCGATGATCACCCCGGTGTGTTCGTCGAGTCCGAGCACGAAGGCGCCGTCGGGCAGGTCGGGTTCGAGCATGGTCAGTCGACGCTCGCCGAGATAGCAGAAGCGCGTGTCGTGGTTGCCGCCCTCCTGGTTGTCGTAGTGCGGGATCACCGCCGCGGAGATCCCGATCTCCGACAGCAGATCGAGGCCGGGTTCCCACCACGGGTCCATCCCGACCTTGTAGATCTCGTACACGGGCACGGTGGCGACGCCCAGCGTGAGTGCTGCGGCCGAGGAGAACACGAGTGCACCTCCGCCCCCGCTGCCGCTCGGCGCGAGCTTCTCGGCGAGGACCTCGCGGAGAGCCGTGCGCCGCCATTGACGCAGGGCGAACGTCGGGCTCCCGGGTCCGGCGAACACCCAGTTCGCGTCTCGGATCCTGCTCATCGCCGACTCGATGGCAGCGGAGTCGTTCGTATCGGTGCGGGCCAGTCCGGCGACCGCGACGTCCTGGCTCACCGAGTCGCTGAAGTACTTGGTCGTCGATGCCGCCAGGATCGGTGCGTTCTCCTGGAATCCGAACGGCGTGTCCAGCATCACGGGATGCGGCGTGTGCCCGCTCCCCGTGATCCGTTCGAAGACCCGCCGGTGGGGCACCTTCATCGTCGGTGCGGTTTCGCCCGATCCCATGATCACGAGGAGGCGGGGGAGTGTCATACGGCTGGCTCCGTTGCGTTCGGGCCCGGGAAGAAGGCGGGGTCGGTGGTGGACTGGTGAAGAAGTGCGGCGACGGCGTCGGGATGTTGTGCGTGGACGTCGTGGTGGGCCGGGCTGAACCAGTGCGCGCGCCCTCGCGGCAGGGTCGCGATGGCGTGGTCGACGGCATGACGCTTGGACGAACTCCACGACACGTCACCCGTGTCGGCTCCGATCAGCAGGGTCGGTACGTGCATGTTCGGATAGACCTCGGACGGCGTGTGTTCCCACAGGCCGCGCAGGACTGCGAGGTGCCGCTCGAAGGTGAGCCACGGTGCGACCGTTCCGTCGCTGCGCACTTCGAAGTTGGCCATCGTTCCGGCTCGTCCCTCGGCAGGCCAGTCGGCGGCGGAGCGCTCGAGCCACTGGCGCATCGTGTCGACCGGGGTGCCGGCGAGGCGAGGTGGAGCGAGTGCTTCGGCACACTCCTCCCACTCCGGGAACTTCGAGCGCAGATCGATGAAGCCACCGTCGACACACGCGACCTGATCGACGAGCTCGCGATGTCGGTGCCCGAGTTCGAGCACGACGTTGCCGCCCCACGACTGGCCTGCGACGGCGGGCCGGTCGAGGTCGAGTGCAACGATCAGGAGCGCGAGGTCGTCGGCGCAGGTCGCGACCTCGTATCCGTCGTCGGGCTTCGACGACCGGCCGTGGCCACGTTGGTCGACGGCGATCACGCGGTGCCCGGCGCCGGCGAGGCGTCGGGCAACGCCGTCCCAGAGTCGGGCGTTCGATGCGAGCCCGTGGGTCAGCACCCACGTGCGTCGCGTGTCGCCGACGTCGACGGGTGGTTCCCACCGCAGCACATGGAGCTCGACCCCCGACGCGATCGGGTGCATCTCGTGGTGAGGGGTGATCTCGTCAGGCATGAGGGGAGGCTCCGAATCGAGCGATGCGGTCGAGCAGTTGGAGCAACTCGATGGAACGCTCCACGGGGCGTGGCCATTCCGCAACGCCGCGTACGGCATTCGCGAAGGCCTCGATCATTCCCCGATACGGGTCGCCCGGCGGAACCGTGAACTGTTCGACGAGGTTCGGTTCGGCGTCCGGCGCCTCTGTTGTCGGAGCGAGCACGGATGGCGGCACGTGCCGGTCGAGCATCAGACCATCGAGGACGTCGCGCGGTCCGCTGCGCACGATCACGTGATCGAGCTCGTCGCCGCTCGTGAATGCCGCTCGCTCGAGCAGCAGCATCGCGTCTGCGCTGTGGAACGAGGCCTGCTGGTGGTCGTTCTCGATGAACGAGCAGCGAATCTGCGCATGTCGATCCCCCGGCCAGATGAGGTCGGCGACTGTCGTCGCGTCGACGCCGCTGGGAGCCATCGCGCGATCGACCGCGTCGATCTCGCAGTCCGGGCCCCACAGGGCGACAGCGGTACCGAGACAGTAGATGCCGACGTCGAGGAGCGCACCCCCACCCTGCGCCGGGTCCCATCGGTAGTTGTCCGCCGCTTCGGGCCCGATCGTGAACGTGAAGCGGTGGTATTGCGCTTCGACCCTCCCGATCGCGCCGGACCGGGCCAGCTCGAGGGTCGTCGACCAGCGCCGGTCGAACGGCGTCATCCATGCCTCAGCGAGCAGGACGCCCGCGTCGATGCACGCGTCGGCCATCGCCCGTGCCGCCCCGGGTTCGGCTGCGAGCGGCTTCTCGCACAGCACGTGTTTGCCCGCCGCCGCAGCTCTCTCGGTCCACTCCCTGTGCATGCCGTTGGGGAGCGGGATGTAGACCACGTCGACGCCGGGATGTTGCAGCACGGCGTCGTAGTCGACGAGCTGCGTCGACGCCCAGCGCGGATCGACGCGGCCGGACCGAGATGCGGTGGCCACCAGGGTCGCGTTGGTTGCGGCGTCGATCGCCGGCATCACCGCAGCGTTCGCGACGTACGATTTCGCGCCGATGACGCCGAATCCGACCGGTGTGGTCACCGGGCCGCCCGATGTCGGGTCATGGGAGTTCGATGAGTTCGCCGCCGTTGGCGCCGGACCGGTGGGCGGCCTCGAGGACGGAGACGACCTCGCGGGACTGCTCCGGACGGACAGCCAGTGGCTCGCCCAGGAGGAGATGGTCGGCGAGGTTGCGATGGAAACCCCACCCCGGGTCGGGTGCGGGAGCGATGTGGGACTCGATCAGTCCGTGGTCGCCGTCGTACCGGGCGAGTGTGAGGTCGACGGGCCGCTCGGCATGATGTGACACGTCGGCCCGGAAGCCGCGACCGGCGACGACCGAGTCCTGGCGGACCGGTTCGTAGTGGCCTTCGAGGGTTCCGAGTGTTCCCTCGATGTGGAACTTCGGCCGCCGGATCGCGCAGACGTCGCTCTGTCGGAACGTGGCCTCGCGGCCGTCGGCCCACTGCATCCACACCGACAGCTGATCGACGTTGGTCGTGTCGTGCCAGACGCGTGTGTGCGCCGCGCACAGCACCTTCTTCGGCGCGGTGCCGTAGTGCTGGATGATCCAGTCGATGTGATGAGAACCCCAGTCGTACACGGCGCCACCCGAGATCGAATCCTCGGAGTGCCAGGCGCGACACGGATGTTCGAATCCGCCGACGAAGGTCTCGATGTTGAAGACCTCCCCGAGATCGCCCCGGCCGACGAGGCGTCGGATCGCCAACCAGTCGGTGTCCCACCGGCGACTCTGATGCACGGAGATCATCCGGTCGACATCGCGTGCCGTGCGGATCAGTTCGTCGGCGTCGGCGGTCGTGAGGCACATCGGCTTCTCGACGACGACGTGCTTGCCGGCCCGGAGCAGCTCGATGGCCAGTTCGGCGTGATGCACCGGCGGGGTGGCGATGATGGCGATGTCGACGTCGTCGTCGGCGGCGAGCGAGGCGCCGGAGTCGTGTGCGTTGAGCTCGGGGAAGTCGACCCGAGCGGCCTCGAGGCGGTCCGGCGAACTGTCGGCAGCGGCGACCAACGCCAGGCCGGCGGTCTCGGTGGCGGCGAGACCGTGCAGGTAGCCCATCCCGCCGAACGGTCCGTAGCCGACCACGGCGACACCGAGGTCGTCGACCGGTGTTGCCGGGAAGTCGTTGCGCAGGAGTCGACGCAGATACGGTCCGAGCGAGGGATGCACGTCGACCGCGCCGATCGACATCCCGATCGTCACCACCCGACCGGCTCCGACCCGCCGCACGAGAAGAGTCGGATGATGGGCGAAGCGGACGCTCGTCGTGGCAGCGACATCGACGTCCGGGTCGAATGGATCGAACGTGAGCAGTGACGTCGTGACGGGAACCTCGCCGTCGAGTCGTACCGCCTCCGGACGAGATGCCAGTGTGACGAACCACTCCGTGTGGGGGAGCGGTGCGCTGATATCGGCTCCGGCGAGCGCCTCGGCGAGTTCGTCGCCGGGCTCGGGCACGAGGAGGACGCTGCCACCGTTGCGTGCGTACGACTCGAACTCGGCCACCGAATCGGCGTGGAGCCGTCCCGTCGACGCCCGGACGTCGGCGACGGCAGCCGCCCCGTGTGGTGCGGAGGGTGGCGAATTGGGTGGGGCGTGGTCGATGCTCATGAGACCTCGGTGTTCGTGTCGGCGAGTCGTGGGCGAGGGTATCGGCTGGCCGCATCATGGTCGGGGGGTGGGACGACCGGGTGGACGAATCGGATGAACGAACGATGAATCCCGAGCACGACGTGCTGTTGCGTCCAGTTCGCAACTAACGTCTTCATGGTGAGCGACGTCGATGGTGTTTCGGGTGCCGGCGATCCGGGGATGGACGACACCGGTCGGACCGCCAGCGTGCCCGTTCGACGCCGTCGTCGACGACGGCTCGCGGGCGCGGTGGTGGGCCTGGCGTTCGTGGTGGCGTCATGTGGGAGTAGTGATGATTCCACGGATTCGGAGGGTGTTGACGATCCGAGCGACCAATCCACGGAGTTGACGGTGGTCACAACGGTCGCCCCGATCACGTCCATCGCTGCCAACGTCATCGGGGATCGCGCCGAGATCGTCGGGATCGTCCCCGAAGGGACCAACTCACACACATTCGAACCGCCGCCGTCGGCGGCGCAGGTGCTGAGCGAGGCCGATGTGGTGTTCATCAACGGGTTGCAGCTCGAGGAGCCGACCAAGGAGCTCGCTTCGACGAACCTGCGTGACGGGGTGCCGCTCGTGGAGATCGGCGACGCGACGATCAGTCCCGACCAATATCGCTACGACTTCTCCTTCCCGGAGTCGGAGGGGAAGCCGAACCCGCACTTGTGGACCGACCCGACCCTGGTCAAGGTGTACGCCGACGTGATCCTCGAGACGATGATCGAGGTCGATCCCGAGGGAGCGCCGATCTACACGGAGAACCACGCCGCGTTCACCGCACTCGTCGACGAGTTCGACACGGCGGTGCGCGAGTCGCTCGACTCGGTGCCGGAGGAGAACCGCAAGCTCGTCACGTACCACGACGCCTATGCGTACTTCGCCGACACCTACGGCTGGACCGTGGTCGGCGCGATCCAGCCCGCCGACTTCGGTGAACCGACGCCCGCCGAGGTGGTGCGCCTCATCGAGCAGATCGAGGCCGAAGGCGTGCCCGCGGTGTTCGGGTCGGAGGTCTTCCCGTCGCCGGTGCTGCAGCAAGTGGCCAACGAAACCGGCGCGGTGTACGTCGACGATCTGCGCGACGACGATCTGCCCGGTGCGCCGGGCGAGGTCGACCATTCGTGGCTCGGGCTGATGAAGTTCAATTTCATCACCATGACCGAGGCGCTCGGCGGCGATGCGAGTGTCCTGAAGTCGTTCGAAGTGCGCAACGTGGTTCCCGACGAAGCCGAGTACCCGCAGTGAGGGCACCTCGCGCCGTCGGCACCGCCCTGGTCGTCGCAGATCGCGTCACGGTGGCCTACGGCGCCGAACCGGTGATCGTCGACGTCGATCTCACGATCGAGCCCGGCGACATGATCGGCATCGTCGGACCGTCCGGTTCGGGCAAGTCGACGCTCCTCAAGGCCCTCCTCGGTGGCATCACCCCGCGATCGGGCTCGGTGACCCGGCGCGCCGATCTGACCGTGGGATTCGTTCCCCAGGTCGAGCGGATCGACTGGAACTTCCCGGTCACCGTTGCCGAGTGTGTCGGAATGGCCCGTGCGACGGGGTGGCGCACGCCGTGGATCTCACGCAAGGAACGCGCCGAGATCGACGCGGTGCTCGATCGGCTGGGTCTGCACCACCTGGGCGCCCGCCACATCCGGAACCTGTCCGGTGGACAGCAACAGCGCGTGTTCCTGGCGCGAGCGCTGTTCACCGGAGCCGAGGTGATCTTCCTCGACGAGCCGACCTCGGGGCTCGACGTCAAGACGCGGCACGAGGTACTCCACCTGCTCGCCGACCTGAACGACGAAGGCGTCACCGTGGTGCTGTCGACGCACGACCTCAACGGGATCGCCACCCATCTGCCCACGATCGTGTGCTTGAACAGGACGGTGATCGGTTCGGGCTCGCCCGAGGACGTGCTCGTGCCCGACGTGCTCGAGCGAACCTACGGGTCGCCGATGCAGATCCTCGAACACGGCGGCATGCGGGTCGTGGTCGATGCCGGGCCCAACGCCAGCGTGTTGCCGTTCGACCGTGAGGTCGGGGCATGAGTTGGTCGGACCTGACGGCGCCCTACGCGTTCGAGTTCTTTCGCAACGGCGTGTACGTGGCGACGCTGGCGGGGGCGCTGTGCGGGCTCGTCGGCTGCTACGTGGTGCTCCGGAACATGAGCTACATCGGTCATGGCCTCTCGCATGCGATCTTCGGCGGGTACGCGGCGGCCGGGTTGATCGGCGTCAACCTGTTCCTCGGTGCCGGGATCTGGGGAGTGGTGACGGCGCTGGCGATCGGCGGAATCGTCCGACGTCGTCCGATCGGCTCCGACGCGGCGATCGGCGTGGTGACCACCGCGTCGTTCGCGCTCGGGATCGCACTGGTCGCCAGATACGGCTCCCCGGGTCGTAGCGCCGACTCGCTGCTGTTCGGCAACGTGCTCGGCGTGACCACCGCCGACGTGTGGCTCGTGGCTGGGGTCTCGCTGGTGGCGGTGGTCTTCATCGCGCTCGCCTACCGGCCGCTGCTGTTCACGACGTTCGACGACGAGGTGGCCCAGGCCACCGGAGTCCGGACCACATGGATCGACACCGCCCTCATGATCGTGCTGGCAGCGACCGTGCTGGCGACGATGAACGTGATGGGCGTGACCCTGATCGCGGCGACGCTCGTGGTCCCGGCGGTCGTCGCCCGGATGCTCACCGACAGCTTCTCGAAGATGCTCGTGATCGCGACCGTGATCGGTGCGGTCAGCGGGTTCATCGGGATGAACCTGAGCTATCACCACGACCTGCCGTCGGGCTCGACGATCGTGCTCGTCGGGACGACGTTCTTCGTCGCGGCGTATCTCGGTGGCGGCCGTCTCCGCAGTCGGGCCGGCACCGTCGCCCACGCCCACTGACACCCCGCACGGCCACCCGGCCCCGAACGTCAGCCGTGCGATGAGAGATGAGAGTTGCGTTCGCTCTCATCTCTCATCGCAGCTGGATCGTGGCGTGGTGGAGGTGGGAGTTCGGACCGGCCGGTCGTCTCGCGGCCCACCGCAGCGGGGCGATTGTCACCGCGGTGCACGATGCGGTGCACGATGGCGAACAGCAGCACCACCGTCGTGACGATCGTCGTCGCCACGTACAGGCGATTGGTCGCGTCGGTGCCGGCGAACGTGCCGTGCAGGCTGGTCAAGAGGAAGGTGACGTAGCTGAACATGTGGACGCCGCGCCAGACGCGGCGGGGGAGGTGTTTCATCGCGAGTGACGTGCCTTCGACCACGACGACACCCCAGAACGCGATCACGCCGAGTGCGACTTGCCACGTCTTCCAGTCGCTGGCGAACGGGATGGTGAGGTCGACGAGTGTGAAGTGCACGTAGTTGTCGGCGACGAGTGCACCGAGATGCACGGCGATCGTGAGCAGTGCCAGGCCACCGAGCGCGCGATGGAGATCGAGCAGCCACGCGGGGCGTCGATGAGCGGGAAACAGCTTCGTCGAGAGCAGGATGCCCCACAGCACCGAGGCCGTGAGAAACAGCCACCCGACGACGCCTGCGGCACGGGAGAGATACCACCAGAACTGGGGATTCATCGCTGCATCCCTGCATTCACCGCAAGCGGGTGCTCGAGGTCGAGTCCGTCGGTCGTCACGACAGCTCGTCGGTCGGTGATGGCAACGCCTGCGAGGTCGTGCTCGTGGAGGTAGCCGAGGACCCCGTCGCTCCCGCCGAGGAGCGCCGCCGTGGCGTGAGCTTCTGCGAGCCACCCCGAACCGGCGATCACGGTCACGGATGCGAGGTCGGTGTGTGACTCCGTTCCGGTGAGGGGGTCGATCACGTGGTGTCGTTCCGTGCCGTGGTCGGTCCACCGTCGAGAACGGGTGCTCGAGGTGGCGATGCCTCCCGCGCTCACGGCCAGTGTGGCGCACGTCCGGCCCGGTTCCCACGGATCGTCGACGACGACGAGCCAGCCGCGATCGGTGGGCGCCGAGCCCGCTGCCGCGATGTCGCCGCCGATGCTGACGAGCGCGCCGGCCGTGCCCGCCGCGAGCAGTTCGGTGACGACGATGTCGGCGGCGAGGCCCTTCCCGATGCCGCCCGGGTCGATGGCGATTCCCGCCGGCGTGCGCACTGCCGAACCGACCCGGTCGATGTCGACGTCGTCGATGCTGCCGTCGGTCGAGGGGCCCTCGACGGCGATGGTGAACCGCATCGGGTCGTCGATGCTCGTCGTGTAGCCGATCGCCAGCAGGTCGTGCAGCCTCGTCGGGTCGTAGCGACCAGCCGTGGCCCGCCGTGCCAGCCGCATCGTGTCGATCAAGCGGATGGTGTCTGTGGTGACCGGCACCCATGTGTCGGGATGCCGGTTGATCCGGCTGATCTCGCTGGAGTCGATGAACCGACTCCACGATTGCTCGAGTTGTCGGAGGCGGCGCTCGGCCGTCTCGAAGGCATCTCGTCGCCCGTCCACGGTCCACACGAGGGTGGTGCTCGCCATCACCCGGAAGCTGTGGCTCCAGCTCTCCACGATCAGCCGCTGCCGCTCGTCGTTGCTGCCGGCGGAGCGGGTGCCGGCGTCGGGGCAGAAGCGGGCGAGCCGGCCTGTGGGGTCGGGCTGGAGGATCGTCCCGTCGTCGATGCCTGCCGTGGTCCTGCAACCGTGACCGTCCGGACGACCGGGGTGGCCGTCAGGACGATCGGTTCGGTGGCGGCCGTCGGATCCGGACGCACCTCCGCAGTGCTCGGTGGTGCCGGCGGGTTCGGCGAAGTCGGCGCCACCGTTGCGGGGATGCGATGGATCACCACCTGGATGGGTGGTGCTGCGGGGGTCGTCACCGGTGGCGGGGACGGTGGGTCCGGCGATTCCTCCGCGCCGATGAAGGGATGATCGAGGCCGAGCACCGTGACGATGCCGAACATCGTTGCCGCGCCGAGTCCGGCGGCCACGACGCGGCTGGTCGCGGCAGGATGGCGTCGACGCCGCCGCGATGGCGGCCCCGCGGGTGGTGGCCGATCCGGGCCGGCGGTCGCAGAACCGCGCCGGGCCTGGAGCCGGGCGATCCGGTCCCGCTGGCCATCGCTGATCGTCGAGTCGTCGTGATCAGTCATCGTCCTCGCCACCCCGGTACTCCTGGTCGTCCTCCTCGTGACCGTCGTCGTGATCGTCCTCGTGATCGTCCTCGTGATCGTCGTCGTCGTCGTACCCGGATGACGGCATCGTGGCCGGAGCACCGCCGCCGCTCGACGCCGCGGGCGCGGTGTTCGCTCCGCCACCCGGGGCCGGGGCCTGGCCCGGAATCTGCACGACGTTCACGATCGGCTGATCGACCCTGGCGATCACCTCGCCGTCGTCGTCGAGCGACGCAACGAACTCGTAGATGGTGTCGACCGACGCAAACGTGACCCGGACCTCGCCGGCCGACGTCTGCTCGGTCTTCCACAACCACCCCTCGGAGGCCGCGACCTCGGCGACGAACAATCCCGTCTCGGTCTGCTCGACCGACACGGTGCCGGCCGCCTCGACAGCGAACTCTCGGACGTCGGATTCGGGAGCCGAGGTCGTGGGAGCTGTGGTGTCGTCGGGCGCCTCGGTGGTGGCGACGCTCGGATCCTCGACGTATACGTCCACGATCTGGACGTTCTCGGTCGTGGGGGGCGTCTCGACCGGTGTCTCGGCAGACAGATTCCCGATCGAGTTGTCTTCGGCCGAGGTGAGCACGCCGATATTGGCAGCGATCGCGGCCGAGCCTGCGACGACGGTGGCACCGACGGCGAGGGCGGTGACGAGTGAGATGCGGCTCTTCATGGGATTCGGTTCCTTCCGTGGGGTTCTGTGGCCAAGGTATGGATCGGTGTTCCAGAGGCGCCGAAGTGCCCGGTTAACGAATGGCAAAGATGAGATCGCCCTGCCCGAACGATCTGCCAGAGTGGCGTCCGTGAACTTGCTCGTCGTCGAAGATGACATGACCATCGCCGAGCCGCTCTGCGCAGGGTTGACTCGCGAGGGGTTCGATGTGCGCCACGTCGCCTCGGGTCGCGAGGCCTGCGCTGCCGTCCGCAGCGAGGACGTCGACCTGGTCCTGCTCGACCTGGGGCTGCCCGATCTCGACGGGCGCGCGGTCTGTCGCGAGATCCGCAGTGACTCCAGTGTTCCGATCATCGTCGTGACGGCTCGCAGTGACGAGATCGACCGGGTCACACTGCTCGAACTGGGCGCCGACGACTACGTGGTGAAGCCGTTCGGGTTTCGTGAACTCGTCGCGCGCATCGGCGCGGTGCTGCGTCGGTCGGCGTCGCCCGTCGTCGAGGACGACGACGCGGTCCAGATCGGGCGGCTCCGAATCGATCATCGCACCCATCGGCTCACCATCGACGGTGACGTCGTCACGGTCACGCCCAAGGAGTTCGACCTCGTGGCGTTTCTCGCCGCCGATGCGGGAGCGGTGCGGACGCGCGACGAGATCATCCGCAACGTGTGGGACGAGAACTGGTGGGGGTCGACCAAGACGCTCGACGTCCACGTCGCTTCGCTCCGCAAGAAGCTCGGGTCCGACACGATCCAGACCGTGCGGGGGGTCGGATTCAGCCTCGTCGATCGGGACGCCGACGGGTGACACGGCGCCTCCTGCTCAGCTATCTGGCGGTCACGATCGTCGTGCTCGCCCTGTTCGAGATCCCGTTGGCGATCTTCTTCCAGCAGCGCGAGCAGGACCGGCTCTCGATCGACGCGGAACGGGATGCGACCGTCCTGGCGACCATCTACGAGGACGCGTTGGAGAAGGGCGTCGAACCCGATCCGGTTCCGGCCGACGACTACTACGTCGATTCCGGGGTGCGCACGGTGGTGGTGGACGTCGACGGCATCTCCGTGATCGACACGGGCAACGACACCGCCCGTGACTTCTCGACCCGTCCGGAGATCGCCACGGCCCTCGGGGGGGAACGGACGACGGGGACTCGCTACTCCGAGACACTCGGTACGGAGCTGCTGTACGTCGCTGTTCCGGTGGCCTCGGGCGGTGTGGTGCACGGTGCACTCCGCCTGACCATCGACACCGGCGAAGTCACCGATCGGGTGCACGCATTCTGGATCGGGCTGGTCGTGATCGGTGTGATCATCCTCGTCGTGATGGCGGGCATCGGCACGCTGATCGCCCGTTCGGTGACCCGTCCGGTTCGACGGTTGCAGGCCGAGGCCGAACGCTTCGCTCGCGGAGACCTGACGCCGAGCGACGTCAGTCAGTCGTCGCCTCCGGAGCTGGCTGCCCTCGAGGCGACCATGCACGAGATGGCCCGCCGTCTCGATGACCTGATCGAACGACAACGCACGTTCGTCGCGGACGCGTCCCATCAGCTCCGGACTCCCCTGACGGCGCTTCGTCTGCGACTCGAGAACCTCGAGCGGGAGATCACCGAGCCGACGCCTGCTGCACAGCTCGGCGCGGCGATCGACGAGACCACGCGGCTCGCGACGCTGGTCGATGATCTGTTGCAGCTCGCGCGAACCGAGCAGCGGACCGAACTCGCTGCGGTCGACCTCTCCGCAATCGTTCGTGAACGCGTCGACACGTGGACGGCGACCGCTGATCAGCACGACGTCCGCATCGAATCGCAGCTGCCGTCGGAGCCCGTGGTGGCGACGGCCATGGCGGGCGGGATCGAGCAGGTGCTCGACAACCTGCTCGACAACGCGATTCGGGCCGCGCCGAGAGGCAGTGCCGTCAGCGTCGCGATCCACCCCCGTGATGCCGTTTCGGAACTCGTGATCGCGGACCGCGGACCGGGCATCGACGATGCCGACAAGTCTGCGGCTCTCACGCGTTTCTGGCGCGCGGACACGAGTACACCTGGTACCGGGCTCGGGTTGGCGATCTGCGACGCGATCGTCCAAGCCGGTGGGGGACACATTCGTCTCGACGACAACATCCCGTCCGGGCTGCGCGTCACCGTGACGCTCGAAAAGCCACCGGCCGGGACACGCGTCGCCGACGCCACCGGTCGGACCGGAGCCGGCGTCGCGACACGCGGGTGACCCGCGCCGCGCGCGCCCCAGCGATCCGCCTGCGATGAGAGATGGGAGTGAACCCCACTCTCATCTCTCATCGCAGACGGTTGCTGGGTCGGGAGCACCGGCTACGGTCTCAGGATGCAGCCGGAGGCCACGAAGGCGTTCGACGGACGGGAATGGACACCGGAGCAGGCCGCCGATGCGCTCCGAGCCCACGGATGTCGGGTCACGAAGCCCCGTGTCGCGGTGTTGCGCGCGCTGCTCGAACACGGCGGCACCATCGATGCGACGGCGTTGACCGAGCGGGCGCAGCTCTACGAATCGGGGATCCACGAGGCAACCGTCTACCGCACGGTGAGGGTGCTCACCGAGGTCGGCATCGCCAGTCACGTCCACGCCGGCCACGGCCCGTCGTTGGTCCGACTCGCCGGTGACGAGCAGTTGGTCGCCGTGTGTCAGGACTGCGGCGCGATCTCCCCCGTCCCGAACGAGGCCGTCGATCAGCTCGTCGAGAGCGTCGCCGCGGCGACGGGGTTCGTCCTCGAGCCCGGACATTTCGCTCTCGAAGGCGTCTGCGCCGTCTGTGCCCGATGAGCTCGCTCGGCTTCATGCAGCTCGACGTGTTCGCGTCGGGACCCTTCAGCGGAAACCCACTTGCCGTCGTCCTCGACGGTGACGGGCTGACCACGGAACAGATGCATCGGATCACCGACTGGACGAACCTCTCGGAGGCGACCTTCATCCTGCCTCCGACCGATCCCACGGCCGACTATCGGGTCCGGATCTTCTGCCCGGGTCGTGAACTGTCGTTCGCCGGGCACCCGACCTTGGGTTCGTGTGCGGCATGGCTCGAAGCCGGCGGAGTGCCACGGGGTGGCGACGACATCGTCCAGGAATGCGGCGCCGGTCTGATCTCGATCCGGAGCGATGGCGACCGGCTCGCCTTCGCCGCGCCGCCGATGACCAGGAGCGGCACGATCGACCCGGACCTCCTCGCCGAACGACTCGACCAACTCGGCCTCGATCCGGGTGAGGTGGTCGACGCTGCCTGGATCGACAACGGCCCGGGCTGGATGGGGATCCTGCTCGAATCGGCCGGCGCAGTGCTCGATGTCCACCTCCCGACCGTCGAGGCGAAGGGGTTCGACGTGGGCCTCGTCGGCCTGCATGCGCCTGGCGAGGAATGTGCGGTGGAGGTGCGTGCTTTCTTCGCCGACGGCACGGGTGCCGTGCGGGAGGACCCGGTCACCGGGAGCCTGAACGCGTCGGTCGCACAGTGGCTGACCGGGTCCGGCCGGTTGACGACCCCCTATGTCGCCGCGCAGGGCCAGGCGATCGGGCGCCGCGGTCGCATCCACGTCGACGCCGCCGGCGATCGACTGTGGATCGGTGGGCGTGCCACGGTCGTGATCACGGGCACCATCGACGTCTGAACAGCGATTCCTGTCGGGCTCGATCACACTCCCGTCACACTCGACACCGTTCGTCGGTGCCTGGCACCGACGAACATCAGGCGTCCTTGAGATCGGCCATCACCTTCGCCCAGCGGTCGGGATCGCTCGCATAGGGGGCGTAGAAGCTGATCCGCTGGATGACGTCGCCGTAGCGGCGGGACAGCTCGGGCGCGACCTGTTCGGGTTCGCCGACAACGGCGAAGGTGTTGAGGATCTCGTCGTCGATGAGCGTGCCCATCTTCGCCCACTCGCCTTGCTTCGACAGGGTGTTGAGCTCGTCCTGCAGACCGCCCCACCCGTGCATCTCGAGCACACCGCGGTATGCGGGCGTCGAACCGTAGAACGCGATCTGTTGACGTGTGCCGACGGCCGCCTTCTCCATCTCCTCGTCGTCGTTGCCGGTGACGACGAACGACGGACCGACGATCTCGAAGCCCTCCAGGGTCTTGCCCGCCTTCGCACGCCCGCGCTCGAGCGCAGGAATCGTCACCTCGCGGAGGAACTTCTCGGTGGTGAATCCGTGGCAGATGAACCCGTCGCAGACCTCGCCGGCGACCTCGGTCATCAGCGGGCCGACGCCTGCGAGGAACACCTTGGGCGTACCGAAGTCGCCCAACTCGTTCTTGTCGGGCGTGAAGAACGGGGTCATCAGGGTGTGGGTGTAGAACTCGCCGCGGAACTCGAGTTTCTCGCCGGTCTGCCAGGTGTTCCAGATCGCACGCATCGCCAACACGAATTCGCGCATCCGGGCGGCCGGCTTCGACCACTCCATCGAGAAGCGCTTCTCGATGTGCGGCTTGATCTGGCTCCCGAGACCGAGGACGAAACGACCCTTCGAGTACGCCTGGAGGTCCCAGGCGGTGTTCGCCAACGTCATCGGTGACCGGGCGAATGCGACGGCGATCGAGGTGCCGATCTCCATCTCGCTGGTGTGTTCGGCGGCGAGCAGCAGCGGGAGGAACGGGTCGTGGGAGGTCTCGGCGGTCCAGGCGCCGGAGTACCCGGCCGCTTCGACCTCCTTGGCGTTCTCGGCCACGGTCGCGAGGTCGATTCCGATGTTGCCGTCGACTTTCATGCGTCGAACCGTACTTTCACGGCTGGTCGCGGAAGAACTCCTGGATCTCCTCGGCGATCTCGTCGCCCGAACGCAACTCGAGTTCCTCGACCTCGCCCCCGGAGGCGTCGGCGTCGGGTGCGAGGTCGTGCAGCTCTTCGAGTTGGCGCAGCATCGCCTCGTTCTCCGGCTTGTCGGAGATCATCCGGTCGAGTCGCACGCGCTGCGCGTCGACCTCGGCCCGCAGGCCGAGCGCTTCGATCGAGATCCCGGTGACCTCCCGGAGGCCGTCGAGGAGTGCCACCGACGCCGCCGGATACTCCATCGCGGACACGTAGTGCGGCACCTGCGCCCAGATGCCGAGTGCGGGGATCTTCTGCGCGTGCAGTGCGTGTTCGAGGACACCGGCCATACCGGCCGGCACGTCGACCGAGCTGCGGGCGAACGGGACAGCGGCGAGCATCTCGATCGACGGTGACGACACCGACAGCCGTGCCGGGCGCGTGTGCGGTGCGGCGAAGGGGTAGGCGCCGAGCGACACCATCTGCGTGACGCCGAACTCCACGGCGAGCACCGCGATGGCACGGCTGAAGCGGCGCCACGCCATGTCGGGCTCGGGGCCGACGAGGAACAGCATGTCGCGGCCGCCGGGAGATCGCCCGGAGCGCATCTCGATGGTCGCCCAGTCGAGGTTCGTGTTCAGGCCGTCGCGCAACTCCATCGTCGGACGTCGCGCCCGATAGTCGACGTAGCGGTCGTCGTCGAACGACAGCAGGGGCGTCGACTCACAGGCGCGGGTGAGCTGGTCCATGGCGGTGGCCGCCGCGCCGGCCGCATCGATCCAGCCGGTCAGCATCACGATCATGACGGGTTCGTGCAGAGCCGGATCGTCGACGTGACGATCGATCCCGTACTCCCGGTCGAGCCGGTCTCGTTCGCTGACGTCCGGTCCGGCCGGAGTGGAGGGGCCGTGGCCGGAATCGGTGCTCGGATCGGGATGCGGCCCGGGATCGTTCACCGGAGCTCCTCCAGCCGTTGTTCGGCGCTGGATGCAGCTCCATCGACCTGCAGTTTGAACGCCTCGAGCGCAGCCGGGTCCTGTTCGCCGAGCGCTCCGCCGAGGTAGCGGGAGTAGACGCCCTCGAGGATGCACGCGAGTTTCCAGTACGCGAACGCCACGTAGAAATCGAGCTGGGAGATGTCGCGACCGGAGACCTCGGCATAGCGAGTGGCGAGTTCGGCCCGGTTCCAGAACCCGGTGGGTGTGGTGGCGCTCCCTGTCCACGCCGAATCGGCATCGTCGGGTCCGGTCCAGTACACCTGCAGGAGGCCGAGATCGGCAAGCGGGTCGCCCAGTGTGCAGATCTCCCAGTCGAGCACGGCGATCACGTTGCCGTCGTCGTCGACCATGCAGTTGTCGAGTCGATAGTCGCCGTGAACGATCGTTGCGGGCCCCTGTTCGGGGATCCGCTCGATCAATCGGTCATGGACGCGATCGACCGCGTCCAGATCGCGGGTCTTGCCCTGGTTCCACTGGCTGTACCAGCGCTTGAGCTGGCGCGCGATGTACCCCTCGTGTCGGCCGAGTTCCGACAGCCCGGCGGCGTCGAGGTCGACGGCGTGGATCTTCGCCATCGTGTCGACGAGCGACCGGCTGGCATTCGCCCGAGCGTCCTCGTCGAGTGTCGCCGCCGATGTAGTGGCGTCGCGCAGCACGTGTCCGTCGACGAACTCCATCACGTAGAACGGGGTGCCATTGACGGACTCGTCGGTGCACAGTCCGGCGATCGGCGGGACCGGTACGTCGGACGACTGCAACCCCGAGATGATCCGGTGCTCGCGACGCATGTCGTGTGCGCTCGCGAGCACATGGCCGAGCGGAGGGCGTCGCAGCACGAAACGTGTCCCATCGCTGCCGGTCACCGTCACCGTGAGGTTCGAATGACCGCCCGTGATCGGCGTGAACACGAACGGACCGATCGCGCCGACGACATTGTGTTCCAGCCATGCCGACACGGGAGGGACGTCGATACCCGGAACCGAGCGGGGCATCGCGTCGGAACTCGGCTCGGGGGCGGCGTCGGCGTCGGTCATGTCGGTTCCGAGAGTAGCCAGGGTCGGCCGGTAGCGTTGAGCCATGGCCGCAATCGATGTCACCGATGAAACCTTCGAGGCCGAAGTCCTCGACAAGTCCAACGAAGTCCCGGTCGTCGTCGACCTCTGGGCGGAATGGTGCGGGCCGTGCAAGACACTCGGCCCGATCCTCGAGAAGGTGATCGACGCGACCGACGGCAAGGTGGTCCTCGCCAAGATCGACGTCGATGCCAACCCGGCCCTAGGTCAGGCGTTCAAGGTGCAGTCGATCCCGGCGGTGTATGCGATGCACCACGGCAAGGTCGTCGACGGGTTCATGGGTGCGTACCCGGAGTCCGCCGTGCAGGACTTCGTCGACAAGCTGTTGCCGACCGAGGAACAGAACGCCGTCGCGGAGTTGCTCGCGGCCGGTGACGAGGGGAGCCTGCGAATCGCGCTCGGCATGGAACCGGCGAACGAGGACGTCATCGTGGCCCTGGGCGAGTTGCTCGTCGCCGACGATCGCGGCGACGAGGCGCTCGAGTTGTTGGCCCGCATTCCCGAGTCGGATCGGACCCGCAAGGTGGCCGCCGCGGCTCGGATCGGGGTCACCCCGGACGACGATCACGATGCGACGCTCACCGCACTTCTCGACCAGGTGAAGGGCGACGACGACGCTCGCCAGCAGTTCGTCGACATCCTCGAGTTGATGGGTCCGGATGACCCGCGTACGGCCGAATACCGGCGCAAGCTGACGCAACGGTTGTTCTAGGCCGAGTTCGTTCGCGGCGGCCGGCGCGGCACATCGCACATCGGTCGAGCCGTACACCACACGTCCGTCGTCCCCGCGACCGGTTGGGCGCGCGATCCTGTAGCTTCTGCGTACCGACTCCCTCCTGATTGAGTGCGGGCACTGCCCGATGATCGGTTGAAGGGGGTCGAGATGCGCCAGCGCCTCGACGATGGTTTCGACGCGCGGACCGACGAACACCGTCCGAACCGTGCGGCCGATGGCCGCGACGGCGGCAGGGGTGGACGCGACGACGACGCCGGTGCCGTGCCGCGGCCGGTTCCCACCACGCCGGTGGCTGTGCGGGTCCGGGAGTGGGTCGGTTGGTTCGGACCGACGCGGCTGGTGACGTCGGCGGTTGCCGTCGTCGTGGTGTGCGCCGGAGCGTGGTTCCTGGTGCGGACCCCGCCACCGCCGAGTGAGGCCGATCTTCCCGTCGCACGCCCCCCGAGCGGTGGCCCGAGCGGTCCGGAGGCGACGCTGCCGGTCGCGACCGCGGTGGGCGACCCGCTCGGCACGCCGGCCCCGGGCCCGGTGATCGTCCACGTCGCCGGAGCCGTGCTCCTCCCGGGTGTGTACCAACTCGGACCGGGCAGTCGGGTCGACGATGCGGTACGCAGTGCCGGCGGCCCGACCGACGGTGCCGAACTCGGGCGGATCAACCTGGCGGCGCCGCTCGTCGACGGCGACCAGATCTACGTTCCCGAGGTCGGCGAGGTCGCCCCCCAGCCGGCCCCGGTCCCGGCATCGGCCGGACCGGACCTCGCTCCCTCCGGGCCGGTCGACGTGAATCGGGCGCCGGCGCGCGAACTGGAGACGCTGCCGGGCGTCGGGCCGGCGACGGCGGCCGCGATCGTCGCCGAGCGAGAACGGAACGGACCCTTCGCGTCCTTCGAGGACCTCGAACGTGTGCCGGGGATCGGCCCCGCGAAACTCGCCGGTCTCGTCGGGTTGGTGATCACGTGATGTCGTGGGCCGTCCGCGGCGCGGCGCCTAGAGCCAATCGACGATGCCGTCCCCGATTCGGACCGTCGCGATCGCCAGCGCGACCGACACACCGACCCAGATCCCGGAGAGCATCCAGAGGTAGTGGCGCCAGTAGTCGCCCCACGTCGCCATCGGATTCCTCGTCGACCTCCGTGCGGCGAGGATTCCGACGAAGAGCCACATCACCGCGGAGGCTGCGACCGCGATCGGGTACACGCTGCGATCGGCGAACGGTGCACCGATCGCCAACAGGGCCGGGGCCGAGAAGTAGCCACCGATCAGGCCCACCGCGCCGCTCCACGAGGCGTCGGAGAGTTGGAGGGACAGATACGCGATGGTGCCGAGGATTGCCGGGATCAGGAGCGCGACGATCGGCCCGAACGTCCGGATTCGTCGGTGGTACCAGCGGGGGCCTCCGATGAGGGTGTACCCGGTGCTGGTCTCGCTGGACGGGTATCCGACGGGTGGTGGTGAGATCGACACGCAGACCGCACGATACGCCACCCGGTCGCTGAATCCGGACCACCCCGTTGCACGGGATCCGACGCACCTGACCACCGAGCGGATGATGGCGCTCGCGGCGGCAACGGTGATCGCGGTGTGGATCGGCGACGTGGCGATCGCGGTGACCGTCGCCGGCACGGTCGCCTGTCTGGTGCGAGCACGTGCACTCGTCGTCGTGTTCGGGGTGATGGCGGTTCTCGGGGTGCTGAGATCGGAGCAGGCGTGGAGTTCGCTCGCTCCGGACGCCGTCGGGGCCTACCACGGATGGGCGCGCGTCGTCGATGATCCCCGGCCGTATCCCGGGAGCACCCGCGTGATCCTCGAGCTGGACGGGGAACGGTTCGAGTTCTGGTCCCGCGGGCGCGCCCAACAGATCCGAACGAGCGGTTGGCGCGGTGGTGAGTGGGTCGCCGTGAGCGGGCTCCGAACCGCTCTCGAACCCGAGCGGGCAGGGCGGGTCGCGTGGCAGCATGTCGTGGGTGAGTTCTCGCTCGAGTGGGCGAGCGACGTCGATGCGGGCGATCCCGTCGCCCGCGCATCGAACCGTGTTCGTGCTGCGATCGAACGAGCGTCGGCGCAGCTTCCCGCCGACGACGGGGCGCTGTACCGTGGACTCGTCGTCGGTGACGACCGCGATCAACCCCGCGAGATGATCGATCGCTTCCGTGCCAGCGGGCTGTCGCACTTGACCGCGGTGTCGGGACAGAACGTGAGCTTTCTGCTCGCTGCCGCGGGACCGCTCCTGTGCCGGCTCCGTCCGTGGGTGCGCTGGGCGGTGACGATCGGTCTCATCGCATGGTTCGTCGCCCTGACCCGCTACGAGCCCTCGATCGTGCGGGCCGGGGCGATGGCCGGGCTGTCGGCGACGGCGTTCGTGCTCGGGCGTGATCGCTCCCCGGTGCGCATCCTGGCGCTCGCTGTGACGGGTCTCGTCCTGGTCGATCCGCTGCTGGTCTGGTCGGTCGGCTTCTGGCTGTCGGTCGGCGCCACGCTCGGGGTGAGCGGGGCGGGACCCCGGATCGCAGCTCGACTGGCGACCTGGGATCGGGCCGGGATCTTCGCCTTGCCGATCGGGGTGACGCTCGGTGCGCAGGTTGGCGTCGTGATCCCGAGCGTGCTCGTGTTCGGCCGGCTGCCGCTCGTGAGCATTCCCGCCAACCTGCTCGCGGTGCCGGTCGCCGGTTTCGTCATGCTCTACGGCATGCCGGCCGGCCTCGTGGCGGGATGGATACCAGCGGTCGCACCCGTCATGATGTTCCCGGCTCGATTGGGAACGCGCTGGGTCGACACCGTGGCGATGCTCGGCGCCAGGCTCGAGCCCGCCCCGCCCCTGCAGTTCGTGGGGTGGGCCGTGGTCGCCGCGGTCGTGGTGGTTCTCCTCTCCAACCCGCGGAACGCACCCGGCCGCGGCCGCCATCGATCGGGTTGAGCGCTCGCCGCCACGAAGTCGGTGCCGCGGCCACCCATCTCCCGGGATCGGGGATGCAGGTCCGCGTCGTCAGGACCTTCAGCTCTGTCGGTCCACTCGGTGATCTGCCACCGTCGGAAGAGTGGAAGAGCGGGATGAACGGCGGAGTGTGCGTAGCGGACCGCTTCCCATCATCATCACGCTGATCATCGGTGTCGGCCTGGCTTTCGCGCCGGTGGGATTCGAGATGTTCTCCCGTGCACCGCTCGGCGGGGACATGATCGCCGACTTCGGCCCGTACATGACCACCGAGCAGGTGGAGCTGTTCCGCGGCTACCTCGTGACGGTGGACGACGCAAACGAACAGTCGCTCGAGATGAGGTCCGCGGTGGTGTCGTCCGGCGCGATCGACGCCGCCGATTACGACGCGACGCTCGTCGCGGTGAGTCAACTGAACGAGTCGTGGGCAGCGATCGATGCGGACATGACCGATCTGATCGATCGGATGGAAGCGAACATCGACAACTACGAGGCGGTGGCGGCGCTCCCGACGTTCGATCTGTTTCCATGGTTCTTCCTCGTGCCCGGCCTGATCATTGCAGGACTCTCTGCCAGCATCTTGTGGGCGCGGCGATCCGGTGATCGACCGGTACGGCGCCTGTGGGCCCTCGTGGGTGTGGGCATTGCGGTGATGCTCGCCCCTGCGGTCTTCCAGATGTTCGGGCGGGCGCCGCTCGGTCGGGACATGATCGACGACTTCCGTCCGATGATGACGCGCGAGCGCGTGCAGAACGTGCAGGGCTACTTCATCACGATGGGCGCCGCAGAGGGTCAGTTGCGCATCCAGGCGGCGGATCTCGCAGCGGAGGCCGGTGTGGACGCCGGCGATTACCCGGCGATCACCGAGTTCTCGGCCGAGTGGCCCACGATCGTGGTCGACTTCAACCCGATGGTGGCGACCATGAGCGACAACGTCGACAACTTCGAGGCCGTCGATGCGCTGCCTTCGTTCGCCCTGTTCCCGTGGTTCTTCGTCGTGCCAGGGGTGCTGGTCGCGGCCATGGCGGCGCTGTCGCTCGGCCGTCGACCGATCGAACTCGACTCGACGCTTCCCGATCGACCATTCATCGAACCAAGAGGAGACAGCTCATGAAACCCCCCAGCAAGTTCACGCGATTCGCCATCGCAACGATGATGACGCTGTCGTTCGCCGGCGTGGCGTGCGGCAGCGATGACGAGTCGTCGGACACCAACCCGCCTGCCGCCACCGAGGCGCCCGCCGCCACCGCGGCCACCGAGGCCACCGAGGCGCCCGCCGCCACCGAGGTCACCGAGGCCACGGAGGCACCGGTCGAGACCACCGCTCCCGCCGGGACGGAAGCACCGACCGAGACCGAGGTCCCCGCAGACGGGATCGAGGGCGAGCTCACGGGTGTGTTCTCGGTGGACGCAGCCGTGTGCGCCGACGGTCCGGTGACGAGTGGGTCCTACTTCCGCATGGTGCAGATCGGCGGCACGCTCGAGGCCGGCCCGTTCATCCCGAATGCCGATTCGCTGTGCGGCGACCCCACGTTCTCGGGACTCGTTCCCGGAACCGATGGTGGACTGGTGACCGGCACTCATCAGGCTGCCCCAGATCCGGCGTTCGACGATGCAGGCAACGGACTCGCAGGCGCCATCTTCGAACCGGTCACCTTCTTCGCCGTCGCATTCGCCGGCGCGACCGACCCGGCCGAGGCGGTGCCCGCGATCACGGCCGCGGACGGCGTGCTCTCGGGGGACCTGTCGGCGTTCACCGCCTACTACGGCGGCGGCCAGTTCAACCAGGGCGCCCCGAAACCCGACGGATCCGGGACGGCTCCCGTGGGAACGATCGACCCGGCCACCGGCGCCTACGTGCTCGACTGGTCGAGCCTGATCTCCGGCGGATCCTTCGACGGCTTCACCGGCGTGTGGCACCTGGAGGGGACCTTCACCCCGGCCTGACCGGCGTGACACCGACGGGTTGGTGTGGGCCCCGGTCGGGGCGTGTTCGCCGACCGGGGCCCACGGTCGACGGGTGCACCCACTGCAGTCGTGTCCCGTGGGCGGTGAACTCCGGCACCGCCCACGTCCTCCCGGCGACGATTCCGCGCAATACTGCCCGGACCCATGGCCATCTACCTCCTGACCGGTGACGACGAGTCCCTCGTGCGAACGGCGGTGGCCGACCTCGTGAACGATCTGGTCGGCGACGGTGATCGCGCGATCATGGTCGACGAGTTCGACGGTGAGGAGTACGAGCTGCGAGTGGTCGTCGACGCCGCGCAGACGATGCCGTTCCTCACCGACAAGCGCGTCGTGGTCGCACGCGATGTCAGTCGATTCAATGCCGAGGAACTGCCCGCGTTGCTCAACTACCTCGCCAACCCCCTCGAGACGTCGGATCTCGTCCTCGCAGAGGGTGGTGACGGGCGGATGTCGAAGAAGATCACCGACGGCGTGAAGGCAGCCGGCACCGTCATCGACACAGCGCCTCCGAAGAAGGCCGGCGACCGTGCCTCGTGGATTCGTGACCAGATCGCTCACGCCGGCCTCGAGATCGAACCGCGGGCGGTCCATCGCCTCACCGACTGGCTGGGGGAGGAACCGGCCCGCCTCGACGGTGTGCTCGGCACGCTGCGCGGGGCATTCGGCGAGGGCGTCACGCTGTCGGAGGCCGACATCGAGCCGTTCCTCGGAGAGGCGGGTGGGGTGCCGCCCTGGGACTTCACGGATGCGATCTCGGCGGGCGACACGACCAAGGCGCTCACGTTGTTGGGGCGGATGATCCACGGGGGCAAGCGCCACCCGTTGCAGATCATGTCGACCCTGCACAACCACTACGCGAGCCTCGCTCGTCTCGACGGTGCGAACGCGCGTACCGAGCGGGACGCCGCGGTGGCAACGGGGCTCAAGGGGTTCCCCGCGAAGAAGGCGCTGCAGAACTACAACCGCCTCGGTGGGGCGTCGACGAAGCGGGCGTTCGAGCTGCTGGCCCAGTCCGATCTCGATCTGCGCGGCGCCAAGGACCTCGACGGCGAGCTGATCATGGAGCTCCTCGTCGCCCGGCTGTCCAAGTTGCGGTGACCGGTCGTGTCACGCGTGACGTGGCGGGTCGGACCCACCGTGAAACGGATCGAGGACGCGAACGAGGGCGCCGCCCGGAGGCGACGCCCTCGTCCCGAGGATGGTTCGATCAGCTCTCTGCGTTCTGGAGCTGCTTCATCAGACGGCTCTTCTTGCGGGCCGCAGTGTTCTTGTGGATGACGCCCTTGGCGGCAGCGCGATCGATGCGTGCGATCGCGGCGCGGGTGGCCTCGCCGTCGACGTCACCGTCGGCCACGGCGTTCTTCACGCGCGTGCGCAGCTCGGCGCGCACCGCCTTGTTTCGCTCGTAGGCCTTCGCGTTGGTGAGGATGCGCTTCTTCTGGCTCTTGATGTTTGCCATGGTTCAGTCCTTGTTTCCCGATTTCCAGGTTCGATTCGACGAGTACGGATCGATGCAGGGATCCGCCTCGAACAGCCGTGAGACTCTACCGGCACCTCGTGCGGCCCCAAACACCCTCGTTCATGCCGCCGAGTCGACGGCAGGAACGGCCGAGGTGACCGCCGCAGGCCGAACATCGGTACCGATAGCGTTGCCGACGACATGGACCTCGATCGCATCCGCAACTTCTCGATCATCGCGCACATCGACCACGGCAAGTCCACGCTGTCCGATCGCATCCTCGAGATCACCGGAGCGGTCCAGACGCGGGACATGAAGGCCCAGTACCTCGACTCGATGGACCTCGAGCGCGAGCGGGGGATCACGATCAAGGCGCAGAACGTCCGCGTCTCGTGGAAGGACCACTGGTTCCACCTGATCGACACGCCCGGTCACGTCGACTTCGGCTACGAGGTCAGTCGTTCCCTCGCGGCCTGCGAGGGCGTCGTGCTCGTCGTCGACGCGGCGCAGGGCATCGAGGCGCAGACCCTGGCCAACTGCTACCTCGCCCTCGAGAACGACCTCGAGATCGTCGCCGTGCTCAACAAGATCGACCTGCCCGCCGCCGACGTCGATCGCTACGCCGGTGAGATCGAGCAGGTGCTCGGCATCCCGCGTGAGGAGATCCTCCCGATGTCCGCCAAGACGGGCGTCGGGGTGCCCGAGTTGCTCGACGCGGTGATCGAGCGGATTCCGGCGCCGACCGGGGACGCATCGGCTCCGCTGCAGGGTCTCATCTTCGACTCGCAGTTCGATCAGTACCGCGGTGTCGTGTCCAGCATCCGGATCATGAACGGAGTGCTGAGGTCGGGTGAGAAGCTCGAGTTCCTGAACGCGGCAGCGACCCACGAGGCGCTCGAGATCGGCGCCCGCCAGCCGGAGATGACCCCACACCGGGAGATGGGCCCCGGCGAGGTCGGCTATCTCATCGCCGGCATCAAGGACGTCGGCGACGCGAAGTCGGGCGAGACGGTCACGACCGCCTCGAACGGATCGACCGAGGCGCTCGCCGGATATCGCGAACCGCTCCCGATGGTGTTCTCGGGTCTGTTCCCGATCGACGGCGACGACTTCGAGAACCTCCGCGAGGCACTCGGCAAGCTGAAGCTGAACGACGCGTCGATCAGCTACGCCCCCGAATCGTCGGGAGCGCTCGGGTTCGGTTTCCGCTGCGGGTTTCTCGGCCTGCTGCACATGGAGATCGTCAAGGAGCGTCTGGAGCGCGAGTTCGACCTCGCGCTGATCGCGACGGCACCGAGTGTCGAATACCTGGTCACCACGACGGCCGGCGAGAAGATCAAGGTCGACAATCCGGCCGACCTCCCCGAGGCGCAGAAGATCGATTACGTCGAGGAGCCGTTCTTCACCGTCTCGATCATCACACCCACGGACTACACCGGTCCTCTGATGGACCTGTGTCAGACACGCCGTGGCGAGATGAAGAAGATGGAATACCTGTCGCCCGAGCGCGTCGAGCTCGTCTACGAGATCCCGCTCGCCGAGGTCGTCGTCGACTTCTTCGACCAGATGAAGTCGCGCACGAAGGGATATGCCAGCCTCGACTACGAGCTCGCCGGCTACCGGAGGAGCAACCTGGTCAAGGTCGATCTGCTCCTCAACTCGATCCCGGCCGACGCGTTCTCGATGATCGTCCACCGGGACAAGGCGTACGCCTACGGAAACCGGATGTGTGAGAAGCTCAAGGAACTCATCCCGCGCCAGATGTTCGACGTTCCGATTCAGGCCGCGATCGGCGGCAAGATCATCGCCCGCGAAACCGTCAAGGCCAGGCGGAAGGACGTCACCGCCAAGTGCTACGGCGGCGACATCACGCGCAAGCGCAAGCTGCTCGAGAAGCAGAAGGAAGGCAAGAAGAAGATGAAGTCGATCGGTCGGGTCGAGGTGCCCGGCGACGTTTTCATCAGCGCACTCAAGCTCGACGACTGAACCGGCTCGAGGGTGCTCGGGCGCTCGCCCCCTGCTCGTGGAACACACCGGGCGGACGGAAACACCCGGACGGTGAGGTGTGATGAGCCACGGATCGGGTAGGACTGCGGGCGTGGCGACGCGAACGGTGATGTGGTTCCGACGGGACCTCCGGCTCGGCGATCATCCGGCGGTCCTCGCGGCCGGCGCGGACGGCGACGAGGTGGTGCCCGTGTTCGTCGTCGACCCGACGTTCGAACGGGCGGGAGCGCCCCGTCGCGCGTACCTCCACGACTGCCTGACGGAGCTCGACGCGTCGTTGCGTCGCGCATCGGGAACCGGACTGGTCGTGCGCCACGGCGATCCGGCGCGCGTGATCCCGTCGATGGCGCACGAGCTCGATGCGGGCTCCGTGGTGGTCAGCCGCGACTACGCGCCCTACGGCCGCGGTCGTGACGCGGCGGTCGCGGATGCCCTGGCCGGCATGGGCCGCACGCTTCGTGGGATCGGGTCGTGCTATGCCGTCGATCCCGGAACCATCCGCAAGGGGGACGGCGACCCCTATGCCGTATTCACCCCGTTCTCCAAGGTCTGGCGGCGGATCGGTTGGCGGGGTCCGTACGAGGCGCCCGGCGGGGACTTTCGGTGGACGGGCGCCGGGACGACCGGGATCCGCTCCGACGGCTTGCCGGATCGGCCCGATCCGGGTTGCGCTCTGCCCGAGGCCGGCGAAGCAGCGGCGCTGGACCGGTGGCGAGAGTTCCTCGATGCGACCGGTGCGGCTGACGGCACGATGCGGTCCGGTGTCGACGCGTACGACGAGCTGCGCGACCGACCGGACCTGAACGGAACGAGCCGCCTCTCGCCCGCCTTGAAGTGGGGCACCATTCATCCGCGCACGCTGTTGGCCGATCTCGACGCGTCGGGATCCGGCGCGACCGGACACACCGTGTTCTCGAGTGAACTCGCGTGGCGCGACTTCTACGCCGACGTGCTGTTCCACCGACCGCGGACGGCGTGGGAGAACCTGAACCCCAAGCTGGATGACATCGAGCTCGACACCGATGCTGACGCCGAGGACAGATTCCGCCGATGGTGCGCGGGTGAGACGGGCTTCGGGATCGTCGACGCCGGGATGCGTCAGTTGCTGGCGACGGGATGGATGCACAACCGGGTCCGGATGATCGTGGCGAGCTTCCTCGTCAAGGATCTCCACCTTCCCTGGCAGTGGGGCGCCCGCTGGTTCATGCAGCGCCTGGTCGATGGCGACCTGGCGTCGAACAACCACGGGTGGCAGTGGGCGGCGGGCACCGGCACCGACGCAGCGCCGTATTTCCGTGTCTTCAACCCGACCGTGCAGCAGGAGCGGTACGACCCTGCCGGCGAGTACGTGGCGCGATGGGTCGACGCTCCGGTGGACCCGATCGTCGACCACGCGACCGAGCGCGTCGAGGCCCTCCGACGGCTCAAGGTGGCGACCGGCAAGTAGGTAGACTCCGAGCACGATGTTGGACGAGCGCAAGACAGCGGTCCTCGCTGCCGTGGTGCAGGAGTACATCGCGACCGCACAACCCGTCGGCTCTGCGAGCGTCGCGCGCACGCCGTCGATCCAGGTGTCGCCGGCGACCGTCCGCAGCGAACTCGCCGTCCTCGAGCAGGAGGGGTTCCTGGTCCAGCCGCACACCTCCGCCGGTCGCATCCCGACCGACAAGGGGTATCGCTACTTCGTCGACCATCTCGCATCACCGGGACGGCTCGACCGGACCACGCAACGTCAGGTCGGTGAGTTCTTCTCCGCGGCACACGGTCAACTCGAGGAGATGCTGCATCAGACCTCCAACCTGTTGGCCGAGCTCACCCACAGCGCGTCGGTGGTCGTCGGACCCCGGGCCGAGGCGATCGCGGTACGCAATGTCCAGCTGGTCGGACTCTCCGAGTCGGCTGCCACCGTCGTCGTCGTCTTCGCCAACGGATCCGTCGAACACGTCACGCTCGACCTTGCGGACGGTGACGACGACACTCGGCTCGCCGCAGCGAGCGCACACCTGTCGAAACTGCTCGACGGCACGGTGCTCAGTGGCGTCGGCGATCTCCCACCCTCCGGCGATGCCGCCCTCGACCGCCTGTGTGCAGCGGCGCTCGAGCGGATGCACACGATCGCAGCGACCGACCACGTGTACACCGGTGGCGCCTCCGAGGTCGCGCGTGCCTTCGATGCGGTCGAGGTGGTGCGATCGGTCCTGCACACGCTCGAGCAGCAGTTCGTCGTGGTGTCGCTGGTGTCCGACATCGTGAATCGGGGCATGTCGGTCGCCATCGGGGTCGAACACGGCGTCGAGCCGCTGTCGGCGTGTTCGGTCGTCGTGGCGCCGGTCGTCGTCGACGGCGAACACGTCGGATCGGTCGGTGTCCTCGGCCCGACGAGGATGAATTACCCGCAGGCGCTGGCGACCGTCGACGTCGTGAGCGAGCAACTCGGTCAGCGCATCGAAGAGCACTGACCGTCTGCAAACGGCGCTGTTTCCGGCATCATGTGAACCTTCATGGCTGACTTCTACGAACTACTCGGTGTGTCGCGCTCGGCATCGGCCGATGAGATCAAGAGGGCATACCGCAAACGCGCTCGTGAGTTGCACCCCGACGCGAACCCGGGCGATGCCCAGGCCGAAGCGCGGTTCAAGGAAGTCGCCCGCGCCTATCAGGTTCTCTCCGACGACGCCCAACGCGCCCGCTACGACCAGTTCGGCGAAGCAGGCGTGGGCGGTGCAGGAGGCTCCGGGCCGTCCGCCGAGGACATCTTCGGCGGTGGTCTGGGCGACATCTTCGAGACGTTCTTCGGTGGTGGTGGCAGCCCGTTCGGCGGTGGCCGACAGCGCGGACCATCCGGTCCTCCCCGTGGGCAGGACGTCGAGGTCATCGTGGATGTGGACTTCATCCAGGCGGTGTTCGGTGACCAGGTCGACGTCGAACTGAAGTTGCCGGTGCGGTGCGACACGTGCGACGGGTCCGGCGCGGGCGAGAACACCAAACCGGTGCGGTGCAGCGAGTGTGACGGATCGGGCCAGGTCCAGCGGGTTCGCCAGAGTCTCCTCGGTCAGATGGTCACCGCCAGTCCGTGCTCGCGCTGTGGCGGACTCGGCGAGGTGATCACCACACCGTGTTCGTCGTGTCGTGGCGAGGGCCGCATCACCGACGACGTCTCGTACAAGGTCGACGTCCCCGCCGGCGTCGACACCGGTTCCACCTTGCGCCTGTCGCAACGCGGTGCCGCCGGCCCGCGCGGCGGGACGAAGGGCGACCTCTACGTCCATCTGCGAGTGCGGCCCGACGATGCGTACACCCGCGATGGCAACGACCTGGTGACCGAGGTGCCGATCTCGATCGCACAGGCAGCCCTCGGCACGTCGATGGAACTGGAGACCCTCGACGGCACGGAGGATCTCGTGATCCCTCCCGGCACGCAGCCGGGCCGGGAGTTCGTGCTCCGGCAACGTGGCGTGCCCCATCTGCAGGGTCGCGGCCGGGGCGACCTGATCGCACGGGTGCGCGTCGATGTCCCGACCAAGCTCAGCGACGACGAGATCGAACTGTTCCGTGCCTATGCGAAGGGTCGTGGTGAGTCGGTCGGGAACGGCAGAGAGGGCCTGTTCTCGAGGATCAAGTCGGCCTTCTCCTGACGTGGCCGATCCCGATCGCCGACGCGCCACATCCCAGGTCCTGCTCGACGAGGTCGATGCCGCCCTGGTCGAGCTCGAGTCGATCGTCCTTCCCGACGATGTGGAGCACCATCTGCGGAGGGTGCTGCGCGTTCGCAACGGTGAGTCGGTCGCGGTGACCGACGGCGCCGGTCGATGGAGGATGTCGGCGGTTCGGATCGTGGGATCGTCATTGACCCTCGAAGCCGCTGGTGCGCTCGTGGTCGAGGATCGGCCCGAGGCCTTCACGCTGGCCACTGCGATCCCGAAGGGCGACCGGTTGGACTGGCTCGTGCAGAAGACGGTCGAACTCGGTGTGGACCGCATCGTGCTGCTGCACGCCGAGCGTTCGACGGTCCGATGGAAGACGGAGCGGGCGGAGAAGCAGCTCGCTCGACTGCGCCGTATCGCGGACGAGAGCACTCGACAGAGTCGACGGGTGTGGCGCGCGGTCATCGACGGGCCGGTCGAGGCACACGACATCCTGCCACTCGCTGCGGTCGCGGAACCTGGGGGGACGGGGCGGGTGGGCGACGAGTCGATGATCGCGATCGGGCCCGAAGGGGGGTGGACCGAAGACGAACTCGCTCGTGCGCGGGCGCGCATCGGTCTCGGTGGGACCATCCTGCGCGTGGAGACAGCGGCGGTCGCTGCGACCACGCTCCGACTGGTCGGGTGACGGTGCGTGGTGGACTTCCCGACGCCGGCCTTGTAGATTCGTGGCGGAAGGGCTTGTGCTGGCAATCAATCGCCAGAAGTGGCGGACAAGAGGGCGGACATCTGACAATGACATCTTTCGACGACGACGCACCCTCGGCGTACAGCCGCCAGGTCGGCGACCGACTCCGGGTGATCCGAAAGCAGAAGCGATTGTCGCTTCAAGAGGTCGAAGCGCAGTCTTCGCAGGAATTCAAGGCCTCGGTGCTCGGCGCGTACGAACGCGGTGAGCGAGCACTCTCCGTGCCACGGCTCGACCGGCTGGCGCAGTTCTACAACGTGCCGATCGAGCAATTGCTCCCGCGTGAGGTGACGGGCATGGAAGCGGCAGCGCTCGAGTCGCCGATCAACAAGAAGCTGGCGATCGACGTGTCGAAGCTGATGCAGTTGAGTGGGTCGCCCTTCGAGATGCTCGCCCGCTATCTGCGGCTGATCCAGGTGCAGCGCCAGGACTTCAACGGACGGGTGATCACGGTCCGCGGCGACGACACGCGAGCGATCGCGGCGATGCTCGACGTCCCGGTCGATCAGGTCGGCGACCGGCTCGCGGCGCTGGACCTGCTCTTCCGCTGACCGACCCGAGATGCGGCGACGAGCCGCCGCTTGTAGGTTGCCGGGGTGACTGAGGCGCAGCCGTTCGGGGTCTATGTCCACATCCCGTTCTGTGCGTCCAAGTGCGATTACTGCGCTTTCGCGACATGGACCGATCGCCGGCATCTCGTCGACGCATACCTCGACGCTCTGCAGATCGAGATCACGCGTGCTGTCGACGAGGGGATGCCGACGGCGAGCACGGTGTTCGTCGGCGGCGGCACTCCGACGCTCGTCCCGCCCGAGCGGCTGGCCGCCGTCGTCGGCTCGATCCCGGTGACGTCCGACGCCGAGATCACGGTCGAATGCAACCCCGACGACGTGTCCGTCGAGATGTTGCACACGTACCGGTCGGGTGGCGTGAACCGGGTGAGCGTGGGGGTGCAGTCGATGGCGGCGCACGTCCTGGTCGCGCTCGGTCGGACCCACGACCAAGGCAATGTCAGCCGGGCGGTTTCGGCGATCCGCGACTCGGACATGCCGTCGTTCAACCTCGACGTCATCTACGGCGCCGCGGGTGAGACCGTCGCCGATTGGGTCACGACCATCCGCGAGGTCGTTGCGTTCGATCCGCCGCACGTCTCGGCCTACGGGCTCACGGTGGAGCCCGGGACGCCGCTCGCCGGGCAACGCGATCGTCACCCCGACGACGACGACCAGGCCGACAAGTACGAAATCGTCGACGAACTCCTCGGTGCTGCCGGACTGGCGAACTACGAGGTCTCGAACTGGGCGCAACCCGGACACGAGTCACGTCACAACTTCGTGTACTGGCGTCAGCAGGACTATCGAGGGTTCGGCTGCGCGGCGCACTCACACCGCAACGGCCGACGCTCGTGGAACGTACGCACGCCGGAGCGGTACATCGACCTGGTGGCGACGCGCGGCGACGTCGAGGCCTCGTTCGAGGTCCTCGATCTCGAGACGCGGCGCTTCGAGCGCCTACAGTTGCTTCTGCGCACGCGCGACGGCGTCCCGGCCGACTCGTTCACCGCCCCGACCCGGGCGCTGCTCGACGGTCTGGTCGTGCCCCACCCCGACGAGCCGTCACGCGTCGTGCTGACCAGGGCGGGCCGCCTGATGGCGAACGACATCAGCACGCGTTTCGCGTGACGGGCCGGGGTCGCTCGACTCGAATCCGAACGGGTGTGCTCCGGCCGACGCGCTGGTAGTCTCGGTGCCCGCTGAGGGCGCATAGCTCAGTTGGTTAGAGTACCTGCATGACACGCAGGGGGTCGGGGGTTCGAATCCCTCTGTGCCCACCGGAAAACCCCAGGTCAGGACTCGCTGCGGCGAGGACGGGCCTGGGGTTTCTACGTTGGTGAGCGCCCCGGTACCCTGGAGTGCCGTCGCGATCGCCGCGACGCCCCCCACAGACGAGGTACTGCGTGAATTTCAAGAAGGGCGAAACCGTCATCTATCCCCAGCACGGTGCATGCGTCGTGCAGGGAACGAAGAAGATGGAGTTCTTCGGTGAGAAGCAGGAGTACCTGATTCTCAAGACGGTCATCAACGAGATGACGCTGAAGGTGCCGGTCGACAAGACCGACGACGTCGGCGTGCGTCCGCCCGTGTCGGCCGACGAGCTCGAGGACCTCGTCTCCGTGCTCGCCAAGCCCGATCCGCGTGTGCCGTCCAACTGGAGCCGCAGGTTCAAGAACCACCAGGAGAAGCTCAAGAGCGGCGACGTCTACCAGGTCGCCGAAGTGGTGCGGAACCTGGCTGCTCGCAACCGTGACGCGTCGCTGTCGGCCGCCGAGCGCACGATGTACGAGCGGGCGCGGGTCAACCTGATCTCGGAGATTTCGCCGGCGCTGAAGGTGTCGGCCGAGGACGCGGAGATCTACCTCGACGAAGCGCTCGCGAAGGGTGTCCTCAAGGACGGCGAAGAGGAAGAACCCAAGAAGGCCAAGAAGAAGTAGGCGTCAGGGCGCGAGACCGCCGGGCGCCGGGTCGAGGACGAACCGTACGGTCAGCGGGAGGTGGTCGGACAGTTCCGCCCAGACCTTTCCGCCGCCGGGTGCGGACACCGAGACCTGCGTCGCCTCGGCGGGCACGAGCACGTGGTCGAGCGCCTGTGTGGGCCGCTCGGACGGGTTCGTCGGCGGGGGGTCGAGCGCTTCGATGCCGGGCAGGATGGCGACGATGACGGGAGTCCCGGCGTCGTTCAGGTCACCTGCGACGATCGTCGGCGGGCGCCCTCCGAACGATGCCGCGATCTCTGCGATGCGTTGCGCCTCGATCCGGCGTCGATCGTCCATGTCATGGGGGGAGAGATGGGCGTTGAACACCCTGGCCGCCGATCGGTTGCTGCGTTCGACGACTGCCCACTGAACGATGCGTCGGCGATAGCTGCGCTTCCGCGTCGTGTCGCTGACACGGACGTGACCGGTCTCGCGCAGGGTGTGGGGTGACAGGATCGCGGCTCCCTCCGCGCGGCTCGGGAAGAACGGACGGAAGGGATGATGCTTCTCGTTCCAGACGTGGGCCATGCCGAGGTCGCCGGCGAGCCGTTCGGCCTGCGGACGTCGCGCCTCCTGGAGCACGACGACATCGGGTTGCTCCGCGGCGATGACCGATGCGACTCGCCCGAGGTCGGTCCGTTTGGCCCCCTGGATGTTCCAGGTGAGTACGGCCCACTCGGGTCCAGCGGTCTCCACCCCGACATCCTGTCAGCAATCTGCTGTGACCTGCGTTGCGATCGCCAGGTGTTGCATCTCGGCTGTGTCGGAGCGTGTCAAACTCGCCCTCATGAGTGACGAGACCACCACCGGTCCATCCGACGACCAGATCGCCGACGCAGGGCGCACGAAGGAGGCGGGTGCGCGACGAGTGGCCTTCCTCGGCATGGGGGTGATGGGGGCCCCGATGGCCCGCCACGTCGCCCGAGCCGGACACGCCGTCACGGTCTACAACCGGACGGCGGCCAAGGCGTTGGCCTGGGTCGCCCTGAACGGTCATGGGGCGTCGCCGACGCCTGCGGAAGCGGCCGAGGACGCCGACATCGTGATGATGTGCGTCGGCAACGACGACGACGTCCGCGAGGTGGTGCTCGGTGAGCACGGCGCGCTGACCACGATGCATCCGGGCTCCGTCCTCGTCGATCACACGACCGCGTCCGCTGGTCTGGCTCGCGAGTTGTCGTCAGCGTGCGCCGATCGGGGCGTGGGTTTCGTCGATGCGCCGGTGTCCGGCGGGCAGGCCGGCGCCGAGAACGGTCAGCTGACCGTGATGTGTGGAAGCGACGACGCAGCCTCCTACGAACAGGTCGTGCCGGTCATCGCCGCGTTCGCCAAGTCCTGCGTCCGTCTCGGCGATGCCGGGGCCGGACAGCTGACGAAGATGGTCAACCAGATCTGCATCGCAGGTCTCGTCCAGGCACTCGCCGAGGGTGTGAACTTCGCACAGCGCGCCGGCCTCGACGTGGACCAGGTGGTCGACGTCATCGGCAAGGGAGCGGCCCAGAGCTGGCAGATGGACAACCGGGCGCGGACGATGGCCGACGGCCGTTTCGACTTCGGGTTCGCGGTCGACTGGATGCGGAAGGATCTCGGGATCGTGCTCGACGAGGCGAGCCGCAACGGAGCACGACTGCCGATCACGGCACTGGTCGACCAGCTCTACGCCCAGGTTCAGCAACGCGGCGGGGAGCGTTGGGACACCTCGTCGTTGATCGACCTGCTGGTGAACCCCTGACCCGGCCGGTCGCATCCGCGTCTCGGCGGCTCGTTCGCCCGGCGCGATGATGGCGCGATGAGCAGCGTGTTCACCGAGGCGGTCGAGCGGATCCGAGCAGGGGCCGACCCGCGCGACGAGGCTGCGGGGATCGTGGCACTGATGACCCTCGACGAGAAGCTCGGCTGCCTCGACGGCGACACCGCTTTCTGGCCCGGGCTCGCCGACATGGGCGCCGGTGGCTACTACACCCATCCGTGGCCTGCCGCGGCGGTGGAGCGGCTGGGTGTGCCGGGGATCCGGTTCGCCGACGGCCCGCGTGGAGCCGTGATCGCGGACGGCACGGCATTTCCGGTGTCGATGGCACGAGGGGCGATGTTCGATCCGGCGCTCGAGGAGCGCGTCGGCGACGTGATCGGTCTCGAACTGCGTGCCGGCGGCGCGACCTACACGGGCGCGGTGTGCATGAACCTGCTCCGGCATCCGGCGTGGGGGCGGGCACAGGAGACCTACGGCGAGGACCCACACCACGTCGGGCGGATGGCGGCTGCCTTCACGCGGGGACTGGAGCGACACGTGATGGCGTGCATGAAGCACTTCGCCGGGAACTCGATGGAGAACGCACGGTTCACGGTCGATGTCACCGCCGACGAGCGCGCACTCCACGAGGTGTATCTGCCTCACTTCCGCCATGTCGCCGAGCAGGGCATCGCCTCGGTGATGAGTGCGTACAACTCGCTGAACGGCGAGTGGTGCGGGGAGAACGAGACCCTGCTCACCACGATCCTTCGCGACGAGTGGGCGTGGGACGGTTTCGTGATCTCCGACTTCATCTTCGGTCTGCGAGACGCGGTGGCGTCGGTACGTGCAGGGCTCGACATCGAGATGCCGTTCCGGCAGCAGCGGGCGGTGGCACTGCCCGGCGCCCTGGCCGACGGTCGACTCGACGAGGGGGCCGTCGACCGGTGCGTGCAGCGGATCGTCACGACGCTGCTGCGCTACGCCGATGTCGTGGCTCCGTCGCCGGACCCGTCGATCGTCAACTGTGCGCCGCATCGGGCACTGGCGCGAGAGGTGGCGGCGGCCGCGACGGTGATGCTGCGCAACGAGGGGTCGTTGTTGCCCGTCGATCCGGCCGGAATCTCGACCGTCGTCGTCGTCGGACGATTGGCCGCTGTTGCCAACCTCGGCGACGGAGGCTCGTCCGACGTCAAGTCGACCACCGTGGTGACACCTGTGGTCGGCCTGCGGGAGGCGTTTCCGGACGCTTCGGTGACGCACCTGGTCGACGTGTCGACCGACCACGACCGCGCGCTCGTCGCGTCCGCCGACCTGGTGGTGGTCGTCGCGGGGTACACGAAGCGTGACGAGGGCGAGTACATCGACAATGCGGGAACGATGGCGCTCGCCGGTGAGCTGTTCCCGCCGATGGATCACCCCGACCTCGGCTTCCCGGCGCGTCCACCCGACGCGTCCGAGGCGGCGCGGCAGTTGGAGTCGTCGAACATCGACGAGGTGTCGACGGATGCCGCCGGCGACATCGGGGGGATGGCACCGGGTGGTGACCGCGTGTCGTTGCGGCTCTCCGAGGCGGACGAATCGATCATCGCCGCAGCCGCTTCGGCGAGTGATCGAGTGGTCGTCGTCGTGCAGTGCGGTTCGGCGGTGATCATGCCGTGGGTCGGTTCGGTACCGGCCGTCCTGGTGTCGTGGTACCCGGGCGTCGAGGGAGGCAACGCCCTCGCCGATGTGCTCACGGGCGTGGCCGAACCGGGTGGGCGCCTTCCGTTCGTCATTCCCTCCGATGCGAGTCATCTCGTCCCGTTCGACAAGGACGCGACGGCGGTCGTCTACGACCTGCTGCACGGTCAGTGGCGGCTCGACGCCGACGATCACGCCGCCCACTTCCCGTTCGGAGCAGGGCAGGGGTACACCACGTTCAGACACGGCGGGGCCGAGATCTCGAGCGACGGCGATCGCGTCTCGGTCGAGATCGTGAACGCCGGTGACCGTGCCGGATCGACCGTCGTCTTCGCGTTCGGCGGAGTCCCCGGATCGGCATTCCTGCGACCGGTTCGGCGGTTGATCGGGTTCGCCCGGGTGCGCCTCGCGGCGGGCGAGTCGCGCCGGATCCACGTCGATCTCGACTGGTCGCAACTCGATGTGCGGCGCGACTCGACGTGGTGGACCGAGCGCGGCGAGTACGTCGTCGCCGTCGGATTCGATGCGTCCGACAACCACAGCCGAGTGACCGTGGTCCGCTGAACGGGCCGGTAGCTTCGACGCCATGCGCAAGCCCGACGTGACCATCCCCGACGAGAATCCTCCGACCGATCTGGTCATCGACGACCTCAGCGTCGGCGATGGCGACGAGGCGACCGCCGGTCACCACGTCAGCGTTCACTACGTCGGCGTCTCGTGGTCGACCGGCGAGCAGTTCGACGCCTCGTGGGACCGCATGGAGCCGTTTGCCTTCGGGCTCGGCCGGGGCCAGGTCATCCAGGGGTGGGACGAGGGCGTACAGGGCATGAAGGTGGGCGGCCGGCGTCGCCTGACGATTCCCCCTGCGATGGGCTATGGAGCGGCCGGCGCCGGTGGAGTGATCGCTCCCAACGAGACGCTCGTCTTCGTGGTCGACCTCCTCGGAGTGCGCTGACCGTCGGCGCGTCGTCGGCCGGCCCGGATCAGAGCACTAGTAGACGGTGTAACCGCCGTCGACGCAGATCTCCTGGCCCGTGTGATACGTCTGGCTCGGGTCGGCCAGGAACGCGCCGACGGCGCGGAACTCGGCCGGGTCGGCCCAGCGCCGGACGGGTGTGCGCTTGGTCGTCGCCGTCCTGAACACGTCGTTCTCGTACCCGCCGGATGCGAGATCGGTGATCGTCCACCCCGGGAGCAGCGAGTTCACTCGGATCCGGTGGCGCGCGAGCCCGACGGCGAGCGCCCGAACCAGTCCGTTCAGCGCAGTCTTCGCCGTCCCGTAGGCCTCGTTGCCCGCAGCCCCGTGGACCGCCGACGTCGACGACACCGCGACGAGGCTGCCGCCGGTGCCCTGCTCGACCATCACCTTCGCGGCCTCGCGCAGTGTGAGGAAGACCCCGTCGAGGTTGACGGCCATCACGGCACGCCATGCGTCGAGCGACGTGTCCAGGAAGGGTGTACCGGTGCCGCCGCGGCCTGCGTTCGCGAACAACCCGTCGAGACGACCGTGCGCCGCGACCGTGCGCTCCATCGCCTCGCACACCTGTGCCTCGTCGCTGACATCGCAGACGTGGGCAGTGAACGATGCCCCGGACCCGCTCGCGGCGATCCGTTCGAGCGCGTCGGTGGCCGTCCCGTTCTTCTCCGCGTTGCGTCCCCAGACCGACACCGACCCGCCCGCCTGGGCGATCCCCTCTGCCATTCCGAGGCCGATGCCACCGTTCCCGCCGGTGACGACGAACGTCCGCCCGGACAGGTCGATCCGTCCACTCGTGGCGTGCGCCGGCTCGTTCGGGGTGGTGTCGTTGCTGGTCACGGTCTGATTCTGGCCGACCGACCAGCGGCCGCCAGAGTCCGCCACGGGAACGAAGGCCGCTCGGGATGTGGGATCGCCCGCCCGAGCGACCACACTGTGGTCGTGGCCGACCAGATCGAGATCAGCGGGCTGCGTGCGGTCACCATCGTCGGGGCGCTCCCGCACGAGCGGGAGATCCCGCAGCCATTGGAGATCGACCTCGCCTTCGACGTCGATCTCCACGACGCAGGACGCACCGACGAGCTGGGCGACACCGTCCACTACGGGCTCGTCGCCGACCGGGTCGTCGCCGTGGTCGAGGAATCGAAGGACCACCTGCTGGAGCGACTGGTCGCACGGATCGCCGACGAGGTGCTTGCGTTCGACCGGGTCGAGGCGGTCGACGTCCGGCTCACCAAGGTGCGACCGCCGCTGGCGGTCGACGCCGTCTCGACCTCGGTACGCATCCGTCGCACCCGCGCCGAGGCGGAGATGCCCGCACACTCCGCGCACATCGCCTACATCGCGCTCGGCTCCAACCTCGGTGACAGGGAGGAGTACCTCCGGCTCGGAGTTGCCGGACTCGGCAACGTCACGGCGATGTCCGACGTGTTCGAAACCGACCCGGTGGGCGGCCCCGACGATCAGGGCCCGTTCCTCAACATGGTCGTCGAGATCGACACCTCGCTCGATCCGTCCGCACTGTTGCGGCGCTGCCAACGGATCGAGGCGGAGGCGATGCGTCAGCGAGTCGTGCACTGGGGCCCGCGCACCCTCGATGTCGACATCGTGCTCTACGACGGGGTCACGATGGCCAGCGACGATCTCACGATCCCGCATCCGCGCTACGCCGAGCGTCCGTTCGTGCTCGCCCCGCTGTCCGACGTCGCTCCCGACCGGTGCCCTGCGGATTGGGAGCAGACGCTCGACCTCGACGGCATCCGTCGGGTCGGGCCGCTCACCTGAAAGATGACCGACGTGGGAGGTGGCGTGCGTACCTTCCCGGCCGCTGAGCGCCTCGACGAGGCTGCGGTCGCGGCCGTCGTCGCCGCCAAGGCGGGACGCACGGTGTCGGTCTGCGTCCCGTGTCGCGACGAAGCGGCCACGATCGGCCCGCTCGTGTCCGTCATCCGTCGGGAGTTGATGGTGAACACAGGACTCGTCGACGAGTTGATCGTGCTCGACGACCGCAGCACCGACGACACGGCGCGGGTCGCATCGCATGCCGGCGCCCGAGTCGTGCCCATCGACGACGTCCACCGCGAACACGGGAACGGACAGGGCAAGGGCAACGCGCTGTGGGCGACGCTGCTGGTGAGCCACGGCGACATCGTCGTCTGGTGCGACGGCGACGTGACGAGCTTCGAACCCGACTGGGTCACCAAGCTTGTCGCGCCCCTGCTGGACGACCCCACGGTAATGCTGGTCAAGGCGCTGTATCACCGCCCGACGAACTACGGCGGCGGTGGGCGGACGACCGAACTGGTCGCCCGTCCGTTGATGTCGCGCTACTTCCGCTCGCTCACCGGGCTCGCCCAACCGTTGTCGGGTGAGTACGCGGGCCGGCGGAGCGCGCTCGAGCAGTTGCGTTTCGTCCAGGGGTGGGGTGTCGAGATGGGTCTGCTGATCGACATCGAGGAGGCGTGGGGCGCTGCCGCGATCGGGCAGGTCGACCTGGGCAGCCGGTTGCACCGCCATCGTTCGCTGCACTCGCTGTCCGTCCAGGCCGCCGAGGTGATGGCGACGATTCTCGACCGTGCCGGCGTTCCCCCGGCCGACGGCGAGGCGGAGCAGGTCCTCCAACGTGCAGACGGTTCCGCGGTGCCACTCAATCTGGCGTCGAGGCCGTCGTTGACGTCGCTCGGACTCGCCGGGGAGCACACGTGAGTTCCGGCCGGATTCTCGTCGTGCGCCACGGGGAGTCGACCTGGAATGCCGTGCGTCGTTGGCAGGGGCAGGCCGATCCGCCGTTGACCGAGCGCGGCGAGCGCCAGGCGCGTCGCGGAGCGATCGCAGCGGCGGACCACGGACCGTTCGACGGCATCGTCACCTCGACCCTGCGGCGAGCTCACCGCACCGGTGACGTGATCGCCGAGGCATTGGGGGTACCGCTGCTCGCTGCGCTGTCCGGATTGTCCGAGCGGTCGGCCGGGGAGTGGGAGGGGCTGACCCGGGCCGAGATCGAGCGGCGATTCCCCGGGTTTCTCGCCGAGGGCAAGCGCCCCGACGGGTACGAGTCGGATGCGTCGATTCTCGCCAGGTCGAGCCGGGCGCTGCGACAGCTCGCTGTCGATCATTCCGATCGCACGCTCCTGGTGGTCTCCCACGGCGGGATCATCCACGCGCTGGAGCGGGCACACTCGGACGAGGACGGGTGGCAGCGTCTCGACAACCTCACGGGCCGCTGGTTCGAGATCACCCTCGAGGCGATCGTTCCGATCGGCGAGCGCGTGGTCCTCGTGCCCGACGGCGGACCGGCGATCCCGCCGCCCGATCCGGGCTACGCATGACGAGCGGTCAGACCCCGGCAGCGGCCTGGAAGCGACGGATCTTCGCCGGGAAGTGGGCGCGTCCGTACTCCGGCCGCTGCCGCACCACGATGTCGAGGAGTTCGTCGTGCTGCGCCGTTTCCTTCCAGGGCAGCGCAATGTAGATCGGGAGCCCGAACCGACGGAGCCGGTCCAGGTTGGAGTAGACGATCTTCTGGTATTCGAAGCGTTGCTCCCATGGCCAGTTCGGCGGGGCGAAGCCGGTGCCGGGATCGACGATGCATCGTGACCGGAGCCCGTAGCGGTCGGCGTCGGCCAGACGCGCCTCGAAGAAGTCGATCATCGCCTGGACCGGGTCGGACGTGACGAATCCCATCTCGCGCGGGTTCGGGCCCGACAGGAACGGCACGACGATCGGCACCTCGAAGTCGCTCGCGACCTGCCACATCTCGTCGGTCTGCATGCCATCGGCGGCGTTGATCACGGTGGCGCCCGCGTCGAGCGCTCGTCGCACGACGTCAGGACGCCAGGAGTCGATCGAGACATCGACCCCGAGCGTGGCGAGTGCCGGGATGATGTGCTCGATGCGTGCCCACTCGTCGGTCCAGTCGACGACCTCCGCGAAGTCGGTGGATCCCTGGCCGCCGAGATCGATCGCGTCGGCCCCGTCGGCCAGCAGCTGTCGTGCTCGGGTCACCGCCTCGTCGGGCGTGGTGGCGATGGAGTCGACCGAGAGCGAGTCCGGGCTGGCGTTCACGACTCCGAAGATGATCACGGGCAGGAACGTATCGAATGTTCGTCGGTGCCTGGCACCGATGAACGCTTTCGGTGCGACGGTTGTGGGAGCGGGCCATCGAGACGGAAAGATGGTGCCATGACGATCTACGAATCGGATCACGAGCTGTTCCGGGACAGCTTCCGCGCCTTCGCCGAGCAGGAGCTCACGCCCCACGTTCCCGACTGGGAGCGAGCCGGGATCATGGATCGCGCCGTGTACCTGGAGGCCGGCAAGCACGGTTTCATCGGTATGGCGGTTCCCGAGGAATTCGGTGGCGGCGGCGTCGAGGACTTCCGGTTCAACGCGGTCCTGAACGAAGAGGTGGCGCGCCTCAACCTCGGCGGCGGCGGCCTCGGCATGATGCTGCACAACGACATCACGACGCCGTACTTCATCGAGTACTGCACCGACGAGCAGCGCGAGCGCTGGCTGCCCGGCATTGCCTCTGGGGAACTGATCACGGCGATCGCGATGACCGAGCCCGGGACGGGCTCCGATCTGCAGTCGATTTCCACCACCGCGGTACGAGACGGCGACGAATGGGTCCTCAACGGTGCGAAGACGTTCATCACGAACGGGATCAACTCCGACCTCGTGATCGTCGCCTGCAAGACGGGCGACGACCACGACGGGAAGAACTCGATGTCCCTGCTCGTCGTCGAGCGGGGGATGCCCGGGTTCGAACGCGGCCGGAACCTCGACAAGATCGGGCAACATTCGGCCGACACCGCCGAGCTGTTCTTCTCCGACGTGCGTGTACCTGCGAGCAACGTGCTCGGCGAGATCGGCCATGGGTTCGAGTACCTCAGCTTCAATCTCGCGCAGGAACGCCTGTCGATCGGCCTCTACGGCGTGGCCGCCGCCCGCGCCGCACTCGAATGGACGATCGCGTACGTGAAGGAACGCACCGCATTCGGGAAACCGATTGCCAGTTTCCAGAACACCAAGTTCGTGCTCGCGGAGGTCGCGACCGAACTCGACGTGACCCAGCCGTTCATCGATCGCTGCGTGATGAAACTCAACGCCGGCGAACTGTCACCGGCCGACGCCGCGAAATCGAAGTTGTGGGGAAGCGAGCTGCAGAAGCGGACGACGGATCGCTGCCTCCAACTGTTCGGTGGGTACGGCTACATGACGGAGTATCCCATCGGCCCGGCGTACGTCGACGCCCGCATCTCGACGATCTACGGCGGAACGTCGGAGATCATGAAGACGATCATCAGCAAGGATGTCCTCGGGTGACGACGTTGAAGTCGGCCTGGTCGGCGGGGGAGTCGACCAAGGGACTGTGGTTGACGACCAACTCCTCGGCGGTGGCGGAGTCGATTGCCGATCTCGGATTCGACTACGTCAACATCGACATGCAGCACGGTCTCGCGGAGTATTCCGACGTGGTCGACATGATGCGGGCGTTGGAACCGTCGGGGGGAGGTGTGGGAGCGAGCACGATCACCTGTCGGGTGCCGTGGAACGAGCCGGGCATCATCGGACGGGTGCTCGATGCCGGAGCGATGGGAGTGATCGTCCCGATGGTCAACACCGTCGAGCAGGCCGAGAGGGCCGTCGCCGCATGCCGATACGCACCCGACGGAGCTCGCAGTTTCGGCCCGATCCGCGCGCAGCGGGTGAACGGACCGGGATACCACGCGACCGCGAACGAAGAAGTGGCGTGCATCCCGATGATCGAAACGGTCGAGGCGGTCCGCAACCTCGATGCCATCCTCGACGTTCCGGGGATCGACGCCGTCTACGTCGGGCCGGCCGACTTGAGCCTGACCCTCGGTCTCGCGCCGCGGGGTGACCACGACGACGCGTCGTTCAACGAGGCGCTGGCGATGATCGTCGCGGCGTGCGTCCGTCGCGGGATCGTCCCGGGCATCCACGCGAACCCGCAGATCGCCGCGAAACGGCTCGAGCAGGGGTTCCGAATGGTCACGGTGTCGAGCGACCTGCAGGCGCTCACCACGGGTGCACTCGCAGCGCTCCGGGCCGGCCGACCGGACGCCGACGGGGAGTCGGGCTCGACGCTGTACTGATCCGGGTCAGCGAGATTCGACGCGTGCCTTGAGCGCCGCGAGCGCGATGGGGAGATCGGCCGCCGGGCGCGACCAGATCGCCTTCAACAGCCACCCGGATCCCGTTCGCCCCTGAAGACCCTGCCGGTAGGTGACTCTGCACGCCGCACCGTCGTCGACCGGTTCGAGGCGCACCGACTCCGCCATCGCGGCGAGGATCGGCAGCTTCGAACCGGTGACGGCGAAAGCGAAGTGCTCGTTCTCGTCCCATGCGGTGAACTCCTCGTCGATCGGCAGCCGCTTGGCGATCACCCGACGGGTGCCCCCGACGCCCGTCGACGTGATGCCGGGTTCGACGCGGTCGAGAGCGTCGAACCAGTTGGGCCAGGCCTCGTGGTCGGCGATCTCGGCCCAGACCTCGCTCGGCGGAGCCTGGATCACGATCGACGCGTCGACGACGATCGGTGCGCTGTCGATCCACTCGGGCGGATGAACGGGATGACGCATCGCACCACACTAGGCGGCTCGTGTCGTACAGCGACCGGTCCGATCAATACGGTCCACACCCATGGACACCGACGCATATCCGCTGCCGAACACCTCTGACGACCTGCACGGTCAGGTCGCGCTCGTCACGGGAGCCACCTCGGGTCTCGGGCGTCGGTTCGCGCTGGTCCTCGCGGCCGCAGGTGCGCAGGTCGTCGCCGCCGGACGCCGCCGGGAGCGTCTCGACGACGTCGTGGCCGAGATCGAAGGCGCGGGCGGGTCGGCGGTCGGCGTCGAGATCGACATGACGGACACCGAGAGCATCTTGGCCGGCGTCGACGGCGCGGAGGCCGCGTTCGGCACGATCACCATCCTCGTCAACAACGCGGGGGTTCCCGATGCCCAACGCGCCCACAAGATGTCGATCGAGTTGATCGACCGCGTCTTCGACACCAACTTGCGCGGGCCGTACGTGCTGTCGTGTGAGATCGCCCGCCGGCTCATCGAGCAGAAGCTGCCCGGCCGTCAGATCAACATCTCCAGCATCTCGGCCACGAACTACGACGGGCATGGTGCCGCGCTCTATTCCGTCACGAAGGCAGGCATCGCGCGGATGAGCGAAGTGCTCGCCGTCGAGTGGTCCCGCTACCACATCAACGTCAACTGCATCGCTCCCGGCGCGTTCCACAGCGAGATGATGGACGGCATGCTCGAGCGGATGGGCGACTTCAGCGGTGCCATGCCGCGCAAGCGTCTGGGCGATCCGGCGCAACTGGATTCGACGTTGCTGTACCTGTGTTCGCCCGCCTCCGATGCGGTGACGGGCGCGATCATCAAGGTCGACGACGGCCAGAGCCCCCGCTAGGCACCCGCGCGAACGCTTCGTTCGGGGTCGCCCCGCCTGACACTCGACCGCGCTTCCGGTACGACGTGCCGTCGGACCGGAGGGGACACGGCCTCTCGTCGTCAGGGCTGCTCGCCGCCACGCGGATCGCCCGCCTCGGGACGGCCCCGGGTCGGGTCGGTCTCGGGCTCGGCCTTGCCGGGTTGATCGCCAGCGTCGTGCTCGTCGGCGATGCGGAGCCGACGTCGTTCCCGTACGCCGACCGCCGTGTGGTGCCCGTCGTGGGCCTTCTTTCTGCCGACTCCCACGGATCGCACCGTTCGGGAGGGGCTGCTGCTCACGATTCCGGGAGGCCAAATCGACGGCGAGACGACCGAGCAAGTCGATGGGTAGCACGCCATCGGCTGGAGCGCACGGCCGGGGAGGTCCTCCATCTCATCCGGGTCGGGCGTCCGTTGTCGGCGGGGTGATCGACAGCCCGCACGAGCAGACCGTGCTTCCGGGTGACGCTGAGGTGTCGGCTCGGTGAGGGGGGGGGGCGAGTCTGCCGCGTCTCAGCGACGGCTGACTCGAACTGCACCCGCACCAACGGTCACGAGCGCCAACGCCAGCAGCGAGAGCACCTGGTTCCCGCCGGTCGGAGGAAGATCGTCGGGGTCGGGCTCGGTGGCCGCTGGCGCCTGGGTGGCCGGCGGAGGTCCCCCCTCGGATGGATCGCTGGTCTCGGGAAGCAGCGCATCTGGCGGTGGTGTGGTCGGTTCGGGTGGTGTGGTGGTCGGTGGGAGGACCGGTGGTGTGGTCGGTTCGGGTGGTGTGGTGGTCGGTGGGAGGACCGGTGGTGTGGTCGGTTCGGGTGGTGTGGTGGTCGGTGGGAGGACCGGTGGTGTGGTCGGTTCGGGTGGTGTGGTGGTCGGTGGGAGGACCGGTGGTGTGGTCGGTTCGGGTGGTGTGGTGGTCGGTGGGAGGACCGGTGGTGTGGTCGGTTCGGGTGGTGTGGTGGTCGGTGGGAGGACCGGTGGTGTGGTCGGTTCGGGTGGTGTGGTGGTCGGTGGGAGGACCGGAGGTGTGGTCGGTTCGGGTGGTGGTGTGGTCGTCGGTTGGGGTGACGTCGTGGTGGGTGTCGCTTCGCCGGGGCACCCTTCGGGGGGTGCGGGAACGATGTCGGATCCCCACGGATGGTCCAGGTGAGCATCGACCGCCGATTCACTGATGGTGATCTCGACCCACTCGTTCGACCCGTTCGTGCGATGGCAGATCGTGATCCTGTCCTGCTCGCTCGACTGCAGGTCATCCTGAGCATCGCCGTTGGGCGTCGCGTCCGGCGTCTCCGACTCTGGTTCGCCGTCGCCGGACGGGCTGTCACTGCTCGGGCTGTCGCTGCTCGGGGCGTCGTCGGCCCGAGGCGACTCGCCGCTGCTGGACGGTGTGTCGCCGCTCGTCGGAGCATCGTTGTCGAGCGGCGCCTCACTCACCGACGGAGTTCCCGCGCCGTTCCGGGTGGACTCGTCGGCGCCCGATGCACTGCACACGGACAGGATGAACACGATCCCCAGGGCCATTGCCGCGAGATCTGCCGGGAGCCTTCGCACGGACAAGGAGCGTATTGCTTCGCAGCGGTTCGCGGGCGGTCGGTCTCGAGGCATCCATGGGGGATGGCGTCGGAGAGCCGGACCGGGCAATGGGTACCCGCGCCGGCTCGTTGCGGTCTGGGAGTGCGGGCGCACATCCGCGGTTTGCCAGACTGACGACATGACCGACACGCACACGACCGAGACGAAGGCGAACGACGAACCGATCCACGCATGCATCGCACGGTGGCACGACCATTTGCGCGGCCAGCTCGACGGCGGGCTCGACGCAATGCTGCACCCCGACGTGGTGTTCTTCTCACCGATCGTGTTCACGCCGCAGGAAGGTCGCGAGATCACCAAGCTGTACCTCACTGCGGCCGGTGGCACCCTCGGTGGTGAGTCGGGTGACTCGGTCGGTTCGACGGCCGACGGTGCTCCCGGTGCAATTGGCTCGGGAGGCGGGTTTCGCTACACGAAGGCGATCTGTCAGGGGTATTCCGCGATGCTCGAGTTCGAGACGACGGTCGAGGGCAAGTACGTGAACGGGGTCGACATCATCACCTGCGACGACGACGGGTTGATCGTCGAGTTCAAGGTGATGATCCGGCCGTTGCAGGCGATCAACCTGGTGCACGCTCAGATGAAGGCGATGTTGGAGAGCCTCGGTTCCTGAATTGTTCGTCGGTGCCTGGCACCCGCGAACACCCGCGAACACCCGCGAACATCAGTTGGGTGCGGCCTCGTTGGCGGCCTCGGCGGCACGTTCGGCTTCGGCGGCGGCGATGTCCGCGGCCGAGTGCGGGTAGGCGCCCTGGACGTTCACCGTCACGTTGATGCGATCGGCGCTGTTCGTCGGACCGCTCGCATCGGAGAGTCCGAGCCACCCGATCAGGAGGTCCTGGTCGCCGGGTCGGAGGCGGGCGCATCCCTTGCTCTGCGGCGTTGTCGGCACGTTGTTCGCCCCGTGGATCGCCTGACCGCCGTCGAAGTAGAGCGGCTTGTACATGTTGCCGTTCAGAGGGTTGTCGATGTCGACGGGGAACGTCGTGCTGTTGTGCCAGCCGCCGTTGTCGAGCGCGGGATCGAAACGGAAGACCCGCGACCGATCCTGATCGCGGGTTTCGTAGCCGATCTCACCGGTCGACGTCGGAAACACGAACGTGAGCTCGTCGGCCGACGCGCCGACGAACATGATCTGGCAGGTGCGGTCGATGAGTATCCAACGATCGGAGTTGAGGGCGGTCGTGAACGGCAGGAGGAGCGAGTCGGCCGCCATCAGTGCGGTCTCCTCCTCGCTGCCCGGCTCCATGTCGGTGAGCGTGACCGGGAGCCCGAGACTCACCCGTGCAGCGCAGAGACGTTGCCTGGTCACCGGGCCCGAGACGCCGTCGACGAGTAGGTCGCGGATTCCGAGCCCGGCGAAGAGATCGTTGAGCTTGGTCTGTTGGGCCTTGATCGCGGCCGTGGTCTCCGATGCAACGATCGCCTCGTTGCGCTCGCGTTCGGCGCCCGTGATGTCGTCGAGTCCGTTGTCGACGCAGATGTCGAGCACCTGGCCCGGGTAGATCGTCTCGCCCTCGATGCCGTTCTCGGCGCGCACCGTCGCAGCCGTGATGGTCTCGTCGTCGTAGCGGTCGGTGATCAGGCTGAGCGACTCGCCCGGCTGGACCTCCACGACGCAGTCCGGCGCGTACACGTCGAGTTCGGGCACCGTCGACGTCGTGGTGGTCGACGAGGTCGTGGTGGTCGTCGAGGTCGTGGTCGAGGTCGTCGTCGTCGGCATCGTCGACGAGGAGGTGGTCGTCGGGTCCGTCGCGCGGTCGGTGGGTGCGCTCGTCACGGACGGCCGGTCCGACGACGCAGGCGGAGGTTCGTCGATCGGGGCGCCGACCGCGCCGGGAACCGGCACTGCCGTCTCGCGCCGGTCCACGCCGGCACTGCACGCGACGGGGAGCGTCGTCGCCACCATTGCGACCGCGACACGTCGGATGGTCGGGTTCCGCCACGTCTGCATGGCGGCGAACGTACCCAAGCTCGACGCGTCCGAACCGTCAGCACGCTGGGAGTTTCGAGATTGATGATCGACAACAGCTCGATGGCTACGGTGGCACCATGACCGATGAGGCACGTCCGTACGGCGGCGGAACCAGCGATCCTGCGCTCAAACGCGTCCGCACCCGCCACTTCCAACGGGCGAAGGAGCAGGGAATCAAGATCACCGGGCTCACCAGCTACGACTTCCTCTCGGCGTCGATCTTCGACGAGGCCGGCATCGACTTCCTCCTGGTCGGGGACTCGGCGGGCAACACGGTCTTCGGGTACGACACGACGATCCCGGTGACCCTCGACGAACTGATTCCGCTCACCGCCGCCGTGGTCCGCGGCGTGAACCGGGCTCTCGTGGTGGCCGACATGCCGTTCGGTTCCTACGAGAACGGCCCCGACGAGGCCCTCGCGACCGCGATCCGGTTCATGAAGGAGACCGGCTGTCACGCCGTCAAACTCGAGGGCGGTGTGCGCAGCGCGAAGCAGATCAAGCGTGTCGTGCGCGCCGGCATTCCGGTGATGGCGCACGTCGGGTTCACGCCGCAGAGCGAACACGGCCTCGGTGGCCACATCATCCAGGGCCGTGGGGAAGACGCCGACCGGTTGCTCGAGGACGCGCACGCGGTCGCCGACGCGGGGGCGTTCGCCGTCGTGCTCGAGATGGTGCCGTCGGCAATCGCCGGCCGGGTCACCGAGGAGCTGTCGGTCCCGACGATTTCGGTGGGCGCCGGGCCGCACTGTGACGGCCAGCTGCTGGTGTGGTCGGACTGGGCGGGCATGTCACGGGGTCGGATCCCGCGTTTCGTCAAGCAGTACGCCCAGATCGGCGACACACTGCTCGAGGCCGCGAAGTCGTTCCGTGAAGACGTCGAGAGTGGCGTGTATCCGGCCGAGGAGCACGAATACAGCGAGTGATCAACTCGCGGGGTCGTCCTTCGCCCGGTCGATCGCCTCGACGATCATCTTGCGGGCTTCGGCAGCATCACCCCAGTGGTCGATCCTGACCCACTTGTCGGGTTCGAGATCCTTGTAGTGCTCGAAGAAGTGCTGGATCTGGTCGATCGTGATCGACGGGAGCCCGGTGTAGTCCTCGATCTTGGCGTAGCGCTGGCTGATGTGGGTACTCGGGACGGCCAGCACCTTCTCGTCCTGCCCCTTGTCGTCCTCCATCACGAGTACACCGATCGGTCGGCAGTTGATGACGGCGCTCGGGACGATCACCCGCGTGTTGCACACGAGGACGTCGATCGGGTCGCCGTCCTCCGACAGCGTGTGCGGGACGAAGCCGTAGTTTCCCGGATACCGCATCGGCGTGTAGAGGAAACGGTCGACGAAAAGCGTTCCGGACGACTTGTCGAGCTCGTACTTGATCGGTTCGCCACCGACCGGAACCTCGATGATCACGTTGACGTCGTCGGGAGGGTTCTGACCGATGGCGATCTCTTCGATGCGCATCCGGCTCACCGTAGACGGTGGGTGGAGACGGCCGCGCTTCGACCTGCGGCAGCCGGATCGGGCAAGATCACACCGACCATCGAGGAGGAGCGAGCATCCGATGAGCGACGACGAGAACCAGGGCCTGAGCGAGAACTGGGCGACGCTGTGGGAGGCGTTCGCCGATGCGCAACCCGATCACACCGCGGTCGTGATCGGCACGCAGACCCAGACGTGGCGTGAACTCGACGACCGTGCAGCGCGGTTGGCCTCGGCCTTGGAGAAGCGCGGCGCCGGCGTCGGTACGCGGATTGCCCAGCTGATGTACAACTGCCCCGAGTACCTGGAGTGCATCTATGCGGCGTTCAAGCTCCGTGCAACCCCGGTGAACGTGAACTATCGCTACAAGGCGCCCGAAATCGCCTACATCTGCGACAATGCCGAGGCCCAGGCACTGGTGTTTCACGGCTCGCTCGGCGAGCGTGTCGCCGAGGCGCTTGCTTCCATGCCGACCGTGACCACCCTCCTCCAGGTCGACGACGGGAGCCCGCTCGTCGAGGGGGCCGAGTGGTACCACGATGTCGTCGCTGCGTCGGAACCGGCCCAGCGGATCGAACGTTCGGGCGAGGACACCGTGATGCTCTACACGGGTGGGACGACCGGCAACCCGAAAGGCGTCGTGTGGCGCCACGTCGACCTGTTCGGTGCTCTGGCATTCACCGCCTACGTCGCTGCGGGAGTCGACGTTCCGACGACTCCAGCCGAAGTCGGCTCGATCGCACGACAGCTCCAGCTCGACGGAAAGAGCCCGGTGATGATGTGTGCGCCGCCGTTGATGCACGGAACGGCGATGTTCCTCGCGATCGGCGCGTTCGTGATGGGCGGCACGGTCGTGCTGCTCGGAGGTCGCTCCTTCGACGCCGATGAGCTGTGGGACCTGGTGGAGGAGCACAACGTGACCCAGATCTCACTGGTCGGCGATGCGTTCGCCCGTCGCCTCAACGAGGCGCTCGATGCCACGGAGCAGGCTGGTCGGTCCCGAGATCTCGACTCGGTCGAACGGATCGTGTCGACGGGGGCGACATTGTCGGCGGATCAGAAGCGGGCGTTCCAGGCGAGACTTCCGAACGCGATGATCTTCGACATGATCGGAGCCTCGGAGGGCGGTCCGTTCGCGTTGTCGATGACGATGCCCGGGACCGAACCACCCGAGACAGCGGTGTTCACGGCCCCGCCGAACGTCATCACGATCGACCCGACGACCGGCAAGGTCCTCCCCCGGGGGAGCGACACCCCGGGGATGCTGGGTGCGGCGGGGCCGATGCCGCGCGGCTACTGGAAGGACGAGGCGAAGACCGCCGAGACGTTCCGCACCATCGACGGTGTGCGCTACACGGTGCCCGGTGACTTCGCGACGATCGCCGAGGACGGCACCGTCACGCTGCTCGGCCGGGGTTCGGTGTGCATCAACTCGGGTGGTGAGAAGATCTACCCCGAAGAGGTCGAGGTGGCTGCCCGGCTGCACCCGACCGTGATCGACGCCAACGCGGTGGGCGTCCCGCACGAACGTTTCGGCGAAACCGTCGTGTTGGTGTGTTCGGTGTCGGAACCGACCGACGAGGCAGATGTGATCGCCACGGTCAAGCGGACGATCGCCGACTACAAGGCGCCGCGGCGCGTGGTGTTCGTCGACGAGGTGTACCGGGCCCCGAACGGCAAGGCGGACTATCGCTGGGCCCGCGAGACTGCGCAGGCCGCGACGGTCTGAACGCTCAACCGTCGATCGGGATGCCCGTCTGACGGTGGAAGGTCAACGAGTCCCAGCTGTCGAGTCGCCGCACGACCACCCCGTCGCGCACGCCCATCCACATCACGCCGGGGATGTCGACGCGAACGCCCGCGACGTCGGCGCCGAACCGGTATCTGACGAGCACCTCGGACGTCGCCGCACCGCGTTCGCCGCCGACGAGTTCGCCGACGGCCGTTGACTCGACCGAGTAACGCCGGTTGGCGAACGTCGCGAAGAAGCCGGGGAGTCGCCGTTCGTACTCGGCTCGTCCGACGCTGCCGGCGCCGAGTTCGGCGACGTGTTCGTTGACGAAGCCGTCGTCGACGAGCGCAGCGACGGCCCGCGGATCGTCGCCACCGAGCGCCGCGAGATACGCGCGTGCGACCGCGACGGCCGCGGCGCCGTCAGCCCCAGACCTCACGGACCTTCTCGTACACACCCTGGTCGAAGGAGAACTCGACCAGGTTGCCGTCGGGATCCTCGAGCATGCAGATGTAACCGATCGGATCCGGCATCTGTTGCGCCGGCATCGCGAGGCATCCTTCCGCCTCGGCCCGAACGGCGATCTCGTCGACGTCGGACCGTCTCGGCAACTCGATCCCGATGTGGTTGAACGGGGCGAGTTTGGCGAGCGGCGTCGGAGCGAAGGGATCGTGTCCGTCGAAGAACTGGGCGAGAACGAGCACGAAGGGATGCTCGCCGGCATCGGGATGGGCGAGCCAGGCCCCGTATCCGTCGGCGTCTTCCCGCTTGTCGAGCAGCTCGAGGGTCGTGAAGCGCCGATACCAATCGATGGTGGTGTCGATGTCGGACACGCGCAGCGCGAGATGTGTCCAGCGCGGTGCTGCCGGGCGCACCGTGTGCGCAGTCGGTTCGTCACTCATCTCGTCGCTCCTCGACGGTCCTTGCCTGCAGTCCGCACCGTAGCCAGGCCGGCTGGTCGGGCCACCGCTCGATCGGTACCCTCGCAGCATGTTCACCGGCATCGTGCAAGATCTCTGCGAGGTCGTGGGGGTGGAGGACCGCGACGGCGTCCGTCGGCTCCGCGTCCGACTCGACGACCGTGCCGACGGTCTCGAACCCGGTGCGAGCGTCGCCAACAACGGCGTGTGCCTCACGGCGACGGCGATCGACGACGGCGTCGTCGACTTCGACGTGATCGCCGAAACCGTTGCGCTGACCAACCTCCGGTTCGTCGGGCCCGGCTCGCGTGTGAACATCGAGCGCAGTCTCCGCTTCGGTGACGAACTCGGCGGGCACATCCTCTCCGGCCACGTCTCGGGCACGATCACGGTGATCCGCGTCGAGTCCGCCGGCGAGAACCGCACGGTCTCGTTCGGCGTTCCCTCCGATCACATGGCCTACCTGATGTGGAAGGGGTGGATCGCTGTCGACGGGGTGAGCCTGACGATCTCGCGGCTCGACCGAACGGCGAACGAGGTGTCGGTGAGCCTGATCCCCGAGACGCTCGCTCGCACCACGCTCGGGCGTGTCGACGTCGGATCGGTGTGCAACCTCGAGCTCGACGGCCAGACCCAGGCGATCGTCACGACGGTGCGCGAGGTGTTGCGCGATCCGGAACTGCGCGAATCGCTCCGGCACGGATGACGTGGTGGGAGGGCTTGCTGCTCGTCATCGGCGGTGCGGCGGCAGGAGTGATCAACACGATGGCCGGCGGTGGGTCGGCGCTGACGGTGCCGCTGTTGGTGCTGGCCGGCGTGCCCGGCAACCAGGCGAACGGCTCGAACCGTGTCGGGGTGCTGGCAGCGAGTGGGTCGGCAGTCGCCTCGTTCCGTCGATCCGGTGTCGACGGGGCCACGGGCGCGGCACCGGTGCTGGTGCCCGTGGTCGTCGGGTCGCTGATCGGCTCGTTCGGGATCAGCCAGATCGCCGACGAGACGTTCGAGACGATCTTCGGGCTGCTGTTGATCCCCATCATCCTCCTGACGATCTTCAAGCCGAAGCCGGCGGAGGGTGTCGAGCCGTGGCCGGCATCGGTGACGTCGATCGTGTTCTTCTGCATCGGGTTGTACGGCGGCGCGTTCCAGGCCGGCGTCGGCCTCGTGATGTTGGCGGCGCTCACGCGGGCCGGCTTCGATCTCGTCACGGCCAACAGCGTCAAGGTGCTCGTGAACCTGATCGTCACGTGCATCGCGCTGCCGGTGTTCATCGTGCAGGGCGACGTCGTGTGGGGTCCGGCACTCGTCCTCGCCGCCGGATTCCTCGCGGGTGGATGGTTCGGTGCGAAGCTGGCGGTGTCGGGCGGTGAGCGGGTCGTGCGGGTGTTCATGGTCGGCGCCGCACTGTTCCTCGCCGGTCGCCTGATCGGAATCTGGTGAGCTCACCGACCGAGTCCGGCGTCGCGCACGAGCCGGTCGTGTCGTTGTTGTGCCTCGAGGTTCAGGGACTCGCGATCGACGAGGGTCGGTTCGCCGTCACGAACCACGATTCGGCCGGAGGCGACCACGTGGCGCACGCTGCGACCGTCGCTCGCCCACACCAGTTGGAGTACGGGGTCCGGTGACCGCGGGACCCACTCGGGTCCCGTCGTGTCGACGAGCACGACGTCGGCGCGCTTGCCGATGCTGATCGATCCGATCTCGTGGTCCATCCCGAGCGCGACGGCGGCACCGAGCGTCGCGTGGTGCAGTGCGTCGTGGGCGCCGAAGACCGTCGGGTCGCCCGCCATGTCCTTGGCCAGGCCGGCAGCGAGCGCGACGACCCCCAGGACGTCGATCGCGTCTCCGGCATTCTCGGCGTCGCACCCGAGCGCGACGCGACCGCCTCGACGGATGAACTCGACGTGGCGCCCCGCGCGGGTCACACCCTGTCCGAGACGGAGGTACGCCCAGGGGCAGTAGGCGAGCGCCGTGTCGTTGTGCACGAGGCGGTCGATCTCGTCGTCGGCGAGATGTACGCCGTGTGCGATCAGGACATGTCGGCCGAGAACGCCCAACCGGTCGAGGTGGACCACGGGACGGACGCCGGTGCGAGCGACGAAGCCCGTCGCCTCGGCGGCGGTGGGGGAGAGGTGGAAGGTGAGCCCGGTGCCGCTGTCCAGCGCGAGTTCGCTCGCGGCAGCGACCAGTGCATCGCTCATCAGGTCGTGCCCCACCAGGGTGACCCAGCCGTCGACGCGGCGATGGCCCGCCGTCAGCCGTTGCACCTCTCGTTGACGGTCCAGCACCTCGTCGACCGAACCGGCACACGGTCCGCCGCCGACGTCCCAGCCCCACGAGCCGAGTGTGCCACCCACGCCGACGTGGTCGAATGCGGCGAGCACCCGATCCGGATGGGCGACCGTTCCGGCCTCGACCGTGAACGTCACACCGTTGCAGGCCGCCTCGATCAACGACAGCGTGGCCGACAGCTCGTCGTCGTCGGGGGTGTGTGCGGCGTGAGCCGGGACCGCCCAGTCGAACACGGCACGGCCCGCTTCGAGGTCGTCGGGGATCATCGACCTGATCAGTCGATCTCCGGTGAGGTGCTGGTGCGCGTTGACCAGACCCGGAATCGCGATGAAGCCGGACCCGCCCACGACCGGCGTGTTCGGATACGTCGCCGTCAGGACCGGGGTTGGGGCGATCGCAGCGATTCGCTCGCCCGCGACGGCGATCGCCGTGCCGTCGAGGTGCGTCGCCCCCGGTTCCATCGTGAGGACGGTGTCGGCCGCGATGATCAGGTCGGCCGTGATCGGATCACTCATCGTCGCGCCAGACTACGACCACGACCCGAGCCAGTCCGAGGAGCCGACACACATGTTGATCGAACACGAGGCGCTGCAGCATCACTGGTACGTGGTCGCCGAGGGCGCCGACGTCGGCGATCGGCCGATCTCGGTCGGGCTGCTCGGCCGTGACCTCGTCGTCTGGCGGACCCCGATCGGTCGGCTCGTCGCGGCGCCCGACCGGTGTCCGCATCGCGAGGCACCGCTCAGCCACGGTCTGGTGCGCGCCGGATGCCTCGTCTGTCCGTATCACGGCTGGACGTTCGACGATGAGGGCCGGTGCGTGGAGGTGCCGTCGTCCGGGTCGGGTCGCCCGGTTCCACCTGCCGCGCACCTGTCGACAGTGCACGTCGAGGAGCGATACGGCCTGGTGTGGGTGTGTCCGAGGACGCCGGTCGCCGAGATCCCGACGATCGCGGCGGACGACGATCCCGGCTACCGGCGGATCAACTCCGGGGTGGAGCGCTGGGCGGCGTCGGCGACGCGGATGACCGACAACTTCCTCGACATCGCACACTTTCCCCACGTCCATGTCGGCACGCTCGGTATCCGGGAGCACCAGGTGGTCCAGACGATCGAACTGGGACAACTCGATGCCGACTTCTTCGGGTACGGCTACGAGGTCGAGGTCGACAACGGGCAGGGCGCCGCGGCATCGGGCCAGCAGGACGACACCGTCATCCGACGGATGACGACGGGCTTCCACCTGCCGTTCACGGTGCGGAGCACGATCCACTACGAGACGCAACTCGATCACCTGATCTTGCTGTGCTCGACACCGATCGACGACGTGACGTCGTACTTCACGTTCGTGATCTGGCGTAACGACGACTTCTCGGTGCCGGCCGAAGACGTCATCGCGCTCGACCGGGCCATCGGCGCCGAGGACAAGGCGATGCTCGAGCGGATCCCCGGTGTGCTGCCCCTCGAGCCGACAGCAACGGTCAGCGTGCAGGCCGACAAGGCCTCGGTCGAGTGGCGCCGCCGGTTCTCCGAACTCCTCGACCGCTGACACGCCACCACGGACCGGAATTCCGGCAGATCACGACGCTCTTCGTCACCATCCCTCGGAATGTGCGGCGTGCCGGGTGCCGCGCGCCGATCAGTGGCTGGCGGCAGCGACGAGGCCGGGGGCGCACCCGGCCTCGAAGTGGGACACATACCGGTAGCGGTCGCCCCGGATCGTCGTGGTCCGCCATTCGACCGGGGAGTCGTTCGCCGTGCTGAGCCGTTCGAGGAAGAAGGCAGCTTCACCGCGTCGCATCGACAGCAACGCGCGTTCGTCGGGGCACGGCAGCAGCGGCGCGATCCGCTCCCACCCTGCGTCGGGCCGGATCCCGCACTTCTTCTCGAGTTCGTCGTAGAGCGCGGTGCGTTCGAAATTGCTCGCCATCAGCGGTGCAGCGATCCCCATCGGAAGCCAGGCCCGGTCGATCGCGAGCGGGTCGTCGTCCGCGAATCGGAGCCGCTCGAGATAGAGCAGCGGGGTGTCGTCGGCGATCCCGAGTTGCCCGGCCACGGCAGGATCGACGACTTCGCTCAGTTCGAGCACCTTGCTCCTCTGGACGGCGCCCGACGATTCGATCGAACCGAACAGCGAGTAGAGGGCGCCGAGTGGCTGCTCGAACTCGCTGCGGTTCACGACGGTGCCACGCCCCCGTTCGCGTCGGAGGATTCCGGAACGGTTGAGGTGGCGGATCGCTTCGCGGACCGTGTGTCGGCTGACCTGGTACTCCTCGACCAGTTCGTTGTCGGTGGGGAATCGCTCGTTGAACTCACCGGCGTCCAGTCGCTGCTTGAGGGCGGTTTCGAGCTGTGCCCAGAGGGGCATCGGGTTGTTGCGGTCGAGCGTCATGGTCCCTCGTCGTCGAGATCGGTCTGGTTGTCATAACATCCGGACAACCAGACTCTATACGATAGTTGTTCGTTCGTCGGCTGCGTCGTCGACGGTCGTCTCCGTCGATCGGGGCGGCGTGCGCAGCCCGATGATGCTGACGGTGATGATGATCGCGAACGTGGTGCCTGCCATCTGCGGAATGGTCATGAAGCCGAACGCCTCGACCCACTTCGCCGTGCACGGACTGGTGAGCTCGCAGGAGTTGGAACTCTGCTCGGGGAAGAGCTGCAACTGGATGTGATAGATCGAGATCGCGAGGCCGATGATGGCGAGAGCCAGCGAGTAGCGCAGGATCGAGCGGTCCCGCAGCACGATCGCGAGTGGGACGATCACCGCCATCGGATACATCGCGATCCGCTGATACCAGCAGTAGGTGCAAGGGATGTAGTCGGCGATCTCCGAGAAGTAGAGGCTGCCCGCCGTCGCTCCGACCGCAGCGATGGCGACGATCGCCGTCGCATACCTGGACAGTTCGGTTCGCGTCGACGGGCGCAGGGCCGCGATGACGATGCCGACGGCGCTCAGCAGCAGGATGAGGGCGAAGAAGTTGCTGACGTCTCGGGGGTCCATGGTTGAGTCCTTGTTCTGGTGTCCGACAGGTCGACGGTGATGGTCCGACGGTGGTTCGCACGGGAGGGGTTGCGAAATGTACGTACATATTGTACGGTCATTGGTGATCTCTTATGAATCGCCTCTCACGATCCCTCTCTGCAGTCCTCATCATCATGGCCGCTCCGGTCGTGGCTTCGGCATGTTCTTCCGAAGATGATGCAGCATCGACCACCGAAGTGGTGGTCGCCGGTGCGCCACTGTCGATCAACGGACCCCAGCTGGTGTCCGCGTCGGCCGGCGACGCGATCGTGGGCACGATCAAGAACGTCACCGATCGAACGATCGAGATCACGGAGGCTCGGAGCTCGGCCGGCGAGGTCGAGTTCCGTTCCGCCGACGAGTCGCTGCTCGCCTCGTTGAAGATCGAGCCCGATTCCGAGTTGGAGCTCGCGGTCGACGGCGTGCACCTCGCGCTGCTCGAGGCAACCGATGCCGACTCCGTCGAGGTCATCCTCGGTCTGGACATCCAGGACGCGTTCTCCTTCACCGCCGACCGGGCGGACGGGGAGTGACCGCCGTGGGCGCGACACGCCGCTCGTACGTTCCGTGGATCATCGGCGTCGGGGTCCTCGTCGTCGCTCTCGCCGGGGCCGCCGTGATCGCCGCCACACGCGGCGATGACGACGACGGCGCCGACTCGACCGCGATCGTGGAGACGAACGCGGTCGTGATCGACGGCGAGTCGTTGCCCGAACTGACCGGTGTCGACGACGCGCTCGGGGCGAACGCTCCGCAGGCGACGGGGACCGGTTTCGACGGTCTCCGCGTCGAGTTGCTCGCCGACGGGGAGCCGACCGTGATCGGCTTCTTCGCACACTGGTGCCCGGTGTGTCAGGGAGAGGTCGCCGAGATCAGCGACCATCTGGCCGATGTCGGGTTGCCCGACGACGTCCGGATGATCGCGGTGTCGACCGCCGTCGCCTCGGATCGTGACAACTATCCGCCCTCCGCATGGTTTGCCCGTGAGGACTGGCCGACCCCGATCCTGCTCGACGACGCCGAGGGCAATCTCGCCCAGGCGTACGGTCTGCCGGCATTCCCCCTCTGGGTCGCCGTCGGTGCCGACGGCAAGGTCGCGGGCAGAGAGGCCGGAGCAATCGGCCCTGATCGACTCGACGCGCTCGTCGACGTCGCCCGAACTGGAGGCCTGGCATGACCGGTGAACTGATCGCGATCTCCCTGGGGCTGCTCGTCGGGCTGTCGCTCGGTGCGCTCGGCGGTGGCGGCTCGACTCTCGCCGTCCCGATCCTCGTCTTCGTGGCGGGTCTCGAAGCGCAGGATGCGACCACTGCGTCGCTGCTCGTCGTCGGTGTGGCCTCGCTCTTCGGGGTGATCGGTCACTACCGCGCCGGCAACGTCAGGCTCGGGGCCGGCATCGCGTTCGGTCTCTCCGGCATCGTCGGATCGCGCATCGGAACCATGGTGAACCAGTCGCTCGACGAGCAGGTCCTGCTCATGGCGTTCTCCGCGCTCATCGTGTTCGTGGCCATCCGCATGTACCGCAGTGTCGACCGTCGCCATGAGCTCGGCAAGATCGCCCCGGTGCTCGAGCCGACCGACGGCGGCTCGGGGGGCGTCGCCACGAGGGCTCGCACCGCGCAGCGCGTGGGTCTCGAGTTGTCCGTGCCGGCGATCGCGAAGCTCGCGGGCGCGGCCACTGCGGTCGGCCTCCTCACGGGGCTGTTCGGCGTCGGAGGCGGCTTCGCCGTCGTCCCCGCGCTCACGCTGCTCCTCAAGTTCCCGACGAGGGTCGCCATCGGCACGTCGCTTGTCGTCATCGTCATCAACGCCGCCATGGCGCTCGCCATGCGGGCGGGCGACCTCGATTTCGACTGGGGCGTCGTCGTCCCGTTCCTGGTTACTGTTTCGGTTGGTGTCGTTGTCGGGTCGCGCATTGCGAATCGGATCGACGCCGACCGATTGACCCGAGCTTTTGCGATCATGTTGTTCGCCGTCGCCATCTACACCGCCGTTTCCACCGTGCTCACCGCGTGAGCAACCAATCCCTCAACGATTCAACACAGGAGTCACCATGACCACCGTCCAACTTCCCGATACCGACATCATCGACACCGCCCGGCTGCAGCGGATGATCCTCGAGGACCCGGCCACCAAGATCCTCGATGTCCGGACCGGCGGCGAGTTCGACAGCGTCCACATCCCGGGGTCGTTCAACGTTCCGCTCGACACCCTCGGCGAGCACGCCAAGGATCTGGCCGACGTCGAGCATCCGGTCGTCCTCGTGTGCAAGTCGGGTGCCCGCGCCGACCAGGCACACACCAAGCTGTCGGGTGCCGGCAAGCAGCGCCTGCATCTGCTCGAGGGTGGGCTGGACGCCTGGATCTCCGGTGGCGGCGACGTCGTACGCAGCGCGAGCGAGACCTGGGCAATGGACCGTCAGGTGCGTCTCGTGGCGGGTTCGATCTCCCTCGTCGGCATTCTGCTCTCGATCTTCGTGCCGAAGGCGAAGTGGCTCGCGGGCGGTGTCGCCGCCGGCCTCACGTTCTCCGCGGTCAGCAACACGTGCGCGATGGGCAACATGCTCGCCAAGCTCCCGTACAACCGTGGACGCGGCTGCGACATCGAAGGCGTCCTCGTCGAGCTGCGGGCTGCGGCATGATCGGCTTTCGCGAGTACCCCGTCAACGACGTCGATGCGCTCGTCGACGACCAGACCCAACTGATCGACGTGCGCCAACCCTTCGAGATCTCCGAGGGCACCCTCGACGGGGCGATCAACATCCCTCTCGACCAGCTGGCCGCTGGAATCCGCGACCTCGACCGCGGTCGGCGCACGATCGTGTTCTGTCGGAGCGGCGGCCGCAGCCGGCAGGCAGCAGAGTTCCTCGCCGCAGCCGGATTCGACGACATCATCAACCTCGCGGGCGGAATGCTCGCGTACCGACAAGGAGTTTCACGATGAAGTTCACCCAGTACTACCTCGACTGCCTGTCCCACGCGTCGTACCTGATCGGCGACGAAACGACCGGTCGGGCGGTCGTCGTCGACCCGCAGCGCGACATCGCCGAGTACCTCGACGACGCGAAGGCGGCCGGCCTGACGATCGAGCTCGTGCTCGAGACCCATTTCCACGCCGACTTCCTGTCGGGACACCTCGAGCTGGCCGCCGAGACGGGCGCGGCGATCGGATTCTCGTCGCTCGCCGAGACCGAGTTCGAGTCACGCAAGCTGGCCGACGGCGAGCGCATCGAACTCGGCGAGGTCGTGCTCGAGATCAGGCACACGCCAGGGCACACCCCGGAGTCGATCAGCATCGTCGTGTGGGAACACTCCGACGACGAGGTGCCGTACGGGGTGCTGACCGGGGACACGCTGTTCATCGGTGATGTGGGCCGACCCGACCTGCTTTCGTCGATCGGCTTCACTCGCGAGGAGCTCGCCGACAAGCTGTACGACAGCCTGCACACCAAGCTCTTGACACTTCCCGACGCGACCCGCGTGTTCCCGGCCCACGGTGCCGGCTCGGCCTGCGGGAAGAACCTCTCGACCGAGACCTCGTCGACGATGGGGGAGCAGCGCTCCACGAACTACGCGCTCCTGGCGAAGGACAAGCAGACGTTCTTCGACCTCGTGACCGAGGGTCAACCCCCGGCGCCGGGCTACTTCGTCTATGACGCCGTGTTGAACCGCAAGGACCGTGAACTGCTCGATGAACATCAGCTGCCGACCGCACTGGACCTCGCCACCTTCGACGAGCTCGTGGCCGGCGGGGCGATGATCGTCGACGGGCGCGATCCCGAGGAGTTCGCGCACGGGCACATCGCTGGATCCGTGAACGTCGGGCTGAACGGCCGCTACGCGGAGTTTGCCGGCTCGGTCGTGCCGAGCGACGTCGACATCGTGCTCGTCGTCGACCCGGGATTCGAACTCGAAGCGAAGAACCGACTCGGTCGGATCGGCTTCGACCGGGTCGTGGGATTTCTGGAGCATCCGTTCGTCGTGATGGCCGATCATCCCGACCGGGTCCGGCACGCGTCGCGGATGACCGCGACGGAGTTCGACGAGCGTCGCGGTGACATCGAGGGGCTTCAGCTCGTCGACATCCGCAACCCCGGCGAACTGGAGGCCGGCGTGATCCCGGGTGCGCTGACGATCCCGGTCGGGCAGCTCCCAGGTCGCATCGACGAGCTCGATCGCGAAGCGCCGACGGTCGTCTACTGCGCTGGTGGGTACCGTTCGTCGGTGGCAGCGAGTCTGCTGCGCGAGGCCGGGTTCTCCGACGTGAGCGACATCCTCGGTGGCTACGGGGCGTGGCAGGAAGTGCAAGCGGCGCCCGCCTGAATCAGCGATCGTGAGGGATTTTCGCCGGCGCCGGCAGCCCTGAGGGGTGCCGGCGCCGCCGCGTCCGGCGTCAGAGGTGGCGATCGGTCGTCCGGCGCCCGGGAGTGTGTGTCCTCACGGTTCCACCAGATGTCCGGTCGGGTCCGCGGCAACGGTGGCGGCGGAGGGGGACCAACGGCTCTACCTGCAGTCGGCGCTGTTTCGTAGCGTTCGGGCGGCGACCGATGACGAGGAGGGCCGATGGAATTCGAGATCTCGGAGAAGATGCAGACCATCCTGGCGATGGTCAACTCGTTCATGGACGACGAGGTGATCCCACTCGAGGGTGAGTTCCTGCACGGCACGCCTGAGTCCGTGGCCGACGGGGTCGCGGCGCTGCAGCACAAGGTGCGCCAGATGGGCGTGTGGGCGTCGAACCATCCGGTCGAATTCGGCGGTCTCGGTCTGACGATGCTGGAGCACGGACTGCTCAGCGAGGCACTCGGCCGGAGCCCGCTCGGCCACACGGTGTTCGGTGTGCAGGCGCCCGACGCCGGCAACGTGGAGATCCTTCATTCCCATGCGACCGACGAGCAGCGTGAACGCTTTCTCCGCCCGCTCGTCGCCGGGGAGATCCGCAGTTGCTTCTCGATGACCGAACCGGCGACCGCAGGGTCCAACCCGACGCTGTTGGAGACCACCGCCGTGAAGGACGGAGACGACTACGTGATCAACGGTCAGAAGTGGTTCACGTCGTCGGCTGACGGCGCCGCATTCGCCATCGTCATGGCGGTGACCGATCCGGAGGCCCCGCCCTACCAACGGGCGAGCATGATCATCGTTCCGACCGAGACACCCGGGTTCAATCTCGTCCGCAACGTGAGCGTGATGGGCCACGCCGGGAGCGGCCACGCCAGCCACGGCGAGGTCATCTACCAGTCGTGTCGGGTCCCGCGGTCGAACCTGTTGGGCCCCGAGGGCGCTGGTTTCGCCATCGCCCAGGAGCGCCTCGGCCCTGGCCGCATCCACCACTGCATGCGATGGCTCGGCATCGCCAGTCGTTCGTTCGACCTGATGTGCGACTACGCCAACCGGAGGGTGATCACGGAGGATGGTGAGACCCTCGCGGACCGGCAGGTCATTCAACACTGGGTGGCCGAGCTCGACGCCGAGATTCGCGGCGCTCGGTTGCTCACGTTGCACACCGCATGGAAGATCGACACCGTGGGGGCCAAAGCGGCACGCGACGAGATCTCGGCGATCAAGTTCTCCGTCGCGGAGACCATGCTGCGGACCGTTGACACGGCGATCCAGGTGCACGGAGCACTCGGGGTCACCGACGACACGATCCTGTCGTACTGGTACCGACACGAGCGCGCGGCGCGGATCTACGACGGTGCCGACGAGGTCCACAAGACCTCGCTCGGGCGGCGCCTGCTCCGCCGGCGCAAGCAGCTGACCACCTGACCGATTTGCTGCGTCCCGGCCCCGGCAAATCGCGATTTGCCGGGGCCGGGACGCAGCAAATCGGGGGTCGTCGCGGCGGGTGCCGGGAGTGCCGTAGGGTCCGGGGAAAGTTCATCCGACAACGAACGAGAGTCCTATGTACGTAATGGTCGCCACCGATGGCAGTCTCGACACGGACCAGACCGCGGTCCTGGCGTCCCGCATCGCGGGCCGGGACGGACGGGTCACGGTGTGCACCGTGGTCGAGGTGCCGCGTCAGATCCTCAGCGAGATGCGTCGCGCGGCCGCACCGGAGCCCGATCTGTCCGACGTGGAGGTCGATGTGGAATACCGCCGGACCCAGGCGACGGACACGGCCGCGGGGAGTTGGATCGGCGACGACGCGTTCGTCGAGAACTACGTCGGCCGCGTCGTCGCGACGCGGACCGACGACCTGGTCGCCGCGCTGGAGGCGTCCGGTGTGGCCGTCGACGTGTTGGGTCTCGAGGGTGAGAACGCCGCGCGGTCGGTACTCGAAGCGGTCACCGAGCATGCACCCGACGTCTTGATCGTGGGAACCCACGGCATCGGGCTGTTCGAGGGCCTGCTCGGCTCGCTGTCGACCAAGATCGCACGCCTCGCACCGTGTTCGGTGCTGCTGCTCCGCTGACCGCCCCGCCGTCAGGGGCGCATGATCGCGAAGCTTCCCGCAGCTGACGCGACCAGTCGATCGTCCGCAGCCGTCACGCGGGCCTCCAGGTGGACGACGTTGCGACCGCGCTTGATCACCGATGCGGTCGCGGTCAGCGGCCCGTCGAGGGCCGGACGTATGAATCGCAGCGAGACCTCGATGCTGGCGCAGTACGTGTCGGGCTCGTCGATCACGCTCATGGTCGCCTTGCCCATCGCCGTGTCGACCAAGGCGAACAGCACGGCGCCGTGAACGACGCCGTTCGGGTTCATGTGATCGGGCCCGGCCTCGACCCGGGCGATTCCGATGCCGTCGTCCTCGCCGGTCAGGGTCATGCCGAGGAAGGCTCGGAGGGGGAAGTCGCCGTACTCGGCCGGAGCATCGTTCACCATCGGACCGACCGTACTGTGGCGATGTCGGCGTCGACGCCGTCGACGCCGACGATCGGTCGAGGGTCCGCCGAGTCCGCCGAGTCGAATCGGCCGAGACAGGGTCTTCGGACCCTCGTCGTCCGGCGGGGGATTCCGTACGTTTGACGTATGGAGATGACCGAGTTCGAGGCGCGCGCCGGCGAGCTGGTCAGGGACCCTGCGCTGGGTTACGACCAGAAGCTCCGCAGGCTCGCCGCACTGGCGACCGAGGCGATCCCGTACCCCGCTCTGTCGGAGCCCTGTCGCCAGGCGCTCGACAAGCGGATCATCTGCGACATGTTCGAAGGGAACGCCCCGTACACGCCCCGCTACGTGCTGCCCGACTACGAACTCGCGATGCGGCAGGGCCTCGACTTCCTCGAGTTGCCGCCGCCGAGGAGTCTCGACGACGCTCTCGCATTCCTCCAGATCATGTACGCGCACGTTCCGAGTGTCACGACCTACCCGGTGTACCTCGGTGACCTCGACAAGGTGCTCGCACCGTTCGTCACCGACGCGCTCGCCGACGACGAACTCGATCGGAAGCTCCGCCGGTTCTGGATCGGGATCGATCGCATGCAACCCGATGCGTTCGCCCACCTCGACCTGGGTCCGCACGACGGACGGATCACCCGCTCGATCCTGCGGGTCGAACGCTCATTGCGGCAAGCGGTGCCGAACATCACGCTGAAGGTCGATCCCGAGATCACCTCGGACGATCTGATCCTCGACGCGGTGCGGACGGTCTTCGAGACCGGCAAGCCCCATTTCGTCAACCATCCGATGATGGTCGGCGACCACGGCGAGCGCTATGCCGCCGTGAGTTGCTACAACTCCCTGAAGATCGGTGGCGGCGCCCACACGCTGGTCCGCGTCAACCTCAAGGAGGTGGCGTTGCACCACACGGGGAGTGTCGACGACTTCTTCTCGACCACGCTTCCGCACTACATCGAACTGACCGCCGAACTCGCCGAGGCGCGGATCAGATCGCTGGTCGAGGACCAGCGCTTCTTCGAGTCGCACTGGTTGGCCGACGAGGGGCTGATCGACGTCGAACGGTTCTCGGCGATGTTCGGGGTGTTCGGGCTCGCCGAGTGCACCAACCTGCTGATGGCGTACGACGGTCGCGACCGCAACGGAGAGGCGCGGTACGGCCACGACGGCGAGGCCGATGCCTTGGCGGTCAGGATCGTGGAGCGTGTGGCCGAACTCGTGGCGGCCCGCCCGATGCCGTACTGCTCGGGCGGGGCCGGTCGCTGTTATCTGCACAGTCAGAGCGGAATCGATCTGGACGAGGAGGTGACCGCCGGGACGCGCATCCCGGTCGGCGACGAGCCGGGGATGCTCGACCACATTCGGACCTGTGCGCCGCATCATCACTTGTTCGCCGCAGGTGTCAGCGACGTCTTCCACGTCGACGAAACCGCGGTACGCAACCCCGCCGCGGTGGTGGACATCATCCGCGGCGCGTTCTCGAGCGGGATGCGTGACTTCACGTTCAACCTCGACGGCAACGAGTTCGTCAGGATCACGGGGTACCTGGTGCGCAAGAGCGACCTCGCAACGATCGCCGACGCCGGGGCCGTGCGCCACGCGAGCGACCAGCTGGCCGCCGGGAGCGAAGCCGCGTATCACCTGACGCAACGAGCCGTGAAGCGGGTCGGTTGTCATGAGCGCGACGCGAGGTAGACCGACGACCGGTTTCGTTGCCGACACGGTCCCCTTCAGCAACGTCGACGGGCCGGGCAACCGCTTCGTCGTGTTCATGCAGGGGTGCAATTTCGACTGTGTGGCGTGCCACAACCCGCAGACCATTCCCGGCCACGGTCCGATCGAAGGGTTCCATCCCGAACACGTCGAGGTCGACGATCTGCTCGGGGAGATCCGCCGGGCGGCGCCGTTCATCAGTGGGATCACCGTGTCGGGAGGCGAGGCGACCGGACAGGAGAGCTTCGTGTGGCAGTTGTTCGAAGCGATCAAGGCCGACGACGACCTCGCGCATCTCACCTGTTTCGTCGACACGAACGGCGCCTGCGCGCTCCGGGTGTGGGATCGTCTCGCGTCGGTCCTCGACGGGGTGATGATCGACCTCAAGTGCTTCGACCCGGTGATCCACGAGCAGATGACCGGTGTCGGCAACGCGCCCGTGCTGGCCAGCATCCGCCACCTCCATGTGCTGGGTCTGCTGTACGAGGTGCGGCTGCTCGTGCTGGGCGGTGTCAACGATGCTCCCGGGCTCGTGCGCGCAACGGGGCGCTGGCTCGCCACGGTCGATCCGGCGATGCGACTGAAGGTGATCGGCTTTCGTGCGCACGGCACGCGTCCGCACGACCCGCCGCTCGTCGAGCCGCTGCCCGACCAGCTCGCCGAGTACGCCGACACGCTGCGGTCGGTCGCGCCGTTCGACATCTCCATCGTCTGAGTTCTCGCGCTTCGACGACGCGAGGACCTTCGACACTGCCGGTCGTTCGGCTCGCCTGCGAGGATCGGGTCGTGCATGCTCCTCCGAACCTCCGCCACGACGAACTTCGATCCTGGGTCGCCGAGATGGTCGACCTCTGCACGCCCACCGACGTTCACTGGTGCGACGGTACGGACGAGGAATACGACCGTCTGACACGGGAACTGGTCGACGCCGGGACCTTCATCGAGCTCGACGAGGAACTCCGCCCGGGCAGCTTTCTCGCCCGATCCGATCCGAGCGACGTCGCGCGCGTCGAGGACCGCACGTTCATCTGCAGCCGGACGCAGCAGGGCGCTGGACCGACGAACAACTGGATGGATCCCGCCGAGATGAGGGAGATCCTCGCCGGGCTCTTCGACGGGTGCATGCGTGGTCGGACGATGTACGTCATCCCGTTCAGCATGGGTCCCATCGGCTCGCCGATCGCGCAGATCGGCGTCGAGATCACGGACTCGGCATATGTCGCGGTGAACATGAAGATCATGACCCGGATGGGCGCCGCCGTGCTGGATGCACTCGGCGCGGACGGCACGTACATCCCCTGCATGCACACCGTCGGAGCGCCGCTCGAACCGGGGGACACCGATGTCGCCTGGCCGTGCAACCCCGACGTCAAGTACATCGTCCACTATCCCGAGGAGCGCGAGATCTGGTCCTACGGCAGCGGCTACGGCGGCAACGCTCTGCTCGGCAAGAAGTGTCTGGCGCTGCGAATCGCATCGACGATGGGACGCGACGAGGGTTGGCTCGCCGAACACATGCTGATCATGGGCGTGACCGACCCGAACGGCGACAAGACGTACCTCGCGGCGGCGTTTCCGAGTGCCTGTGGGAAGACCAACTTCGCGATGATCGAACCGCCCGCTGCCTTCGCGAGCCGAGGATGGAGGGTCACGACGGTCGGTGACGACATCGCCTGGATCAAGCCGGCCGACGACGGGAGGCTGTACGCGATCAACCCGGAGGCCGGCTACTTCGGTGTCGCACCCGGAACCTCCGAGGCGACGAACCCGAGCGCCATGGCGTCGATCCGTGCGAACACGATCTTCACCAACGTTGCGCTCACCGATGAGGGCGACGTCTGGTGGGAAGGAATCGGGGGTGAGGCGCCGGGCCACCTGATCGACTGGAAGGGGGAGGACTGGACGCCGGAGTCGGGCCGCACCGCCGCTCATCCCAACGCCCGGTTCACGGCCCCCGCCCATCAGAACCCCGTGATCGACGACAAGTGGGACGATCCGGCCGGGGTTCCGATCAGTGCGTTCATCTTCGGGGGTCGGCGCTCGGGAACGATGCCACTCGTCCACCAGTCGTTCAACTGGGCGCACGGGGTGTACCTCGCGGCCACGATGGGATCGGAGACGACCGCCGCGGCATTCGGCGAGCAGGGGGTGGTGCGGCGGGACCCGTTCGCCATGTTGCCGTTCGCCGGTTACCACATGGCCGACTATTTCAACCACTGGTTGTCGTTCGGGCGGACGATCGCCGATCCACCGCGGATCTTCGGCGTCAACTGGTTCCGGACCGACTCCGACGGAGCGTTCGTGTGGCCGGGCTTCGGCGAGAACATGCGCGTCCTCGAATGGATCGTGGATCGCTCCCGCGGTCGGGCGTACGCGTTGGAGAGCCCGATCGGGTGGATGCCGCGGTACCAGGATCTCGACTGGACAGGACTCGCGGACTTCTCGGAGAAGGACTTCCTCGGTGCGATGTCGCTCGACCGCGACGACTGGGACCGCGAGATCCTGTCCCACAACGAGTTGTTCATCAGGCTCAACGACCGCATCCCGCGAGAACTGGTGGCGATCAAGGACCTCACACTGTCGGCGCTGTGGCGTTCGCCCCAGCACTGGGAGATGACCCCGGATCCGACCTGAGTCGAGCGTTCAGCGAACCGAATGGGTTGTGGCCGGCCGATCAGGCCATCAGCTCCACGGCGTCGTGGAGTGCCTCGACGACGCGATCGATGTCGGCGGGCGAGGTGTAGTGGACGAACGACAGACGGACGACGCCCCGCGTCGGGTCGACGCCGAGGCCGTCGAGGACCCGCCACGCGTAGAAGTGCCCGGCACTCGTCTGGACTCCTCGTTCGACCAGTGCGCGAGCGAGCTCGTGCGGTTCGGTCGCCAGCGGCACGAACGCGATCGTCGGGCAGCGGTGTCCATCGGTCCCGTCGAGCGTTGCCGGCCCGAGCAGTCGAAGCCGCTCGTCGCCGGAGACGGCGTCGAGGACTCGTGGGGTCAGCGAGTCCTCGTGGTCGCGCCAGAGCGTCGAGACGTCGTCACAGGCCGTGCGCAGGGGTGCAGCAGGGTCGCCGCCGTGGTGGACGTGGAGCTCTCGGACGTAGTCGAGCACCGATCCCGCCGAGGCGACCTGTGCGTGGTCCGGTCCGGCGGGGTTGAGGCGCTTGTCACGGGCGTCGTCGTTGAAGAAGTGGCTCTGGTTCGGGAGTTCGTCCATCAACTCGCGTCGAACGACCATCAGGCCCTGGTGGACCGAGTACGTCTTGTAGAGACTGAACAGGTAGACATCGGCGCCGATCGCGCCGACGTCGGGGATGGTGTGCGGAGCGAACGAGACGCCGTCGACGACGACCCGTGCGCCGACCCGGTGAGCGAGTTCGCAGACGCGTGCGACATCGTTCTCCTTGCCGACGATGTTGGACGCGTGCGGCACGGTCACCAGCCGCGTCCGCTCGTTCAGGAGCGACTCGAACTCGGCGATGTCGAGAAGCCCCGTGGTCGGGTCGATCCGCCATTCGCGCAGCGTGCAACCCACCCGTTCGGCCATCCGCCGGGTGCTGCCGGTGTTCGCCTCGTGATCCTGGTTCGTGACGATCACCTCGTCACCCTGTCGGAGGACCTGCTCGAACGCGTGGGCCAACACGTAGGTGTTCGCCGACGTCGACGGCCCGCACACCACTTCGTCGGGATCGACCCCCAGCGCCGCTGCCCACCGTTCCCGCGAGCGGTCCATCTCCGCCCCGGCGATCGCGGACGGGCCGTAGTCGGCGAACGGCTGGACCTTGGTGTGGGTGTAGTAGGTGGTGAGCGCGTCGATCGTCTGGCGACATGCGAACGACCCGCCCGCGTTCTCGAAGAACGACTGTCCTGCGTTGCCGGGGGACTCGAAGGCCGGGAAGTGCGACCGGACGAACTCCGGGTCGAGGGACGTGAGAGAGCTCATGGCCATGAACCTAGTGAGCGTCTCCTCACATCCGGCGCGACCCGGCGGCAGTCATCCCGGACCAATGGCCCCGTGACCCGTCGTCGGGGTGTCGGCCCTGCGTGCGGCATCGGCGCCGCCGCATGACAGGCTGGGTCCCATGACACGTACCGCGCTCGTCACCGGAGCCAACTCGGGCATCGGCCTCGCGACGGCGATCGAACTCGCCCGCCGGGGGCACCACACGGTCGGGACCGTGCGCAGCAAGGCGAAGGCGAAGGTCCTCCGCGCTGCAGCCGCCGACGCCGGCGTCGAGGTCGAGACCGCACTGCTCGACGTCACCGATCCGGATCGGTGCGCCTCGGTGGTCGAGCGTTGTCGACCCGACATCTTGATCAACAACGCCGGCTACGCACAGACCGCACCGGTCGAGAGTGTCGACGATGCTGCCGCAGAGCACCTGCTCGCCACGATGCTCGTCGCTCCGATCCGGCTCGCCCGCCTCGCGCTTCCGCACATGCGCGATGCCGGCTGGGGACGCATCGTCAACGTGTCGTCGATCCTGGGGCGGGTCACGATGCCGCTGACCGGCTGGTATCAGGCGAGCAAGCACGGGCTCGAGGCCGTGACCGATGCATTGCGGATCGAGTGTGCGTCCGACGGGATCTCGGTCGTACTCGTCGAGCCGGGGTTCTTCCGCACCGCGATCTTCGAGGATCTCGACGCCGATGCCGACCGCTACGGCCATGGTCGCTACGACGTGGTCTACGACCGGATGCGAACCAACCTCCGACGTTGGGAGCCGCTGATGGGTGACCCGGCCGCGGTCGCGTCGACGATCGCGTCGGCCGTGGAGTCCTCCCGTCCGCGGGCTCGCTACCTGGTCGGTGCCGACGCGCAACTGCTCGACGCCACCCGCTCGCTCACGCCCACGGTCCTGCGCGACCGGGCGTCCCGACTGATCTCGGGGTTGTGACCGTCGCCGCCGTCGGCGACGGTCACCGCGAAAGACGGGTCGCGGATCGAGTGGTGGACCGACCTCGTCCCGGCGGCTACGTTCGGGCTGCGCGCCACGAGAGGAGCAGACCATGCCGTTGGAGCCCGGACCGATGCAGGTGATCAAGAACGCGTTCTCCACGAAGGAGGAGGTGCTCGCCGACATCGCGCGCCTCGGTCTGTGGCCGACCACGTACGTGTCCGAGCGGATGGCTGAGCTCCCGCTCCACTGGCACGACGTCGACAACTGCGGGTACGTGCTCCAGGGGTCGAGCTACGTGCTCGACGGGGAAGGAAATCGCATCGCGCTCGAGGCCGGCGACAAGCTGGTGCTGCCGGCCGGTGCGGTCCACGCCGAGGGTGAGGTCACCGAGAAGATGGTGTACATCGTCGGCATCTCCGAGGCGGAGAACCTGCTCGACGCACTGCTCCCGCTGCGAGAACCGGCGACGAGCCCGCTGCGCGGCAGCTGACCGACCGCGCGGGCGCGTGCTCAGCACCGGACGCCGGTAGGTTCCGAGAGTGACGACGGCGGATCCGCGAGCCAACGGCGAGGTCCGACGACGGCTGCTCGAAGCGATGGCCGTGCTGCGTGAGGTCGTGGCGGCACCCGACATGATCAACGAGTTGGAGGCAGCGGAGAAGGCCGCGTTCCTGAACGCGGCCGGAGATGTGTTCTGCCCTGATCCGGAGATCCGTCGACGTCGGACGAAGGTGCTCCAGCGGCAGCGACGCAGCGAGAAGGTCCGGCGCGACGAAGAACACCTCGACCAGACGGGGATCCGGACGCTGCGCCGTCGCCCCGTGTTCACAACCCCCGACGTGTACGCGCCCACCGCGTTCGACCAGTCCGACGCGGCAGATGACGTGGGCGCCCCCGCGTTCCGCGAAAGCGTCGAGCCCCACCACTGCTACGTCTGCAAGGTCCGCTATCGGGAGGTACACCACTTCTACGACCAGTTGTGCCCACACTGCGCAGAATTGAACTTCGCGAAACGCAGCGAGCTCGCGGACATGAGCGGGATGGTCGTGCTGCTCACCGGGGGTCGTGTCAAGATCGGCTACCAGGCGGGGATCAAGCTGCTGCGCAGCGGCGCATCACTCATGGTCGCGACACGCTTCCCGCGTGATGCCGCCGAACGATATGCGTCCGAAACCGACTTCGCCGAGTGGGGCGATCGGCTGGAGGTGTTCGGTCTCGACCTCAGGCACACGCCGAGCATCGAAGCGTTCTGTGCCCACGTTCTGTCGACACGCAGCAGGCTCGACGCGATCGTCAACAACGCGTGCCAGACGGTGCGGCGCCCCCCGAGCTTCTACGAGCACATGATCGGGCGCGAGACCGCAGCGGTCGCGTCGCTCCCGGCGCACGTGCAACGGCTCGTCGGGTCGTACGAGGTGCTCCGTCACTCCAACCCCGCGATCGATGCCACATCGAAAGGGACCGGAGCCGTGGAGCCTCGATCGGAACGCATCGAGGTCCCCGGGCTCGCACGCCCGTCCGAGATGTCGCAGACGGCTCTGCTTCCGGGTGACCGGCTCGGCGATGCGGCAGCCAGGGAGTCGTTGTTCCCCACCGGGCACCTGGATCAGGACCTGCAGCAGGTCGACCTGCGTGGCCGCAACTCGTGGCGGCTCCGGCTCCACGAGGTGTCGTCGGTCGAACTGCTCGAGACGCAGCTCGTGAATGCGGTCGCGCCATTCGTGTTGAACGCCCGGCTCAAGTCGCTGATGGAAGCGACGCCCGGCGACCACAAGCACATCGTCAACGTGTCGGCCGTCGAGGGCCAGTTCTACCGACCCCGGAAGACCACGAAGCATCCGCACACCAACATGGCCAAGGCTGCGTTGAACATGATGACCCGCACGTCGGCGACCGACTATCACGACGCCGGAATCAACATGAACAGTGTCGACACCGGTTGGGTGAGCGACGAGGACCCGGTTGCGCTCGCCGAGGCCAAGACGGCCGAGCACCGTTTCCATCCCCCGCTCGACATCGTCGACGGCGCGGCCCGCATCGTCGACCCGATCATCGACGGTCTGAACACCGGGACCCACGTCTGGGGCCACTTCCTGAAGGACTACGCGCCGACCGACTGGTAGCTCGGCCTTCTCGGTCGACAACGACGGGTCAACGGGGTCGTGAGACCGCAGCGAACGTGATCGCCGCAGCGTGACCGACGTTCAGCGAGTCGACCGCCGGGCTGATCGGGATCTTGACGCGCCGCGTCGCTGCGCCGAGCACGGCCGGGGTCAGACCCGGACCCTCCGCGCCGAGCAGGATCGCCAACCGCTCGGGCACCGCAGCGCTCCACAGATCGATCGCATCGGCGGCCGGCGTCATCGCCCAGGACTCGAATCCGGCGGCGTGCAAGGTGTCGAGCACGCCCGGCCACTCGTCGCGCGTCGCCCGCGCGACGCGCATGTGCAAGATCTCGCCCATGCTCACCCGCACTGTCCGCCGGTAGTACGGATCGGTACACGTCGGGCTCAGCACCATGCCGTCGATCTCGAACGCCCGCGCCGCCCTGGCGATCGCGCCGACGTTCTCGTTGTCGTTGAGGGCCTCCAACACGATCAGCCGCCTGGCTGTCGCCGCGAGACGCTCGATGGGTACCAGCGGTTGGCGAGACGCCGACACCAGGACCGCTCGCGGCAGGTCGAACCCGACGATGCCGGTCATCACCGCTGTCTCTGCGACGAACACCGGCACGCCCGCGAGCTGGGGACGATCCATGAACGGGAGAAACCGGTTCACACGGGACGGCGAGAGCAGCACGGAGCGGAAGCCGTGTCCCGACTCGATGAGACGCTCGATCGACATCCATCCCTCGGACAGGAAGTACTCGTCACCCTCCATCGACCGGCGTGCCGCCTGGTCGTTGAGACGACGGAAGTCCGACAGTCGGGGATCCTCGGAGTCGTCGATCGTGATCGTCCCGGGCATCGGTCGACCGTAGGCCAACCGAGCGCAGAGCGCGTCGTCGCGTCGGAGACTCGTGAACGGACCCCGTCGACAGGCGCCGGTGACCGGTCCCGGATTTCGCCTCGGGAGATCGACATGAAACCGTGATGAAACCCCTCGTCGGAAGGGTCGGGGTCATCCGACAGCGGGCTTCGGGCCCCCGAACAGGAGACAGATCCGATGACCGACACCACCGATTCGAACGCCGGCGACGCCGGCCTCCCCGACGACAGAATCGTCATCGTTCTCGAGCCGACCGAGGTGGTCGACCGCCGCGGTCCACATGACGGGAACGATGCGCCCGGCGCCCGCCGCGGTCACCGCATCCGGTACGCAGCCGCCGTCGCAGTCGCCGGTCTCGTGACCGCCGGAGCAACCACCTCACTCGTCGGAGGCACCGACGGAGGACCCGACTCCGAGACCGTTCCCGTTGCCATCTCTCCCAGCGACGCGACGTTGGGATATCTCCTCTCCGAAGCGTTTCCGGAGGTGAGCATCGGCGAGATCGGTGCGCGGGACCCGCTGGGAAACCCACTGCCGAGCTCCGATCTCCGACCGTCCGACACGGCGCCCCCGCCGTCCCCGGCTGATCTGACGTTGGGCTACCTGCTCTCGGCGGACGTCCCCGACGCGGTCCGCGATGGGCGGCCGTCGCAGATCCCGGCCGTTCATCTGTCGCTGAGCGCGGCGACCACGTGATCGAGCGAGCGAGCGGTGTTGCCGGCGAGGAACGCGTCGCAGTGCGGGAGTGCGGCGGCCATCCCACCGACGAGGGGCTCGAAGCCCTCGGCTGCCGAGCGCGGATTCACCCACACGATGCGATGCGCCCGCAACGCGAGCCGCCGCATCTCCCGGCGCATGTCGTCGGGATGATCGCCATCCCATCCGTCGGAGAAGATCACGACGACGGAGCCGCGTACGAGCGAACTCCACGTCCGGTGACGCAACAGCTCGCCGAGGCTGGATGCCAGCCGGGTTCCGGAGAATCGGTCGCCGACCGAATCCCCGAGTTGGTCGATCGCCTCGGCGGGTGAGCGGGTGCGCACCGCGGTGGTGATGCGGGTGAGCGTCGTCGAGAACGCAAAGATCTCCGCGTCTCGTCGCTGCGCCAGCGGCCGCGCGAGGTGCAGGTAGGCGCGGGCATAGCTTTCCATCGACCCGCTCACGTCGATCAGGGCGACGATGCGGCGCGGGACGGAGCGCTGGGTGGTGTTGACCAGGTCGACGACGTCGCCGCCCGTGCGCATCGCCCGTTGCATGCTTCGTCGCAGCGCGATCTGACGACCGCTGGAGCTGATCACCCGTCGGCGAGACCGCCGGCGCGGCCATGTGACCACCGCCGATTCGAGCATCTCGCCGACACGTTCGAGCTCGGTGTCGTCGAGGAGATCGAACGGTCGGTCCATGTCCGTCGCAGCACTGGAGGGCCGGAGCTCGGGGACCGCCGTGTCGTCGGCGTCGTCGTCCAGAGGGTCGTCGTCGGTGAACGCGATGGACGGCAGCGTTGCCCAGGGGAGTGCGGTGACGCCCTCGGCGTCGTCGTCGGACGTGCGTCGGACCGGCGCGAGCCTGTCGTCGGTGGTCGCCTGCAGGGGTTGCTGTTGGCCACGCTGTTCGCCCGGCAGCCGACCCACCTCGCTGTCGAAGACGGCGCCGAACACTGCGTCGAAGCGATCGAGGTGGCGGACATCGTCCACGAAGCTGATGCGCGCCATCCAGTACAGGTCGCGCAGATCGGGTGCTGCGACGATTTCGAGCGATCGCGCGAAGCGTTCGGTCGCGGTGAACGCGACGGGAATCTCGGAACGGCGGAGTTGGGCGGCCAGGGCCGAGGCGAAGACCGCCCGGTCGATGCCGGTGAACATCGCGTCGGTCGCGGTCGGGGTCATGGTGATGCCGCGCCGTGATCAGCGGCGACGGAGGAGGATCCTCGCGAGGATGAGCAGCGCGATCACGATCCCGATCGGAGCGAGGCGCTTGTAGATCGAGTTCCCGGCGAGGTCCATCAGGTCGAGTGCTTCGACCGGCTCGTGAACCGCTGCCGGTCGCCCGGCGTCCGCACCGGTGGCCGACGCCGCGGCGCTCTCGGCGGCGACGGCGTCCACCACGTCCTCGCCGAGCAGGCGCTGCTCGATGCAGTCGACGAACTGGCCGATCAACTTGCCCGAGACCTCGGCGATCATGCCCTTGCCGAATTGCGCGACCTTGCCCGAGATCTTCAGGTCGGTGTGGATGGTGACCTTCGTGCCGTCGCCGTCTTCGGCCATGTCGGCGGTGATCGTCGCGGAGGCGTTGCCCGAACCCTTCGAGTCTCGTCCGTCGGCCTGGATCTCGACGTGACGGGTCGCTTCGTCGCGCACCGTCAGGAGTGCCTTGCCCGAGTAGTGGGACGTGACCGGGCCGACCTTGATCTTGATCTTGCCGGTGTACTCGTCACCGTCGTGTCCCGTGAGCTCGGCTCCGGGCAGGCACGGTGCGATGAGGGGGATGTCGGTGAGGACCTCCCACGCTCGTTCGATCGGAACGCTGACGCGGAATTCGTTGTCGAGGATCATGATGGTTCTCCCGTGGAAGGTGTGAGGACGGATGGAGCGTCGTCGCCCGGTTGACGCGTGGGCGGGTACCCACGAGTGACGATCACTACGAGGCCACCTGTTCGTCGAGCGCGGCGGTCACGGCCGCCATGTCGTCGGGTGTCTTCGCGATGGAGCCGATCGTCGAGCGGGCGCGGGCGTGGTCCAGGTCGGTGACGCCGAGCGTCTGGAGCGCGGTGACCCAGTCGATCGCCTCGGCGAGTCCCGGCGGCTTGTCGAGGTCGAGGGTGCGCGCCGACGACACGAACGCGGTCGCCGCGCGCACGAGGTCGGTGCTCGCGGTCGGAACTCGGCGGCGCACGATGTCCGCGGACCGTTCCACGTCGGGGTACTCGATCCAGTGGTAGTAGCAGCGTCGCTTGAGGGCGTCGTGCAGTTCGCGGCTGCGGTTGGAGGTGAGCACGACGATCGGCGGTACGTCCGCAGTGAAAGTTCCGAGTTCGGGAACGGTGACCGACGCCTCGGCGAGGAACTCGAGGAGCAGGGCTTCGAACTCGTCGTCGGAGCGGTCGATCTCGTCGATCAGCAGCACCGGCGGGACGTCGCCACGTTGACGCACCGCCTGGAGGAGGGGGCGGTCGAGCAGATACTCGGCGGTGAACAGGTCGGTCGATCGCAGCGCTTCGTGGCTCGTCTCGGCGAGGCGGATGCCCAGCATCTGGCGCGGGTAGTTCCATTCGTAGAGCGCCTCGGACGCGCTGATTCCCTCGTAGCACTGCAGGCGGATGAGGTCGGTGCCCAGCGCCGATGCGAGCGCCTTCGCAGCGGTGGTCTTGCCGACACCCGGCTCGCCTTCGAGGAGGACCGGTTGCCCGAGACGCGCCGCGAGGAACAGTGCCATCGACAGCCCGTCGTCGACGAGGTAGTCGGCGGCATCGAGTGCGGCACGCGTCTCCTCGATGGAGTCGAACACGCTCACGGGCTGACACCGATCAGTCGCTCGTAGTCGTCCCAGGTGTCGACGTCGAGGGGCACCGGGCCGGCGATGGTCACGTCGGCGACCGGCCAGCGCCCGGATTCGATCATCCTCCAGACCGCCTTGTCACCGTGAAGGCCGGACAGCGCACCGAAGGTCGACCGCGAGAACCAGAACGGGTGACCGCGACCGTCGTCGTACCGACACAGCGTGATCGAGACGGGCGCGTCGCCGGCGGCTGCGAGGAGCGCTTCGACGGACGTCGTCGCGACATCGGGCTGGTCGCCGAGCATCAGGACGAGGCCATCGGCGCGGTCGTCGACCGTGTCGAGCGCTGCCACGATCGACGACGAACACCCGGCGGTGTAGTGGACGTTGTCGACGATGTCGCACCCCGACAGGTCGACGTTCTGCTTCACGTCGTCGCCGGCCCCGCCGAGTGCGACGATCAGTTGATCGAAGTTGCACGACCGAGCGACGTCGAGCGTGTTGTCGAGCAGCGTTCGGCCCCGATACTCGAGGAGCTGCTTCGGTTGGCCGAGGCGGCTCGACCGGCCGGCGGCGAGGACGAGTCCTGTGGTGAACATCCTCTACGCGACGCCGAGTTCCTCGGCGTGTCGAGTGCGACAGCCCGGGTTGCAGAACCAGTAGTCGACGCCGTCGTGTTCGAGGTGCGCGGTGTCGGGTCCGACGGTCACGGTCATGCCGCACACCGGATCGATCGCCGTGTCGGGGCGAATCGGATCGTGGTCGAGCTTCGGGGCTTCGAGGCCATCCACGCGGACTGCCCGCACGACAGCGGCAAGGATCGAGAGGGCGATCTCCTCGGCGGTGCGCGCGCCGATGTCGACGCCGACGGGGCTGTGCACGGCGTGCCGCTCCTCGTCGTTGAGTCCCAACGACTCGACGACGGCGTTGCCTCGAGTGTGGCTCGCGACGAGACCGATGAAGCCGACGCCGGCGTCGAGCGCAGCGCGGATCGCGTCCTCCTCACCGCGACCGTGGCTCGCGATCAGGACAGCGGTGGCACCGGCCACATTGCCGGCGTCCGCGTCCATGGCGAAGCCGAGCGGCTCGCCGAGCGCGACCAGTGCCTCGGCGATCGGGGTCGTTCCGACCACGACCACGCGTGCGGCCGGCAGCTTCGGTTCGAGGAACACCTCGATCGCGCCACCCGACAGGCACGGATTGACCATCGTGACCGCTCCCGGCGAGTTCGGGAACGCCTCGCTGTCGTCGGGCAGGATCCGCAGGAGTGTCGGGTCGCCGGTGTCGAGTACCTCGAGCGCCGCGACGCGTACGGATTCCTCCGCGCACTGCCCCCCGACGAAACCCTCGATCGTGCCGTCGGGAAGGACGATCGCAGCATCGCCCGGACGTGCGGAGGTGGGACACTGGGCCCGCACCACGGTGGCCTGGACGAAGCGACGCCGCTCGGCGACGAGTTCACGGGCACGCGCTGCGATCGAGTGCATCAGATCGGCGGGGTGTGGTTGCCCTGCATGGTCTCCCACACCCGGCTCGGGGTGAGAGGCATGTCAGCATGGCGGACACCGAAGGGCTTGAGTGCATCGACGACGGCGTTGACGATGGCCGGAGGTGAGCCGACCGTGGCGGATTCACCGATGCCCTTCGCTCCGATCGGGTGGTGCGGGGACGGCGTGACCGTGTGGCCGGTTTCCCAGTCGGGCACCTCCATCGCGGTCGGGATGAGGTAGTCCATCAGCGAGCCCGCGAGACAGTTGCCCTCCTCGTCGAAGCTGATCATCTCCATCAGTGCCATTCCGACGCCGTCTGCCAGCCCACCGTGGACCTGCCCTTCGATGATCATCGGGTTGATCTGCGTCCCGCAGTCGTCGACGGCGACGAAGCGACGCACCTTCACCTCGGCGGTACCCGGGTCGATGTCCACGACACAGATGTAGGCGCCGAACGGGTAGGTGAGGTTCTCGGGGTTGTAACAGATCTGCGCCTCGAGGCCTCCCTCGACGCCTTCCGGCAGGTCGCCGGCTCCGTGCGCCTTCATGGCGACGTCCTGGATCGTCACCGATTTCTCCGGGTCACCCTTCACGCGGAAGGTGCCGGACTCGTACTCGATGTCGGCCACGCTTGCCTCGAGCATTCCGGAGGCGATGATCTGAGCCTTGTCCCGAACCTTGCGGGCCACCAGCGCTGCGGCCGCGCCCGATACCGGCGTCGAACGGGAACCGTACGTGCCGAGCCCGAAGGGGGTGTTGTCGGTGTCGCCGTGCACGACGTCGATGTCTTCCGGGGGGATGCCGATCTCTTCGGCGACGATCTGCGCGAAGGTCGTCTCGTGGCCCTGGCCCTGGGTCTTGACCGACAGCCGGACGACCGCTTTGCCGGTCGGATGGATGCGGAGCTCGCAGCCGTCGGCCATGCCGAGACCGAGGATGTCCATGTCCTTGCGGGGGCCGGCACCGACCGCCTCGGTGAAGAACGAGATGCCGATACCCATCAATTCGCCGCGCTCGCGTTTCTCGGCCTGCTCGCGACGGAGTTCGTCGTAGCCGGCCATCTGCATCGCCTTGCGCATCGCCGGCTCGTAGTTGCCCGAGTCGTACACCCATCCCGTCTTGGTCTCGTAGGGGAACTGCTCGGGCTGGATGAAGTTCTTCAATCGCAGCTCGGCCGGGTCCATGTCGAGATCGTGGGCGAGAACGTCGACCATCCGCTCGATGAGATACACCGCTTCGGTGATGCGGAACGAGCACGCGTAGGCGACACCGCCCGGCGCCTTGTTCGTGTAGACGGCGGTCATGTGTGCGTACGCGGCTTCGAGGTCGTAGCTGCCGGTGAACACCCCGAAGAACCCGGCCGGGTACTTCACCGGCGCGGCCACACCGTTGAACGCCCCGTGATCGGCGAGCACGTTGGTGCGCACCGCGCGGATCTTGCCGTCCTTCGTCGCTGCGATCTCGCCGCGCATGATGTAGTCGCGCGCGAATCCGGTGCTGACGAGGTTCTCGGTACGGTCCTCCATCCACTTCACGGGCTTGCCGATGACGAGCGAGGCGACGATCGCACACACATAGCCCGGGTAGATCGGCACCTTGTTGCCGAATCCGCCGCCGATGTCGGGGGCGATGATCCGGATCTTGTGCTCGGGCAGACCCGCCACGAGCGCGTACACCGTGCGGTGCGCGTGGGGTGCCTGGGTCGTGCACCAGAGTGTGAGCTTGCCCGACACGCGCTCGACGTCGGCGACGCATCCGCAGGTCTCCATCGGAGCGGGGTGGACACGTGGGTAGACGATGTCCTCGCTGACGACGATGCCGTTCTCGGCCGCATCGGCGAAGACGGCGTCGGTCTCCTCCTTGCTCCCCGCTTCCCAGTCGAAGCAGTGGTTGTCGGTCTTTCCCTCGAGGTCGTCGCGGATGACCGGCGCATCGGGGTCGAGCGCCTTGCGAACATCGACGACCGGGTCGATCCACTCGTACTCGACGTCGATCAACTCGAGCGCGTCGCGTGCTGAGTACCGATCCTCGGCGACGACGAACGCGACCTCCTGGTGTTGGAACCGGACCTTGTCGGTGGCGAGCACGGCCTGCACGTCGTTGGACAGCGTCGGCATCCAGGCGAGGTTCTGGGCCGCGAGATCGGCACCGGTGATGACGGCCTTCACCTTGGGGTGTGCTTCTGCCGCGGACTTGTCGATGCTGACGATCCGGGCGTGGGCCATCGGCGATCGCAGGATGGCCAGATGCAACATGCCGGGCAGTTCGACGTCGTCACAGAACTGTCCGAGCCCCCGCACCAACCGGGGGTCCTCCTTGCGCAGCATGCGTCCGAATCCGGTCGGCTTCTGGTCGTTCAGATTGTTGTCGGGCGTCGGCACCGCGTTGGTGCTGATCGGGTCGTCGGTCACCGTCATGATGCGCTCACTTCCACCGGAGTTTCCTGTTCCTTCTTGGCCGCCCACTGGATGGAGCGCACGATCGTGGAGTAGCCGGTGCACCGGCAGATCTGGCCGCTGATCGCCTCTCGGATCTCGGCCTCGGTCGGGTCGGGATTGCGGTCGAGCAGTGCTCGCGCCGTCATCATCATCCCCGGGGTGCAGAAGCCGCACTGGAGGCCGTGGCACTGGATGAATCCCTCCTGGACGGGGTCGAGGACTCCGTCGACCTCCAGGCCCTCGACGGTGCGGACCTCGTGTCCCCCCGCCATCGCGGCGAGCGTGGTGCAGCTCTTCACCGGTTCGTCGTCCACCCACACGACACACGTGCCGCAGTTGCTCGTGTCGCAACCCCAGTGGGTCCCGGTCAGACCGATGTTGTCCCGGATGTGGTGGACGAGGAGTGTGCGCGGCTCGATGTCTCGCGTCACTTCTTCGCCGTTGATGGTCATCGTCACTTCCATTGCGTGCTCCTTGCGTTCTCCGGAGTTCAGGCTTGACCGGTCGCTCGGGCGACGGCCTTGCGGAGCGACCGGACGGTCAGCTCCTTGGCGAGGTGGGTCTTGTAGGCGGCGGTGCCGCGGGTGTCGGTCGACGGATCGGCGTGGTCGGCCGCGATCTGCCCGACCGCGGCGTACAACTCCTCCGACGGCGGCCGGCCGCGCAGCGCAGCCGAGATCGGCTCGATGTTCGTGAGGTTCGGCCCGACGGCGCACAACCCGACCCGGCCATCGGCGATCACCGCGTCGGGTCCGGGTCCGTCCATGGTGACTGCGGCGCCGGCCGATGCGACCGCCCAATCGCCTGCACGCCGCTCGACCTTGTGATACGCGCTCGACGAGTTCGGCCGGATCGGGATCCGGATCTCGGTGAGCATCTCACCGTCGGCCACGGCAGTTTCGTAGGGACCGCGATGGAAGTCGTGCATCGACACCACCCGGTCGCCCGAGCTGTTGCGGATCACGCACTCGGCGCTCAGCGCGTCGCAGACAGCGGAGAGATCTTCCGACGGGTCGGCCTGGCAGAGGGAACCGCCGAGCGTCCCGCGGTTGCGGACGACCGGGTCGGCGATCACCTTCTCCGCGTCGCGGAAGATCGGGAACACGTCGGCCAGTTCGTCGCTCTCGAGGAGTTGGCGGTGCCGGGTGAGCGCGCCGATGCGCACCTCCGAGCCCGCGATGCGGATGTATTCGAGCTCCTGGCTGAGGTCGTTGATGTCGATCAGATACTCGGGTGTCGCGAGTCGGAGTTTCATCATCGGGAGGAGGCTGTGCCCTCCCGCGACGACGCGCGCCTCGCTTCCCAATCGCTCCATCAGCGCAATCGCGTGATCGACGCTCGTTGCCCGCTCGTACTCGAACGGTGCCGGTACCTGCATGGTGCCCCCTCGTGATGTGGCGACGAGGCGTCGCCTGTGATTTGCCCCGGTCGTAGTGTCCACCGAACTGTGACATCCGTCAATTCCGACTTCAGTAAACGGTTAAGTTGCTCCGATGACCCCGACTCAGTTGCGGACGTTCGCCGCGATTGCACGAAACGGGAGCTCGCGCGAGGCGGCCGCCGAACTCGGTGTGTCGGAGGCCGCGGTGTCCGGCCACGTGTCGGCGCTCCGAAAGGAACTCGGAGACGACCTCTTCACCCGGACCGGCTCCGGGATCAGCTTCACGCCCGGCGGGCTCCGGTTGGCGTCGCGATCGGTCGAGATGCTCGGGCTCCAGGACCAGACGATGCACGAGGTCCGTGCCGCAGGGGAGGGCCAACGCGTGTTGCGGATCGCCGTGTCGTCGTTGTTCGGCGAGGTTGCCGCGCCCGGTCTCATCGAACTGTTCTCCATGCGTGCCGATGACCTCGAGGTCGAGATGAGCGTCAGCCCACCCGACCAGTTCGCCCGATTGCTCGTCGCCCGTGCCGTCGACGTGGCGATCGGCCCGATGTCGCACGGCCACGCGGAGAGCATCCGGGTGAAGGAGTTCCTCCGCTACCAGGTCATCGCCGCGGTGGGGTCGTCCCATGCGCTTGCCACGCGTTCGGTGCCGCCGCAACAATTCTCCGACCAGACATGGTTGCTCGGGCCCAGCGTGGTCGATGCCAGCAGTGTTGCGTCGAAGATTCTGCGGCGCCACGGAGTGCCGGAGACGAACCAGCGCATCTTCCAGAATCATGCCGCCGCGGTGAGCGAAGCGGTGGCGGGCAACGGCGTCGTGCTCTGTGCAGCGCACGCGATCAACGCCGAACTGGAGGCGGGAAGGTTGGTTCGTGTGCAGGGGCCCGGTCTGATGGGCGACGGCACGTGGGCCGCCTCGTTGTTGCGCAGCGAGGTCACCAATCCACTCGTCAACGAGTTGGTCCGGTTCGTCTCGACGCCGCGAGCGATCCAGGCGATGTTGACCGGGAGCGGGACGAACATCGCTCGTTTCCGACCCCGCGTTCACGTCACCCTCTGGAGCTGACGTCGCCGCCCCTGCCATGCTGGCGCGATGACCGGAACCGAGTCGACCGACGCGCCGTTGCTCTACGAGAAGCGCGACGACGGGGTGGCGATCGTTGCGATCAATGACGATCCGCTCAACCGGATGACCCTCGCCTACATCGACCGTCTCGAGGAGGTCGTCGACGACATCGCCGCCGACGACACGATCCGTGCATTCGTGATCACGTCGGAGGGCACGACCAACTTCTCGGTCGGGATGAACCTCAAGGAGTTGGGACCCGGGATCGCCCGCGCCGGAGTCGACGCGTTCTTCGATCAGCGGCTCGACGTGATCTCACGGATCGAGACCATGGGCAAGCCGTCGGTCGCCACGCTGTTCGGCTACTGCCTCGGTGGCGGTCTCGAGCTGCCGCTGGGCTGCACGTTCCGGTTCGCCGCGGCAGAGGGGGCGCAGATCGGTCTGCCCGAGATGGATCTCGGCACCACGCCCGCGTGGGGTGGTTCCGCTCGGCTGGCCAAGTGCGTCGGACGCGATCACGCGCTCGACATGATCCTTCGCGCGAAGAAGATCAGTGGACCCGAGGCGCTCGCGATCGGGCTGGTGAACGAGGTGTGGCCCCTCTCGGAGTTGAAGGAGCGCGCCGTGCAACTCGCCGTCGAACTGGCCGCCCAACCTCGGATCGCGGTGAAGGCGATGCTCGACGCGCTGCATGACAGCGAGGACAAGACGCTCGAGGAGCTCCTCGCAGCGGAGCGTTCGGGAGTGCATGCCACGCTGGGGACGCCGGACGCCGCGGAGGGAATCCTTGCGTTCCTCGAGAAGCGCTCACCCCGGTTCAACCAGTCGTGAACCATCCCCACTCGGAACGGGCCTGCGAGGCAGGCCGCCACGCAACGGAGCATCCGATGACCGAGACCTGATCTCTCCGACCGGAATCCGTCCCGCATGGCCGCAACCGTCCTCTGCGTACACGAAACCCGCAATTCGGGTACGAATGGACAGGGGAATCGGAGGTCGACGTGGAGATCGCAGTGCTGGGATCGATGAAGATCATCGTCGAGGGCGCCCACGTCGATCTGACGAGCGCGACGCAGCGCCGGATCCTGGCGGCGCTGGTCGTGTTCCGGGGACAGGTGGTCGCCCCCGAGCGTCTCGCGGACATGGCCGGGGTTTCGCGCAGGGCTCTTCGCACGGCGATCTCGCGGATCCGCTCCGAGGCCCAGCTGGAGGAGGCGCGCCGCGCATCTCCCGCCGATGCCCTCGGTGCGCTCGATTCCGCCCTCGCTCCGTGGCGTGGCGACCCGTTCGGCGACTGCGTCGACACCGAGTGGGCGCCGCCCGCGACCGCGCGACTGGCGGAACCGTTCGCCTCGACGATCGAGGATCGCGGGGAGACGTTGATCGCTCGTGGGCGCCACGGGGACGCCTCCGCCGCCATGGCGATCCACAGTTCCACACATCGCCTGCGCGACCGCCCGGTCGAGTTGCTGATGCGAGGCTCTCAGACAGTTCAGGGAGCACCGACGGAAGCTCATGGATGAGATCGGTGTCGAACCAGGCGATCAGCTCGCCGAGCTCGACGCCGAGATCGCGACGGGGTGGCACGACACGCCGCCCGCCGGCGTCGACGCGAACCCGTTGCGCGGTGAGGCGTTGATCGGCAATCTCAGGCCAATGCTGACGTCGTTCATCGGCCGTGACCGCGAGGTCGGCGAGGTGATCGGCGCGGTGGCGCAGCATCGTCTCGTCACGCTGATCGGTGTCGGTGGCGTGGGCAAGACCCGTCTGGCGATCGAGTCGGCGCTCGAATCCGGCCAGTGGCCCGACGGTGCATGGCTGGTCGAACTCGGTGCGGTCGAGAGCGACGACGAGGTCGCAGATGCCGTTGCGCGTGTGCTCGGCATCCGCCAAACACCCGGGTTGAGCTTGTCCGAGTCCATCCTGCGGTGGTGTCACCGGCGCGAGATGTTGTTGATTCTCGACAACCGTGAACATGTCCTGCGTTCCACGGCCCGCCCCGCCGAGGCCTTGACCGGCGCAACCGATGCCGTCCGGGTCGTCGCGACGAGCCGAGAGGCCCTGATGGTGCCCGGTGAGCACGTGCAACCGGTCTCGGTACTGGCTCTCCCCGACGACGAGGGCGGGGTGCGGGGCGCGGTCGAGTTGTTCATCGACCGGGCCCGATCCGAGCTCTCCAGCTGTGATCCGAGCCACCATCACGCGGCGATTGCGGACATCGGCCGTCGCCTCGCCGGGCCGTTCACGCTCGACGATGCCGTCGCCGTGGCCGATGACGACATCGACGAGCGCGACGCCGTCGACGCCCTGGCACACCTCGTCGACCGTTGCCTCGTCGCACGCGGAGACACACCCCCGAATACCGGTTGCTCGAGACGCTCCGCGCCAACGGACGTGAACGATTGGACGTGGCCGGTACAGCGGACCTCGTCGGCCGCCGGCACGCCGCGCTCATGGCCCGCAAGGCTGCGCGAGCTCGCAACGACGCGTCCGGACCAGGCGAGAACGATGTGGTCATGATGCTCCGAGCACAGATCGCGGACTATGGCAGCGCGGTGAACTGGGCCGCAGCGCAAGGGGACGCTCACCGCTGTCCGCATCGCCGAGGACCTCTTCGTTCCGGTGAGTCTGTGGGGTGACAACGGCGATCCCGGACGATGGATGTGCGGACTGCTCGAGATCGACTTCTCGGACCCGACCGTCGCAGCAGCCAACCGATTCATGGCCGCCACGTGGCCTTGTTCTTCGGCAACGATGCGCACCGGGCGATCGCCCCGGCCACCGAGGCGGTCGAGCTGGATCCGGCCTGCGCCATGGCGCATGTCATGGCGACATTTGGTGCCATGTTCGTCGGGAGGGCGCAAGAAGCAGTTCTGGCCGCCACCGCTGCGCAAGGGCTGGCGTGCGACGCATCCGAGGAGGTGTTCTGCTTCATCGCGCTCGGCAACGCGCTCTTGGATGCTGGTCATGTCGACCGAGCGGACCTGGTGGCCGATGCCTTCATCGCGTGGGCCGAGGACCTGCAGTACCCCACCGCGACGGGGATGGCTTACCACCTCAAGGGACGCACGCTCGCCGAACTGGACGGCGCTGCGGCGCGGGAGTGCTTCGAGCGAGGGCTTGCGATCGTCCGAGAAGAGATCCGGGGGTGCTGGATCGTCGACACGAACCTCGAGCGGGAGATGGGGCCGCTCGTCCATCGGACGAGTCCGGCCGATGCCCCCGAGTGGGCGTTGGCGTCGCTCCGCGAGAGTGTCCGCCACAACGAGACCGGCAATCTGCTGACCGCGCTCGCGTATGCCGCCATCGTGGTGGCCGACGGAGGACTCGATGAGGTGGCTGCTCGAGCGTCGCCCAGGACGTCATCGGAGCGCTCGGTTCGCTGCGTGCCCCGACCTGCCACAACGGCCGCTCCTCGACGAACGGGACGTCGTGAGTCGCGAGTGAACCGACGATCAGGGTTCTCCGGGGGTCTACCCTTCGGAACGAGGGTCGTGGTCGAAACAGGGGAGTTCACATGTCATCGTCATCGTCGGAGTTCGTGGCGGATCCGGAACGGCTCGCGTCGTTGACCTCGTCACGGCCGGTCGGCCACGGGCCGGTTCGGGCATACGACTGGATCGCCCACCACACCAGGCAACGCCCGGACAAGGAGGCCGTCCGCGACCTCGGAAGCGGACGCAGCTTCACCTACGCCGAACTCGACCGTCGTATCGACGCGATGGCTGCGTACCTGGACTCGATCGGGGTCGGGCGGGGGGACCGGGTCGGCGTGTTGGCCCACAACGGGGTCGAGTTCTTCGACGTGCAATTCGCATGCGCCCGACGCGGCGCGATCTGTGTGTTGTTGAACTGGCGTTTGACGGTGACCGAACTCGAGTACATCCTCAATGACAGTTCGCCGACGTTGTTGGTGCACGACGTCTCGTTCTCCGAGTCGGCCGCGGAGCTGCAACGGCGCTGCTCGATCGGCGAGCTGCTGGCAATCGACGGCGGTCTGGCGATCAGCCCGTACGAGCAGGTGCTGGCCCGGTTCGACGGTCGAGACGGTGGGCGCGCCGATGTCACCCACGACGACCTGATCACGATCATGTACACGTCGGGCACGACCGGCCTGCCGAAGGGGGCGATGATCACCCACGGCATGAACTTCTGGAATGCCGTCAACCTGGGGATTCCCGCCGGGGTCGGTCTCGACTCGGTGCACCTGAACGTGTTGCCGCTGTTCCACACCGGCGGATTGAACTGCTTCTGCAACCCGGTCCTGCACGCCGGGGGCACCGTGGTGATCCTCAAGGCGTTCGACCCGGGTGAGACGTTGCAGGTCCTGGGCGATCCGGCGCAGGGCATCACCCACTTCTTCGCCGTGCCGGCGCCGTACCAGTTCATGATGCAGCACCCCGACTTCGCCGACACCGATCTGTCGCGCCTGAGGATTGCCGGGGTCGGAGGGGCACCGTGCGCGCTGACGATCATGGAGAACTGGTTCGAACGCGGCGTCTCGCTCATGCAGGGTTTCGGGATGACCGAAACCAGCCCGGCCTGCATCTTTCTCGATGCGGGCGATGCACTGCGGAAGATCGGCTCGACCGGCAAGGTGCTGCTGCACGCGGAAGCGCGGATCGTCGACGACGACGGGGGCGATTGTGGTCCTGACGAGATCGGCGAGTTGTGGGTCGCCGGGCCGAACATCACACCCGGTTACTGGAACCGTCCCGATGCGACAGCGGACGCGTTCGAGGGGCGCTGGCTCAAGACCGGCGACGCTGCCCGGATGGACGAGGAAGGGTTCATCTACATCGTCGACCGCTGGAAGGACATGTACATCTCCGGTGGCGAGAACGTCTACCCCGCAGAGATCGAAAACGTGCTCTACCAGCTTCCCGAGGTGGCCGAAGCAGCGATCATCGGCGTACCCAACGACAAGTGGGGCGAGGTGGGCTTGGCCGTGCTCGCTCTCAAGCCGGGCGCCACACTCGACCGTGCGACGGTCGTCGAACACTGTGTCAGCCGGCTGGCGAAGTTCAAGATCCCCGACGACATCGCGATCGTCGAGGCGCTTCCGCGCAACGCCACGGGGAAGGTGCTCAAACGGGAGCTGCGGACACGGTTCGTCGACGCCGACGCCCCGAAGATCTCCTGACATCTGCGGGAGCGGTCATGACCGAACCGGCGATCCGGTGGCGGGTAGCGTGCCGCGGATGGTCCGCCGTCGCCATCGGGTAGCCGCCGCACTGGCCGTGGCCGGCCTCGCGTTCGTGCCGGCTGCATGTCGATCGGGTCCCGGGCCTGATCTCGGCGGTCCTCGTGTGCTCGACGTCGAGCCCGTCGTCGCCGTCGACGCCGTCCCGTCGGCGACCTGGGGTGACGGGCGGGCGCTGATGGCCAGAACCGCGGCGAACGGCACGACCGCCGTCTTGACGACGATCGGCATCTACGTCATCGACGGAGCCGAGATCACGCCCGTGGAGGTGTTCCAAGGGCCGACCGAGGTGGCCGCGATGGAGCTGACCCCCGATGGCGCATCGCTCGTCGTCGCAACGGGCAACCCCTCGCGGCTCAGCTGGTACGACCTGCGCAACGACGGACCCCCCGTCACCGAGGAGCTCGACCCGGCCACCGAGCTCGGCGACATCGAGTTCGGGACGGACGGCGATCTGATCGTGACCACCGATCGGGGTCTGGTCACCTGGCCGGATGGGCCCGGTTCGGGACCGATCCCGCTCACGGATCCCGACGTTCCCGTCGGTCGCGCCGCGGCCGGGCCCGACGGACACCTCCTCGCGCCGGTACTGGGAACGAGCACGATCGCCCGCCTCGACGAGGCCGGCTTCGCCCCGTTCACCATCGAGTCGATCGGTGCCGCCACCGTCCTCGACGCGCGTTCGGCGAACGACGGCGACGTCGTCGCCGTGACCGTCGGTGAAGGTCCCAACGCGTTCGAGCGGAAGGACCGGGTGCTCGTGCTCGACCCCCGAACCCTTGCGGTCCTCGCAGAGATCCCGTTCGATCGTTCCCTCGACGTCGATGACTGGATCGTGACCGCCTCCACCGTGGCAGTCGCCGACGGTGCCGATGTCGATGTGTGGGGCCTCGACGGATCGGCGATCGCCACCATCACCGGCTCGACCGGCGTCGACGTCAGCCGATTGCTCGCGATCGGCGAGTCGCTCGTCATCGTGCACGCGGACGGGGGCATCGACCGGTGGCAGCTCGGTGCGGATCGCTCGACCACCGTCGATGGCGGTGGCATCCGACTGGTGGACATGATCGTCGATGTTCCGACCGATTCGCTCACCACGGTGGATGCCGTCGGCCGGGTCGTCGTCAGGGAGTTCGGCCCCGACCGGCTGCTGCTCGACTCCGACGAGTTCGCGATCGGCGAGCTCACCGCAGTCGCGATCGATGCGACCGGCACCCGGGTGGCCGTGTCGTCGACGATCGGCCGCACGACGCTGCTCGACGAATCGCTCGCGGTCTCGGCTGAGCTCGATGCGACCGACGAGCGCATCGACACCGTGGAATTCGATCCGGTCGCCGACATCCTCGCGACGGGGCTCGCCGAGCGTGTCGGCGAGGTCGCGTTCGATGACACCGTCACCTCGTGGGACGTCCCGAACGGGACCACCCGCTTCCGGCTCGGCGGTGAGTCCGAGGACGTGGCGGGTTGCGCCTTCTTCTACAACCGGATCCGGTTCACCAGCGACGGGGCGCTGATGGCCACCACGTCGCATGACTTCACCGTGTCGATCGTCGACGCCACGACCGGAACCCTCGTGCACCGGCTGACACCGAGCACCACGACGACGCTCGACATCGCGTTCACGCCCGAAGACGACCGGCTCGTGACCACTGCCGACGACTCGATGGTGAGGGTGTGGAACACGTCGGACTTCTCACTCGCGGCCGAATTCCCCTCCGCGACGGGTGGATACCTGGCGATCGCGATCCTCCCGGGCAGCACGGCGATGGCGGTCACCGACATCACCGGCGCGATCGGCCTCGTCGACCTCGTGTCCGGCGAGCGCCTGCTCGAATTCGACGGCGCGGCCGAGCGCACCACATCGCTCGCCCTCTCGCGCGACGGCAGGCTGCTCGCCGCGCCGGCGACCGATTCCACGATCGGGATCTGGTCGGTGGCGTCCGGTGCCCGGCTCGCCACGCTGACCGGACACACGGCTCCCGTGAGCGATCTCGCCTTCGCCCCCGACGGCTCGTGGATCGCGTCCACGTCGCTCGATGCGACCGTTCGGACGTGGACGATCTCGACCACCGCCTGATTCGCGATGACCGTCGGTCGGCCCGTCCGGGGGCCACTCCGTCCGCGTGAGGTCGCGGGAGAGCACCCCCGCGCGCCCGAGCCTCCAAGAGGTCGGCGTCGGGCAACACATCCACGACCGTCGGCCGATCGGCATCCGGATCAGTCGATCGTCGGTTCGTGCGAGCCCGTTCGGGATTCGGGACTGCTTCCGGGAAGTGGAACCTCGGGGCGACCGGGAGGGGCGAGCGGGAGGCATCAACGTCGGAGTCGGATCAGCAGCTGCTCGAGATGCCGAGCGGCTCCAGGCCACCGCAGGAGAGCTCCCAGAACCAGTCGCCGGCGCTGAGCCGGACCAGCGGGGTGTCAGGTGGTGGGTCAGTGATTCCGAGCGCCTCGAACGCTGCTGCTGGGTCGTCGATTCCCGTCCGCTCGCGGTAGGCGTTGAATGCGGCGGTGGTGTCCGGCCCGGCGACGCCGTCGATGGCAAGCGACGCGCCGTCGTCGACGAGCGCTGACTGCAGCTCGGCCACCACATTCCAGTCGAGGTCACCGTCGAGAATCGTGACGCCGGCTCGGTCGGGTACGTGGAAACCGGTGGGGACGAACGAGGAGTCGTTCCATCGACCGGTGACCGTCGTCGGGAATGCGGTTCGAAGCTCGGAGACGGTCGAGCCGAGCCCGATGTCGTTGTCCGTTGCGAGGCGTATCCCTGGTGTTGGCATGGGGGTCGAGCTGGGATCGAATGCGTGGATGTCGCCGGGCCGCCAGGGGGTGTCCGGCGTGAGGGTCCACCCAGCAAGCGCAGGGTCTGACAAGGCCTCACCATCGCTGTTGCGGTCGCTGAACGCGACAAGCAGCCCGGCGTTCGGCCAGGAGAGCACGGTCGACTTCGAACACCCCCAACGAATGCAGGTGACCACCGGCGCTGGTTGGAGCTGGTCGAGGATCTCGGGTTGTCCGAACGCCTCGGTCAGTGTCGCCTCGACGAGGCTCTGCGACTCACCGAATGCGTGTGGTCCGATCCCGTCGATTCGCAGCTCGATCTCGCCGCCGGCTCGGTTCGAGCAGGATGTGTCGACGGTGCTCAGCACCGCCCCGGTGGGGAGTTCGATGAGTGTCACGGTGTCCCCGGTGTCGACGACAGTGTCGTAGAAGCCGTTGGCGTCCAGATCGGCGATGCCGTCGCCGAGCGCAGTGAAGTGGGTGTCGTCGGATGTTGGATTTCCGGCGAGCGTCGTGATCGACTCGGTTCCAGGGTCCCAGACCGCCAGCCACACCGCGCTTCGTGCGTCCGTCGATGCCGTGTCGGGATCGTAGCGGACGATGACGACTTCCTCGTCGGGGTCGCCGTCGAGATCGGCTGATGGCACGAGTCGGTCGAGCGAGGCGGGATCGAGACCGAGATCGCTGAGTGCGCTGTCGAGTTCGGCACTTTCGGACCGGGAGGCGCCGTCGAGGGTGCCCGACATCGGATACTCCGACGACCACAGGTATCCCTGGCCGAAGAACTGGTCGTCGTCAGCCGATCGGAGACGGGTGATCCCGCACTCATCGGTTTCGGGCGTCCACGTTGTGGAGTCCCCGGTTCGATCGATCAGTTCGATCGGTGTGGCGAGCATGTCGGACGGATACCCGGTGGTCCCGTCGGCGGGGACGAAACGCTCGTCGACCCAGGCAGCGACGAGGACGCCGTCCGCCCAGAGCACCGCGGTTTCTGGTGTCAATGTCAGCGGATCGCCGGAGACGTCAACGAGGGTCGACGTCGTCGGTGTGCTCGTCGATGTCGACGGGCCGGGAGTCGAGGATTCAGGGCCGCTGGAGATCGAGTTGTCCGAGGCGATGCGGCCTCGAGAGTCGTCCTGGTTCGTCGTCACCAGGAGTGCGCCCGCGACGACCACGATCGCTGCTGCACCCGTCGCGGCCACGACCTGGACGACACGGCGTCGTTTCCGAGATGATCGCACGCCGGCCAGACCGTCCTCCGGGGCAGGCCGTCGGAGCGCTGCTCCCGCCGCGTGGGCGAAGTCATCGAAGTCGGCATCACTGCGGTCGGCGTTGTCGGAGTTCATGACCATGCTCCTCTCAGTGCGAGTCGGGCCCGCGACAGATCACTCGTCACGGTCCCTTCGGGGACATCGAGGATCGAAGCGATCTCGGCCACGCTGCGATCGCCGGCATAGCGCAATGCCACAGCCATCCGAGGTCGGGTCGGCAGTTCGCGCACCGCCGACCAGAAGGCCAGCACCTCGACCGACGGACCATCCGTCGACGGTTCCTCGCGACGAAGACGCCCGAGATACGCCGTCTGCGTGCGCACCCGACGCCATCGGCTCCGACAGAGATTCACCACCACTCGATGACACCACCCGCCGGGGCGTTCCAGTCGTCCCACCCGCTCCCAATGGATCAGTGCCCTCACCATGGCGTCTTGCACCAAGTCTTCTCCGTCGGCGCCGGAGAGGGCCGTCGCAACAGCGATCAGTCCCGGGTATTCGCTGCGGTACACGTCTTCGAACGATCGTGCCAGCAGCGTCGGCTGAAATTGGGTCATGAAGGGGGTGTCGGCTCGAGTCGGCGGTGGGGCAGCTGAAGCGCGCATCACCTCCACACACGCATGACCACCCTGTTCCACTGCAAGGATCACAGAAATGTGTCGGTCCTCGGCGGACCCCACCGAGACCACGCATGTCGGAGGTCGTCTCCACCCCCCGAAACTCGTACGGGATCGAAACTTTCGATCGGTGACCGCGTGCGTGATGCTCCGGATCCTCGTAGCGGTCGAGAACGCTCGCTCCCGTGCCTCATCGCCAGGGAGCCGCGCCGGCGCCCGTTGGAGCGACACGCCGAGTTCGGGGCCGGGTGTCGCGCTCGATCAGGATCCGCGCGCTGACCGGCACGTTCGCGTGGAGCGGACGACGGGAATCGAACCCGCATCATCAGCTTGGAAGCTGCGGTGAGCCGATTTCGTCAGTGGCGTCGTGACCTGCGAAGACGTGCTGTGAGCAGGCGCTATCTGGATGTTGTCGCTTCCCAATGTAGCCGGTGGTGACCGCTGTGTCCGGCTCGCATCCGCTGTTCCGGGCACGTTGTCGGCGTGGCACGAAGCTGATTCGGGCGGGTGGCGCCGTGACCTGCCGAAACGTGCTCTGAGCAGGCGGTATGTCGGATGTGTCGCCGTCCAGATTATCCCGTGTTGTCCGCTGTGTCCGGCTGGTATCGGCTGTTCCTGGCACGCTGTAGGCACGAGCGCCCTACGCCTCTGGGAGGACGGAGCGGGCGGACTTCACGACGTCATCCGCAAGCTCGACCACGCGAGCTGCCTGCGCACTCGTCGGGTTCTCGATGTCTTCCGGATACCGGCCGGCTACCGCCCACGGCGTGAGCTCGATGAGCGCGTCGAGATCGAAGCGCTCCGCAACGTCGCTGGGCATCAGCGCCACGAGACGGTCGAGGCTGTGCGACTTCGGGAAGTCGATGCCGAGATGCACGAGCACGCCCTTGAGCGCCTTCTCGGCGGCTTGCTGGGCATGGAAGCAGGCCGCCCACTCGACCCCGATCTCGCCGCTGAGGATGACTTCGGCGACTCGGAGGTCGTCGTCGGCCTTCGAGAGCCATCCGGCGGCGCCGGCGTCGCGAAGTTCGTCGTCACTCACGACGGTGCAGGCGACGTCCTTCGAGCGTCGCCGCCCGTTCGACCGTGCCGGGAACGGCGGAGCGCTCCTCGAACCGTGCGGGGTCGGTGAACGTGACGTCGAACGGGACGGGGCTCGTGACGGCCCGCAGGGCGGTCGTCTTCAGCTCGATGGCGTCGGCCGGGTCGTACTCATCGAGGACGACGAGCAGATCGAGATCGCTGTCGCCGTCGTCGTTTCCTCGAGCGACCGATCCGTAGAGCCAGATCTCGGCGGGGTCGAACGTGCGCGCCAGTTCGGCGACGACCTCCGGCAGCCAGTCGACCAGCCGGCGACCGTCCCAGACCGCCTTGCCGGCCTCGACCGTCCACGTGTTCGCCATGCCCTGATCGTACGCCGCCGGCTACACGGCCGTCCGCCATCGATCGAAACCGGGCCGTTCACGACCACGATCGGTTTCCGAACACCTCCCGCTTTCCCAACGTCCTACACATATGCACCACAGGTGCTGCACGCGTTCGGAAAAGCGATCGGGGTCGGATGTTGCCGCTCATTTCCGAGCGGGTGAGCGAGCGCA
>CAWGNY010000020.1:0-19590 GCA_963824025.1 Ilumatobacteraceae bacterium
GTTCGGACTCGATCGCCTCGAGGAGCGCCGCGTAGTCCTGCTCGTTGGTGTCGGCGTACGCGGTCGCGAATTCAGCCACGGCGAGGTCGAACTCGTCGGTGTCGCCGAGATACGCCGAGATCGACACGCGAAATCCGACCGCGGTGGCTCGAGCGAGCGTGACGCCGCAGACCCTCGCATAGGACGAGAGCGCATCGGGCGTGAGGTGTGTCACGTCGATCGATGCCTTGCCGTCCCACAGTTGCCGCACGTAGAAGTCGTGCACCTTGTTGTCGAGCGCGCGAAGTCGGTACCAGCCGAGAAGAGGATCACTGGCAGTCTGCATGAGCCTTTGACCATCGACGACCCGCTGACCGCGATTCCGGTGCGGCGACGGCCCGCAGTAGGGCTCGAGAACGGACCGCTTGGCCTCCTTCAGCTGGAGCATCAGGGGGTCGGCTTCGTTGAGTCCCGTCATCAGCACGACCATCGCCCGGGTCCCGACGCTGCCGACACCGACGACCTTTCTCGCCAGGTGCACGTATCGATAGCCGTCCAGCAGGTGTTGGTGCTCGGTCGAGAGACTGGCGCGGTACTGCCGCAGGAACTCGCGAATCACGCCGACGTAGCGCCGACGTGCGCGATCGTCGAGCAGCTCGTCGATGGGCACCAGCAGCGGCGGATGACTGGCGAAACGGGCTTCGCCGCCGGTCGTGTCGATCAGCTTGCCGAATGCCGTCAGGTGGTTCCGCCTCATCCCCTTGCGAACGTCGTGTTCGAGGGCTGCCGACAGATTCTTGTCGCCCTTCTTCTCGACGGCGCGCAGCAGGTCGCCCACCTCGAGCCGAGCGTGCCACACCTCGAGGTTGCTCATCTCGGCCAGCTCGGCCATCCGCTCCCGATACCCACCAACGCAGGCCCTGACCGCCGCATTCCGCTCTGGCTTGCGCAGCCCCAGATCTCGGGCCGCGACCTCGACACTTGCCGCCAACCGCTTGACATCCCATTCCCACGGACCCTCCAGTGTCTCGTCGAAGTCGTTGATGTCGAACACGTGCGCCCGCTCGGGCGTGTCGAAGATCCCGAAGTTGACGAGATGTGCGTCGCCGCAGAGCTGGGCCCGCAGCCCGCTCGAGCGGGTCGTCGCCAGATCAGCCGCCATGATCGCCGCGCCGCCGCGGTAGAACGCGAACGCCGATCCGGCCATGCGACCATGGCGCAGTGGGACCAGGGCAGAGTCTCGAGCGGACGCCTGACGTTCGAGCACCGACACCGGGTCCATGCGTCCGGCTTCGGGGGCCCACCGTCCGTGAGAGTCAAGCGGGACGCGGTCTCGCGCGGCCAGACCACGGGCGATGCGCTCGCGGACGCTCATGGGCGGCAGCGGTTCGACCTCGGGCAGCCGCATCCGGCCCTTGTGCGCTGGGCCTGTTCCCATGGGTGCCTCACTCAGGGATGGTCGTGACGTGCGTGTCACGAGAAGCGGTTCAGACTCCGAGAGATTAGACCAACGTCGCGCTGCGCGATACCCACGCGACGGGGTTGGTCCCGTCACGTCGCGGGGTGGGTCTGACCCACCACGCGACGGGGTGGGTCAGACCCACCCCGTCACGGGCAGCGGGTGTCGGGCTCCGGCGTTTCGAGCCAGATCAGGTACCGGTGCACGACGTCGTTGATGCAGTTGCCCGATCGATAGGCCGTGTGCCGATTTGCCTCGACCGTCACCAGCACACCTTCCTCGAGTGCGTCGGCCATCGCCGCGCTGCTCACGAGCGGCGTGCTCGGATCTCCCGTCGTCCCGATGACCACGATCGGACCGGCGCGTTCGCCCGTGATCTCGGCCCGCGGATCGGCCGACGGCGGGAAGAAGTCGCACGTGTACGACGCCGTGGTGTACGGGAACAATCGCGGTGCGACGCCGACGAGTTCGGCCGCCCGCTCGTCGGCCTCCTCGACCGACAGGCGTTCGGGCTCGTCCGCGCACGTGATCGCCTGGAACGACTCGATCAGGTCGGAGTAGGACCCGTCCGCGGGATCGCGTTGGAAATAGCTGTCGTACAGGGCGAGCAGCCCGGAGCCGTCACCCGCCACGGCGTCCGCGAGCGCCCGCTCCAGGGCCGGCCACCGCCGATCGGTGTACATCGCCTGGATGACCGCCCCGACGAGGACCTCCTGGTTGACCGACGCCCGCCCCTCCGGTCCGGGGATCGGTGTCTCGTCGGCCGCTCGGAGCAGCGCGTCGTATGCCGCCTCTGCATTTCCACCGTTGTGGAAGACGCACGACGAGTTGGCGCTGCATTCGGCGAGGAAGGTGTTGAACGCCGCCTCGAACCCGAGTTGCTGTTGCTTCACCGGCTCGAGGCCCTCCGAATCGGGGTGAGCAGCGCCGTCGAGCACGGCCGCGCGCACCGTGTCCGGGAACAGCGTGGCCCAGACGGCGCCGAGTTCGCTGCCGTAGCTGTAGCCGAGGTAGCTCACCTGCTCCTCGCCGAGAGCCTGACGGATGGCGTCCATGTCACGTGCGGAGTTGTTCGTCCCGAGGTGCTGGAGCACGTCGGCACCGACCGCGTCGACACAGCTCTCGGCGAACTCGCTCGACAGCTCGACGAGCGCCTGCCGCTCCTCCTCGTCGTCGGGCGTGATGTCGCTGGATGCGAAATACCGGTCGTACTCACTGTCGGCGATGCAGTCGACCGAACCACCGCTTTCCCCGGTTCCTCGGGGGTCCCACGACACGATGTCGAAGCGCTCGATCAGTGGGTCCTCGAACCAGCCGCGGACACCGGCCGCGATCGCACTCGCCGGAACGCCGGGACCGCCGTTGTTCGCCAGCAACACGCCGACTCTCCCGTCGGCGGTCGTCCGGTGGCGGGTGACCCAGAGGTCGATCGTCTCCCCCCGCGGATCGCCGTAGTCGAGCGGGACCGTGATCCAGCCCCCGTCGACACCGGCGCCGAGGTCCTCGAACTCGATCGAGTACTCGAGTGGCTCGGGGATCGTCGTGGTGGCTCCGACCTCGACGGCGCTCGTGCCCAGCTCACTCGTCACCGGATCGGTGGTCGTGTCAGACGTTGCCGGGGGGGCGACCGTCGCGCGGGTCGCAGGAGGCGGTTCGCTGTCGGCGGCCGATCCGGCGCACGCCACGAGCGTCCCGGCGATGGCGAGGGCAGCAAGCCGGTGGACACGCACTGCTTCAGCGTACGAGCTGAGGGCCACCCCGACCCGGCACCCGTCACGGCGAGGCAGGTCCGAGCGACGAGGCATAGCCTCGCCCCATGCGGATGTCTCCCCACCACATGATGCCCGGCGACTCCGACGCCATCAAGGACGTCCACATCGCCGAGGGGACCGCGAAACGGGTGTGGAGCTTCGCGCGCCCCTATCGCGGCACGATCATCATCTTCCTCGTCGCGATCCTCGCCGCTGCGCTCCTCGCGCTGGTCCCACCCTTCGTCGTCCGCGCCATCCTCGACCAGGCCATTCCGGATGCCGATCGCGGTCGCATCTATCTGCTCGCGTCGATCGCGGTCGTCGCGGCGCTGGCCGACGCCGGACTCGCCATCCTTCAGCGCTGGTGCTCCGCGCGGGTCGGCGAGGGTCTCATCTACGACCTGCGGAGCGCGTTGTTCGCGAAGGTCCAGCGACTTCCGATCGCGTTCTTCACCCGGACCCCGACGGGTTCGATCACGTCACGGCTGAACACCGACGTCATCGGCGCCCAGACCGCGGTGACGAGCACGCTCGGCAGCATCGTGAGCAATGTCGTCGTGCTCGTCACGACTCTCGCCGCGATGATCGCCCTCGAGTGGCGGATCACCCTGCTGACCCTGGTCGTTCTCCCCCTCTTCATCGTGCCGGCGCGGCGCGTGGGGAAGCGTCTGCAGTCGATCTCGCGCGAACAGATGGGGTACAACGCGGGCATGAACACCCAGATGACCGAACGTTTCAACGTGTCGGGTGCGATGCTCGTCAAGCTGTTCGGCTCGGGCAAGCGCGAGCAGGCTGCCTTCGAGCGCCGGGCAGCGGGCGTTCGGGACACCGGTGTCCAAGCGGCGATGTACGGGCGGGTCTTCTTCGTCGCCCTCGGGCTGGTCGCCGCCATCGGCACCGCCGCCATCTACGGCGCGGGTGCAATTCTCGTCGTCGACGGCGACATCTCCCCCGGCACCCTCGTCGCTCTCGCGGCGCTGGTGACCCGTGTGTACCAACCGCTGACCGGTCTGACGAACGCCCGCGTCGATCTGATGACGTCGATGGTCAGTTTCGAGCGGGTGTTCGAGGTCCTCGACGCACCCGAGGCGATCCGGGAGAAGCCGGGTGCCGTCGATCTCGTCGATCCCACCGGGACCGTCGAGTTCGACAAGGTGACGTTCCGATATCCACCGGCCTCGGCAACGGCGATTCCGTCGATGGAGCAGAACGCCGGGCTCGGCGTGGAGACCGACCCCGACGTCGACGTGCTGAACGGCCTGTCGCTCTCGGTCGCTGCCGGCGAGACTGTCGCCCTCGTCGGGGCGTCGGGCGCCGGAAAGTCGACGACGATCTCGCTCGTTCCGCGCCTGTACGACGTGACGAGCGGCGCGGTGCGCATCGACGGCATCGACGTTCGGGATCTCACACTCGATTCGTTGCGGACCTCGATCGGCGTGGTCTCGCAGGACCCGCACCTGTTCCACGAGTCGATCGCCGACAACCTCCGCTACGCCGACCCCGACGCCTCCGACGACCGACTGATCGACGCCGCACGGGCCGCACGCATCCACGAGACGATCGCAGCCCTGCCCGACGGCTACGCGACCGTCGTCGGCGAGCGCGGCTATCGCCTCTCCGGAGGGGAGAAGCAGCGACTCGCGATCGCGCGGCTGCTGTTGAAGAACCCGGCGATCATGATCCTCGACGAGGCGACCAGTCACCTCGACAACGACAACGAGGCGCACATCCAGGAGGCTCTCGAGCATGCGCTGGAGGGGCGTACCGCGCTGGTGATCGCCCACCGGCTGTCGACGATCCGGTCAGCCGATCGCATCGCATTCCTCGAGGCGGGCCGCATCGTCGAACTCGGGACGCACGACGAACTCGTCGCAGCCGGGGGTCGCTACGCCCAACAACTCGCGGCGGGTGAACTCGTCGCACCGGGGTGACTCCCCGGTGCGACGAGAGGTTCAGCTGATCCGTTCCACCGCGTAGGACACCCGAGCGTCGCCCGAATTCTCGTAGTAGCGCAGTTCGAGTTGGACCTGGCAGTTGTCCTGGATCTCGACGTCGGCGGTGCGGATGCCCTGGACGTAGGGCTGGTTGTTCCAGTTGTTGATCACCCGGGTGCCGTTGACGTAGAGACGCGTCCCGTCGTCACTGCCGACCGTGAACCGATAGACACCGGGCTCGGCGAAGTTCTGGGTCCGGATCCATTTCACGGAGAACGTGTCGTTGCCACCGACGCTGGTCGAGCCGTTGCTCGGCCGACCGCCACCCCAGTCGAAGTTGGGGCTGGCGTCGTTCCGATCGAACCTGAAGTTCGATTCCTGGAGGCTGGTGCCGTTGTAGTACCTGCCGTACCAGTCTGGCTGGTCGGGAGCACACACGGGGGCCGTGGCCCACTGCATCAGGAGCCGAGCCTCGCCGCCCCACTCGTAGTAGTCGACCTCGATGAGGTGATCACCGTTGCTGAGCGGCACGACGATCGTCTCGCTGCTGAACGACTTGTTGATCCACCTGTCGTACACCATGGCCCCGTCGATGCGCATCCGCACACCGTCATCGGCGCCGATCGTGAACTCGTAGTTCCCTGCCGGCAGGTTGACGGTCTTGGTCCACCGTCCGGAGAAGAGGTCCACATCGGTGACCGATGGGCCGCCGAAACCCCAGTTCTGGTCGACGGCGTCTTCGCAGACCTCGGCCGGCCGGGGTACCGGTGAGCGAGGTGTTGTCCCAGTAGCTCACGGCCCACTTCGTCGGGTCCGCGCACGCCGTCGGGCTGGGACCACCCGTCGTCGAACCACCCGTCGTCGAACCACCCGTCGTCGAACCACCCGTCGTCGAACCACCCGGTCGTCGAACCACCCGTCGTCGAGCCACCTCCGGTCGAACCACCGGTCGTCGAGCCGCCCGTCGTCGAGCCACCTCCGGTCGAACCACCGGTCGATGAGTGGTCGGGGTCGACGATCCAGGAGTTGATCGCGTAGCTCCCGACCGAGTTCACCTGGAAGACCGCAACCGAGCGGGCCGTCTTACCGTTGACCGTGGCGGTCGAGACGAGCTCGACACGGCGCAGCAGCGGGGAGGCGTCGACGCCGAAGTACCAGTCGTTCGGGTCGCCGGGCATCGCCCGGATGTCGAGTTCCACTCGGGATGCGACGACCCCGCCGTCCAGCGACAGCTCGTAGTCCGGGTTGTCGGTGTGGATCTCGAACTTGCCCTGCGGCACGAAGATGTTCCCGTCGACCACGAAAGCGCTTCCGCTGTGTCCACGGAAGTCGGCTGTCACGAGGGGAACGTTCACGTCCGGTGCGGTCAGGCCCGAGAACTGCAACGATCCGCCGTCGATCGTGTAGGTGCCGGCCGGCTCGAGAATGCGATTGCCGTTGCTGTCGAGGCCGGTGACGACCTGGTCCTCGGGCACGTAGAGGCTCGCCGTGTTGATCGTGGAGGTCTGCACCGAACGGATCGACACGCCCTCGCTGCCACGCGTCGAGGGTGTCGAGATGCGGCGGTTCATGAAGAGCCGACCGTCGTCGATGTTGATCGAGGCGTCCTCGTCGAGCAGGAAGGTCGCGCCGCGACCGGTGATGCTGGTCGCTTCGAGGTCGATCGTGCGGGGGTCGAGCAGCACCGTCGAGTCGACTTCGCAACCGCCGTTGCGGCCCTGTCCGGCCACGACGGTCGACCCGTTCGAGATCGTGACCGGCTTCGTGAAGTAGTACAGCCCGGACGGAAGGTAGTACTCGCCGCCCGAGTCGAGGTTGATCGGCATGTCGTAGCGCCCGGGAAAGATCACCTGACACGCCGTCGATCCGATCGGGAACCGGCGGGGGTTGAACACCGGCCGGTTGTTCGCGGGGATGCCGGGCAGCATCGGGTACGACCACGTGGTCGCCGGGGCGACACGGGTGCCGACTCGCTCGGTCCATTCGAGATCCGTGCACTGGAACGAGTTCGAGTGGTCGACACCGTTGACGTTGCCGCTCGACGGGAGATACGCCTGGACGAGCGGATCGTCACAGGTGACCGGACCGACGCCGTTCGCGTAGCGCGGCCCGGTCAACCGCGTGCCGACGATCATTCCCGGGGTCCCGCCCGTTTCATTGCCGACGAGCACGTCGACACCCGTGGCACGAGGAGGCACCGGCGCGCTGTTGACATCGCCACCGCCGACGAAGACGTTGCCTTCGATGACCTTCAGGGGCTGGCGCGCCAGGTCCTCCGAGCCGGAGATCGACGGGAGCGACCCGTCGCGCATCGTGGTCACGAGTGCGAACGCGTCGCCACCCTCACGGAAGTAGTTGTTGCTCAGCTCCTCCACAGGTCCGATCGAACAGGTGACCGTCGCCGCCGCCTCCTCGGGCTTGCCGGCGTTGAACGTGAACGTCTGAGTGTCCTGGAAGCAGTCGCCGACACCGTGGTCGCGCTGGAACTGGATCGCCATCCGCATACCGGACCGCACCGCTTCGACGCGAGCGTTGCGTTCGTTGATCGGCGGCCGATTGCGCATCAACGTCGAGGCGAACGACAGCGTCGCGACGACCGTGAGGCCGACGAACACGAAGAAGATGAGGACGAAACCGAGCACGGTTCCGCGGTCACGCCGAGCCGCGCTCGACGGTTGCCGGCCGTGGCGGTTCGTGGTGGGAAGTGTGTCCATGGGAATGTCCTGTCGCTGGTTCATGGCCCGACTCACGCCCGGTCCGACCAGACGAAGCACGAGAGCGCCTCGTCGGGGCGCAGGTCGACGGTGAAGCGGACGGGATCGCCGGGCGTCGCCGGATCGGTCCGCACGATCCGGGACGGGTCGACGTCGGTGCCACGGCTCTTGCACGTCATCCGGTCGACCACCCAACCGGCCCGCGGCTGCTCCTCGATCCAGAACTCCTTGGAGGTCTCGCCGACCTGGAACTCGTGCTGGAAGGTGACCGACGAGTCCGAGCCGTAGTCGAGCACCTTGCTGCCCTGCTCGCTCTGGTACTCCCACACGCCCGAGTCCGACGGATCGATCGAGGAGTCGTCGAAGCGCTTCTGGATGGTCAGGGCGCCGCCGCACTCGCGTGCCGTGATCGACTGGATGATGCCGCCGAGCTGGCTGAAGCTGCCGGCGAAGTAGTCGGCGACCTCGGCATTGCCGGGGAACTGCCCGTCCCACTTCGTGCCGCCCACCACCGAAGCGAGGCGGTTGACGGACGCCGAGTCGTTCGCGTTGTTCACGAGCACGCCGATCACGTCCTGGACGCCGAGCTCACGGGCCAGGTTCGCCGCGTTCGCTGCGTACGTGGCGTGAGCGTTCGCGTCGCCCGAACTCGAAACGCTGCCGTCCGGGTTGAGGTGGCGGGTGGGGTCACCGTCGGTGACGAACACCACCATGTCCGGCACGTAGTCGTGGTACTCGAGGTCGCCGCCCGCCGCCGGAACCGCATAGGCCGACTGGATCGCGGCGTGCCAGTTGGTGCTCCCGGAGAACGACAGTCCCGGAATCGTCGTGTTGACGAGCTGCGCCATCTTGCCGCTGCTGTCGTTGAGGGTGTCGTAGTACGTTCCGTACGGGCCGGAGATCTGGCGGATGTTCTCGTTGAAGCCGACGACGCTCATCTGCCCGGGTGTGCCCTGGAAGCCCTGGACGAAGCTCGTCACGGCGTTCTTCACGGTCCCGGTCGCGCCGGCGGACGAGATCGAGCCGGACTGGTCGACCACGATCAGGATGCGGCGACCACATCGGCTCGGCGGGGCGACGGGGTCGGGGATCTCCTGGGGATTCGGGTCGATCGTCTGACCGGCCGACAATCCGGAGCCGCCGGCGATGTAGATGGTGCCGCTCTTGAAGTGCACCTTGACGTCTTCACCGACGGGACGTGCATCCGAGCCGGCTCCGTAGGTGCTGCCACCGTTGCGCCGCGTGACCTCGATGGCGTGCGTCGGCGCCTGATCGGGGGTCCAGCCCGGGGGCGGCGGGGTGAGTTCGTAAGCGACGCCGATGCGCTTCACGGTCTCGGCACCACCGTCACAGTTCCCGACGACCGGGTAGGGCGTGGGACAACCGGGATTGTCGACGCGATACCGCGCCATGATCCAGCCGCGTCCCGGCAACTCCTCGTAGCGGTACATGATGAGGTAGGCCCCACCGGTCTGGAGGTCGGGCCGTGCCATCGTGAGCACGTTCGTGCCCGGGAGGGCGGTGTTGAACGGGAACGGGAGAACGGGTTCGATCCACGTCTGGGTCGCCGAGCTGAGGTCGGTCGGCAACCACGTCTGGACGAACGTGACGTCCTTCGATTCGGCGATGCGCTGCTGCGAACCGGACTGGCTGCGAACGATCACCGAGAACGCCATCGCGAGGGCGGACACCAAGATGCCCGAAACGGTCATTGCGATCAGCAGTTCGGGCAGCGAGAAGCCCCGGTCACGATGCACGGTCTTCGGGCGGTGGTGGAAGATCATCAGGCGTTGTCCTGTTCATCGAGGAATCGGATTTCGGCGACGACGACTTGGAGTTCGCGTGCCTGGGTGCCGCCGGGGGCGGAGGCTCGGACGGTGACCCGCTGCATGCGCGACGCCGCAGCGGTCGTGGGGACGGGGCCGCACAGCCCGGTGTCGGTGTTGACGAACGGGTTGACACCCGACCACGATCCGGTGGTGATGTCCCAGTATTCGATCCTGCTGACCGTCACCGACGATGAGGGCCAGTCGATGCGCGAGGCCGCCTCACCGACGCGGACGTCGTAGTTGAGCGTCTCCTCGGGGCAGCTCTGCCAGCCGAACTGCGACAGTTCGTCGGCCGCCGCCCCCAGAACGGCTTCGACGGCCGCCTGTTCGTCCGAGACGCGAGACACCCGGATCAGGGTCCAGCCGGCGGCGATGATCGTGAGGACGAGGACACCGGTCAGGGCGATCGCCACGATCACCTCGGACAGCGTGAACCCGCGATCCCGGCACCGGATGATCGGTGGCTGCTCGTCGGCGGGTTGAACGTTCGAAGTATCCATGCGGTTCTCTTCTCGGACCCCAGGGCCATTCCCTCGAGTCAGCACTCAGCACGGTAAGACCGGCACTGTCAGCGGTCATGCCAGCGCGCGTCAGGCGACTGCAAAGTCAAGGCTTCTTGAGAAAGCCCAGCTAGATGACTCGCCCGGCTGCGTCCCTGTCTGCGATGATCGATCGGTGAGCGACGAACCCGCCCGTGCCGGTCCACTGGACGGCTTGCGGGTGCTCGACATGTCGACGGTGCTCGCCGGCCCCAACTGCGCCCGATATCTCGCCGACTTCGGCGCCGACGTGATCAAGGTCGAACGGCCGGGTGGCGACGGGTTGCGCGACATGGCATGGAAGGACCCCCGCGACGGGATCGGGTTGTGGTGGAAGCTCGTCAACCGGAACAAGCGCACGATCGTGATCGACGTGAAGGACCGGGCAGGCCGGGACGTCTTCCTCCGGCTCGTCGACGACGCCGACGTGCTCGTCGAGAACTCGCGACCGGGCACGATGGAACGAATCGGGCTGGGCCCGGACACATTGCTCGAACGCCGACCCTCGTTGGTGATCACGAGGGTCTCCGGGTTCGGCCAGACCGGCCCCTACGCCCTGCGGCCCGGCTTCGCGACGATCGCCGAGGCGATGTCGGGGTTCGCAGCACTCAACGGCGAACCCGATGGTGCGCCGCTGCTGCCACCGATCGCACTGACCGACGAGGTGACCGGATTGGCGGCCGCGTTCGCGACGATGGTCGCCCTCCACTCCGGAGTCGGCCAGGTGGTCGACACCAACCTGCTGGAGACGATGTTCCACCTCATGGGTCCGCTCGCCTCGCTGTATGCCGTCACCGGCCAGCAGCAGCAACGCCTCGGTGCCGGATTGCCGTACACCGTGCCGCGCGGGACCTACCGCTGCAGCGACGGCGGCTGGGTCGCGGTGTCGACGAGCAGCGATTCGGTGGCCGCCCGGGTGCTCGACCTGATCGGCCGGGGTGACGACGAGCGTTTCACGACGTTCGGGGGCCGAGCCGCACATCGCGACGAGTTGGAAGCGGCGATGGCCGCGTGGTGCGCAGCGCGGACACGAGCCGAGGTGCTCGACCGGTTCACGGCCGCCGAAGCCGCGATCGGCCCCGTCCTCGACATGGCGGACATCGCGAGCGACGCCCACTACGCACATCGGGGTGCCATCGAAACCCTCGATGACACCCCGATGCAGAGTCTGATCGCACGGCTGTCGGCCACGCCCGGAGCACTGCGATGGGCCGGCCGTGGCCTCGACGCGGATGGCGACGAGATCCGCGCGAGCGGCTGGTGATCCGGCCGATCCCACACGTGACCAGCCGGCGGTCGTGTCGCCCGGGACGGCCCTCCGGACGTCGTCACCCGCCTCGTCGAGGTGTTCGGATGGTTCTCGGTGGTCCCCTCAGGCACCCAGCCCGATCGGGCAACTGACACCCGTGCCGGCGATCCCGCAGTACCCGTTGGGGTTCTTCGCGAGGTACTGCTGGTGGTACGGCTCGGCGTAGTAGAAGTCGCGCTCGAAGTCGATCTGCTTGACCTCGGTCGTGATCGTCCCGAAGTTCTTCGCATCGAGTTGGGCCTGGAACGTGTCCCGGGTCGCCTCGATCACGGGGAGTTGGTCGGCCTGTGTGGCGTACGCCGCGGTGCGATACTGGCTCCCGACGTCGTTGCCCTGACGCATCTCCTGCGTCGGGTCGTGGCTCTCCCAGAACACCTGCATGATCCGCTCGAAGCTGATCACCTTCGGATCGAACACGATGCCCACGACCTCGGCGTGACCGGTCAGGCCGGTGCAGTTCTCCTCGTACGTACAGTTCGGGGTGTATCCCCCGGCGTAGCCGACGAACGTGGAGTAGACGCCGTCGAGTTGCCAGAAGATCCGCTCGGCTCCCCAGAAGCACCCCATCCCGACGACGGCGATCTCCATCCCCTCCGGCCACGGCCCCACGAGCGGGTTGCCGTTGACGTAGTGCGCATCGGGGACCGGCATCGTCTGATCGGTCCGGCCGGGGAGGGCATCGGCGGGCTCGACCATGGTGACGTTCTTGCGGAACAACATGATCCGAGGATACGACGTTCTCGACGGGCACGGCCGACGCGGCCGATTGGTTCGCGATCGTTCATCGTCCGGTTCGCTACGTTGCGGGCGATGTCTCGATCGCCGCTGATTCGACCGCTCGTGTCCGCCGACCTCGAACGCGTGCTCGAGATCAACCGTTCGAACGTGCCCGAGGTGGGACCACTCGATCACGGAGGCCTGACGTATCTCGCCGACGAAGCGGCGATCGCGCTCTGTGTCGACCACGAGGACGAGATCGTCGGCTTCTGCCTGGTCCTCGCCGGCGGCTCGACGTACGACTCCGTGAACTACCGCTGGTGCATGGACCGATACCCCGACGCGCTCTACCTCGACCGGGTGGCCTTCGTCGAGAGCTCTCGCGGACGGGGCTGGGGCACCGAGTTGTACGCGGAGGTCGATCGGCGAATTCGAAGCGATTTCCCCGACGCGACCGGGCTGACGCTCGAGGTCAACGTCGACCCGCCGAACGAGCCGTCGCTGCGATTCCACGAGCGCCTCGGCTTCACCGAAGTGGGCCGCCAGATGTCGCACGGCATCGAGGTGTCACTGATGCGACGCCCGCTCATCGACTGATCGGAACGAACTCAGCGTCGGTCCTGCAGGAAGCGGAAGTGACGGCGCGTGCTCGCGACGTGAGCGGGGTCGATGTCGGCGAACAGCACCGTCTCACCACCGGCACCGGAGGCGAGTACCTCGCCGAGCGGATCGATCACCGCGCTGTCGCCGCTGTAGTCCAGCCCACCGCCGGAACCGACCCGATTGACCCCGACCACGTACGCCTGGTTCTCGATCGCTCGGGCCCGGAGCAGCGTCGACCAGTGCAACCGGCGCTTGGCGGGCCAATTGGCCACGACGAGGTATGCGTCCGTCCGGTCGGCCAGCGCCCAGAACTCGTCGGCGAAACGGAGGTCGTAGCAGACGAACAGGCTCAACCGGACCCCCTCGACCTCGACGGTGACGAACTCCGTGCCGGCACGCACGAACTGCTCTTCGTGCGCATGCGAGAACGGGTGGATCTTGCGGTACCGATGCACCTCGCCGTGCGGACCTGCGAGCACGAACGAGTTCGACGGCCGCCGGTCGTCGACGGACGCATCCGGCGAGATCTCGGGGCACGAGCCACCCAGCCAGAGTCCGTGCTCCTTCGCCCGTGCCGCGAGGAACTGCGCCGACGCCCCGCCCTCCGGTTCGCCGATGCCGGGCGTGTCGAACGAGAAGCCCGTCGAGAAGGTCTCGGTGAGCAGCACGAGCACGCGCGCCGCCGGCTGCTGCTCCGGCGATCATCGGCGCGAGACGAGCGAAGTTCGCTTCCCGGTCGTGCCACACGATGTCGTGCTGGATCGCCGCGACGCGCAGGACGCTCATCCGAACGCCGCCACGAGTCGGTCGACCGCCGAGTCGATCACGCCGAGCTGCTTGCAGCACGCGAAGCGGACGAGATGTACCCCGTGCTCGGGGTGCATGTAGAACGCGGATGCGGGAACGGCAACGACTCCGGCCGTGTGGGGCAGCGACCGGCAGAAGGCCATCCCGTCGCCGTCCGAGCGCGCCGAGCGGACGTCGACGGTCACGAAGTAGCTGGCCTCGGGTCGATAGGTGACGAAACCTGCCCGCTCGAGACCATGCACGAGACGGTCCCGGGCCACCTGCAGATCGCGGCGCAGCGTCGTGAAGTACCCGTCGGGCATGTCCAGACCGACTGCTGTCGCCGGCTGGAACGGGGCACCGTTGACATAGGTCAGGTACTGCTTCGCGAGGCGCGCCGCGGTGACCAGCTCGGTCGGGCCGCTCATCCAACCGATCTTCCAGCCGGTCGTGTGGAACGTCTTGCCACCCGAGGAGATGGTGAGGGTCCGCTCGAACATTCCGGGAAGCGTGGCGAGCGGGACGTGCTCGGCACCCTCGAACACGAGGTGTTCGTACACCTCGTCGGTCACGACGATGAGGTCGTGTGCGATCGCGAGCTCGGCGATCAACTCCAGCTCGCTCCGATCGAACACCTTGCCGGTCGGATTGTGCGGTGTGTTGAGCAGGATGATCTTGGTCCGATCGGTGATCGCCGCGCGGAGGGCGTCGGGATCGAACCGCCAGATGCCCTCATCGAGATCGGGACGGAGCAACACCGGAACGGGCGTGGCGGCGGCGAGGGCGATGCCTGCCTGATAGCTGTCGTACATCGGCTCGAACAGCACGACTTCGTCACCGGCATCGAGCATCCCGAGCAGCGCACCGGCCAGCGCCTCGGTCGCGCCGGCGGTGACGACCACCTGCGTGTCGGGGTCCACGGCGAGGTCGTACCAACGTCGCTGATGGTCCGCGATCGCCCGACGGAGCCCGGGGTCCCCGAGCCCCGGCGGGTACTGGTTCACCCCTGCTCGGATCGCCTCGACCGCCGCGTCGAGAACGGCCGACGGCCCGTCCGTGTCGGGAAATCCCTGACCCAGGTTGATCGCGCCGGTCGAAGCCGCCAACGCGGACATCTCGGCGAAGATCGTCGTGCCGAATCCCGCGAGCTTCGAGGTCAGGACGTCGTCACGCACGCGCCGAGTCTACGACGCGACGCCTCAGCGAACCGACGGCTCGTCGTGCAGCGGCGCGGGCGGCGCGAGCTCGTCGGAATCACCGCTGCCCCGTCTCGATCCCGAAAGGGGGACGGGCGGAATCGGAGGCGGCGGAACCGGGGAACGTCGCCGATCCGGACCGGCGTACTCGTCGGTGACGACCTGGGGAGTTTCGGACTCCGCCGACGGCAGCGGTTCCATCGACCCGTCCGGGTTCAGCAGTGACTCACCCACGGCGATCGTGTCGGCGATGCGATGGCTCACGCCGGTCGTCTTCGCCTCGTACATCGCCACGTCCGCGGCGCGCATCAGGGCATCGAGCGTCATCCCGTGGCGCGGGAAGATCGCGGCGCCGATGCTGCACGTGATGATGGTGTCGCCGACCACCGGCGAACCCGCGAGCTTGTTCCAGATGCGTTCCGCACTGTTGCGCACAGCGGTGCGTTCCGACAGCCCGGGGAGGAGAATGACGAACTCGTCGCCGCCCCACCGACCGACGACGTCGGTGTCGCGCACAGCGTCGACGAATCGCTCGGACGCCGCAGTCAACACGAGGTCGCCGAATTGGTGCCCGAGCCGGTCGTTGATCTGCTTGAAGCCGTTGAGGTCGATCACCATCACGCACAGACCGGTGTTGAACCGGTCGGCCATGTCGAGCGCCTCTTCGCTGACCCGTTCGAACTCACGACGGTTGATCAGCCCGGTGAGTTCGTCGGTGGTGGCGCGCTTCTCGAGCTGACGGCGCTCGACGAGGAAGGTCCAGCCCGCGAGGGCGAGCAGCACGGTGCCGAGAGCGAGCAGCGAGAGGTAGGTGAACGCCCGGTCTGCTGCGAGCCCGACCTCGCTCTCGACAGATGACGTCACCTCGATCGATCCGACCGCGAAGGGGTCGCCGACCACGTCGACGACGGTCCGTCGACCGTCGACCACCTCGACCATTCCGAACTCGTCGTCGGTCGAGCGGCCGTCCGCGACAACGTCGACGGCGACGTCGACGTCCTCGATCGCCGATCGAGCCGTTTCGGAGACGAGCGCCTCGACCGGAAGTTGCTGGGCCACCGTGATCGCCCGCGGACCGTCGATCAGTCGACTCACGACGGACACGGTGTCTGCATCGGCGTCGACACCGAGCACGGAACCGACGGTGTCCCCGCTGTCGGTCTCGACCGGACGCGCCGATCGCGCCGCCAGTTCCGAGACCGACGAGAGCGAATACAGGTCGGTGTCGGTGCACACGAGAGGGGAAGCACTGACGCACGCATCCGATCCCGGCACGGCCTGAGCCAGCGAGTCGGCGATTCGACCGGCGGCGGTCACGCCCTCCTCGGTGCCGGTGTCGATGTCGAGCATGGCGAGCGCTGCGAGGTCGACGAGGTGGGCGACGTTGTCCAACGTCTCCCGAACCGACTGCTCGGTGATGTTCGACACGACCTCGACCCTGGCGAGCTGTTCGTCACGGACGTCGCCACGCCGGTTGATCAGCGACACCGCGGTCGCCACGAGGAGGATCAGGCTGCCGACGAGCGCGGCGACTCGAACGATCCTCATGAGCGACTATCGGCAGAATCAGGAGTGAACATGAGCAACTTTTTCGTGGCCTCTGCGGCCACCGTCACCCAGCGTGCCAGATCGGCGCCCATTACCAGACGATCCCCCGCATGGCGGGGGATCGTGTGTGCGCGCTCGGAGAGAGTCGAACTCCCAACCGCTTGATCCGTAGTCAAGTGCTCTATCCATTGAGCTACGAGCGCCGGTGCCCGAAGGCGATCGACATTCTAGACGGCTCGGCCCGAGATTCGAACGACCGCCATCGAAGATTCGGGTGGATTCAGAGCGTCCAGGGGCCCCAGCCGCCGGCGCGCTGGTACAGGGCGTAGGCGGCGCGGGCATTGGTGGCCGGGTCGTACAGCTGCTGGTCGCTCGTGATCCCGATGTCGGCGAGCCAACTCCTGTGCACGCTCCAGTAGATCTGGAAGATGCCGTAGCAGCAGGAGTTCCTCGCCGTCGGCACGAAGCGGCTCTCGCGGAAGGCGATCTCGAGAGCACGCTCTTCGAGTTCGTCGGGCCACACGTCGCGGATGATCTGCTCGACGTCGCCCGGCGTCGCCGCGATGGTCGTCGGGTGGTGGTGGTCGTGGGGGCTGCGGTCGTGGTCGGGGCGGCCGTCGTCGTGGGTGCGGGCGTTGTCGTGGGTGCCCGTGGTGGTGGTACCGAGGAACCGGCGGGGAGACAGATCGTCGTCCCGGGGTACAGCGGGGTGTCGGTCGTGGCACCGTTCGCCTCGAGGACCTCGGCGAGCGAAACGCCGGCTCCCTCGGCGAGCCGGAGCCAGAAGTCGCCCGGCTGCACGTCGTATTCGACCCCGCAGGACCGGTTCCGATCGGCATCGCCTCGGGCAGTCGCCGGCGCGTCGACCGCCGGGCCGTTCGAGGTGGACCCGGCGCTGTCCGCAGACGTCGGGCCGGTCGATTCGTCGGAGGCGAGCTCGACGATGTCACCGGTCGTCGCCCCGGTGCTCGGGGTTTCGGCGGCCGAGGCGGTCGTGTCGCCGTCGTCGTCGGACACCGGCGGGTTCACCGGGACGGCGGGCGGCAGCAGGTCTGGGTCGAGCGCCACGTCCGGGGTCGACACGATCGCGGCGTCGGCGGCTGGGCCGACGAGCGTCGGTGCCGGAAGGGTCTGCCCCGAGGCGACGGTGTCACCGGTGCCGTCGTTGGACGTGAGACCGATCATCAACGGGACCAGGAGGGTCGTCAACACGGCGACGGCACCGACCCGCATGAGGAGCGGGTCGATCGAACGGCCGGCACCTCGGCGCGTGTCGTCGCGTTCGATCATCGCAATGGGGGTCATCGTCTCGAACCCATCGGGCGCGGGCGCCGCTGCGTCGATGACCGGGACCTCGGTGGTCGGGTGCAGGAACTCGGGGTCCGGATCGGGGTCGGGGGACTCACTGTGGGTGGCCGGCGCGCCGGCGTCGAACACGTCGACGCGTCCGCTGGTCGACAGGGGGACCTCGGTGTCGAGGTCGTCGAACATCGTCGGATCGATCGCCGACCCCGCTGCCGCGGGTCGAGCGTCCGTGGCGTCGAAGACGCGGTGCTCGCGGGTGCCTTCGGCACCGCCCGACATCGCTGTGTTCCACAGACCCTTGATGGCGCCGGTCAGATCCGCACGGCCCTTCGAGCGCTCGCGCCGCGTGCGACCCGTCGACTCCGTCCAGTCGGGTGTCGAGCCCCAGAAATCGTCACCGGGGGTCGTTCCACCCGGGTTCATGTCATCACGGTTCATCTCGTCACCTACGCCTTGTCGTGCCCAACGCCGATCGTGTCGTCAGTTCTCGAGGGGAATCTCGCGGTGGTGTCACACCACCCGACATCGCCCGATGCACGATGTCTACTCCACTCGTCATCAAACCGCAACGCGGCTGTCATCCAGACGACATGGTTGTCATTTGGGTGAGATGTGCCGCCCCCACGATTTCCCGCGTCCCGGACCCGGCAAATCGCGAACGACGGGCCGGCGGCCGGACGATTTGTCGGTGCCGGGACGCGGCAATTCGTTCGCGGCGATGACGAGCGAGGCCGGTCGGCGCTCGATGAACGAGGACCGACCGGCCGCTGGCGGAGAGGGTGGGATTTGAACCCACGGATCCCGGAGGATCAATGCCTTAGCAGGGCATCCCATTCGGCCGCTCTGGCACCTCTCCATTCGGACCCGCAGGCCCGAAGCGGCGAGCATAGCGCCGGGGTGGCCAACACGAACCGCCCGGATCACGCGGGGATACGTTCGACGGCGATGACGCTTCTCGACGTGGACCCTCCGACCGACTCGACGATGTCGTTCGCCGACATGCAGCGTGCCCGCGCACTGCGCCGCATGAAGCTGGTCGCGACGTCGCTGCTCGTGGTCACGGCGATCGTGTTCGTGGTCGCGAAGCTCAACGAGGACTCCGGCGCATGGGTCGGCTACGTCCGCGCCGTCGCGGAGGCCGCGATGATCGGTGCGCTCGCCGACTGGTTCGCCGTGACCGCCCTCTTCCGTCATCCGCTCCGGCTGCCGATCCCCCACACCGCGATCATCCCGAAGCGCAAGGACCAGATCGGACGCAGCCTCGGCGACTTCGTCGAATCGAACTTCCTGACCGCCGAGGTGATCGACGAGCGCCTCCACGGCGCCGAGGTCGGCCGCCACGCCGGCGAATGGCTGGCCGACCCCGAACACGCCGAACGGGCCGGCGAGGCGTTGGCCGACATCGTCCGCGGTGGGCTCGAGGTGCTGGACGACGACGAGATCCAGGCCGGGCTCGAACATTTCGTCCGCTCCCACGTGCAGGCCACGCAGGTGTCACCGGTCGTGGGCCGCGTGCTCGACATCACGATCGAGGGCGGACACCACCAGCGCCTGCTCGACGCGGTCCTCGTCGGCGTCAGTGGCTTCCTCGACGACAATCGCGCCACGTTCCGCCATCGACTGTACGAGGAGTCGCCGTGGTGGGTTCCGGAGGGCATCGACGACCGCGTGTTCGCCAAGATCTACGACGTCGTCACCCGATTCATCGCCGACGTGCGTGCGTCGCCGGACCACGAACTGCGCGCCAGCGTCGACGTCCGGTCGGCCGACTTCGCTCGTCGGCTGCGCGAGGACCCCGAACTCCGCGCCAAGGGCGAGGAGCTCAAGCAGGAACTCCTCGACCACCCCGAGGTTCGGCGCTGGATCGAGTCGATGTGGAGCGAGACGAAACGGGGATTGCTCCTGGCGGTCGACGATCCGG